>CAZDMH010000005.1:134187-154458 GCA_964506755.1 uncultured Spirochaetales bacterium
CAGGTGATCATGATAACCGGAGCGACCGACGGACTCGGGCGGGGAATTGCCATGAAGCTCGCCGGGCAGGGGGCAGAGCTTCTGCTCCACGGGCGCAGCAACGAGCGCGGGGAGCAAACGATGGCCGCGATTCGAGAGAAGTATCCGGATGCCCGCCTCAGGTTCTACCGCGCTGACCTCGCTCGGCTGTCAGAGGTGCAATCGCTCGCCGAAGAGGTGAAGCGCAACCACGATCGCCTCGACGTCCTCGTCAACAACGCGGGAGTCTACCTCGACGAGCGGATGGTGAGCGCGGACGGCTACGAGCTCGTTTTTCAGGTCAACTACCTCTCCCACGTGCTGCTCACGCGTTTGCTGTTGCCGCTCCTGAAGGCTGCGGCACCGTCGCGCATCGTCAACGTCGCATCGGCCGGACAGGCTGCCCTCGACTTCGATGACCTCATGCTCGAGCGCTCCTACAGCGGCAGCAGCTCCTACCAGCGCTCCAAGCTCGCACAAATCATGTTCACGATCGATCTCGCAGGCGAGCTTCGCGGCGAGGGAATCACGGTGAGTGCGCTCCATCCCTCCACCTTCATGCCGACGAAGATGGTGGTGGGGCGCTTTCCGCCTTCGAGCAGCGTCGAGGACGGGGTTGCGGCAACGGTGCGCCTCGCGGTCGCCCCCGAGCTCGAGGGGATCACCGGAAGCTACTTCAACGTCCAGCGAGAGGAGCGCGCCCACCGGCAGGCCTACGACGAGGCGGCGCGACGGCGGCTCGCAGAGATCACGAACCGCCTCCTCGCCTGATCTCGCGGCGGGTCGCTGCGGAGGAATTCGATAGGGTGGCAGCGACGAGAGATGCTCGGCGGCGGCAGGGAAAGGCGAAGCCTCTCCTCCCACCGCCGCTACGGTGCGTATTCGGGACTGTAATCCTGCGGACAACCCCTAGAAATCCAAGTCCTTGCTTCCTCCCATTGCGAGCATCATTTCGACAGAGGGGGCGACGCCTCCATTCTGCATCATGAGCGCGAGGGCAGATGGGTCGACAGACGCCATGTTCGAGTCGACAGCGTATACCATTACCGTCATGGTCGTACCTGCGAGCTGCGTCTGCATCCAGGCAGGAAGGGCTACGCCTGCTCCGACACTGCTGACTATGGCGATGAGATTGGAGTCGGCATCCATCAGCCAGAACCCGTACATGTTCGCCCCGGCGACGGGACTTACCGACAAAGTACCCGTGTCGTATGCGAGTGAGTTGTAATCCGGTGGTGACACCGGGCCCAGACTCGGCATCGTAGGAAGATTCACGATCGAACCGATCGGCCCGATTGCCGAGCTGGCGGTAGTCTCCCCGTCTGACTGCGACCAGAAACCTTCGTACCCGTACGGGTTCAGCAGATGCAGCGTCGCCTGCGCGCTGCCGTCGAGAGGCAGCTGGGCGGCCATAAAAGCGCGATTCGGTGACTCGAGGTAGAGCGCAACATTGTTCCCGGCCGAGTCGCCCGTGATCGAGATCGTCATCTCGCTACCTATGTCCTCGTAGAGACTAAGATCTTGGTTCGCTCCGGTCAGCGAAACGTTCTTCTTGATTAGGTTGAACGAGTGTGTTCCCGGGAGCATGGCAGACAAATCTACGTAGGCGGAAACGAGGCACGATTCGCCGCTTATCCAGTTGAACCAGGTGTAACCTCCCTGGTAGGTGCCCCACCATCCGCCCCCACCTGCGCCATTCTCGTTGTAGAGGGAAACGAGCACTGGAGTACCGTCAGGGATCTCCGTGGCCGTCGGAGAATTGGACTGCATTTCATAGATGTGCAGGTTCAGGCTGTGGCTCGTCAGCCCGGAACTGTCGATTCTCTGAAGCACCCAGGTGGCAGTGGAGTCGCCGCTCGTATCTAAGGAGATGCCGTTGAGCAGGTATGTAGTAAAGCCGGTGGCGTGGATGGAGAGAGTTCCTGTCACCGTTCCTGAGCTCAGTCCCAGATCGAGCACGTAGCTGCCATCGCCGCCGCTCGTTGTCGACATCCCGGCGAACTCAACGACTCCGCCCTCAAGCGGCGCGCCGGTTGTGCCGTCGACGAGCTTGCCGGACAGCGTGTGCGTGGTAGGCGGCGTGCCCCCCACGACGTTGATCGTCCCGACCTGCCCCGGGGTAACCTCGACAACCGTGATCAGCATTGCCCCGATATTGAAGCTGGCCGATTCGGTCGCCTCGACCGTTTCCCCGTCCTTCTCGCCGAAGTGGGTCACCTCGATCGAGTACTCGCCGGGCGTCTCGACCGGTATCATGTAGGTGCTCTCCCCCTCCGCAGCAGCCCAGTCGATCGATTTCACGGTCTCGCCCACCGGGTCGAGCACTTCGATCTCGAGGCGGGTCACCTGGTAGTCGGTTACAGTGATCGATCTCCCCTGGGGCGGAACACTAATGGCGAGCTTGATGTAGCGTTGGCCGCTCGGATGCCATTTGTCGCCGATGTTCGCGAGCGGTTGACAGCCCAACACAAGCAAAGCCGCAGCCGGGCAAGACTGCGGCCTCTCGGCGCTCCCCGGCTACCGCCTGCGGCAGCTCGTCGCCCGGACTGAGGAGCTCGATCGGGGAGCCCGTGACCGGAGCGCTACGGCACCGGAACGAAACTTGCCCCCGTGAAATACAGGTCGACGTTCCCGTTGATCTCGACGGTGACCGGAAACGTAGACAGCTGGTAGTCGATCCCGGGCTCGGGGAACATGACGGTATCCAGGTTGTTGTTCATGTCCAGCCAGACGTAGACGTCATAGGAGCTGCCGCCCTCCCCGATCCACAGGGTCTCGGTGCCTGAGATGCGCGCCGACGAGTCCAGGTTGCCTCCTTCCAGCTCACCGCCGGCCACGGCGACCAGGGCCGACAGGGGATCACCAGAACCCGGGTCGAACCCGGCGGGATAGACACCGATGGGCACATTCGTGCCGTCGGGCGCGTCCACGCCCGTCAGGTGTATTGTGAGCGTTCCATCCTCCTCGACCGGTTGCGCCGGTTCTCCCTGTACCTGAATCATTCCGATATTCCCCGGGACAACCGTGATCACCGTGATCGTCATCGCCCCGATGTTGAAGGCGGCCGACTCGGTCGCCTCGACCGTTTCGCCGTCCTTCTGGCCGAAGTGGCTCACCTTGATCACGTAATCGCCGGGCATCTCGACCGGTATCATGTAGGTGTTGTCACCCTCCGCGGCGTCCCAGTCGATCGATTTCACCGACTCGTTGTTCGGGTCGAGCACCTCGATCTCGAGGCCGGTCACCTGGTAGTCAGCCACCGCGATCGACCGGGCCTGCGGCGGAACGCTGATGGCGAGCTTGATGTAGCGTTGTCCGCTCGGGTGCCATTTCTCGCCGATGTTCGCGAGCGGCTGACAGCCGAGCACCAGCAGAGCCGCGGCTGATAGCACGGCCAGCGACAGTCCTCCTTTCTTTTTCATCATTGCCTCCTTTTTCGACTGATCGAGTCAGTCGTTTCATAGACCAATGCTCGCTCACGAGCAGTCAGAGGAGGACGGTTCTCGATCGCTGATTCTTCGAAAAGGATGCTGTCAGGTAGGACTGATGCAGGACGAGGAGCGGAGCCGTAGGTGGGGGTTCTTTCACACAACCGGTGAGAGCCATCCTCGGCGCGCACTTTCTTTCAAATGACTGTTTAGTTTGACTAGGATCCCGCGCAGCTCTCGGTTGACGTGGCGTCAGCCTCCACTGACCCGCGCCGTCGTTCCAATACGCCGAGCTTGGCTGACCGTTCGTGCACAACCGACGCGGCGCGGCCACGGCCGACACCCATTAATTATAGGAGTCACGAAACTCACTGTCAAATTCCCAGATCACTCAGGATCCGATCGCGGGAATATTGAAGGCAAAAAATGCTCCTTACCGGCGCGTTTTCAATTAGAATTACTAAAATCCGCCATGGTTCCAATACTCTTCATCGACGATGATGCGAACGTCCACACCGTCCTCGCGATTGCTCTGCCGAGCGGGTGCGCCGTCATCCCGGTCTCGCTAGAGAGCGGGGACTCCGGAGGCGGAGCCAGATGCCCTCCGCGAGACGAGCAATGTCGCTACCGATGCAGGAGGTGAGGCCTCCTGCCCCCCCTGCATCGCCGTGAGCGTGTTGGACCGGAGTCATGTGGGGCGACTTCTAGAATGCCAAGTCCTTGCTGCCGCCCATAGCAAGCATCATTTCGACAGAGGGCGCGACGCCTGCATTCGACATCATGAGGGCGATCGCAGAGATGCTGACAGTGGTCATGTTCGAAACGGTTGCGTATACCATTACCGTGACCGTTGTACCTGCAAGCTGGGTCTGCAGCCACGTGGGAAGCGTAATGCTCGCTCCGACACTGCTGACTATCGCGATCAGATCGGAGCTCGCATCCATCAGCCAGAAACCGTACCCGCTCGCACCGGCGGCGGCGCTCACCGAAAGAGTGCCTGAGTCGTATGCGAGAGTGTTGTAATTCAGTCCCGAGACCGGGCCGAGACTCGGGATGGCAGGAAGAACCACGCTTGAACCGACCGCACCAATCGCCGAGTTGGCAGTTGTTAGCCCGTCTGACTGCGACCAGAAACCTTCATATCACCGTTCCCGAGTTCTTTCCCAGGTCGAGCGAATAGGTGCCGTCGGCGCCGCTCTTTGCCGATATTCCGGCAAAGTCCACGATCCCGCCGACGATTGGCGCGCCGGTGGCTGCGTCGATCAGCTTTCCCGAGAGCGCATGTGTGATAGTGGGCGGTTCAGGCGGTGGGCAGCCCAGGATCAAGACACCTGCAGTGATGGCGAGGAGCAGCGGCACCCACAGAACAGATGACCGCCGTTCTTGGAATTTGGCATGTCGCGTACATGTCCGGTGCCAATGCTTTCGATGAGTCCGGAATACACTTGAGTTCATCTTCTTCTCCTAGTGGGTCGGCAGAGTTCAGCGCGGCGAACAGTATGGCTTCGCCAACCCTTTTCGGGCATCTGCCCGTGACTCTTTTCCCAAAGGACAAGCGAGATGTGCAAACTCAGAGAGCTGTCGGCTCTTTTCTGGAATGCAGTTTTGGCGAATTGGACTTCGGAGGGACTCCTGAAGAAATTGAGCCGTAAATTCAGTCATAGCACTCTGTCCGGGCGATGCAAGAGAAAGATGTCACGATGAGGGGATTCAATTCACTGTCCAAATTGCCCAAGAAGGAGATGACTGACGCCCTGAGCTCAGCACGTTGAGCGAGTTTGATTGGCGCGCACTGATAGTGGACTCAAACGCTGAGAGAGAAGAGCGGCGGAGGCGGTTCTGGAAGAAAAAAACATGCGATGCTGCGCAGATTTTTCCATTAAGATTACTCATATCGGTCATGGTCCGCATACTGTTCATCGACGACGATCCGAACATCCACACCTTTCTCAAGATGGTGCTACCCGGCGAGTGCGCCGTCATCCCTGCTCTCGACGGGGAGCAGGGGGTGCGGATGACCGCAGAGGAGGATCCGGATCTGGTACTGCTCGACATCGGCCTGCCCGACGTCGACGGGATGGAGGTCCTCCGGCGGATTCTCGACCTCCCTGCAGCGCCGCCGGTGATCATGTTGACGGCCGACCGTTCAGCCGAGAAGGTGGTGGAAGCGATCAAAGCCGGGGCGCACGACTACATCGTCAAACCGTTTACCAGAGAGAAGATCCATTCGATCCTGCGAACGGCGGTTCGCCTGCACCTGAGCGACGCCCCGCCCGTCGACGATTCGCAGCTGTCGCATATCATCGGCCGCAGCCCGTCGATTCGCGAAGTCAAGCGGTTGATCGCGCTCTATGCGACCTCCGACTCTCCCGTGCTCATCATCGGGGAGACCGGAACCGGCAAGGAGCTCGTCGCCCGAACGATCCATGATCTCTCGGCGCGACGTGGAGAGATTTTCGTCCCACTCAACTGCGGCGCCATCCCTGAGACCCTCCTTGAGACCGAGCTCTTCGGAGCCGAGAAGGGCGCCTTTACCGACGCCGTTTCCCGTCCCGGGCTCTTCGAGCGGGCACACCGTGGGACCCTCTTTCTCGACGAGCTCGGAGAGATGCCTCTCCACCACCAGGTCAAGCTTCTGCGGGTAATCGAAGACAAGACGTTTTCCCGCGTTGGAGGGCTCCGCTGCATCGAGTCGGACGTACGGATAATCGCCGCGACGAATCGGGCCCTTCGGTCGGCAGTGAAGGCGGGTGGTTTCAGGCAGGATCTGTATTATCGTATCAACACCCTGCCTCTGAGGATTCCGCCGCTTCGAAGCCGCAGGGCGGACATTCCGGAGCTCGCCCGTACATTCGCTGAGGCACACGTCGACGGCGTGGACGCACGGGCGTCGATCTCGAGCTCGGCAATAGAGAAGCTGCTCGATTACGACTGGCCGGGCAACATACGGGAGCTCAGGAATGTGATGGAGCGAGCAGTATTGTTTTCAAAGGGAGATTCGATTGAGCCACGTCACATCATATTCGAGTAAGCTGCGATCAGCTCAGCGGTCGGATGAAATAGGCCACCACCACCGGAACGTTGCTGCCGTCGGGCGCCGCGACGACTCCCCTCACCTCCCCGACGACGAGAAGCTGAGAGTTGGTCTGGACCGAGTCGGCCGGCGGACTATTCGAGGGTCGCAGAAGGACCTGATTTGCGAACTGCGGCCCCTGTACGAGCACGTAGCAACGATAGAGGCTGATCGACCGCAATCCGTGCCATTTCCCGTCCACGAGCTCGATCATGGCATAGAACTGCTTCGGGTCGTTGCTCAGGTTCTGGATCGAGGACGCAACCCCGTTCAGCACCACAAGCCTCCCGCCGGTCGAGACGGAGTGATTCTCAGCGGCCTGCTTACTGAGAGTTTCAAGGGTCGCCTTGAAATCGACGATCTTTGTGAAGTCTTGGATAGACTGTGCGCCTGCGGTTGCGGCCAGCAGCAAGAGGACGCCGGCCACCGCAATTCTGGCAACGGGTTCGATCCTTTTCATGTGAAAGATTATAAGAGGTGAATATTGGGGTGTCTATCTCTTTCTGGTGCCGATAATCGTAAGAGTCGGTTTGACAAGAAAGGACTTGACTATTAATATAAAAACCGTTAGTTAGATTAGGTATGCTCTCGTCCTAAAGGGGTTACATGAATAATAACGACATTGTACCTGGATTCGACGAAGAAAAGGATGACAGCCTCAAGATACGACTGCAGCGGGTCGACTCCGTTGAAGGCTGCCTTGTGCTCTACTTGACGGGATACATCGACACCTACAACTCCAACTTCTTTCAGAAGAGAGTAACGAAGGCCATCGAGGGCGGGTTTTCACGTCTGATTTTCAATTGCGCGGGCCTGAACTATGTTTCGAGTACCGGAATCGGATCGTTCACCGCATTTTTGAAGGCGGTTAAACCCCGAGGCGGGGATCTCGTATTGTTGGAGATCCAGCCGAAGGTATATGAAGTCTTCCAACTCCTGGGCTTCTCCCAGTTCTTCAACATCAAAGATAGTCTTGACGACGCCACCAGCTTCTTCAAGGCGGGCGCGCCGGGCGGCACGTCGGACGTCTTCCCGAAGATCTTTCAATGTCCCATCTGTTCAAAGAAACTCAAGGCTACGAAAGCCGGCCGGTTTCGCTGTTCTGAATGCAAGACAATCCTCGCCATTGACAATGCCGGTCAGGTCTTCCTCGGGTGACGACGTCGTAAACTCGTCCTATTTCACGTGGAGGGTTCTATGACAAGCACAACAAAACTCGAAAGCTATCTTATCAATCTCGGATTCACGTTCGAGGAGCTCAACGAGAATACGTGGGTTATCAACGACTCGGAAAAGGGGCTCGAAAGGGTCGTCGTAATGGTAGGGGAGTCCCTGGTGACGATCCGCGTCGTGGTAATGCCGGTGCCGGACCGAGACAGGGAGGAGTATTTCGAGACTCTCCTCAAGCTCAACGCGGCCGACCTCATCCATGGAGCGTACGGAGTGTCGGAAGACGATGTCATACTGATCGACACGCTCCAGTACGAGACGATGGATCTGGAGGAGTTCCAGGCCTCATTGGATGCCATTGGGCTGGCGCTCGCGCAGCACTACCCGATTCTCTCGAAGTACCGAGACAAGAAGCCCGCAGCGGTGGACCCCAGTCCTGACAGTAAGTGAAGTGCAGCGGAGTACGGACGAGGGAAGCAATAAGGGAGCTGAAAGCGACCACGACTTTGGATGTCGCACCGCGATTGACGTTACGACATCCTGTTATTGAGAGGAGCTGATGGTATGGGAATATTCGACCGTTTTAGGCGGGTTGTAAAATCGAATCTCAACGACATGATCAGCAAGGCTGAGAATCCCGAGAAGATGCTCAACCAGCTAATCATCGATATGAACGAGCAGTTGATCGAGTCGAAGAAGAGCGTCGCCTCCGCGATCGCAGACGAGAAGAAGCTCGAACGGCAGATGATTCAGAATCAACAGCAGTCCGAGGAATGGGAAGGCAAGGCTCGGCTTGCGCTCAAGGCCGGCAAGGAAGACCTCGCGAAGGAGGCACTCCTGCGCAAACAGGAGTACGACAACCTTGCCGGACAGTACAAGACGCAATTCGACTCACAGCATGCCTCGGTGGAGAAGCTGAAGCAGTCGCTCAGGCAGCTTCAGCAGAAGATCGAGGAGGCGCAGCGCAAGAAGAACCTCCTCGTCGCGAGAGCCAAGCGGGCCGAGGCGCAGAAGCGCATCCAGTCTACGATCGGCAGCATGTCCGACAATTCCGCCTTCGAGGCGTTCGACCGGATGGCTTCGCGGGTCGACCAGATCGAGGCAGAGGCGGACGCAATGCAGGAGATCGAGGACATGTCCGGTTCCGAGGAAAAGGACCTCGACAAGCAGTTCGCACAGCTCGAATCCTCCAGCTCCAGCGCGGACCTCCTGCTCGAAGACCTCAAGAAAAAGATGAAGGGCGAGGAGCAACTCCCGGAGAAATAGCCGGGGCGCTTCAGGTTGGTAATCCGCGTCAACGTCATCACTGAGGACTCCCTGCTCGAACGGCGTCTGCTCGCCTACGCACGGAAAATCGACAAGCTTGACCTGCAGAGCTCGACCACCCCGCTTCCCGAGGATGAGACGGATGCGTATGTCGTCCCCGTGAGGAGTGTGGGAGCGTTGCTCGATGGGACCGAGCGGCCCCGAACTTGGCTTCCGGTTGTCGCCTACGGCAAACCTGCAGCACTCGCTTCCGCCTTCCTCGCCGGATGTAGCGACTACCTGCGCGAGCCGTGGACAGCCGAGGAGCTCTCCTGCCGGCTGATGCGGGTCGTCGATACATCCTTCTTCGATGCCGCGTGGGGTCGAGTGCGGCTGACGTCGTCTTCCGCCTCAAGCAAACACGGCGAAGCGGAGCTTTCGATCCACGAGTACCGGATTCTCCGTGTTCTGCTTCTTCAGCTCGGCAGGCCGGTTCCTCGGGAAGTGCTGTACTACGCCATCTGGGGCCGTACCGACGGCCGCTCGCGCACCGTCGACGTGCACGTCTCCTCGCTGCGCAGGAAGCTCAAAGCTATCGCGGGGCCCGAAGCCACCGGCTCGCTCATCCGTTCCGCCCGGGGGCTCGGCTACTTCATCCCCGCCTGCGGCTCCCGTCGAACGGGAACACGAATCTTGTGTTAGCATCCTGTGGATAACCTGGGAGAGAGTGCTCTTTGCGGACTTTCCATGGGTCAGATTGAACCACTCCATCCATTGAACACATACACCTCCGTTAAGATATTGGGGCTATTTACTTACACTGAAAGTAGATAGGGATTAATTTTGACACTCCCGCTTGGTTGGCACGGATTTTGAGCAGTGAACCGAGATACCGCAGAAGCGGCTCGGAGGCCACAGTCGGCTGAAAAGCTTGTGGATAACTTGTGGCTTTGCCGTCGACAGTGACAGCGGGAAGGCCACCGTGCGGCCCATCGGTTTTGTTGCAATACTCCCCTCCCCGTGGTAGCATCCTGCTCATGAAGGATTCACTGTTGCTGCCTGTGGTCTTTCTATTGCTCCTAATCCTCTGTTTCGCTCTCTTCTCGCTCGGTTACCTGATGTATCTCTGGGTCACTCAGTACGTACCTTCCAACCCGCCGAGCGTACAGTGGGCCCTGGGAGCAGCTCCCGGCGCCATGCGCGCCGTCTTTGTGCCGTCGACCTTCGTCGCCCTCTTTGTAGTCATCATGCGGGTAGCGAGGAAGCCCGGCGTCCCGTTCTTCTCCTACCTTTTTGCGCTCGCCTCCGTGGCGGCTGTCTTCTATTTCGGCCTCATCGGGGCCGCACGGTTTCTGCCCGGCACAGGCGACGCGCCGCCCGGTACCTCGCCCGTCGAGGAGACTCGCGCCTACAATCCGCTGGTGGCAGGGCACTTCAATCTCATCGAGAAGGCCACCATCTACCCCGGGACGGTGACCGGAGACAGCCTCGGCCCGACCTTCATCGTCGATCCAAGCTCCCGTCCCGCGTTCACGGCCGAGCGGGAGGGGGTTTTCGACCCGAAGACGGGCAACGCGGTGTTTGCAGACGGGAAAAAGACGGTGCCCATCCACCCGGTCAATCCCAACTTTGCACCGGAGCTCGCGCCCCGCAACTTTCTCGCATCTCTGTTCGGAGACATGACGAGCATGAGCTCGTTCCTCGAGACGGCCCGAGGCCGTTCCCGTGTAGATTTCCTGATCGCCCTCGGGGGGATGGCGCTGTTCTCCGTCGCCTGTATGGGGCTTGCCTGGATCACGCGCTGGCCCTTGATGAACGTCGTCCTCGTGGCGATCTCCTTCCGCGGGCTTTTCTGGCTTTTCACGCTGTTTACGAACACCGTCGCCACGGACGCCTTCGCACTCGTGGTCCCGAAGCGCTTTATGCCTGTCGCGCCGGCGATCGGGCTCGCCGCGCTCGGTGTCATCTTCATCCTGTGGACCATCTTCTTCATACGGCCACCGGCGCGGGACTAGACGGGGATGACAGGTAACTCACGACGGGTAATTGGCGTCAGCCTACTCTGCTTTCTCGTGGCGATTCTGGTCTATCTGATCTATTCGATCTTGACGTTTCAGCCGAAGCTGGTGCTCTCGGTCTTTCTGTGGCGCTGGGTCTGGAACCAGAGCCTGATCTACTTCATCGAAACGCTCATCCCTCTGCAGGCGACCGCACTGCTCGTATACTACTCGCTGTTCGATCCGATGGAGCACATGAACCGAAGCGGCGACGCCTACGAGCCGTTCTATCGACTCGTCAACAGCGTCTTGGTGACGCTGCTCGTCTTTACGCTCCTGTTCACCGCACTGGCCGAAGGGGTCCGCCCCTGGCTTTACAGCAGGCAGAACAACATGCTCGATCAGACGAAGCTCGCGGGCCTGTTCTACGCCAACTATCAATCCGCGCAACATGAGACAAAGTACGAGAACGCGGAGTACTATCTGAATCTCTACCTGAAAATCAATCCCGGAGATCAGAGAGCCCAGCGGGAGCTCGATCAGGCAAAGCTCGATGCGGCGAAGGCGCGGAGCCAGGTTTCTCGAGCAGGCGGCGGCCCGTCAGCGCCGGAGCAGCCGCAGTACGTGAATAGAAGCGCCGAGGGACTCGTGAAGATCGCCCAATCGTATCTCCAGAGGACCGACTACGCGTCCGCTCATTACTATGCCACGCTCGCCCTGAGCGTCGCTCCTCGAAGCGCGGAGGCAAGCCGGATCTCCAGGCAGAGCCTCAGGGATCTCTCGCGCATCACGACGAGCCCTTCAGAGCGTGAGCAGAAGTACTACTATCAGCTCAAATCCCAAGGAAGATCGGATCTCGACAACGGCAACGCGCTGAGGGCTTTCTACCTCTTTCAGAGTCTGAAGAAGAGCCACCCGAAGGACCCCGATGTTGTCACCTACCTCAATCGTGCAACCGATCAGCTCGCGAATTACGCCTTCTTCAAGGACGAGATCGACACGGCCGCCCCCTATCCCGGCACCCAGAATGTCCTGTTCGTAAATCAGAGGGGGCAAAACGGCACCGTGCTCGTCCTATTTCGTAAGATGATCACTCTGATGAGCGGTACCTACGTCGAGGGGGTCGAAGCGGCCGAGTTCTCGCCCTCGGGGACGCTCGTCTACCACATCACCGCGCCTTACGGAAAGCTGATGGGAGACAAGCTGAGCATGTACTGCGTCGCGAGGGATAAGGCGGTCAGCTACCTGCCGACCGTTGTCGCCGGGGACTTTCCAGACATGGAACACTACGAGCTTCCGGTCTCGGCCGACGTCCGGACCCTGCGAGCCATCGGTTCGTTCAGCGACTCCCCGACTCAAGACGGGATGCCGAGGCTGTGGTCGTTGGCAGCGTCGCTGCCCCGGTACGGCTACCTGACGGCGCCGCTGCGTATCGAGTTTCTGCGACGCGTCATGATACCGTTCGGATTCCTCGTCTTCTCGATTTTCTCGATCGGCATGGGCTGGTCGCTGCGCATCAAACGCAAGCGGCCATCGTTCATCGTGTTCATCCTGCTGCCGCTGCTGCCCTATGCAATCTATCTTTTCGAGACCTTCTATCTGTTCTCAGGCAAGGTGCTGTTCGCCTTCATCATGACGGTGGCCGGATTTTGGCCCGCATTGATCAGTCTGCTCGTGGTGCAGTTCGTGCTGGTGATTCTTTCGCTTTCCTATCTTGCGGGGCGCTCGACCGAGCACTGACCCCGTCGTCCACCCGCTCGATGCGAGCGCCGAGCTTCCGGAGCCTCGGAATGAGCCGCTCGTATCCCCGTTCGATTTGGTAGACGTTGTCGATACGGCTCTTCCCTTCGGCACAGAGCGCTGCGATGACGAGCGCCATGCCGGCTCGAACGTCCGGCGACACGAGCTCGGAGGCTTTCAGCCGCGCCGGTCCGCTGACCACCGCCCGGTGCGGATCACAGAGGATGATCCGTGCACCCATCCCGATGAGCTTATCGACGAAGAACATCCTCGATTCGAACATCTTCTCGTGGATGAGAACCGTCCCTTCGACCTGAGTTGCAACGACGGTAATGATGCTCGTCAGGTCCGGCGGAAATCCGGGCCACGGGGAGTCGGCAATCTCGGGGATCGTCCCCCCGATGTCGGGCACCACCTTCAGTGATTGACCGGGTTTCACCCGGATTGTGTCGCCGTCGGTCTCCCAGTGTATGCCGAGCTTCGCGAAGGCGATCTTCGTCATCATGAGGTACTGCGGGCCGGCGTCCTCGATGACGAGCTCGCCTCGCGTAACGGCGGCGAGCCCGATGAACGATCCCACCTCCATGAAGTCGGAGCCGATGCGGAACTCCGTGCCGTGCAGCTTATCGACGCCGGTAATCGTCAGGATGTTCGACCCGATGCCGGCGATTCGTGCGCCCATCTGATTGAGCATGTTGCAGAGGTCTTGAACGTGCGGCTCCGAGGCTGCGTTCTGTATCCGCGTGTCGCCTTCGGCGAGAACCGCAGCCATGATTGCGTTTTCGGTCGCGGTAACCGATGCTTCGTCGAGAAAGAGATCTACCCCGACGAGCTTGTTCGCGGTGAGCAGAAACAGCCCGTCGACCTCCACCCGAGCGCCGAGCGAAGAGAAGGCAAGGAAGTGAGTGTCGAGCCGGCGCCTCCCGATGACGTCGCCGCCGGGAGGGGGCAGCGTCGCCCTGCCGGTGCGGGCGAGCAGCGGACCGGCGAAGAGAATCGAGGCGCGGATCTTCTTCGCGTACTCGGGGGGAACGTCCGAGGACTTCACGTCGGTCGCCTTCACCCGGTAGACCCCGGGCGAGGTCTGCTCGACGCTCGCCCCGAGCGCCTCGAGCACCCCGAACATGACGGCCACGTCCTCGATATCAGGGAGATTGGAGAGGACGATCTCTTCGTCGGTGAGCAGAGTCGCAGCGATACAGGGGAGAGCGGCATTCTTGTTGCCGCTCGCTGTGATTGCACCGCTCAAGGGATAGCTGCCGTCGACGAGATAGCTGCTCATACGGCACCGTAACCCGTAGAGGAGGCTCTGTCAATCGAAGCGCATTCCGGCGGAAGCGCGAGCGGTGCCGTTATTCGGGTTCTTTCGCCGGGGAAACGGCGAAGTCGAACTGCGGAGTGACGAACGGATTTTTATGCATATAGATCTTGGCGGCATAGAAGTGGCTCGACTGGTCGGAGGTGACGAAGCGCACCGTCATTGGGAAGCCGTACCCGTGACGGTCTTGCTCGGTGAAGGGGTTCTCGAAGATGTTCGGAAAGATCACCTGCGTGATCGCGCTCAAGGAACCGATAGGGTCGTTCGGGTTGTCAGGGGAGGAGGGGACGAGATGAAAGACCTGTGAGAAGATAGCGGCGTTCGATAGACCCGCCTTGCGGTCCCTTTCGAGCTCTGCGCTCGGAAGTGAAGTGCTGTAGAACTGCTCGAGATCGTCTTGGGACAGCAACGTCGCCGCCTTGCCGAGAAAATCCCTAAGGTTGCGGACGATGTTGGTCGTCTTGTATTCCTTGAACGAACGGCCGTTCCACTTATACCAGGTGAGAAAGGTCTCGTAACCGGTGCCCTCTTCGATTCCGCGCTCGCGGATGATGATATCGATGTAGCCGTCGTTGTCGATATCTTCGATGATGAGGCTCCGCGAGAGGGTTTGCTGCAGGGTGATCTGCGAGGTTCCCTCATCGGAGAAAGTAACCCACTCGTCGGTGGAGCCCTCCTGCGTCTGGAAGGTCGCCGCCACCGCAAACGGCAGGTCCGCCCCCTTCCTGATCGGTACGATCTTCAGAGACTCGAAGACGAGGTACTTGCCGAGCGAGAATTGCCGTACTTCGTGGAGCCCCCCGCCGCTTTCGCGAAATTGAACGAGAGAGAACGCGACGGGCTTCAGCTCCTGCTTGAACAGCCGGGAGAAGTCCGATAGCGTCGAGATCTGTGCCTCCGCCGAGGTGTCGACCCCCGCAAAGACGGCGAAGATCTCGGCCGCGCCGGAGGCCGAGAGTCTCCGGCTGAGGTGAACCGGGCGCGGGCCGTTCTCGACCGGCCGGAAGCCCTCTGCTCCGAACGAGAGGATACCGCGACCGATTTGCGCGGGAGTGAGCTGCGGGTTCGGCGGAGCCGGTGGGGTCGAGGAGGTCGAGCCGCTTCCGGCCGGCGGCGCGGATTGCCGACCGCCGGGCGATTGGCCGGCGCCGGTCGATTCCGTCTGTCTGCTCGAGTTTGAGCCACCGGAGGACTCGGGCGGCGGCGACTGAGCGGTGCTGCGCGCCGCCGGCTCCGGTGTCGAAAGGGAGGAGCCACTGCTCCCGCCGCTCGTCTGGGAGGCTGTCGGAGTGGACTGTGCGGGCGCTTCGCTTCCTCGGGCAATATTCTGGGGATTCGGCGTCGGTGTGAGTGTCGCGCAGGAGACGATGAGCCACATCGACATGATGAGGAGCCCGGCTCTTCCGGCGCGGCAGACGTGCTTCACATTCCGACTCATAGGGTGTTCTATCTTATCAATTCCGCAGTCAAACTTCCACAACTTTATTTTGGCCGACGGTAGGCCTTCTGCCAGTCCGCGCCCTCGCCTCTCCTCCGGGACGGTAGAAAATTCCGGGTGAATCCAATATAACATCTGCACATGAAGATCATGAAGTTCGGGGGCACCTCCGTCCTCGACGCCGAACGCATCGGAAACACCGTAGGGATCATCATCGATCATGCCCGCAAAGAGCAGGTCGTCGTCGTCCTCTCCGCCATGCGCGGAGTCACGGACGCGCTCATCGGGGCCGCGAATCAGGCGCAGAATGGCGACGACTCCTACCGCAGCACGCTCTCGGAAATCGCCGATAGGCAGGAGAGCGCCCTCCAGGAGCTCTTCGCTACCGGGAAAACCTCGGCGGCCGCTGTAAGCGCCGAGAGCGTGAGACCGAAGCTTCGCGAGCTCCTCGAGGAGCTCGAAGAGATCTTGCACGGGGTTTCCCTCGTACGTGAGTGCTCCCCGCGGACGATGGACCTGGTGATGAGCTTTGGCGAGCGGCTGAACTGCACCCTCGTTGCCGACTACATCCAGTTCCTCGGGGAGCCGGCCCAGTTCGTCGACGCACGCACCCTGATCGCGACCGACGGAGCCCACGGCCGAGCCGAGGTCGACTATTCGACGACGAACGAGCGCACCCGCGCCGTGCTTCCGGGGGTCGAGGGGATCCCAATCGTCACCGGATTCATCGCGTGCTCGCGCGACGGCTCCACCACCACCCTCGGGCGCAACGGCTCCGATTTCACCGCCTCGATACTCGGTGCCGCCCTGGAGGCGAGAGTCATCGAGATCTGGACCGACGTCGACGGGGTCCTGAGCGCCGACCCACGCTACGTCGAGAGCGCATTCGTGGTGCCGGAGATGAGCTTTCAGGAGGCGATGGAGCTCTCCTACTTCGGCGCGCGGGTAATCCACCCGAGCACGATGATTCCTGCGGTGCGGGCCAACATCCCGATACTCATCAAGAACACTCTGCGGCCCGAGGCGCCGGGAAGCCTCATCTCGCGAACCTCGTCTCAGGGGAAGACAATCACCGGCATCGCCTCGATCGAGGATGTTGCCCTCATCAACGTGGAGGGAAGCGGGATGATCGGAGTGAGGGGCGTCGCCTCCCGCGTATTCCGCGCCCTCGCGGATGCCGATGTGAACGTGATCATGATCTCGCAGGCCTCCTCGGAGCATAGCATTTGCCTCGTCTGCCGCGAAAGAGAGGCTGACGCGGCGGTCGCCTCCCTTGAGCGAGAGCTCGCCAGAGAGCTCGAAAGCGGCGCGGTCGAACGTTTTCAGCTCATTCGCAACCTCGAGATCATCGCCATCATCGGCGAGAACATGAGGGGAACCCCCGGAATCTCCGGGCGGCTCTTCAGCGCTCTCGGGAATGAGAGAATCAACGTGCTGGCAATCGCTCAGGGTTCCTCGGAGCGCAACATTTCCTTCGTCGTCGCGAAATCCGAGAGCCGCCGGGCCCTCAACACCGTCCATCGGGCATTCCTCGAGGAGAAGGCGTGAGGTTCGCGAGCACCCGCAATCCTTCCCTCGATGTCGGCTTCGAGGAGGCGGTCTTCCGAGGGCTCGCACCCGACGGCGGGCTCTACCATCCGAAGAGTCATCCCGACCTGCGTCCTCTCTTCGAGCAACTCGAACCGGCCGCCTTCGACGAGACCGCCGCGCGCTTGATCGAGGCGCTCTTCCCGGAGCTGCCCCAGCCTGAAGAGCTCGCCCGCCAAGCCTTCGAGTTCGCACCCGCACTGACCGAGCCCGTGAAGAGTCCTGACGGGGAGATTTCCATTCTCGAGCTCTTCCACGGCCCCTCCTGCGCCTTCAAGGACTTCGGCGCCTCGTTCCTCGCGACCGTCATGGAGCGGTTTCTCCATGCTCGAAACGAGCGCGCAGTCATTCTCACCGCAACCTCGGGCGATACCGGGAGCGCGGTCGCTCAGGCCTTCCATCGCAAGGAAAACATCGATGTCGTGGTGCTCTATCCGGCGGGACGGGTGAGCCCTCTGCAGGAAAAACAGCTCACCACCCTCGGCGACAACATCGTCGCGCTCGAGGTAGACGGATCGTTCGACGACTGCCAGCGCATGGTCAAAGAGGCCTTCGTCGACCCGGAGCTCACCTCCCGCATCACGCTCTCCTCGGCGAACAGCATCAATCTCGGCCGGCTCTTGCCACAGTCCTTCTACTACGTGTGGGCGTGGGCCCAGGTTCGTGCCCGGAGCGGGGAGCGTGCGGCGGCGCCCGATCGGCTCTACTTCTGCGTTCCGAGCGGCAACTTCGGAAATCTCACCGCGGGCGTTCTCGCGTGGAAGTGGGGTCTGCCGGTCGACGGCTTCATCGCGGCTACCAACCGGAACGACGTCGTGCCCGAGTACTTGAAATCCGGGCTCTTCTCGCCTCGCCCCTCGGTCGCCACCTACTCAAACGCGATGGATGTGGGCAACCCGAGCAACTTCGAGCGACTCGAGGCGATCTTCGACCGAGATTGGCGGAAGATGAGCTCGGTGATCTCGGAGGAGGTCGTCAGCGACGAGCAGACCCTCGAGACAATCCGGAGGGTATACGAGAAAACCGGTGCAATTCTCGATCCCCACACGGCAGTCGGCTACCTCGCGTCGGAACGCTTCCTTGCGGCCCACCGCGGCGCTCGAATCATCTCCTTGGCCACCGCCCATCCGGGAAAGTTCGTCGAGGTCGTCGAGCGGACGATCGGCGTCCGCCCGGAGCTTCCTCCTGCCCTGTCACGGCTCCTCGAGCTTCCCAAGCACTCGATCCCCGTCGCGAACACCCTGGCGGCACTCTCGACCTTTCTGCTCGATCGCTACGGTTGACGCCCCACGTCCTGCCATCGGGGCCGTCGTTGAGGGTGCGTCGTCGGTTGGTGCACGACGTCGGTCGGAAGGCGTCGTCGGCAAGTGGGCGTAGTCGGCCCACGGGAGGAGGCGGTCGACCGGCGGCGCAACTGAGACGTTCGCGAATGCCCTACTCTACGTAGAGCCGGAGGAGCTTCTTGCCGTTCAGCTTCTTGCCGTCGGCACTGCGAAAGGGATTCTTCTGATTCTTGAGAAATCGTCGATAGACCTTGCACGCCTCGTAGTAGCCGTCCGGCCCCCGGTAGGTGGCGGAGACGTCGCAGCGGTAAAGCTCCAGCAGCAGCGGGAAGAGCGGGTTCGACATGACACCCTCGGTGCGGTAGGTCGCGAGCTTCGCAATGTAGGGCGGCAGCATGTGCTGCCGAATCAGGAACGAGACATCCGTGATGATCGACTCCGGGAAGCCGAGACGCCGCAGAAACTTCCGCGCGATCCCGGTTCCGATCTCCGCGTGACCGTCGAACATCCGGTTCTCGCGACGGCGCGCAAAGGGCTTCCCCGAATCGTGAAAGAGGAGGCCGAGCGAGAGGGAGAGATCCTGGGTCTTGCGGTAGGAGAAGGTCTCCAGTGTGTGCTCCCAGACGTTGCCCTCCGGATGGTGCGCCTTGCTGTGGTTGGTGCCGTTGAGATGGTGAAGCTCCGGCCAGTGTTGTTCGACAAAGCCCCATTTCTCCAGGAACTCCAGACCCTGCTTGCTGTACTTGCCGGTAAGCAGAAGCTCGAGGAGCAGCCGCTGCCCCTCGGCGCTCATCTCGACCGCCCGCGGCGGCCGCGCGAGCTCGATCTCTCCCGGTTCGAAGTTATAGCGAGCCATCAGGATGGCCGCGTCTATGATCTGCTGCCAATCGCTCGACTGCGCCACGCCGGTCTCCGACGAGAGGGGACGCAGCTCGCCCGATCGCAGGTCGTAGTAGACGGAATAGGGGTCGAGAAACTTCCGGTTACGGTAGTCGTAGAGAAGGTTGAGAGCCGCGAAATACTGCGCAGGAGGCCGCGTCCCGGGATCGTGGCAGCTGAAGTAGATCTCGCCCTCCTCGAGCGAAAGACGCGCGTCGAATGACTCGATCCCCGGGTACTCGAGGTCGTCGAAGACCTTTGCCAGCTCGATCAGGTTGCCCTCGACGGCGACAATGAGACGCTCGGAAGAAGGGTCGCCGTAGTATGCGTCGAGGGCGGAGCTGCCTGCGAGGTAAACCGGAACCGGCAGCTCGTCGAGGTAGGCCGTCAGAGGGTTCACGTTCACACCTCAAAGATAGCGCAATCGGACCCTCCGGTCTATTATGGTGGAATGGATTCTGCTATCCTGGCCGCACGGAGGATGGTATGGTACCCAAGAATACGCAAGACTCTGCCTTCGCGGTTCTCGGCGGCGGTTGCTTCTGGTGCATGGAGGCCGTCTACCTGAAGCTCCCCGGTATCAAGTCGGTGGTCTCGGGCTACGCCGGCGGCACAGTCCCCAATCCCTCCTACGAGGAGGTGTGCACAGGGAGAACCGGGCACGCCGAGGTCGTTCTGGTTGAATACGATCCCTCTCGCCTCGACTACGACACGATTCTCGAATACTTCTGGAAGTCCCACGATCCGACGACCCTCAATCGCCAGGGACCGGACACAGGGACTCAATATCGCTCGATAATCCTCTGGTTCGACGAGAAGCAGCGCTCAGTCGCGGAGGCTTCGCGTGAGCGGGCCGGGGCCTCCGGCGGCTTTTCGGGAAAAGTCGTAACCGAGATCGCGGAGCTCGTGGAGTTCTACCCGGCTGAGGACTATCACCAGGACTACTTCGCAAAACATCCGGAGGCCGCCTACTGCCGGCTGGTCATTCAACCCAAAATGAAGAAGCTCGCCGACCGTCTGCCCTTCGTCGAGCGGTAGGCAGCGGACATGAAACCGGACGCCGTGGGCCGAATGCGCACGGCCTACCTCTCGCCC
>CAZDMH010000005.1:154558-197261 GCA_964506755.1 uncultured Spirochaetales bacterium
CTCGCCCCCATCGGCGTGCTCGAGCTTGCCCGCCGGGAGGCCGACCTTGCCGTCGGGCGAGCGGCTGCAGAGCTCGGTCTCCCCTTCATCTTCTCGAACCAGGCCTCCGTCCCGATGGAACAGACGGCTGCCGCGATGGGAAACGCGCCTCATTGGTTTCAGCTCTACTACAGCAAGTCCGACGAGCTCGTGCGGAGCCTCGTCGAACGGGCCGAGCGCGCGGGATGTGAGGCGATCGTCGTCACCGTCGACACGACTATGCTCGGGTACCGGGCCGGCGACCTCGATCTCGCCTACCTTCCCTTCCTCGAGGGAAAGGGGATCGCGCAGTATACCTCCGACCCGGTTTTCACCCGATTGCTCGCCGAAGGGACGGGAGAGACCGGTATCGAGAGTGACGGACGCTCGGCCATCCCGCAGCGGACGCCTCGTCTGATTCCGGCGCTCCGCCTCCTCTTTACGCTCGCCCGCGCCTATCCCGGCCCGTGGCCGAAGAACCTCCTCTCGCCGCTCCCGCGGCGGGCGGTGCAGACCTTCATCGACAGCTATTCGCGGCCGTCGCTTACCTGGGAGGACGTCGAGGCCCTTCGGGGCTACACCCGGCTTCCGATCCTGCTCAAGGGGATTCTGAGCGTCGCGGACGCCGAGGAGGCCGTCCGCCGCGGGGTGGACGGGATCGTCGTCTCGAACCACGGAGGAAGACAGATCGACGGCGAGGTTGCCGCGATCGACGCCCTCCCTGCCGTCGCCCGAGCCGTCGGGCAGCGGTTGCCGGTTCTTTTCGACAGCGGGATACGCGGTGGTGCCGACATCTTCAAAGCGCTCGCGCTCGGGGCGAAGGCGGTCTGCGTCGGCAGGCCATACGCCTACGGCCTGGCCCTCGCAGGAGAGCGGGGAGTACGCGAGGTGGTCGAGAACCTCCTCGCGGAGCTCGAGCTCACGATGGCGCTCGCGGGCTGCAGCAGCACCTCCGAGATCGGAAGCGAGTCCCTCGTCGAGGGCTGACACTCCCTGCGGCGCAAGCCGGGCTAAGCGAGAGCGCGGATCTTGGGAGCGAGAAACCGAATCGTGACGGCGGCGAGCAGGCAGACCCCCGCGCTGATCTCGAGGGCACGCGGGGCCGACAGCCCCGAAGCGAGCGTGCCCGCGATCAGGGCGCCGATCGGCATGAACCCGAAGAAGGTCAGAGAGTAGAGACTCATCACCCGCCCGCGAACCTCGTCCGCGGTCTGCGTTTGCACGAGCGCGTTTGCGAGGTTGAGAACGAGAATCTGCGCCGCTCCGGCGACGACCAGAACCACGAGCGCCGGAGCCAGGCCTCTCAGGAACGAAAAAGCGAGGAGGCTGAGCGGAAATGCGAGGGTGCCGATCGACAGCAGCCTCCCTTTGAACTGAAACCGTCCGAGCGAGGCGATGAAGAGCGCCCCGATCAATGCGCCGACTCCCCGGCCGGACTGCAGGAGCCCGTTCGTCGTCGCGTCGCCTCCGAGCACCCGCACGGCCCATACCGGAAAGAGTGTCGCATAGGAAACCCCGAAGGTGGCAGTTATGCCCACGATGACAATGATCCAGAGTATCGCAGAATGAGAACGAACGTAACGAATGCCTTCGAACACCGAGCCGACCGCCGAAAGCTTGCGGGCCGCTCTCGGCTGCGGCTTCAACCGCATCAGGAGAAGGGCGACGATGACGGCAAGGAAGGTGATTCCGTTGATCGTGAAGCACCAGCTCGGACCGAAGAAGGCGTACGCCAATCCGCTCGCGGCCGGGCCGAGCGCGGTGGCAGTGTTGAATAGCGTCGAGTTGAGAGCGATCGCGTTCGTAAGATCGTCCCGGTCGACGAGCTCCAGCACGAACGCCTGTCTGGCGGGGGCGTCGAAGGCGTTCGCAACGCCGAGCAGGAAGGAGAGAGCTATGATATGCCAGGGCTGGACGACGCCGAGGAAGGTCAGCGCCGCAAGAAGGAAGGCAAGCAGCATCATCGTCGACTGCGTCAGGATCAGGACGGTTCGCCGCGGAAAGCGATCGGCGATGACGCCTCCGTAGAGCATCAACAACCAGATCGAAACCCCCGAGGCGAAGCCGACGTAGCCGAGGTAGGCAGCGGAATGGGTCAGCTCGAAGATGAGAAAGCCCTGTGCGGTCTGCTGCATCCAGGTCCCGAACAGGGAGACCATCTGCCCCCAGAACCAGAGCCGGTAGTTGGGGTGCCTGAGGGCGGCAAAGGCATTTACGCGGCGTCGGTGCGGCGGCTGGGCTCCGGGACGAGACGTAGGTTCCATCGACTACGTCGCATCGACCACCATGTCGACAAACGAGACCCCTTCGTGTTCTCGGTATTGCTCGTAGTGATCGCGGTGACAGGTGAACAGGATGAACTGGACTCCGTGCTCCTCGTTCGCCATCATCTCGAAGAGCCGCTTCCGTCGAACCTCGTCGGTGTTGACGAAGGTGTCATCGAGCATCATGACCTGCGGCTCGCTGCCCGAGAGATACTGCGCGAGCAGCAGGCGAAAGAGGAAAGAGAGCTGCTCACGAGTCCCATAGCTGAGCATGCGCGGAACGATCTCCACCCGGTCGCGGAGTGCCGGCGCCTCGATCTCGCCGATCTTCAGACGATCGGTGACGGCGATCCTCGCGTAACGCTCTCCGACGACCTCACGGAAGGCCGTGCTCAATCGTTCTTGGAGCGGTGCGACGATGTTCCGGTCGAGAGAGGCCCTCTCCTCCTTCATCAAATTGATCAGAAGCTCGATCCCGCCTACCCGTTGACGCTCGTCGGCGAGATTGCGCCTCACCGTCTCGAGCTCACCCTCGATTGATTCGCGTCGCTCGACCACTCCCTCGGACTGCGATTGAAGTGCGATGAGGGCCGACCTTCGACGCTCCCTCGCGCCGAGCTCCTCTTTGAGCCGGTCGATCCGATCCCGCTGCTCCTTGAGATCCGCGAGGCTCACAGCCGGCCGGTCCTTCGGCTCCATCTCGGCTACCTTCGCCTCTTCGTGCCCGAGCTCGTCGCGCATCGACAGGAACCTTGTCGTGAGCTCCTCGCGGGAACGTGCCCCAAGTATATCCGAGTGTTCCCGACGGCTCTCCTCGAGATCGCGCAGCGCAACCGAGATGAGGTTCGAGAGGCGACGGATCCGTTCCGCCGCACTCGCCTTCTCATCCCCGCTCCCATCCGTTGATCCTGTGTCGGGCTCGAGCTTCACGCCGAGCTCTGCCAGCCGTTTCTCCTCCCGCGCGACCTCCTCGCGGGCGCCCTTCGCCTCCGAGAGCTCCCGCTCGAACCCCTCACCACCGAGGAGGAGGGCCCGCTCGGTCTCCAGACGCCGCTTCTCCTCGGCAAGATGCTCGTAGGCCTCGAGCGCCTCCCTCGCGTCCTCGATATCCTCGCACTCGAGCTCCTCGAGGCGCCCCTGCAGGAGCTCCTCTTCCCCGGCAATCTCGCCGGTAAGTGCCTCCCACGCCTCCCTCGAGAGCGGGCCGAAAGCCTCGATCTCGAGCCCGTCCTCCAGGGAGAGCCTTACCGAGCGCATCGCCGCCCACTCGGCCGCACCGTCCACCGTAACCGACTCCTCGGGTGCCTCGTCGCGGGATATCCGAAGTGCGGCCGCCCCTCCCGGGGGTGATTTCACCTCGACAGTGAGCTTCGAGGCCTCAAGCCGCACCCGCGACTCCCTGAGCTTCGCCCCACGCTCTTCGAGCTCTTCGAGGGACTTCCGGTCGCGCAGGCGAGCGCCCTCGATCTTGCCTCTTATCGCGTCGAGCCGTTCCTCGAGCTCCTCGGCCTGTTGCCTTCGCTCTTCGATCGCACCGATCCACTCCTCGACCGCTTGCCGCTTCTTCCTCATCGGTCCGGGAAGCTGCTCGGCCGCTCGCCGGGAGCGCTCCTCCGAGCCGACGAGGCGGGTGTGCTCCTCTTCGAGCTTCGCGAACGCAGAGCGCTTCGGCTCGATCTCCCTCTCCGCTTCGTGCTTCGCCTCGAGGAGCGCGCGAAGCTTCGACTCCCTTTCCCTGCTCCCGACAAGTGCGGCCGCCTCCCGGTCGAGCTGCGCGAGCTCCTCCCCCCGCTCCCCCGCCGCCTCTATCTCCTCGTCGAGCGACGCGAGGGATCGAGCCAGCTCGGCCTCTCGCTCTTCGAGCCCGGCGAGGAGGGAGTGCTTTTTCGGCCTGCCGCTCTTCTGAAAGATCTCCTCGTACTCCCCTTCGAGCTCTCTGAGGAGCTCCTCGACCTTCCCTGAGAGGAGGTTCTCCTTGATAATCGATTTGACGAAGGTCTGCGCCGCGCCGGTGAGAGGGCTATCGTCGCCCTTCTTCCCGAAGAGCTCGAGCCCCTCGCCCTGTCCGATCCAGAGGAGGGTGAGAAGGTCGGCCGCCTCCGCCGGAATCCCGATGAGCTCGAAGATCTTCTCCTGGACCGCACGTCCCTCCGCGAGCAGCGCCTCCCCTGCCGCCGAATCGAGGTAGAGACGCGCCTCTCCTTTCGGAAAGCTCTTCTCGATGCGTATCCGCTCTCCTGCCCCGCTCGTGAAGATGAGCTCGACGTGGGCCTTCGCCGAGCTTCCCCATGCGACGAGCTCCTTGAGCTCGCTCGCCCCGGAGGATGCCTCGACCAGGAATGCGTGCCGGATAGCCTCCTGGACGCTCGATTTGCCGGCTTCGTTCGGACCGACGAGGATGGTCAGGGGCGCGGCGAGGTCCAGCGAGAGCCGGCGGATGTTTCGCCAGTTTTCGATAGCAACCGACTCGATCCTCATCGTGACTTCCCCTGTCGCTTCGCGCTCGACGCGCCGCCTTTTCGCCCGCTCGATGCGGCCGAGAAGTAGCTGTAGACACGCAGCAGCGCCTCGTCCGCCTTCCTGTCGCCGTCTTCAGCGAGGAGCAGCAGCTTGTCGACCACCTGCTTCATGTAGCCTTCGGAGGCGATCGCACGAAGCTCGTCGGCGCTCGGGCGGATGTCCGGCATTCGTTCGACGAACCGTGCGAAGTCGATCCCCTCGGTAATGGTGAGCTGCTCCTCGAGGCGTTTGTAGCCCTCGAGACTGACAAAGCCGTCGTAGACGAGACGGATCACCGAGCTCCCCCCGTCGGCGGACTGACCGAGCTCCGCGAGTGCTTCCTCGAGGTTCTCATCGCGCAGGGTGCGATTGAGCTCCTCCCAACGGTAGATGGGGCTCCCGATCCGCTTCACCGTCGGTATCGTCCCGCGTTCTTCGATCCCGACGTGCAGGCTTCCCGCGTCGTCGCCAAAGGCCAGCGGCTCGTGCGTGCCCGGGTAGTAGGTGCGCTCGCCGAGTGAAAGGTGGGAGTGCCAGTCGCCGAGTGCAAGGTAGTCGAGACCCGCCTCGACTGCGAGCCGGGGGGGAATCGGGAAGGCGTCGCTGTCGCCCCCGAGGCGCTCGCTCACTGCAGCGCTCCCGTGCGCGAGCCCGATGATCACCGCGGTGTCCTCCCCTCCCTCAGACGCCCCGCGGTCACCATCGCCGGTCCCGAGCCCCGCGCAGAGATCGACGATCGGGTTGACCCTCCCGTGGCGCTCTGTGAGTGGTGCCGCCAGGATTCGCACCCCGTGGTCGGGAAGCTCGACAACCTGCGGTCGCTCGACGAACATGAGGTTCTTCGGATAGGAGCCCGCCGCCACCCGGGCGTAGACGCTGCTCGGCGTGTACGGATCGTGGTTGCCGGCGATCATCACGACCTGGATCTCGGGAAAGGAGGAGATGACTCCGAAAGCCCGCAGCAGCACCTTCGTGTCGCGAAGCTCGCCGTTGTCGATCTGATCGCCGGCGCAGAGCACGAGCCGGACCCCCTGCTCCCGGGCGTAGGTGAAGAGTCGCTCGATTGCCTCGAAGCGGGCCGCAGAAAGGGCCTCCCGCTGTGAGCCGCCGAATGCGCTGAAGGGGTTGCCGAGATGCCAGTCTGAGGTGTGGATGAGCTCAACCATGTGTGGCGAGTATACGCCCGTGTGCCGACTCAAGCAACGACCCTCGTTTACGGAATCGCTCTACCGCCACGCCGATTCGTTCGCTACGGCTTCTTCCAGGGGCACCGATGTTGGGTAAGGTGGCGCTCGAAATCGTCTCGGAACATCGCCAATCCGGTGCGTAGGGACTCCATGGCACCCGGCGCCAGCTCGCAGAACGTGGTCTTCGGCTCTATCCGTTCAGCATTCCAGTGCAGCTGCTCCAGATCCTCACTATTTGCCTCCCCGCGCTCTATCGCGGTGAGCAGCCTCACGGCCAGGGGAAGTCCCTCCCGGCACGGAGTGCACCACCCGCAGGATTCCCGGGCAAAGAACCTGACGACGTGCAATATCATCCCGACCGGACAGGTCCGGTCGTCGAGGGCGATGATATTTCCCGTGCCAAAGCGCGTCCCGATCTTCGCCACGGTGCTCCATCCGAGCGGAACGTCGAGGTTCTCTTCCCCAAGAAAGCCGCTCGACGCCCCTCCGGGCAGTGCGCCCCGGAACCTCAAACCCTCCCGCATACCGCCGGCGTGTTCATCGAGTATTTCTCGCAGGGTCGTGCCCATCGGTAGCTCCCACAAACCGGGAGAGCTCACCTTCCCGCTCAACCCGAAGAGCTTGGTACCACCCTCCTCCTGGATGCGACTCAGGCCCCGAAACCATTCAGGGCCGTTCGCGACGATGTGAGGCACGTTGGCGATCGTTTCGACATTATTGACGACCGTCGGCTTGCCCCAGAGACCGAGAGTTGCCATATGCGGAGGTCGGAAACGGGGCACCGCACGCTTGCCCTCAATGGCATTGAGCATCGCCGACGCCTCCCCCGCAACATAGCGCCCGGCGCTCACGTGTAGGTGCATGTTCATGCCGAAATCCGTGCCGCAGACATGATCTCCGAGATAGCCCGCCTCGTAGCATTCGGCGAGTGCGGTCTTTATGGCCCGATGCGCCTCATGGTAGGCCCACCGAACGAAGATGTAACCGGTATCCGCCTGGACCGCGTATGCCGCCAGCAGGGCTCCTTCTATGACCATGTGGGGATTGCGTTCGAGAAGCAGTCTATCCTTGAAGCTGCCCGGCTCCATCTCGTCCCCATTGATCGCGATGTAGCGCGGAGGTGGAGACTCGGACACCGGAGGCATGAAGCTCCACTTGAGGCCCGCCGGGAAACCGGCTCCTCCGCGTCCGTTGAGGTTCGCGTCCCTGACGGTTTGCGTAACCTCGGCGGGTGTCATTTCGCTGAGGGCCTTGCGCAATGCGCGATACCCACCGGCACGTTCATACGATTTCAGGTCGATCGGCTTCGCGTCGGCACGAACGTTCTCGGTAAGCGGTTTTTCCATCAGCTTTCCTCGTCTTCCTGTGAATCGAGAATCCGTTCGATTCGGTCGGGGTCCAGATCGCCGTAGAACCGTTCGTCGACCAGCATTGCAGGGGCGTGGTCGCACGCGCCGAGGCAGCTTGTCGGGAGCAGCGTATAGGAACCGTCGGACGTCGTTTCGCCCTGGTCGACTTGCAGACGCTCCCGAAGGCGCGAGAGGAGCTGGTCGTGTCCCGTAATCCAACAGCTCACGCTGTCGCACAACAAAATAACGTGCCGACCTACCGGCTTGCGGAAGATGCGACTGTAGAACGTCACGATTCCGTCGAGCTCGGCCGGTGTCATCTTGAGAACCGCCGCGACGTCGGCCAAGTGATCATCAGACACCCAGCCATGATGTCTCTGAACGACCATTAGCGCCTCCACGCATGAATCTTTCCAATGAAGACTTTCCTCAACGACTTTTTCAACCTCATGTCTTTCCTCGTTCGTCAGCATTGAGTCTTTCCTCGTCTGTTCGCTCTTAGAGCAAATCCGTTGCCGGTTTCATAGGTTGTCCCGCCGGGGTCAGCTTTTCCAAGGGCAGGATTTTTGTCGTATGTGACTGACAAAGTCGTCACGAAAGTACTTCAACGCACTTTGAAGCGGTTCCATCGCGCCCGGCGCAAGGGCGCAGAAGGTATGGCCTGGTCCAAGCGCCTTCGTCTGGTCCTCGAGAACGTCGAGATCACTCATCTCACCTCGTCCCGCCTCGATTTCCCGTACGACTCGCATGAGCCACGGCAACCCCTCGCGACATGGGGTGCACCATCCACAGGATTCATGGGCAAAGAACTTCATGAGGTTTAGGACGAAGCCTACCGGGCAGGTCTTGTCGTCGAGAACCACCATCGTGCCCGTTCCGAGACGACTTCCTACTGCCGGAACAGATTCGAAGTCGAGCTTGACGTCCAAGTGCTCGGCCACCAGAAAGTCGGTCGAAGCGCCGCCCGGAAGCACTCCCCGGAACGAGTGCCCCGGCCGCATACCGCCGGCGTGCTCCTCGAGAACCTCGCGGAGTGTCGTGCCGAGAGGCAACTCCCACCATCCGGGACGCGCAACCTTGCCGCTCATCCCGTAGATCTTCGTTCCACCGTGACTCGACTTGCTCAGGTTCTTGTACCACTCCGCGCCATGGTCGATGATGTGCGGAATGTTGCACACCGTTTCGACGTTGTTGACCACCGTCGGCCTGCCGAAAAGACCCGAAAGCTGCGGGAAGGGCGGTTTCGCTCGCGGGACCGCCCGCCCGCCCTCGAGGCTGTTGAGAAGAGCGGTCTCCTCACCGCAGATATACCGGCCGGCGCTGAGGTGTAGATGAAGCTCGAGGTTGTAGCCGCTGCCGAGGATATTCTTGCCGAGGTAACCTGCGCTGTACGCCTCGGCGATGGCCCGTCGCAGGCGCTCCTCGGCAAGACTGTAGTGAGCGCGCAGGAAGATGTAGGCAACCTCCGCCTCGATCGCGTACGCGCCGATAATGATTCCCTCGATAAGCTGATGCTGGTCGCCTTCGAGAAGCATTCTATCCTTGAACGCTCCCGGTTCCATCTCGTCCGCATTGACGATGAAGTACTTGGGCCTCGGTGCATCGAGTCCCATCGGCACGAAGCTCCATTTCAGCCCGGTGGGGAAGCCCGCGCCGCCTCGGCCGGCGAGCGTGGAATCCTTGACAAGATTCGTCACCTCACCGGATGTGAGCTCCTTGAGGGCCTTCTTCACGGCGCTGTATCCACCCTGCTTCTCGTATTCCTTCAATCCGAGAGAGGTTTCCTCCGGTCGAACGAAGCGTGTGAGCGGCCGAAGCAGCTCGGTGACCGGCTTACCAGAAAGAGCCGAGGGAAAGACCTCAGCCTCGATCTCTTCTATCGAAAACCGAGCGCCTTCGGTCACGGGCGTAACGCAGGACAGCACCGTCCGGCCTTCGGTGTCGTTCGCGTCCTCGAAGACCCTCACGCCGCACTGTCGGCAGGCGGCCTCCTCCTCTCTCGACGGATCCCAGCATTGGCGGGGAAAGCGGAAGCCGGACGATCGGCTTGCCTGCAGCAGGGTCTGATTCTCCTCGACCTCGTAGGGTTTGTCGTTGATGTAGATTGTTACCATGTCAGCTTCTCCGTAAACTTCATCGCATTGTATGATTAGCTCGCGAAGTCTAACCGGAAGCTTCGGCACTGAAATGCTCCCTCATTCGGGAGCGTGGGGCAGTACGTCCGTCCTGCGGAGGACCGGCTCTCCATTTTGCGTGAGTGGCCCAGCGTTGTACACGTCAGGTGCAAACATCTGACGTGCACAGTAGGAACGGAGGTATTGTCCAGGGAATTGCTCGCGTTGCTTCGAGACTTTCCTGTAGCGTCGTCGCCCTTCCCCGACGAATCCCCATTCGGATCGACCGGGGCGCATTCCGGGATACTCCGTTTACCTCGTTATTATCGTATCCACGCCATTTTGCAATGTCAACAAAAACACTCAAACATGAGCGATTCTCATCGGCTGTGTGCTTGCCTTGCCCGCGAGCATGGCATTGATCGCGGCCGCCGCCCGACGTCCCTCTCCCATGGCCAGGATGACCGTGGCCGATCCGAGAACGATGTCGCCTCCGGCGAAGACGCGATCCATGGATGTCTTGCCGGTGTCATCGGTTTTGATGTTCCCTCGTTCGTTCGTCTCCAGCTCCGGAGTCGTGCGGCTCAATAGGGGATTGGAGTCGTTGCCGATGGCCATTATGACGGTGTCGAATGTCATCCCGAGCTTGCTTCCCTCTATCGCCACCGGACGGCGCCTGCCCGAATCATCCGGTTCTCCGAGGCTATAACGCTGCACGATGATGCCGCACACCCGTCCCTTGTCGTTGCCGAGAATCTGAATGGGGCTTGCCAGCAGAAAGAGGTGAATTCCCTCCTCTTTGGCGTGGGTCACCTCTTCGACCCGGGCCGGCATCTGCTCTTCGGTTCGTCGATATACGATCGTTACCTCCGCGGCACCCAATCGTCTTGCCATTCGAGCGGCATCTATCGCCACGTTTCCCCCGCCGATAACCGCCACCTTCCTGGATGGGTAGATTGGAGTCGCGGCGTGAACCGAATCGTACGCCTTCATGAGATTCGCCCGTGTGAGGTATTCATTGGCCGAGAAGACTCCAACAAGATTCTCGCCAGGTATGTTCATGAACCGCGGAAGGCCGGCCCCGCTTCCGAGGAACACCGCGTCGTAGTGGTCTTCATCGAGCAGCTCTCGCAGCGTACGCGTGCGACCGATGAGGAAGTTCGTCTCTATGTGAACTCCCATGCTTTGGAGTTGCCCGATTTCCTCATCGACGATTGCCTTCGGAAGTCGAAACTCGGGAATTCCATAGGTCATCACCCCTCCGGCTTTGTGAAAAGCCTCGAAAATCGTGACTCCATGCCCGGCTCTGCGGAGGTCCGCTGCAGCGGTGATGCCCGCCGGTCCACTCCCGACAATCGCAACCCGTTTGCCGGTGCTCGAGGCGACCCGAGGTGCGCGCGGTGCCCCGTGTGCTCGTCCCCAATCGGCAACAAACCGCTCGATACGTCCGATGGAGACCGCTTTCGCGATATCCTTGAGCGACTGACCCGTCGTACACTCCGCCTGGCACTGGCTCTCCTGTGGACATACGCGACCGCAAATCGCGGGCAGCAAGCTCACTTCGTTGATTGTGTCGAGCGCTTCTTGATACGCACCGCGCGCGGCAGCCGCTATGAAGCGTGGAATGTCGATAACGACCGGACATCCTTCTATGCACCTGGCGTTCGTGCACTGTAGACAACGCGCGGCCTCGACGCGCACCTGAGCCTCGGAATAGCCGAGGGCAACCTCATACATGTTGTCGCAACGTTCGTCCGGATCCTGCGATGGCATCTCCTGGAGGGGAATCGCGAGGCGTTCTTTCTTCCGAAGCTCTCGCCCCTCAATCTCGTTGAGCAGCGTTTCGGCTCGTTCGTTGAGTGCCACCTGGTTCATGTTGTTCATTTTGTCGCCCCCTGAATCTGCAGATCGAGGTGGCACTTGTGATGCGCAGTCTCTTCGTGACTGCGGTAGGCACCGAGGCGGAGCATCAAATTGTCGAAATCGACGTGGTGCCCGTCGAACTCCGGCCCATCGACGCACACGAATTTCGTCCGCCCTCCGACGGAAACGCGACAGCCCCCACACATGCCCGTTCCGTCGACCATGATCGTGTTGAGCGACACTACGGTCGGTATTCGGAACGGACGCGTCGTCTCGCAGCAGTTCTTCATCATCACCGGTGGTCCAATCGCCACCATCAGATCCGGTCTTGGATCTCGGTTGCACAGTTCACCGAGGGGCTCGGTGACCAGCGCCTTACGTCCATAAGAACCGTCGTCGGTGCACACCACGAGGTCTTCGGAGAGGTCTCGCATCTCCTTCTCGAGAATCAAGAGCTCTTTGGTCTTTGCTCCAATGATCACGCTCATTAGGTTCCCGGCTCTCTGCATTGCCTGAGCGATGGGAAAGAGTGGGGCCGACCCGATTCCGCCGCCGACGCAGAGGACCCAACCGAAGCGCTCGACACGCGTTGGTTTTCCGAGAGGACCGAGCACATTGGCAATCGTGTCTCCGACCTCCAGTGCGGCGAGACGATGGGTCGTGTTCCCGACCGTCTGGAAGATTACGGCGACCGAGCCCTCCTGCCGATTGGCGTCGGCGATGGTTAGGGGTATTCGCTCGCCGAAGTCCGTGTCGAGCTGCAGTATGAGAAACTGCCCGGCTTGCCGCTCCTCGGCGATGCTCGGGGCGAGGAACTTCAGCTTGTAGATCTCTTTTGAAAGCTGAACCTTTTCGATAATTCTGTTCATGGTACGCCTCCTGTCGGCAAGGACGGGTGTCACTCTCAGGAGCGTGGCGCTCGCTTTCTTGCGGCTGTAGAGAAAGGGTTTGTGACTCGGATTGTCTTAGGTCACCTCCAACGACCCTACATGTCGTTATAAGACTCTTTTGTGTTAATTTCTGTAATTTTTGGACTTTTAAAGTACTCTATAAGACAATATATCCTAACAATGCCCATCTGGCAACCGCTATCGGGCATCAAACCGGGCGTCGGTCCTGGTATTGAGCATCCGCGGCGATTTCGTTCAGCTTGACCGCAGGCAATCTCGCTCGTATGATAAATCTGAGCAAAGCGATCATATCGAAGGCGCCTCTCAGCCGCGTCCGTTGGTTGCACGATCATTCCTCGCGCCACGGGAGCTCGATGCAGGTGAACAGGTCGAGATGAGCTCGAATAGGTAGGGTAGAAATGCATGCGAACAATCAAAGACAGGTAGTGAGCCTGCGCCCGCTGACTCCTTGGCTCGACGCGATGCGCCCGCGGACGCTTCCGCTTGCGCTGTCGAGTGTGGTCGTGGGCTCCTGTTTGGCCGCCGCGCAGGGACGGTGCGAATGGACGGTCATAGTCCTCACGTTGTTGACCAGTGTATCCCTGCAGGTTCTCTCCAACCTCGCCAACGACTACGGTGACGGGGTGAAGGGGTCGGACAATGAGCAGCGCGTTGGCCCCCGGAGAGCCGTGCAGAGCCGTGCTATTCGTCCGGCCGACATGAAGTCGGCCGTCATAGTCTTTGCCGCGCTTTCGGTTCTCCTGGGGATAGCTCTTTTGGTCGTTGCATTCGGTGACACTCCGCGGCCACTCAGCCTGACGTTCCTTGCCGTGGGGGTCGCCGCCGTCGCCTCCGCGATCCTGTACTCGAACGGATCCACACCCTACGGCTACAAGGGCCTGGGAGACCTCTTTGTCTTCCTCTTCTTCGGGCTAATCGGGGTTGCCGGCAGCTGTTTTCTTAACACGCTTCACTGGCGTTGGGACGATCTGCTCCCAGCCGCCGCGGTCGGCTTCTTGAGTGTCGGTGTGCTGAACGTGAACAACATGCGCGACATGGATAGTGATCTGGCAACCGGGAAAACTACGACGGCCGCGCTTCTCCGATACGGCGGAGCTCGGGTCTACCACGCTTTGTTGATACTCGGAGCGTTCGTCGCGGCGGTGTTGTTCCTCCAGATCCGCGTCCATCGAGTGTGGAGCTACTTGTTCCTGCTTTCGCTGCCTTTTTTCGTTCGCGACGTGGTTTCGATATTCAAGACAGCCGATTACCGAAAGTTGGATCCGTTTCTGAAACGATTGACGCTTACCAGCCTGCTCTTCTCCGCACTCTTCGGGGTGGGTGTGTTGCTTTGACCTTTGACCTGCCTCCTCACGGCCGCCGAGCAGCACGGTGTCTCGTATCGTCTGTGGCTCCGGCTGAACGGACGAAAGAGGGTCGACACGAGGAGCAACAGGATTGAGCATCCCCATCACCGCGGTTACACTCATATCCAGCATAAACGAAAATCAGAAGGAAGAGATTGATGCATGAAAAACGTTTTGCCGGCGACGCCGACCGGCTGCGCTCGCCGGAGCGTATCAAGCGATTGGAGATGGAACGCGTCGTCGAGATTTGTCTCGCGGGAGGGGTGTCGAGCGTCCTCGACGTCGGTACCGGAACCGGTCTGTTCGCGGAGGCCTTCTCGCACCGCGGCCTCACGATTGCCGGAGTAGATGCAAGCGAGGCGATGGTCGAAGCGGCGCGCAAGCATGTGCCGGACGCCGACCTTCGGGTGGCCACCGCCGAAGAGCTGCCCTTCGGGGACGCGTCCTTCGATCTGGTATTCCTCGGACTGGTGTTTCACGAAACCGACTCGCCGGCGCACGCCGTGGCCGAGGCCCTAAGGGTTGCACGACGCAGGATCGCGATTCTCGAATGGCCGTTCCGGGTTCAGGAAATGGGTCCGCCGATCGAGCACCGCGTCAGCATGAGACAGGTCAAGCAGCTCCTCGACACCGTTTTCGCCGAGCCGGGGCGAGCCTTCGAAACCCACACCTTCCCCGACGTCGTGCTCTACCGAATCGACCTTCCGAATCCCTCAGCATGAGATTTCGCAAACGCTCCGACGCCGCCGAGCATCACATGACCTTCCATCACCTCCTCGAGAGCTTCGAGGAGGCCAAGCACTGCGGGTTGTGCGCGCTCGAAGAGAGGGCGATGAAGCGTTACTTCGACTCGGTCCTCTACGAGTCGGTTACCGATCCCGAGGTGCGCGCCCACCTCCGCCGCGCCCACGGCTACTGCTCGGCCCACGCACACTACCTCGTCGGGCTGCGCAGCGCCTTCGACACCGCCGTTCTCTATCAGGATGAAATCGAGGATCTCTCGAGCCTCCTCGCCGGGATCGACGAATCTCCGCGGCGATCAGGAAAGCTCGGCGGCCTCGTGGGGGCCAACAGAAACCCTCCTGAAGAGATCCCCGCCGACTGGATCCGACACAGCGGCTGTCCCGCCTGCCGGATTCAACGGGAAACGCGAACCCACTACCTGAAGGCATTCGCGGACGCACTCGGCGATTCGGAGATGGAACGTTCCTTCCGTTCGAGTGCAGGAGTCTGCCTCCCTCACCTTCAGCTGTTCCTCGGGAGCTGCCGAAGAAAGGCCGCGCGAGGAATCGTGCTCGAGGTCGAACGGCAGCGGCTCGCGAGCCTCGCAGAGGAGCTGCGGGAGCTCTGCCGCAAGTTCGACTATCGATTTACCGACGAGAAGGTTGGCGAGGAGAGGGACTCTTGGCGGAGAGCGGTTCTCCTCATCAACGGATCGCCGCTCTCCTTTCCCGATTCCTCACCAGCCTGAGCCTGAAGAGCTCTTCGCCACCGCCGTCGAGGAGGTGGAGCTCGCCGAGCCCGGCGGATCGAATTTCGCGGGGTTGATGATGTACCAGACGTTGCGAAAACCGTTCCCGCTGTCTTCTCCTCGCTTCTGATCGTGAGCGAAGTAGTAGAGCGGATAGCCCTTGTAGGTCACCTGCTTGCTGCCGTCGGATCGCGCAATCGTGGAGAAATCCGACCTCTTTAGGTTGCTCGGAACGACGATGGTGGAGGCGTCGAAGGGCGGCCAAAGCTTTGCGCACCCCCCGCTACAAACGCTCTTTCCGGCTGAATCCTTGGTGAAGTAGTAGAGGGTTCGCCCGCTCGAATCGACGAGATAGGTGCCGCCTGCGGCTTGGGTGTTGGCGTCCATCACGGTGTAGAAGGGCACGGTGGCCACGAACCAGGTCCCCCTGAAACCCTGACCCTTCATATCGCCGGCCTTCTTGTCGCCCGCGAAGGTGTACAGCGGCCAGCCGTTGTAGGTCGTCTGCATCGAGCCGTCCGAGCGGCTGATCGATCCGAAGTCGGACGAGCGTATCCCGCCCGAGACCTGGATGTTTGAAGCGTGAAAGGGCGGCCAGTACTTGGCGCATCCGCCGCTGCAGACGCTCCTTCCACTCGCATCTTTCGTGAAGTAGTACAGCGTCATCCCTTGAGAGTTGACGAGATACTGCATTCCGCCCGAAGACATGACCTTCACCTGTCCCCAAGCAGCCGCGGCCGCTGCGACGAGAACCGCCAGGACCAAGATTGACCGTCTGAACAGTTTTGACATAGACGTGCTCCTTAGGCGTAGTTTTACCTAGATAAATACTACGTCTGCGGAAACGCGAACGTCAAATCGCCGCCGGAGCTGTCGGAGGCGGCGAAGCCGCCGGAACGGCGGTGCCTCAAACGCTCTTCAGGAAGCGCCGGCCCGAGGCGAGAACCGCCATCGCGACGAGCAGCGCGAATGTGCCGAGGTAGTAGGGAATATGGGGGTTGAACGCCTGACCGAGCACCCCCGCGAGCCAGGGCGCGATCGCTCCACCGACGAAGCGCACGAAGCTGTAGCCTGCCGAGGCGATCGAGCGCTCGACCGGCGCGACCTCCATGACTACGGTCGTGACGAGGGTGTTGTTGATGCCCAGGAAGGCACCGGCGACGATGACTGCCACGATGACGACAGTCTGATGGTTCGTGAAGAGGGCGATCGTGAGGAGCACCAACGCCAGGGCGATGAGCATCGCGAAGATCGTCGGAACCGTTCCGAAGCGCTCCTGGACCCGCGGGGCGACGAAGACCGAGCTGAGGGCAAGCAGCACGCCCCATCCGAAGAAGACGAACCCGAGGCCGTGGGCATCGAGATGGAGGACGAAGGGGGTGTAGGCGAGCAGGGTGAAGAACCCGAAGTTGTAGCAGAGCGCCATGAGCCCCATCGTGAGGAGCCCTCCGTGGCTCAGCGCACGAATCGGGTCGAGCAGGCTGCTGTGGTGCTTGGGCTTCGGCACACCGCGGAGGAAGACGGCGACCGCGATGAAGGCGATCGTCATCAGCACAGCGACTCCGTAGAAGGGCCCTCGCCAGCTGATCGAGCCGAGCTCCCCGCCCACGAGCGGTCCCACGGAGATGCCGAGACCGAGCGCCGCCTCGTAGAGGATAACCGCCCCCTCGGTTCCGCTCATCGAAACCCCGACGATAACCGCGAGCGCCGTTGCTATGAAGAGGGCGTTGCCCAGCCCCCAACCGGCGCGGAAGCCGACGATCTGCCCGATCGCCCCCGAGGATCCGGCCAGGAAGGAAAAGACGACGATCAGCGCGAGACCGGTGAGCAGGGTGCGCTTCGGTCCGATGCGGCTCGCTGCGAAGCCGGAGACCAGCATCGCCACCCCGGTGACGAGCATGTAGCTCGTAAACAGGAGCTCCACCTGCGACTGCGTCGCGTGAAGCTGCCCGGCGATGGCCGGGAGAATCGGGTCGACGAGGCCGAGCCCCATGAAGGCGACCACGCAGGCAAAGGCGACCGCCCAGACCGCGGAGGGCTGCTTGAGAAGGGAGGTGCGCTCTTCGTCCTCCCGCAACTGTGATGTGATCTCCACCGATGTACTCCTCTCAGGCTACACTCGGCTGCCCGCCCGGGCGTGTGCGCACAGGCGGCTCCGCTCAGCCGCCGATGTTTCCCCCGACCGGCTTGCCCAGCACGAAGGTGGAAAGCCGGGATGGATCGATGTACTTCTTGAATCCCGCCTGCACCTGGGCCGCCGTGAGGCTCTCGTAGTGGTGCGCCACGATGTAGAGTCGATCGAGCGAGAGCCCCTCGCTGCTGTAGGCGAGCCAGTTGCCGGCCACATCCCCGATGCTCCGATTCGTGAGCTCTATCTGCCGTAGGGCCGCCGCCTTCGCGAGATGGAGCTCCTCCGGTGTCAGGGGCCGCTCTGCCATCGCCGTGAGCTGTTCGACCGCGATCTGCTTTGCCTCGCGTACCTTTTGCGGATAGGCGCCGTAGCTGATGCTGAAGCTCGCCCGTGTGTGGCCGAAATCCGCCGAAGAGCCGACGGAGTAGACCAGACCGCGCTTGACCCGCATCTCCCGATAGAGGGGGCTCGCAAAGAGGTCGCCCCCGAGGAAGCTGTTGCCGAGCTTGACCGCATAGTGTTCGGGATCGCGATAGCTCGAGTCAAGCGTCTCGGCAAGCACGACGCGGTCCTGCTGCCGGAAGCTGTCCGGAACGAAGACCTGTGTCCCCTGCGACACCGGAACCGGCTTGTAGAACAGGTCGGGCTTCGGACCCGAGGCCTGCCAGCTTCCGAAATCCTGCTCGATCAGCTTCTCGACCGCATCGGGCTTCACATCGCCCATCACGACGATCGTCGTTTCGTCCGGCCGCATCACCTGTCGGGCGTAGCTGCGGATTTCGGCAGGGGTGAGGGAGCGCACAGTTTTCGGTGTCGGGATGCGAAGCGCCGGGTCACCCTTCGGCAGAAGCGAGGTCTGGATCGCGCGGTTGAACTTGAAGACCGGGCTCTTCAGGCGACCGGAGAGCTCCTGAGCGAAGATGTGCTGCTGAGACTCGAACGCTCGCTTGGGCAGCGACGGGTCGAGCAGATCCTCGGAGAGAAGCTTCACGCCCTTGTCGAGGAAGGGGGGAAGAACCTCGAGCGAAAACCCGCCGCCCACCGAGTACTCTGCGCCGATCTGGTCCATCTTGGCCTCGAACTGGGAGCGGGTCATCCCTCGAGGGCCCCATTCGTAAAGTGAGCTCAACAGCGAGCCAATTCCCTCCTCGCCGGAGGGCGCCTGGAGGTTTTCGTTCGTGTGGACTGAACCGAAGAGGCTCACCGAGCTCGAGTGAGCGATCGGCTGAACGATCAGCTTGATGCCGTTCGGAAGCATCGTGACCGTCGGGTGAAAATGCGGCTCCGGCGTCGGGAGCTTCGCGAGCGCGCTCGCAGCCCATTCGGGAAGCTTCACCGCCTTCGCAGGAGTCGAGCCGAAGGACTCGGGCGAGCCGAAGATCTGCCCTCCCTGCTGCGAGTGGGCGCCGGCGTTCGGGGTGAGCTCGAGCGTCACCGCGTGGCCGAAATCGAGGTAGGTGCGCGCCGCGCGGTTGACCGCCTGAGCACTCACGCGCTGCAGGCGGGCTGCGTCGCGCGACGGGGAGGAGATCCCCTCGAGGGCGACGGCGTCCGTCCATGCCTGGGCGAGCCCGGCCACCGAGTTTCGGTTCAGATCGTTTTCGAGAATCGCCTTACGCTTCTGTGCCGCCACCAGGTCGGCAGGGATCCCGGAGACCGCCTTCTCGAGGGCCGCCTTCAGCGCTTTCGCCATGGCATTGGCGTCGCCGCCCGGCGGGAAAGCCGCCCAGGCGTAGCCGTAGCCGGTGTCTACGAGCGTGTTGTAATCGAAACCCGAGCCGAGGGCCTTCCCCTCGTAGGTGAGCGCGGCAATCGTTCCCCTGCGCGAGTCGAGGATCCGCGAGAGAAGCTCGGCGGTCGGATATCCCGGGCTGCGATAGCCGGGCATGCGGAAGACGTAGGCCACCATCCCGTAGGGCTGGTCGGTGTTGGAGGTGAAGCTCTCGGGCTTGACCGGAGAGAGCTCGATCTTGGCCTTCTTGGGCAGCTTCTTGCTGGGAATCCTACCGTAGAGGTTCTTTATCTTGTCGAGCACCTGATGCGGCTCGACGTCGCCTGCAACGACGAGCAGGGCGTTGTTCGGGGCGTACCAGGTGGACCAGAAATCTTTCAACATCTTCGCGGTCGTCTTGTCGAAGGAGGGCTTCGTGCCGAGGCCGGTGTGGGCGTAGGGCGTACCGGCGAAAACATGCTTCTGTGCCTTTGCCTGCAGGACATACAGTGGATCGGAGTTGTCGCGCGCCACCTCCTGCTCGATCGCTCCGCGTTCCTTCTGCCAGTCGGCCGCCTTGTCGTCGATACCGCTCATCCGCAGGGCCCCGAGCTTAAGGGTGAGGCCGAGGTTGTCGGCCGGAACGGTGAAGTAGTAGGTGGTGGTGTTCTCGGTGGTAAAGGCGTCCATGTTGCCGCCGAGCTGCGCGGAGATCTCGGAGATCTGATCCCCGTTGATACCGGGCGACCCTCGGAACATCATGTGCTCCTGTGCGTGCGCGGTCCCCGGAAAGCCGGGCGGCGACTGATTGGAACCCACGAAATAGGTGATCTGTTGGGTGACGACCGGCGCGAGTGCGTCACGGACGATGACGACCTTGAGCCCATTGGAAAGGGTCGTCCGAAGAACCTCCGCGTTCCTTGCCGAGCCTGAAGTGCCGCCGCCTGGCGCCGTAGTTGCGCATCCGGCGAGCAGCAGGGCCGCGAGGAGAACAGCGGGGATGATGAGTGTGAGTGCTCGAATCGAGCCTGTTTTTTTGGATTGAGTGTAATGAGACATTCTTAGTTCCTCGAGTAAGTGTGTAATAGAATGAAGGTACGGATTTCCGATTCCCGAGGCAAGCTCGAGCTATGGAACGATGTCGAAGGAGCGGCGCCAGTCGACGAACGCGCCCCCGCGTTCCTCCCACACCTCACTCTTGAAGTAGCCCGAAATACGATTGCGCTCGGTCTCGGTGAGCTCCCACTCGAAGGCCCTCAGATTCGCCTCGAGTTGTTCCATGCGGCTCACTCCTACGATCGCCGAGGTCACCGCCGGGTGCGAGCAGACCCACCGGATCGACACCTCCGCCGGTGTGTGTCCCCGTTTCTCGGCAAACTCGGCAAGCCGACCGACCGCCCGGGTGTACCTGCCGTTCCACCGGGTCACCCGTTCGTCGCTCTCCCCCCGGGTGTCACCGGGAACACCGGCGAGGTACTTGCCTGCCAGCACCCCGATCGCGAGCGGACGATAGACCGTGATGCCGACCCCGAGCGCCTTCGCCGCCGGCAGCAGCTCGACCTCCACCCCCCGTTCGATCAGGTTGTAGGGGTACTGTCCGGCCGCGAGTGGAGCGTAGCGACGCAGCTCCTCGACCCACATCGTACGGGTCATCAGCCAGGCGGGGAAGTTCGAACAGGCGGGATAGAGCACCTTGCCGGAGACGATGAGATCCTCGAGCGCGCGGGCGACCTCCTCGAGGTTCATCCGTTCGAATGGCCAGTGAATGTAGAGCACATCGATCCGATCGGTCCCGAGACGCTCTAGGCTCGCCTCCACTCCCCGGATGATGTGATAGCGCGAAACCGCTCGATCGGTCGGCCAATCGCCGATCTTCATCCCGACCTTGGTTGCGAGCACGACCTTCTCGCGCCGGTCGCGGACGGCTTCGCCGGTTATCTCCTCCGAGCGCCCGTCGTTGTAGACGTCGGCGGTGTCGAGGAAGTTGATCCCCTCGTCGACCGCCCGTTGGATGATCCTGATCGATTCTTGTTTCTCTGTCTTGCCTCCGAACATCATCGTACCGAGGCAGAACTGTGAAACCTCGAGATTCGAGGCACCGAGATGGACATACTTCATTGAAAGCTCCCACAGAACGCTACCGGGCACCTGCGTCGGTGTCAACCGAACGCATACCCTATTCGACGAGACGCCCGTTTTTCCAGAGGAAGCATTCTGAGACATCGTACACCGCCCCCTGGTAGGCGATGTAGGCGGGCCTTCCCGCTTTTCCGTCATTCATTGCCAGCTCGTCGAGCGTGAAGGCCCTGAGATCCGCGTTTTCCGTCGCTGTCCTGCCGCTCTATCGCAAGAACTTCGAGACGAACGGCGAGTTCTCACCGCGCCTCATGAAGTGGCCCGACGGCCCTTCACCCAAGAACTCCGAGAACCAGGACTCGTGCTCGATCTCCTCGTTGAGTATGGCGAGAACAAGATCGTAGGTTCGGTGGTCCTTTCCCGCGGTCATGTTGCAGAGGTGCGTGTATCCCCTTACCGCACAGCGCTCCGCCTCTACGAGAACCTTGAGGATCTCCTTCACGTTGGTGGGATCTTTCGGTAGGGATGCCGGAGGACAGGCCGAAACGTCATGAAACTCCTTCATGTCCCCCGGCAGCTTCCCTCCGAGCTCGTAGATTCGCGGAACCAGCGCCTCGAAGTGGTTCCGGTCCTCCACTCGAGCCGCCTCGGCGATCTCCTTCAATCCCTCGCCCTCGAGCCCGATCAGATTGACCCTGAGGATGGTGTAGTAGTAGTAGGTCGTCAACTCCGCAGACGCGTTCTTGACGAGCAACTCCAGCAGTTGATCGAGGTTGATTCCCGCCTTCTGCACCATCTCCTGTGCAACTCGTGCCATAGCATGGCCTCCTTAGAAATAATATTCGGAACGATTATTAATTTATGCCGAAAAAAAGAGCCGCTTTCAGCTCCTCTGACAGCGCTCACAGAGCCCGTAGAACTGGATCCGGTGACGATAGACCTTCAACGAAGTCTCCTCATTGACTCGCCTGTCCAGCGCATCATCGATCGCGAGCGGCAGATCGATGATAGCGCCGCAGCGTTCGCAGACGAAATGATAGTGCGGAGTCGTGTTGGCGTCGAAGCGAGCGAACGAGCTGGCGAAATCGATCCGCTTCACGGCGCCCTGCTCGACGAGGATGTTCAGGTTGCGGTAGACGGTGCCCATGCTGAGGCGGCGAAACTCACCCTTCAAGCGATCGTAGAGCCAATCGGCCGTCGGGTGACTGCCTGTGCTCCTCAGCAGCTCCAGGATTCGCTCGCGTTGGCGGCTCCGTTTGAAGTTGCCGTTCTTCTCGATCTCAGAGCTCCCGCACTATCAATTTTAAGAATCGTTCTTATTATCATCCGAATTCATCCGGTTGTCAAGAATTTGCTTTCTCCTCCCTGTTAGGATATACTCGCGTGAATGAGACTCATGAGCTGTTCTCATGATGAGCCGGAGGAGTCGAGATGAAAAAAAGGCTGCTGCTCGTCGTTTTGATCTTCGTGCTTGCCCTGGCGATGCCGATCTGGGCCGATGTCGTCATCGAGGAATCCGTCGCAGCGGGCAACGGCTCGGCGCCGCAGACCGCCCGCATGTACCTCACCACGAACCGTCTCGCCCTCACGCAGGGCAGCGGCGGCATGATCTTTCTCGCCGACAAACAGATCCTCTGGCAGTACGACACCGATCAACATCTCTACCTCGAGTTCACGCCCGAGACGATGAAGGGACTCAAGGCGCAGACCGATGCTATGGTGGGCAAGGCGGTCGAGGCGATGAAGCAGCAGATGGAAAACGCCCCGGCTGATCAGAAGGCTGCGCTCCAGAAGGCGATCGATCAAATGCAGAAGGGCTCGACCTACTCGTTTCGAAGGCTCGGTCCCGACAGGGTCGTCGGCGGCTACCGGTGCACGCCCATCGAGGTGCTGATGGACGGTGAATCGCAGTCGCAGGTCTGCGTTGCCCGCCTCTCGGAGCTCGGCCTATCGTCGGCCGACATGCACGTCTTCAACGAGCTCTCGAAGTTCTACGCGCACCTCGGCAACGACACCAACGCAGGCAGCTTCGATCTGCCCGGTATCAAGAAGTTCCTCGGATACGAAGCCTTTCCGGTCGAGGAGAAGTCAGCCGGCGCCGACGGGACGAGCGTCACCACGCTGAAGAGCGTCAAGCACCAGGCGGTGCCCGCGAGCCTCTTCGATCTCCCGCCTGGCCTTGCGAAACAGGACCTCTTCGGGGGACAGTAGGGCCATTTCGAACCGAAGCGGGAACTTTTTCGACCCGCCGCTCGTCCAATTCATAGATCAGACAAACTGGGCGCTCTCTACGCTTTCCTCCTTGCCGTAGGGAGCGCTTTTTTCGGTTGGTGCGCCGCACGGAGAATTCTCACGCCAACCGGGAATTGTGTGATATGCTCATATCATCTCATCCACCTGTGGAGCAACGTGTGGGCAACTGTGAGTTGGCAGGCAGCTGCAGATTATTTTCCGTGACACTCGTCGATCTCCCCGAAGTCGCGTTTCTGATGAAGGCCCGCCACTGCGAGCGGGAGAGTCGTGACTGCGCCCGGCGGCTGGTCGGCGCCTCACTTGGAAGCGATCGCGTCCCCGACAATCTCTACCCCAACCAGACCGCACGGGCGAACCTCCTCATCGAGAACGAAGCGGCCCGGTTGAGACGTTCACCCGGGGGTCGCGCCTCGGGGAAAGGCAAATCGGCGACCGCGTAGCTCGCGGTCCGTCTAGGGGTCGGCCATCGGCGTACCGGTTCCCGAAAGATCGAGGGTGAACTTCGGCATCTCGGGATCGTTGGTCGCAATGACCAAAGTGGCGTCCGCCTTCCCCGTCTCATAGGGAAAGAAGACAACTGAAAAGCTGGTGCTCTCGCCCGGATCGATCGTCGAGGAAAGCTCCGAGGTATCGAGAAGGAACATCATCGAGCCCTCTCCCTCGAGACCCGGGGGTTGAAATCGATCGAGCTCGAGCGGAGCCGATCCGGTGTTGCTGATGGTCACCTCGAGCGGATCGCCGGTGTCGGCGATCGGCGTGTCGGGCACGTTGATATGCTCTCCCGGTTGCACCGGATTGCCGCCGACCTCAACCGCCAGCTTCGGCGTGTCCTGTGCCCAAAGGAGATTGCTCACCGCCGCGAGAAGAAACGCAGCTGCAGCGGCAGTGGCCATCAACGACGGAAAGCGGCTTGAGTACTTCGGCTCGGCATGCCTTGCCATGGTTCCCTGATTTTAGCATACCGACGCCCGCACAGAAATCGGCCGGATCGGATCGCACCCGCCCGCTCATATCGGATTGTGAAACTCCGAATTTGAGCCTCTGCACTGGTACGAACGATCCCTTCGTCCTCCGTCGGGGAGCTTCTTCCTCTTCGCTCCACGAGGCACTGACACGCAACGTCGGCGGTTTCCATCGCTTTCTGGAGATCCGCGACGGGCCTCGAGGTCGACTTCGTCGTGTACGGCCCGTGCGGCATCTGCGGCATCGAGGCCGAGAGCTCAGAGCGAGTAAGCTCTGAGGATCTCCGTTGGGAAGTGGCTGCGGATCAGAAGGAGTAGAGGGGCTCGGTTACGTAGATTGCGTTGATCGTGTTGCTGGCGAGCCCGGTCGAGGTCGCGGTGGAGTAGTTGTTCCAGGTGCCGCCGAAATCGGTCGAGATCGACACGCCGCCGGCCGTCGCGAGGTAGATCGAGTTTCCCACCACGTCGATTCCGTTGACCGTGTCGCTCCCGAGGCCGTCGGCCGTTGTGTAGGTCGTCCAGGTCGTTCCTCCGTCGCCCGAAATGGACAGCCCGCCCGAGGTGCCGACGTAGATGTAGCCCCATTGGTCGACGAAGAGGCTCCGGATGTTGGTGGAGGAGAAGGTGGTCGGCTTCCAGGTCGATCCGCCGTCGATGGATATCTCGAGGCCGGTGGTGCTTCCCGCATAGATGGAGCCGTTTTGATCGACGAAAACGGTGTTGAGATTGTTGTTGGACATGCCCCCGACAACTCCCCACCCGTTGACTCCCTGCACGTAGAGCCCGCTCGAGGTGGCCGCATAGGGGCTTCCGAGGATAAACAGGTCGTTGATCGTCTTAGTGCCTGGGCCGTTGGCGGCGTTGATTTGACTCCAGGTGGTGCCGCCGTCGCTCGAGTAGGCGAGCCCGGTGCCGGTGCCGGCCCACACGTAGTACCCGTCATATGCGATGGCGTTGATAGGATTGCTCGCGGAGAGAACGCTGGTGTTCGAGGTCCAGGTCGCTCCATTGTACACGGAGAAACCGTTCGATGTTCCGACGTAAACCGTCGCCTCATGGCCCGAGCCGGAGACCCAGACCGAGTTGGCGGTGCTGCTCGAAAGCCCGTCGGCGCTCGTGTAGGTCGTCCAGCTTCGCCCGCCGTCGATGGACAGCGAGAGCCCGCCGGCGGTGGCGGCGTAGATCGGCGTGATCGTGGGTTTGGTCGTGTAGGGGTTCGAGCATCCGACGAGCACGACGAGGGCAACCAGCAAGGTGAGCGTCGGAGCGCCTGTTCGCATCATCCGCTTCTTCATGCTTACATCGACACCCGGAACGAGAGGTTGATATCGAGGGCCTGGTAGGAGGCGCCCGCACCCTGCTTGACGGTCGAGCCGGAGGCCGGCCCGGCGAGGTACTGGTTGTTCGGCGCGGTCGTGGTCGTGCCGTTGTACTGCCAGGTGGAGCTGCCCACGAGCCCGGTGATCAGCTTGTAGGAGCCGGTCAGCCGAATGCCGAAGCGATCGCTCATCGCGTAGTCTACGTCGATTTGAGGCTCGAGGTAGGTCCCTTGAGTGAAGAGATCGGTGGTCGAAAGGAGGCGCAGAACGTGGTCGTCGAGCGCCCGCCCGATGATGATCGGTGAGTAGGCACAGGCCGCCTTGACCGTGAGCCGGCTCGAGGGGCGATAAGCCAGCGCGAGGCCGACCGACGGGATGAGAAACTCCTGGCGGTAGATCACCCCGAGGCCGTAGAGGGGTTCCTGGGGAACCGACGAGGTCCACGCCGGCATTGTGCCGGTTACCAAATTGCCGTTGGAATCGATGGTGTAGGTCGTATCGGTCGGGCTTGCGACGGGGTACTGCAGGTAGCCGTCGCGGGCCGACCACTTCATGTTCTGGTAGTCCACCGAGGCGAGGGTGTTGATCGAGAAGCCTGTCGTGACCGGAATGGCGTACTCCATAGAGGCGCGGACGAGCAGCGCCTGCTCGGTGTAGTTGTCGCTCTGCGAGTAGAGCGTCTTCGTCCCGTCGCCGTTGAGGAAATCGGAGTCCTCCATGATTCCGCTCAGGCCGCTTATCCCCGATTTTGCGTTGAGGAGGAGGGTGAACTGTTTGCTTGCGGAGTAGGCGAGGTCGACGCCGTAGTAGACGATCGGGTTGAATCGCCAGTTGAGCTCGCTGACCGTGTAGTTCGCCGCGACCGCCTGGTCGTAGACGTACTCGTTTGCGACGCCGAAGAGCGTACCGCTGTTCGTCGAAATGGTGAGCCCGCCTCCTACGGCGCTGCCCACGCTCTCCTGCCCGGATGCTCCAAGCGCGAAAGCGCCGCCTATGGACAGGGTAGAGATGATGATCGCAGCGGCCATTCGCTTCGGCATCATATGCGGGCAGTGTAGCCGATTTCGCGGCGATACGCCACCTGGTTGGCGGCCGTCGCCGATCAAGGGGACTTCAGCCGATCGTAGCGAAGCTCGAGCTCCTCGCCGTGGACGAGGCGGATCTGCGGATACCGATCGTGGATATAGCGCTCCACCTCCGGGGAGGCGGAGTGTCCGATGACGAGGGAATGAACGGGCAGGTCTACCCCGGCCGTGATGCGGCCTACCCATTCGGCGAAGCGGTCGATGTCGCGCTTGCCCGGATGGGCCTTCGCATCGGCGACGAGAAGCTCTCGGCTGCCCTCTCGCGAGCCCTCGACGTAGAGATAGATCTCGTCGAAACGGCCGTCCGGATACTCGATGTTGCTTCGATCGAGGGTGGTCAGCTCGAGGCCGTACTCGCGGCGCGCAAACTCCGTGACATAGGGAAAGACGGAGTTCTCGACGGCGTGTCCCCCGTCGTCCGAAGTGCCCCCGCCCCGACGGGTGAGCTCTTGAAGAGCTGCCTGGGTCTCGGCCGCCGCCTCGGCCAGCTTGGTCAGGGCGGCCTCGGTTCGCCGGTACGCTTCCGTGAGCGACGATGGGCTCTTGGCGGCTTGCGAACAGCTCTCCACCATGTGGCGGAATGCATCCTCGAGCCTGGGGAGGTCCTCTTTCGTGAGCCTGCGGGAGAGATCGTCGTAGAGCCCGCTCAGTGCCTTTGCGAGGGAGCGTGCGGCTTTTTCGTCTGTTGTGGCGGCAAGATCTTGGTAGAGCCTCGATGGTTTCACGGCACTCACAATCCTTTACACCTCTGATTATACTCATTTAGACGGGCGGAAGGAAGCCGTTGCTTCCGCTCGGAATACACGAAGGAGGAGCGCAGTGATCGATGCGACCATCTCGATTGCATTTCGTTTCCACCTCAGCCTCTATCACTCCTACCGCGGCGATTCCCCCGACGAGATGGGGATCGGGAAGGACCTGCGCGTCATCCGGTCCATCCTCGACGATCTCGACCGTCTGAACGACGACGGGGTGCCGGTTCGCGGCACCTGGGACATCGAGAACTACTACTCACTGGAGACCTACCTGCCGCGACACGCCCCGGACATCATCGATCGGATCGCCTCGCGAGTCGCTACGGGACGCGACGAGGTCGAGGTGATGTCCTACAACAACGGCGTCGTCGCAGCCCATACCGAGGAGGAGCTCGAACGGGCCATCTCCTGGGCGATCACCAACCCGGCGGGGTCGGGGTTGGCCGACCTGTTCGCCGAGTGGGCGCCGATCGTTCGACCGCAGGAGTGCATGTTCACCCCGTCCCACCTCGCGGTCTACCGACGGCTCGGCATCGAGGCGATCAGTCTCTACTACAGCGCCCTCCCCTTCAACGCATTCAGCACCTTCCTCGCTCCCCTCCCCTTCGAGCAGCGCTACAATCCGCTCACCCTCGCCTCTGCTGCCTGCCCCGAGACCATGACGCTCCTGCCCGCCTACAACCATGGAGATATCGCCGACCATTGGGCGAGCCTGAGGCATTGGGTTCGCCGCATGCGACGCCGCCAGCTCGCCGGTCCGCCCTCCGGCCCAGCGGGCCGCCCGGACGCGGTTCCCAGAGACCTCATGCTCCTCATCGACATGGACGCCGACGATGATTTCTGGAGCGGCCTCGATCTGCCGATGATCCCCCGCCTCCTGCCCTCCTTCGGCGGCCTCGCGCGGCTGGTCGGAAGCGTCGCCGACCTCCCCTACCTGCGCTTCGTCCGGCCGAACGACTACCTGCGCGACCACGAGCCGGCGGGCCGGGTGGGGATCGATCGCGACACCGCCGACGGCAGCTACGACGGATTGTCCTCCTGGGCTGAGAAGTGGTCGAACGCCGAGGTGTGGAGCGCGATCGACGCCTCCCGTCGGATCACGCAGGCAGTGGCTCGCCTCGCTGGGGAGGCAGCGGAAACGGGCGGTAGGCGGGTCGAGGCCGGCGCGGAGGAGCTCCACCGGGCGATGACGGAGCGGCTGCTCGCGATGTCGACGACCCACTTCGGCCTCGCCTCGCCGGTGATGAACCGAAGCCGCCTCGGGGACGCCCTTCGCTGGGCCGAACGCTCCCGCAGGAGCGCGCAGGAGGCGCTCTCGGCGGTGAGCGGGCGGCTTTCGGGGTCGACGAAGGGACGGCGCCTCCTCTTCGACCCGGAGATCGACCGCCTCGAGCGCGGGGCGGGCTCACTCGTCACCCTCGGGGCGGGCGGCGAGGAAGGGCCCGGTGCGGGCGCTGTTGAAGCGGAGACGACCGTGATCACGCGCAACATGTTCGGTGAGCGGGTCCGGCAGGCGGTGATGAACCCCGCCCGGTCGATCGCAATGGCGGAAGCTACGCCCGGGCAGCGGCCTGCGCGCCGGGAACAGCCTGCGGGGAGCCCCGCAGGCCCGCAGATTCGATCCCGGAAGAGGATCGCGAACGGGTCACTCGAGCTCGAGGTGCTCGACGATGGGCGCCTTGCGGTGAGCTCCGGGGGTTCGCCGCTCTTCGCCGTCGCGCCGCCCTGGGTGAGCTATGGAGGTCGCCGCCGTCGCTCCCGGATTCAGACGGTCGAGAGCGCAGAGAGCGGCGGGGTCATCACGGAGGTGCTTACCGGCGGCGAGATCGACATTGGCGGCAGCGCTTCGGTGAGGTGGTCGCGCCTCTCTGCGCTGGCCGAAGGACTGCCCTACCTCTACATCGAGGAGGTCGTCGACTATCCCGAGACCGCCCCCAGGGGTTTCAACCGTGCGAAGGCGAAGCGACTCGGACGTGAGTGGGACGCCCGCTGGAAGGAGATCGCGCCCTGCGAGATCCTCCCGGCACTCAATGCGACGGCTCAGGGGCCCGCGACAGTCTGGAAGCACAACTACCAGGACGCGGTGAGCTCCTACCGCTTCGACCAGCACCTCTTCAGCGCCAACCGGCGTATCGCCTCGGCGAACAATCACATCACCGATGGATGGGTCGCCGTCTCCGACGGAAGGCGCGGGCTGCTCGTCGCGCAGTCCGCCGCCCGTCAGAGCTCGTTCGCCTTCTGCCCGATGCGCGTTCGCACCGGCGCGCACTCCCAACGCATCAACCTGAACCCGTTCGGCACCTACTCCGGCCCGCAGCTTCGCTACCCGACACGAGCGACCGGTCTCGGGCGCACCATGACGCTCCTCATGGCCGATCACCTCGACTCCTACGCCCCGTCGTATGCCGGCCACCGCTCTCGATTCTCGCTGATGCTCGCCCCCTACTCCGGCGGCCGCCCGCCTGAGGGCGTTCAGCGCGATGCCCTGCTGTTTGCGACCCCGCCCGTAGGGGCGTAGTCCGGCTAAGCTTCCCGAATCGCCGGTCAGGTGCTACACTTCGAGCGGGTGAAAAAAAGGGGAAGACTCGTCGTAGCCGCTGGTTCGGCCGGCGTCGCGCACGCGAGTCTCCGAAGGTTCCAATACATAACGTCCAACCTCGAGCGGGCATTGAGGGTGCATTTTCACCGTAGAGATGCGTCGCCGGGGGAAAATGATATCCGCGGCGCGTTCCCGCGCGCCGGGGCAACGGAGGCTCGTTGTGAAGGAAGGCTCGTTGAATCGGCGGCGCGCTCGCGTGCTCATTGCGGCCCTGCTCGGGCTTGCAGTCCTGGTCTCTTGCTCGAAACCCGCCGGGCGAAGCTCCGGCGGCGGTGAGGAGCAGGGCCCCGCCGGCGGGAAGCCGACTGCGACCCTCGGCTATCCGGGGGATTGGGATCAGCGCACCGACCTCGTGCCCTCCGAACCGGTGGATCTCGCCCGGATAAACGCCTCTTTCAAGAGGCAGGAGGCGGTCTCCTCGGGGGAGCTCGAGCGCGGCAGCGTGGATCTCGCGAAGAGCGCCGTCCAGTACTACACCCGCTCCCGGAAGAGCGGGAGCTCGGCGGGAGCCACGGCGCAGGTGCCCCCTGAGAGCGAACCCCTCGCCGTCGTCGACTACGGGCCTGAGGGAGAGCTCCCCATCGAGATGCGCCGGCCCACGATCTACGTGATGTTCAACCTGCCGATCGTGCCGATGGCGAGTCTCGGCGAGCCGATAACGAGCTCTCCGATAATGACGATCGAGCCGCACGTGGACGGGATATACCGCTGGTACGGCACCCGGACCTTGAGCTTCGAGCCGGCGAAGCCGCTTGTCGATTTGAAGAAGATCACCGTGACGATCGAGGGCGACACCGCCTCCCTCGGCGGGAGGAGGCTCGGAAAGACGGTGAGCTTCGAGCTCTATACCGAGACCGTGAAGATCGTCAACTTCTATCCGGGCGCCGACCCGGACGCATACCTGAACAAGCACGAGGTGCCCACGGCCCAAGCGCGCCGGGTGGTCCTCGAGTTCAACGAGGAGGTCGACCCCGGCCACATCGCCCGCTTCCTCTCGGTTACGGCGGGGGGACGCGAGGTGGGCTTCACGGTGGCACGGCCCGAGTACCCCGAGCGCCTCGCGACCCGCACCCCGCGCGCGGCGCTCCTCACCCTCGACCGCGACCCGCCGGAGAACACTCAAGTAACCATCACCCTTGCCGACGGCGCCTCGCCTCGCTCCGGCTACCCGAGCCGGAAAGGCGATCAGAAGGAAAGCTACCACACGGTGACCCCGTTTCGCTTCCTGCGCCTCTCCTCCTACGCCTACGATCTGCCGCGGAGCAACAAAGCTCAAGCGGTCCCCGTCTACGCAGGCTTCAGCCACCCGGTCGCCGACACCGCGACTCCTCGAGATCTCTCCGTCACCGTAAACGGAAAACAGGTCCTACCGGTTTCAGTCGAGGTCTTCGACCGGACCCTGCGGATCAACCTCGAGGGTACGCAGCCCGGCGATACGGTCGCCGTTCGCGTCTCATCCGAGCTCACCGACGTCTACGGCCGCCCGCTGGGAGACGGCAGGGTGCAGCGGACGGTCAAGCTGCCCACGCCCTACCCCTACGTGAGCTTTCCGCGACGGGAGGAGAATCTCCTCGAGGCGGCGTTCGCTCCGAAGTTCATCTGGGAGGCGCGCAACGTCCTAAAAGGTGACTTCGGCATCGGTCGCGCCTCCGAGATCGACTCGGGCGGATGGAAGCCCGAAATGACGAAAGCGATGGAGGTGGGAAGCTGGAAGCCGAACCGCGTCATCTATGACCTGGTCGATCTCGCCCCCTACATGAACTCTGACGGCTTCGGCAGGGTCTACGGACGCTACAGCGCCACCCTCGACACGACGTCGAGCTACAACCGCCAACGGCGGGGCAGCTTCTCGATCGAGGTGACCGACCTCGGGGTAACCACCCGCTACGCCTACAACCGCTTCGTGGTCTGGGTCAACCGCCTCTCGACCGGGGCGCCGGTCGCGGACGCCAAGGTGACGATTGCGGGCGAGCACGGCTACGAGCGCAGCACACCGAGCGACGATCAGGGGCTCGCCGTCTTCGATCTCGCTCCCGGGGAGTTCGTCGCCAACTTCATGGACATCAAAAACCGCACGGAGCACCCCCTCATCACCGTGGAGAAGGGCAGCGACCGGGCGAGCTTTCATTCCTACAACTCGCAGGACAGCTACACCGCCACAACCTACGGCCACAGCTCTCCCTCGCGCATCGAGTCCCCGCGCGCGCGGGTGATGATCTTCACCGATCGCGGGCTCTACAAGCCCGGGGAGGAGATAGCGCTGCGCGGGATCCATTGGAACCAGAGCCCCGGCGGCTTCGCGCCCTACCGCGGACCCTACAGCCTCGAGCTCAAAGACCCGAGAAGCGGCGAGGCGATCTGGACGACGAGCGGTACCGCGAGCTTCAGCGGCGGCTTCGCCCATCGCTTCCGCCTGCCTGAGAAGATCGAGCCCGGCGAGTACTACATCCGCTACGAGGCGGGGAAGCAGCGCGGCGGGGTCTCCTTCACGATCGCCCAGTTCCGGCGCCTGAGCTTTCAGGTGCGAACATCGATCCCCGAGCGAACCTACTACCAGGGCGAGAGCCTCTCGGCCACGGTGAGGGCAAGCTACCTCGCAGGCGGCGCCCTTCCCGCCGGCGGCTACAGCTACTACTGGACCCGAGTTCCGACTCCCTACTCCCCTCCGGGGACGAAGTGGAGCGGATGGGTCTTCGGGCCCGGCAGCTGGGAGGGGGAACGCACCCTCTCGCAGGGCAAGGGAACCCTCGGCGGGGACGGCAGCGCCCTCATTGCCGAAACAACCGAGGGGCAGATCGCCGAGGGTGCGGCCTACCGCTACACCCTCGAGACCACGGTGCAGGACGTCGACCGGCAGGCCATCGCAAGCCGCGCCTCGGTCACCGTCCATCCCGCCTCCTTCTACCTCGGCGCGCGATTCGCCGGAGGCTCCGCAGACGGCTGGTGGAGCCGCTTCGTCGCCACCGGGCAGAAGGTGCGCCTGGAGGCCGATCTGGTAGCCGTCGACGGCTCGGTCGAGCGTTCCGAGGTGCCGGTCGAGATCAGGCTCACCCGCGGCACCTGGAAGTCCACCCAGCAGCAAGGTGTCTATGGGCGCATCGACACCCGCTGGGAGTACGTCGAAGAGGAGGTGGAGAAAGCCTCCCTTCCGACGAGAAACGGCTCCCTGTCCTGGAGCTTCAGCGTGAAGGAGGCGGGCACCTATCTCCTCTCCTTGAGCGCCGCCGACGCCAAAGGCCGCCAGGCGAAGACGGTGCTTCGCTTCTATGCCACCGGAAGCAGCTGGGTGCGGCGCGCCACCGAGTCGCCGAGCGACATCAACCTCGTGCCCGACAAGAGCCTCTACTCACCCGGCGACACTGCGCGCATCCTCGTACAGAGCCCGCTGCCCGAGGGTCGCTACCTCATGACGATCGAGCGGGAGGGGATCTCCGAGGAGAAGATCATCACGCTTGAAGGCAGCCAGGCCCTCATCGAGGTGCCGGTCAAGGAGAGCTACCTTCCCGTCTTCTATGTCGCCCTGAGCTCCTTTACCAAACGCGAGGCACCCCCGAGCGACTACTTCGAGCCCGACCTCGGCAAGCCGCGCGGGCTCTTCGGGATCGCGGGGCTTCGGGTGTCGACGAAGCCCGTGGAGCTCTCCGTCGATGTGCTGCCGCTTTCGAGCTCCTACAAGCCCGGCGAGAAGGCGGACGTTGTCGTGCGGGTAACCCGAGACGGCAAGCCGGTCCCCAACGCCGAGGTGACGATCCTTGCCGTGGACCGGGGCGTGCTCGATCTCATCGACTACCATGTCCCCAACCCCCTCGATTTCTTCTACGATCCCTACAACTTCCCCCTCGCGGTGCACGGAGACGACAGCAGGAGGTTGCTCCTGAAGCCGGTGGCATACGACACCTCTACGCTCGTCGGGGGCGACGACGACAAGATGAAGACCCGCAAGGACTTCAATCCCCTCGCACTCTTCGAGCCCTTCATCGCCACCGACTCGAACGGCCTCGCGAAGGTGAGCTTCACCCTGCCCGACACCCTCACCACCTACCGATTGACGGCGGTAGCGCTGCGTGAAAACCGACTCGGTTACGCCGAGGACGAGCTGCTCGTGCAGAACCCGATCAACGTGCGCGCCGCTTTGCCGCGGAAGATGCGCCTGCGCGACACAGCCGCCGGGAGTGCGATCCTCCAGAACCTCACCCGCGAGACGCAGCCCGTCGAGGTCACCGCCTCAAGCGACATCCTCACCGTCTCCGGCGAGGCCACGAAGCGCGTGCGAGTCCCTGCCGGCGGGGTCTACGAGCTGCCCTTCCTCTTCGCCGCCGAGCGCGCGGGTGAGGGAACGGTCACCTTCACCGCCAGGAGCCCGGTTCTCAACGAGAGGCTCGAGGAGAAGATGACCGTCGAGCAGCCGCTGATCAAGGAGGCCTTCACAACGGTCGGTGCCTTGAGCGGAGCGACGACCGACGAGCGCGAGGGGCTCGTGCTCTCGAGTGAGATCGCCCCCGGATACGGGGATCTCACGATCCAGGCGGGATCGACCCTGCGCCCCTACCTCGATCCGGTGATGAGCCGCCTGCTCGACTGGCAGCCCTGGTCGAGCCGCTACGTGCACCTGGTTTCCTCCTTCGCCTCGGTCTACCGGAACGCCGACATGAGCCGGGTCGGCGCGTTGATGGCCGACCTCGCCTCCCGCCAGCTCCCCGGCGGAGGCATCTACACCGGGTCGTGGGACCGGGGTCCACGCTTCCCCGACCCCTTTGTGAGCCTCGTCACGGCTCAGTTCCTGAAGTTCGCTTCGGCTCGGAGCGTCAGCTTCGAGAAGATGCCGGAGGCCTCGAAGCTCGTCGGCTATCTCGGCGGCCTCGAGGAGGTGAAGCAGAGCGCGCCGTTCAGGGCCTACCTCGCCTACGTGCTCTCACTCTACGGCAAGGCCACCGCCGCGCGCCTTTCGCGCACCGAGGCACTCGAGGATTCCCTCGGTCTCGGAGGATACGGGCTTCTCGCGCAGGCCTACCTCGCCGCGGGCGATGAGCGAAGCGCCCGCAGGGTCTACGCTCGCAGCAAGAGCTTCGTGATGATCGGAACGCAGACAGTCGATCTGAAGCAGACCTACGAAGCGGCAGACTACTGGAGCTCGATGGTCGCCGAGCTCGCGCTTCTGTTGAAAAACGCCGCAGCTCTCAAGGAGGACCCGGGCTTCATCCAGCGCCTGGCAGGAAGCCTCAACCGCTCCGAACGCCACTGGCAGAGCTACAACGACGATCTCTGGACGCTGCTCGCCTTCATCCCCATCCTCGACGCCGAGGGGAGCGGAAGCGGCACCGCAACGCTCTCGGCTGCGATCGGACAGACGAGCCTCGCCTCCCTTGCGCTCACCCCCGAGCGGCCGAGCGCCGAAAAGCACCTCCCCTTCTCCTCACCGCCCCTCGCTTCCCTTCCGCGCGACACCACGATGAGCCTCGACCTTCGCCGAAGCGGCCCCTCGCCGGTCTACTACTCGACGATCATGCGCTACGCCCTGCCGAGCGAGACCGCGGCCGCGCGCGACGAGGGAATCGGGGTCTTCGAGCAGATCGAGACCCTCGACGGGGAGGTGGTGAAAGACGGGAAGCTCACCATAGGGGAGACCTACCGGGTGCGGGTGAACCTCGAGACGCCCAAACGCCGCAGGCAGCTCGAGCTCTTCGTGCCCGTCCCGAGCGGTGCGGAGATCGTCGACCCGAGCTTCGTCACCACCGGCCGCTACCTCACCCATCAAGGCACCGACTCGGATCAGATCGAGGTGGAGACCGTCTACGGCGACACGATGCGCGTGGCAGCCGAGGGATACGGGCTGCGCAGCGGACTGGACTGGTACTGGTACTTCTACCGGCCCGACTCCTATGCGCTGGACAACATGATGGTCTACCGCTGGACCGACTTCTACGCCGGCCGCCGGGAGGTGAGCTTCCTCATCCGGGTCACCACCCCGGGGGTCTACCCGACCCCGCCGCCGACGGCCGATCTCGTGATGGAGCCCGAGGTCTTCGGGCGCGGGGAGGGGAGCCTCTTTGTCGTCGAGCCGTAGGCGCGCGGCGGGCCGGCTCCGGCGTCCTCGCCGCGGGCCTCTCCGCGGGCGGCTCCGCGGGCCGCTTCGCATCATCGCCGTCGCCCTCGCAGCGCTCTTCCTCGGCGGGCTTCTCCTCTTTCGGGTCATCCCCCGTGTCGTGCCCTACTCGGGAGAGCAGCGCCTCGAGGGCCTCGAGTGGAGCCGGGTCGTCCTCGATGAGGAGGGCGGTGAGCTTCAGGTGCTGCCCCTTGCAGGCGGCCTGCGACGGGTCTACGCAGGATGGGATTCGATCCCCGGCGCCCTCGTCCACCTCGTTCTCGGGGCGGAGGACCGGCGCTTCTGGCTCCACCCCGGCATCGATCCGGTCGGGCTGCTGCGTGCGGCTGTCCAGAACCTGCGGGCCGGGGCCACGGTAAGCGGCGCCTCGACGATCTCCATGCAGCTCGCGCGGATCATCACCCCGCGCCCGCGCACCCTGCGCTCGAAGCTCCTCGAGGCATGGGAGGCGATGCAGCTCGAAAGCAGGCTCGGCAAGCGCGGGGTCCTCACCCTCTACCTCGACCTGCTGCCCTTCGGGCAGAACGCCGAGGGCTTCACAGCAGCGGCACGGGTCTTCTTCGGCGAGCCGCTCGGGAGCCTCACCCCCGAGGAGCTCCTCATCCTCACCGTCATCCCGCGAAGCCCCCAGGAGTACGACCCCTTCGCTCGACCCGCCGCCAACCGGCAGGCGGTGCTCCGCCTCGCCGCCGCCCGCGGGCTCACCCGGGACCCCGCCTTCCCCGAACGGCTCGCCTCCGCCTACGCCTCCGTGCGCGACCCCGCTCGCCCCGGCATCTGGCCCTTTCGCGCACCCCACTTCCTCGAGTACCTGAAGACCCGCCTCGAGTGGGCCTCCGTCGACACCAGGAAGCCGGTCCGGACCACCATCGAGCCCGGCCTTCAGAGCTACCTCGAGTCTCTCCTTGCCCGGGAGGTGGAGAAGGCCGCGTCCAAGCGCATCACCAACGGCGCCGCCCTCTTCGTGCGTCCATCAGACATGAGCGTAGCGGCCTATGTCGGCTCGGTCGACTTCGACGACGCCGAGCACAACGGCCAGATCGACGGAGTGCAGATCCGCCGCCAGCCCGGCAGCACCCTGAAGCCCTTCCTCTACTCGTTGGCCCTCGAGCACGGCTTCACCGCCTCGACGATCCTCCCCGACATCCCCCAGGACTTCGGAGGCGGAGAGGTCTACGTCCCCGCGAACTTCAACAACCAGTTCAACGGACCGGTGCGCCTGCGCCAGGCCCTCGCCTCGAGCCTCAACGTCCCGGCGGTCTACACCCTCGAGCGCGTCGGCGTGCTTCCCCTCACCGACCTCCTCATCGCCGACGGATTCTCATCGCTCACCTCCGAGCGCGGCAGCCTCGGGCTCGGCCTCGCCCTCGGCAACGCCGAGGTGAAGCTCTGGGAGCTCGTGCAGGGCTACGGGATCTTCTTGGGCGGCGGCAGGCCGGTGCACCTTCGGGTTATCTCTGAGAGCCCGGCGAGCGGCTCCACACCGCCCGCGAACGCACGCTCGGGCGCACGGCGGACTGCAACCCCGGACGAGCGCGCGGGGGAGCCGCTCATCGATCCGCGCGTCGCGCAGCTCATCCGCGACATCCTCACCCGCTACCCCGACCGCACCCTCACCTTCGGCCGCGGCGGCAACACCCGCCTCACCTTCGAAGGGGCGATGAAGACCGGCACCAGCAGCCAGTTCAACAACATCTGGGCGGTGGGCTTCACCCCCGACCTGCTCGGGGGCGTGTGGATGGGCAACTTCTCCGGCGACACCGTCATCGGCGCACCGGGAAGCGGAATCCCGGCGGGGGTCGTCTCGAAGATCCTGGAGGATTACAGCGATCACCCGGCATTCCCGCCGATCACCGGGCTCGTGAAGGAGCGCATCTGCACCCTCTCAGGCGGGCTCGCCACCGACGCCTGCCCCCACACGATGGACGAGTGGTTTCTCCCCGGAACCGAACCGGGGGTTTGCACCTGGCACGTGGCCGCGAGCGGAAGCGCGCCTGCGGAGACCGGGGTCCACTACCCCCAGGAGTACCAGGCCTGGCTCACAAGCTACCGCTACCGCCGACCGCCCGGCTACCTCGACAGCCCGGTGGAGATCCTGAAGCCTCTCGACGGCTCTCTCTTCTACTGGGAGCCCGGCGTGCCCTCAGGCTCGCAGGCCATTCATATCGAGAGCGTCGGAGAAGGCCGCGGCAGGATCGAGGTCGACGGGGTCCTCATTGCCGCAGGCGAGTTCCCCCTGAGCGCCGATTGGCCGCTCGAGCCCGGAGCCCGCGGGGAGCACCTGCTCACCGTCACTGCCGCAGCGGGATCGAGTCAGGTGCGTTTCGAAGTGAGGTGAGAGTCAGACAATCATTCCGTCTCAGAGCATCGAGAAGAAACTGGACGCCGGAACTATGTCGACTCCTTCCACCGGCTGGTATTTGCCGCAACTACATTGCGGAAAACACCGTGATTTCCGCCGCATTGCAGCGATAATCCGCGCCTCTACCTCGCAAGCCGCCCCACGACCGGCAGGCGCAGGAGGATCGTCGTTGAGTGCGGGGCCTCGGCGAACTCAGGAGTCAGATCCCTGCCCGCCTCGTGACGCTTCTGATGGAGCCCTCCCTTCCAGAGCGAGCTCCCACTCACGTCGAAGACCAACCCGCGATAGGCGACGTAGGCGGCACGCCCCTCCTTCCCGTCATAGCGGGAAAGCTCCTCGAGTGAGAACACCCTCGACCCTGACTCTCGTGCCGCCGCCATTCGCTCCTCCGGTGCGCGTCGACCCCGCCGCGCTCGGACTCTAATCCCTGTCGAGCCCCCACTGCCTACCTCTCTGCGAGCACGGCTCCTCTCTCGACGATCGCCTGTCGGACATGGTCCGGTACCCGATCGAGGTCAACCAGGTCGACATCGAACTGCGAGTCCTCCACCCGTTCCATGGCACGATAGATGTCTCCACCTTGGACGGCAAGATCGATATCGAACTCGAGGCGATTTGGTTCGCCTGCTGCGAGCGAGCCAAAAAGATAAACCGCCCGCACCGACTCGTCGCTGCGAGCGATAAGTCGAGCGAGACGTCGGGCCTCTGCACGCGCCGCTTTGGCCCGGCGTGCTATTTCCCGTCGTTCCCGCGAGTTCGCGCGCAGTATGCCGTCGATGTAGGGACGGGGATCAAAGCTCATTCGAGCCCCTCCGAGACACCGCGTAGCTTCTCCGCAAATGCCCGATGAATCTCGGGGAAACGATCGAGGAAGCCCCGTGCAGTCTTTTGGACCTCGCTGGTCTTATCCGGGTCGAGATCCTCACCGTAGAGATTTCTGAATCGGTGACGAAACCGCATCAGCTCGAGGGCAGCTTGGCGGTCTGAGTCGTCGAAAAGAAGTGGGGGTCGAACAGCCGGGATATCGAGAGCCATCTTGTCGACGAGCGCCTTGTGCCACCGATCGCTCGGCAGCTCATTCTCGAAGAACTTCGAGACACGGAGGAAGTAGTTTTCGAGGACGGAGTAGAGAGCGTGCAGCGTGTAGCCGAGAGCACCCCAGTCGATCGCATCGGATGCCCCGGCTTCGATCCGTGCCTGGGCGCGAGCGTTCTGTTCGCCGATTCGTTGCAGCTGGCGGACATCCCCCTCGAGCTCGGCCAGAAGAACTCGAAACGAGGCCTTCGTCTTCATCGAACGCGATTGTACCACAGAACGGTGAAGCGGAGAACCAACTCGGATTGCGCCAACAATCGAGCGGTGGGTGGTCTGCGACGCGCTGCGCTACAGATCAACCTCGTCGGGCTCGACCGCGCCGTCTGTGAGCTCGAACTCATCGTGTCCGCGTATGAACTCACTCGTCGCGTCTTCTCTCGGGCTACTCATGGCCACAGGATACCGGCCGATGGAGTCGGGAGGAAAGAGGGACCTGCCGGGTTCATCGACAAAGCGGTTCTCGTCCGCAGCCTCGCCGATGAGGATAACCTCCTCGTCATCCTTTCTGCCCTCGGCGTAGATGTTGATCTCGTCATGTCGCCCGTCTGGATACTCTATGTTTCGCCGGTCATAGGTTGTCAGGCTGATCTCGAACTCCCGTTCGGCAAAGGAGCGCAGGTTCGGCAAGCGCATCAACGCGTCCCGTGAGTCGTTCCAGGCTCGCATCAGTCCGCGCCTGCGCTTCGGCGAGCCGCTGGAGGCTCACATCGATTCGCCCCTGTGCCTCGGTCCGCCTCGCCTCGGTGCGCTCGGTAACCGCAAGGAGGTCGTCCCTGCTCAGCCGCGGCGAGAGCTCCTCGTAGAGCTGCAAGAGTGTGTCGGTGAGAAATCGCGCAGTCTTCTCATCGAGAGTTTTCGAAAGCTCCTCGAACACATGAAGAGAGTCGATCGACATACGCGGGCGGGGTAATCTGGCCGACGTCGCCTTTCTGCAGGTGAAATGCGAAGGTTTTCAAGCTTCTCGAGGGGCTCCTACGCGGCGGTAAGATATCGCCGGAAGGCGGGGGACTCACGCACGTGCAGGCGCCATTTCCAGAAGCCACATTTGTCGTTCTCCACGAGCGAAAGAGCGCACAGGGGCTTGAGAATCTCCACATCCTGCCCGGCTTCGATCTCGCGGAAGGTGTTCTCCTTGTCGCCAATCGCGGCATCGATGATTTCAAGGAAGCGCGCTCGCTTCTGCGGGCGATATGAGGCGAAGACATCAAGGAGCTCCTCGGGCCTGACCGACCACTCGACTGCGGCGGGCAACCTCCCCAAACGCCGCAGATTGCGTAGGTAGGCTTCGCTCACGGGCAAATGATGTTCACACACCTGATTCCGGCCGCCTGAACTCCGGAAAGCTGAACACCGCGTAGCCCGCCTCCACGTCGTAGTCCTCAGAGGCGCTGCCTGAGCGCACGCATGCCAAGAGGCCTGCCTGCGCCTCGGATATCGGAATGTTGAGCTCCATCGCGACCTGGGCCACGCTCAAGGTGCCGCCCCGTTCGCGGGCAAGCCGCAAGATCTGCACCGGCAGAAGGGGATCGATTTGGACTGGAGGCTCCGCCGGAGGGCGCGCGAAGGGGCGCAGGAGTCGCGAGAAGCTCGCATTCCCGAGGGCCCACCAGGCGATCCCGAAAAACACCGCCGCAACGAGAAGCCCCTCGAACCCGATGGGGAAAATGGGGCTCAAGAAGACGATCGCGGAAACGGTGCCGAGAGCGATCGCACCGTAACCGAGTACGCGTCTCCTTTTCTTCGTGCCGTCGTGTACCACGCATCATTGTACGCCCGCTTGCCGAGTCATGGGAAGATTAAAGCCACGCGAGATGGCTGCTGTCATGAGCGCGACGATAGCTCCCGGAATCCAGTCGGCATGCGTCAAACCCGCCTATCTGCTGTGCGAACCCACGGCGGTGAATGCACGAGCTCTCGGCCGGCGGTCGCCCGTATCTGCTCAGTCAATGCCATCTGTCCCGAAATCCATAGTCACCTCACTTCTGGAAATGGCTCATGACAAATACAGCGAAATCTCCGTCCGGGCGGCACCTGGCCCTTTGGCGGGCATCGTGGCGCGACCCTTTCTTCGTTGCCTGCTGACAGTCCATCTCCTGTTGGGCGTTCCCCGAGTCGCCCGCTGGATTCGCCCGAGTCGATTGCGGGCGACTCGGGTCGCGTCCTCCGGGAGTTCCGTCCTCGCCTCGGTGCTCGGCTCGGACCGCTTCGCTCCCTCCGGTCACTCGCGCCCCTCCGGCCGCTAACGCGTACCCGTCCGGCCCTCTCCTTCCGGTGCAGATCGCACTGACTACAGCATCCCATCCTTCCTTATTATATCACTGTGATATATTTGGTCCCAAAAAAAGGAAGCCCGCCGCTCCACGCTCCGGCACCGGTCCCTGTGCCCCGTGCTGATTCCCTCCCGAGTCTTGACCGCTCCCGTCGCCCGGAATACTCTTCTCAGGGCCACCCGAAGTGACTCGAAGGAGGTATGTGATGCGTCGATCGACTGTCGTGCAACTGGTATTCGTCATCAGCCTGGTGGCCTTGTTCATTCTCACAGGCACCCGGGCAATGGCCGACACCCAGTTCATGGATCACACTCCGCAGGTGCTCAACCTCGAGCGCCTCTACTCCGAGGCCGGCTTGGTCTTCCCGACCGACTCCTTCCCCGTATCGCGCAAGACCCTGCACGAGTACGCCCTTCGCCTGAAGGGTGAGCTGGGGGCGCGAACCGGAGGGCGCGCCGACGACCTCGCCTCGAGCATCGACGCCTACCTGAAGGAGCTCGACTACCAGCCCGGGAAGCTGCGGATCGGAGGCACCAACCGCTTCACCTACGAGGAGTACGTCGTTACGAAGAATGCGCCGGCGCTCGACTTCGCTCAGAAGCTCGCGCTCATCGACCCGCTCTTCGCAACGAGACTCTACTTCGGCGCCGACGGCGGGTCGGAGGTCAACATCAAGGCATCGCTCGTCCGCGAGTACACTGAGTACAGCCCAGGCACTGCCTTTGACAACTTCCCCACCTCCCGTCCCGGCAACCCCTTTCCGGTGGAGAACAACGACCTGCGCGACGGCTACCTCTACCTGCCCTTCGGCTGGGGAAACCTCACCTTCGGCCGTCAGCAGATGCAAATCGGGCCGACCCTCGATGGCACCTCGCTCACCGCAACCGAGCGCCTCCCCTTCTACGACGCGCTGCGGGTGCGCATGCCCATCGGCAATCTCACGATGACCTGGGTGATCTC
>CAZDMH010000006.1:0-110631 GCA_964506755.1 uncultured Spirochaetales bacterium
AGTAATGTATTGAGCCAACCAGTACTAATCAACCGTGCGGCTTGACCATATTATCAACTTGTTTCGGCGACGATTCCACCGTGAGGCGGATATCGCCGAGCCCGGCAGGTGATTGGCGATGAGCCAATCACCGAGAGGCACAACGCGAATCACTCGAAGAGATGACAGCTGAGCACCGCGCGCGGTGCTCAGGAAAAACCCGCAAGGTGAGCAGCGTGGGTGGTGGAAACCGCCTGTGGCTGCTCATCTTCTGAAAAAAAGCTCTATTCCCCGAAGGGGTTTCGGCGCACCGCCTCATGCGAAGCGGACGCGCACGAAGCGCAAGACGAGCGTCAACAAAATTGTGAATAATTTGCCTGGTGACCACAGCGGAGGGGTCCCACCCGTTCCCATCCCGAACACGGAAGTTAAGCCCTCCAGCGCCGATGGTACTGCCTTGTAGTGAGGTGGGAGAGTAGGACGTTGCCAGGCTTTTTTATGCCCTGAGACATTCGTTATAGCGAACCTTGACAACCGCGTGCGCTCCTGGGAAGGGGCCACGGGCAACAACGAAAGGAAGACAGAACGCTCCCCCAGGAGAGAGCTCGTGCTCAGTCGGCGATTGCGAAGTTGCGAGGGGTGATTATCCGTCCAGTGCGGACGCTCCTCGATCGGCTCTGCTTCCTGGTACGGGCAAAGGACGCAATTGGCGGGGGAGAAAGCGGGGATGACCGCGGCTAGGCGTATGTGTCGACGACGTTGGCGACTGTCTGGAGCTTCTGGACGTCGACGATGTTCTGGGCCGACATCTGAAGCAATTTCTGGACGAGATTCGCCGATGGTCCGGACGCCAATTTCAGGAGGTCCGGAAACGTCGTCATACTCGTGTAGACGGCTCCTGTGTTCATATCTCTTTTATCGGACTGTTGTGCGTCAAAGATTAGCGAAAGAAACAGGGTTTTTTCGATCGCGAAGGTGAGAAAACCAAAAAGCCGTTTGACACCTTGGACGAGCCCATACTACAGTCAGTAGTCGTGACATTCGTGATAGTGGGAGCAGGGGCAGTCGGTCTGGAGGTGGCGCGACAGCTCATCGAAGAAAAACGGGACGTCGTTTTGATCGAGCGAGATGTTGCGAAGGCGCGCTACGCTTCGAACAACCTCGACTGCATGGTGATCAACGACGAATCAAGCAACCTCGAGACTCTCCGAAAGGCCGGCGTGAAGAAGGCGGAGTACTTCATCAGTCTGACTGAATCGGATGAGATGAACATGATTCTCTGCGGGTTGGTCGCGCGGGAGTTCAATGTTCCCTATCGCATTGCTCGTATCCGCAACATCGATTACAGCGCAGCCGGCATCCTCGACAAGAACTTCCTCGGAATAGACTGCATCGTGAACCCGGCGGTGGAAGCGGGACGCTCGATCGTTCGGGCGATCGAGCACGGCGCAGTGAGCGACATCATGTTCTTCCAACGTTCGACGGTGCAGATGCGCAACCTCTCGGTCGGTGACAGCGATCTCTTCGTCGGCCGCTCCCTCGCGGACGCCCGCTCTCGGCTTGGCCTTACCTTTCTCGTTGCGGTCATCGTCCGTGGAAACGAGGCGATCATACCAGCCGGCGACACAGTCATCCAGCCATTCGACAATCTCTACATCCTTGCCGACGAGCAGGAGTTTGATCTCCTGCTACAGGCCATGGGCAAGTTCAAGCTACGGCTGAACAAGATCGTCGTCGTTGGCGGGGGAAGCGTGGGACAGTTCGTGCTCGATTCCGTCCTGCGGGATCGCAAGGTGCTCTCCGGTCGGCTGCAAAGCCTTCTCGGCTCTCTGTTGCGGCGAGGCAAGCGCAACATCTCCGTCATCGATCAGGATTATCGCAGATGCAAGGATCTCTCTCAGCGCTTCCCGGAAGCGCTCGTCATCAACGGCGACATATCCGCCGAGCACATCTTCGAGGAGGAGGGGTTGGCCGACGCGGATGCCATCGTCTGCACGACCGGCAATCAGGAGTTGAACATAGTCACCTCCGTCTATGCGAAGACACTCGGAGTGAAGCGCGCGGTCGCCTTGGTAAGCAAGAATAGCTACGTTCACATCGCCTCGAATCTAGGTATCGATGCACCGGTGAGCATGCAAAACAGCATGGTGGGCTCGATACTGAAGTTCATCCGGCACGGCAACATCGACAGTGTGCACAACATCTCGGGAGGAGACCTCGAGGTGGTCGAGATGCCAGTGCAGGCGGCATCTCGGCTGGCCGGCAAGATGGTTCGAGAGATCAAGTTTCCGCCAGAAACGCTCATCCTGGCGCTCACTCGAGATGCGGAGACGGTCATTCCCGAAGGCACGAACACGCTCAGTGCCGGCGACAACGTCATCTTCATAGCTCGAAAGGAATCCACTTCGAGAATCGAGCGGATGTTCGGCGCTCCGGCATGAGAATTCTGGTCGTTCTCCGGGTTGTCGCCGTCCTGCTGCTCATTGTCTCCGTGTTTCTGCTGTTGCCCGTGCTCGTCGCAATGCTCTACCACGAGGATTCGATTATTTGGAGCTTCCTGGCGCCGATGGTTCTTGTGTGGCTGGTCTGTGTACCGATTCTGTTGCTCACGGGAAGGGCTCAGGGCGCAACGATTTCGAACAAGGGCGGCTACCTGTTGGTGAGCTCCGGGTGGATTCTCGCGGCGGCGTTCAGTGCCCTTCCTTTCTTTCTGTCCGGGGCAATTCCGCATTACACGGACGCATTTTTCGAGACCATGTCCGGTTATACGACGACCGGAGCTTCGATCCTCACCAACATTGAGGCACTTCCGAAGGCGATGCTTTTCTGGCGGTCGCTAACCCACTGGCTCGGCGGCATGGGAATTGTGGTCTTGACGGTGGCCGTCTTTCCCCTTCTCGGAATTGGCGGACTGCAACTGGTGAAGGCAGAGGCGCCGGGGCCCACGGTGGACAAGATCACCCCCAAGATCACCTCGACGGCCAAGATCCTCTGGCTGATCTATGTTCTCATGACGGTTGCAGAGATCATCCTTCTCATGTTCGGGGGAATGAGTCTATTCGATGCGGCGACCCACACCTTCGGCACCGTTGCGACCGGGGGGTTCTCACCACGCAATGCGAGCGTCGGATCCTACCATTCCGGATACATCGACGTGGTGATTACCGTTTTCATGATGCTTGCCGGAATGAACTTCCTGCTCTACTACCGAGCCGTCATTGGAGACTTCAGATCGGTTTTGCGGAACAGCGAGCTTCGCACCTACGTTGGCATCTTCGTCGTTGCAGCCCTGCTCATCGCACTCAATCTCGACGGACACACATACCACTCCTTCGGTCGGAGTCTGCGCTTTGCGAGCTTTCAGGCTGCCTCTATTCTCACGACCACAGGATTCACGACTACCAACTACGCGACGTGGCCGGTGTTCTCGCAGGTGGTGCTTTTTGTGTTGATGTTCGTCGGGGGATCAACGGGATCGACCGGCGGCGGGATCAAGGTCGCCCGGATTGTGATCCTGCTCAAGCAGGGAGTAAACGAAATGCGCTACCTGCTTCACCCTCGGGGGATCTTCAGTATGAAGTTGAGCGGTCTGAATCTCCGCAAGGACATCGTCTACACGGTTACGGGGTTTGTCTTCCTCTATCTCTTCGTGCTTTTTATCACGACCCTGGTCGTCGCTTCGGGTGGCAACGATATCCTCACATCGCTCACGGCTGCGCTCGCGACTCTTGGCAACATCGGCCCCGGCTTCGGCAAGGTTGGTCCGGTTTCGAACTACGCCTATCTGCCGACCTACATAAAGTGGTTCTTGAGTTTCTCCATGGTTGTCGGAAGACTCGAGATCTACACGGTGCTCGTCATCTTCACTCGCACCTTCTGGAAGCGATAGCGCGGCCGATCTCGCCGCGTGACGCCTGATGGCGGTAGACACCGACCATTCTGCTGTATATAATAAACACTATATTCTTGCTTCAAGATTGAGGATTCAAAAAATGAGTGACGCAACAACGAATGAAGTCAAGCGGGTCATGACCGAGAACCCGCTGAACGCTGAAACAAATCCGCAGTATCTGCGATCCTGGATCACCCCGAACAGGTACTTCTTCAGCCGAAATCAGAGTCGAATCATGACCGAGCCAATCGATATCGAGAGCTGGAGCCTCACGATCGAGGGTGAAGTCGAGAGGAACGTCACGGTCGACTACGAGCAGCTTCTGAAGATGCCCAAGGTGGAAGTGGCAAACACCTTTGAGTGCTCGGGGAACGGTCGCTCGCTGCTTCGCAAACCCGCCAGAGGAAACCCTTGGACCGTCGGGGGAGTGGGCAACGCGGTGTGGGGCGGTGTGTGGCTTCACGGGCTCCTCGAGGAGGCCGGACTCACCGACAGCGCGAAGCACGTTGCCTTCGAGGGCTTCGACAAGTCGGGACGTTCGTCCGGAATCGACTTCGTGCGCAGTATCCCCGTCGAGAAGGCGATGTCTTCAACCCTCCTCGCGTATGAAATGAACGGAGAGCCGTTGCCTGAGGCGCACGGATATCCCCTGCGCGGGCTCCCTCTCGGATGGACGGGCGCGAATTGCGTGAAGTGGCTGCGCAAAATCGTCGTCATGGATCATCCCTACGAAGGCTACTTCATGGACAAGGTGTATCGAGTGTTTCAGGAAGGACAGCAGCCGACCGAAGGCGATCCGGTCACCGAGATCCCACTCAAATCCATCATCACACAGCCTTCGAACGGTGCGGAGCTGCCAAGAGGACGAATCGCAATCCTCGGAGCAGCCTACGGCGGAGAGGACGCGATCGCCGGGGTGGACGTTTCATTGGACCGGGGCAACAGCTGGAGGGAGGCCGAGCTCATTGGGCCGAGCGAACGCTACGCGTGGCGTCACTTTCAATATGTCCACGACGCCGTGGAGGCCGGAGAGCTCACGATCATGGCCCGGGCGAAGGACGCCTCCGGTGCTACACAACCGCTCGCTGCGAGCTGGAACGTGCTCGGATACGGCAACGACGGAGTCGAGGAGCATTCGATCACCATTCGGGTGGTGTAGCGGATAGGCCGCAGGCGGTGGGCCTGCTGTCGGCTGTCTGGAGAGCGGCGGCGAAGGACGACAGGGCGGTCCGTATGGACACGGGACGGCCGACCCGTTAAACTCCCTCACATCATGATGGACACAGCGTACCGACTCAGCATCATTCTCCTATTCGGTTTTGCCGGAATTATCTTCGTCACACTGATGTTCTTCACGGCCCCCTACGGGAGACACGCTCGACCCGGTTGGGGGCTTTCACTTCGGGAGAAGCGAGGCTGGCAAATCATGGAGTCGCCGGCAGTTCTCGTCATAGCCGCCTGCCTTCTGGTCGGTTGGGATCGAGGGCTGCTGCCGAGCGCAATCTCGGTGTTGTTTCTCCTCATGTGGGAGGTACATTACATCTACCGCACGGTCATCTTCACTTCACTGATGCGTGAGGGGAAGCGACAATTTCCCGTCCTGCTCGTTCTCTTCGCGATCATCTTCAACGTTCTCAATGGTTTCGTGAACGGCTATCATCTCTTTCTCGACCATGCGGCCTACGACCTGTCGTGGCTGCTCGATCCACGTTTCATCATCGGGACAGCGATATTCTTGTTCGGATTCCTGACGCACGTGAGCTCGGATCGACTACTTCGCGGTTTGCGTGCTCCCGGCGAGACCGGATACTCGATTCCCTACGGCGGCATGTTCCGCTACGTCTCGAGTCCCAACTATCTCGGCGAGATTGCGGAATGGCTCGGATGGGCAATCTTGACCTGGTCATTCGCCGGTCTCGCCTTTGCCGTCTTCACCTTCGCAAATCTATTTCCGCGGGCGCTGGCCAACCATCGCTGGTATCGTGAGCAGTTCGACGGGGACTATCCCGAAGATCGCAAAGCGATTATCCCGTTTCTTCTGTAACCGCGACAAAGCTGCCCTGAACCCACGCCACTGTGTCTCTGAGCGTCTCCTCGATCGCTCTCGGTCGGTAACCGAGGTCAGCTGTGGACTTCTCGATATCGAAGTGGGGCCACGATTGCAGAATTTTGAGGCCGTTCGGCGTATAGATCGGTTGGCGCCCCAGAAGAAGACCGACGGCCGTGGCGAGAGCTGTGAACGGGAGCGCCAGCCAGTAGGGTACCCTCATATGCGACATCGGCACTCCTGAGACTCTCTCGAGAATCTCTGTAATCTCGAAGTAGGAAGCGAGCCGTCCTGTAAGAAGGTAGGCCTCCCCGATATTCCCCTTCTCGGCCGCGGTTATGAGCCCGGCAGCCACATCGCGTACGTCGACGAAGTCAAACCCTCCGTCGATGTAGGCGGGAAGTCGCCGCTTGAGGAAGCGATGCACCATCTCAACGATGCGGGCCGTTCCGAAGTCGTAGGGTCCGACCAATGCGCTCGGGATTCCGACAACCGCCGGCAGTCCCCGATCGCGAACCGCCGCCAGGACTTCGAGTGTCGCAGTCGCCTTCGTTCGGCCGTAGGTCATGATGCTGTGGTCGGGATCGAAACGGTCGGGACCGATCGGCGCGCCCCCGACCTCGAGGTCCAGCGCCTCTACCGAGCTGACGTAGACGAATCGATCGACACCGGCCGACAGCGCTGCGTCGATCATGTTGCGGGTACCCTGAACATTGACCCGTTGCACTTGGTCTCTATCACGTTCCACTGTCGAGATCAAAGCGGCACAGTGAACGATCCAGTCGACACCGCTGCACGCGTCTCGGATGGCGTCTAGGTCGAAGAGATCACCCTGTATTCTCTCGATGTCGAGGCTCTCAAGTGCCGGCGGATCGAGACGTCGCAGAAGGCATCGTACCGAATGACCCCGGTCGAGAAGCTGCCGCACCACCACATTGCCAAGATGCCCGGAGGCACCGGTAACTAGCACAATCACCCGGTCAGTATACCCGACAATCGGCAACAAAGGGAGGCCTGCGCCTCACCATTGATCGTTACCCGCCCTGTTTCTCTGCGCCGAGCGGACCGATGGAATAGCTCTCGAGATCCACGGCAAGGCTAATCGGTCCGTCATAGTACTTCTTCGCCTCCGCGCGGATGTCGATCCCGAGAATCTCGCGGTAGAAGTGTGTGAGCACGAGATGTCGTACCCCGGCCATGTGCGCGAGGGTTGCCGCCAGGCGAGGGGTCAGGTGGCCGCGGATCTTCTCCTTTTCGGACATCGAGCACTCGAAAATCGCGAGATCTGCATCTCTCGCAAGATTGACGAGGATCTCGTTGTAGTCGGTGTCGCCACTGTAGAAAAGCGTACGGCCGGTCTCGTCGGTGAGCCGATAGCTGATGCTGTCGGCAGTGTGGCCGGTCGGGAGCGCGTCGATGCAGATGCTTCCGCTACAGTGCCGGCGATCCTTCATCTCTACAAGGTCGAAACGGTAGTCCTCGAACCAGGAGTCCATCCGTTCGCCCAGCCATGCCATGTGCGCGCGCAGTCCCGGAGGGCCTACGATCTCCATGCGATGTCTTGCGTCAGGTTGGAGAAGCCAGCGAGAGTTGAGGAACGCAGCGAGGTCTGAGACGTGATCGAGATGGAAGTGGGAGATCAGGATTACCTCGATCGAATCCGGTGAGACTCCCACGTCGGCGAGGCGGCACAGGGTGCCGGGGCCGCAGTCGATGAGCACTGGGCTCGAATCACCGCAAAGCAGATAACCCGAGCATCCGTGATTCCTTGCAGGGAGGATCGTTCCTGAGCCGAGGACCGTCAGGCTTTCGATCATTCCTGTCGCTCGCCGCTCAGGAGGTGAAGTTTTTTCGGTGGAAGGAACAGATACACACTGCCGCGCAGGATTCCGCGTTCGCCGGATCTCGTGTCATCGACTACCATCGCTCGCTCGCCGACGCGAATCCAGTACCGGACATGAGAGCCTTCGAAAATCGAGTTCTCGATCTCGCCGCGGAGACAGTTGGACTTCTCAGACGGTATATCCACCTCGATCTCGACGGCCTCGGGGCGGCTGCAGAGTGACACCATAGCTCCCGGCTGAGGAGGAGAGGTCACGTCTCTCACCAGGAGCTCCGTGCCGTCGGAGAGAACGGTCATCTCGCTCGAATCCGCCCGAATCACCTCGCCTCGAATAATATTCGCGGTCCCAATGAAGTCGGCGACAAACTCAGTCTCGGGACGATAGTAGATTTCGAGAGGACTTCCGATCTGTATGACCCGCCCCGCGCTCATGACCGCGATTTGATCTGACAGCGCCAGGGCCTCGCTTTGATCGTGGGTGACGTAGATGGTCGTGATACCGAAGCGTTGCTGAAGCTGTCGAAGCTCGGCACGGATATTCATCCTTAGCTTCGCGTCGAGATTGGAGAGCGGCTCATCGAGGAGAAGCACCTCGGGTTCCATCACCAGGGCGCGGGCAAGCGCGACACGCTGCTGCTGGCCGCCGGAAATTTGGGCAGGGTTTCGATCCTCGAGCCCAAGAATACCGAGGTAGTCCATCGTACGCCTTCGGCGTTGCTCGATCTCAGAGCGAGGAGCATTGCGAATGCGCAGGCCGTAGGCGATGTTTTCGGCCACGGTCATATGGGGGAAGAGGGCATAGTCTTGGAAGACCATGATCGCGTTTCGCTGGTGCGACGGCACGTCGTTGATGATGCGGTTCCCGATCGTAATGTCGCCCGCGTCGGCTTTGTAGAAGCCGGCGATTGTGCGCAGCAGCGTCGTCTTCCCACAGCCACTCGGTCCAAGGAAGGTCATGAAGGCGCCCTTCGGTACCTGCAGGGATATGTCCTTCAGAACCTCCGTTGTGCCGAAGGACTTCCAGAGATTGCTGATTGTAAGATGTGCGCCTTCCATTTCTCCGCCTTTCATACCTTGAACAGGTCGAGCTTCTTGCCGACCAAGAGCTTTGCCGCGCCGAGCACCGCAAACGCGATGAGAAGCAGAAACGTTGTCAGGGCCGCTGCCTTTCCGTAGAAACCGTCACTCACGAGATTCATGATCGTGAACGTAACTACCGAATTGTTCGAGGTTGCGAGGAACACGATTACGCTCAACGTCGTGATGGACCTGATGAACGAGACAATGAACGCGGAAAAGAATGGTCCTTGCAGAAGCGGAATCTCAATCTCACGGAAGATTCGCATGCTCCCCGCACCGAGGTTGGAAGCAGCTTCTCCGAGGGAAGGGGATATCTGCTTGAGCGCGCCAATCCCGGTCTGGTAGCCCATCGAGATGTTCCAAAAAACCATACTCAGGATGATGATGGCGGCAGTGCCGTAGAGATCCAGCGGCCGCCGCGTGAAGGAGATCGAGTACCCGATTCCAAGGAAGATTCCCGGGAGAGCGGCCGGAAGAATTGCGATGAAGTCGACCGCCCTGCGAAGCACGAAGCGTTTGCGGGTAACCAGATAGGCGGCGGTCATTGAGAACAGGGCACTTGTCGCCCCCGCGACAACCGAGAATATGAGGCTCCGAATGAGCTGGCCCGTATTCGTCGCCACGCTCGAGATCCACCTCAGGGTCGGCGACCAGTCGAAGCCCCACCCGTTTACGACTGCTCCGAGCACGAGAGCAACGTACACGAGGAGGATCATGATCGAGACTGCAGCGCAGAAGGCAAAGAGCGGCCACCGCACGAACCACTTCGTCGGTTCGCTCTGCATCGTCGCGATCTTGCCGGTAATCGTGACGTAGGAGCGTCGTCCTACCCAAAAACGTTGAAAGGCGAAGATGATGACTGAGGGGACAAGCAGGACCGATGAGAGCACGGCCGCCCCAGCGACATCGCCCCAGCCTTCGACTCGCAGCCATGCTTCGGTCGCAAGCACGGAGAAGTCTCCCGATATCATGATCGGATTGCCGAAATCGGCGAGAACGAGAATCGAAACGAGCAGAGCGGCCCCTGCGACCCCAGGCGTGGCCAGAGGAAGGGTCACGGTGCGAAAAAGCTTGAAGCCGGTCGCACCCAGATTTCGCCCGGCATATTCGAGGCTCGGTGCGATCGATTGAAGCACGCTTTCCATCGTGAGTGCCGCGACCGGAAAGAAGGCGATTGTCTCCGACAACCACAAACCGTGCCATCCGAGGATGTTCGTTCGAACGCCGAAAAGTCCGTAGGTTATGAGCCCGTTTCGTCCGAACATCATGAGATAGCTGAAGGCAACCATGAACGGCGGTGAAAAAAGCGGAAGGATGAGGATACCCTTGAGAAGACGTTTGAGCGGAATCGTCGTCTTCGTCAACCCGTAGGCAAAGAGGAAGCCGAACAGCGTTGCGGTAGAGGCGGAGAGGAGAACCATGAGGAGGCTGTTCAGCCCCGCGCGGAGGTAACGGCTCGTGCGCAGCACGACCGCATACTCTTTGATCGACGGGAAGGCAAAAACGCGAACGATGGGGTAGAGCACGAACAGGCCGAGTGCCCCGACGATGATGATGATGGTGATCGCGAGAAGTGGTTCGCGGAAAAGACGCTTCACGTTCGCTCTCCGATGGCGGGCAGCCGCGGCCGCCCGCCCGTTGTCACTTCGATTGGATGACTACTTGCCGGTGATGGAAGCCCACTCCTTCTTCCACTTGTCTACGTTGTCGGCTGCAACCTTGAGATCCCAGGGTGCGAAGCTGACTGACGCGAAGGGGGGCATCTCCTTCGGCAGAGGGACGTCGGCGCGAACAGGATATCGGTACCCGTTATCGGCGTTGATCTTCTCCGCCGCCGGCGAGAGCAGGAAGTCGATGAACTTTTTGGCGGAGTTGGGATGCGGGGCGCCCTTGATTATAGAGGCGGCCCCGATTTCGAACCCGTCATCCTTCGGGAAGACGACTGTGATGGGGAGATTGCCCTGAATCTTCTGTTTGATTGTATCGTGTCCCCACGCGAAGCCCACGATTGCCTCACCTTGCGCGACAAGCGGGATCGAGCCGTTTGCACCCTTGGTGTACTGGGCAACATTCTGGTCGAGCTTTCGGATGTAGTCGAAGCCGGCCTGCTCGCTGCCGAGACGGAAGATTTGAGCCGCCATCATAAGATACGCTCCGCCGGTGGTCGCGGGGTTCGAAGCAATGACCTCTCCTTTGTAGGCGGGATTGAGCAGATCGTCCCAGGTAGTCGGAGGTTTGATGCCTTTCGGTGCGATCTCTTCCTGATAGCGCTTGTCGTTGTAGAGAATGCAGAGTGCGCCGAGGTACCATCCCGTCCAGTAGCCGTCGGGATCCATGAACTTCTTGTCGATACCGGCCTGGGCCACGACCGGGGAGGTGTACTGCTGCAGAAATCCGCCGGCTGAAAGGTCGGTATGGAAGTTCGAGTTTCCTCCAATAACGACATCCGCCCTCGGGCTTCCGGCCTCGGTCTTGATTCTGCCGGCGACGGTCCCCGCCTGTTCGATTTGCAGGGCCAGCTCGGCATCGATGCCGGTCTGGGCTTTGAATGCGGTGACAAGGTCGTTGGCGGTTTTGGTGTCGAGCGCCGCATAGATTACGACCTTGTTGTCCGCGGACTCGGCTCCGCCTTCCGCGAACACGTGGACCGCGAACAGAACGATTGCGATGCATAGAATGAATCGCTTCATTGGTTCACTCCTTTTACTGGTGAGATTGATCCTGTAGGCGAGCCCCGAAATGATCGAAGCTACACCCGCACGATTTCCTTTTCATGAGCTTCGTTGGGAGTATGATCCGAGAGGTGCTGACCTTGGTTCCTTCGATGGCAAGGATCATGTTCTCCATGGCAACCGTTCCAATCTCGTGCATCGGTTGACGCACGGTTGTGAGCGGCGGCCAGAGATACTCCGAAAAGAAGGCGTCGTCGAACCCTGCGACGGCAATGTCGTCGGGCACCCGCATGCCCTGTTCATGGCAATAGAGAAGCACGCCGAGCGCCATTCTGTCGTTGGCGGCGAACACCGCGTCCACTCGATGCTCGGCAAGAAAACGCCCCGCAATCTCGTAGCCGCATTCTCGCGAAAAATCCCCCTCGAGTGTGTGTAGGTTGTTCATGTCGAAATGCCGCTCGGCAAGCCCGAGGCGAAACCCATAGCCTCGGTCACGTGAATCGAGGTTTTCGCTCCTGCCTGAAATAAAAAGAATGGTACGAAACCCGTGCTCGACAAAATGATGGGCCATCTCCCGTGCGCCGCCTACGTTATCGACCATGATCGCGTAGGCCCCGTCGTCGATACTAGGTTTTCCGATGAAAATGAAGGGGATCCCCTGCGACTGGAGCCTGTTCAAGAGGCTCAGATCGTCCTCGGGATCCCGGGAATGACGGATGATAAGTCCGTCGACCTGTCTCGTTTCGAGGAGCTCCAACACACTTCTCGTACTGTGTTTCGTTTTGAGGACGATGTGATAGTTGCGCTCGATTGCGACTCTGTCGATCCCCTCGAGCAGATTGGAGTAATACGGGCTTGAAAGATCCGGGAGGAGAATGCCGACGGTTCGTGTCTTGCCTCCCGAAAGCGCGCTTGCGATGACATTCGGCACGTACCCGAGCTCGTCGATGGCCGCCCGTACACGCTTCATCGTGGACGGCTTCACGCGGCGGTCGTTGTTGATGACTCGAGAGATGGTCGCACGTGAATACCCCGCTCTCCTTGCCACGTCCTCGATGGTAATTCGATCAATGTTCATATTGTAACCGATTACATATTGTAACATTACATATTCTCATTGTAAAGTAAAATCTATCGGTTGTGCTTCGAACATGACGAGCGCACTATGGAGAATGGAGGCGTCGATGAAAGAATACGAGGTGACCTGCGTCGGTAACTTCACCCGGGACACGATAAAGACCGCGGCCGGCCGCACGGTAGTGGCAGGAGGGGGGTTCAACTACGGGTGCCACGCGGCACGAGCTCTCGGCAAGAGGACGGCGGCGGTGACCCGCCTTGCCCGGGAGGACGTCGATGTCATTGCTGCGCTGGAACGTATCGATGTCGACGTCTATCCATCCTTCTGTCCTCAATCAACCTGTCTCTCGATCGAATATCCAACCGAGAATCCCGACGAGAGAGTGCTCACCGTCACGAGCCTTGCCGCTCCGATAGGACCAGATGAGGTGGCAGGAGTTCGTTCGCGCGCCTTCGTGGTCGGTCCATCTTTCCGGGGCGAGGTCGAGCTCGAAACCCTCCAGCTGCTCTCGCGAGGCTCCGAGATTCTCTCGATCGATGCGCAGGGCTTCATTCGGACGGTCGTCGACGGTACACTCGAGTACCGCGCCTGGCCGGAGAGGGAGACGATCTTTTCGATCGCCACGATTCTCAAGGTCGATTCGGTCGAGGCGCAGTTCCTCACCGGAGAGAGCGACCACCGCAGAGCCTGCCGGGCGTTGCATGCAGAGGGTGCACGCGAGGTGATTCTCACCCATCGAGGCGGGATCGTGGTATTCGACGGTCACAGGTTTTATGAAGCACCCTTCATCGCCCGCCGCAACGATGGGCGGAGCGGACGCGGTGATACCTGCGTCGCTTCCTACGTTTCCTCGAGGCTAACCGAGGAACCGAAGGAGGCGATTCGCTGGTCGGCCGCACTCACAAGTCTCAAGCTCGAGGTTCCGGGCCCGTTCACGGGCACGCACGAGGAGGTGCGAAAGCTGGTGGAGGAACGATATCACGACTTCCCCCGGATTGACACAGGCGGGCGGTGAATGTTATGTGCTGACGGTAGCCTTTTCTTATCGAGTATTTGATGCAGCGGACGTTGGTTCTAATTGGATTGCTCATTTTCGCGGTCGGAGGTGCGGGCATCTCAGCACAGCAGAGCTCGCAGTCGGAGGACTCGAGCGGACTCACGAACGAGTCGACCGGGTCGGGAGGCTATTCCGCAGGTACCCAGCCACCTCCACCCTCCGCGATTGGTACCACCCGTGACAGCTCGGGTTCCGGAAAAAGCTCGAGCGGCGGCTCCGGGTCAAGCATTTCGATCCCGGATTATTTTTACAAGCACCTCACCGGCACGATCGGCGGCAAGTACCGTATCGTCATGAACCTGACCCGTTTGGGTTCTGCACTGATCGGAGATTATTACTACGCGAACCAAGGGATTCCGCTGTTCTTCGGATACGGAAGCACGATATCAAAGGATGGGACGATCCATCTGGTCGAGACGAATCAGCTCGAGCCGACAGGATCGAACGACATCACCGGCACTTTCGATGGACGATTCGTGGGCAAGAACGAGGTGCGAGGTTCTTGGACGAAGAAAGGTTCCGATTCATCGCTTCCGTTCGCAGTGAGCACGGTAGGCTTGACCGGAGGAGCGTTCGACGCCGAGCACGACGAACGAGCATACTACGACCACTCCCACGCAAGCGCCAAGATGGACGTAACCTTCCCAGTGCTCCGCTCTACCTCGGCGGAGGCGGACGCCGCTTTCAACTCGAACGTCCTCTCGACGGTCGTCGGTCTCTATGAGAACGGCGTAAGCTCCGTGCCTCCAACGAGCGTCGCTCAGGCGCTGGGCGATTTTATCGACGCATTCACGGCGCAACTCGCAGACGGCGGGTCTCGAAGCTACTTCCCTCCATGGAGCTACTCGATCACCGCGCAGGTGCTTTTCGACTCGAACAACATCGTATCGCTTCGCTACGAGGCATTTTCGTTTGAAGGGGGAGCCCATCCAAACACGGTCTACAAGAACGCAAGCTACCAGACTACGACCGGTAGCGTGATAGCTCTGAGCGACCTGCTCAAATCGGGATACGAGAGACAGCTGAACGAGATCGGGCTCGAAGAGTTTCGCAAACAGCACGGGATCAAGGAGGGGGAGAGCCTTGCCCAGGCGGGATACTCGGTCGGCAGCCAAGGCTTCAAGCTCAACAAGAACTACATCATCACCAAAGCTGGGCTCCTGTTCCAATTCAACCAATACGAGATAGCACCGTACTACTTCGGCGCTCAACAGGTCTTGATTCCCTACTCGAAGCTCAAACAGCTCCTGCGGCCGAAGAGCCCGATTTCCGAGCTGGTGTCGCAGAGCAACCGCGATTCTTCCGTATCGGTCCCATAGATCGGAGCCGCCTCACCCACCAAGGACCGGGTCTGGAGTCAGAGGGGCGGAAGAGGATTCCGGGCGCCCGTATCCCCCGCTGTTGCCTCCTTCAGCAGTTGCTCGAATTTCCGTCGGGCGCTGTTCCAAAACGGATGGACCGCGCAGTAGCCGTCGGTACCGCATACCTGAGGAGAAACCGCGCACTGGTTACGCGCGGCGCGGTTGCCTTCCATGGCGACGTAGACCTCATAGAGACTGGTCTCGTGCGGCGGACGTGCGAGGCGAAAGCCGCCCCTCGCGCCTCGCACCGAGACCACGATACCGGCGCCGGCGAGACGCTGCATAATCTTGGCGAGAAACGGTCCGGGGACGTTCGTGAGCTCGGATATCTCAGCGAGGGTGGCAGTGCGCTCCGGATGGAGCGCCAGCTGCCACACCGATCTGAGCGCGTATTCGGTCTTTCTCGATACTTTCATCTGCGCTCAGAGTAGTGCATTCCTCAATCTACTCTTCCAATCTCAATAGAACTCGGATCCTTCTGCGACCTCTTCACGGGTGATGCGCTTGCGGTAGAGGCGGTATACGAGGATCTGGTAGACGATGACGATCGGGACGAAGATCGCCGCGACGATCGTCATGACGGTCAAGGTGTAGTGCCCCGAGGAGGAGTTGAACGCTGTCAGGCTGAAGGCCGCGTCGGTACGTGAGGGGATCAGGTTCGGGTAGAGACCGATGACTCCCGTGAATGTCACGAGGACGATCGTCGCGGCCGAAGCGAAGAAGGCCTCCACATCGTTGCCCCGTGCCAGGAAGAGCTTCACTGCGAGCAGGCAGAGGACGGCCAACGCAGGAACGATGATCCACACAGGATGCCCCAGGAAGTTGTCGTAGAGCTTCGTAGCGAATGCGTTTGCGACCAGAAAGAGGACGGCGATGACGAGCAGTGCATACCAGAACGCTCCCGCCCGCTTGTAGGCCCGCTCGGAAAGCTCACCGTCGGTCTTGACGGCTACCCACAACATCCCGTGCACAATGAACATGGCGACAAACAGGAGACCCGTGAGCAAACCGTAGTAGTTGAGCAGATCACCGAAGGTTCCTTCGTATCCGTTGGCACCGATCGAGAGTCCGCGAAACACGTTGCCGAAGACCAATCCGAACATGAACGAAGCTACAAGGCTGCACACCATCATGACCCAGTCCCAGAGCGACTTCCAACCCTGGCGCTCGTCCTTGTTGCGGAATTCGACGGCTACTCCTCGACCGATCAGAGAGAAGAGGATGATGAGCATGGGGATATAGAGGAAGCTGAACATCGAAGCATAGGTGGCGGGGAACGCCGCGAAAGTCGCGCCTCCTGCCGTTATGAGCCATACCTCGTTGCCGTCCCACACCGGGCCGATTGAGTGGAGTATGATCCTGCGTTCGGTGTCATCCTTTGCCAGAAAGTTGCGCAGAATCCCCGACCCCAGGTCGAAGCCGTCGAGCATGAAGTAGACTGCCCACAGCAGTCCCCAGAGAATGAACCAAAGTACTTGAAGTCCCATCGCAGTTCCTCCTTATGCCGGGACCTTCCTGGCGTATTTCGTCAGGAGGAAGAGGTCGGCAGCTGCGAGGAGGGAGTAGATGACCACGAAACCGACCAATGAGGCGAGAACATCGCCGGCAGAAATCGCTCGTGAAGAAGCGTCGGCGGTTCGGAGGAGACCGTAGACGATCCAGGGCTGACGTCCGATCTCCGTCACTATCCAGCCGAGCTCACTCGCGAGGTAGGGCAAAAAGATGGCAAAGGGCATGATGCGTAGGAACCACCGTCTTTTGTCAAGCGTTCCTCGTTGGCTGTAGACCACCGCGAGGATCGAGAGGAGAACGAAGAGAAACCCGAGCAGAACCATCAGCCGGAAGCTCAGGAAGGTTACCATCACAGGCGGTCTGTCGTTTGCCGGAAAGCTCTTGAGGCCCCTAACCGTTGAGTTGAAGTTGTGATAGGAGAGGAAGCTCGTGCCGCCGGGTATCCCGATAGCTTGGAAGTAGTTGGTCTCCTTCTTCGTGTCGGGAAGGGTCAAGAGATAGAATGTTGCGTGTTGCTCCGTGTTCCACTGTGACTCGAAAGCTGCGAGCTTCGTCGGCTGGTCCTTGGCGACGGCTACACCTGAAAGGTCTCCGCCGACGATGACGAGTACCGAAGAGGCGAGGGCGAGCACCGCACCGATCTTGAATGAACGGGTGAAGAGATAGACCTCGTGCTTTCTGAGAAGGTGAAAGGCCGATATCCCCATCACGAAGAAAGAGGCCAGGACGTAACTTGCCATGAGGGTGTGGAAGACCTCGATCCACGCCATCTTGTTCCCGATGAGCGCGCCGAAGCTGGAAAGCACGGCCTTGTCACCCTGAAGAGCGTACCCGACCGGACGCTGCATCCACCCATTGGCGATGAGAATCCAGACTGCGGACAAGGTGCTGGCAAACGCGACGAACCAAATAATGACGGCGTGGGCGCGTTTCGATACGCGGTTCCAGCTGAAGATCCACAGTCCGATGAAGGTCGATTCCAGGAAGAACGCCACCGTCGCCTCGATGGCCAGGGGGGCTCCGAAGATATTTCCGACATACTTCGAGTACTGCGCCCAGTTCATGCCGAACTGAAACTCGAGGGTGATGCCGGTGACGACACCAATGGCGAAGTTGACGATAAAGAGCCGTCCCCAGAACTTGGCCATTCGAAGAAAGGTTTCGTCACCGCTACGGACATAGCGGGTCTCCATATAAGCCGTTATGACCGAAAGACCAAGCGTCAGAGGCACAAACAGAAAATGGAAGAGAGCGACAACAGCGAACTGTATTCGACTCAATCCTTCTACGGTCATTTACTTACTCCTTCGAGATTAATCAGGACCTGATTTGTCCCGTTTTCGGTCTACCATGGAGCGTTTCAGTTGTCAACTCTATAGGGAGTTGGTGTCCGTTCTTGTACACCTCCGTACCCTTTTCAGATACAATGCGCAGAGCATGAAAGATCTTTCGTCGTGGCTCCGTTTGCGTAGCAAAACGGTCCGTGGCCGGCTCGCACTTACCGTCGGCCTCGGAGAGCTTGCGGGTGTTCTGCTTATCGTGCAAACCGCGTTGCTCGTAAGGATCGGAAACGGAGTAATCTTCGGACATGAAACCCTCGTCTCGCTAACACCCTATTTCGGCTACCTGCTCGTGACGATTCTGGTACGTTCCGTGGTCGCGTGGTCTTCTCGCCGGGCGGGGTTCGCCTGCTCGGGATCGGTGAAACATTCGCTCAGAGAAGAGCTCTTGCAGCATCTTGGTCGGATTGGACCGGTCACTCTCGGCGGAGAGCACGCGGGCGAGATTGCGAACACCGCCGTGGACGCTGTCGAGGCGCTCGACGGTTACTATGCTCGCTACCTGCCCCAGCGCGCGATCGCCTCTCTTCTGCCTCTGACGGTCTTGGCAGTGGTCTTTCCCCTCGATTGGATATCTGGGATTACGTTGCTCGTGACTGCAGTGTTCATTCCCGTGATGATGATCCTCATCGGCGAAGACGCTCACGAGCGAAATCAGAAGCTCTGGGGAAAGCTCTCCGTCATGAGCGCCCGGTTTCTCGATACCCTACAAGGCGTGACTACGTTGAAGATTTTCGGGGCGGCGAAGCGAGAGGGGAAAGTCATAGAGGATATCTCGGAAGAGTATCGGCACTCGACCATGTCGGTTATGAGAATCGCATTCGTCTCGGCACTGATGCTCGAGTTGATATCCACGGTCAGCATTGCGATCGTGGCGATCGCCTCCGGCCTCCGGATGCTTGCCGGTCACATGCCGTTTGCGCCGGGCTACTTCATTCTTCTCATCGCGCCCGAGTACTTTCTCACGCTTCGAAACCTCGGGACTTACTATCATTCGCGGATGGAGGCGGTCAGCGCAGCGGAACATATCGTAAGGATCCTCCGCATTCCACCGGAGGACAAAAATCCGCTGGGCGCCCCGGCGCGAAATGCGGCGAAGGTCGCACCGGCGTCGCTCACCTTCCGCGATGTCGGTTTCGGCTATACCGACGAAAGGGGTAAGGTACTCACGGACATCGATCTCGACATAGCGCCGGGGGAGCACCTCTTCATCGTGGGGAAAAGCGGAGTCGGGAAGTCCTCCCTTCTCGCGTTGGTGTTGGGGTTCGCACGTCCGACCCGGGGACGCCTCCTCATCGACGGGAGTGAGCTGCCGCTCATGGACCGTGAGGAGCACCTTCGGCGCATTTCCTGGCTCCCTCAGCGACCCACGATTTTCCACGCTACGGTCGCCGAAAACATCGCGATAGGCCGCCCGGGGGCCTCTCGGGAGGAAATCGAGCGTGCCGCCGAGCTCGCGTACGCCGGCGATTTCATCGATTACCTCCCTCACGGCTACGAAACGCAACTTGGAGAACGGGGGCAGGGCATCTCCGGTGGTCAGGCGCAGCGCATCGCGCTCGCCCGACTCTTCCTTCGGGACGTATCCCTGGTCCTCCTCGACGAGCCGACGGCGCATCTCGATCCCGAGAGCGAGGCGAGGGTGAACGAGTCGATTACGAGGCTCGCCGAAGGGCGAACTTTGCTCACTGTGACGCACCGCATCGACAACATAGAGGCGAGCCGGCGGGTCGTTGTTCTCGAGCGTGGACGGATCGTCGGCGACACGACTCGGGCCGCGATACGGCGCGAGCTCTCCGAATCGATCGAGGAGGAAGGGCTGGAATGAGAGATCTGCTGCGACTTCTCCGACTCTTTCGACCGCACTGGCGATGGATTCTGCTTGGTGTTGCGCTTTCACTGTTCACGGTCCTCGCGAATGTCGGGCTGCTCGCCCTGTCGAGCTGGTTCATCGCCTCGATGGCGATCGCCGGCGCTTCCCATCTCGTCATGGACTTCACGCTACCTTCCGCCGGGGTTCGCGGACTTGCCCTCGGGAGAACGGGCGGCCGCTATCTGGAGCGGATCGTCAACCACAACACAACGTTTCGGATACTCTCCAGACTTCGAGTGTGGTTCTTTGAACGTCTCGAGCCACTCGCCCCTGCGGGGTTATCACGATATCGAAGCGGCGATCTCTTGAGCCGAATACGATCGGACATCGACACCCTCGACGATTTCTATGTTCGGGCGTTTGTTCCCGTCGTCGTCGCGTTCTTGGCCGTAGCGGTCATCTGTCTCTTTTTGGCCGGCTTTTCGGCGGCGCTGATGTTGATCGATCTTCTCGCGCTCGTCGCGGGAGGAATTGCGCTCCCTCTTCTCCTCCTTCGGCTCGGTGATCGTCCAGGGCGCGAGCATGTAGCCATCGCCTCCGACCTTCGGGCTGCGGTCGTCGACGGGGTGCAGGGGGGCGCGGAGCTGATCGCCTTCGGGGCGCTGGCGCGCCATACAGAGGAGATGATTCGCCTGAGTGACCGGCTGACGAAATGGCAACGGCGTTTAGCCGCGCTTGAGGGAGGTGCGGACGGAGGTATCATCCTCACGAGTGGGCTCGCAATGTGGGGAGGAACACTTCTCCTCGTCCCCCTGGTGGCAGGCGGCGCTCTCGCGCCGGCCGATATCGCAATGCTTTCGGTGCTTATGCTGGCGAGCTTCGAGGCAATCATGCCTCTTCCGTCGGTCTTCAAACGAGTCGGCGAGATGGCGGCGGCGGCCCGCCGACTCTTTGAGGTGATCGATGCGGAGCCGACCGTGGTGGAGCCGGAGACGATTGATTTGGGCAAGGGAAACGCGCCGGCGGCCCAGGAAGCTGCAGGAGGCTCTCTCACGGTAGAAGGGCTTCGGTTTCGATACTCGGAGGATAGCCCCTGGGTCATCGACGGTTTGAGCTTCTCGGTCGCTCCCGGCGGGAGACTCGCCATCATCGGCCCGACCGGCACGGGCAAGAGCTCATTCGTCAACGTTCTCCTTCGTTTCTGGGACTACTCGGAAGGAAGCGTCCGCGTCGGGGAGCAAGAGCTGAACAGGATCGGGAGCGACTCCGCGCGAGAGCTTTTCTCAGTTGCCGAGCAGACTCCGTTTCTCTTCCACTCCTCGATTCGAGACAACCTTCTCATCGCCTCGCCGGAGGCCGAGGACGCCGCGCTTCGTCGGGCTCTCGAGCAAGCGATGCTGGGAGAGATGCTGGATTCGTTGGAGAACGGCCTCGACACCCTGGTGGGGGAGAATGGGGTGCAGCTCTCGATTGGTCAGGGGAGACGTCTTTCAATAGCGCGCGCCCTCCTGAAGGATGCCCCGTTCCTCGTCCTCGATGAGCCCACGGAGGGTCTCGACGACAGGACGGCTGATGCGCTGCTCGCCAAGGTCGACTCGGCAGTGAAAGGAAGGACGGTGATCTTGATCTCGCATCGGCGGCGCGATCTCCAGTTCGTCGATCGGGTCGTGAGGATGGGAGCTATCCGCTGAACTTCTTCATGACGGCGATCGCGTTGTGGCCGCCGAAACCGAAGGTGTTGCTGATCGCGAGGTTGACCGGTCTCTCCTCGGCCTGCTTCAAGACGAAGTGGATCTTCGGACTAATCTGAGGGTCGATCGTTGTCGTATTGATGGTGGGGGAGACCAGATTATCATTGATTGACATGACGCAGATAATCGCCTCGATGGCACCGGCCGCGCCCATGAGGTGGCCGGTCATGGACTTGCTCGCGCTGACGCTCACCGACTCGAGGTTATCGCCGAACAGCCGCTCGATCGCCTTTGTCTCACTGACGTCCCCGATCGGAGTCGCGGTGGCGTGAGTGTTGATGTAGTCTACATCTTCCGGGTTCACCCGGGCATCATTGAGGGCGTTGCGCATTCCGAGGTAGGCTCCATACCCCTCCGGGTGCGATGCGCTCATGTGGTAGGCGTCGGCAGTCAGTCCGCCTCCGCCGACCTCGGCGTAGATCGTAGCACCGCGCCGCTTGGCGTGCTCGAGCTCCTCGACAATCAGTGCCCCCGCACCCTCTCCGAGCACGAAACCATCCCGGTCCACATCGAAGGGGCGCGATGCGGTCTCGGGGGAGTCGTTTCGCATCGAAAGGGCACGCATGGCGTTGAACCCTCCGATCCCCGATTCTGTAATCCCGGCCTCTGAGCCTCCGGCGACGATGACATCCGCGTATCCGAGCCGGATGTAGTTGAATGCATCGATGAGCGCGTTCGTAGACGAGGCGCAGGCGGCTTGGGTAATGAAGTTCATTCCATGAAAGCCGTATTTGATGGAGATGAGGCCCGCGCTCATATCGCCAATCATCTTGGTGACGAAGAGCGGGCTGAAGTGAGGGGTTCCATCGCCGCGGGCGAAGGTTGTTATCTCTTCCTGGAAGGACGTGATACCCCCTATTCCGGTCGACCAAATGACACCGACCCGTTCTTTGTCGACGGTTTCCAGATCAATTCCGCTGTTCTCGAGCGCTTCACCTGAGGACGCCAGAGCGTACTGGCAGAAGAGATCCATTTTCCGGGCTTCTTTGGCGTCGAGCCGGACGGATGGATCGAAGTCTTTGACCTCGCAGGCAAATCGGGTCTTGCACTTCGAAGCGTCGAACTTGGTTATCGGTACCGCGCCACTCTTGCCCTCTCGGATGTTGTTCCAGAAACTCTTCAGATCGTTGCCAAGAGGCGTGATCGCTCCCAGCCCGGTAATTACCGCACGCTTCAATTCCATTGCTAACCTTCCTCCTGCTCCCGACAAGTCAAACCTCCGCCGAGCCCACGCCCGGAGGGGCCGATTCAGATGCGCCCGTAAGCTTTTTTGGGGGGATACACTTGGAGCTGATGTCGTAAATCCGGCTAAGCGGAATTGTAGCACGAAAGGGATCGTCTGCAAAGCAGCCTTGTTTAGCGTGAACAGGCATCGGCCGTTCTACGTACCGCGTTGAAAGCGATCTTGCATCGGCCGAGTGGTCCGCATATACTTCCGGCGGTGCATCATGGTGCGAGTCCACTCTTCCGAAAAGCTGGTTCTCTTTGGCTTCTTCACCACGGTGATCCTGGTCGGTTCCGGGCTGCTATCGCTCCCGGCGGCGTGGAGCGGCGCGAAGCCACTCGGCTACATCGACGCCCTCTTCACCTCGGCTTCGGCGGTGTGCGTGACGGGGCTCATCACGGTTGACACCGCCCAGTTCTCGGTTTTGGGCAAGTTCGTCATACTCTTGCTCATCCAGACCGGCGGGCTTGGGATCATCAGCTTCACGACCCTCTATCTGGCCGTACCAAAGCGAAAGATCTCCTTTCGAAGCATCCATATCATCAAGGAGTATTATCTCGACACCGTTGAGTACCAGGCGAACAACATCGTTCGCAACATCATCGTGGCCGCGTTCAGCATCGAGCTTGTCGGCGCGGTCTTGCTCTATTTCGGCTTCGAGTCGACGGTCCGTCACGGTCTTCTGCTTGTCGCGATCTTTCACTCGGTCTCCGCGTTCTGCAATGCCGGGTTTTCCACTTTCTCGAACGGGCTTCTGCCATATGTAGGAAATCCCTTTGTGTCGCTCGTGATCATGGCACTCATCGTCTTGGGTGGAATCGGATTCGTAGTTATTCAGGATGTCTGGCGACGTGTAGCGATCGGTCGTGGCCGGCTTCTGCTTCACACCCGCGTCGTCATCGTGACGACGTTCGTGCTTATCATCTTCGGGGCAGGGGGATATCTCGTTCTCGAGTGGAGCAATCAGTTGAGGTCACTTTCGCCCGGGCATCGGCTGCTTGCGGCTCTCTTTCAGTCGGTGACCACGCGGACGGCCGGCTTCAACACGATCGATCAAGCGGGGATGTACCCCTCCTCGAAGCTGTTCACCCTTATCCTGATGTTTGTCGGGGGTGCGCCCGGGTCGACCGCAGGAGGAATCAAGGTGACGACGACCGCGATCATCGTTCTCGCTGCAGTTCGAGGCGTCGGAAGCGGGGGCGAGATGACGGTCGGGAAACGGAAGATCGGTGGAGCGGCGATCGCCCGTGCACACATTTTCGCCGTGAAAGCGTTGGCCCTGCTGTTCGTTTGCATCTTCCTGCTGACGCTTACCGAGCTTCACGGGAGAGCAACGGAGATTACTTTCCTGCAGATTGTTTTCGAAAGCTTCTCGGCGTTCGGTACGGTGGGACTGTCCCTCGGGGCCACGCAACACCTGACGGCCCTCGGAAAGATCGTCATCATCCTGACGATGTTTGCGGGAAGAGTGGGATTGATATCATTTGCCATTCCAGGGGTGCGCGCAATGCACCCCACGATCGAATTTCCTGAAGGGGAGGTTCTCATCGGATAGATGAAGCAATTTGCCATCATTGGAGTCAGCAAGTTCGGCTACCGCGTGCTCGAAGAGCTCTCTCAGATCGATTGCGAGATCCTCATAATCGACAAGGACCGAGAGCTGATCGAGAAGCTCAAGGATCGCGTCTCTTATTCCTATATTGCTGACGTGCTCAACGAAGAGACGATCCGCAAGCTGGTTCCCTCAACCGTCGACGCGGCGGTGGTGGACCTCGGCGACCGAACAGAGGCGTCGATCCTGGTCACCAACTACCTGAAAAAGATCGGCGTGCACCGGATAATCGCAAAGGCCGAAACCGACGAGCACGGTGAGATCCTCGAGATCGTGGGAGCGACGCACGTCATCTTTCCGAACCGCGAAGCCGCGAAGCGCCTGACTCCCCTGATAGCCTACTCACAGCTGTTCAACTATCTGCCGATCAGCAACGGGCTGATCATTGCAGAGATCAAAGTGCCTGAGAAGCTCATCGGGATGACGCTGATCGAGGCCGATTTCCGCAGGGCATACAAGTTCAACGTCATCGCGATCAGGCGGGTGGATGAGGAAGAAGCGGGTTACTTCTTCTTTGATCCCGACTATCGGCTCCAGCGATCGGACATTCTTCTGGTCGCCGGCAACGAGCAGGATCTCACCGCTCTCGTGGGAGACGCACCGATGAAACGGCGCAAAGTGCTCGGAAACCTCTTCCACAACCTTCTGCGACGAGATCGTAGGTGACGCCTCCCAGTCGGTTGGGCATCCGTCGCGGGCACTGATCCGTCGGGCTCCATCGATGTATGATATTTCAGAGTTGTACCGATTGACAGTCTGCTACAATCATGCAAATATAAATACTACTATTTCGATAGAAATAATAGTATTGGATGTCGTTCATGAAGCTTTCCACACGGAGTCGCTACGGAGTTCGTCTCATGGCTTTTCTCGCACTGCGGTATGGACATGGTCCCGTCTTGCTGCGAGAGGTGGCGGAACGCGAGGCGATCTCCGAGAAGTACCTGGGTCAAATCGTCATTCCGCTGCGCTCGGCGTCACTTCTACGATCGGTGCGTGGGGCACGCGGAGGGTACGAGCTGGCGCGAGAGCCCCGAGAGATTTCGGTCAAAGAGATCGTGGCGGTGCTCGAGGGCGGGCTCGACATCGCCGACAGCGAGAAAGAACAGGAAAACGGGTCGACCCTGTCGGCGTTGATCATCCGAAGGGTCTGGGATGGTCTTTCCGATGAGATTTCGCGTCTACTTTCTGAGATAACGCTCGATGAAATTGTCCACTGGGTGCGAGAGGGTGGCGAGAGCCCGGCAATGTACAACATCTAACGGAGAGGGAGGATACGGTGAAGGTAGCCAAGAACATCACCGAGCTGATCGGCCGCACGCCGCTCGTTCAACTCAACAAGCTTCCGGGAGCAGAAAACGCGCGCGTCCTCGCAAAGCTGGAGTACTTCAACCCCTGCTCGAGCGTCAAGGACCGTATCGCTTTCGCAATGATCGAAGATGCCGAACGAAAGGGACTGATTGACCACGAGACGGTAATTGTGGAACCAACGAGCGGCAACACCGGAATCGGTTTGGCGTTCGTCTGCGCGCAACGAGGATACCGGCTCGTCCTGACTATGCCCGACAGCATGTCGGTCGAGCGGCGCAAGCTCTTGAGTCGGCTCGGCGCCCAAATCGAGCTGACCCCGGCCGAGAAAGGGATGCCGGGATCGATCGCCCGGGCCCAGGAGCTGCTCGGAGAGTACCCAAAGAGTTACATGCCACAGCAATTCCGAAACCCTGCCAACCCGGAGGTTCACCGCAAGACGACTGCCGAAGAGGTCTGGAACGACACCGACGGTGAAGTGGATATCTTCATCGCCGGCGTCGGGACCGGCGGCACTCTCACAGGGGTGGGCGAGGTACTAAAGAAACGCAAGCCGGAGGTGAAGATCGTCGCGGTCGAGCCGGCAACCTCACCGGTGCTTGCGGGAGGCTCGCCCGGCCCGCACAAGATACAGGGTATCGGAGCAGGTTTCATTCCGGAGGTGATGAACCTGACAATCATTGACGAAATTCTTCCGGTAGACAACGAACATGCCTATCAGATGAGTGAGCGACTCGCTCGGATAGAGGGTATTCTGGCCGGGATTTCCAGCGGAGCGGCGGCATACGCGGCCCTCGAGCTCGCCAAGCGTCCGGAGAACGCGGGACTCACGATAGTCGTAGTGTTCCCGGATACGGGGGAGCGGTACCTGTCGCTCTATTAGTCTCGCTCCGATTTCGCCTTATCATGGGAAAACAAACCTCGCGAAGCGAGGAGAGAAGGGAGTACGAAATGGGCAATCAATATAAGTTCGAAACGTTGGCACTTCATGGGGGGCATCGGCCGGATCCGGCCACCACTGCGTTGGCAACACCGATCTATCGGACGACGGCGTATCAGTTTAAGGATACGAAGCATGCTGCGAACCTGTTCGCGCTGTCGGAGCTGGGCAATATCTACACGCGAATCATGAATCCGACGCAGGACGAGCTCGAGCGGCGGGTCGCGGAGCTCGAGGGCGGTGCCGCGGCGGTGGCCCTCGCATCGGGGACCTCCGGTGTGTTCTACAGCATCATCAATATCTGCAGTCAGGGCGACGAGGTGGTCAGCGCGAACAATCTCTACGGCGGAACCTTCACGATGTTCAACAATATCTTGCCGCAGTTCGGAATCAAGGTTCACTTTGTTGACCCGAGCAAGCCCGAGAATTTCCGATCGTCGATCACCGAGAAGACGAAAGCGGTATTCGTCGAGTCGATCGGGAACCCCGTCCTCGACGTCGTCGATTTCGAGGCTGTCGCGAGGGTGGCACACGATGCGGGGCTTCCGCTCATCGTCGATTCGACCTTTGCGACGCCCTATCTCCTTCGCCCGATCGACTACGGCGCGGATATCGTGGTCCACTCGCTGACCAAGTGGATCGGCGGCCATGGTACCGGAATCGGCGGGATCGTCGTCGACGCGGGCAAGTTCAATTGGAACTCGCCGAGGTTCCCTCTCCTTACCGAACCGGACGATAGCTATCACGGTATCTCGTGGGCCAAGGATCTTGGCGATCTGAGCCCCATCGCGTTTGCGCTTCGCCTACGAGTCATTCCGCTTCGCAACCTCGGAGCCTGCATCTCACCGGACAACGCTTGGATCTTTCTCCAGGGGATCGAGACGCTGCCTCTGCGAATGGAGCGACACAGTCAGAACGCTCTGGCGGTGGCAAGACACCTGAAAGGACATCCGAAGGTGGACTGGGTCCGTTATCCCGGGCTCGAGGGCGATCCGGCGAACGCCCTCGCAAAGAAATACCTGAGCCGCGGGGCGGGTGGTATGGTCGTCTTCGGCATCAAAGGTGGTGCCGCCGCCGGCGCAAAGTTCATAGAGTCGTTGAAGCTCTTCTCGCATGTGGCAAACGTGGGCGACGCGAAGAGCCTCGCGATTCATCCGGCAACCACCACCCATTCGCAGCTCTCCGAACAGCAGCAGCGCGACGGTGGGCTCGTGCCTGAGCTCGTTCGGCTATCGATAGGTATCGAGCACATCGATGATATAGTCGCCGACATCGAGCAGGCGCTCGGATAGCCGACTCGATCATCTGTCCGCGTTCTACGATCAGCTCTATGACAGGGCAGCACGGGAGAACTGAGCGTCAGGAAAGCTCGCTGACGAGGTCCGACGGGAGTCGAGCATCATCATCTACAGGATGCCGAACCGCTCGAATGCCTCCGAGGCGAGCATTCCGTTTTCTATGGCTCCTTTGACCTTTTTTTCCGACCTCGCCTTCTCGATCGCTTTGGAGAGGACCTCGGTCGATGCTTCACTCGGGACGATCATAACCCCGTCTGCGTCGGCGACGACCAAGTCGCCGGGCTCGATTCTCACCCCGTTTATCTCGATCGGAATGCGAAAGTCGAGCACGGCTCCCCGTCCGCGCTGGTCCTGAGAGTATGCACCTCGGGCGAAGACCGGATAGCCCATCTCGCGAATCGCGGCGATGTCCCTGGCATATCCGTCACAAACCGCCCCTACTGCTCCGCGAGCGGCCATTGCGGTGCACATGAGCTCCCCCACCAGGGCATATCGTCGTCCGCCACCGGTGCAGACATACACCTCCTGCGGTTTCAGATCGTCGAGGGCCTTGAGCATCAGGCCGAACGGGGAGGGACCGGCGGGTTCCCGGAACACGTCCGCCTCCAATACGGGCATCGCCCGTCCTACGAGAATACCCGGCGATCGACCGCCGGAAACTGGTTGAATCTCGGGGAAGAGGAATTGGCGGCGGAAACCGAGCGTGTCGCAGATGTCCCCTACAACTGCCGTGTAGAGCTCCCGTCGAGCTGTTTCGAGAAGGGTCTCTTGGCTATCCGGTGGCGTCGTCATGTCCATCTCCTCTCTTTCCTCCAGCCGTTTTCTCTGTGTGTCCGATCGACATCACTATTTCGTCGAAGTGATCGGTCATTGCTTGGCGTGCTCCCGCAGGATCTCGCGCGGCTATGCAGGCGACGATGCGCTCGTGAAGCAAGCGTACCGATACCAGCTGACGAGAGTTGAATCTGCGAGAAAGGCCCTCCCGACTGACTTCGGTTATCACGTCACGGATCGAGCTGAGTATGCGAAACATCATCTCGTTGTGGGTAGCCCGGGCGATGGAGAGGTGGAGCTCGGCGTCATGATTCCCGAACAACTCGATCTGGGAGATGGTCTCGGTCATCGCGCGAAGCGTGGCCTCCATCGTCACCACCTCTGCCGCAGTGCGTCTCTGCGCGGCGAGCCCGGCTGCCTGGATTTCGAGTGCCTGCCGGATCTCCATGAAATCGGCGATCGAGGAGATTTCAACGTGAACCGCGTGATGAAAATAGTCGATGAGCGGTTCATTCGTCACCGAGCGAACTCTGGCCCGCTTGCCGTTCTTGAGCTCGACCACCCCTTTCGCCTCGAGAGATTTGAGGGCCTCCCTGATGACTATCCTGCTGACTCCGAACTCATCGGCCATCTGTGAGATGGAGGGCAGCTCGTCGCCGGGCTTGAGTGCACCGGACTTGATCGGCTCGGAAAGTCGCTCGAGGAGTTGTCCGACGAGGGTTACCGGGTGAATCCTTGCCAAGCGCAATCTCCACTGTTGTCGATCCTAGAAATGCCGAAGTTGACACCTATCATACTATATGATAGCATTACAGCTTACGATACCACACCCCTTCGAGGTCGTCAAGCCGGCCGGACCGGGGGCGGAGGCGATAGGCGACGCGTGGTAACCACAGAGCTGAAAGGGAAGAACATTCTCGTGACCGGTGGAACGGGCATCGGCGTCGGGGCCGGCATCTGTCGTGCGGTGCACGAGGCCGGCGGGAAGCTGATCATCAACGGTCGAAGGCGTGAGGCGCTCGATGCTGCCGTGACCCGTTATCCCGGCTCAGTTGGGGCCCTCGGTGATATCCGCGACCCGATGCAGGTCGAGGAGATATTCAGAACGGTTGAGGGACGATGCGGGACGGTAGACGGGCTCGTGAACAACGCCGGAGTAGGTCTCAGCAAGCCGGCGCACGAGGTCGAGGAGAGTGAGTTCGACGACCTGTTTTCAGTGGATGTGAAGGCTGCCTGGCTCATGACGCGAGCCTTCATCCGAAGACTTCTCGCCGCAAAGAGGGGCGGCTCCATCGTGAACGTATCATCGGTCCATGCGCAGGCGACCATGCCCCGCTACTCTCTTTACGCCGGAGCAAAGGCCGGAATCGAGGGGCTCACACGCGGCCTCGCCTACGAGTACGGCGAATACAACATCCGCTGCAACGCGATTGCGCCGGGCTACGTACACGCCGAGCAGAATTACGACCTCATCCGAACCTGGACCGAGGACCCTCAGGCGTGGGTGCACCAACACACCGAGAACCATCAGGCGTTGCCCTTTGAGATAACCCCCGAAGACTGCGGAGAGCTTGCGGTGTTCCTGTTGTCGGAAAGGAGCAGGTGTATAACGGGGCAGACCGTGCGCATCGACGCCGGAATGACGACGATGCTCTACAACAGGGATTTCCTACAGTAGGCGAGGTAACATGCGCGATCGGATACGAAGCTTCGAGTTCCATGAAGTTCTCGTCCGGGCGGTCCCGGGCAGGATAAACAGCGCCGACATGGACAAGCCGCTGCACAAGCTATCCGTTGGGAGGAGGCCCGGGTGGTCGGTCCAGTTCGACGAGTTGCCGAAGCTGTTGTGCGAGATGACTCTCGAGGACGGAACGGTCGGCATCGGTGAGTTCTACCGCGACCACGACTGGAGGACGGTCGAGTCGGTCGCGCGATCGCTCATCGGGAGATCACTCGATGACTTTCCCCTCCAGGCTCTACCGATTCCGTGGTGTCGAGAGTACGACGGCTTCGAGTGTGCAGTCTGGGACGCATATGCAAAGCGTCTCGGGATTCGTCTCGTCGATCTTCTCGGCGGGGCTGTCCGGGAGGAAGTGCGGGTCGGGGCATGGTCGGGGCACAGACGTCTCGACGAGGTGGGCGCCCTCGCCGAAGGATTCGCTGCCGAAGGGTTCGACTGTATAAAGTTCAAGTGTGACCTCGACGACGATGTCGTGGGATGGTGTCGATCAATCTCTGCTGCAGCTCCAGGCATGCAGGTGATCCTCGACCCGAACGAACGGTGGTGCAACTCCGGAGAGACTCGACGGAGAATTGCGGGACTTGCCGAGATCGGCAACGTGCTCTGTCTCGAGGATCCGATCCCCCGTTGGATGTTGCAGGAGATGGCGGACCTTCGAAGAACGTCCCCCGTTCCGATTGTCCTCCATGTGTCTCTACCGTACGTTGTCCACGGGCAGCGGACATACGACGCGATCAATGCCGTGAGCCATCGGGCGGTCGATGGATTCAACTTCAACGGGGGGTTGGCAAACTTCCAGCGGCTCGACCATATTGCCTCAGTTGCGAACCTGCCGTGCTGGCACGGCTCGGAGATCGATCTCGGTATTCTCGAGGCGATGTACCTTCATTCCTGTGCAGCAGCAGAAAGCTGCAGCTGGCCGAGCGACATCTTCGGACGACTTGTGCGCAGCCACGATCTCCTTCGCGAGCCGCTCACAATCGATCCGCCGATTGCCAAGCTGCCGAAGGGACCGGGACTCGGCGTAGAGCTCGATCGCGAAGCACTCGCCGCCCATCGACGACGAGAGATGAGGATCGATTCGAGCGAATGAGACGAGCCTGCCGGGAAGCTCACCGCACGGTCGACGGAGTCGCTCTGAGGCAGTTCGCTGAAAGCAGTTGATGAAGCAAGGAGAAAGAAGATGGGCAAGATGACCGGGGACGGTTTCGGGAAGCGCGTGCCATCCGGAGCGCGGCAGCACGCCACTGCGGGTCCCTATTCACCAGTCCTCGAGGTGTCGGGGCGCACGATCGTCGTAACCTCCGGGCAGGCCTCGATTGACTCCGAGGGAAAGGTCATTGGGGTAACGATTGAAGAGCAGACGGAGCACACGATCGCCAACTGTCGACGTCAACTCGAGTCTGCGGGATGCGGTTTGGAGGACGTATTCAAGGTCAACGTCTATCTCACCGATCTCGACCGGTGGTCTGATTTCAATAAGGTCTACGAGCGCTTGATCCCAGAACCGCGCCCTGTGAGAACCGCGGTCCAGGTAGGGCTGCTTCCCGGGCTCCTCGTCGAAATCGAAATGTGGGCAATACTCAGGTAGCAACCATGAAGTGGAAAGAAATGACGGCCGTGGAGCTGAGAGCTCTGGATCGAAAGGTCCCGTTGCTGCTTCCCGTCGCTGCAGTCGAACAGCACGGGCCGCACCTTCCGACTGCAACCGATTCGATGATAGCCGAGCACCTCTGCCTCACGGCGGAGGCAGAGCTCTCAGAGACGGTGCTCCTCCTTCCGACCGTGACGGTTGGCTGCTCAGGTCACCACCTCGATTTCGGGGGGACTCTGTCCGTGGACCATACGACTTTCATCGCCTACGTTTCGGGGATTCTCGATTCGGTCGCCGCTGCCGGCTTTCGCGATATCGTAATCTTCAACAGCCACGGCGGCAATCAAGCTGCAGCTCAGGTGATGGTCGAAAGCTGGGGTATGTCGCATCCGAAATGCCGCGTCGTCCTGCTCACCTGGTGGAAGCTTGCAGGTGAGGCATTGTCGGCGATTACCGAGACAGGACCCGGAGGGGTCGGACATGCCGGAGAGTTCGAGACGTCGTTGATGCTCGCGATCGCGCCCGATTTGGTGCGACACGATCGAATCGAAAAAGGCGGGAATCTCCCTACGTTCCCGTGGGCCGAGTCGGACATGATTCGAGGAGCGCAGGGCCTTCTCCACAGGCCGGTTCGGGGGATGACCTCAAACGGAGTCTTCGGCGATCCCACCGCCGCGTCAGCGGAGAAGGGCAGGAGAATCGCCGAAGCTGTCGTAGATAGGCTCAAGACGGTTATTGCTGACCTCGGACGGGGATGAGGGGCGTTCCTGACACGCGAGCAGAAATCGGACCTATGCCGCCACTTGCATTACAATCGAGGCAGAGGCTATCGCCACAGATGGACGCGGGTTTGAGGGCTATCTCGATCTTCCCCACCTATCCTTCTTCTGCGGCTGTAGGGTACCTCTTCGACCCGACGAAAGCCTGTCTCGAGCCTCCTGTGTATAGGGCGACCTTTTTTTGGCGCAGGCGAACCGCAGAATCGCAACAGCGCCTCCTCTATCCATCTCGACAATGGCCACGAAACGACACCCATAGTTGAAGCTGCGCCGATAGGAGTAGCATGATGAAAAGAGAGTTCCATCTTCCAAACGCTCGACTATCGGTGATCGTCGTCATTGCTTCACTCTTCGCGGCATGCAGCCAATTTACCCTCTACGACAAGTTCAGCAGCATAGACAAGAACCAATCATCGAACAACCTGGTAATCTCACCAGCTTCAGCGCTCGTCACGACGGGAACGACTGTCACCTTCACTGCCTCGGGTGGGAGCGCGCCCTACGCTTTTGAAGTGGTCTCAGGCGGCGGGACCGTCAACTCCACGACCGGTGTCTACTCGTCTCCGGTGACCGTGGGAAACGCCGTTGTTCGTCTTTCCGACGCGACCGGTGCAGCAGTGAACGCGGCAGTGATAGTTATCGCGGCCGGGGGCTCCGCTCGACTCGCCATCAGCCCTCAGACGGTGAGCGTGTCCTTGGGATCGAACCTTACATTTGCGGCCTCCGGAGGCACCCCTCCCTATTCGTACGCGATAACGCAGGGCGCCGGGTCAATTGATCCGATCACAGGTGTCTATGCGACCCCCGCTTCGACGGGATCGGCCACCATTTCGGTTGCCGACAGCGCCTTCAGCGTACGTTCGGCGGACGTGCAGATAGTGGCGCTTGGTGGGGGGCTCGCAATCACGCCGATGTCAGGCGTTATCGGAGCCAACACCTCCTTGACCTTTACCGGCTTCAACGGGGTGCCTCCCTACACGTTCAGCATCGTCGCCGGCGCCGGGACGATCAACGGAAGCTCGGGCGTCTACCACGCGCCCGGGACGGCCGGGACGGCCACCGTGCGTCTGGCCGACAATGTCGGCTCAACGAGCGAAACCGCGGTCACGATCATTGCTCCTCCCTCTACGGTGGCAATTCGCCCGGTTGCACCGGCGGTATCCGTCGGAGGGACCGTGAACTTCACCGCAAGCGGAGGCTCGCCGCCCTACAGCTTCTCGGTTCTCGGCGGCGGAGCGGGCGGAAGCGTCAACGCGATCTCCGGTGCGTACGTTGCACCGATTTCCCCCGGAAACGATACCGTACGCGTGACCGATGCCTTCGGTGGAATCAGCAACGGCGAGGTAACGGTCGTGGCAGCGTCGCAGCTGGTCATCTCACCCTCGACATTGACGATCAGCGCCGGAAACACCTACCAGTTTGGCGCAAGCGGCGGTGTCGTTCCATATATCTTCACTTTATTTTCGGGTGCCGGTTCGGTGAATGGTGGTGGCCTGTACACGGCAGCTGCAGTCTCGTCGACTGACATCGTACGCGTCACGGACAATGTTGGCTCCACGAGCGACGCGGCTATCTCAGTCGTTTCTGCCGGTCCTCTTGCAATCAGCCCGACTTCCGCAGCTGTTCCTGAGGGCGGCACAATCACCTTTGCCGGCTCCGGCGGCTCCCCGTCCTACATCTTCAGCGTTTCCGCGGGGACCGGCTCTATCGGAGCATACTCCGGAACCTACACTGCGACGGGCTCGGTCGGCGCTTCAGCTGCAACCGTGAAGATTTCCGACGCCACCTCCTTCTCTGTGACTGCAACCGTCGACGTCGTTCCCGCTGCTCCTTCGTCACTGGTCGCAACCGCAGTCGGAACCCACGAGATCGATCTGACATGGACGAATAATTCGAGCGCCGCCGGCGGCGTTGTCATCGAGCGCAAAGAGGGCAGCAACGGCACGTATGGAATTGTGACTACCGTCGGTCCTGCCGTGAACAGTTATCAAGACAACCCGAGCTCTCCCGCACTCAGCCCGAAAACGCTCTATGTCTATCGCGTTCGCGCGGTGGCGGGACCGCTGGATTCACCGTATTCGAATGAGGCTTTCGATGTGACGCTTTGATGGGACCGTCGCCGTGCCGCCACGTGCGGCCACTTGACCTTCGGTCAGCAACCTAGTAGATTCTCAGTTGCTGAACGAAGAGATCCCTCCGCGCCCGGTGGTGTGTTGAGAGCCCAATGCCGCTCTCATCGCTCCATTCGACCAGCGGCGCGATCAGTTGTCCTGCCTACCTTCTTGCTCTCGAGAGCGTAGTCCAGTCCACTTCTTCATACGCAAAATACGACTCATTGGGTTTCAACGGAGAGACCCATCAAAGGATATCTATGGATTCTACGATTACGACTACGTTTCGTGAGCTGGGCCTTCAAGAGGATTTGCTCGAACAACTTGCGCGTCAAGGCTTCGAGGTACCGACCCCGGTCCAGACTGAGGCGATCCCCTCAGTTCTTGCCGGGAGGGACCTTCTTGCGTCTGCACAAACAGGAAGCGGTAAGACCGCTGCATTCTCTCTTCCCATCATCCAGCTCCTTTCCTCCGAGCGCGGGAGACCGGAGCCGCATCGCCCGAGAGCGCTGATCCTCGCCCCAACCCGCGAGCTCGCGGGCCAAATAGGGGATGTTATCAAGATATTCACCAAAGGCGGCAGGATATCGAGCACGGTAATCTATGGGGGCGTCGGAAAACATCAGCAGATACATGCCCTTCGCCGCGGTATCGATATTGCGATTGCTACTCCGGGGCGGCTTCTCGACCTGATGGGGGAGGGCGCGGTGAGCCTCGATCATGTGAAGATAATCGTTCTCGACGAGGCTGATCGGATGCTCGATATGGGTTTCATACCGGACGTCGAGCGAATCATCAAGCGCCTACCCGCAGTTCGTCAGTCGCTGTTCTTCTCCGCCACTCTCCCGGCCGCAGTTGTGCGACTTTCCGGTGAGATGCTCACCGACGCTGTGAGGGTTCGCGTCGAGACAAACGAGACGACGCGACCGCGGATTGACCAGCAGGTAATGTTCGTCGCCCGCGAGGACAAGCGCGCCGTGCTCCGAATGATACTCTCCGAACGAGACAGCTTTCGCGCTCTGGTCTTTACCCGTACGAAGTACCGGGCCCGCGATGTCGCCCGTTACCTCGCAAAAAACGGCATCGCTTCGGACGACCTGCACGGGGACAAGAGCCAGAACGCACGGACGCGTGCTCTTGCGGACTTCCACAGCGGGAGAATCCAGGTTCTTGTCGCTACCGATATAGCCTCACGCGGTATCGACATCGACGACATAGACCACGTCATCAACTTCGAGCTGCCGAACGAAACCGAAAGCTACGTTCATCGCATCGGACGAACGGCGAGAGCCGGCAAGGCTGGAATTGCCCTCTCACTCTGCGATGCCACCGAGCTGGGGAGCCTCTCGTCGATTCAAAGGGCGCTGGAACAAGCGATACCGGTCTATTCCGATCATCGCTACCACAACGAAGAGGTGGCGTCTGCGGCCAGCCGAATGGGGCGTGGCCGAGCCGGACGGCAATTTGAGAAGCCCGGCCAAGACCGTCGTTCGCGTTCGGGAGGGGTCCCGCCGAAATCGCGATTCAGCGGCCGAACAGCCGCGAGCGTACCCAGGCGATCGAGCGGACCGCGTCGCCCTCGCTGACGACGTCCCTGAGCTCCTCGACCGCGGCTGGCGTCAGGAGCGCGTCCACCCCCATCAGGAACTCTACGCTTCCACGCAATGCGCCCTGCGCGTCCTCGCGGTAGGGGTATTGATCCATCGAGTACCAGCCGTCGTAGCCGAGCTCCTTGAGCCAGAACAGCAGCTCGACGAACTCGGCGAAGTGCACTGAGCCGACGATCATGTCGTCGTCCCATGAGCGATAGTTGTCGTTGAAGTGCATGTGAAACAGTTTGCTGCCGTAGTCAGAAAGGATTACCGCAGCTTCCGCTAAGTTCTCTCCCGCCACGAGTGAGTGCCCGGTATCAATGGTGACGCCCACGTTCGGCAGATTTACCTCTCGGGCAACGAGCAGGGTATCGGCCGCTCTGGCCATGAAGGAATGGGTCCGGGGCTCCTTTGGCTTGTACTCAAGCGAAAACTGAATGTCGGGGAATGCCTTTGCCGCCTTGGAAACAGAGTCGACGATCCAGCCGCGGCTTTCGCGGTAGTCGTGTTGGAAGACGTAGTCGTAGCCGTCTTGTCCGGGCCAGAGATTGATGAGAGGACAGCCGAGCGTTCGTGCCAACTCTGCGGCAATCACCGTCTCATCCAGCGCCTGGGCTCTTATGTCCGCCATTTTGGAGGTAAATGCCCCCTTTCCCCATCGCTTCTGTGAGAAGTGATCGGGGATGATCGAGACACACTGCAGGTTGTACTTGTCGAGCAGACCGCCGATCTCCTCGACGTTGTCCTTTGTGACATCCCAGGTCCCTACGAGCTCGACCCCCTCGACTCCGGAGATGTCGGCGGCTTGTCGTATCATCTCCTCTTTCGATGGCTGGTCCTTGTAACCCGACGACAGAAATCGGTCGCAGGTATTGCCGAGATTTCCGAGTATGACCGCGTACTTAGGCATGATTTCCTCCTGGTGCTTGCTTCCATCGTGAGGTCAGTGCAGCTGTGAATTTCAGTCTACGATGGGTCCATGGGTTTGTCTACGAAGCGAAAGTGCCAAAATGGCGCGAAAAACGCCTGTTGACAATCGCCACAAACAGGATGGACGTATCCGGGCTCACCGGGTATTATGATGAACCAAATTCGACGGATTCAGGAGGTTGCGATGGCCGAAAGAGAAACTCTAGTGATAGCTTCCAAGGTGAAGGCTTACATCAAGGCGAACGGCGGGCTGAAGTGCTCGGCGTCCGTCATCGACGCCCTGTCCGACAAAGTTCGTTCTTTGTGTGACGCTGCCGTCCGAAACGCGCAGGTCGACAAGCGCAAGACAGTTCAAGACAAAGACGTTCAATAGACAATCCGGGGGCTTGAGCGCCGACGCCGCAGCCCCCGGCCTACTCCCCGACAGACTGTGTTCTCGACTTCGCTGAGCTCGGAGTGAGCGCTGCCTCGCTGCCCTGAGGATAGGTTGTGAGCTTAGCGCGAGGATAGTAGTGGGAGAGGATTTGCTCGTAGGTGTAGCCGGCAGATGCCATGCCGGCGGCACCGTCCTGGTCCATGCCTACGCCGTGTCCCCATCCACCGCCGGTAAAGATGAAGTACTCCGGTAGTCCGGCTGCGCCGAGCTTCGGCCGGTAGGTGAACAGGGTGCTACGGAGATCTCCGAGGACCGATCGGATGCGGTCACCTTTCACCGTAAGATTCCCTTCGGAACCGACGAGCTCGATTTTCGAAATCCTGCCGGAGATGCCTCGGCCGCGGGTTATGAGGGTGAGCACGGTGCCGATTGTTTTGATCCGGTCGGCTCTGCGGGTGATCTCCGCAGCGCTCACCCATTTTGTCCATCGGTATGCCGAGCTCGAAAAGAAGGGTGGCACCGCGCTGTAGCTCGCGGGGTCGCTCTGCAGCCAAGCGGTGAGCTCGGTGAGTGAAAGCTCGTGTGAACGCTCTCCCAGGAGTATGTCGGGTACGGCCGCCATTCCGCCTGGGTCCCCCCACACTACCTTGCTGGTCTCCGTATAGCCGCCTGAGTTCGCACTGTAGTAGGCCTTCAACGGTTTTCCGTCATATTCGAGGATTTGTCCTTGCGTCGCATTGACGGCCTCGGTCGTGGCCTTTGATTCGTTTCCCACTCCCAGATAAGCGGCCGATCGAACCGAACCATAGACATCGAACCCCTTCTTCGCATATGCCCCCATGGAAGCGAGGGTGTATGAACGCGCGGCAACCGCCTGTGCCTTGAGCGCCTCGGGCGGCCAGAAGGAGTACATCTCAGAAGGCAGTACCGAATAAAGATACTCCTCGAGCGGCAGTCGATCTACCACGGTGAAGCCTTCTGTGCCCGGAATGAGAATGATTTCGCCGCGGTAGGCGCGATCGCCGGACGTGGCGAAGAAGCTGCCCTTTTCGCTGAGGAGATCGAAAACTACGGTCGTGCTCTCCGGGCTCATGTAGCGCAGCACTGCCGGCGAGCTCCATGAGAGGAACGGTGGCTGGCCGGGGCTGGAGAGAGTGATATCCGATCCGTCGCGCTTGAGATCGAGCACCTGGCCTTCCTCACCTCGATAGGTCAACGTATCCTTTCTGGAAAGGCTCCGAATCTCATACTTGCCTCCCGTCTTGATCGTCAACGAATGGAGGTGCTCGGCGAGGGCGACCCGGATATGAGGAGCGAGTGCCGAGGCGCTCGGGAAGGTTGTGACCCGAGGCGGTAGAGTATAGCGCTGGCGGTTGGTTGTCGCAGCGGACTGGCTTGCGACGAGCTGAGGATTTTCACGCTCTACCTTGGCGATGTCGTTCCTTATCCCTTCGTTGTTGGGCAGGATATCCTGTGCCCGTTGCAGCAGTGGATAGGCTTCCTTGATCTTGCCTTGAGCGAGAATCGAGCGCGCAAGAGGAGGAATTGCGATCGTCAAATCGGCGTTCTGTTTTCGAACAGTTTGGAAGTCGTCTTGCGCATTCGCGAAGTTTCCGTCCGCATAAGCAATCTCGCCGAGAAAGAACCACGCCATCGGTTGGTGGTTGTGAATGGCAAGCGCCTCGTGAAACAGGGTCACCGCCTTCGCGGTCTGTCCGAGATCCATATACAGTACGGCCTCAAGGAAGATGGTCCGGTAGCTCGGCTTTGAGAGGGGAAGCATCGACTTCGCCTCTGTCCGTTGTCCAGCGAGCACACGCGCGGTAAAAAGCGCGTTTTCGACTTCGGAGCTGTCGGGCGCAGCGGAACGGAGGCTCTCGAGAGCCTTGATAGCATCGAGGTAGTCGCCCGCCTCCTCATAAAGGTGAACGAGCTCCCATCGAGGGCGCGGAGCGTCGGTGTTGTCGTGAGACAGTTGCTCGAGTGTCGAGATGCTGCCATAGAAATCGCCGCGATAGTACGATGATACGGCACCTGCAAAGCTGGGGGGCGGCGCCTTCTGTGCGACGGTCGTGTCTGGCCGCGGATTGACGCACGAGCCTGCCAGCCCGACGATTAGGCATACAAACGCGAGCTGATTGCTCCGGTAGAATCGAGGGTGGTATCGATGCAGGTAATCGAACAGTCGCATTACACTCCCAGTTTCCCTATTGTCGGCAACACTGAACCTTCAGCCGCCGGCAAAATCTCCTGCGCTCAAGGCTCCAAATGTGACACCGGAACCAGGAGTACGGGGACGTTGATGCGGCTCAGGACTCGGCTTGCGATGCTTCCCTCCCAAATTGCCGACATGCCGCTCTTACCGTGGGTTCCGAGAACCAGCAACCGCGCCTGCCGTTCGACGACGCTCTCGCAGATGACGGTCGCCGGATCGCCTCGTCGAAGCTCCGCCGACACCGTTAGGCCGAGCCGTTCGAACTCCCGGCATTCGTTTTCCAGGTACTCCTCCGCCTCTTCGGCCGCCATCTCGAGCATTCGGTCGGCGCTTGTCGGGAGCAACTTCGTGGAATCCTCCCACTTGCCGGGAAGGGTGCGCAGGGTGGGAACGACCATCAACAAGTGTACCACGCTCTGCGTTTCAATCGCGAACTCGCCGGCCACCGAGACGCTTTTCTCATGCTCCGGTGTGCCGTCGAGCGGAACGAGGAACGGCGAAAGCGTGAGGATCTCCGGTGCAACCTTCTGAGAGCTCGGATGCACGATGAGAACGGGGACCGTTCCGAGGGAAACGAGCTTCTGAGCGATGCTGCCGAACACGAGGGTATTGGGGCCGCTTCTCCCGTGGGTGCACATGACGATTAGATCGTGGTCGAACTCTTCCTGATGATCCGCTATGCTGCGAGCGACGCCGCTGACCGGAATATCGTGGACATGATAATTCACCTTTATCTCGGAGCCGAAGAAGCGCTCCGCGGTGGAACGGAGATAGTCGTCGGCCTCCTCCTTCGTGGTCAGGTGACGCTCCCCGTGGATTTCACTCGGAGCCCTTCCTTCGATGATGTGGACAAGTGTCACCTCCGACGCTCCGTGTTTCGAGAGGTAGGCTGCTGCCGACAGAGAAGCTTCAGCGAGTTGAGAGCCGTCCAAGGGAATGAGGATGTGCTTAAACATTGGATCAACCCCCCGCAAAGGTTTGAACAAGCAAATAGACGTTCAGCGCGAGTATGAGCGCCGCCACGATCGAAGAAACGATGGTCGTTGCACTCCGGCTGACAAGGACCCCCATTATGTCCTTGCGCGCCGTAAAGATGATTAGCGGCAGTATGGCAAAGGGAAGAGCAAAGCTCAAGATCACCTGACTGATTACGAGGGTTCGGGTCGGATCGAGGCCGATCGCGATGACCACTAGCGAAGGCACCATGGTCACGCCGCGTCTGACCCACACCGAGATCTTCTTGTTTATGAAACCTTGCATGACCACCTGCCCTGCGCTCGTCCCGACCGTGGAGGAGGAGAGACCCGATGCAAGCAGAGATATCCCGAAGATAACCCGGGCGGCAGATCCGAGAAGCGGCTCGAGCGTCTTTGAAGCGTCCTCTATGGTTGCGATCTGCGTCAGCCCATGGCGATGGAATGTCGCAGCGGCCATGATGAGCATCGCAGCATTTACGAGCCCTGCTATGCCCATGGCGATGATGACGTCGACGATCTCGTAGCGAAACAGCCGCTTTAACCGAGAGGGGTCCCGAACGACGATCCTCCCCTGCATCAATGCGGAATGAAGAAAGATAACGTGAGGCATGACCGTAGCCCCAACGATTCCTGTGGCAAGCACGATGCTGTCAGGGCCTGAGAAATTGGGCAGAAGCCCCGTGACTGCGAGCTCGTGCCAATCAGGACGATCGAGCACAGTCTCGATGAGATAGCTTACTGCGATGATACCGACCATCGAGGTGATTATCGCCTCGATTTTTCGGAATCCATATTGCTCGAGAGCAAGGATCAGCGTGGTGGCAATCCCGGTCAGAAGACCGCCTACGAAGAGCGGAAAGCCGAAGATGAGGTTGAAACCGATAGCCGCCCCGAGGAACTCCGCGAGATCGGTGGCGATCGCCATGATCTCCATGATGACCCACATGACGTAGACCACGGAGCGTGGGAAGCGTTCACGGCAGTGCTCTGCGAGGTTCTTCCCGGTGGCGATGCCCAATTTGGCCGAGAGCGTCTGAATGAGCATCGCCATGAGATTGCTCGCAAGTATCACCCAGACCAGAGTGTATCCGAACTCCGAACCCGCCTGGATGTTCGTGGCGAAATTACCAGGGTCGATGTAGGCCACACAGGCGATGAAGGCCGGCCCGAGAAACGGCATGAGGCGCTTGAAGGGGTTGCGTTGCTCCGTTCCGGCAAGCGCGTCGCGTGCGGCGGCGATCGTCCCGGAGTCGCCGCTGCTCTTGCTGGTTACATCCTGGAAGTCATCCACGTGATCTCCTCCTATTCCCGGTATTCTGTCTCGTTCTCACAGACGTTCACGATCAGCTGCCCTGCCGAGTTCTGACCGAGGGTATGCTGCAACTTTCCGACCGAGATTGTTATCAACCCGTCAACGGGCTCGATCGATTTGACGACGACACGAGTGCCCAGACTGAGGCCGAGCTCGTCCAAGCGCTCGAGCAGACGCGGATCGCGGTCGTTCACCTCGATGATCTCGGCGCTCTCTCCGGGTTTCAGGCTGGTGAGTCGGACGCGGCCGTTATCCATTACGGTTCCTTCCCGCGAGGGTATCGGGGAGCCGTGGGGATCGGTAAGCGGATGATCGAGCATCTCGTCGATTCGGTCCTCGAGGTACTCCGAGATGACATGCTCGAGGCGCTCCGCCTCGACGTGTACACGGTCCCACGGGACTCCGAGTGCCTCGGCGAGGTAGGTTTCAAGGAGGCGATGGTGACGAATGGTCTCGAGGGCGATGAGCCTTCCCGCCTCGGTAAGAGTTGCTCCTCGATACGGTGAGTAATAGACCAACTCGAGGCCCGCGAGTTTCTTCAGCTGACCGGTCACCGTCGCCGCCGAGAAGCCGAGGCGGTCTGCGAGTAGGGTCGTCGTCGCGTGTTCGCGGTCCAGCTCGAGCATATATATCTCTTTCAGGTAGTCTTGATCGGTGTCCGTCGTCATCTGTGTCCCTCATCTGACCCGAGGTTTTTGGTTAACCTAAATATAAAGTAGTATATAGTGAAGAAATTGATTTCTGTCAATCGAAAAAATAATCGAAAACTGTCTCGAAAAACGCCGCTATTGATCGTACCAATCGGAGCCGAATAGCCGCCCCGCGGTGAGATCACGGGCGGCCCGGCTCTCTGTCGTTCTCGGGCTCGAGGCGGTCGTGCCGGCGGTTGTGCCGCCGAACAGCGGGTAGCGCATGGCAAGAGCGGGGTCGATCTTGCTCATTCGCTCGAAGGTGCGACGAGCGTCCGACTCCTTTCCAGCCTGAACGTAGCTGAATGCAAGACGAACAAGGACATGAGCGTTGTCCGGATCGATGCGACCGGCCTTCTGCAGATACTCCTGGGCTTTGCCGTACTGCTTCTGCAGGCTGCAGACGTTCGCGGCGTTTATCAGCGCGGGCAGATACTCTGTCGAGGAGAGCACCTTCTCGAACGTAGTGAGCGCCTTCTCAAAGAGACCGAACTGGGCGTAGAGGATTCCGAGCTGGTTTTCTCGGGCCGGGGAGGGAGACAGCGAGAGCGATGCAATGATCGCTTTCTCTCGAGGGACGAGGGCCGACCGGCGGTAGTCCGCCAAATCGGATTCATAAAGCGACCTCACCCGCTCGCGTTCAGGTATCGGAGTCGAAATGGCGGGACTATAACCCGCCGGTGGATAGAGCCTCCATGCCTCCTTGGTCGTGAACAACTGGGCAAGCCCGCGCGCGTTTGCCTCCCTCCATTCGACCGCTGCCGTCCGCCACGCCTTCGTGAACCCCTGGTCGACGACGGTCGTCTCGACGGGAATCCATGCCGTGCCGTCGCGTGAGATAAAATCCTCCGGGGAGGTGAAAAGGCGGGCGGCGAGCTCCGCGGGGACTCCTGAATCGAACGCAGTGAAGATGTGTCCCGGTGTGGTGATGTAGGCAGTCGAGACGCCGACCGATTCGAGAAGGCTGTTGTAGAGAACTGAAAGATCGTCGCAGTCGCCTGACCTGCTATCGAGGGTTTCGACTGGGAAGCGAACGAAATCGATTGAAGAGTTGTCGCGGGAGAGCGATTCGTAGGCGCTCGAGGGATCGACCACATATCGAACCCCCGCTGCGCGCATGGCAGAGAAAAGCCGGGCCGCCGAGAGAAAGCTCTGCGGGAGGAGGCTCGTCGGGATGTCATCCACCATCCCAATGACCTGACCGCTGAACCGCAGCAATGCAGGGTCGGTGGTCGTCATGAACGAACCGATCTTTCGATCGTCCGTCCACCGAATTGCGTTTCGATTGAGGATCCCAACTGGCCTGCTGGTCATCGACTGATAGACCTTGCCGGCGGCCGTATACGTGACGGTGATCTGGGCCTCACCGGTTGTGCTTTCGCCGCGATCCAGCAGCGAGGAGTCGAACAGGGCTCGAATATTGATTGACACCGACTGACCGACTCCGAGGGCCGGTGGAAGCTCCGCCGGGCTCGGAGCCTGCATCAATCCGGGAACAAAAAGCGTGAGCGACGGTTCGGTAAGAACAGTCGGTCCGATGTTCTGCAGAGTAACCGTACCGAGTGCGTGGTCGGCGTAATAGCGGTAGTGAGCCGGAAAGACGCCGCCGATTTCCAGGTCGCGAAGCAGAAGGCTTGGACCCGCGCCCACGCTCGGCACATGGACGCCGTAGCGGTCGAGCTTCTCACCGGTGAATGGATTCTCAGAGAGAGCCACGGGATATGTATCTGTCGCCGATGGGATCGAGATGCGAAAATCGCTGTAGCCTATTCCTGCCGGAGAGTCGACCCGGGTAGCGATAATCCGCGCCTCATGCCAATTGCGGTACAGAGCTCGGGCGGCGTCGCGCTCGAGCCTGACGCTGGCATCGGTATCCATGAACCGAACGGAGTAGGTCTTCGAGTCTATGTCGTATGCACCTTGCGTCTCGAGGGGGACGGCAACCGCATACTCTGCTCCGGACTGCGGCAAACGGCGGCCTCGGTAGTGCCGCTCAGTCGCTCGGCCAAGGAGGGACACGATCGACGTGCGAAGCCTGCCCCTCCGCGCGGTGTATTCGCTTTCCGTTTCAAACATATCCCGCGGGGCGGTCAGCGCAGGATCGACGGAGGCGAGGATCTGCCCGGCCAACGCGTCGTCGAGGAAGCTGCGTTGAGCACCCGACACCCTACCGTTTATCGCCGACAGCAGCAGACCGAGAGGTGAGGATCCCACTCCCTTGGTCGACCAGAGACCGAGGCCGTTGGATTCACTTCGTCCCGTGATTGCAAGCTTCGTGCCGTCGGCCGAAAACGCCATGTCGCGTATGTTTCCATGATGCGGGGTGAAGGTCGCCACCGGACGCCAGGTGCCGTCTGCGATCCTCCACACCCGTACGTCGCGGGTGTGGCCGGTCAACAGGAACCTGCCGTCGGGCGAGAACCGGACTGAATGGACCGGACCCAGCTCGATGTTCCCGACGATCTGTGCCGGCAGAAAGCCGGCGCCCTTCGACCTGCCGTCCCAACCTTTCCCCGGCTTGCCCGCGCCTGTTGAGTCTTGTCGCCAAATCCGAAGCGTATCCGCGTACCCGGCAGCGAGCCATTTGCCGTCTGGAGAAAAGGCTATTTGCTCGTACTCTCGGGAGAGGTTTCGCTCCCCGTTGGTGTAGCTGTAGCTCTCTTCGAGTCGGTTGCCCTCAACACTGTAGACTACGACACTTCGCTCCATCTGCTCGCTTTGGGCCACGGCCACTTGCCGTCCGTCGGGCGAGAAGGAGATTGAAGAGATCGCGGGACCGTAGCCGGTGTACCGGAAGACCGGAGTGAAGCTCCTGCCGTCTCGTCGCCACAGGAACAGCTCATCGTGCGTCGCGGAAACGAGATGCTCTCCGTCGAGGCTGAGTGCGAGGCTGACCACGGTGGCGTCATGGTCGGTGAGCACCACCAGTGGCGCGCCGTTTTTGGGGTTGACGAGTGCGATATCGTTGTCGGTGCGGAACGCGGGGAAGATCAGAAAGGACTCGTCAGGCGCGAACTGGAGGATCGAGGCGTTGCGGAATGTGCCGCCCCAGTAAACTGGCTGCTTGTGTTTCCAGAGGAGCTCCCAGCTCTCGTCGAGCACACGAACGGAGTTCCCTTCGCTCCAATCAGCAAGCGCTACGAAGCTTCCGAACCGGGAGAGCTCGACATCGACGCCCTGATCTGCCGACGGTACGAAACGGATCTGGTTCGCTTCGAAGTCCTCGCCGGCGGCGCATGGCGCCAAACCCCATCCGAACGCGAGGAAAGCAACGATCGCGACGATCCCCCCCTTTCGAACCATCGGATTCACCCGGGTGCATTATACCACACCTCTCCGGTCGGCGTGAGGACAGGGACGAGTAGAGGTATTTCTACTGTCCGTACAGGAGGTCGACGACCTTGAGCCCCGCGGAACCGTCGGTAACGTAGGCGTATCTACCCGAGACCGCAACGTCGCCGGCGCCGTAGTCGACAGGAACCGTGCGGGCGATCGCGGACGCAACGGGACTGCTCAAGTCGACGATCTGGAGTCCTGCGGTCCAGTCAGCGACGACTGCATAGCCTCCCGCCACCGAGACTGCGTGTGCGTCCCCATCTGTGTTCACCGTTTGCGGGCTGCCCAAAGATGAGGGATCGGAAGCATCGGCGAACTTGAGGCCTGTCGTCCCGTCGGCCACGTAGACATAGTCGTCGGCTACTGCTACCCCGCGCGTCACATTCCCTGTCGCGAGAGTACCCACTGAAACCGGAGATCGCGGGTTGGAGACATCGAAGACCTCGAGCCCGGAGTATCCCTCCACGACGAATGCGTAGTGTCCTGAAACGAATACATCCTCGGCGGCGCCGATTGTCAAGGCCGTTCCGAGCACGCTCGGTGCAGTTGGATCGGAGATGTCCACAGCCAGAAGCCCGCCGACGCCCATTCCGACGTAGGCGTAGTCTCCGAAGACGTCGATACCCTTGGATTCGCCGGGAGTATAGAGCGTCTTCACCAGTGTTGCCTCCATCGGCGACGAGACGTCGACTATGTAGACGGTACCGGCCTGGCTCGCCACGTAGACGTAATCGCCGGACAGAGCAATCCCGTAGGAGAGTCCCGGTATCGAGACAGTTCGGATCGAATGGGGATGGGCCGGATCAGATACATCGACGACCTCCAGGGTGTCCCAGTCGGTAACGAATGCATAGTCCTCCGACGTCTTGACGAAGTTGGCGTAGGTATAGCCAGGATCGGATCCGACAACCTCCGCCTCGATCGGAGCGTTGGTATCGAGGATGCTGAGAAAACCGGCGACGAGGGACACGTAGACAAACTCGCCGTCAATCGCAACGTCGGAGGCACTTCCGCCAATACTCATCACGGGAACGGCCACAGCCGGCGAAACGGGATTCGAGACGTCGATGATCTCGACGCCATTCGTACCCTCCGTGACGTAGGCTCGACTCCCTGCAACCGATACGCGAGAGGCATTCGCCGTCGTCGGAGCGGTACCTCTCAGAACTGCGGACTCGGGAATCGAAATGTCGATGACACACAGTCCCGATGCCCCGTTCGTCACGTAGGCATAGCCGTCTGAGAGCGCGATGTCCCATGCGTTTCCGACTTTGACCGTCCTAACAACGGCAGCGGAGGCAATGGGCGATATCTTGACGATGTCGAGGTCGGCGCCATTCGTCACGTAGGCGTAGTTGCCGGATATTTTGATCGAGTAGGCGTATCCGGAGGAGGTCGTCACGGTCTTTACCACCGACGCAGTCTGGGGAGTGGAGAAGTCAATGACCTGCAGCCCCCCTGAGTGGGCGGCCGCGAAGGCGTAGTTGCCCTGGATGGCCACGTCACGAGCCCCCTTTGCAGTTGACACATCCCGGACCACCGCAGAGGAGGAGGGAAGAGTCATATCGATGATCCGTACCCCGCCCGTGGATCCGTCGACAATGTCAGCGTACGTCATGAAGAGGTAATTGCCGGCGGCCGTCACTACGTTTGCGTAGTTGTTTTCGGGTGCGGGAAACCACTGCACGACGGAGGCGGAGGTCGGGTTCGAGACGTCGAGAACCTGAACGCCCTGATTGAAAACCGAGACATAAGCGCGAGCTCCGGATACCGAGACCGACTGTGCCGATGCCGATGTAGCGACAGTACGAACTATCCTGCCGCCGTTGAACGGAGAGGCTGCACCGTGGCTGGGGGCACTGAACAGCGAACCTTCAAGTGCCGGACGTACCTTGTAGAAGTATCCGGCGCCGTCAGTTGCGCGCGCGTCGAGATACTCATTCATGGAGCGGGGCGCAGCGATAAGACTGTATGGTCCCGCCCGGTCGCTGCTTCGCCATACCTCGAAGTCGGAAGTTGCCGCAATCTGCGGCCACTTCAGTCGAATGGCCTTTCCTTCGGGAAACAGGCGAGGAGCGAGCGTACCCGAAGACAAGGGTATGGCCCGCACGATACCGGACCAGTCCTCCTCACCATTCGACGAGCGAGCCCTCAAGAGAAACACGTGCATGTTCCCGTTCGTGAGCCCGGAGAGCACCTGAGGAGAGGCAACGTCGAGAAGGGCAGAGCCATAGTAGGTCGCGGAGGGAATTGAGCCGTCGGTAGTGTAGAAGATGTCATAGCTTTCAGCCAGGGGAACGGCATTCCACTTGAGCGTGACTTCATGGTTTCCGGGGACGACTTGAAAAGACGGGATTGCACCGGCGTCGATTAGAGATATTGTTGCCGATCCCGTGTTCCCGTTCTTGTCCTTCGCCGTCACGCGAATCGACAAGCTCCCCGAGAGCCCGGCGGTCGGAAACTGAAACGTGAACTTGCCGTCGATATCGACGCCGATTGGCCCCGTCAACGATGTCGCGAGCACCTCGTAGTTGACGGTCGCAATTGCCCCCTTGTCGCCGTTCGCCGTTGTAGCGTCCGAAATCACGCCGTTCACGATTACCGTCGAGGAATAGGAACTGCCATCCTCAGGCGAGACTATCGAAATCGTGGGCGCCAGCTTGTCCTTGGCCTGCAGGACCATGTCCAGGCCCATTGGCATCGGGCATGCGATCAGGAGCGCCGCTGAGGCGAGCGTCACGACGATGAAAGCGAATTGCAGGCCTATCATCCTTCTTCGATCGTTTTTCATCTGCTCACTCCTCCTCGACAAAGAGAATGTCGGTGCGAGGGTTGATCTGCTCGGCCGCGCGTGCATCGCCGGCGCCCGAACCGGCGAGGAAGGCGAAACGCTGCGCCTCCTCCGGGTCGAGCTCGGCCGCCTGCGCGTAGAGGGAGGCGGCCGAGTCATAGCGGTCGAGAAGGTAGCTCGCGCGTGACATGTTGAGTAGAACCTTGGCCGCTATGGAGGTTGCCCCCTTGCCCGAACGCCTCAACAGAGCCAGCGTACGCTCGAAACGCGCGAGGGCCTCTGAGTATTGCTCACGGAGATAGAGGAGATTACCGAGATTAATCTGCGGGCTGAGATAGGACGGATCGATCTGCAGCGCCCTGCGAAACGACTGCTCCGCCGGTTCGAGGCGGTGCAACTGCGCATACCGGATACCGAGCCGATTGAAGTCCTCTTTTCGTCCACGTTCTCGCGTCACGGACACGAGATCCTGCACCATCAAATCGGCAAGCTTACCGAGGTCCCGCTTGAACTCCCGCTGGATCGCCTCTCTGTCGCCGTACTGCAGTCCGAGGTCCGTCTCCTTCAATCCGACCGGTCGGTAAATCTCCTGGGATTTCTGGGTAACGTAGAACGATCGCTTCTCCGGCCTCTCGTCGTAGAGGCTCCACTCTTCCATACCTTTGCGCCACGCGCTGAGAAAGTCGGCTTGGCCAACCATCGTGATCTCGACCGGCACCCAGAGCTCGCCTTCGACTGCAATGGTCATCCGACGGTCCGGATGGACGAGTTGATATCTGCCGGCCGGCACCTTCGTGTTGAAAGCCGCATAGATGTGGCCGGGTACCGTGATGAACGCACTCTGAACTCCCGCAGCTTCGAGGAGGCTGCAGTAGACAACCGTCAGATCGTCGCAGTCGCCCGTTATGCGTTTGAGGGTGTCGCGTGGCAGACTGATGGAGTCGACGACGAGCGGATCTCCTTGGGCTTTCGTAAACGGCAACGCGGGATCGGCTTGGTAGAGACAGCCAATCTCGCCGAGAGCCGCAAAGAGCTGCATCCCGTACTGGATGGAGTCGTTGAATGATGGGATCGTCGCCTCCTTGCAGCTCTGGCGGATGAAGCTTGCGTAGTTTCGTAGCGCGCTGTCCGAGGGGGTAATGAACGCCGCGACCTTCCGGTCGTCATCCCAGGTTACCGCCGTCTTGTCATGGAGGTCATAGGATACCGACTGGCGCTGTTCAGCGGCCCGTCCCCTCACCTTGTAGGCGGCGATGATCTCCCCGGTAAGCGGCGTGACGCCCTCCGTGGTGAATACTTCGGAGTTGAAGGAGGCGAGAAGCGGTACCTTCACGCTCTCTCCCCCCCGAAGCTCGGGGATCGTCGCCGCGTGCGTGGGAGAATCCATATAGCCGGCTTGGTGAAACGATACCTCGAGGTCGGTCACGACATCCTTTTCGGTGTTGGTGATCGTCACCTCTCCAAGCGGGTGTTTGACGTAGTAGGATTGCATCGCCGCGAAAGCAGGGGGGATGCCGGCATCGGAGAAGCGCAGAGCGCGGATGATTGTCTGAGGCGCGTCTGGATCCTGGCCGAAGCGATAGTGAATGGAAAAGCCGACGCCAAGCAGCAGACCGTCGAAATCCGACAGTGGACCGAAGGATTTCAGATACTTGATGCTTGGGTGGACGTCGACGCTGAAATTGAAGGACGGATCGAGCGATATCCTACCGCCCCCTTCGAGATAGAGATTCCCGTATCCGACGGTGCCGACCTCCGGAAGCAGGGAAGGAAAGTAGGACTCGGCGAATCCCCCCAGCACCTCTGCGCCGACCTCAAAGGTCTTCGCGAATCGGTGGGAAAACGAGATGCCCAATGCAGCGAACCAATTGCTGTGGGACCATTTGGCGGGCTCGCTGAGATCGCGGCTGTCGAACTGCATCATACCGGCCTTGAAGGTCGGCTGCACCACAGGAAGTGGGGGGATTGGCCAGCGGAGGAGCCCGGAAATCTGGTATGCGTTGAAGGTGGCCCCGTAGGTACCGAAGGGAGAGAGCGATTCGTACTCGGCACTCAACGAGAACGGAAATCGATAGTAGGAATTGAGGTTGGAGGAGACGGAGCCCGTCCCGGGTTGGGATTGAGAATAGAGTGGCGCTGAAAGGAGGAGAAGAAGTATGAGGAACAGCCACGTTCCGCGCCGACCACCGGAATGATGCATGATCATCGCAGCACCTCCTGGCTCGAGATTATTGTCTATGCGCTTCACTCCACCGTGGGGTGGATGTCGCGGTCAGTTAATCCCTGTTCGGTGCAGACATGATAAGTAGGGCCGGCTGACTCAATTGTATCCCGCCGACGGTCAGCTCGCAACCTGAAATTGCGCACGACCCAAACTCAGCTGCCGCGAGGGTGGGAAATCGAGACCGGGCAGAGCCCGTGCCGCGACAAATTTGTGGCAAAAAACCGACAATACGGGTACACTAATAGTGAAAAGGGGGGAGCATGAAACAGCTTCATCAGCTCACCAGCGGACGCCGGTCGAGAACCGTGCGACGCTTGCTTCAAGTCGGTGGACTCTCGGCCCTTGCCGTTGTGGTTGCGATCCTGCTGGCTGCGTGCGGCGGCTCGAAGACGGAAATGAGCGCCGACCAAATAGCGTTCCAAAAGAAGATTGCTGAGAACAGCCTCCTGGCGAAGACTGTCAGGAAACCGGGCGGCGGAAAATACGAGAAAGGCGTTGTCGGCGGAACTTGGATGACCAGCATCAACAACGACCCGAAGAGCTTCAATACCCTTACGGCTCGCGACGCCGACACGGGATCGGTTGTCGCCGGCCTCTACGACTACCTTCTCGACTACGATCCCTACACCAAGGAATGGAAGCCGAACCTTGCCTCTTACGAGGTGAAGACGGACGAACAAGCGGGGACGATGGACGTGATTTTCACGCTCCGTGACGACCTCTATTGGACGACCCTGGCCGACCCGGGCAAAAAGGTGAAGGTGACCTCCGACGACGTCGTCTATTGGTACAACGAGATCGACGGCGACAAGGAGCTACAGCTGCCCGGCTATGCAGGACAGTTCATCGATATGCCCGACGGCACGAAGAAACGAATCGAAATACAGAAGATCGATGACCGCAGTTTCGTAATGAAGTATCCACGGATCATTGCGATGCCCGAGCTCTCGAGCAACATGACCTTCGGCCCGAAGTATATCTTCGAGCCCGTTAAGAAAGCGAAGGGAGCGGAGGGGGTGCTCACCCTCTGGTCTATCGACACCGATCCCAGGACCATCCCTTCGATCGGCGAGTACTACATCGCATCCTACCGACCGGGGATCAGCGTCACCCTCCAACGGAATCCGAACTACTGGAAGAAGGACGACTACGGCCAGACACTGCCCTACATCCAGACAGTAGAAATGAAGGTAATACCGAATCGCGAAACCGAGAAGCTGAAGTTCCTTGCCGGGGATATCGACGGTTACAGCCTCCGTCCCGAGGATCTCAAGGAGATGGTCGAGAAGAGCCCGCGTGACTACACGGTCTACTACTCGGGCCCGAGCCTTGGCGCGGCGTTCATCTCGTGGAACGAGAACCCTGCCAATCTCGCCCCGAAGTACGTCAAGTGGTTCTCGAACACGAAGTTCCGCCAGGCAATGAGCTGTTTCTTCAACAGGGACCGCATTGTGAAGGAGGTCTACCGGGGGCTCGCCGAGCCGGCCATCTACATGTTCGCCCGACCGAATCCCTACTTCGACCCGAACATAAAGGAGCAGTATCTCTACGATCCTGCGCGCGGGAAGAGGCTCCTTGCCGAGATCGGCATCAAACCGAACAAAGACGGCCTGATGCAGGATTCCGACGGCAATCTCATCGAGTACGATATGATCATGGGCGTGGAGAACAACATAGGGATCGACATCGCGAACATCTACGCAGACGACCTCAAGAAGGTCGGAATCACGCTTCACGTGAAGCCGGTGAACTTCCAGAAGCTCGTCGACAGCATAATCAATACTTATGACTGGCAGTCGGTAATGGTCGCGTTGGGTTCGAACTACTGGCCGATACAGGGGTCAAACGTCTGGCAGTCGAGCGGCAACTTTCACATTTGGCACCCGCTTCAGGAGAAGCCGGCGACCACCTGGGAGGCAAAGATCGACGAGCTGTATCAGAAAGGGTACGTTACGCGCGATCACACGGCAGCGAAGAAGATCTGGGATGAATATCAGCAATTGATTCTCGATCAGCTCCCATTGATGTACATGGTCTACGCCGACGGTTTCTCCGCCTATCGGGACAAGTGGGCGAACCTTCGTGTCGACAACCTCAACTCGCCGGACCTTCGGTACGTTTATCTGCCGAAATAGGGTCGCGACAACGGCAGGGTAGATGGCACAACTTCGGCTGAAGCTCGGGGCCTGGGAGCGGGCAGGCGATCGCCTCGCACGGATTCGCGAACGCCACCCGCTTTCCACGTTTCTCGCCGGGCGTACGGTAACAATGCTCGTCATGCTGTTCTTTCTCGGACTGGGCGTCTTTGGCCTCATGACTCTCGCCCCCGGGGACATCGTGGACAACTACGTTCGCAGTCAGATGTTCACAATGAACAACTACCGCACTGCCGACAACACCATCACGCAGGAGCAGATCCAGCAAGAGAAGCACCGTCTCGGCCTCGACCTGCCGTTCTACGATCAGTATTTCCGGTGGCTCTATCAGGTGTTCGTGAAACACGATCTCGGGCGTTCCCTTATTTCGAGGGCACCTGTTCTCTTTCTCGTTTCGACGCGGATGATGAACTCAATCATCCTCAATCTCATCTCCCTCGTCTTTCTCACCACGATCTCGTTCGCGCTCGGCATCTTTTTCTCATCAAAAGCCGGAACGCGAATCGACCCTGTCGTTGCCTTCGTGAGTCTCTTTCTCAATGCGTTCCCCGGTATCCTCATGCTTCTGCTTCTGCAGATATTCGCAGCATCCACCGGTTGGTTCCCCGTGACTGCCTATCCAACCGAGAACTTCACGGGACGTCCCTTCGGGTTCGCCTTCTCCTATCTCTATCACATCACCTTGCCGCTCATCGGTGCGTTCCTCGGGGGAATCGGGGGCTCGCTGCGACTTATCCGAGCAACAATGCTTGATCAGCTCGGTCAGCCCTACATAACAGCACTCCGCTCGCGCGGAATCGGGGAACCGAGAATCTACTTCAACCACGCCTTTCGCAACACGATGAACCCCTTCATCACGAGCTCATCGAATCTCCTCGCGAGCCTTTTTTCCGGGTCGCTCATCCTGGAGATCATCTTCTCCTATCCGGGGATCGGACGGCTCATGTACGAGGCGGTTCTGCAGAAGGACATCAATCTGGTCATGACGAATGTCATGTTCATCAGTTTCCTCATTCTCATCGGCATGCTTATCTCGGATATCGCGCTCGCCCTCGTCGATCCGAGGATACGGTACTCGGCGGCATGAAACGGTTTTGGACCATCCTCAAGCACAGGCCGATCGCCTTCGCCGCGCTGGTCGTACTGATCATCCTCTATACCGGCATGGTCTTCTGCGAGTTTCTCGCTCCCTACGGTCGAAACGAGCTCTTCGCGCAGCACTCGAACGAGCCTCCCAACCTCATCTGGTACTCTTCGGAGCTTGGGTTCCGGCCTCAGGTCCAGCGCATGGTGCTGATCAACGACATAACGCGGGAGTACGTTCGGGTCAAGGGCGAGTACACTGCAGTCCGTTTCTTCACGAGGGGACCCGAGGTTCGGATGTGGGGTCTCGTTTCGATCAAGACGCACCTCTTCGGGACAGCCTCCTACGGTGGGGGGGAAGAGAAGTTTCAACCGGTATTTCTTTTCGGAGCGGACAACCTTGGACGCGACGTCTTCAGCCGGATTCTCTACGGTTCTCGAATTTCCCTGACCATCGGGTTCGTCGGGGTGGCGATCTCCCTCACGCTTGCCCTCCTTTTCGGGGGGCTCGCCGGATACTTCGGAGGTATTTGGGACTGGATCATCATGCGGCTGTGCGAGTTCATCATCCTTGTCCCGGGGCTCTATCTCATCCTGTTTCTGCGTTCGATTCTCAGCACGAACCTCGATTCCGGTCAGACCTACGCCCTCATTACGGTTATTCTCTCCTTCGTCGGATGGCCGGGAACGGCGCGGATGATTCGCGGGATGGTACACGCGATCAAGCGCAACGACTTCGTGGCGAACGCCGAGCTCGAATCGATGCCTTCTCTCGTGATAATTTTTCGCCACATCGTGCCGCAGATGTCGTCCATCCTCGTGGTGAGCGTCACTCTAGGAGTACCCGGGTTCATTCTCGGCGAAACCATTCTATCCTATCTCGGACTCGGAATCGTGGACCCGGCAGTCAGCTGGGGCAGCATGATCAGCCGGGATGCCACCTCAATCTCCAACCTCGTCTCGTTTCCCTGGCTTCTCATCCCCGGGCTTTTTCTGCTGCTCGTCACACTGTCGTTCAATTTCCTCGGAGAGCTCCTGCGCGACGCCCTCGACCCCCATTGGAAGGAGCGACAGGGTGGGTGAGCGAGGGGCGACGGCGCTTTCCGTACACGGGCTTACGGTGAGCTTCCGGACCGGGGAGGGCCTGCTTCAAGCTGTTCGCGGCCTGGACTACTCGGTGGCCAGAGGCCAGTGTCTCGGAATCGTCGGAGAGTCGGGATCGGGCAAGAGCGTTTGCGCGACGGCCGCGCTCGGACTGCTCGACAAGAGCGCCGATGTACGCGGCAGCATCGAGATCGACGGCCGATTGCTCTCCGAGTTGACAGACGAACAGAAACGTCTCCTGCGTGGAAGAGCGATCTCGATAATCTTTCAGGAGCCAAGTCGTTCGTTCGATCCGATCTACAGCATTGGCAAGACCTTCGAGGAGACTATTCGAGCGAAGGAGGCAAGTGTCAGTGCAGCTGAATGCCGTTCGCGAGCAGTAAAGCTGCTCGGCGAGGTTCACATCCCGCGGGCCGAAGAGCGTCTCAAGAACTTCCCGCACCAGTTCTCCGGAGGAATGCTGCAGAGGATCATGATAGCGCTAGCGCTCGCCAACGATCCGGAGATTCTCGTCGCCGACGAGCCGACAACCGCGCTCGATGTGACTATCCAAGCCCAGATCGTGGGACTGCTGCGCGAGCTTCAGGTGAAACGAGGTCTCTCACTCATCTTCATCTCGCACGACCTTCGCCTTGTCGCCCAGATTGCAGATAGAATCATGGTGATGTACGGCGGCCTCGTCCTCGAGTTGGGGGATGCCGAGGAGGTATTGCGTCATCCCAGAAGCCCTTACACGCGCGCCCTGCTCGATTCGGTTCCTGAATGGGGAAGCCATTATTCTGCCGGGAACCTGATCAGCATCGCGGGGGCGGTTCCGAATCCCGTACGGCCCGAACCCGGGTGTCCTTTCGCGCCGCGCTGCGGGCTCGTGCGGGACGAGTGCCGGGCCCGGCTCCCTGATCTTCTCGAGGCGCCGGGCGAGCCGGCGATCGCTGCGGAGAGGGCAGGAGAGTCGCTTGTTCACGGCATGACCCTCTACCGTTGCGTGGTGCCCGGGGTGAAGCGGTGAATGCGATACTCGAGCTGCGCGAGGTATCGAAGATCTACAAGCTCGAAGCGGGGTTGTTCGCTGCAGCGGGTCGGCATGTGTGGGCAGTCAACGACGTCTCGCTCGACATAGAACGGGGTGAAACCTACGGGCTCGTGGGTGAATCGGGTTCCGGCAAGACCACCCTGGCTCGTACGATCGTCCAGCTCGTGCCACACACGGCCGGAACGATCGACTATTATCCGGACCGCACAAGTCAGAGAGAGGGGTCGGCTGAGCGCTGGCGCATTTCACGTGGGGACAGCGAATCGCTCCGGATGTTTCGCTCGGAGGTGAAGTACATCTTCCAGGACCCGTCCTCCTCACTCGATCCGCGCATGAGCATTGGCTCGATTCTGACTGCCGGAACACGCTACAGTCCGCGCTTCCCAGGGCGCTCGGAGGTCGAAGATAGGGTCCGGGAGGTGATTGCCGCAGTAGGTCTGCGCGAAGCGGATCTCGATCGCAGGCCGTCGGAGTTCTCCGGGGGGCAACGTCAACGAATTTCACTTGCGCGTGCCTTGATCTACAGCCCCACTGTGCTTATCTGCGACGAAGTGGTGAGCGCTCTCGACGTTTCGATTCAGGGCCAAATACTCAATCTGCTCGTGGAGCTCAAGCATCGGTTTGAGCTGACGATGATCTTCATCGCGCACGACCTCACGGTCGTTTCCTACATGGCCGATCGAATCGGCGTCATGTACGGCGGGAGTCTGATGGAAGAGGCTCCTTCGGCGAACCTCACGCAACGTCCGCTTCACCCCTACACCAGGCTCCTCTACGAATCGATACCCACCTGGAATCGAAAACTGTCCGATCGAGTCGCCATTTCCGGGGCTGCATACGTTCCAACCGTGGAGCCTACCGGTTGTCCTTTCGTTGGTCGCTGCCCTCTTGCTCGGGAACGTTGCCGCGTCGAGATGCCGCTTTTGCGAGAGATCGCCGCCGGTCATAAAGTCGCCTGTCACTTCGTGGAATCTGACGCGTAGGATATGATATTCTGCCTCGGGCAGCCAACGAACTGACAGGAGAAGTAACCAGTGGATGCATACACCCAATTCCGCGGCATGATGCCGATCATGCCCACCGCGATTACCAGCGACGGCGAAATTGACGGGGAAAGTCAGCGGCGTTTAGTGCGCTACTGCCTCGACAACGGTGCCGTAGCGGTGGGTCACTTCGGCTTTGCCTCGGAGTTCTTCAAGCTTTCGGCCCGCGACCGAACGCAGCTCATAGAAATCATCGTGGCCGAGGTCGCAGGGCGGGTACCGGTCTTCATCGGCGTAACGGCGCCCTCGGATCGGATGGCCGAAGGGTACGCGAAAGAGGCCGAGGCGCTTGGAGCGGACTACATCATGGCCGCGCTTCCCTACGTACGAGTACCGCGCCGAGACGAGATTCGCGAGTTCTTCCGGCGGCTTTCCGGGGCCACGAGTCTCCCGATTATCATTCAGGACACCCCCCAGAGCTCGTCATTGCTCGACGTTTCTATGCTGACTTCACTCTCCGAGGAGTTTCCATCAATCACTCACATCAAAGCGGAGGGGACGGATTTTCTCGAAAAGAGCGCAGAGCTTACGCGGCGGGCGGGATCTCGTGTGCAGGTAATCGGAGGGGCAGGCGGCAAGCACATGATTCACCTCCTGCGAATCGGTGTCACGGCGTTCATGACGGGTACAGAGGCGCTCGATCTTCACGGCGAGGCGGTGAAGGCGTACCTCGACGGCGACGAGAAGCGAGCCGCGAAGATCTACTTCGAACGAATTCTTCCCTATTTCGTCTTCTACAACGATCATCCCGACGAGTTGCTCAAGTCGATGCTGCACGACCGCGGGATAGTTGAGGATCCTTCAGTCATTGCCCCGATGGGCGGTCAATCGCTGGGAGAAGTGGAGCGACGGGAGTTCCATTGGGTGCTCGAACGGATTGGTTGGAATCGACCGCGGATAGGGGAGGAGTGAGAAAGCCGAAGCGTAATCGGGGTCCGGATGAGGGCGTGAGAGCTGAGCTCAATGGTTCGATAAGGAAGCCACAGGTGGACTTTTCTGCAACTTTTGTTTGACAGAATCAGGCGGAGGGAGTACAATTCCTGGCACGAACACCTTTCGCAACGGCGAATCGTGTTCGTATTTGGGAAAAGATGGTCAGGACCGTTTTCAATGCCATCCGAATAGTGGAGATGCTCAGCGAAAAGGGCAGCCTCGGAGTCACCGGCATATGCAACGAGCTGTCGATGCCGAAGAGCAGCGCGCACAACATTTTGGAAACATTGGTTGACGAACGGATTCTCCAGAAAGATCGAGAATCGAACAGATACAGCCTCGGGGTTCGTCTGGTAGAGCTCGGAAATCGGGCGCAGTTGAGTCTCGACATTTGTCGGATCGCGCGCCCCCACCTTGCCGGGCTCAACCAGGTGACGGACGAAACGGTGCATCTCACTGTGTTGGATAACGACGAGGTACTTTACGTCGACTGCGTCGAGTCAAAAATGAGAATTCGCACCTACTCAGTCATCGGCGCCCGGGCCCCGCTCTATTGTACGGCGGTCGGCAAGGCGATACTTGCCTTTCTTCCCAAGGATCAAAGAGATCGGATCCTCGAGGAGAAGGGACTCGCGCGCGTAACCCCGAACACGATAACGGACAGGGCTGCATTGTCTGAGGACCTCAAGAAGACGGTGCAGAGGGGCTATTCTATCGACAACATGGAGCACGAAGAGTACCTCAGATGCATTGGAGCTCCGATCCGAAACTGGAAAGGCGAAGTACATGCATCGATAAGTGTCTCGGGGCCTTCACAGAGGCTGACCATGAAGCGTATCACGGCCATCGCCCCCGAGATAATCGGCGCTACCGCGCTGATTTCACAGAAGATGGGATATAGAGGGTGATTTCAATGTAATCGCAAAAAAAGGGGGAAGTTGTCGCGGAACTAGGAATCGAACAGTCGTAGGACTGTTTACAACTACATGTTTATTTCAGGAGGTTCCCTATCATGAACAGCTTCCCGAAAGTCAGGGCAGTCATCGTGTTCATCGCGGTGCTGTTAGTAGTGTTTGGCACGGCATCTGTCTTTGCCAACGGAAATCAGGAGAAGGGCAACAAGCAGAACACCACACAACAATCGAACAGCTCCACTGGCAGTTCTCAGTCGACGGCTCAAAGCTCCGGTAGCGCATCCAGCTCGTCTGCCACGAACACGAGCAGCGTCAAACCGACCTACACTTTGAAGTTCGCGACGGTTGCCGGTCCGAACGACCAACAGACGAAGACCATGAAGTTCTTCGCCAACGTCGTGAACGAGATCAGTGGGGGTAAGATCAAGGTCAACATTTTCCCGTCCGGACAGCTCGCGGACCAGAAGACCGAGATCCTTGATGTGGAAAATGGGTCGATTGACATGGGTGAGGATGCAAGTCCTTCCTGGTTCGCCTCGATCGCCAACTACCCTCAGATCGGCGTGCTGGAAGCGCCCTATCTGTACAGCAGCCTTGACGAAATGTATCGAGTGCTGCTCGGTCCGGTGGGACAGAAGTACTGGAACACCCTCGAGCAGAAGTCAGGGATCAAAGTGCTCGGTGTCTGGTATCTCGGAACCCGCGAGCTCGATCTCACGAAGAAGGCCGGTTCAGTAACCACGCCGGCGCAGCTCAAAGGAATCAAGCTCCGGATGCCGGATTCGGCGGCTTGGCTCGACGTCGGCAGGTCACTTGGTGCGAACCCGACACCGCTCGGGTTCGGGGAAGTGTACTTGGCTCTCAAGACCGGAACGATCGACGGTCAGGACAACCCGATACCGACAGATATGACGCAGAAGTTCTTCGAGGTTACTCACTACCTCGTGCTTACGAATCACGTAATCGGATACACGACACCGATGATCAATGCGAAGCTCTGGAACTCGATGCCGCCGAAGATCCAACTCGACATCACGACTGCGCTCCATATCGCACGGGACTACAACAACTATCAAACGCTCCTCACCGAGCAGACCGCCCTCGCGAAGGCAGAGAAAGAGTACGGTATCCAGGTCGTAATTCCCAATCAGCGGGCATTCATGGATAACGCAAAGAAGTACTACAGTCAGCCGAAGTTCAACAAGGAATGGGGTGACGGTGTGTACGCGAAGCTGCAGGCGCTCGGGGAGTAGCCCTGCCCGACAAAGTTCTCTAGAGGAGGATGCCCCCGGAGCTCACGGGGGCATCCTGTTGTACCCTCGCTTGGATATAGCACATGAAATCCATACCGCGTCGAATATTCGATTTTTTCGAGGTATATCTCCCGTCGGTAGTCTTCTTCGTACTCATTGCCTCCGTGTTTGCCGGTGTGCTGTTCCGGTACGTGTTTGACGACCCGATTCCGCAGTTTTTCGAGATCTCGATCTACAGCTTTATATGGGTCATTTACTTGGGAGGCGCACTCGCCACACGGTTCAATCAACACATGCGTTTCGATCTGCTGTATCGTAAATTGCCGAAGAACGGACAGCTGCTCGTTGATGTCGTTTTCGATCTTTTGCTCAATGTGGTCATAGCGATCATCTTCTATCCCACAATCAAACAGGTCATACATATGGCTCCGCTCAAAGCGAGCACTCTCGGCATTTCCTGGGCCTATCTGCTGATCTGCTTCCCGATCTTCCTGGTCTTGGTCTTTGCGCACAACAGCATGGCGATGTACTACAAGATCCGAGAGATGACGACCGGCAGGAAAGCCGTGGAGGAGATACCACCGTGGCAGTGATAGTCTGGCTCGCCATATTCGTCACTTCCTTTGCGCTCGGCTACCCGCTGGCCCTCGGGCTCTTCCTGGGAGCCGCTGCATATCTGATTCTTTCTCACATCGACCTTTCGACGATCCTTAACGTGATGGTTATCCAATACGAGAGCAACTACGAGCTCCTCGCCGTTCCACTCTTCATCTTCACGGCGAAGGTGATGAATGCCTCAAAGCTAACCGACCGTCTCTTCAAGTTTGCAGGAAGCTTCGTTGGACCAGTGCGAGGGGGGCTCGGACACGTAAACGTTATCGCAAATATGATCTTCGCAGGAATGTCGGGTTCGGAGATCGCCGACATCTCGGGTCTTGGTCTGATGGAGGTAAAGGCGATGGAGGATGCCGGTTTCGACAAACCCTTCGCCTGTGCGCTCTCTGCAGCGGCATCGACAATCGGTCCGATCATTCCCCCGAGCATACCGATAGTAATCTATGCGGTGATTTCGGGCACGTCGATCGGTTACCTCTTCCTCGGTGGGATCGTTCCCGGCGTGATTCTTGCCGCCTGCCTCATGGTCTGGGTTGGAATCGTCTCCAAACGACGCAACTACCCGGTTGGTCGGTGGTACACGATAAGAGAGTTCTTGAAATCCCTTTTCGAATCGGCTCTCGTGATTCTGGCGCCGGTAATGCTCCTTGGAGGCATCTACGGCGGAGTCTTTACGCCAACAGAGGCAGCGGCGGTCGTCAGCGTCTACGGCCTTCTCTTGAGTCTCCTCGTATATCGATCAGTGGGTCTGAAAGCGGTCTACAAGGTCATCGTAGAATCAGTCGTCGCGACAGGGTTTACGAGCTTCATCATCGGCTGCGCGCTTCTCTTCGGATACGCCATGGCTCGCGAGCAAATACCGGCCGCGGTTGCAACCTTTTTCGTTCATCTGGGCATAACGCAATCGAAGGTCCTCGTGCTCTTGTCACTCAACGTGCTCTTTCTCTTCCTTGGGTGCTTCATCGACGCGACGGCCTCCATGCTCATCGTCATCCCGATTATTCTTCCGTTGGTACAGGCGGCCCACATCGACCTCGTCCATTTCGGAGTCGTCGTTATTCTCAATCTCATGATCGGATTGAGCACGCCGCCGTACGGGGAAGCGCCAATAATCATTGCACGTCTCACGGACACGCCGCTTCGAGCCGTAATTGGCGAGACCTTGAAGTTCATCGTCTTCATGATCGCGGCATTGTTAATCATCAGCACGATTCCTGACACCGTGCTCTGGATACCACACCTCGCCGGCTATCGAGGTTAGAGGAGAACTGAATGGTGAATCTTGTTGACAAGGAACAGATCTCGGATCTCTCGCACGGGCTCGAGGCCGGGGTTCGGCAGAGCGTTGCGCGACTCGTCGAGCAGGTCGTTAGTGCCAAGCAACGCGGCGGGAAGGTCGTAGTTATAACTGGAAGCGGCCCGAACATTCACGAGGGTGTGACGACCCTCATCGCAGAGCTTATTTCGAAGAGAATCGTCGACGGCGTGATTACAAGTTCCGCCGTCGTGGCGCACGAGATGGCCGGGGGCCTCGACCGAGTAAGACGTGTTCCCGGTAGGACACTCCCTGTGCCGGCCGAGCTCCTACCGCGAGGCGAAGTCTTTGAGGTTACCCTCTTGAGCGCCGAATCGCTCAGAAGTCTTCAGAAGGAGATGATTGTCGATACAGAGCTAATCGAAAACGCACTTGCGCTGGAAGGTGAGACAGTCATCAAAGCGGCCGGGAACATGGCCTATCCGATCGGTCTTCGGACGGAACGCATTGCGATCGAGATCCAGGCGTTGGCCGAGAAGGAGGGAGCAGCGTTCGAAAAGATCGCCGGCCTGGGTGCGGACCATCGGACGATGATCGGTGCGGCTGCACGTTCGGAGGTTCCGGTTCTCGTTTCGATACCGCAGTTGATCGGAGGGGGAATGGTCGGGCTCGCAATCGGAGACAGCATGCCGTTGAAGCGCAGATCCGATGCCATTTCCAGAATGTTGTCGGGAGCCGACGTCATTATCGAGTCGGGCATTGCGCTCAGCCAGGAAATACACGACGGCCCATTCGAGACCTATACGGGGCACGGAATCTGGTCGGCCTGGGATGGCGCTTCGACCTACAGCCTGAAGGGTAAGACTCTTGCTCGGATCGACCTCGATCCAACCTTGGAACGGGTCTGGAATCTCGAACGAAAGGGCAGTGACGTGCAGAGCACAATCGACAAGGGATTGCCGAAAACGAAGACATTCAAGGTTCCCTTTCGAATGGAGATGTCGGGGTTCGCTCGCCTCGAGGGGAGCATACCTATTGTTGCCGATCTCGGTGTTGTCTGGCCGATTGTTGCTGCCGAGGTGGCTGAACGGCTCAGCGTGGAGCTCGATTTTGTGTCAGCTCCCCAGGAAACTGAACACGGTCGTCGAATGCGTGATTGGATCGTGGAGAACGTGAGCATTCTCGACCGCGAGAGGATGGCGAGCGGGATCAAGCGGCATCGAGAATCGGCACCGGAAAGGAGATGAAATGGTGAAAGCCGCAGTAATCATACCTGCCCGATATCACAGCACCCGCTTGGAGGGTAAACCACTTGCTACGATCGGTGGAAAGGCGCTGATTCAGCATGTCTACGAAAACGCAGTCCGGTCGAAGGTTGTCCAAGAGGTCATCGTTGCGACCGATGACGACCGCATCTACGACTTTGTGAAGGCATTCGGCGGGCGTGTGCGTATGACTGCAAAAGAGCATACGACCGGAACGGATCGTGTCGCAGAGGTGGCGAGGGACGTGGATGCTTCGATCATCGTAAATGTCCAAGGTGATGAGCCGTTTGTCACCGCGCCCATGATCTCAGAGGCGGTCCAGCCTCTCATCGATGAATCCGACCTGTCGATGAGCACTCTGATGCACCAGATTACGGAAGACAGGTTCGACGATCCGAACGTTGTCAAGGTCGTAGTCGACCGGCGTGGGAACGGGATGTATTTTTCTCGATCACTCATCCCCTATCCGCGCACCCGCGAGGGGCTTCGGGTTTTCGAGCATATCGGCGTCTACTGCTACCGGAAGGATTTCCTGCTGAGGTTCGTCTCGATGCCTCCGTCGCCCCTGGAGATGACAGAAAGTCTGGAGCAGCTCAGGGCCCTCGAGAACGGCTATCCAATACGGGTCGTAGCCACCGAATCAAAGGACTATGTGCCGCTCAGCATCGATACTCCCGAGGACCTTCATCGAGCCCAGGAGATCTACGGTTCAGGGAGACAAGACAGGTAGAAAAGCGGGAAGGAATTCCGGTCGTTTCGGAGCCATTCGGCGGAGTCGTTAACCGTGCGTGACGCGAAATGAAGGTTGCGACATCCTATGGACAACGAAAGGATCGAAGGGCAGAATTAGCCGATTTCGACAACGGTACCAAGCTCGAAAAAAACGCTCTCAAAGAGGTTATTGTGGCAACGACGAAACAAAATATCCGGGGCATAATCCCCGCAACGATCTTCTGCTGCGACGATCGAGGTAAGCTCTCTTCGGAGTTACTCGAACGCCACCTGACTTATCTCATCGAGGCGGGAGTAGACGGAATCTTCGTCAACGGGACGACCGGCGAAGGCGCCGTTCTCTCCATCGAAGAAAAGACGGAGGTCATGCGGCAGACGGCGAGAATAGGCGACGGCAGGGTGCCGCTCTACGGCGTCTGCCTCCAGCCCTCCACCGATGCCGTCGTAGAGGAGATCCGGGTCATGGCGGATCTCGGTGCGTCCTTTGCGTCAGCCGTGCCTCCCTACTACTATCTTCCTTCTCAGGAAGCGATCATGGTGCACTTCACGCGGATAGCGGACTCGAGTCCTATCCCTGTGATTCTCTACAACATTCCCCAAAACACGCATTCGCCGATGACGGTCGACACAGTGGTTGCGCTCTCGAAACACCCGAATATCGTCGGGATAAAGGACAGCTCCGGCAACTTCGCAGACTTCAATCGCATGCTTCTCGCCACGGATCCGTCGGAGTTTGCATGTGTCCAGGGCGAAGATCTCCTCGATGGGGCTTCCTTTGCGATTGGTGCCTCCGGCGTCGTGACCGGACTGGGTAACATTCGAATCGAGCATTACATAGAGATGTATCGTGCTTCACAGAGGGGCGATCGCGCCACCATCTTGGGTCTGCAGAAACGCATCTACGACTTCGCCGAGATTGTCTGGCGGTTGCCCGGCAAGGCGATTCCCGCCATCAAGGCAGGGGCGGAGGTGGTCGGACGCGGGAATCGACGAATGCGAGTCGAAGGGCTCACGCTCACGCCTCAGGAGTTCGAGAAGGTCCGGGAGGTCCTGCAAGCTGCCGGTGTGCTCGAACACCGATCCTTGGGTTCGACGGCCCCTTGAGTGCGACCGTCGACGGCGGCAGCCCATTCAAGAATCTAAGACAAAAAGGTCAAACGTATTCGACGTCCATAGCTCCAGGCGGGGCCGATCGCAATGATTAGGAGGAAGTCGACATGTTTGAGCTGCCTGAGTGTACCGTGCTGTCAAAGCAGATTAGTACCGAGCTGGGCGGCAAGACCGTCGCACGGGGGAGTCTGGGCAACAGCCCTCACAAATTCGTCTGGTACAACCGAACCCATGAAGAGTTCGCCCGCCTTTCCTGCGGAAAGCGGATCGGCGCCGCCCGCGTACGTGGCCGCTGGATCTTCCTCCCACTCGAGCCCGGCTACATCTTGGTCCTGGGCGAGTGCGGTGGGAGGATGCTCTTACACCAGCCAGGCTCGACTGCACCGGACAAGTACCATCTTCGGCTGGACCTTGAAGACGGCTCGCTCTTCACCGTGACCACGCAGATGTGGGGAGCCATGGAGCTCTACGAGAAGGGGAAGGAGCTCGAACGGGATTACATCAAAGGGATGCGGCCGACACCGGCCGAGCAGAGCTTCACGTTCGACTACTTCACCGACCTCATCGATTCGCTTGATGCGGGAGAGAAACGCAGCGTGAAAGGGTTGCTCACTCAGGATCAGCTCATTCCCGGGCTCGGGAACGCCGGGGCCCAGGACATCATGTTTCGCGCACGCCTCCATCCCCGGCATCCCGTCGGTGAGCTCGAGGAATTGCAACGGCGAAAGCTGTATGACTCGATCCTCTCGACCGTTCACGACATCATAGAGAAGGGTGGTCGCTATGACGAGCTCGATCTCTACGGCAAACGTGGCGGTTACGTGCGGGTAATGGACAGCAAGGCCGTCGGACGCCCCTGCCCGGTCTGCGGGCACGAGGTCGAAAAGATCGCCTACCTAGGCGGGTCCTGCTACCTGTGTCCGGTTTGCCAGCAATAGAAGAGGAGCCGACGGTTACACTGTCAGGAGTGTTATTGCGGCAATGGCTACCGGAATCCCGAGTGCTTCACTGAGCTTCAGACGCTCCTGGTAGAAGAGGTAGGAGGCAAGGACGAGCAGCAGGATGTTAAGCATCGTTCGCAGCGGGAAAACTACGGCGCCCTTCACCGACTGAAGGGCGAGCAGGAGGAAAAGAGGTATAGCAAGGCGCGTCGCGCTCATGTATAACGAGAACAAAAGCACGGTGAGCGGTCGGCGTTTTGCCGTCAGAGCATCCCGGTCCTTCCCGGCAACCTGGGGCGTATCGGAACGCTTTCGAAGTCCTCCCGCAAACAGGATCATTCCCAGGCTCGCATAGAGGAGGACCGTTGTGGTCGGGTGGGCGCCCGGCAAGGTCTGATATATCTTTGGAAAACACTGCGTGAGCCCCGTGAAGAGGAAGGCAAGAAAGAGTCCCCCGATGGCTCTGGCGTCCGCTCCCCCATGCTTCTTCCGCCGAGGTCTCGCGAGGCCAAGCAGCAGAATTGTCGCAAAGATCAAGGCGATTCCCGCCGCTTCTCGCCACGAAATGCTTTCACCGTAGGCGATAACGCTTAGGCCAAACGGGACGACGACGCTCAGCTGGATGAACGTCCATGAGATATTCAGCTTCGTCTTTTCGACCACGCGAAAATAGATGATCATGGACAGCGTAAGGGTGACGCCGTAGGGAACCCCGATCAGGAGCGCAGACAGGGAGTAGATCGGCTCCCGGAACGAGACGACCGCGGCGGCAGACAACAAGAGCGACCACACGCCGCCGGCGATGAGGACTTGTCGGTAGTCGAGCTTCAGCTGGACGCGAAGCTTGTATGACATCCCGAAGAGCGCCCCTGCCACTCCGGAGAGGAAGACGAATATCATCTTTCGCCTTCCTCCTTACCGAGCTTCTCGTAGATCGATGCCACCGTCCGTACGACTCTCCGTCCGTCGATGAAGTCGGGACTGAACTTCATCCCTGGAGTTCGACAGCAACGGACGAACTCCTCGAAAAGGTGAGGTTCTGCGTAGGGGCGAAGGAGGTTCGCGGAGACTGCGGTGAACCGAGCCGCTGGTCGTTGATGCTCGGTCTTTTCCCTTCGATAAATCCAGACCTCCTCCCCGTTGGAGCGTACCGCTCCGTCGCTTCCGTCTATCTGGAGGAAATGATCACCCGGTGAGACGCGGCTGACCTCGAGGTTGAGGACGCACCCCGAAGCGAATGACACCGTACAGACGGCGGCGTCGGGGGCCGTGACGCGATCCTTGAATCCGGTCGTTGGATCGAGGCGTTCGGGATAGAAAATTATAGATACGCCGGACACATTTCGCATTTCGGCCGTCCACTCGTCGAGCAGGAAGAAGCTCAGATCGATCATGTGGGCTCCCAGGTCCGACAAGGCCCCGAATCCTCCAGTCTCGCGGCGCATCCGCCATTCAATCGGAACGAGAGGATCAGAGAGCCGCCCCACCGAAAGGTGAGCTCGGATATGAAACGGTTTGCCGAGGTTGCCGTCGTGGATCCACCGGCGTACGAAGCGATAGGAAGCGGTGAAGCGATAGGGCATTCGCACGCCATTCTGGAGTGCGCGTCCCTTGACCATTTCGACCATAGAGTCCGCGCTCTCGGGCGTGAGTGCCAGGGGCTTCTCGCAGAGCACGTGGGCTCCGGCCTCGATCGCCGCCGCGGCCGCTGCCGGGTGCTCTCCATCGGGAACGGCAATGGTTACAATGTTCGGATGGACCTCGGACAACATCCGCCGGTAGTCAGAGAAGAGCTTCGTTCCTTTCAATTGCTGGGTCTCGGCGAGCCGTCGGGCGCGCTCCACGTCTGCGTCGCACAATGCGACGATCGAGGTGTTCTTTGCGCGCAGGAGACCCTCGATGTGCTGTGAGGAGATGCGACCACAGCCGACGACTGCGCAGGTGAGGTGATCTTCAACCATTTGGATCCATCCGTTCTTGGTCTCCGAAGTACTGCTCGAGAAGCAACTTCGCGAGGCGTACGTCGGCCCGGCGGTTGTCGCCCGACTCGCGCTCCACCGCCGCGACCGCGAGCTTTCGCCGCGTGATGAGCTCCGGAAGAATCGTAGCAAATGGAACCTCGCCGGCACCGGCCGGTACCTCCTCGGCGTGCACGGCGTCGGGGTAGCCGGGAACCGAGCTCCGTAAGTCGGAGCCTCGCTTGCGGCGCGCGTCCTTGCAGTGGAAATGCACGCTTACATCGTAGAGCGCTTCACAAGAGCTCGGGACATCGTACCCGTAGAAGAGGAAGTTGGCGGGGTCGAGGTTCACTCGAAAGCTAGGCGAGTCGAAGTGGTCTATGAGCTCTCTGAGTGTCTCTCCGTGCTCGGGTCCGGACTCGACTGCGAACACGACGTCGTCTCGCTCCATTTCTTCGATCCAAGACCCGACGCACCGCAGGAAGCTCGCATCCTCGTGCCAGCCGGTGTCCTGCAGCGTCCCGATGTGACCGGTCACGTAGCGGCACCCGAGCCTGCGGGCGAGACGGGTCAATCCGCGCTCCTGCTCGACTCGCTCCGAGGTCTTTCCGGTCTCCAGCAGTGATCCGTAGCCTCCGGAAAGTGAGGAGAGGCTCAGGCGGTATGACCGGAGCTGAGTGAGGAGCGCTTCGCAGCGTGCCTCGTCCATTCGGTCGACGGTGAGGTCCGTGCCGACGTTGCGAAGCTGGACCCAACGGAAGCCGAGCTCATGGGCGGCCGCAAGGTTCTCGTCAGTCGTACCGGCGAAGGAGATCAGCACGACACTTATGTCGGCATCTCGACTCCCCTCCTCGATTCCGGAAGGTTTTCTGCCTGTCATGCGAGCAGCTCATGAACCCGCGCGGTCGAGATGAAATTCAAGACGAGAGGTTGAGAACGATCTTTTTGCGATTGCTGCCAGGTCGCAAAGATGCCCTCTTCAGTCGTGAGCGTCTTTACATACCGACTCGAACCGGTTCCGTAGGGGGAGACGAACGAGGGAAAGAGCGTGGAAATCCGTCGAAGTTGCAGCTGATCATCGTCAAGGCCGACAGCGAGGCCGCCAAGCTCCTCGCACGAATATCCTCGTGGACGTCGAACAGCCTGCTCGTGCTCCGCATAGTTGCGAACCGACTCCCCTCCGTCGTAGAAGAACAGGATGAGCGGGGGGAGATTCGCGAAATGGCCTACGCGGGGCACCGCGAGAGTGCCGGTGATGCGGCTCATCGAAACATCCCAGGTGAACCCACGCGGGAAGAAGCCGAAGTGTGGTTGTCCGAAATCATCTGCGCCCGCCTTTCGCACGGAATACGCGCTGTTCGAGCTCGACCAATTGAAGGGATGAGTGCAGTAGATGGCCACATCGTTTCCATGATCGTTGCGATAGAGCACGGGATCCTTCACGTGCATGTGTGAGGGATCCTCTGCAGCGAACACCTCGGTGAGCCCCGAAGGCGACAGCTCCTCAGGCGTTCCCCCGCGAATCACATCGATTGTCCAGATGCCGGTGCCCGGTTTGCGGAACCGGTCGAGCCCCGGCGGATAGGGAATGCCCGCCTTCTCCGAGGAGATGTAGAACTCCAGCCCACGCGAGCCGAAATAGAGCGAGGTGCCCTCGATCGAGATTACCTCCCGGCCCGGCCGGCCGAGCTCGGCCTTGTTCATCGTGACAACCGGTTCGAAGGTGCGACCATGATCCTTGGAGCGTAGGATCGCGAGCTCGAGACCGCGTTCACCCACACCGGTTCCTGTGCGAGAATCTCCTGCATTGCGATACCGTCCGCAGAGGTAGAGAACCCCGTCGGCGTTCTCTACGAGGTTTCCTCCGCCGAACCAGTAGCCGTCCGCGCTGCGTTTGGGTGCCACTATGACGCGCGCTGCGTTCTGGTCGATCAAAGCCGCCGCAAGCTTCTCGAGTCTGTCGAGGGTAGCAATCGGCAGCGTGCTCAGTGATTTCATCTCATCTCCAATCATTGGTCGGCTATCCTTTCAGGGCGCCCGATGTCAGCCCCCGTACGATGTTCTTATTTGCGAATACGAAGAATACTACAATGGGTATGATGACGATTACGACGCCGGCGAATATCACGCCCCATTCGATGGAATACTGCTGGATCTCTACGATCCTGAGCATTCCGAGCGGAATCGTGTACTTTGACTGAGAGCTCAGCAGAATCATTGCGTGATAAATCTCGTTCCAGTTGCGGAGGAAGAGGAAGATCGACACCACCATCATTCCCCCTGTCGAGATCGGCAGAATGATGCGAAAGAAGGTCTGGAAGTGGGAGGCCCCGTCAATGGCCGCGGAGTCTTCGAAGTCGCGGGGAAGGTGACGATAGAAGGACTCCATCAAGAAGACACCGAACGGTACCCCGGCTGCCACGTAGATCAAGATGAGGCCGACGCGGGTGTCCAGCAGGCCGAGTCTTCGCAGTATCAGAAACTTTGGAACGAGGGTAAGGATGATCGGAAGCATCATTGAAGCGGTGAGAACCCAGAACGCGGCTCTGGTAAAGGGGTTCGGAAAGCGCGCTATGACGTACGCCGCGAGCAGCGAAAGAAAAACGCCTACGGCTACCGATGATGCGGCGACGATAATACTGTTCATATAGAAAGCGCCGATGTTCGCCTCGGTCCAAGCCCGGAGGTAGTTGTCGAAGTGGAATACCGCGGGGATTCCGAGCGGGTTCTGGTAGAGGGCCCGGTTGTCCTTGAACGATCCGAAAAGCGTCCACACGAGCGGATAGAGCATGACCACGGTCCAAACGAGGAGGACGATCAACCCGACCGACCAGAGAAACGAGCTCACTACCCCACTACCTGAGCGCCCAGCTTCACTACGCATACTCGATCGCCTCCTGTCTCAGTACACGCGACAGTACGGCAGTCAAGATGAGAGCGAGCAGGAAGTTGAGGATAGCTACTGCGGTGCCGTAGCCGAATTTGAAGTTGTCGAACGCCTGAAAATACATGTAGGTGCCCAAGACCTCCGTGCCGTGGTTCGGTCCGCCTCGGGTGAGGATCCTGATGAAGACGAAGGTGTCATTGAGTGTGTTGATAACCATCAGCGAAAGACAGGTTTTCAGAACGTTCTTCATGAGCGGGATGACGATCGTAAAGAATTGTCGGATCTTTCCCGCCCCCTCCATCTCGGCCATCTCCAACAGAGACCGGGGAATGTTGCTCATCCCGGCGCTGATGATAAGCATCTGATATCCAACCGACGCCCATATCGTGGCGAATATCACCGAGCCGAGGGCTGTGCTGGGATCGCCGATCCATGCGTGCGTCAGCCTATCGAGGCCCGCCATACGGAGGAGGCCGTTCAGTATCCCGATCGAAGGGTTGTAGATGAATTGGAAAATGATTGCGACGATCGAGATCGACAGGATGTTCGGAAAGAAGATGATGCCCTGGAACAGCTTCGCACCCTTTCGGAAGCCAAGGAACAGCATTCCGCTGAACAATAGGGCAAGGGTCATCGTCAAGATGATCTTGACGACGACGATCGTCAGATCGTGAGACAACGACTGCCAAACGATTTGGTCTGACAGAAGGCGAACGTAGTTGTCCAGCCCCGTGAAGAGCTTCCGTTGCGAGAGACCGCTCCACTGAAAAAAGCTGATGTATATTCCCTGAAAGACGGGAAAGATATGCAAGAACAGCGAGATTGCCAAGGCCGGACCGAGCCCAATGATCATGAATAGGGTAGCGGAGCGGTGCTTGGATACACGATATTCCATTGGCGGTCGATTCCCTCCGACGGCAGACTCTTCGCGAGGAGGGGAGGTGGAGCTCCCCTCCTCGAACAATGCTATTTGGGGAAGTAGGCTTTCAGAAACTTGACGCTCTTGTCGTTTCGAACCTTCTCGGCCGCCGCCTCCACATTCTGGCAGAACTGGTCTGCGGTAACCTGTTTCGTCATGAGTGCCTGGAGTTGCGATGAGATGGTGTTCCTCACTTCGTTCGACAAGTATCCGCCCTCAGGCCAGGAGATCTGCTGCACCTTGTTCATCCAGTCGAGTGCGCTCTGGATCGCCGGGCTTTTCGGCGCCTCCGCATTCGCGGCAGGCTCGTTGGAAAGGATATTGGTCAGCTGGGTCATGCGAATCATCATCTTCTTCGAATAGAGTGCGCGCACGAACTCTTTCCCGGCGGCTTCATTGCCTCCTTTGAAGATGACAACTGACGCGTTCCCGTAGGGCGTTACGATCGGTTTGACTCCCTTGTCGATGAAGAAGGAGGGCAGGAATCGGATACCGTCGGCAAAACCCGGAGGAAAGTCCTTCGACATCTCGCTCTCGATCCATGTTCCCGTCGGTACAAATGCCGCCTTTCCGTTGATCCATTCCTGTTGGCTCTGGATGTGGTTCATTCCTTCGGAACCCGCAAGCAGATAACCTTTGTCGATAACCTGTTGGTACTTCTTGATGACGTTCTTGAACACGTCCGATGTGAAGAATCCCGGTTTCAGCTCGACCCAATCGATGAAAGCCTGCCGTCCACCTTCGGCACCGACGGCTCCACGAAGCACGAAGTCGGTGAAATAGTAGGGATAGACGCCGGTTGTAACCATCGGCTCGATGCCCTTCGCCATCATCTTCGGCGCTTCCGCGAGGAACTCCTCGAAGTTCGTCGGCGGTGTCCACCCATTCTTGTCAAAGATGTCCTTGTTGTAGAAAAAGCCGATGAGGTGGAACGGGAGCTGGATGCCCCAGGTTTTGCCGTCGAGCACGTCGAATCGATACGATAGGATCGTGTCGCGCAATGTCTCGGTGCCCGCCCAGTTTTTGCCGTTGAGAAAGTCGTCCAGCTGGAGAATCAGCCCTTCGTTGTAGAGCTGATCCACCGTAATGCGTCCTGCGCCGGCATTGAAGTAGACCTCCGGAGGATCGCCCGCGACGATCCGCGGTCGAATCTGGTCGTGAACCTTGGGATTCGCGACAAGATTCACGGCAACGTTTGGATAGCGAGAGTTGAACTCCTTGATGACATCCTGCCAGAACTCCACCTTGATGGGCCCGACGAAGGCGTAGACGTTCAACTTGCCACTGAGACCGGCGCCGGCGGTTGTCGATGGCGTCTCCGTCGTGCCGGACGCGAATAGCGCCGCGGATGCGACGAGGAGCAAACCGGCTGCGATGAGGAGACCGAACAATCGTTTCATGGGAACCTCCCTTTTTTGGCCCCTGCGGGGCCTCTATGTGACTGCGTCGATTCGGAATGGGAACATCGTCCCCACGTTTCCGGCGAACGCTGATTCCAGGTTGAAGAGAGCATACTCTCCGACCAGCAGCGCCGCCCCGACTGCTGCGGAATCGAGGTGCAGCGCTGCCCGTCGAATCGTCATTTTGCGTTCCATGACGGGAAATGAACATTCGGGAATGAGGCTCTCCAATAGAGGAAAGAGCTCCGGCAGCTCCGCGATCATCGACCCACCGATAACCACGGTCGTAATGCCGGTCAGGCTGACAAGGTTGCCGATACCGGCCGACAGATACTGAGCAACTCGGCGGATGACACCCGACCGGGCACCGTCGTCCTTTGCGGCTCCGAGCTGCGACTCGACGATCGACCGCTTTGCGAAGACCTCGAGACAACCTCGGTTGCCGCACACACATCGCGGACCAAACGGATCGACACTGGTATGTCCCAGCTCGGTTGGAAAGTGAGACCCGCCTTTGAAGATCTTGTCGTTGTAGATGAACCCCGATCCGATGCCGTCCGCGAGGGTAACGTAGATGAGATTTCGTTCGCCGCGAGCTGCGCCGACGAGCTTCTCAGCAAAAGCCGCCACGACAGGGTTCTGCTCGATAATGACCGGGACCCCAACGCGCCGCTCGAACTCGTCGCTGCGCAGCAATCCGTTCCAGTTGTGGAACTCGGTAGCCATGAGCAGCTTCCCCTCTTCGTAGTCCATGATCCCGGGCGACCCGAGCCCCATCCCCAGTACGCGTCGGCCTTCGTCCCGCATCTCTTCGATGAACGGCATAATCTCCGCGGCGATGAGCTCCATGAGCCGGCCGAGGTCATCTTCCGCGTAGTCGAACGAGAATCTGCGGAGAATGGCACCGGTCAGATCACAACAGACGCCGAGCACGTGGGTCCTTCGCAGCTCCACGCCGAGCACTGCATGCTGCTCACCCGTGAATGAGTACCTCGGAAGCTTTCGGTTGTTCTTACTGATGCCCTCAGATTCGCAGAGCAGCCCAAGGCTGTTGAGATAGTCGACGATCTTCGTTACGGAGGGGATGCTGAGACCCAAGGCGCGGGCAAGCTCGTTTCGAGACGCGCCGTCAGTCTCGCGGATTGTCTTCAGGAGCAGATAGGCGTTTTCACGACGTTGTTCTTTCGCGTTTTTCGTAACCGTCGTCATTCTCTGTCCCGACCCTGATGGTAAGTAAACTTAAGTTAGTTGCTTCGCCATTATAACACGGCTAGTCGGGCTGTCAACTAAATTCTCAGAGCTGCAGCTACAGGGGAGTCGGAAAGCCGTCGGTCGGGATCCATCCGTTTCCAGGTATCGAAGAACAACCGGGCGGCTTCCCGGTACGAGATCCCCTTCAGCTCCACGAGGATACGGATGCTTCGATCGACAAGCTTCTTGTTTGTCGGCAGCACATGCACCATCCAGTTGCCTTCGATGCGCCCAAGGAGCGCGGCGGTGACTGTGGAGACTACGTTGAAGATGAGCTTCACGGCGAGATGACTCGCGACAGCCAGGGGGCCGGCAGGAATGGAGAGGGGGACCGTGAAGCGTGCGCCTCTGTGGGTGCCCCCAATGTTGAGCCCGTAGTGGTCGTCGAATCCTTCTGGAACAGCCAGCTCTTCGACGGCGAGTCGACTTTCGACATCGACCCAGAGGAACACCGCCGGGTGCCTGGTGGTTCTCGAGACGTCCGATTCATTTCCGATGGCATATGCGTAGCAGCTGCGCGCCGAGAGGTCGGGCGGATTCTCCGCCAGCTGTGACGGTGCGTTCATGGCGCGGTAGGTCTCGGAACCCCAGTCGAGACCGGTGGGAGGGCGCTGAAGGAGATCCTTCCAGGCGGCGGGCGTCGCAAGAAATGGATGTTTTGCGAAGGCCCAACTCGGTTCCAGCGTTGACTCATCGCGACGAGAGAACGGGGGCAGTGCGAAGGTTGGCGTTCGTTCGGTGGTGTCTGCAAGTATGTCGATGAGATAGGTGTCGGCAAAATAGGTGACCAGTCCATTGCTTCGATAGATTTCGCTTTCTGCCTCGACGGCGCCGGCCAGTCCGGAGACTGCTCCCGGTTCCGACAGCTGCCTGAGCAGCCCGGTGATGCTGTCGGCGAAATCCGACGGTGTCGCCGGAGGCGGCAGCTCGACGCCCTGCGATTCCGTCGCCCACGAGCTTACCGCCCACTCGAGAGCGTATCCGATACAGACGAGCTCGAGTGAGGTTGCCTGCATTCGCGTGGAGCCTGCGATGGCCATCGGCCCGAACGGTGCTTCGATGAAGCAGATTCCGTTCCTCGAAAAGAGCTGCCTGCAGCGTTCGAGATTCTGTTCCATCAATGCACGTGGGTTACAGTAGAAGAAGTAGGTCTCCGCCCCTCGTTCGTCGGCTTCGAGGGTCATTCCAATCGTGCTCCATGCGATGCCAGCTTCTCCCAGTGCAACGAAAAGATCGTCCGGGCCGATTCCGGTTTCGCTCACCTGTCGGCGGCCGAAGCTCTGATGGTCTTCGAAGTACTCCACCGAACGGATGACCGCGAGCTCACCTCCGCTCACGACGCTTCCGGCCTTGTCGGCAAGCTGCAGACAGCGATCGCGAAGAGAGGGACACCGGTCGGCGGTTTCAATGAAGCAGCGGCGCCACATGGCCTCAAGCTGGGCGGACATGCGTCCCGACGCCCCGCAACCTCCGAAGTATATGCGTCCGTCGGTTTCAAGGAGGCGGCGCACAGAGCGGCGAAGGCGATCGATCTCGTGAGATCGAAGCAGATCGGATGCCGTTTCGATCATGCTGCTGTCGACGGCGAAAAGCTGCCGGATTCCCTCGTCCGTTCTTCGCTGCGCCGTGTCGCCGAAATGGGCAGTAAGAGGGTGTGCCTGCTCGGTTGGCAGAAACCCGAGTTGGAACTGCCGTTCCCGTTCTACGAAGTCGTCGGCCTCCGCACGCGCTTCATCTGAGATGTTCATGTTCCTACGGAGGGTAGCCAAGGAGAGGATGACCGTCAATCAGTGCGAGGAGGAGAAAAGAAAATGATTGAGCCGCGCCGGCTGTTTGCGTATAATCGCTGACGTCGGTTCACGATAGCTTTTTGCCATAGGTCGTTGTTTCAGAAAACCACATCATACAAAGGTCTTGGTCGATGAATGCACACGCTCAGTGTGCACATCTCATTGTTGGCTTCATGGAATTGGGAGGCACATGTGAGTAATGACAAACCTCTCCGAGACGCGACCGTATTCTTCGTGATTACTATCGGCCTCTCCTACTTGGTCTTCTGGGGACCGCTCGCCCTCTTCAGGATTACTGCAATCAGTTTTGTGAGCGGAGAGAAGGGGCCGGTCTGGGCGATCGTGATGTTCATGATCGGCGGGTTCGTTCCGTCTCTCACCGCAGTCCTGCTGACGGCCGTCAAGGGCGGCGGCACGGCGCTCCGCCGGCTGGGGCGTCGCGCCATCCAGTTCAGGATCGGGTGGTCGAATTACCTTTCTATCGTCGTTCTGGTTGCCGTTGCCGCCGTGGCTCAGATCTTCGTGAACCGCCTGCTGGGCCACAAGTTCGAGTTCGGGCTCTTCGTGACTCAGCTCGGAAGCGTTCTTCCGCTCATCATCATCGGCCCGATCTCGGAGGAGTTCGGTTGGCGAGGATATGCGTTGGGCCGGCTTCAGACAAGGTTCAACGCCCTTCTCTCATCTCTGATCGTCGGCATCGTGTGGGGATTCTGGCATCTGCCGCTGTTTCTGATGCCGGGGACCTCTCAGCAAACACTCGGAATCCCTTTTGTTGGATTCCTCTGTGGGGTCACGGCCGTATCGATTCTCATGACCCTGTTCCACAATAGAACCGGCGGAAGCATCCTCACGGCCATCTTCTTCCACTGGGTCTACACCTATGCCGCGCAGGTTACCGCGACTGGCGTTACCCGCTCTCCGCTCTACAACTGGTTGGAGTTCTCGCCGTACGTGGTGTTGGCCCTCGCCGCAGTTGCAATCTTCGGCGTGCGGCTGGGAATGGATGGTCCGCGCCGAGCGGTAGGAGGACCGGATCTCCCCGGCGAGACTAGTCCTGGCTGATCATGGTAGCCGAGGTGTGATGGCCGCTGATGTTCAAGAAACGCATCGGGTCGATGACCTGGTTGCCAAGCCATACCTCGAAGTGGACGTGCGGACCCGTTGAGAGTCCGGTGGTGCCGAGCAACCCGATGACCTGGCCCTGTTTGACGTGCTCCCCTTCGTGAACGTAGATGCGCATCAGGTGGGCGTAGCGAGTATAGAAACCAAACGCGTGACGGAGAAAGACGTTGTTGCCGTAGCCGAGGGGTTGATAGGCCGTCGAGACGACGACTCCGTCCGCGGCCGCCACGATCGGTGTTCCTTCGCTGTACGCTATGTCGACCCCCGTGTGGAGATACATCCGGTGGGTGAAGGGGTGGATAGCGGGTCCAAAGAAGGTCGTTATGATTCCCCGGCCGCCTTTCACGGGCCATTCTGTCGGCAGCTCTGCGAGAAGCCGTTTGTGTGATTCGTAAAAGGCCGTCACCCGCTTGACGGACTGGACCGAGCTGCTCATCACCGATGTCAGGTTTCGCAGCTCGGCAACCTCAGTGAGAGTGGTGTTCGAGCTTGCTCCCGAGACGCCCGCGAGCGCGGGGCTCGGGCCGATTTGAGGGGCATCATCAACGTTCCGGTTGCGCAGGCCCAGCGAGCTCATTGTCTGGTTCATTGCAGTTTCGAAGACACGCGATACCTGGATGAGATTGCCTACTCGGTTCTGGACCTGCTGAAGGCTGGCCTGACTATTACGAAGGCTTCCCGCACTGGACGAGAGGAGGCGGCTCATATTGCCGATATCGGCTCTTGCGATGAACAGCACCGCGATGATCGCAGCAAAGAGCAACCCTGCGAAAACCATTGAAAAGACCGAAAGATGGAAGTTGAAGATCTTCTTCTCAGAATAGGGGACAAGCAGAATCGTAACCCGCTGCTTGCCGAGCATGACGGCTCGACGCGCGAAGCGCCACGTTTCGTTGGCACCTGCGCGGAGCTTCCGGTTGATGCTGTCTACTATCTTACCTTCAATCTGCTTGTAATGGACAAACGGTGTCACAGCTGCTACCTGACGGCTCTCATTGTCTTTAGACCATATCGCTTAGGACCACACTTTTCAAGACCCGATCGGCGGGCGATCCGGCCGGAACGAGCGGGCGAGTGAGACAATACCGGCTCTCATAATTGTCGACCGGTCCGAGACGCTACTTTATCACCCTTCGCGGCGATTGTTGGAGAAAGGCATTGACAACTAAAATAGTCATGATATACTGTTTGAGACATCATACCACTATACCAAAATGTGAATTATGAAAAAGTACTTGCCGGTTCAGAGTGAACGCCTCTATGAACGCATTGTTGAGCAGATTGAAGCAGCCATTGCGGCCGGAGACCTGAAAGTCGGCGAGAAACTGCCCCCCGAACGCGAGTTGGCTACACAGTTCGCCGTGAGCCGAACCGCGGTTCGGGAGGCGGTGAAGATCCTTCGCGAGAAGGGATACATCGATATTCATCCGGGGCGCGGTACCTTTGTCACCAACAAAGCCCCAAACTCAATGCGACAATCTTTCGACCTCCTCATGAAGTTCGGTTCTGTTGACGGTTCGGCGAATCTCGTGGAGGTGCGCGAAATCCTCGAGCCGGAGATAGCAGGTCTTGCCGCCACGCGGATGACCGACGAGTTCGTCGCCGACATGCAAGAGGCGGTGGAAACGATGGAGAGCGCCGCCGACGTCGATGTTTACGTCGAGGCCGATTTGGACTTTCACCTCGCTCTGGCGGAAGCGACGCAGAACCCGATCATTCCCGCGCTCATGGATTCGATCATCGACCTTCTGCGCGAACAGCGCAAGCGCATCGGCCTAGCCGAAGGCGGGCTCGAGCGCGGTCAGCGTCACCACAAAGAAATCCTGGAGGCGGTGAAGCGAAAAGACTCCGAAGCTGCGCGCTCGGCAATGAAGCGTCATCTGCGGCAGGTTGCGGAGGACTCTGGAACGACTGAATCGGACGAAGCACGTAGTAAATCTGACTGACTGGAGTTTCACATGGCACAATTAGGATTTATCGGCCTTGGCGTGATGGGCCGGGGACTAACGAAACGCCTCATGGAGGCCGGGCACACGGTAACCGGCTATAATCGGACTCGTTCGAAGGCCGAGAAGCTGATCGAGCAGGGCATGAAATGGGCGGACAGTCCACGAGCAGTCGCGGAAGCCTCAGACATCACCTTCAGCATGATCGCAAACACCAAGGCCTTGGAAGCGATCTCCGAAGGTGATGACGGTCTTCTCGCAGGTCTCTCGCCCGGCAAGATCTACGTCGACATCAGCACCGTGACACCTGAAGCAAGTCGAAGGCTTGCGAAGAAGGTGGCTGAGAAGGGCGCGGCGATGCTCGATGCGCCGGTATCCGGCAGCGTCTCCACCCTCGAGGCGGGGAAGCTGACGATGATGGTCGGGGGTGACCCTGAGGTGTACGAAAAGGTCAAACCGATCTTCCTCGACATCGGTCCGAAAGCTACTCACGTCGGTGCAAACGGCCTTGCGGTAGCGATGAAGATAGCGACGAACCTCAGTCTTGCAGTGCAGATGCTCGCATTCAGTGAGGGCGTGCTGCTTGCCGAGAAGAGCGGTATCCCGAGGACGACCGCCGTGGAGGTTCTGGTGAACAGCGTCATCGCTTCACCGATGGTGAAATACCGCGGACCGTTTGTGCTCGAGATGCCGCAGGAAGCCTGGTTCAACGTGAACATGATGCAGAAAGACCTGAACTTCGCATTGGAGCTTGGTCGGGAGCTCGATGTTCCGCTCCCGACCACTTCGTTGACGAACGAGTTTCTGACCGCCGCGCGCGGCATGGGGCTCGTCAAGCAGGACTTCGCGGTAATGTTCGAGGTCCTTGCGACTATGTCGGGGCTTGGGAAATGACGAAGCGCACGGAAAGCGGCGTCGTATCCGGCGCCGAATCGGTTGGAGTGGATCATTGGATTCACTGCTACGAACAGATGGCGAAGATCCGGCACTTTGAGGAGCACGTCAACCAGCTCTACATGAATGCCCTCATGCCCGGCCTGGCACATCTCTATATCGGCCAGGAAGCGGTTGCAGTCGGCATTTGCGAAGCGCTCCGGCGCGATGACTACATTACAAGCACTCATCGCGGTCATGGTCATTGTCTGGCGAAGGGGGCGGCGGTAGATCGCATGTTTGCCGAGTTGCTGGGGAAGGAGGCTGGTTATTGTCGGGGCAAAGGCGGCTCGATGCACATAGCTGATCCCGATACCGGAAACCTCGGTGCAAATGCGATCGTCGGCGGGAGCGCCGGGATTGCCACCGGCGCGGCATTTTCAGCGAAGATGAGGGGAAGCGACCAGGTCGCCGTCTGTTTCTTCGGCGAGGGAGCGCTCGGTCAAGGCATTATGTACGAGGTCATGAATATGGCGTCGCTGTGGAAGTTGCCCGTCATCTATGTCTGCGAAAACAACCTCTACAATGAATACACTCATTTTACCGAGACGCTTGCCGGAGACATCATGACGCGGGCGAAGGGGTTCGACCTTCAAGCCGAGTCTATCGAAGGGCAGGATGTCCAGGTAGTCTACGAGACCGCCAAACGGCTGGTAGCTCGTGCGCGAAAGGGTGAGGGGCCCTCCTTCCTCGAATGTCAGACCTATCGGTACTTCGGTCACCATGTCGGCGACATCAATAGAGAGTACTACCGCTCAAAAAAAGAAGAGCAGGAGTGGAAATCGAGCCATGATCCGCTCATCATTCTGGAGAACAGGCTGTTGAAAGAGGAGGACGTGGAAAAGTCGACTCTCGACAAGATACTGAAAGATGTCGAGGCCGAGGTGGAGGCCGGGGTCGTATTCGCGAAGGACACCCCCTACCCGGACGAGCGGGAGGTTACCGAAGATGTATACGCCTAAGAAGGGAAGAAGATGGCTTTGAGGGAAGTGACCTTTGGCGACGCAATCAGAGAGGCGCTCGCGGAAGAGATGCGCCTCGACGAATCGGTTTTCATAATCGGAGAAGACGTAGCCGAAGCCGGCACTCCGTTCAAGGTGTTGAGCGGGCTGGTCGATGAGTTCGGGACAAAACGTGTCGTCGACACCCCGATCTCTGAGCTCGGTTTTTCCGGGATCGGCGTCGGTGCCGCAATGACCGGCGTACGTCCCGTCGTGGATATCATGTTCGGCGATTTTCTCGGTCTCGCCATGGATCAAATCGCCAACCAGGCCGCAAAGGTTCATTACATGTCCGGCGGAAAGCTCAAGGTTCCGATGGTCTTTCGAACGACACTCGGGGCGACCCGTCGCTCGGCCGCCCAGCACTCGCAGAGCCTGCACGCATGGGTGAGTCACATTCCGGGTCTGAAGGTGGCTATCCCCGCCACGCCGTACGACGCCAAGGGACTGATGAAGTCGGCGATCCGCGATGACAGTCCCGTCGTCTTCTTCGAAGACAAGATGATGTACAAGCTGAAGGGGGAGATTCCGGACGAAGAATATGTCGTACCCTTCGGAAGTGCCGACATCAAGCGCAGCGGAACGGACATCACGTTGGTCGCAACGAGCTCGATGGTGCAGGTCGCATTGGGCGCGGCGGCCAAGCTGGAAGGGATCGGAATAAGCGCGGAGGTGGTCGATCCGCGCACGACATCACCCCTGGACAAGGAGACCCTCATCGAGTCGGCGAAGAAGACCTCACGGGTGGTCGTTCTTGACGAAGGCTACGAGTTCTACGGAGTGACGGCGGAGATAGCGTCGGTCATTGCCGAGGGCGCCTTCTACTATTTGGACGCTCCGGTGAAGAGAATGGGGGCTATGGACGTTCCGGTGCCGTTTTCACCGGTCTTGGAGGACATGACCGTCCCCACGGAGGAGTCGGTCTTTGAAGCGGCCAAATCACTATGCGGGAGAAGTTGAGATGGCAATAAAGACATATGGCACGATGGCGGTCGATTGGGAGCAACGAATCGACTTCGATCGACTTCGCAACGAACGGCTCGATCGGGTAAAGAAGCTCTTGAAAGAATCGGAGATGGGTTCGCTTCTCTGCTTCGACATGAACAATGTGCGGTACATCACTGCGACACATATCGGTACGTGGGCCCAGGACAAGGCGAACCGATTTACGCTCCTGGCACAGGGCGACGAGCCGATTCTCTGGGACTTCGGCTCGGCGGCAAAACACCATCAGCTCTACGCCCCGTGGCTCGGGGAGAAGCGCTCCCGTGCCGGCATCTCGATGCTGCGAGGGGCCATGACACCAGAGATGGGGCGTGCCGAGGACGTAGCGCGCAAGATCAAGCTCGAGCTCGAAGAACGAGGTCTCGCCAAGGAACCGGTCGGAGTCGACATAGCCGAGCTGCCGGTGCTGTTTGCCCTCCAGAAGGAGGGGTTGACGATTGTCGACGGCCAGGCTCTTCTGTCGGAGGCAAGAGTCATTAAGACGCAGGACGAAATTGCGCTTCTTACCCACGCGGCAGCCCAGGTCGACGCGGCCTACGACGAGCTCTATCGAGCGATGAAACCGGGTATGCGCGAGAACGAGGCGGTTGGAATCGTCTCGAAGGTGCTGTACGACCTCGGGTCGGAGTACGTCGAGGCGGTCAATGCGATCTCCGGCGAGCGCTGCAATCCCCATCCTCACGTCTTTTCGGACCGCATGCTCAGGCCTGGCGACCCGGTCTACTACGATATCCTTCAGTCCTATATGGGCTACCGCACATGTTACTACCGCTGCTTCTCGGTCGGATACGCCTCACATGCCATGGTAGACGCCTACAAGCGCTGCCGGGACTACCTGGACGCCGCAATCGAGCTCGTACGTCCGGGACGGACGACAGCGGAAATCGCGTCAGTGTGGCCCAAGGCGGAGGAGTTCGGATTCCCGAGCGAAGAAGCGGCCTTCGCGCTCCAGTACGGGCACGGCATCGGCCTGCAGATTTGGGAGAAGCCCGTTATCAGCCGTCTCGTATCTTTGGATCATCCAACCGAGATAAAGCCGGGAATGGTCTTTGCGCTCGAGACCTACTGGCCTTCGACCGACGGATGGAGTGCCGCCAGGATCGAGGAAGAGATCGTCGTCACCGAAACCGGGCACGAGATCATAACTCGTTTCCCGGCCAACGATCTGATGGTGGCCGGCCACCACTACTACACTGCGACCGGCCCGCTTCCGACGACGAGAACACACGAACCGGACAACAATTCGGAGGTCGTCAAGATGGTGGAGGCCGTGAGAGGCTAATGGCTGCCGCCGTCGTAATGCCGGCGCTGGAGATGGCGCAGGAAACCGGGGTTCTCATCCGTTGGCTCAAGCAAGCGGGAGAGAGCGTCACGAAGGGCGAACCGCTCATGGAGGTCGAAACCGACAAAGCCGCCGTCGAGATCGAATCTCCCGGTGAGGGCGTGCTCGGCGGGATCATCGCGAACGAAGGCGACGTCGTTCCGGTCGGAAATACAATCGCCTGGATTCTCTCACCCGGCGAAGAGCCGCCGAAAGTAGAACCGGCCGCCCAGTCGGGGCGGGCCCGGAGCGGAAGCCCGCTCGGCGACAGCCCGGCTTCCGGAGAGCGCGCTCGCAGCGGGGGCCGCGATCTGTTGGGCGGTGACGGCCAGTCTCCCAGGATCGGCCGCACAGGCGGCCCTGACACACCGGCCGGAGGGCAGACGGCTCTTTCGTGGGCGGTGACCCCTTTGGCGCGCAATATCGCCGAGGAAAACGGTGTCGACCTCACGAAAGTCACGCCAACGGGAAATCGAATAGAAAAGGCTGACGTCCTCGCATACATGGGGGAGAGCTCCCCGGGTGGGGCCTTCGCCGCCTCGGGGACCGGCTTTGTGTCGATCGAGGGCGGGTCGACGGCCAAACTTCGACCGGCTTCGCCGAAGGCGCGCCGGCTGGCAGTCGAGCGGGGCATGGGGCTGGCATCTATCGCGGGCTCCGGACCGGAGGGCGCGGTGCTCGCGGCCGACGTCATATCTGCCGCCGAGACTCTTTCGAACCGACCGGGCATTCGTCCCGGCCGTGCAGCCGGGGCGGCGGGCATTGAGGAACCGAGCAGCTTGTGGCGCGTGATGGCGGCCCGCATGAGCGAAAGCTGGAGGACGGTGCCCCATTTCTATCTCGTGCGGGAGGTGGAGGCGAGCCGGCTCCTGGAATGGCGCGATCGCGCCGGCGGCGAGGTGGAGGATCGCACCGGTACCAGGCTGACGCTGACGGACCTTCTCGTGAAGTGCGCCGGTTGGGCGCTCCGACGGCATCCTCGCGTCAACGCGGCGTGGGCTGACGGTGCGATCAGGACCGGCGGCGAGGTGAATGTAGGTATCGCGGCGGCGCTCGACGAGGGGCTGGTTGTTCCGGTGATTCGCGGCGCGGATTGGGCGTCGCTGGTAGAGATCGCCGGACAGCGCAGCGAGTTGCTTTCACGTGCTCGCGAGCGCAAGCTGCGCCCTGAGGACATGGACAACGGGAGCTTCACGATCACGAATCTCGGCATGTACAAGGTGGATGCCTTCAACGCGATCGTAAACCCCCCGCAAGCGGCAATCCTGGCGGTTGGAAGGATCGCCGAGAGAGTGGTGCCGATCGAGGGAAGGGCGGTGATCCGACCGATGATGGTGATGACCCTTTCCTGCGACCATCGAGTTGTCGACGGTGTGCGGGCGGCGCAGTTTCTCGACGACCTGGCCCAAACGATAGAGGACCCCTGGAGAATGTTGATATGAGTGCACCGGAAAGGCTACGTGGATCACTTGTTGCGAAGGAAAAGAACGGGAGTGGCGAGAACCCAGCTCTCGGCGATTTCGGCTGCTACCTTGCCGGAGAGTGGAAGAAGACGGGAAACGGCGTCGACGTGCGCAGTCCCTTCGACGGCTCACTCGTCGCGGTCGTTCATCGGGCAGGAAAGGCCGAAGTCGCGTCGGCGATCGACATTGCCGTGGAGGCGTTTCGGGGGACAAGGAAGCTCCCCGCCTGGAAGAGAGCGGAGATCCTCGAAAGGACAAGTGCGGGCATCGAGGAGCGTCACGAGGAGCTCGCCCGCACGATTGCGCTCGAGGCGGGCAAGCCGATCAATACTGCGCGCGCTGAGGTAGGCCGCGCGGTCTTCACTTTCAAGGTAGCCGCGGAGGAATCGAAGCGTATCTACGGCGAGATCGTTCCCCTTGATTGGATTCCCGGCAACGAAGGGCGGGAAGCGCAGGTGCGCCGCGTCCCCCTCGGACCGGTCGTCGGCATCAGTCCCTTCAACTATCCGCTGAATCTGGTCGCGCACAAGGTGGCGCCCGCCCTGGCGGCGGGCAACCCCATCATCCTTCGGCCTGCCAGCCAGACTCCGGTGAGCGCACTGAAGCTTGCCGAGATCATCGGCCAATCCGGCTGGCCGCGCGAGGCCTTCAGCGTACTGCCGAGCTCTACCGCGGACGCCGCTCAGCTGGTCGAAGACGAACGCATCAAGCTTCTGACCTTTACGGGGAGCCCGGCCGTCGGCTGGGCACTGAAGAGCAGAGCCGGACGAAAGAAGATCACGCTCGAGTTGGGAGGCAACGCCGGGGTGATCGTGCACAGGGACGCCGATGTCAAGTTTGCCGCCGAGCGGGTGGTGTGGGGCGGATTCTCCTATTCGGGGCAATCCTGTGTTTCAGTCCAACGCGTCTATCTTCACGAAGAGATTTATGAAGACTTCGTCGCTGAGCTCGTCCCACGGGTAAAGAAGCTGAAAGTGGGTAACCCCCTGGATGAGGAAACTGACGTGGGTCCGGTGATTGATGACCAAGCGGCGGAGCGGGTTCAAGAATGGGTCGAAGAGGCCGAACGAGACGGCGCAGAGGTTCTCGCCGGCGGGCGTCGAGAGGGCAATATCTGGCGTCCGACCGTGCTGGCGAATCTGCAACCGCAGATGCGAGTCTGCTGTCAGGAGGTTTTTGCCCCTTTGATCGGGCTGTATCGGTATACCGACGTGCAGGAGGCCATTCGGGCGGTGGATGACAGCGAGTTCGGACTCCAGGCAGGGCTTTTCACGAACGACTGGGGCGTGATCCGATCTGCATTTGACGAGATCGAAGTCGGCGGGCTGATGGTCAACGACGTGTCCACTTTCCGGGTCGACCATATGCCCTACGGCGGTGTGAAGCAGTCGGGAACGGGGCGGGAGGGCCTTCGCTACGCAATCGAAGAGATGAGCGAGATGAAGCTTCTTACGATGAATACGCGCTGAATGCGCCAAGATCAAAGAGGGAGGAGGTGAGATACGAGTTCCGTTTGTCTTCCATAGTTTCAATTGAGCCGGGTTCGAAGAACCCGATGGAGGTAAAAAGATGTCAAGAAAGTACGTGATTCTCGTGGCGGTACTCGCCTTCGTATCGGCGACATTCGCCGTGGCATCCGGGACCAGCGAAAAGACGACAAAAGCCCCAATCACGATCGGCGCGTCGCTTTCTCTGTCCGGAGATTTCTCCTCTGACGGACTGGGGTTCAAACAGGGGTACACCCTTTGGGCCGATTACGTGAACTCTCATGGTGGGTTGCTGGGGCGACAGGTCAAGCTCGACATCGTATCCGACGCGAGCAGTCCCGATCAGGTTCAGACGAACTACCAGAAGCTGATTACCGTCGACAAGGTCGATATCGTCTTTGGTCCGTTCTCGTCGCTGCTCACGAAACCGGCTTCGGTCGTCGCAAACCGCTACGGCTATGCAATGGTCGAGGGCGCCGGCGGCGGTCCGTCGGTCTTTACTCGGGGTCTCAAGAATGTATTCGACGTGGCTCTTCCTGTCGTCAACGACCTCGACAGCTACACGAAGTACATCCTCTCCCTACCTGCAAGTGAGCGCCCCAAGACTGCGGCCTATGCAACCGAGGACGATCCATTCACACAACCCCAGATCGAACGGGCTCGCAAGCTCCTGGAAGCGGGCGGAGTGAAGACCGTATCGTTCCAGGTCTACCCGTCTGAGACCACCGACTACAATCCGATTGCCGACAAGATAATCGCCTCGAAAGCACAGGTAGTCGTGGCCGGCACCTTGCTTCCGGACATCAGCGCTTTCATTCAGCGGTTCATGCAGCAGCACTACAACCCCGAAAGCGTCGTCGCTACGGCCGGGCCGGACCTCGGCAGCCAGTTCACGAAGGCCGTCGGCGGCTCCGGAAACGCGGAAGGCGTGATGGTCCCGAACGCTTGGTACGCCTCACTCGATGCCCCGGGAAATGCTCAGTTCGTCAAAGACTTCATAGCGAAATACGGCGGATCTCCATCCGATATCAATGCTGATGCGGCCGAGGCCTATTCGGTCGGACAGGTGGTGCAGCAGGCAGTCGAGAAGATCGGAAGTCTCGATAACGCCAAGCTCATCAAAGAGCTTCACTCGGGAGATACCTTCAAGAGCATCGAGGGCCCTGTCAGGTTCGACGGCCAAGGAAGGAATACCGCCATAAGCGCCTATGTCTTCCAGTGGCAGAACGGCAAATACCTTCCGGTGTATCCGCAGTCAGTCGCGAAAGCCAAGCCAGAGTTTCCGAAACCGAATTGGCAATAGGCGATAGACAACAAGACGCAAGGGGGCGGCGATGGTCGCCCCCTTCATCAATCGGCCACTACACATAAACTCGGCGGGTAGGGTGTCGCCCACGGCCGAAAAGACGGAGTTCAATAGATGACACTGATACTGGATGCGATCATAACGGGATTGCTGTCCGGCTCGATTTATGCCCTGATGGCCTCGGGATTGACGTTGATCTTCGGCGTCATGGACATCATCAACGTCGGTCAGGGGGCCCTCGTAATTCTCGGGGCCTACATGAGCTTCTTCCTCCAGCAGCAGTTCCATATCGATTTATTCGTCGGCCTGCTCATCACCATGCCGGCAATGTTCTTGCTGGGTCTGGGATTGGAGGTCGCATTCATACGGCCAATCAAACGCAATCGTACTACACTTTCCATTCTCATCACCTTCGCGATCTCTCTCATTATCGAGGGGGTGCTGTCACTTCTCTTCACGACGAACCTGGTGCAGATGCATGCATGGTACGTCGACACCTCGCTCAGGATTGGAAAGTTCTACCTGGCGTGGGTCTATCTGTTCGATTTCGGCTTGAGCGTTGTTCTTCTCGGCGGGCTCTATTTCATTCTGTATCGAACGAAGTTCGGGTTCGGACTGAGGGCATCCATGCAGAATCGCACGGCTGCACAGCTGATCGGCATAAACGTCGAGCGAGTCTCGGCAATCACCTTCGGAATCGGCGTTTCACTTGCAGCCGCCGGGGGAATGGCATATGGAGCCACGACCACCTTCAATCCCAACAGCCTCTATGACCTCATCTCCCGCCTCCTCGTGATCATCATACTCGGCGGCATGGGAAGCCTGCGTGGGGCGTTGATCGCGGCCCTCGGGATGCTGGTCATCGAAGACGTTACCTCGGTGGTTTGGTCGCCCGTTTGGGCAAACACCGTGTTCTTCATGCTTCTCGTGGTCGTTCTCGTACTGAGGCCGCAGGGACTGTTCGGGCAGCTGGAAGGGAGAAAACAATGAGAACGATCAAACCTGTCGGGCTCATCGCCCTTCTCGTGATATCGATCGTCTTCCCGCTGATAATCAAGAGCCCTGCAGTCACCACGGTCGCCTTCTTTACGCTGATCTTTGCGGCCGCCGCAACGGCGTGGAACATCTTCTCGGGATACACCGGGTACATCGCTTTGGGTCATGCCGCCTACTTCGGGATCGGATCCTATGCAATGGCAATCATGTGCAAGGATTGGGGGCTGCAGGGCGGATATCTACCGTTTCTGCTCTTGCCCCTGGCCGGAGTAGCTGCGGGGATCTTCGCCGTCCCGATGGGATGGATTGCCCTCCGTACGCGAAAGCACACCTTTGTCGTCGTGACGATAGCGATGTTCTTCATCATGCAGCTCATGGCCTTCAACCTTCGAGGGGTAACGAACGGCTCGGTCGGCATGACCCTGCCGATACCGACCAATTGGAGCGGTGTGTTCTTCAACATCCCGTTTTACTATGTAGCGCTACTTATCCTCCTCATTGCGTTGCTCCACTCCTGGTGGATCCGCCATTCGAAATACGGGCTCGGACTGCTCGCGATACGCGACGACGAGGAACGAGCGCTCGGTTTAGGTGTCAATACCGGGCAGTTCAAGCTTTCCGCATTCGTAATCTCGGCGTTTTACGTCGGCATGATCGGGGCGCTGCACGCCTACTACATCGAGTCGCTCTATCCCGCCTTCGCTTTCGACCCACTGTTCGATCTCGTCGTAGCGTTGATGACGTTCCTCGGCGGACTCGGCACACTTGCGGGGCCGATTCTCGGCGCGATCATCCTCGAGCCGACCCAGCAGTACTTCACCATGCGATTCAGCCAGAACGGCTATTACTTGATCATCTACGGTGCCATGTTTCTGGCCATAATTCTCTTCCTCCCGGAAGGCATCCTGCCCACTCTCAGACGCCGACTGGCAAGAACCAACAGCGAGAGCAGCGGCCTACAAACGAACATACAGAAGGACGAAGAGGCTCCAGCAGCGGAGGCCACGATACATTCGGACGAGGTGAAGCGATGACACTTCTTGAGGCGACAAACGTATCCAAGGCCTTTGGCGGGGTGCGGGCGTTGGATGCCTGTTCGATCACGGTAGAGAAGGGCAGCATGACCGGTCTCATCGGACCGAATGGATCCGGCAAGACGACTCTGTTCAACGTCATGACCGGCTACGAGACCGTTGACGCAGGAGAGGTTAGGTTCTCCGGAAGGCCCATCCAGAACAGCACTCCGGATAGGGTCTTTGCACTCGGCATCGGCCGCACCTTTCAGTTGACTCGGATTTTCCCGCGGTTGACGGTTCTCGAGAACATGCACGTTGCCGTCCAACGGACCGGATTCAAGGCGCTCTTTGGAAGGTGGACCTCCTCAAAAGAGCATCAGAGGGCTCTGGATTTATTGGATTTCGTCGGGATCATCGGTTTGAAGGACCTCCCGGCCGGGAATCTCTCCTACGGCCAGAAGAAGCTCCTCGAGTTTGCCTACATTCTCATCGCGGAGCCGCAAGTCATCCTGCTCGACGAGCCGGCAGGGGGGGTAAATCCTACGATGATAAGCTATCTGTCGGACCGCATTCGCGATCTCAACAAGAAGGGCGTCACCTTCCTCATCGTGGAGCACAACATGGAATTCGTCATGAGCATCTGCGAAAAGGTCACGGTAATGGACCACGGTTCCAAGATAGCAGAGGGCACCCCGGACGAGGTGCGTGACAATCCAAGCGTTCTCGAAGCCTACCTAGGAGCCTGAAGATGTTGTTGAAATTGAACGAGGTTGTCGCAGGATACGACGGCAGTGACGTTTTGAAGGGAGTAAACATCGAGGTCGAGAAAGGTTCGATTACCTGCATCGTCGGTCCAAATGGGGCCGGAAAGTCAACCGTCCTGCGTGTTATCAGCGGATTGCTCAAACCTCGCAAGGGCGAAGTGACGTTCAAGGACCGCGGAATAGCCGGCTCGAATCCACGCCAGATTCTTTCGTTTGGAATTGCCCAGGTCCCTCAGAATCATAGCCTGTTCCCCGATATAAACGTTCGGGAGAATGTGAGGATGGGGGGATACATGGTGAGCGATTCCGCGCTCGTCGAGGAGCGACTTGCGAGAGTCGAAGAGCTTTTCCCTGTGGTGCGCGAGCGAGCGAAAGACAGGGCGGGCAGCCTTTCCGGCGGACAGCAGCGACTCGTCGAGTTTGCACGGTCGTTGATGCTCGATCCAGACCTCATTCTGCTCGATGAGCCGTCGATGGGGCTCGATCCCAAGACCCTCAAGCAGGTGTTCGAAACCGTAAAGATGATGCACAATACAGGACGTACGATCCTGCTCGTTGAACAGAACGTGCGGGCCGGTCTCGAGATCGCCACGCAAGGTATCGTCATGGAAAGCGGAAAGGTCCGTCTGGTGGGCACCCACCAAGAAATACTCGATAATCCGCAGATTGCGAACCTTTACCTGGGAGGTACGCTGTCTCGAAACTGAGATTCGATCGTGCCGCGCGACTGCGTAAGGGGAAGGTAGCGCTGCAATGAGTCACGCAAGAGATCATCTCGATTTGAGCGTCTATGGAATCGAAGGCGCCACCACGGTCTATCACAATCCCGGCTACGAGGAGCTATTTCGTCATGAGACCGCAGCCGGCCTGGATGGGTGCGAGCAGGGGGTGGTGACGAAGCTGGGCGCCGTCGCGGTCAGGACAGGAGTCTTCACCGGACGTTCACCCCGCGACAAGTACTTTGTGGTGGAGCCGAGCTCCGAGAAGAACGTCTGGTGGAAATCGTCGCCGGAGTCACCAAGTGACAACAGGCCGATGTCAAAGGAGCTCTGGTCTCGTCTCGAGATCTTGGCGGCTGAGGCGCTGTCCGGCAAGCCGTTGTACGTTGTCGACGGCTTCTGCGGGGCCAACCGCGATACGCGGATCAAGGTTAGGTTCATCCTAGAGGTTGCCTGGCAGGCTCATTTCGTAACGAACATGTTCATTCGACCGACACCGGAGGAGCTCGAGGACTTCGAGCCCGATTTCGTCACGCTGACCGCATCGAAGACCAAGGTGGCAAACTGGCGCGAGGAGGGACTGCACAGCGAGGTGGCCGTCGCGTTTCACCTGGGCGCGAAGCGTTCCGTGATCATCGGAACATGGTACGGAGGGGAGATGAAAAAGGGCATCCTCACCGTCATGAACTACTACCTTCCCCTGCGGGGGATCGCCTCGATGCACTGTTCTGCAAACCTCGGCCGCGAGGGGGATACGGCCATCTTCTTCGGGCTTTCCGGTACCGGCAAGACGACGCTCTCGACCGATCCCGACCGGGCGCTGATAGGTGACGACGAGCACGGGTGGGACGACGACGGGGTTTTCAACTTCGAAGGCGGCTGCTACGCGAAGGTCATACACCTCGACAGAAGGAAAGAGCCCGACATCTACCGGGCGATCCGGCGTGACGCGCTGCTGGAAAACGTCGTGGTCGATTCGGAGGGGGAGATCGATTTTGCAGACGTCTCGATTACCGAGAACACCCGAGTTTCATACCCCATCGACTTTATCGAGAACATAGTGCGCCCGTTGTCCAGAGGCGGGCACGCTAGGAACGTCATATTCCTTACAGCAGATGCATTTGGGGTGCTGCCGCCGGTGGCCATTCTCACCCCCGATCAGACGCAGTATCATTTCTTGAGCGGTTACACATCGAAGCTGGCAGGTACCGAGCGAGGGGTTCGCGAGCCCGAACCCACGTTTTCCTCCTGCTACGGAGGTGCATTTCTCTCTCTGCACCCGACAGTCTATGCGCGCGAATTGGTGCGGAAGATCGAGGCGCACGGAACGAGGGTCTATCTTGTCAACACCGGATGGATCGGCGGCCCGTATGGGGTCGGGAAACGGATAGATATCGACGCCACTCGCTCGATCGTTCGCGCCATATTGAGCGGTGCGCTCGAAGAGCTCGGCGCAACTGAGCTGAATACTCTCCCCATCTTCAAACTCGCGATACCCCGGCATGTAAGCGGGGTCGAGGATCGGTTCCTCAATCCACGAAACGCCTGGAAGGACCCCGAAGACTGGGATCGAGCCGCTTCCGATCTTGCACGCCGCTTCATCGAGAACTTCCGGGCTTTCACCGATGTTGCGCTGGGTAGGAAGCTCCTCAACGCCGGACCGTCGCCCGCCGGAGATCTGAAGTGAGCGTCTGAAATTGGTCTCCACCATGAAACCGAGGACTACTCCGAGGACCATGGGCAGCGGTGAGAAACCAATGTAACGCATGAGGTAACCAATGCCCCCCATCACGAGAACCACCGCCGGTATGAAATGTGGAACAGCGAGACGTTTGCGCCACATCGAGAAGCGCGGCAACTTGATTCGTGTCCTGCCCTCGGCCTTCGGCCAGTCGGGCAGTCTGCTCTGGCGGAGCAGCTCGCTGACGGCGAAGAGACCAACCATAACAAGAATCGGACCAAAGCGTGAATCAGATTGACCGAGCCGAACGCGAAACGATTCACTCCCGAGATCGGGTTGTTCCCCACGGTGGCAATCATGAGACTGAGAACGCCGGGAATGAGCCCTTTGATTAGAGAGCCTTCCGACAGGCTTGCGAGGCCGCCGATCACCCCGCTCGGCGAGATCGTCTGGACATGCTACGGCTCCGGTCGAGTCTCCCCGGCAGCCTGCACCGCTTGCTCGATTTCCGACAGCCGCAGGTCTTCGCGTTCCCTGCGATCGACGCGTTTGCGCTCGAATAGGTAGAAGGCGGCCGGAACGACGAAGAAGGTGAGGATAGCCGAGAAAAGGACTCCGCCGAGCATGACCTCTCCAAGCCTCTGTCCGAACTCCGAACCCTGACCTCGTGAGAAGATCAGCGGAAAGCTGATAACGAGGACGGTCACGGTCGTCATTACGATCGGACGGAAGCGCAGCCGGGCTGAATCGACGAGTGCGTCGAGGAACGGCATCTTTCCGAGGCGCACCACGACGAAGTCGAGGTAGAGGATCGCATTCTTCGCCGACAGGCCAATGAGCATCAGCATTCCCATGACGCCGAAAACGTCCAGGCCGCCGCCGAGGAGGAACACGAACCAGATTGCGCCAGTCAAGGCGAGGGGTACGGGAAGCAAGAGGTAGATAGGGTAGCGGAAGGAGTTGAACTGGGCCCCCATGACCAGGTATGCGAGAAGGACCGAAAGGCCGAAGACTTCAGGTCCGAGGATCGAGAGCTGCTTGGTGAGTGCCGCCAAGCCGAAGCGGCTGCCGTTGGAAAGCGTTACCCCGTTGCCGAGCAGCCCGGCGCGGGTCAACTCCCTACGGATTTGGCGCTGGAAAATCAGCACGGGCGGCGCACCACGTTCGAGGTTGAGAGAGTACTGCGCTGTGTAGAGACGATCATAGCGATGGAGCTCGCGCGGGGCCTCCACCGGGGAGAAGTGGCCGAGCTGACCGATGCGGAGATTGGTTTTCAGCTGAGAGGAATAGATGGGCAGGCTCAACAGCGACTGCTCCCCCGACAGATTCCTCGGATTCACCTCCACCATGATAGGATAGCTCTGTCCCCCCGACTGAACGTTTCCCGCTTGAGCGCCGTTTGCGTAGATGCGAAGGGTCTGCGCGAGATTGTTGGGGGTGATCCCGCTTCCCTTGAGACTCGACGGGTCGGGCTGGAAATCGTTTTCCAGGGTCGTTCTCGAGAGGCTGGATGTAACGTCGCCGACCCATTTGTTGTTCTGCATCAGCTCGAGGATCTTGTTGTTCTCCTTCATGAGGCGGTCGAAGTTCGGCGAGACCAGCGTAATCGTGGTCGAGGAACCCTCGCCCCTAAAACCGCCGCCCGCGCTGACGAAGGCTCTTGCCCCTGGATGAGCGCTGATGATCTTCCGAACTGCGCGGCGAAATCGGCCCACAAGAGCAAATACCCCGGGTCGACTGCCCCGCGGTGCGAGCTCGACCTGTATACGGGCGTTGTCGGCCTGGTTGGAACCGCCGAAAACTCCGCCTCCGCCGATCACCGTTTGAACGATTCGAACCGACGGCTGAAGCATGAGGTACTGCTCGACGCGACCGACGGCGTTGTTGGTCGCCTCGGTGGCCGTTCCACTCGGCATGCGGACGAAGACACGGAGAGATCCGTTGTCACTGTGCGGAACGAAACTGAAGGGAACCCTCGGAAGGATGACGACTATTGTGAAGACGAAAAAGAGAGCCGAACCGATGAGAATCCAAGAGCTAAACCGGAGCAGCTTGCCGAGTGAGCCGACGTAGCCGTTGCGGATCCACGTGAGCGTCGTATCGGTCCAACCGTGCAGGGTTACCGTGAGCGCTTCGAGAAATCCGAGTGTGATGCGCAGAAGGTAATGCAGGGCGAAGAGCGCAAACGGGTAGAGGAGCATCCCAAGGAGATAGAGCGGGTGGTGAAGAAACAGAAGCAGCGCCGCTATGGCGAGAGCGAGCACCACACCGAGAGGTTTGCGCACGGCACTGAAGCCCCAGCGAAAGGATTCCGGCAGTTTCGTTAGGACTGCGAGGAAATCGGCCCACGTTCGGGGCTGGGAGTCGGGGGTGTAGGCAAGGCGGACCGTTAGGAAGAGGAGGGCCTCGAACCAGGAGAAGAGAACGGCGGCCGCGAGGCCGAGAGAGAACTGCTGCAGATACTTGCCCGCGAAACCGCCGAGGAAGCTCACGGGAAGGAGCACCGAGATCAGGGAAAGCGAGGCGGCGGCGACCGCACTGAATACCTCACTTGCGCCGCGCAGCACGGCCTCGACACGCCTCGCCCCCATTGCCCGATGCCGTTCGACATTCTCGGCCACCACGATCGAATCGTCGACGACGATCCCGATGGCAACCAGCAGAGCAAGGAGCGAGACGAGATTGAGGGTGTAGCCGAGGAAATGGTAAAGCACGGGAGCGGCGGAAAGCGCAATCGGGATCGCGAGGATGACGGAAAGTGCACTGTTCAATCGTCCAAGAAAGAGCAGAACGACGAACGCGACGACTGCGGCGGTGACGATGAGCTCCCGGTAGGTTGCGTGAATAGCGTCTTTGATCGGAACCGTCGTGTCGTGACTGAAGATGACCTGGTAACCCGGCGGCAGCTGCTGGCGGTGGAGAAACCTCCTCACCGCGGCGACTGTAGCGACGGAGTTGCCGCTCGCGGTCTTCTGAATCGAAACGAGCACCACCGGTTTGCCGTTGATCCGGGCGAAGGTCGGCGTCACCTCGGCGTTGCGAACCGAAGCGATGTTTCCGACGGTGACGCCATTGGTGTTGCCTACGACAACTCGCGCGATCTGTCCGATGTTCGCCGGTTGGTTTTGGGTCGTGAAGGTGAGAGTGTTGCCGCTTGTGGTGATCGTGCCGATTGGTTGGTTGATAGCGGCGTTCGATATCGCCTGGACGACCTGTTCAGGATTGATGTGATAGTAGGAGAGCTTTGCCGGGTCGAGCAGGACGTTGAACTGCCGGCTCGGCCCACCCTCGATCTGCACGTTGGCGACCCCATCGATTCGCTCGAGCAGCGGCGTAAGAACGTTCCGGGCGTAGGCGCTGATGTCGGCAACGTTGGCTGCGCCGCCGTAGATGCCGAACTCGAGGATCGGTCGGCTGTTCGGGTCAAAAGTACGAACCTCAGGTGGGTTAATGCCGGTCGGAAGTCGGCCGACGGCTCCGGCAACCTGGGAGGCAACCTGATTGGCCACCGAATTGCGATTGACTCCCGGATTGAAGCTCAGTATTACGAAGCTGTCACCTTTCGAGCTTCGGCTGTTGATATCGGCTATGCCGCTGATCGTCGAAACGGTGTTCTCGATGATCTGAGTGACTTCCTGATCGACGACCTCGGGCGTCGCGCCCGGATAGTGCGTAATGACGGCGACGACCGGTATGTTGATTGACGGAAGCAAGTCGACGCCGAGGCCCCGAAACGAAAGAAGCCCAAAAAGGACGACGCCGACGAAGAGACCGATTGACAGAACGTAGCGGGTAACGGAAAAACGCACGGCGGGATTGACCGCGCGAAAGAGCCTTTCTTCATAATCCCTGAGCGATCTCACGGAGCCTACTTCGAATCAACCCACCATTGCGATGTATTATGATTGTATCGGTTAGGAATGGCAAGATCACTCCGGCGAACGAGCCGTCGGAGGCGGCTCGACGTTCGGCGAGAAGGCGTGTCGCAAGGAGAGCCACGTAACCCAATATCGAGAACTCCGACTCAATCGGCCATCATTGCGCCCGCGGTAGACGACAGGGGGAGAGTACGGTATTCTCACTACCGGATCGATGAAATACGAAGTTGTGCTTTTTGACGCGGACGGGACTCTCTTCGACTTTGCTCGAGCGGAGTCGTATGCCCTCGAGAACGCGTTTCGCGAGGCGGGAATGGCTTACCGATCGGAATACCTCGCTTCATATAAGCGGATCAATCACGAAGTATGGCGCAGCTTCGAGCGCGGCGAGATAACCAGCCTCGAGCTTCGGCGGATTCGTTTCCAACGGTTCTGCGACGAGGTCGGTATTGATACGAATCCCGAGTCCATGAGTGCCCGCTATCTAGAGTGGCTCGGCCGCTCGGCGTTTCTGCTCGATGGCGCCTCTGAGGTGGTCGAAAAGCTTGCCGCCTACTGTCGGCTCGCGATTGTAACCAACGGCCTGAAGGATGTTCAGAACGGGCGCTTCGGGCTCTCTCCGATCAAACACCATTTTGATGCGATAGTGATCTCCGAAGAAGTGGGAGCACAGAAACCGGACCCGCGGATCTTCGAGCACGCGATGGAACGTCTCGGGAAACCGGATCGAAGAAGCGTGCTGATGGTAGGAGACAGTCTCTCATCCGACATCCAGGGGGGCGTGAACTTCGGCATAGACACCTGTTGGTTCAACCCGGCCGGTGAGCCCGCTCCCGGGCGGCCGGCGCCGCGGCATATCGTCCGCAGGCTCGACGAGCTCCTCCCTCTCTGTCTCACCGATGGCGCGGGGGAGGGGCCCGCCGGATGAGAGTCCGCGCTCAGGTCTACAAGAAAGCTCTGTCTGTACATTTGACCGCTGTAGCGATAGACTTTTACATGGTGACAACATGGCGACATCCGACGTAGTTCTAGCTATGCTTCGAGGTTACGTCTCGAAAACTCGGCAGGTTCAAGTTCGTCTTTCTCGATTTGCCGATTTCGTCAAACAATATGCCGAAAGCTATCAGCACAAGCATACGACCCTCCGGATGTTCCTCGAGAACACTTCCGAGATGCTGCAGCCGGTTCTCATCGAGCTCGCGGAATCGGGCAAATGCACCCTCGAGTTCGAGGGGAGTCAGGTCAGAGAGATCGTTCTCACGCAGTACCTCGTCGAGAAGATACGCGCCACCTACAAGGAAATCGAGCAGGATGCCGAGCTCCCCTTCCCGAACGAGGAGAGCCTGGAGGTAACGGCCCCACCGAACATCACGATGGTCAACATCAAGACGGAGTTCGTAAAATGGCTGTCCGCCCGTCCGAAGGAGCCGGAGATCCTTCGCCTGAGCTTTCCGGAGGATATCAACAGCATGTTCGTTACCACCGACCTGCTGGAACGAAAGCTCCTGGACTATTCGGTCCTGAAGCTGCGCTCCTACCTGGCAGCGGGCAGCAATTCGGGATTTATCCTCCAGCGCCTGAAAGAGGTCTTCACTCTCAAGGACCAGGTTCTTCAGTCGATGCTGCGAGAGATCGTCACCCGCCCGAATCAGGCGGTGGAGAACCTCGTCAACGCCACGGAGTTCGCCTTCTCGTTCTGGGCGCACCTCGCGAGCACCGTGCTCAAGGAGTTCCGCAACAAGACCGAAAAGCTCGCGCAGGAGCACGGCTACTGCCAGGCCTCCTATCTCATCGGACTCTACAATGTCTACTTCAAGGGACTGGTTCAGCGCGACAAGGAGATCGAAGTCGCCCTGAAGAGCGTCGAGAAGAAGCTTCTGGAAGAACCTTATTTCTTCACCGTATCCGACATCTATGGCTTCCGTGATGAGAAGGGTGTGCCGCTGACGAAGAGCTGCCCGCGCGAGAAGCTTGACGCGTTCCTCGAGATAAAGACCCATTCCGAGAGCAGGGAGCTTCTCCCTGAGGTCCTTCGAATTCGGACGCACAACAAGAAAGAGTTCTTCATCCACAAGGCCATTCTGCTCAGATTGACCCTCAACAAGATCTTCGCAGCCGCACGGGAGTACAAGGAAGCCTTCACCGAGGAATGGTTCGAAAACCTGGGCGATTTCAAGAAGACATCGGCGATGCTGCGTGATGACGTGTTCCTCCAGGAGCTCGAGGTGCGTTTACGCGAGGAGGATCCCCTGCTGTACGCCCTGCTCAACTTCGAGCTGCTCTACCTTTGCCACCGTGAACGATCCATCGAGGATGAGGTGAGCAAACGAATCGACCGAATCCTTGATCTGAAGAAACAGGCAATCATACCGCTCGACGAGCTGCTCGGCGTGAAGCGCAAGGACATGCTTGCAGAAGCGCGGCTGAAGCTTCCTCTTTGGAAGACCGTACCGTTCTTCAAGCACATCTTTCATTTCTTCGACCGAATTCTTGGTGGCGGCAAGGAGCGAAAGAGGGTGAAACCGGAGGCCGGGAAGACGGCCCGGGCGGGGGAGGGAGGTTCGGTGAAGGTTCTCGCCGATCCCCGCCAGCCGGCACCCCGTCCTGCCGTGAAGAAGCTGCGTGAGCCCGCCCCCGTAGCGGGCCGCGGAAAGGCCGACCGGAAGTCCGAGGATGGGGGAGCCGACGACCAGTTTGGACCCTACGCGGTGCCGGACATGAGCGACCTCGGGGGCGCGCCATCCGGCGAGGCCGGCGTAACGGAGCCCGCCGCTGCAGGCGTCGGTTCGGTACGCCGCGAGGAGAAGAGAGAATCGAAAACGACCGCCGCCGGAAAGGCAACCGCAAAGCAGCGTGCCGCAGCCTACAAGAAGGCTGTCGAGGAGCTTGCCGCGAAGATAATCGGCACGGATCAATCAGTCGATTCTCGCCTGAAACAGCTTGCCGTGAAATGGAATCCGCTCTTCGCCGACAAGGCAAAGCGAAACCTCGTCGAAGACGTCAACTCTTTCGTGCGCGATCAGGTTAGAATTCTCAGGCGTTCGGAGTTGAGGAAACCCCCCGATCTCGAACGCGTGGAGAACCTGTCGGTCAGGATCGCGGAGAATGAGGTGTTCGAAGAGATCAAGCGCAAAGATGAGTTTCGCGAGTATATCAAGCTCTACTTGATAAAAGTGCTCGGGAAGGTATAGCCTCGGGCCCTTCAGCGGCAAGTTCGACCTGTTACTCTCCCATAGCCGTCAATGCCCCAGCGCGCCTCCGCTCTCTGTGATGCTCCATGTTGTGATCAGATCCGCAGGGAGATTCACCGTCTCGCTGAACGCCGTCGGCGGGTTCACAACCGTACCGCTGCTGTCGACAGCCGTCGCTCCAAGGGTGTGATCGCCGGGCGATATGCCGATCCACTGACAGGAGCTGCCGGCTGCGATGGGGTTCGCCGATGCGGGCGCACCGTCCATCGTGAACCTGAGGTAAGTGCTCGTGGTCTTGTTACGGAAGATCACCGTGGCCTTTCCTGCAATGACACAGGAGCTGAGGCCGAGAACGGCGACCAGAACCAGACACGAAACCCATAGACGCTTCATAGAAAACCTCCAACATCGGGTTGGCTGCACAATGAGCAGGCCCGTTCCTGTTGTCGCGTCGGGGCGTCCGGGGATCGACCACAAGGTCCGAACGCTGACCCTTCCGGAAGCTCCGGCGCGGCTCGGGGAGAATTTGACTTTTGGCTATCGGATAGACATGAACGGTTCGTGACTATGCGTGATAGTATATCGCAAATGTAGGAGCTTTGCAGGGGAGCATACCCGCGATGCCACGTCCCGAATCGGCGTGTGTCGAGCAGCATCAAATACGCTGCAGTTCTTCCATTTCGACGATGAGATCGTACACCTTCCGTGCATCGTCGCATGCCATGATCCTGCTGTAGAAATTGGGAGTGCCAATCAGTCGTGCGGTCTTTTTCAGAAGACTCAGATGGTTGTTCGCTTCGTAGCGGTCATCGATGAGCAGCATTACGACGTGGACGGGTTCTGCGTCCTCCGTCCCGTAGTCGATCCCTTCCCGGGAAATGCCGAAAACGCCGACTGTCTTCTTGAAAAGCCACAAAGAGGCGTGGGGAAGCGCTATGTGGGGTGCCACAAGTGTGCTCATCAGGTTTTCGCGCTTCAGCAAAGCCGTCATGACGCGGTCGGGTTCCGTGATGGCTCCGCTTTCTTCGAGGACTTCGACCAGCTCACCAAAGAGCTCCGTTTTGTTCTTGCTCGCGAGATTGACCTTGATTCGGTCCACGGCGAATATGTCGGAAAGCAACATTGCTCGGCCTCCTACTCCAACATGTCCTATTTTAGCAGGCTCCCCATGAGAATGACAGTGACGAGTCCCAGTATCGCGTAGAACTCGGGAAAAGCGGCGAGCACGAGGGTGTTGCCGAACACGTTGTGGCCGGAACCGATCGAAGTGATGCCGGACGCGCAAACCTGACCCATCTTGATGCCGGAATAGAGATTGACGATCCCGAGTCCCACCCCGGCTCCGAAGACGATCGCTGCGTTGTAGATCGTCATGGTCGGAGACATGTAGCCGGAATAGATGATGTATCCGACGAATCCGTACAGCCCCTGGGTAGAGGGTAGGGCCGAAAGCACGAGGTTGACGCCGAAGGTCTCCGGTCGTTTCCGTATTGCCCCGATTACCGCATTGGCCGCTGTTACGATTCCTATCGCCGACCCGATTCCCGACAGACCGAACATCAATCCCAATCCAAGGCCTGCCCAGGTGATGTTACCGCCTAACGACGCTGCAATTGCTCCCATGAATTTCCTCCAAGAATATCTATCTTTACTGTTTCCGGCGCTGCGGCGATCTGGTCGCCGAGCGCCCTGCGGACCAACCGCCTATGATTTAAATTCGAACGGATCGTATTTCACCCCGCCTCCCTTGAAGCCAAGTGAGTTGTAGAACTCGACAAAGGTGAGCCTGAGAGAGTGAACGAAGGCAGACAACAATCCAATCGCAAGATTTACTCCTGATCCAATCAAGAGCACGACAACCATCGACGCTATTCCGACAACGCCATGCCCCCTGACCATCATGGCAAGCTTCACGGTTGTCTCTCCAAGCAGCGCGCCGGAGAGCCCCAGCGCGAAGAGTCGGAGGTAGGAGAGTATGTAGCCGGGGACAGTCGTGAGGAGCTCGTAAAGCTCCCAGAGACCCAAGACCGGCCGTATGAAGATTTTCTTCTCGAGGCTGTTGAACAGGAGAAGCAAGACAAGACCAACAGCGAGAAGCCCGTAGCCGACCAGCCTCGCGTGAGGGATGGCTGCTGCCAGAGCACCGAACGGCAGCGGGCCGACGGAGAATGACCTGCCGAGGGCATTCAGGGCTGCGATGACGATGCCGATCAGCATCAGCGCAACCCCGATCGGCTTCATTGCGCCCGCCGCGCCCTGCGTTCTGGTCTGGTTGATCGCTCTGAGCACGTAGGCGAAGATGATTTGAATGAACCCAAGTGTTATTGCGAGCAGCATTGCACTGTGAATGTCGCCAAAGGCGACTGCTCGTGCAACTGCCGAATGCGAATTGGATATGCTCGTGATCTTGAGCCCGAAGAAGTCGTTCAGGAAGAATCCAAAGACCGCCACTGAGGCTGCCAGAACGAGCCCGAGATAGAGAAGAGGCCGAAGAGAGGCTCGCTTGACGACGGCGACTCCAATGAGACCCGCGAGGAGGAGGAGCAGACCGTATCCGAGGTCGGCGACGCACAGGCCGAAGAAGATCGTGTAGAACGGGGCGAAGAACGGCGTCGGATCCAGCTCCCGGTAGCTCGGTAGGCTGAAGATGCCCAGAATGGGCTCGAAGAGGCGAGTGTAGCGCCCGTTGCGAAGCTTCACCGGAACCTCTTCATCACGCTGCGGCGACTCGAGGATGTATACGGCTTCCTCTGCCTGCAGGAACTGCTCGAGCCGGGCGGTTTCGGCGGCCGGGATCCATCCGGTCAGGAAAAAGAGATTCCCCTCACTCGTGTCGTGAACGCTCGCTCGGACCACCTTGTACGAGAGCTCATTTCGCAGCTCGGTGATCCTCTGCCCCAGTGCGTAACGGTATGGCAGCAGCTCGTCGATCTTGCCCAAGGCATCCGTGTGGTCTCGGTCGATCCTCTCGAGCTCGCCGCGTACTATCGAAACGCTGCGGTCCGGTAGTTTCTCCTCGGCTACGAGGGGCGCGACTTCCTCGGTCCCCTGTGGACCGACGATGGCGAAAAACATCTTGGTTCCGTCCTCGAACAGCGGGACGAACGAACGCTGTTCGTCTACGGTCAGACGCTCCTCTGTCTCATCTGCAATAGGGCGCGGCGCCGAATGAACGCTCATTTGCAGGCCGAAAGTTTCGAGGCCGTCGATCCGGTCCGCGTCGAAATCACCCCATCGCTCGGAGAGAGCGAGCTCGCGGCGGAGTTGTGCCCGCTCTGTCTCCGAGGCTTCAATGTCCGTTCGCAGTGAGTCGATCCTCCGGATGAGGTCCTGGACATCACCCTCGTACGGTTCGACGCCGGGGGGCTCGGGAAGCTCCGCAGCGCGTGCACGAAGGAAGTTTTGATCCTGGACAAGATGTGTTATCCGAGCGGCGAGCCGAGAGGTCTCGGTGTTTGCGTCTACCTTCTGCTGCTCGACATGAACGATTCCGAACCTCTGAAGCTCGGCGATAAACTCATCACGGCCCGCCGGCCGGAACAACAAGGTTAGCTTCGTCATAGGTTCAACCATGGACCGGCTCCCTTGCAGACGCTTTCCTCTGCGTTCGTTGCTTCGTCATCTTCTGCACGGCGGTATCGAGGTTCGCGACATCTTCGAGATATCGTTTTATCTTGAGGATCGCCTCCTCGTAGGCAGGAACCTGGACTTTTTCGTAGAGATTGACCTTCTGCGTGGTCTTTCTACGTGCCTGTTGAATTACCTCGATGCCCTTCGCAACAACCTCCATACGAGAAAGCATAGTCGTCAGGTCGCGAAGAACGAGGACCGCGGCCGACACCCAGAGCGGCCGGTGAAATCGCGAGAAGTCGCGGAGATTCCAATCAACTCGTTCGATGTTCGGAACCTCGACGCCCGCGATGCGCTTCTTGTCGACAACAACCTCTTTGAGCTCGTAGATCTCGACAGGGAACTCGGCCCAGAGGCGAATGTCGTCTCTCAGACGTGAGAGCTTCTCGTTGTATTCCGCTTCGAGTCGAGCGTATTCGTCTTTCTGCTTTTTCTCCGTCGTTCGCAGGGCCGCCTCTTTGCTCTTCAGGATAGGCAGAGCTGTCTCACGAATCTTGAGCTCACGCTGCAATCCCTGCATTGCAACCTTGTTGAACTGATATTTCAGTTCCATCTCTCAAATCCTCACTCGCCTTTCCAGTACTCTCTGAGGATCGATTCCTTTATTCCCACCTCCGAGCGGTGGAAGTACTTTCCGAACAGCTCCCAGGCAGCGTCGAGCATCTCATCGACGTGCAGGTTGACGTCGATGGCAAGCAGCTTCTCCGAGTAGTCGTGAGCGAAACGAATCGAACGTATGTCGTAGTCGGTGAGCTCGAAGCCGTTGTCGCGCTTCGTTTTTGCGTTGGCCGCGTCCGCGTAGAGCCGGATCGCCGCGTTCATGACCTGCGGGTGATCCTCGCGCGTCTTCTTCCCGATCACTAGCTGTTTGAGCCGCGACAGAGAGCGAAATGGGTCGACGATGACCTTGTTGATGTCTGTGTCCTTGCGCAGGAAGAGCTGCCCCTCCGTGATGTACCCCGTGTTGTCCGGGATAGCGTGGGTTATGTCGCCACCCGCCAGAGTCGTAACCGCTACGATAGTGATGGAACCGCCGTCGGGGAACTGGGCCGCTTTCTCGTAGATCTTGGCGAGATCGGAATAGAGCGAGCCGGGCATGGCGTCCTTCGAGGGAATTCTATCCATCTTGTTTGCAACGATGGCGAGGGCGTCTGCGTAGAGCGTCATGTCGGTCAGCAGCACAAGAACGCTTTGTCTGTGTTCCACAGCGAAGTACTCGGCGGCTGCCAGAGCCATGTCGGGAATCAGAAGACGCTCGATGGCTGAGTCGTCGGTCGTGTTTATGAAGCTTATGATCTTGTCCAACGCTCCTGCATTCTCGAAGAGCTCGCGATAGTAGAGATAGTCATCGTTGGACATGCCCATTCCACCGAGAATGATCTTGTCGGCTTGGGCGCGAAGTGCAACGTCCGCCATGACCTGATTGTACGGCTGATCCGGATCGGCAAAGAACGGGATCTTCTGACCGGATACCAGCGCGTTGTTGAGATCGATGCCGGCAATTCCGGTCGCTATGAGCTCCGATGGTTGGAGCCTGCGGACCGGGTTCAGCGAAGGACCGCCGATCTCGATCTCCTTGCCCTCCACGGGCGGCCCGCCGTCGAGCGGTTCACCGTATGCGTCGAAAAAGCGTCCGGCCATCTGGGGAGAAACGCGAATCGTCGGTGGTTTTCCAGTGAAGACGACCTCGGCGTTGGTCCCAATCCCTTCCGTTCCCTCGAAAATCTGAAGCGTTACTTCATCACCGTCGAGCATCAGCACCTGTGCATGTCTTCCGCCCACGTAGGCAAGCTCTTCGTTGCAGACGTCTGTTGCGCGAAGCGAGCACGTCGCCTTCGTGATCTTCGAGATCTTCGTGTAAACCCGATGGAAGGCTTTTGCGTCCGTCATTGTGCGGCCTCCTCTAAGGCAGCCCTTTCGTTGATGATCTCGGCGAGCTCCGCTTCGTGTCGCTTGAACTCCTCAGATTGGAAATCGCTGTAGTTCATCTGCCTCAGCGAGTTGATCAGCCGCTTGAAGTAAGTGGCAACCTTCTCGAAGCTGTCGAACTCATACTCGTGGGCACAGATCTCGAGCACGAGATCGACCATGTATTTTTGACGTTCGTAGGGCGTGACAGAATCGACCACGTCGAAGGCATCCTGCTGCATGAGCACAAAGTCGATGGTTTCTGATTTCCAGAAGACCGTGTGATAACCGATGGGGACCCCGTCGTCACCGAGAATATTGATCTGATCGTTTGCTTCCTTGCCGCGCTGCGTCCAGTTCTTCAGCTCGAGGACCTTGTCTACCCAGTTCGGCTCGAGGTGCTCGTCCAGATACCGGACAATCTCCGGATACTCGAGGTACTTCGAGTAGCTATCGAGCGGGTCGACGGCCGGATAGCGCTTTGAATCTGCTCTCGACTGCGACAACGCGTAGAAGCAGCGTGCCGACTTCTTTGTCGATTCCGTTACCGGCTCTTTCAGATTTCCGCCGGCCGGCGACACAGTGGCGAGAAAGGTGACTGAGCCGGTCTTTCCGTTGTTCAGGCGAACGGCGCCGGCCCGCGAGTAGAATGCCGCTATGATGGCGGGCAGATCCATCGGAAATGCGTCGGGTCCCGGAAGCTCTTCCATCCGGTTTGACATCTCCCGCAGTGCCTGTGCCCACCGAGATGTCGAATCAGCGAGCATCAGAACGCGGAGGCCCATGAGTCGATAGTATTCAGCGATAGTCATCGCTGTATAAACCGACGCTTCACGTGCGGCAACCGGCATGTTCGAGGTATTGCAGACGATCGTCGTCCGCTCCATGAGCTTTCGGCCCGTTCTCGGGTCCACCAGCTCGGGGAACTCGGTAAAGAGCTCCACCACCTCATTCGCCCGCTCGCCGCAGGCAGCGACGATGATGATGTCGGCCTCGGCGTTCTTCGAGACAGCGTGCTGCAGGACGGTCTTGCCGCAGCCGAACGGTCCGGGTATGAATCCCGTTCCCCCTTCGGCGATGGGATTGAAGGTATCAATCACGCGGACGCCCGTCTCGAGCACACGGAACGGCCGCGGCTTCTCTTTGAAACAGGTAAGTGCCCGCTTCACCGGCCACCGTTGCATCATGGTGACCGTCTTGGTCTCTCCGGAGTTGCTGCGAAGGGTGGCAATGGTGTCAGTGACGGTGTAGCTACCAGATGGTTCGATCGAGTCGACCGTCCAGATGCCTTCCTGATCGAAGGGAGCCATTATCTTGTGGCTGAGCCACTCTTCTCTGACCTCTCCAATCCAGTCTCCCGCTCGTAGCGCATCCTCCCTCTTTGCGTAGGGGACGAAGTCGTACCTCTGCTCCCGATTGAGGGCATTCACATATTCTCCCCGTTTCAGGAATAGGCCCGGCTTTTCCTCCAGGTTGTTCTGAAGCCCGTCGTAGATCCGGGAGAGAATGCCGGGTCCAAGCTCGACTTCGAGCATATGGCCGCTGAACTCGACTTCTATCCCTATCTTCAGCCCTCGAGTGCTTTCGAAGACTTGTGCGAACGCTATGTCTTCGGTTACTCGAATCACCTCGCCCATGAGACGTTCGCCTTCCGAGAGGACATAGCAGATCTCGTTCTGAGAGACCGGTCCGTCGACCAGTATCTTGAGAAGGTTGCTGTTGATTCCAGTTACTTTTCCACCCGTCATCCTATTTTTCTCCAACTCCTGAGAACTCCAGTGAGAAGCGCACGCTCCGGCGCACCGCGTCGAGAAGCTCGCCGAAGAGCTCGTCGCCCTTTTCCTCGCTCAGCGACTGCCATCTTTCCACCGACTGATACTTGATGACGTAGGCAAGGATGAACTCCGTCGAGAAGAAGGCGGGACCCACCGTCTCATCGAGCCAGCGCCAGCGGAGTCGTTCCATGGCCTCCTCGTGCGCGGTCAGGTCTGTCGTCTTGAACACTCGCACCAACTCATCGACGAAGGGGAAATCGGCGCTCAATCCAAAGTCCGGTGGGGTGCCCGAGATAACGGCATCGTAGACATCGCCGCGCGGAATGAGGCGTTCCCGGTAGGGGAACCCCTGGCTCTCCCGGCTCAAGGCGACGGTGAGATTCCGGACGTCCAACTCTCTGAGGTAGAAATCACGCACAAACTGCGAATCGATATCGCCGAGCCCGTCGTAGAACAATATGGTGAGCTCATCAACGAGGGGGAGGTCAGGATAGTTGCGCGCTCTTCCGCGAACGATTTCGAAGAAGTCGTTCAGGAAGGGGAGTACGTCCGAGTAGCCACGAGACGATTCAAGGATCGTCTCACCGTCGTAGCAGGAAGGGGTGACGAAGGGATCGTCGGTCTTCCGATAGGACACCGCGTTTCTCATATCGTTGAACAAGAACAGCTGCCGCAGGGCCGTTGCGTCGTCAGGGTGGAGCTCGGGCTCGAGGTAGGCTATCAGATCGTCCAGGGTACCTCTCGGGGCCCCGTTGCCCCAGCGGACGTCGGCGAGACTCGCTGCCAAGAAATAGTAGTCCCGTGTCACGGCTGCAATCCTGCCTCTCCAACTGCTGGCTGGGTGCCCTCTACCTCATCATGAGGAAAGAGCGTCTTTCTGGTACCCTCGCGCAAAAAGTCGCGGAAGAACGCTATGAAGCTTGTCTCCTCGAAAGAGATCCTGTAGCTGCCGTCTTTCGGTACGATCCGAAACCCGCTTTTCAAGCTGTCGCTGAATGTCACCTCTATACCCCGGTCGAGAAGCTGCTGCATCTTTGCGGCGAATTGTCCAGACATAGACCTTTGCGTGTCCTGAGGAAGCACCATTGAGATGTCGACATTCGTTCTTCCGAAATCCCAGCGTCTGGCCACCTCGAGAATCAACTGCTCCATAAAGGCGGGATCATCGAGCGCCGATGCAACGCTATCCGGGAGCACGGCATCAACCAGGCAATCGGTAATTCGTTGTTTGACCTGCGCAAGCGCGAGACCGCCGGCAAGCTTCAGCTCCCGATCGAGCACTGCTTTCGATCGCGCCGCCTCTTGCTTCATCCTCTCGGCATTCTCTTCGGCCTTACTCCTCGCCTCGGCGACTATGCGGTCCGCCTCCCGGCGCGCCGCCTCGAGCAGTTCTTGCTCCTGCTTCTTGGCCTTCTCGATTCCTTCCTCATAGATTTTATGAGTGAGCTCCTCTATTTTCATTTCCTTAGCCTCCTCCACCCCTTCTACGCCGCGCCAGACAGTCATGCAACTTCAACAACGTGCGCTGTCGAGACCTATCAGGGCGCGAGAGCTGAGGTCATCCTTCTGGAACGAAAGCAGTCGGGCGTCATGCGCCTACGGGGCCGGTACGGTCCAATCGATCCGTCGTTCACGAGCCGATGTCCTCAAGTCCTAGCCAGACTTTAGGCCGATATTGCCACTGAATCGGTCGTCTGTGTCTAAATAAAGCCGTATTTTGATTTAGATGTACTTATGAATGACTCTAATGGTGTAGAATACTGTTTGGGAGTATCTATAGGCGAATATAAGACTATGGTGACAAATTGTCAACTCGCACGCGAAACAGTATCGAGAAAATTCGTGAACCGCCTCAAGCAGCGTTCCGTCGAAGCGCCGATATCTCGGCGAGCTCCATCCTTTTTCATGCCCTCGCCGCAGGCGGCGCGCAGAGAGGTGGGGCACGGTCGCCCGCTTCGGCCACGATCATACGGCGGCGGACCGCCTAGTTTTGTGCTCAGTATTTCGCATGGCGAATTCTAGTCATACGCGTGCGCCGGAGAAGAGGGATAGAATTGGGTGTGGAGTCGTACGAAAGACATTGCAAGGAGGGAAGCGAATGAAGTGGCGGGCTATCATATTAGTACTTCTGCCGTTTATCGGACTAGGGGGATGCAGCGGAATAGGGGGAGCCAACGCGAGCCTGAAAATCGTCAACAACCTCACCAATGCCAGTATTACCGCAGTGTATACTTCAAATACGAGCATTTGGGGCCCGAATGTTTTGGACGTCGTAATCCCTCCTGGCAGCAGCCACACGATAACCGGGATTCCGGCCGATCATTACGATCTGAAAGCCTACGACGGCTCTTACTATAACGATACCTGGATAGAGTACTACGTCGCTTTCAATGCAGGGGCAACGGTTGTCTGGACAATTAGCAGTAGCGGCGACACACTGGCCGTTTCTTCCGCAAATGTGGCAGCGATGGCGTTGGCAAGACCCGACCAGCCGAACCCTCTGGCGACCGAGCGGGTCAATTCAACAACGGATCTGGGTACCGCCCCCCGGCAGGAGAATTCATGATGAACCGCCCCGACTTTGCCGGAGACCAAAAC
>CAZDMH010000006.1:110731-189639 GCA_964506755.1 uncultured Spirochaetales bacterium
TTGTGGCTCGACTTGTTAAAGAGGGTAACTGTCGCGGTGTTGCCGAATGTGCAAGACATAAGACTGCCGATGAGAAGTACTATGGCCGCGGCTGACAAAAAGGCCATCCTTTTCATTTGTGCCTCCTTCTCGAGACCGAATGAGAAACGCGCCAAAATGAAACGAGATACGGTTGGTACTTTACTGAAATCCGATCCGTGGGCGAACCGATACGCGAGACGCTCGCGTATCGGCGGCTGCATTGTCCTGCCGTGGAAGCGGCGGTGAACGTAGACTCTGAGATGAAAATACCACGTTCACCGACGGAAAACAAGAATAGGTCGTTGGTGGGTTTGCACGATGACCGTCCACAGGCGGACATGTTGGAAAGGATAATGGAGGAGGCGCTCGTGGAACGACCCGGCATTGCACGAAGGCGTCACTGAACGAATCGCCTTTGCGGCGAAGAGGACTTGAACCTCCACGGGGTAACCCCCACTAGCCCCTCAAGCTAGCGTGTCTACCAATTTCACCATCGCCGCGAATTTGCTGCCGATTTTAGCGGGATCGCCTGAAACTGTCAAGGCGAAGCGACCTGTCCGCTGCGGGTCGGCGCTTCGCCGCAACGCCGAATGGGGCGTCGTGACGATCGCGCTACAGAAGCCCCTCCAGCTCGCCTACCAGCTTGGAGAAGGTCGCGAGCGCCTCTTTGATCGGCTCGGGGCTCGACATGTCGACACCGGCAAGGCGCAGCGATTCGATGGGGTAGCGCGAGCCGCCTGAGTGCAGGAAGGCGAGGTAGCTGTCGCGCTCGCCCTTGCCCCCGTGGAGCACTCGTTTCGCAAGCGATATCGCCGCCGACAGCCCGGTGGCGTACTTGTAGACGTAGAACGCGCGATAAAAGTGGGGAATGCGGAGCCCCTCCAGATCGCTTTCCTCCTCGAGCGTCACTCCCTCGCCGAAGTACTTTTCGAGGAGCTTGCGGTACTCTGCACGCAGTGAATCCACCGTGAGTGGGTGACCGCTCTCCACCATGGTGTGGGTGACGTGCTCGAACTCGGCGAACATCGTCTGACGGTAGATCGTCGCGATAATATCGTCCACCTGCTTGCCGACGAGGTAGGCCCTCATCTCCTTGCTCTCGGCCTTGCGGGTCAGCGCGTCGGCGAGGAGCTGCTCGTTGAAGGTTGACGCGACCTCGGCCTCGAAGATCGTATAGTGATAATGTTGGAAGGGATTCGAGGCGGCGCTGAAGTAGGAATGCATGGAGTGGCCGCCTTCGTGGGCAATCGTGAATACGTCGCGAAGAACGTCCTCCTTGTAGTTCAGAAGGATGTGCGGATCTCCGGAGTAGCTCGGCATCGAGAATGCTCCCGAGCGCTTGCCCTTGTTCTCGTAGCGGTCGACCCAGCCGCCGAGGAGCCCCTCTTTCAGGATCCTCCCGTACTCCTCGCCCAGCGGAGCGAGCGCGGGGATGATCAGCTCCACTGCCTCTTCGTAGCTGTGGTGAACCCGGATGTCCTTGACAACGGGAACGTAGACGTCGTAGTGGCGGAGCTCCTTCACGCCGAGCGCCCGCTTCCTGAGCTCGTAGTAAGCGTGGAGAGGCTCGAGATTCGCGGTAATGGTCGAAATCAGGTTGTCGTAGACCGTTTCCGGGACGTCGTCCGGGAAAAGGCTCGCCGCTCTGGAAGACTCGTAGTTGCGAACGCGGGCGCTGTAGACATCGAGGTGGACGCTGCCGGCGTAGAGTGCAGCCAGCGTGTTGCGATGCTTCTGGAAGACGTCGTAGAACTGAGTGTAGGCCTTCCTGCGCAGCTCACGGTCGCCGCTAATGAGAAAAGAGCTGAAGGACGATTGACTGAGGGGGCGCCTGCCGGATGGCGTATCGATCTCGCCGAAATCCATGTCAACGTCGGTCAGGGCGGAAAAGGCCTTCGAGGCGGTCTGATTCGCCTCGATCTGAAGGGCGAGGAGCTTCTCTTCACGCTCGGAAAGTACGTGAGGTTTGAAGCGAAGGATCTTCTTGAGGTAGATCCGGAAGTCTGCAAGGGAGGAGTCCTCGAGGAATTGCTTCATCTTTTGGTCGGGAATCGACTGGATCTCCGGGACCTGATAGCTCGCGAGCGCTTCCGACTTGCTTGCCGCCGCCATGTAGCGTGCAAAGCGGTCTTGATTTTCCCCGCTTCCGGCGTCCTCACTCAGGCGAAGACTCGCGTAGGTCCCGAGTCTTTCCTCCAGAAGGCCGATATCCGTCATGAAGGTGAGGCAGCGCTCGAGCGAGCTCGCGGATTCGCCGAGGGTTCCTTTGAAGCGTTCGATGTCGGGGAGACGGCCCTGGAACTCTCCGAGTCCCTCTTCCCACGCCGCGTCACTCTCGAAAAGCTTGTTGAGATTCCATTTGTGCTCTGCAGGAATCTGGTTTCTCGTCGGAATGGTTTCGTTTTCTTGTGCCATCGTGCTCTCTTCTTATGCATGTTGTCGCTTGCCGCACGGCGCGACCGCTCTACGGTATGGGGCGGAGGGCGAAAAGTCAAGGTGTGCTCTTTTTGTCGACAGGCCTCTCCCACTCGACTTGACAGGCGGGACGCCAGCATGATATCAGATTGAAATGAATCCTTGGCACGATATGGACCCCGAACGGGTAAAACCAGACCGGTTCGTGGCCGTGATCGAGATTCCCAAGGGTAGCAAGAAGAAGTACGAGCTCGATAAGGCGACCGGTCTGATCCGGCTGGACCGAATCCTATTTACTTCGACACACTATCCCTCGAACTACGGCTTCATACCGAAGACTCTCGCCGACGACAACGATCCCCTCGACGTGCTCGTACTGTGCTCGGAGACGCTCGATCCTCTTACGATCGTCGAGTGCTATCCGATCGGAGTGGTAAAGATGGTCGACAATAATGAAGTCGACGAGAAAATCATCGCCGTGCCGCTCCGCGACCCCGTCTACTCGGGTTATCGTGACATAGCAACTCTCCCGCAACACATCCTGCAGGAGATCTCACACTTCTTCGAGGTGTACAAGGCGCTCGAGCACTCGGAGACCTCCGTGAGCATGATCGACAACCACGACAAGGCTCAGGAGATCGTCGAGCGGAGCATTGGGCACTACCTCGAAGCCTACCCGGCAGTCCAGAAAGAAGAGGTAGGAAAGAAACAACGCCGTCGCTGAGCCCGATGCCCTGCGAAGCTACAGCCGCTCGTTTTCGATTGCTTCCAGTATTTCGCCGATACGTCGTCCGGCCCGTCCGCGGTGGGAGATCCGGTGCTTTTCATCGGGCGATATCTGTGCCACGGTCTTTCCGCGGTCGGGGAGAAGGAAGATCGGGTCGTAGCCGAAGCCGCCGCTCCCGGCCGGATTTTCCGCGAGCTCACCGTGCAGGGTCTCTTGAGCGACGAAGTAGCGGTACTCCTCGAGGATCAGCACCATGCAGCAGACGTAGAAGGCACTCCGATCGCCCCTTCCCGCCATCTTCTTGAGCAGGAGCTCGTATCGTCCGACATCGTCGAGATCGTCGCGGCCCTCGTCCGCACCGAAGCGAGCCGAATAGACGCCCGGTGCCCCGCCGAGCGACGGAACGGAGATGCCCGAATCGTCGGCAATGACTGGTTTCCCAACCTGCCGAAAGAGCTCTCTCGCCTTTCCGACGGCATTCTCGAGGTAGGTCGTGCCCGTTTCTTCATAACAAAACCGAACGCCGATTTCTGCCGGCAACAGTACGGTGTGACGGTGCAGAATTTCCGTTATCTCGCGTTTTTTGTGCGCATTCGCCGTGGCAAGTACTATTTCCATGTGCCGAGAATATACGATCCCCCCTCAATATGAAAGCGCAGTGAGCGACTCCTTGAGATAATAGAGACCCGAGTCGACGGTCCCCTTCGGTACTCCGAGGACTTCTGCGACATCACGGTGAGTAGGTGCGAGGGGGAGACGGGATATTTCCTCGAGGGTATTCGTCAAGCGAAGCTCCTCGTGTGCGATTTGGCGACAGAGCTCCCGACGGAGATGGTCTTCGGCGACGAGCCGCAGCTGTTCTTGCAGACAGTAGACTCGAAAGAAGCAGCCGTTGCGCTTCTGAGCAAGATGGAGGAGTCGTGATCGCCTCGTCTGTACCCTCGATCTTAGCTCTTCGATGAGGCCGTGAATCCAATCTGGATCGTATCCGGTGAGGTATGCGATTCGTGCGATGAGACTCTCGGTCAACCGTACCGCACTCATCAAGGCGAGGATGAGGAATCGCTTCTTCGTCGAGGGGTCGGTAATTCGTTTGCGATGGTCGATCTTCAGGAGCGAGCAAATGCAGGGAGGTATCTCGAGCTCTGCCGGATCGTCGATATCCAGTGCCGATAGGGCTTCTTCGTGCTGGGTCTCAGAGGACCGATCGCACGTCCAGAAGTTCTCCTGGGCGAGTACCCGAAGCTGGAGGTTCTCCGCCGCCTTTCTGCCTGCGTAAGTCCGAAGCTGCCATTTGAGCGTCACGATGAGATAGACCTCGAAGGGTTTCCCATGGTATTCGAAACGCTCCACGAGGCGGCGCAACTTGGGATAAAACTCGCAAAAGAACTCGCCGCAGTCATCTTCGTTCCATCCCAAGTGCATCCGGGGATACCGGTAGACAAACAGAGCAAGGCGTTCGATAAGGGGTTCGAGCCCGTGCCTCGAGCTTTGATACTCGAGCACATCCTCTGTGAGAGTCCTGTCCACGTCATCCTCCCTTCCTGACCGGAGCTCAGCCGGCTTGTCCGGCAGCGGACGCAGCCGTCCACCAGGTGTAACCGGCAGCCGGCGTGCCGGCCGGCGAGGGTCGTTATGCATAGCGCATGCCAAGAGGGGAGGCAAGAGGAGGGTGCAGTTTACAAATCTTTACACGGAGCCTGCTGGGGGTACGGGACCATGTACCTTTTCCGGAGGGTCAATTCAAAGGTCGGATTTCCCAAGGATGTCGGCAAACCTGGCTGCGATGCGGTGGGTAATCTCGTCCCGATCACCGACCCAGGTAAACCCGGCCGCCCGCTTGTGCCCCCCGCCGCCGAAGGACTTCGCAATTGCGCCGACATCGAGTGAATTGTTCGAGCGCAGGCCTACGCTGCAGGTCCTCTCATCCTCCTCGCGGATGAATATGACTGCCTCGCATCCCTTCACCGTTTGGAGGTGCTGGTAGAGCGCATCGGAGTCCCTGTTGATTGCGCCGTAGGCGACCTTGTCTTCGAGGGTCTCGTAGGTGAGAAGCACTCTATCGTCGAACAGCGACTCGGTGCGAGACATTATCGTGCCGAGGAGAATTCGTGCGGCGAGCGCTTTGTTTCCGAATATCATGCCGTAGATCTGCTTGGGGGTAGCTCCGGCCGCGGTCAGTCTGCCCACGGCTTCGAAGACCCCGGCTTCCGTCGAATCGAGATGGCGGAAGAACCCAGTGTCGGTACAGAAGCCAAAGAGGATCCACTTCGCCTCTTCGCTGTCCACTGTGTATCCCATCTTTTCTATCAGGTCCTGAATGAGAAGGGTGACTGAGGGAGCGGATGTGTCCACGTGGTGGATAGTTCCGAACGGCTCGCCGGAGCTGTGGTGGTCGATGACGATGACCGAAGGAAGGTCTGCGATATCTTCCGCGAGCTCTCCGATGCGGTCGAGCGTCGAGCAGTCGAGGATGACAACGACGGGATTCTCTGCAAGCACGGACTTGTCGATTCTCGACTCGAATCTCGGTTCGAGGAATCTGATCTCGGGCCGTCCGAAAGGGCCGGGGGAGTAGAGATGCACCGTTTTCCCGATCCGTTCGAGAAATCGTCCAAGTGCGAGCTCGGAACCGAGGCAATCACCGTCGGGTTCCGAATGGCTGAGAAGACAGAATACCGAGCCCTGTTCGATCGTCTGGATGAGTCGGTCGGGTATTGTAACGTTCACTCATTTACTTCCAATTATGGTGTATACGGAACTCAGGCGATATGGTCAAGAGAAAGTCAGAAGCCGGTCTTGAGGTTTGCCTCCCGAAATAACGGCTTTTGCATCCCGAACGTAGACGTCGATCTCGGTGCGCAGACCCCAATCGGCGAGATAGATCCCCGGCTCGATGGAGAAGCAAGCCCCCTCTATTATTCGCCGGTGATCGGGAAACTCGACCGAATCGAGATTGACGCCGGATCCGTGGTCTTCCGTATCGATTCCGTGCCCCGTCCGATGGCGGATTGCAGCACCGAACCCATCGTCGATGAGCACCTTGCGCACTGCGGCATCGATCTCATAACCGGTTACCGGACGGTTTGCGGCGAGTCGCTCCGAGACGAGTGCCACTCCACGGTCACGGGCGGCGGCTAGCTTTGTGAAGGCCGAGGCCACCTCGTCGTCCGGGTCATCTGCGAGAAATCCAACCCATGAGATATCCGCGTAGATGGCTCCGGGAGCACGCTCCTTCGCCCACAGATCGAGCTGCAGCACCTCTCCTGCTGATAGGCGGGCACCGCCGTCGGCCGGCGGTTCGAAATGCGGGTCCGAGGAGTGGCGACCGGAAGCCACGATCGGAGCGTGATCGGCTGTCAACCCACGGCTGGTGAGCTCGGAAACGATCCACGACTGAACCTCACCCTCGGACGGAGGAGCCGACGAACGGAAGGACTCGCGAATCCTCTCCCACACGCGGTCGACGATGGCGTACAGATGGCCGGCTGCCCGCTCATGCGATTCGATACCGTCCTTGTCGAGCACCCCGACAGTTCGCTGAATAAGGCTCCCTGATGACGTGAGCTCGAATCCGATCGATTCCAGAAGCCTGGCAGTGCCGTAGTCGAGAAATGAGATGATCGGAAGCTCTTCAGAGTACTGGACCGCGATCTTTCCCTTCGGGACGGTCGCGAGAGCCTGGAGAAGCTCCTCTCGAGTCGAGTAGACCGCCCGCTCGCCGGGCAGTCCATCGAATACCGAGCTTTCGATCGTGTGAACGATCTTACGCGGCGTCCCTTCGGCCGGAATGAAGTAGTAGGCCGGCCGAGTGCTTATCGCCGCCGCGCTGAGAGAGAGGACCCTCATCAGGATGGGATCACGGCCTCGAAAATGAAAAAAAAGCCACCCATCGAGGTCTTCCTCGACGATGGCTTTTTGGATAATGGATAGATCCGTCATTGCCACTGGATGTTGGGTGCTCCGTTCGTGGGGAACTTGCCCTGCGGGTTGTAGCCCTGAGGCACCTCCCCCCACGTCGGATCAGACGGATCGCTTTTTACGTAGAGCTTAATGTAGTCGAACTTGTCGTTGTTCCAGTAGATCGCCAGATAGGGATAGGAAGGATCGGTTCCTGCTATGAGAATCGCTTTGCTCGTTCCCGTCCCGAACCATGAAATGGGCACGTAGAGATCGCGCACGGTGCCGACCGGCGTGAGGTATTTAACCTGGTAGCCTGCCTGCATCGGGAAGATCTTCAGGATTCGAAGGGTTTGGTAGTACATCGTAGACGTCGTCGTGTCCGCGAAGAGGGCGAACGTCGTCGTCGACAACAAAACGATGGCCAGTATCAGCTTCTTCAACTCTATTCCTCCTCGGCACTTCCACCCGGTTGGAATTTGCCGGCAATGGTAGTCAAAGCATCGTCGCGAGCATCAATGCCTTGATCGTATGCTTTCTGTTCTCCGCCTGCTCCCAGACCAGCGAGCGTCGCCCCTCGATGACCTCCGTGGTAACCTCTTGCTCTTTCACCGCGGGGAGGCAATGCAGGAAGATGCAGTCCGAATTGCCGGTCTTCTGCATCAGCTCTTCGTTTACCTGATAAGGCGAAAGCAGCGCTATGCGTTCGGCAAGCTTGTCCTCTTCGCCCATCGAGGCCCACACGTCCGTATATACAGCATCGGCACCTTTCACACCAAACTCAACTGAATCCGTCACGCGTATCGATCCCCCCGTCCTTCCCGCCTCGGTCTCGGCGCGATCGACCACGGTCCGGTCGGGATTCAGCGCCTGCGGCGTCACAATCGTTATGTGAACACCCATTTTTGCGCATCCTATGGCGAGAGATCGGGCCACGTTGTTCCGGCCATCCCCGCAGTAGCATACGTGCCGCCCGGTGAGTCCGCCGAAGTGCTCTTCGACCGTCATGAGATCCGCAAGAACCTGTGTGGGGTGCCATTCGTCGGTCAAACCGTTGTAGACAGGTACTCCGGAGTAGGCCTGGAGCTTGTCGACGGTCGAATGCTTGAATCCCCGGAACATGATTGCGTCGAACATCCTGCCGAGAACTCGCGCCGTGTCCTCTATGCTCTCTTTGGTTCCCAGTTGAATGTCGTCGACCGAAAGAAATACCGGGTGTCCTCCCTCCTCACCGAAGGCGGTTTCAAACGCGCACCGGGTACGCGTGGATCGTTTCTCGAAGAGCATCGCAAGCGTGCGGCCGACGAAGCGCTGCTGTGTTTCTCCAGCTCTCCGCTGGCGTTTGACCTCGGCGGCGAGGTCCAGCAGTGAGCGGATCTCGTCACCGGTGAGATCCAATAGCCGAAGAAGTGATCGTCTGGACAGATTTGCTTCCATATTCAAGCTCTCTCTATCTTAGGATGTATGGAACTATCGAACAAGAGTAAGCAGCGCATCGAGCGCCGAATCGGTGAAGAAGAACTTCATCGCTGTTCGTACCTCTTTCGGAAGCTCATCGATGTCGTTGCGGTTGCCCTCCGGCATGACGACGGTGTGCATCTTGTTGCGGTAGGCCGCGAGCACCTTCTCCTTGACCCCGCCGATGGGCAGGATCCGCCCTGTGAGCGTAATCTCACCCGTCATTGCGAAGCCTTTGCGTACGGGAGCTCCGGTGAAGGCGGAGAGGATCGCCGCAGCAAGGGTGATGCCCGCCGACGGTCCGTCCTTTGGAATCGCACCCTCCGGGACGTGAACGTGTATGTCCTTCTCTACGGCAAAATCCGCGCGAAGTCCGAGTCGTCGATAGTGGACCTTCAGGAAAGAGAGTGCTGTCCGAGCGCTCTCCTTCATTACGTCCCCGAGGCTGCCGGTCAAGATGAGGTCGCCGGGTCCGTCGAGCACGGCCACCTCGACCGGCAGAAGCGTTCCACCGATCTCCGTCCACGCGAGACCGTGAGCGAGGCCGGGGCGGGCATCCCTGTACACGAGGTCTCCCTGAAAGCGCGGGTTTCCAAGGTACTTCAATATCTTGCTCGGAGTCACGACGGCCGTGAACTCCACGTTTCGCCCGACCGTGTCATCCGGACCGCCCTCTCGCGGCGTTTCTTCCTCGGGCGGGGTCGGCACGTGGCCCCTCTTGATCGCATCACGCGCGATCTTCCTGACCACTGCGGCAATTTCGCGTTCGAGATTTCGGACTCCCGATTCCATTGTGTAGCCGTGGATGATCTCGAGGATGCTCGATTTTTGGAAACTCACGTGTGCCCAGTCCAATCCGTTCTCGCGTAGTTGTTTCGGGATGATGAACTCATGAGCGATCTGCACTTTTTCCAGATCGGTGTACCCGGGAATTTCGATTATTTCCATGCGGTCCCTGAGAGCATAGGGTATGTTGTACACGGAGTTGGCGGTAGCGATGAACATTACGGCCGAAAGGTCGTAGGACACCTCAAGGTAGTGATCGACAAAGTTGTGGTTCTGTTCGGGGTCCAGGACCTCGAGAAGGGCGGAGGCGGGATCGCCCCGGAAATCGGAGCTGATCTTGTCGACCTCGTCGAGGAGGAATACCGGGTTCGAAGTCCCGACTCGCTTCATCGACTGGATGATTTTTCCCGGAAGCGCGCCGACGTAGGTTTTTCGGTGGCCGCGAATCTCGGCCTCGTCGCGAACACCGCCCAGGGAGACTCTTACGAACTCACGCCCGAGGGCGCGAGCGACCGACTTGCCAAGCGAAGTCTTCCCGGTTCCGGGAGGACCGACGAAGCAGAGTATCGGACCCTTGATGCGCTCCTTGAGCTGGCGTACAGCGATGAAATCAAGGACACGCTCCTTCGGCTTCTTCATGTCGTAGTGGTCCTCGTCGAGGATCTTGGCCGCGAGCTCGATATCCTTGTTGTCCTTGCTGTATTCCCCCCAGGGCAGGTCGGTAATCCATTCGAGATAGGTCCGCAACACCCCGGCCTCCGGCGACATCGGCTGGAGCTTCGAAAGGCGTTTACATTCCTTCGCACCCTTCTCGAGAACCTCGGTCGGAAGACGCTTTTCCTTCAGCCGGCGTTCGAGCTCCGTCGCTCCCGTTGCATCGCCTTCATCGCGTCCGAGCTCGCGATTGATCTCCTTGAGCTGTTCGTTGAGGAAATAATCCTTTTGGCTCTTCTCCATGCGGTGTCGAACCTTGCTGTTGATGCGATTCTGGAGGGCGAGCAGCTCCCTCTCGGCATCGATCGTGAGGATGAGCGCTTCGAGACGATCGGCGCCGTCTTCGATGCCGAGCAGCTCGACCTTCTTGGGGATCTTCAGAGGCATGTTGGCGCATATGAGATCGACGAGCTTTTCCGGGGATTCGGCTTTCTCGATTGCTGCGACCGCTTCCGGGGACATCTTCTTCTGATACTTGGTGTATCGTTTGAACGCCTCGTGCACGGAAGACATCAGTGCAGTGGTCTGTGGGGCGACGGCCTCATCTTCGCCGCTTGTGTTGAACTCCACGCGGAAATGATCGCCTCGCTTCGCAAACTTCTGGATGATGCCTCGTTGCTTGCCTTCGGCGAGAACGCGAACCTTACCGTCGGGAAGCTTGAGCATCTGGAGGATTCGTGCAACCGTTCCGGCTTTGTAGATGTCCCCTTCGGACGGGTCGTCGGTGCCGTTCATTTGACACGAGAGAAAGACGAGTCGGTCGGAGCTCATCGCCTCCTCGACCGCATGGAGCGAACCCGGCCTTCCTACGAAGAAAGGCACGACCATGTGAGGAAACACGACCAACTCGCGAAGGGGGACCAGCGGGAGCTCTTGCTTTGCGGTCTTCCGTTGAAGAGCAATTTTCATTTGCTTTGCGGAATCACGCGGATTTCTTGACGAAAATGATCTCCGGCTTTTCCGCCTTCAGGACTACGTCCTCTGTGACTACGACCCGTTTCTCACCCTCGAGGGAGGGAATATCGTACATGATATCGAGCATTATCGACTCGACGATCGATCGCAGACCGCGGGCGCCCGTCTTCTTGTCGAGCGCCATCTGGGCAATCGCGGCAACGGCGTCGTCTTCGAAGACGAGGTCGACATTGTCAAGCTTAAGGGAGGCACGGTACTGCCTGATTACGGAGTTCTTCGGCTCGGTTACGATGCGTCGCAGGTCATCCTTGGAAAGGTTCGCGAGAGCTACGCTGATCGGCAGGCGTCCGATGAACTCGGGAATGAGCCCGAACTTGATGAGGTCGTCCGGGTGAAGATGCGAGAACAGCTCGACGAGGTTCTTCTCGGATGCGGAGCGGACATCGGCTCCGAAGCCGAGCGGATGCTGGGAGACGCGCTGTTCGATGATTTTGTCGAGACCGACGAACGCTCCCCCGCAAATGAAGAGAATGTTCGTCGTATCGATGCGCAGCATCTCCTGATTTGGATGTTTTCTGCCTCCCTGGGGCGGAACCGAAGCAACCGTGCCCTCGATTATCTTCAGCAGGGCCTGCTGTACACCCTCACCAGAAACGTCGCGGGTTATCGAGATGTTTTCGCCCTTCTTCGCGATCTTGTCGATTTCGTCGATGTAGACGATGCCGCGTTCGGCGGCGGCGATGTTGTTGCCGGCGTTTTGGATGAGTTTCAGGAGGATATTCTCCACATCCTCTCCGACGTAGCCCGCTTCCGTTAGCGTTGTGGCGTCGGCAATCGCGAATGGCACGCGAAGCTTGCGAGCAAGCGTCTTGGCGAGGAGCGTTTTCCCGGTGCCCGTGGGGCCGATCAACAAGACGTTTGCCTTGTCGATCTCGATCTCCTCTTTGATCTTGCTCTTCTGCGAGATTCGCCTGTAGTGATTGTAGACGGCAACCGAAAGGACCTTCTTGGCGGATTCTTGTCCGACGACGTACTCGTCGAGAAACTCCTTGATTTCACGGGGAGTCGGGACGTCTTCAACGAACCCCTGGGCTATTTCGTCGTCTTCTTCATCGATGATCTTCTTACAGACGTTTACACACTCGTCACAGATGAAAACGCCGGGCCCCTCGATGAGGCGGCGGGCCATATTGACGCTCTTTCCGCAGAACGAGCAGATTTTCATTCCGTCATTTTTGCTCGTTTTTCCCATTGTTGCCTCTCACCAGAACTTTGTCGACGAGACCGTAGCTCACTGCTTCGTCGGCGGACATGAAGTAATCTCGTTCGACGTCGTGTGCAATCGTTTCTTCGCCTTTTCCGGTATGGTGCGCGAAGTAGTTGATGATGAGCTTCTTCAATCTGATCATCTCTTTTGCCTGAATGCCGATATCCGCAGCTTGTCCCTGCACGCCTCCCCAGGGTTGGTGGATGAGGATCCGTGAAGAGGGGAGAGCGAAGCGCTTCCCTGGCGCTCCACACGCCAGCAGCAATGCACCCATCGATGCGGCCTGTCCAATGCAGATCGTCTGAACGTCGGGCTTCACGTGCTGAATCGTGTCGTAGATCGCGAGTCCCGCCGTGACAGAACCACCGGGGGAGTGGATGTAGATGTTGATATCCTTCTCCGGATCCTGCGATTCGAGGAAGAGCAACTGGGCCACTACGAGATCGGCCGTTACGTCCACGATCTCGCCGTCGATAAAGACGATCCTGTCCTTCAGCAGACGCGAATAAATGTCGTAGGAGCGCTCCCCTATACCGGTTTGTTCTATTACAATCGGAACAAGAGTGTTCATCCGTTCATTCATCTGTGCGTGACCCCTCGTATTTCAATCTGTCTCACAACGTAATCCCTCTGGATCCAGCCGTCGCGGCGAGCCGATATGACGTTCGCCGGTTCAGCCTCAATTTACTGATTTTTGTTTACCAAGTCCATGTAGCTCATTTTGGGGCCCTTTTTGACGTTCGCGTTGTCAAGCAGCAGGTCGAATACTTTTCTATCGGTCAAATCGCGCCGCAAGTACTCCATAGAGTTGTTCTTTTCGAAGAGCTCCCGCACCTCGTCAACCGTGCTCTCCCGCAGCTCGGCCTGCCGGGCAAGCTCCTTTTCCACGTCTTCCTCTGTCGCCTCGAGCTTCTCCTTCTCGGCTATTTCATTGATGATCAACCTGGACTTGATGCTCTTCTCCGAAGAGGGCTTCCACTCCTCGAAGAGGGTTTCGCGGGAACGACCCTGGCTCCTTAGAAGCTCGAGGACGCGCCGCTCGTCGAGGCGACTTTGTGCAACGAAATTGTCCCATGAGAGCTCCAGCTCGGCATCGACCATCGCCTTCGGGAGCGCTATCTTGGAGCTCTCGATGACCTGATCCATGAGGGCATCGAGCTTTGTTCGACGCAGTCGTTCTTCGAGATCATCTTCGAGACGCTTCTTGACGTCGTCTTTGAGGTCCTTGAGGGTTTTGTATTTCTCGTTGATGTCCTGCGCCAGCTCATCGTCGAGCTCGGGAAGTTGCTTGGTCTTGATCGCGGTCACCTTGGTTCTTACCGCGACCTTCTTTCCCCGCAGATCCTCGTACTCGTAGTCGTCGCCGAACTCCTTCTCGACGGTTTTCTCTTCGCCGTTCTTCATTCCGATGATATCGTCGTCGAACTTGTAGAGGTTGTATCCGCTGCCTACGGTGAAGACGAAGTCCTGCCGGCTTGTCCCCGCTTTTTCTTCTCCGTTCCCGTCAAGCTCTACATAGTCAACCGTGACGATGTCTCCCTCTTCGACGGCGCCCTGTTCCTTTGGAACCACCACGGCGTTTTGGTCGCGCAGCGCCTCGAGCTCGCGCTCCTCGTCCTTTTTGGAGACGCTCGCCTCCGGGGCCTCGATCTCCAGTCCTTTGAAGTTGCCGACTTCGATCTCCGGGAAGGTGTCATAGGTAACGGTGAACTTGAAATCCTTGCCGAGCTCAAGGTTCGGATCGCCCTGCAGCTCAGGAATTGCGTAGGCGAGGGGCTTCTTCTCGATGTCTTCGAGTGCCTCCTTCAGACCGTTCTCGATGATGTTCGCCGACGCCTCGCTCAGGAGGCTATCACCGAACTTCTGGACGAGTACATTGACTGGCACTTTGCCCTTGCGGAATCCGCGAACGGCGAGAGTCTTGGAGTATTTCGTGACGAGCTCGTCGTACTCCTTCTGAGCTGCGTCTTTGGGAATCGTGACCGTCAGCTCGACGGACGAGTTTTCCAATGGCTTTACTTCCTTACCGGCGATCATCTTATATACGTCCTCTTTGTGGATGGGGTGCGTGGAGGTCCCTGTGCGTCAATATACAATAGTTGGGGACAGGTGTCCAACGTTTTCACGGCTCTACCCGGCAGGTCTGCCGGAAGCGCCGGACAAAAAAAGCGCGACCCGCTGCCGGGTCGCGCTGCACGAGCGAGAGACGGGACTTGAACCCGCGACATCCACCTTGGCAAGGTGGAGCTCTACCACTGAGCTACTCTCGCGTAGATGAAGTGTCCCACGGGCTGCAATTCTGAAGCACAGAATTGCGAGAGAAGGGACTTGAACCCTTACGCCCGAAGGCACCAGATCCTAAATCTGGCGTGTCTGCCAATTTCACCACTCTCGCAGTAGTATATCGGGTAAACTCCCCTCAGTCAATCTCCCCGAGAGAGAGGAACCCACCTCGGCAGCTCCCGCCGACGGCACCCCGAGGGGTGCCATTCGAATGAGCCGTGAAGGGATCGAACCTTCGACCCGCAGATTAAGAGTCTGCTGCTCTACCAGCTGAGCTAACGGCCCAATTCAATTTTCAAAATGCGCCCGGCAGGATTCGAACCTGCGACCCACGGATTCGAAGTCCGGCACTCTATCCAGCTGAGCTACGGACGCATGCTCGTTCGGACCGATCGAGCCTCCACAGGGTGGGTAACGGGACTTGAACCCGCAACAACCAGATCCACAATCTGGCGCTCTACCGATTGAACTATACCCACCATGAATCTTGTGATGGGCACTGCTCTCTGAGGCCGGATTCGGCCCGCTGCCGGCTCGATCTCCCTCCGGCTGCGTTTGCCGCGGCTCTCAGGTTGCCGGCGCCCATGGTAAAGCGTCTTTCGAGATCGGGCACAACCGGTATGACATAGCTAGTCGTGGCGATTGTTCTCGTGAGACGCTCGAGAAGAAAATGTGCTACATTTCCCCGCTTTTGTCAAGGATTCCTGCTGCCCCACGATGGTTCGCGCCCTGTACATCATAAAGGTAGGCATTCCAGGTCATGCCCCGAGGGTGAACAAGAGCGCCGGCACGATCACGATGAGGGCGAGTGTCGTCACGATCCACCCTGAATTGGCCAGATCGAGATCGAAGCCGTAGAGGGCCGGAGGCACAAGCGCGTTGAATGCGACCGGCATGAAGGAAAGCACGACGAGAACCTTGAATGCGAGGCCGTCCATGACCCTTGGGAGTCCGATGAGCAGGCCGATCGGAAGCATGAGAAGCGGCACGATAAGAAACTTGATGAAGGCGATTATCGTAATCTCCCTCCGGTAGTCCCGGATCTTTCCGAAGAACATCGTCAGTCCGATCGAGAATCCCATCAATCCGGCGACCGTAGGAATAAGAAGCGATGAGATTCGGTCGAGAGGCGGGAGGTGAGGCACTCGGAGGAGGTTGAAAACCAGACCGATCATCATCGAAATCATCGGAATGAAGATGTAGGGTCGTTCGACGAGCAGCTTCGGGGAAAGCGCAAAGGGGTTCCTGCGACCGAGCCCGATCTGTTCGGAAACCGGAAAACCGACGGCGTAGTAGGTGAACGCCACGAACATGTTGAACAGCTGAACGAGCCCATAGCCCTCGTAGCCGAAGAATACGTAGACGACGAGTCCTCCAAAGGAAACGATATTCGTGAACATCCCTGAGACGAAAACCGATGCTGCCCGGTGAGGCGGAATATGAAAGAGCCTATTGAGGAGCATTGCAGACCCGGCTCCGATGGCAAGTGAAAGCAGGCCGAGCAGAGGAAAGACGACGAGTCCCTGCAGATTGAGCGATGTTCGCCAGAAGGCGTCGAAGATGGGAATTGGACTGAGCACGAACGTGCAGATGAGCTTGAGGTTCTTGGAGACCGAATCCGCAAGCGTTGAATCGGGTGAAGAGCCGAAGAGCCGCAGCCGCCGAACCAGATATCCGAGAATCAGGCTGCCGAAGCTTACACCGAGAATGAAGGCGAGCTTGCTCACGTTCTGACCGCCGCTATCGCCTGCCGACCGATCCTTGGGCACGCTCACCGAGGAAGGCTCCGCCGAGCGCGACGAGAAAGGCGACGATACTCGAGCCGATAGTCCAGCTCAACCTATGAGGCAGGAGCCACCGGGCGTCGAAAAAAGTCCCAACAAACGAGATCAGCGCAGCTCCCAGAGCAGGTTCGATAATTGTGATCCCTTTCGAGAAAAGGCCGCTCAAGAAGCCGCCGCCGAAGTATGTGATAGGTTTCACGACGACGAAAAGCGCGAAGCCGATTCCGAACGTGAGGATTCCGAAAAGACCAAAGACTGCGCTCAAGAGGAGCTGCACGACGAGGAAAATACCGATGCTGAGCAATACCCATTTCCAATGGAGAAGTGTCCACGTCATGCGCTCATGGTAGTTGGCCGGAACCTGCTCGTCAACAGAGAAGGTCCGGCCGCACGGGGATTGCGAGACTCGGTCGGAGACGGTATCCTTAGGCGGCCCAAGATGAACGCGATTCTTCCTCTCGTACCGATACCTGTTCGCATCGACCTCGGTGAAGGCTCCTTCCCGATCGCCTCTGCTCTCGATCTGGTAGCTGTCGACACGGCGCGGGAGGCGGCCGAGTATCTCAGTCGAATGCTCGAGCGGGGTGCCGGGATCGCCGCTCGATGCATCTTTCTGGAGTCTTCCGCATTGCGTACCGGCGACGCCGCAGTCGATAAAGCTGAGGCAATCACGCGGGTCCGTTTCGTCCCGTTGGAGAGCCTCGGCACGGAGACCGATTCCTGTGAGGGGGCCTACCGGCTTCGAATCGACCGCGGAGAGATTCTCATCGAGGCGGGCTCCGCGGCCGGCTATTTTTGGGCAACACAGACGCTGCGCCAACTTCTTCCACCTGAGGTGGAGAGGGTGGAACAAGAGCGACCTTCTCGGTTGGAGGGGGCCATACCCTGCGTCCTTCCGGCGATGCAGATAGAGGATCGCCCGCGGTTCCGGTGGCGGGGTCTCCACTTCGACGTGTCTCGTCACTTCTTCCCGGTCGATTTCGTCAAGCGGCTCATCGACGTTCTTGCCCTCTACAAGATGAATACCTTCCACTGGCACCTCACCGACGACCAGGGATGGCGGATCGAGATCAAGCGCTATCCCGAGCTCACCGAAGTCGGCGCATGGAGGAGAGAGCGGGATGGATCGAGACAGGGCGGGTTCTATACACAACAGGAGATTCGCGCGATCGTCGCGTACGCCGCCGAACGGCAGGTCAGGATCATCCCCGAGATCGAGATGCCTGGGCACGCCCGATCAGCCATCGCCGCATACCCTTGGCTTTCGTGCTCGAAACAGCTGCTCGATGTATGGAATCAGTGGGGAATTTCGAAGGAGCTTCTCTGCCCCGGGCGAGAGGAGACTTTCGAGCTTATCGAGGGGGTGCTCGACGAAGTGGCGGAGCTTTTTCCTGGAGAGCTCGTGCACATCGGAGGGGACGAGTGCCCGAAGGACCGATGGAAGGTCTGCCCGGACTGCCAGGCAAGGATTCGCGAGGAGGGGCTCGCCGACGAGGAAGAGCTCCAAGCCTACTTCGTTAGGAGAATCCAAGGACATCTCTCGCGGTTGGGAAAGAAGATCGCCGGATGGGACGAGATCGTGGAGGGAGAGCTCGCGCCGGGTGCGACCGTGATGTCCTGGAGGGGAGTCGATGGGGGAGTAGCCGCGGTGCGAGCCGGTCACAGCGCCGTAATGAGCCCGACGAGCCACTGCTATTTCGACTACCGTCAGTCGACTAACCGCGGTGAGCTCGGCCCGACTCATTTCGATCCCCCGGTGACCACCCTCCGGAAGGTCTATTCCTTCGATCCGGTTCCGGAGGAATTGTCAGACGAAGAGGCGCGCCACATCATCGGATCGCAGGCCAACGTATGGACGGAAGACATCGACACGTGCGCTCGCGCCGGATACATGATCTTCCCTCGTCTCTGTGCCCTGGCGGAGGTGCTTTGGTCGCGGTCCGAGTCGCGAAGCTGGGCCTCGTTCAAAGGGCGACTGGTCTCGAACGTCAAAAGACTCGATGCGCTCTCGGTCGAGTACTGCCGGATCATCGAGAGCATCGAGTAGTGAAGTAAGGAGCACGATATGTTGATTGGTATTCCAGAAATTCTCTCGCCCGAGCTCTTGAAGATTCTGATGGAAATGGGCCACGGAGACGAGATCGTTCTCGCGGATGGGAATTTCCCGGCCGCATCAATGGGCAAGCGGGTCGCGCGTTGTGACGGTCATCCGGTCGTCCCTCTGCTCGATGCAGTGCTGCGGTTCTTCCCGCTCGACACCTTCGTTCAGAAGCCGGTGCTTTGTATGGCGGTCGTGGCAGGCGATAAGACGCAACCAGCTATCTGGAACGAGTTTCGAAAGACCATAGCCGCGCGGGTAACCCCGGCACCCGAGATCGCATTTCTGGAGCGCTTCGACTTCTACGAGCGCGCGAAACAGGCCTATGCCGTCGTCGCCACCGGCGAGCGGGCGCTCTACGCGAATGTCATTCTCAAGAAAGGGGTCGTACCGCAGACCTAGCTGAATTTACGGGGCTGCCTAGCCATTTGGCTGATGCCGCGTCCCCCGCGTATGGGTACCTTTGGTCCTGAAAAGCAAACGGAGATTCTCTCCCGCTTTTCGAGGAGGAATTGATGAGTGACAAGAAGATCGGCAGCGGTACCCTGTCTGCCTTCTCCCGCGAAATGGTCGAGATCTCTGAACGCGCGGGCGGCGCTGTAGTCTCGCTGAACACCCGTGGCGGATTCCCGACCTCGGGTACGATTTGGGATTCGAGCCATGTCGTTACTGCGGATCACGTTCTCCACAGTGACGGCGGCGCTGTCGTTACCCTCCACGACGGAAGGGAGGTAAGCGCGGAGATCGTCGGCAGGGACCCGTCCACCGATTTAGCGCTGCTGAAGGCGGTCGTTGGTGAATCCCCGATCTCGAAGAATCTCGATCCGGCGAGTCTCAAACCCGGCAGTCTTGCCGTGGCTCTTAGCCGGAATTCGGAGCGGACACTGAATGCTAGCCTTGCGGTTGTGAACGCCATCGGCGGTGAATGGAGGTCTCACTCGGGCGGCGTGATCGACGCCTATCTCAGGCTCGACGTCTCGATGCACGCAGGCTTTTCGGGTGGGCCCTCAGTCGACCCCGAGGGCGCTTTGATCGGAATCAACTCTTCACGTCTATCCCGTCGATCCGCCGTTGCCATTCCCGTTACTACTGTCGCTCGAGTCGTCGCCGAGCTCGAGGAGCACGGACGAATCCGGCGCGGATACCTCGGTATCGCCTCCTTTCCGGTGGGCATCGACGCCGTCCTGCGCGAGCGAATGCGGATCGAAGAGGGGGACGGTTTGATCGTCGTGCAGGTCGAGGATGGCTCAGGGTCCGAGAAGGCGGGGGTGCTGCAAGGCGACATTCTGCTCGACCTCGACAGAAAGCCGGTTCGCGATCCCGAAGAGCTTCAAGGTCTTCTCGGCCCCGAGACCGTCGGCAGGACCGTGAAGCTTCGGGCAATTCGTGGTGGCAGCATGATCGAGCTCGACGTGGAGGTTGGCGAACGACCGCAGGGTGCTCGCCTACACGGTCGGGGCCACGGTGCGCCGGGATGGCGCGGACATGGAGGCCGGTAGGAGCCCGAGAAATGGAGGGGGAACGGTGCAGCACGCGATCCGAGTTCTGATCGGTGCCCGATCCGCCGCAGAAAGGGCCTGGGTGGCGAAGCTTCTTTCGGCGGGCGAAGGCATCGCGGTCGTCGGCACCTGTTCGGGGGCGAGGGCCGTCGGATTGGCCCTTCGAGACCTCTATCCGGCAGTACTCGTCTACTCCCTCGACGCGAGTGAAACCCCAGAAGCGGTCGAGGCCGCACTTTCGGCGAAGGCGGCGCCTCCGGCGGTCTTCCTCGTCGACCCGCACCGCATGGCTGTGCTCGCATCGATCTCTGCTTCGTGGGCACCTCGAACGTTCGGCGACCCCTTCCGATCATATCTGCCGACGAGTGTAGGCGAGGGGGAGCTCCGCGCAGCCGTTGTAGCGACGGCCGCCGGCCTGGTGGTGTTCCATCCGAGCTTGGCGGCGGGTCCCGGTATTGAGCCTGCGGAGGTAAGGGGCCGCGGCAGCGGATCGAGGGGTGGTTGGGGACTCGACGAAGTCGGCGACCCCGATCCCATTACACCGCGAGAACACGAGGTGCTCCTCATGATTGCCGAAGGGCTTCCTAACAAGGCGATCGCCGCGGAGCTCGGGATCACCTCTCATACTGTGAAGTTTCACATTGCTTCGATCATGCAGAAGCTCGATGCGGCGAGCCGAACCGAGGCTGTCACCGTAGGCCTGCGGCGCGGCATCATCCTTCTATGATCGACGACACGCTCTCCGACACGCGCTCCCGATGATGGTAGCGCAATCGAACTCGGTGTGATATCTTAGGATTCCACGGACGGAGAGAGCTCAGAATGCTGTTTTCTTCACGATACGTAGATTACGATCCCTTCGCGTGGTTCTACGACCGCTATTGGGGCGACGTATTCAGCGAGCGGTACTTCGATATCATCGAGAAGCTATTCCTCTCACATATCGGCAAGAACACGAACGTCTTCGATCTCTGCTGCGGTTCGGGTCACCTTGCTCGCCGAATGTCCGACCTCGGTTACCGGGTCAGCGGAATGGATGGGTCTGCCGCCTTGATCAAGCTCGCAAAGAAGAACTCGCCAAAATCGGAGTTCTCGACCGGAGATGCGCGGTCATTTACGATTATCGATAAATTCGAGGGCGTCCTTTCCACCTACGACAGCCTCAATCACATCATGGACCTGGTGACGCTCGGCAATGTCTTCAACAACGTCTACTCCTCACTGAAGAAGGGCGGTCTGTTCATGTTCGACATGAACATGGAGGATGGCTTTCACGAGCGGTGGAAGGGGTCGGCAAGCATCATCAAAGAAGATCATGTTCTCGCCACAAATGCGACCTATGATTCCAAGCGGAGGGAAGGTACGATGCGCATCACGACCTTCGTTCGCGAAAAGCGCTGGAGCCGAACAGACGTCACTGTGGTCGAGCACTGCTTCACAAAAGACGAAGTCACGAACCGCCTCTCCAAGTCGCTCTTTCGGGACATCAAGACTGCCGATTCACACCGAGAGCTCGGGAAGGCGGAAGTTGGGCGAACCTTCTTCATCTGTGTCAAGTAACGAGGCTATTCCCTCGATCCACTGATGAAAGCCACAGTCACCGGCCAATCGATCTCCCGCCCTGCAAGTCGAGCGCCAAGCAGCTCTCGTACTGCCGTGCGGACGTTATCGGCGAGTAACCCGGCAAGCGCCGCTCCGTAGGTGCTATCTGTGGCAAACCAGAGATCGAGTTGCCGTGGCGTAACGATCCGTTTCTCCGGGAAACGCTCCGTGGAAACGTCGATCCTCTGTAGAGTCGATGTAGACCTTCCGATGTCTTCCGGCATCCAACCGGTGGTTTCCGTGAGAAGCTGCTCGAAGAGTCTTTGCTCCGCCTTCAGATATTGATCGACCAAATCCGTGTGCTCGTCGTGGTCGAGCTCTGACAGCAGCACCGATAGACGCGGAGAGAGCGCCGGTACGACCTCCGCGAGCGACAATTGCCCGTTCGGAGCGAGCAGCTTCCCCGTCAGCTCGAAAAGCGACTTCCAGGACCCGACGCTCGAGAGGACATTGCGGCCGATTATCGCCTCGAATGCCAGCCCCTCTGCGGTGAGTTTGGACTGAGTTTCGAGGTTCGCCGCCAAATCCCCGTTTTTCTCAGCGGCAACGACAAGCTTCGGACGGTCACTTTCAGAAAGCCGCTCGGCTAGGTGCTCGATCGTGTCGCGTTCTGATTCGTCCCGAACGATTCCCCAAACCCCGCCCTCAGGAACACGACGGAGAGCCTCCCACAGAAGAAGCCCGCTTCTCGCCTGAAGGTCGAGAACCCGGTCGTGACGGTTCAGTGTGAGTTTCTCGAAGAGTCGTTCGCGAATGCGGACGAGCATGGCCGAACGTTCGCTCGAGATCCGTGCGAGCCAGCGATCCCGCTCGCGATTCGGCGGGCTGAAGGTGAGTACCTCAGAGCTCGGAGGCTCGACGGCTTGGGCGAGCTGGACTTCTCGTTTGCGAAGAACCACATCGCGAATTCTCGCCTCATAACCGACTTCGGAGGGCTCGTAGAAGATCTTTCCTTGAAGAGCGTTCGGCAGATACTGCTGCGCGACCCAATGCTCGCGGTAAGCGTGCGGGTAGAGGTATCCCTCGCCGTGGCCGAAGCCCTTGCTGTCCCGACTGGCGTCTCGCAAGTGGTTGGGGACCTCTCCCGCCTTCGCCTCCGATTCAAGGTAGCCGAGGGCATCGAAGAATCCCATCGCAGTGTTCGATTTCGCGCAGGTCGCAAGGTAGAGAGCCGCGTGGGTAAGGTGGTAGCGTCCCTCGGGCATCCCGACCCGATCGAAAGCGGCGGCGGCCGCCTCTACCACTCCGAGCGCGTAGGGGTCAGCCATCCCAACGTCCTCGCTCGCCGATATGAGCATTCGCCGGAAGATGAAGTGGGGATCTTCTCCCGCGTGGACCATACGCGCGAGCCAATAGAGCGCGGCATCGGGGTCGGAGCCGCGAATCGACTTTATGAACGCGCTAATGATGTCGAAGTGGTAGTCGCCCTCCTTGTCATAGAGCACTACCTTGCGCTGAATACTCTCTTCCGCAATTTGGAGATTGATCTCGATGCGCTCCCCGGGAGGCGGGGGAAAGTGCTGGGGAGTGGTTTCGACCGCGAGCTCGATGGCGTTGAGAAGACTCCGCGCGTCACCGTTCGCAATCCTGACGAGGTGGCGAAGCGCCTCATCGGTGAACTGGACCGAGTAATCCCCGTATCCACGTTCGGGGTCATCGATCGCGTGCCGCGCGACGGCGTAGAGGTCCTCGTCGGTCAATGGCTTGAGCTGGAACACCCGGCTTCGGCTCACCAGCGCAGGGTTGACCTCGAAGTACGGGTTCTGAGTTGTCGCGCCGATGAGGATGACGGTGCCGTTCTCAACCCAGGGCAGGAGCGCGTCCTGCTGCGCCTTGTTCCACCGGTGCACCTCGTCGACGAACAGCGTGGTCCGCTTGCCGTAGAGGTCGCGCTGTTTCTTTGCCTCCTCGATGGCCTCCCGCAGGTCTTTGACTCCCGAGAGCACGGCGTTCATCGTGATGAAATTACTCTGGGTCGTGTTCGCAATGATCCACGCCAGGGTGGTCTTGCCGGTACCGGGTGGTCCGTAGAAGATCAGCGACGAAAGCTGGTCGGCCTGAATTACCCGTCGAAGGAGGCGTCCCGGCCCGACGATATGCTGCTGACCGGAAAACTCGTCGAGGGTACGCGGTCGTAGCCGGTAGGCAAGAGGTTCGTTTCTGTCGGCCGAGGATGCCGCTTCGAAGAGCTCCATACCCGAGTATAGTAGAAAAGGCTGGAGTATTGCAGCCGACGATCCTGCCGATATAATCCTAGGGGAGAGGATTCAGTGGCTGGTATAGTCTCCTTTTTCGTCGTCATCATGCTCTCAATCATCATCGTTCGGATTGCGACTGCGCTTCTTTCGCTGTCGGGGTTGTCGGAGGATTCGGCGAAGTTTCAGGCACGCTCCGCTTTCACCGGAACTGGATTTACGACCCGGGAAACGGAGAACGTGGTCAACCATCCATTCCGCCGACGAGTCATCATGGTCCTCATGCTGGTCCGAAACTTCGGCTTTGTCAGCGTGATCTCGACCGTGATCCTTTCGTTCGTGGGTACCTCTTCCAACATTCAGGTGCTCATCCGGGTGGGGATTCTTCTTGCGGGGCTCCTTGTTCTCTATCTCATCTCCAGGAGCAGGCTACTTGATCGAGGGTTGCGCCGGATTGTCGAGCGCGCTCTGCGCAACAGCAAGCTCGTGCGAGTCGCCGACTACGAGAACCTTCTCAACTTCGCGGGTGAGTACGAGGTGATCGAGTCCCAGGTTCATGCAGATAGCTGGCTTGCTGATCGAACTCTCCAGGAGCTCGAGCTCGGCGAGGAGGGAATCCTCATGCTCGGAATTCGCCGAATCGACGGCTACTTCGTCGGAACGCCCAACGGCTCGTCCCTCGTAAGCCCAGGGGATCGTGTCATCATGTATGGACGTGATGAAGCGCTGCGGGAGATTAGCGAGCGCAAGGTGGGTCCTGACGGGGAGGAGCAACATGCGCTTTCCGTAAGGCGGCAACGTGAGCGGCGGAGCAATCGGGCGGTCGACGCGACGCAATCGGCGAAACGGGAGGGGCAGGTGAAGAGCGCCGTAAAGCGGCTTTTCGGAAGGTCGAAGTGACGGGGCGCTCTTCTATTCGGAGAACAACCGGACGAACTCCGTTGGCGACTGGGCCTGGGCAAGACGGCGAACGTAGGATTGCGACTGTGACAGCTCTCCGATCTCGGAGAGCACCTGGATGTGGGACGCCGATTGGCCGGGGGCGGCGACAACGAGAAAGAAGAGATGTGATGGATCTCCGTCGATCGAGTCGAAGTCGACTCCTTCCGGCGCGACCCCTACCGCGATCGTGATATCCGAGACTGCATCGCATTTGCAGTGGGGTATGGCGATTCCTGCCTCCAGGCCCGTGCTGCCGAGCTCCTCCCGCGAAAGGAGCGCCTGGTACACTCGCTCCGGGTCATAGATGCGTCCCGCGCCGTCGAGGATTTCGACCAGCTCCCGCAGCACTGCGGGCTTGGTCTTGGAAACGAGAGGAATCTTGACGACATCTTCGGTGATGAGCTCGGTCAGGTCCATTGCTACTCCCCTGGGAGACTCTATTGTATCGACTCGAAGATCTCCGCCACCCTATCGGGATCGCGGACGACGAGCACTGAGCAAGGGGCACTGCGGAACGTTCGGTCGGTCTCATCATACAGCTCGTCCCGGCGGCTCCGGATTCCGCCGATGTCCCCAATACACAATAGATCGGTCTTCTCCTCTTTGACCAGACGTTTCATCTCTTCGTGCACGTTGCCGCTCCGTGCAATCGTGTGTATGTCCAATCCTTTCGATTGGGCAAGATTGCGAACGAGCTCCAGGTAGCGGTCGGCATCGCGCTCGATGTCTCTGCGGTACTCCTCAGCCTCCGTGTCGAGGAAGATTCGCGCCTTGCGGAGCTGTGAGAGGGCTCTGGTGTTGACGATGAAGGCGGCGGTCAACTGCGCGCCGGTCCTGAGGCTCAGTGCTATCGCGTATTCGGCTGCGGTGATCGATTCCTCGGTTCCGTCAACGTACACCATGATCCGTTGTATCGGACCATCCATCATCTACCCCCTTAGTCGGCGAGAGCTAAGCCTCCAACCTGGATTTTACCATCTTCATGAGCACAAAGGCATCACGCTCGCTCTCCTCGAGTCTCGCCTGGATCGAGTGCACACTTTCTTGCAGGTCTGGAATTGCTATCTTTTCCAGCGCGTTCACCTTCCTGATCGTTTTCTTGACCTCACGTGCGAGACGCATGATCGAGACCTTGAGCTCGGCGAACCTCCCCATGAGCTCGAGCGCCCGCTTGAAGGCTGCGAGGGCGCTATCGATCCACGCGCTCGTCCCCATGGGACTGTAGAACGGAGGTCGTTCCGAGTAGCTCGTCTCCACCACCGGCAGCCGAACCCCCATTATCTTTCGTTGAAGGATCGAGATTTCCGCCTCGATGTTGATAGCGCTCTGCAGGCTCATGACCTCGAGCTTTCCCATCGCCACGGACGCCTCTTCGAGATTTCGATAGGCTTCCGCGAGTGCCGCGTCAACCTTGCCCTCCATGTCGATCGTTTGGTCGACGAGATTCAGAAGCTCCAGTACGAGGATATTGCGTTTCTGGTCGAGCAGGTCGTACCCGAGCTGAGCAAACTTGAGCTCGCCTTTGAGCTTGAGGAGGTTTGTCTTGGTAGGCGCTATATTGGTCATTGATAGTACTTCTCCAACTCGTCGTCGGTTACCCGATGGAGCTCTTCCGCAGGCAGCAGTTTGAGCGCTTTCCAGCCCAGGTCGAGGGTCTCCTCGATCGTTCTATCCTCGTTCTTTGCCTGCGATACGAAGGTCCGTTCGAAGGTCTCTCCGAAATCCATGTACTGATGATCCAGCGGCGTGAGCTCCTCCTCTCCGATGACCGAAGCGAGATTGCGGACGTCTTTCACATAGCTGTAGGCCGCGAAGAGCTGGCTTGCCAGGTGGGGGTGATCTTCCCTCGTCATGCCTTCGCCGATTCCGTCTTTCATGAGGCGGGAGAGAGAGGGAAGACCGGCGACCGGCGGGTATATTCCGCGGGCGCTCATCTCGCGCTCGAAGACGATTTGTCCCTCGGTAATGTATCCGGTCAGGTCGGGAACTGGGTGGGAGATATCGTCGTTCGGCATCGTCAGTATCGGCAGCTGAGTGATCGAGCCCGACTTCCCCTTGATCATTCCGGATCGTTCATAGATTTCCGCCAGATCGGAATAGAGGTAGCCGGGGTACCCTTTGCGGGAGGGAATCTCTCCGCGAATAGTCGAAATCTCGCGAAGTGACTCGCAGTAGTTGGCCATGTCGGTCATGATGACTAGCACGTGCATGCCCCGGGTGTAGGCGAGATGCTCGGCAAGGGTGAGTGCCGAGCGAGGGGTTATCAAGCGTTCGATCGAAGGGTCGTCGGCGAGAGAGAGAAAGAGCGCGACGTTCTCGAGTGCTCCGGTTTCCTCGAAGGAGCGGATGAAAAAGCGCGCCACGTCATGTTTGACTCCCATAGCGGCGAAGACTACCGCGAAATTGGTTGAGCCGCCGCGTATCTTGGCCTGGCGCGCTATCTGTGCCGCGAGGTCGTTGTGAGGAAGTCCATTTCCCGAAAAAATGGGGAGCTTCTGACCGCGGATGAGAGTGTTCATACCGTCTATTACCGAGATTCCGGTTTGAATGAAGTCTCGAGGATATTCGCGGGCGGTCGGGTTGATCGGCCGGCCATTGACGTCGAGCTCCGCCTCCGCCGCGGGGAGGGGACCGCCGTCGATCGGCTCGCCGAGCCCGCTGAACACCCGTCCGAGCATATCCGGTCCAACGCCGATCGTCAGCGGTTTTCCGCGAAACCTGACGCGAGTGCCCGGCATGGTAAGACCGGTCGTTCCCTCGAAGACCTGTATGCAAACCGCTTCATCGGAGGTGTCGAGCACTAGACCGAGACGCACCGAGCCTTCTGCGTCCACACACTCCACCAGCTCTCGATAGCCCACCGAGTGAGTCTTCTCTACGAAGACCAGCGGACCGTCGATGCGCTGAACTCCTATGTACTCTCGTCCGGCCATGAGCTCGAATTGGCGCGGGGATATCTTTGTTGCATCAGGTTCGAGCATAGAGACTCTCCATTCGTTTGAGTGCCTCTTCGAGCTTCGCGGAGAGGCGATCGAACTGTTCCGGCTCTTCGTTCGGAATGGTGAACTTCATCTTGATGATGTCCTGCAGTACGCGCGTTCGCCGCAGCTCGACGAGTGTGACTCCCTGTTTCAAGAGCGCCGCTCCTCTGCGCCAGTAGGCGAGGATCAGCGCGAGCATCTTCAGCTGCTTTTCGGTAGTCGAGTAGCGGTCGATGTCGTCGAATGCGTTCTGCTGCAGAAACGCATTCTTGAAGAGGGTGCACACCTCGAGTATGAAGCGCTGACTGTCGGGAAGCGCATCCGGTCCGACGAGCTTGACCACCTGTTGGAGACGAACCTCGCGGTGGAGCAGGTCCATTATCTCGCCGCGGTCCGTTGCCCACGAGGCTCCGACGTGTTCTTCCCACCAGGGGGTCACCTCATCGAGATACTCCGAATAGCTCTCGAGCCACGAGATTGCAGGATAGTGGCGTGCGTTTGCGAGCTGGCGGTCGAGACCCCAGAAGCAGCGCACGAATCGCTTCGTGTGCTGTGTAACGGGCTCGGAGAAATCGCCTCCCGGCGGCGAGACCGCACCGATGATCGAAACCGATCCGGTGTCGCCGTTAAGCGTCGTCGTGTAACCGGCCCGCTCATAGAACTCTGCGATTCGCGTCGGGAGGTAGGCCGGGAAGCCCTCTTCGGCGGGCATCTCCTCCATCCGCCCGGAGAGCTCTCTGAGCGCCTCGGCCCAACGGGAGGTCGAATCCGCCATTACCGCGACATGGTAGCCCTGATCACGGTAGTACTCTGCAAGCGTCACCCCGGTGTAGATGCTCGCCTCTCTCGCGGAGACCGGCATGTTCGAGGTGTTCGCAATGAGTATTGTCCGTTCCATGAGGCTTCGGCCGGTACGCGGATCGACCAGCTTCGGAAACTCCGTAAGGACGTCCGTCATCTCGTTGCCGCGTTCTCCGCAACCGATGTAAACGATGATGTCGGCATCGCACCACTTGGCGATTGCGTGCTGTGTCATTGTCTTGCCGGTGCCGAATCCGCCGGGTATCGCAACGGTCCCGCCCTTTGCGACCGGGAAAAGCGTGTCGATGACCCGCTGCCCGGTAATGAGCGGCAGACTCAAGGGCAGCCGTTCCCCGATCGGTCGGGGAATCCGTATCGGCCAGCGCTGCGCCATCGTGATCTGGCGTGCTCCGTCGGAGGTCTCGACCACCGCGATTGGCTCTTCGACCGTATAGTCGCCTTCAGCAGACAGCGTACGGAGAGTCCCGCCGAGCGCGGGAGGAACGAGGATGCGATGAAGCACGCGCTCGCTTTCCTGGACGGTCCCTATGGCAGCACCTGGGCTGACCTCGGTCGGTACCGGATCGGCCGGTACGAAATGCCAGCGTCGTTCCAGGTCGAGCGGAGGCAGTTGGACGCCGCGTTCGATGTACTGACCCGTTTTTGCTAGGATCTTCTCGAGAGGGCGCTGGATGCCGTCGTAGATCGTGCCGATGAGTCCCGGGCCGAGCTCGACCGACAGCGGCATCCCCGCGCCGTAGATGTTCTCGCCGGGCCGGACGCCGGTCGTGTCTTCGTACACCTGAATGATGGCACGATCACCCTCGAGCTTGATCGTCTCGCCTACGAGCCGGACCTCTCCGACGTATGCCAACTCGAGCATCATTGCATCTTCGATGCCGGTTGCTTCGATAACGGGCCCGTTGACGCGGCGCACCCTGCCGATTATTCGTTCACCCATCGTTCCGTCCACTCTCCCTTCGTTGCGGATTCTCGATCGGCGCGTCCTCCGCGGCGCGGGCCAGCTCTTCGTAGACTATCCTGCGGATTGCCGTTTCACGGCGGAGCATACGAGTGCGGACCTGATTGTTGAACGCGGTTCGGCCGGAAGCGGCGGTCAGAACGACCCCCTGACCTCCACGCGCATCCGTGTCACTCAATGCGAGGTCGATCTTTCGCCCGATCAGCTCGCTCGCCTCTTTCACTGCTGCAGGAAGAGCTTTTCTGCACAGATCACGTTCCGGAGGGGAACAACTGACCATCGCTTTCTCCGCAGCCAACCCAATCGCCGCCTCTACGATCCAGTTTTTCAAAATATCGCCGTAGCGCTCGCTTCCGGTGAGCTCACGCAGGCGCTCCAGAACCGACTCGGAGACTTGATCGAAAAACCGTTCTCTCGCTTCGAGGGCGATCTTGTGACATTCCGTCGCAACTGCCGCTTTCGCCGCCCTATCGATGCGGCGCTGTTGGGTTTCGACTCGTTCGTCGATCTCACGTCTGGTTGCCTCGATCTCGATGTCCGCCTTCGCCGTGCGGTCGCGCTCGAGGCGTTCAGCCTCTTCGCGAAGCGTGAGTATCTCCTTTTCGGTCTGTTCCTCGATTCCCCGGATAAGCTCAGTTTCGGGTTTCATAGCGTGATTCCTATTGCTCGGTTGACCATCTCTCGTAGCCCGGGGCGTCCTTCTATTCGACCTCCGCGGTCCGGGATCTCTACGAGGAGGGGAAACTCCTCAGTGAATACGTATTCGTCGACGAGAGGTCTGATGAGCTCGGCAACTCGTTCGGTAATGATGACGATGCCCACATCCTGGTTTTCGAGAGCGACCTTGAAGGCCGCGTCGGCCTCCTCCGGGGTACGCGCGACGCGGCCCTGGACACCGACCATTCCGAACCCGAGGACTGCGTCCTCATCGCCTATCATGAAATAGTTCATCGGCTCCTTCTCGTGCTTCGGAAGTCACCACAGGTGTCGATCGGTCGTTGTCTGATCTCGGCAACCCGGTCATATCCTTCCCAGGATCATCAGCGCCGTGACGAACCCAAACACGACGAGCCCCTCTGCGAGCGCCACGAAGATCAGCGCTTGGCTCGCCATCTCCGGCTTCTCCGCTATTGCGCCCATCGCCGCAGCGCCGACGCTGCCTATTGCGATGCCGGCTCCGACCGCGCCGAGTCCGAATGCCAGCGCTGCCGCTACCAAACCGAATTTGGAAACCTCCGCCTGTTCGGGAGATATCGTCTTTGCCACGGCAACCTGCCGTTCCTGGGCGAACCCACTGCCCACCGAAATGAAACCAAATAGAACGAGCGCCGTCGTGAGCATAATGATGCTTGCGGAAACCCGTCGCTTGAAGTTCTTTTGATGATTGTTCACAGATGACCTCCTAATTGCGTGCCCGGAGGGATATCGGCGCGTAGGCCTTCCCGGTGCCGCTGAAGAATTTCGAAAAGAACTCATAGTAATTGAGACGGAGGGCCTGGATTCCTGCTGACAGGCCTTCCAGCACCAGAACAAGGAGATTTCCGAACAGCAGTACAGCGATCGACCAGATGTTGATTCCTCCTCCCCCCGCGAGTCGCGCAATGTCGAAGAAGGCAATCATGAGACTCACATGCGCGATCCCGAGTCCGGCGACACGCATGAAGGAGAGGGTATTCGAGAGATAGCGTGTGGAAATCTCGAGCAGCTCCACGACATAGCCCATGAGGAAGTCCACGATGGTAAATGGACCGAAGCGCTTTCCCCCCTCGCGCCGCTTCAGCAGAAACTCGAGCGGTGGTTTGACAAGTAGAATCAGCGCGGGAATCCCGAGGAGAAGGAAGATGGCTGCCGGGTCGGGCAGCTGCCGGTAGTCATGACGAACGTAGAACCAGGCAACCCAGATTCCACCCGCGTACATCCAGCTGCCGAGCAGACCACCGATATCGAAGCAGAGCTTGAACCAACGGCGTTTGTTGATGAGATTTATCCAGTTCAGCACCAGTCCGATTCCTATGACCGTAATCCCGAAGATGATCGTGATCTTCAAGACCCCAAAGATGCTCGTGACGTAGCCTCTCGTCGGATTGTGTCCCATGACCAAAGCGTCGAGATCAATCCAGATGGGATTAAACCACCGCATCCCGAAATAGGAGCCTACCAAGATACCCGTTACAACCGAGGCCGATCCGCACCAGACGACGAGGGCCGAGAGGTTGTAGAGACCCCTTTTTTCGCGTTTGCGAAACAAGAGCATTCCGAGAATACCGGTGATGACCAAAATCAACCCGTGGCCGGCGTCGGCGAACATCAGTCCGAACATGATGAGGTAGGCGATGACGACAAGGGGTGTTGGATCGATCGTCCCGTATTCCGGAACGGCATAGTTCTCGACGAGCATCTGAAACGGTGCCAGTACTCTCGGGTTCTTCAACCTGACTGGAATCGAAAGCTCCTTCGACCCTCGAGTCACCGATTCCGGTTTGCTCCATTCCATGTAACACCGGTTGCCGACCGCCCCATGGAGGCTCTCCTCGAGAGAGTCTCGTTTGGATTCGGGGAGCCAGCCGGAGAAAAGCACGGTGTTGTCGGTTCGTCCGAAGTTGGATTGGATTGTGGAGAAAAGCTCGTTCATCCGAAGGTTTGCCCACATCTCCTCGAGCTCCTCACGCTTCGCCATCACTCTGTTTCTGAGCTCCCCGCGCAGCTCGTTCTGCCGTTCAGTAAGGCGTTCGATTTTCGAACGAACCTCGCTCAGTGCCCGCTCGCTGTCCAATTCCCCCGTAACCGGCGCATCGCGTCCGAGCTCGATCGATTGCCACTCGAACCTGTTCAGAATCTGTGTAATCGAGGATTTGTCTCGGCGCAGCGAGATGAGCAGTACCGAGGTGCGATCGCGATCTTCCACCGTGCTTTCGTAGTTGAGGAGGACTTGCGGGTAGCCCTCGAGCGCGGCCTGCAGTGGGGCGAGCTGTGCGGTCGGCATGGAACCGGCATCGAGATTGAGAAAGGAGTATCGCGATTGAGCCCGTATAGTTGAGCCGAGATCCCCGAAGAGGGTGAGCTGACGTTCCATCTCGGAGAGCCGTCCCACGTCGTCCTGGATATTCTTCTGTTGGTCACGTATCTCCTGAAGCTCGGCGTTCGTCGAATCAAGATATTCCTTCGTTCGTTCGAGCGATACCGGAGAGAGCCGTGACACCTCGAGCCGCGAGGTGGCATCGACCGTCAAATCGGCCTGAACCATGATTGTCTCGATTCGCTTCCTGAGCTCGGTGAGACTGGAGCCGGCAAGCCGTGGTTTGACCGTCTTGATACGTTCGTTCCACGTGCCGGGCAGGCGGCGAAGGTCGACGAAATCGAGAACTCCCTCGTCGAGAAGCGCCTTGGTTGCGGCGTCGCTGTCCCGTTCCAGCACTATGGCAACGAGATGGATCATCCGTTCGGTGAAGATCATAAGGACCCCGATGTCTGACGAACTGTTCGCCCGTAGAACTTCGCGTTGAGGATCGAGCGTATTCGTCTGGTTTCGGTTTGAGCGAGGAGGAAATATGAGATGACGATTCCAATCGTAAACGGGTATCCTGCCAGAACTCGTCTGATCTCAATCGAGAGGACCTCTTCGAGGACTCGCTCTATGAGCAGAAGCCTTGCCGGAACTTGGCTCGATGGCCGAGTCCCGGACATGATCGCAGCGAGCTCCGGATACTCTCCGCCCAAGATCTCGGTAATTCGGTCACCGCTGTCTTCCGACTGAAGGATGGAATCGATCGTTTTCGGTCCCAGCCTATGTCCCTGAGGTATCAAATCAGCAGCAATCTCCTCAGTAGGAAGTCGGTACGCCTCCTTGAATCGAACGAGGCGGTTGATGTTCTCGATATCGATCTGGACGCCGATAAGCCTGTTGGCGATCTCCCTGTCCTGTCGATCGAGGTGCTGAAACTGCTCGAGGAGGCGCCGGAAGAAGAATCGGTCGAGCGCAGTCTCTATTGGAAAGAGGGTCCTTTTCGTCACCACCTCGTTCCCTCGCTCCGAGACGATCTCGCCATAAGGGGTTTTTCGCAGATCGGTAGCGATTTCCTCGATGCTTCCAGCGCCGATAATCGCGTCGATGTCGACGGGGTAACAGATCGGCTCGCGGTAGACGTAGGCGAGGCTTTCGTCGATCGAACGGCCGCGGATCGTTCGGTCGAACCAGAGCCTGAAGGCGTGCTTGAGTACTTGTATCTCGTATCTCAGCTCGATCGCGACGATAAGCTCCCGCACGCTTTCGTCGGCTTGTCGATTGAGATCTCGGTAGAGTCCGATCTCCTTTCCGAGGAGCTCAAGTTCCACCGCTTTGAGGTCGCCTGTCCGATCGTAGACCTCGGCGAGACTCTCGTAGGGTGTGTCCTTGAGAAGCGCAACGGCATCAGCGAGGGAATATGAGCCCTCCATGCGTTCGAAGAATTCCTCAGGCAGCATGGTGCTGAGACGCGCGCGCAGCTTTGCGTTGATATAAGCGTATTTGCCGACGTGGCCGGCCATGTCCCTTCCTTTTTTTGCGCAACAGGCAACCGGTTGTCGATTTCGGGGCGGGATCGCTCTTGTCGACCTTCTCCTATCTTTCGCTCCCGACTACGAGCTCGACAATCCTCCCGACTATCTTGTCGAGCAGCTCTTGGTTCGAAGCGAAATCGCGCTCGGCTTTCTCTCGGGCGCGTTCAATCTCTGCCTCGGTCTGAAGTTGAAGGTGAGCCTGGTATTCTCGGAGCTTTTCCGCCGCTTCCGCCTCCGCCCGCTCACGAAATGACTGAACTCGCTTCGTGTTTTCCGACTCGATCTCGGCACGCCGTCCGTCCAACGCCTTTCGTTCGTCGTCGAGGCGCTTTGCGCAATCGTCCTCGATCTTGAGGATCTCCTCGATTACCTGTTGCATCGACCGTCCTTTTGCTCCCGTATGGGGGAGAGTGCCGCCGGCGACCTGCATACCTAGCGCGATCGATGCTCCGCAGGGGCCGACGGGCGACAGCTTTGAGATAACTTTCAGCTTTAGGACGTTTTGAATAAAGATCCGGGATTTGCTACAGTAAATGTACTACACGTCCCGGAAATAATAAAGAGCTCGGAGGAAAGCATGAAGAACCGGAAACTTGGAAAGACAGGACTCAAAATCTCGGAGGTGTCGCTGGGAACCTGGCAGGTCGGCGGCAAGTGGGGACAGCCCTTCAACGAGGCGGGGGCGGAGAAAATCATCGGCAACGCTATCGACGGCGGGGTCAATTTTATCGATACCGCCGACGTCTACAGCGACGGGTTGAGCGAAAAAGCCGTGTCGAAGGTAGTGAGAGCTCGCAAGGAGCCGGTGTACATTGCTACGAAATGCGGGCGTAGAATCTCACCGCACGTCTCGGTCGGCTATACGCCGGAACGGTTGACAGGCTTTGTCGAAGACAGCCTGAGGAACATGGAGCTCGAAACACTCGATCTGATCCAGCTCCATTGTCCGCCGACCGAGGTCTACTACCGACCGGAGATATTCGAGGCCTTCGACAGGCTCAAGAGCCAGGGGAAGATTCAGAACCTCGGGGTGAGCGTGGAGAAGGTCGAAGAGGCGTTGAAGGCGATCGAGTATCCGAATGTGTCGACGGTCCAGATCATCTTCAACATGTTCCGACTGAGGCCCTCGGGTCTCTTTTTCGAGCAGGCGAAGAAGCGCAACATCGGTGTCATTGTGCGAGTGCCGCTCGCGAGCGGTTTGCTGTCGGGTAAGTTCTCTCGAGACACTCAGTTTGGTGAGGGTGATCACCGCCACTTCAACCGCGAAGGTGCGGCGTTCGACAAGGGAGAGACGTTCTCGGGTGTGGATTATGAGATGGGCCTCGCGGCCGTCGAAGAGCTCAAGGGTCTCTTCGGAACTGAGGGGACGCTTGCCCAGTGGGCGATTCGGTGGGTGCTCATGTTCGACGCAGTAAGCTGCGTCATCCCCGGTGCTTCGAGGCCGGACCAGGTGATCTCGAACCTGGCGGCCGCCGAGTTGCCTCCGCTGACGGATGCCCAGATGAAAGGGGTGGAAAAGATCTATGAGAGCCGCATCAAGAAGGGGGTTCATCACCTCTGGTAGGACTGCCGGACAGTCGCCGGCGCGGCGCCGGCGACGGAAGAGGGGGCGGGAGTTAGAGGTGTCCGGTTATGAGGGCTCCGACGAGATAGCCGATGCCCGCAACGCCGAGTCCGACGACGAACATGTCGAACCCGCTGCGAAAAACGCCCCGACCGGTGAAGATACTCCTCGCCGCGCCTACGAGGAAGTGTGAGAGCATGCTGATCGAGAAGGCGATCCAAAGCGCCACCGCCCCGGAACCGAAGAAGAATGGAACGACCGGGATGAGGGCGCCGAGCGCGGTGGCGGTACCTGTCACGACTCCCTCTCGAAGAGGAGGCGTTGCCTCGCCGCTGATGCCGAGCTCTTCACGGGCCTTTTCCTGGACCGCAATCTCGGGATCGGACATCACCTGGGCGGCCGCTTCGCGGGCGGCCTCTCTGGGCATGCCCTTTGCCTCGTAAAGGAGCGCGAGCTCCTGTTCCTCGACATCGGGCATCAGCTCGATTTCCTCTCGCTCCATCGCGATCTCGTTGTCCCAGACCTCCTGCTCGCTCTTCGCGGCGAGATAGCCGCTTCCGCCCATCGAAAGGGCGTCTGCGACGAGCCCGGAGAGACCTGACAGCAAAACGACAGCCCCCTGAACCTCAGCGCCGAGGACGCCCATGACCAGTCCGAAGTTTGCGGTGAGGCCGTCGTTGAAACCGTAGATGACGTTTCTGAGGAATCCTCCGGTATTGCCCTGGTGCCACGGCTCATGTCCGCGGCCGGCGAGCTCGGTAAGCACCTCTGCGTGGTGTGCTTCCTCGCGAGCTATTCCTCTTTGATTCGAGACGAGGTCGTCCTCCTCGGAGGACTTGGTTTCGCCGAGGTAGCCTCGGACCTCCCTGGCTTCGTCCGAGATTCGTAGGGAGAGCACCGCCGCGGCATTCCCGTGCTTCGCGAGCCACCCCAGCAAACGTGCACGAGAACCCGGTTTCCAGTCACCGACCGTGCCGCCCCTGTCCGTTATCATTTTGAGGAAGGTTTTCTGGTGTCGAAGCTCGACCTCTGCAAGCTGCGTGAATATACGCCTGCGTCGATCCGTCGTTTCAAGCGAGGCGAGAATCTTATAGAGGTAGGCCGATTCTCCCTCGTCCTGCCAGTGTGCAATGAGTCGTTTTAGATCCATTGTGGCTTCAATCTATGGCAATGGAGATGCGATGTCAATCTTCGGGTCTCGGAAACCAAATCTCCGCGGTTGTTCCCACACCTTCGGTGCTCTTGTATTTCAACCTGCCGCCCAATTCTCGAATCAGCATTCGGGCATGCGCGACCCCTATTCCCGATCCGTCGGACTTGCTGGAGCGCCCGATTTCGAAATGAGGGCAGGCGAGACAATTGTCATATTCACACGGCGTGCAGAACGGGAGCCCCTCACCACGGTCTTCGATGGAGCAGACGATGAAGTCGTGGTCGATGCGAGTGCTGACGCGTATCTTGCGGTCATCCCTCGAACGCATTGCCTCCCAGGCGTTCTGAAGCAGTGCATCAAGTACCTGCATTACCGAAAGCGGCGAAGCGAAGATGTCGTCGTTCTCGCAGAGATCGAGATCGATCCGAACTCCCGAGCGGATGTCGCGGTTGGCCCGAAGCATCTCAACCGCTCCGCGTACGAGCTGACCCAACGCAAAGAGCTCGGCATCGATGCGCTGGTAGGATCGCACGGTTAGGAGCAGACCGTCGATCATGTCGTGGATTTGCTGGATACCGCGCCGCTGGAGCGTCGCGTAGTCCCCGGTTCCTTCTCGGTTCTCTGCCACGCCGTCGGCTATGAGATCGTTGAATCCCTCTATCGACATGAGCTTCGACTTCACGTTGTGTACGATGCCGGCGATGTTCTTGCCGAATCGAACGAAGACCTGATTGGAGATGGCCTCTCGCTTGAGGCGTTCGGATTCGAGCTTGTATCGGTCGATCTCTTCCGCAAAGATTGCCCAGTACAGGTAGAAGAAGCAGGCCACGGCCAATCCAACATTTATCCCCACAACTGTGCTGATTACCGGTCTGTGCATTGCGGGTGTCCCCGCTGCGAACGCGACGAGGGTCAGCGCAATACCGAACTTCAGATACCTCTTCTTGGCAAAATAACCATAGCGGATCGCGAGGAGCATACTGTAGAGGTAGAAGACGAGCCCGCCGAGGCTCCCCTCTGGTTGAGCGATCAACATCGCCAGTCCGGTCCCGAGAAAGATCACCACCTGCATTACTCGGGCGGCCCCCAGATTGAAGCCGGCTGTCGGCGCAGCGAAGAAAGCGATGAGGACTAGACCATAGACAGAAGGATCCCGAACGATTTCCGCAGGCGATCGACGATACCCGAGCGCAAGGAGCGAGGCGTTTACCGCCGCTAGAATCAAAGATGCGGCGACAAGAACAATGCCGACACGTCTCTGGAGTCCAAACCTGTATTCAGCTTCCACGTGGAACCACCTCTGACCGGATCGGTTGCTGGGTGCCCTCTAACGTTATTGTAACGATTTGCCGGACAAATGCAAAAAAGAGGAAAGGTGTACCTCGGACGGCCATTCGGTCGTATTGACTTTACAGGAGCGGGCCGTGTCGGTATGGTGGTTTCGGAGATCGATTTGGACGTCAGCGTAGAGCCGAAACGGATAGACGCAATAGCCGAGCCGAACAACCCACTGCAGAGTCCCCTATGGGGTCGTGTGAAACGTCACACGGGCTGGAGGCCTCGCGCATTCTCGTTTGCCTCCGAGCTCGGCGACGGTGATCTATTGGCGCTCTGCCGCCCTACGACGGACCGGTATCCTCATCTCTACGTGCCCTTCGGTCCGGAAATCGAGCTCGAGTCGGAGCTTCAGGGCCCTTTCCTCGAGGGGCTGTCTCAGAAGCTCCGATCGGAGGTCGGGCCGGAGTGCATTTTCGTCCGATACGATCTCACATGGGAGTCTCCCTACTCGGATGCGCAAGCCGAAGATCCTCCGCCGCACCGGGTTCGGGAAATACGTATGAACTTCGGCACGGATGACTGGAACCTCCGGAAGTCGCCGACCGACGTCCAACCCCCGGACACCGTTCAGCTCGAGCTGCACTGTGATGACGATGAGCTACTTGCGGCAATGAAACCGAAGACCCGATACAACATCCGTCTCTCGGAGCGGCGGGGAGTGACGGTCCGTCGCGGCGGTTGGGGTGACCTTGCTGCGTGGTATTCGATCTATCGTGAGACGTCGCGGCGAAAGGGGATCGTCGCTGCGGATCTCGAGTATTTCGGCTCGCTTCTCGGGCTTGCTGCAAAGGAACCTGAGAACGGAACGCGTGTAGAGCTGTTGGTGGCTGAGCATCGAGACGTATTCCTGGGCGGCATCATCGTTGCAGCAGAGGGGGACATCGCTGTCTATCTCTATGGAGCCACCGACTACCAGTTTCGTCGCATGATGCCCGCCTATCGACTCCAGTGGGAGGCTATTCGCTGGGCCCGCAGTACCGGATGCACCACATACGACTTTCACGGCATTCCACCGAACAACGAACCGGACCATCCGATGCACGGGCTGTATCGATTCAAGACCGGGTTCGGCGGGCGTACAATTCACCGTCGCGGATGTTGGGACTTCCCGTTCGACCCGGATCGTTACCGAGTGTTTGAGGCGGTCGAGACGGCGACCACTGGTTTTCACCTCGCGTAGCAGGAGTAGGCAGCCTGGAGATCGGGCGCGCTCGCCGTTCTCGATTATGGTAGTTGCTCGTGGGGGATGTTCAGGCCCGCGATTGGCGGCAGCCGAAAGACTCGAGCGAACGCCGAGTCACACCGCTCCAATCCAGTCTGCAACGCATCGAGCAAATTCGGGACAGTCCACCAGAATATCCCAGCCACGATCAGGCCCCCGATGATATCCACCGCATAGTGCGCGAAGAGATACACGGTCGAGAAATAGAGGAGAACAGTTAGCGGAAGAAAAAAGGCGGCAAGCCGCCTGTTGTAGCGTCGGTTCAGCAGCAGCGAGATGGTGGAAATGACCACGTGCGAAGAGGGAAAGGCGGCTCCGGCGAGGTTGACGTTGTCGAAGAGGTACTGAAGGAGCGGCGTAAAGAGATATCCTTTGAAATGGCCGTACCATTCCCGATGAAGCGAGACGAAGTAGTACTTCGGCCCTTCGACGGGGAAGAACGCGTAGAAGAGATACAGGGTGTAGAACGACAAGGTCACGATCGACAACGCGCGGACGGCGGCCGAGATGTCACCCTTTGCGTAGCGAATCCACCATCCGACGGTCATCAGGCTGAAAAAGGAGAAGTAGCCGAAGAAGAAGAGCTCGTTTATTATTGCCACGTTTCCGAAGACCTGGTGGAAACGGATTGAAGGCTGAAAGCCGAATATGAACATGTCTCCTCGGGCGAATACCGCGTCCAGGCTTCTACCCCCGTAGAACAGCTGAGACAGAGCGATCGCTTCGTGATAAAAGAGCAGGTAGAGAGCCTGAGGATAGAAGAGCCTCAAGAATTGCACTACTCGGTGCTCCAGTGGATTGACCAGTCGAAAGAGAAACGGAAGCATCAGGCTGACGATAAGGAAGATGGTCCCGTAAAGGAGCTCGCGATCGACCGTCAATCCGAGCAGCCCTTCGTCTACCTTTCCCAAGTTCAAGAATGAAAGAACAGCAAAGACCAGCGCAAGCGCAATCGAGAAAACATCAGTCGGATAGAGGTGTTCTGTTCGAGCAACCGGCCGCGGGACTGCCATTCGTTCGTTTCCTACTCGAAGTGGCCATGGAAGGCCGAGATATGTTCGAATCCCTGCTTCGCGGCGTAGGCCGTCACACCCTCGAGCACCTTCTCCGCGGTCGAAGGATCGGCGAAGTTGGCCGTACCGATTTGGACTGCAGAGGCTCCGGCCAGAAGATACTGCAAGGCGTCTTCGGCGGTTGCGATTCCACCGATGCCGATGACCGGGATTTCGATCGCGCGTGATACTCGATACACCGCGGCCACACCAACCGGAAGGATTGCCGGACCGGATAGACCACCGGTTCCGCCGGGAAGGATGGGTCGCCGTTTGTTGACGTCGATAACCATGCCGAGGAGGGTATTGATGCAGCTTACCGCGTCCGCCCCCCCTGCTTCGGCCGCACGAGCCATCAGGGCTATGTCGGTGACGTTCGGTGTAAGCTTCACAATCAAGGGTTTCGTCGTACGCTCTCGGATAGCACGAGTCAGGAGCTCCACCTGGCTCGCCTCCGTGCCGAACACCATGCAGCCTTCCTTCACGTTGGGGCAGGAGAGGTTGATTTCATATCCCCAGAGGCAATTGCCCGCCTTCGCTTCGAGTCGTGAGACAACCTCCAGGTATTCCTCGGCGCTCGCTCCTGCGATGTTCGCGACCACGGCACACTCGAGGGATTCGAAGTAGGGCAGCTTCTCTGTCAGGAACCGCTCGACTCCGACGTTCGCGAGACCGATGGAGTTGAGTATGCCGCAGGGCGTTTCCACGATGCGCGGAGCGTCGTTTCCGGGCCGCGGCTCAAGCGTGACTGCCTTCGTATAGAGAGCACCCAATCTGTCGAGGTTGATCAATCCTTCGTATTCGCTTCCGTAGCCGATCGTTCCGGACGCAGCACCCACCGGATTTCTCATCGTTTTCCCTCGGATTTCGAGCGACAAATCGAGCCCGTTTATTGTTGTTGAGATCATTGAATTTGCTCCCATTGTATCGCCCGGCTTTCGAAGACCGGCCCCTCGGTGCATACGCGTGCGAATCGCTCGCTCCCGTTGACCGGGATAGCGCATCCCACACAGGCTCCCACACCGCACCCCATGATCTGTTCCATCGAAACCCAGCATGGAAGCCCGAGCCGTTCGCAGAAGTCGCTGCAGACAGACATCATCGCGTTCGGCCCGCATGCGTAGACCGACGTTCTCGCGAAAGGATCGCGGCCCTCGGCCGCGTGTGCTCTCAACCAGTCGACGGTCGTTCCGTGGAAACCCACACTCCCGTCGTCGGTACAGACCACCGGCTCGAATCGAAGTGCTCCAACGTAGTCCGTTGGTACACACGAGGCGTCACGAAAACCGAGCACAACGGTCGGCCGCAGTCTCAGTGAGGCGAGCCGGCTCCCCAAAAAGACTATCGGCCCGAGTCCGACCCCGCCGCCTACCAGCAGCGAAGTGAGCTCCTGCGTCAGAGGAAAGCTGTTCCCGAGTGGGCCAACGAGGTCGACCAACTCACCGGGATCCGTCGCCGCCAGCATGCTCGTCGCTTTTCCGCGTTTCTGATAGATAATGGCTGCGAAACCGTCGGCGGTCTCGAAAGCAGAGATCGCGAAGGGCCGTCTGAGGATCAGGTCGGCAGTTCCGAAGCTCTTGACCGAGATGAACTGTCCCGGCAGCGGCGACTCTGCCGACTCGGGCCAGTCAAACACCATCTCGTAGTAGTCCTTGGCTATGTTGCGATTCGATCGGACGCGAGCCCGGAACTGTTTCATTTGACCTCGAAGCTCACTATACCCGGTGCGGCGGGCGTGTGCAACGCGGCGAGGTGAGCCAATTGCCGCTTGCACCGCCACGCTGCGGGGAGCGGAGATAAGTTTTGTTGCACAACGAGCTCAATTCCTTTATAGTAAATCCAACCAACGCAGGTTCTCCTTCGGGAGAGGGGCGGGAGGTCACCAACGGCGCTGTCTGACAAATTAGCCGCTCTTGCTAGGGATTTTCAGAACAAGCTAGGTGAGAGGCTGATTGATATTACATCTGCAGCGGGGAAAGTGCGCGAGAATCCTGGGGACAGGGAAGCTCTCACGGCCCTCAGAGTGCAAACCCATAACCTGGCGGGTGCCGGTGCGACCTTTGGGTATGACGGGCTGTCCAAGAAGTCGAAACAACTCGAGTCGATGATTGACAAGGTGCTCGAAGAAGAGCGTGAGCTCTCAGATGAAGAACAAGCGCAGATCCAACACTATCTCAGTGAGGTCGAAGCCTTGAGCAAGAAGAAGGACCCGGAGAAGGCCAAAGATGCCGCTGCCGATCGGCCGGCCGCTCCGAAACGCCGCATGGCCAAAACAAAGAAAAGTGTCTATCTCTTCGAGCACGACAAGGAAGTGGCCAAAGATCTCACCAGACAACTCGGCTATTTCGGATATGCCATACATTCGATTGAACGTCTCGAGGAGCTCGCCGACGAGCTCGATGCCGACCATCGCCGTCTGGTCATCATCAACACTGTGATCCTCAAAGAGTGGCCTGATGCGCAGAAGTTCTTGTCCCACTTGAAAGAAGAGCACAAAGAGGCGATCAGCCTGATATTCATGTCGGATAAGGACGATTTCGAAACGCGCCTGAACGTCGTCCGTTCGGGAGGGGATGCCTTCTTCCTCAAGCCCTTCGATGTCGGCAAGCTCATCGATCGGATCGAATCCCTGACTGCTCAGAAGGAGAGTGTTCCCTATCACATTCTCATAGTCGACGACGACCCCGAACAGGTGGCCTACTATGCGCTCGTCCTCCAGCAGGCGGGTATGATCACCTCTGTCGCGCTCGATCCGAAGCGGGTAATCTCAGTGTTGAACGAGGCAAAACCGGAGCTCGTCCTGATGGACATGTACATGCCCGGCTGCAATGGCATGGAGCTTTCGTCCATTATCAGGCAGCATGAAGCCTTCGTGAGCATTCCGATTGTCTTTCTCTCGGTGGAGACCGACATGGACCGGCAGCTAGCGGCCATTCGGCTCGGAGGCGACGATTTCCTCACGAAACCTATCAAACCGGAACATCTCGTACTTTCGATCACCACCCGGGCGGCGCGCACTCGGAATATTCGCTACTTCATGGAAAGGGATTCACTGACCGGCCTGTTGAATCACACGAATCTCAAAGAGAACCTCGCCCGTGAGGTGATGCGTGCGGAGCGAATGGACGCCCCCGTGAGCTTCGCGATGATTGACGTCGACCATTTCAAGAATGTGAACGACACCTACGGTCACCTGACCGGAGACGGGGTGCTCAAGAGTCTCTCGCGGCTTCTTCAGGAGCGGCTGCGACGGACTGATATCATAGGGCGCTATGGTGGCGAGGAGTTCGGCATTATTCTATTGAACACCGGGGCTGAGACCGCCGCCTCCATCATGAACGAGATACGCGAGAACTTCTCCCATATCCGGCAGCAGGCCGAGGGCGAGGAGTTCTTTGTCACCTTCAGCTGCGGAGTCGCATCATTTCCGGAAATCAAGCAAGCAGCCGCAATGGGCGCGGCCGCCGACTATGCCCTCTACGAGGCGAAGGAAAGCGGCCGAAATCGAATCGTCGTCAGTACCGAAGACCCGACCTCGTAGATTCCCCATCCTCGCCTTTCCGTAGCCGCGTACTCCAGATTTCTTCGCATTCGAATGAATCCCACCAGAAACCCGAGGAGACATACCGAAGACACCAGCAGGCGAGAATTGACCCCGTCCACCTCATCCGCGGAGGGTTCTTCAAGAATGCGAGGAGGTCCTTCCCTCGCGCCGGATCCGTCCGCTCGTCAACAGGCTCCCTGTTGTCATTCGGCAATTCTCTCCACCGGTGGGACGATGACAGCTCTCGCATGCAGGAGAGAAAGAAGCCTGGATACACCGGGACGGGGCCTCCCGTAGTGGCAGACAATTTGCCCCGCGCCGCGCTCTGCCCGCTCTGCCCGCTTGTCTGCGGGAGGCTCTTCGCCAACTCCTCGAGCTGATTCCGCGGGTGGGCCTCGAGGAAGAATGTCTCTTCGGCGAAAACCCATTCGCCGGTGCTCAACACGATTCCTCGAGGAAGGGTTACCGGATCAGGCTCCGGAGGCGCGACGTCTACATAGCCGAGAGGGAGAATCGGCCCGAGCGCAACTGCAGACACCGTGGAGAAACGGCGAAAAAGAGATTCTTTGACCTCAAAAAGCGTTCTCTCTATGTTGCTGGGCGGATAGATACCGATTAGGAAGCTGGTCGTCCCTTCCATCTCGCAGATCATGGCACAAACTCCTTACTTTAGACAGTGTACTGTGATACTATAGGCGGCGAAGGGAAGGGGGCTGTTCGCCGCATGAAACGGAAAGTCGAAAGGATGTCCGAGGATCTGTCCGCCCGACTGTCCCAGTTGGACGGGGTAGACAGCATAACGCTCGCGGAGATCGTTGGCGACGATCTCGTCGACCCCTATTTCTTTTTCAGTCTCGACGTCTACTACCGAGGTTCTTTGCCCGACGAGAAGGAGCGAAGGAAGCTGTTCACGGACGCCGGAGCTTTCGAGTCATCGAGCGTGGCGGCGAAAGACCGTTTTCTCATCGACGGTCTCCCGGTTCGCATCGAATACAAGGACATGGCGAGAATCGACGATATCCTCGGAAAGATCGAAAAGAATCTCTGGGTCTTCCGGCAGACGGGGACCTACATGTTCTATCGTCTCGAGAATGGTTCTATACTCACTGCGAAGTCCGACTGGATCAAGAAGACTCGGTCCTCACTCGGCAACCTTCCCGATTCTTTTTGGGCCCTTCTCGCCGCTTCGTCGCGCGCAACGATGGAACACTACTTGAGCGACTATGCGGCGGGAGTCGTGAGGCAGGATATACTCTTCTCCTTGATCTCCGCTGCCGGGTTCATCAAGAGCGTTTGCAGCATTCTCTTCGTGATCAATCATCGCTTCGAGCCCTCGGGCCGGCTGCTCTATGAGCGGGTCACCTCGTTGCCGATGCTCCCCGAGCATTTCAAAGCACGGTTCGAGTCGTTTCTCGCGGACGATCCCGACTTCACCCCCGCACGCAAACGAGAGATTGCCGAGCACATGGCCGCCAGCATCGTACGCATGTCGTAGAGGCGAGCGTGACGTCGTCTTGTCTACGCTTCGGTGCCACGGTTGCTGCACTCTCGACGTTCCTCGCTCTCGCCGCCTGCAGCCGAGAGGTGGAGGATTTTGCCTTCAACGCACCCGACGGACGGCATGGACTGCGATCGAGCGCATCGTTGCCGAAGGGTAGTCAGGGCGGCTTACTCTCAAACCGCAAGAATCAAACGGGCACACCGCCGGCTGGTCGGTCGGAGACCGCGCTTTTTACGCTGACTGATCCACTTCGTGTGGGGCCGAGCGATGTGTTCGCGCTGACCTATCGAGGACAGGGGGGCCCTTTCCAGCTACACCTGCTCGAACGGGATGTAGCATCAGACGCCAAACGGGAGGTCTCGGTAATGCTGCCGTCGATAGAAGCCCTGCCCGGCTCGGCAGGCTCTCCGGGCTCGCGGGTGACCTACTTGGTGCCCTTCAAAGCAGAGCGTCGCATAGAGGGATTCCGGGTCTCGGCGGAAGGTTTCGACTCGCAGTTTCGGATAGTCGGGGCCGGGGTGAGAGAAGACTATCCGGGGGTCGAGTTTCAAACCGAAGGCGTGCTCATACGAGACGGAGTATCCACCATCGGAGCTGTCTCCGCAGACGGCTCGAATCGTAGGCTTACAGTTGGATTCGGCGCACTCGTCGACGGCCTCGGCGCCGATCAGGCGAAGATCGAGATACTCTATCGGTGGACCGGCCAAGAGGCGAGCTCGGCCGTGCCGTCTGCAACCGGGCCAAGTGGCGAGGAATCCGGACGGGTGGTTATCACCGCATCGAACAGGAATGATGTAGTCCGATATCGGGTTCGTACTCGCCCCGGGGAGCACCGCCTCTATCTTTACACCGCAAGCTGCGGCTTCACGCCTCGCCAACTGCGGTTCGAATACAGCGACCCCTCCTTCGAGATTCGTGCGATCCAAGTTCGCCGGTTCGCGGCCGCTCCGGCCGAAGCTGCGGCGGGCAGAGGGGGGGGCGGAGAGGCTCCCATTCCTGCCGACTTCGGCACGATTATTTCCTACCGGGCGCAGTGGTGGCGCCAAAAGGGCTACGAGATCTTCTCTTGGAGCCTCATTCCATCCGTCCTCGTGATCGATTTTCGGAGTCTCGAAGTCCAATCACGATTCATGACGCGACTTGCTTTCTTTGTCGAGAAGCTCGGCTATGTAGGTAGACTCTGGTCGAACGAGGCGTTGGCCGGGCGGCACGGATGGAATGCCCACGATTACCGTCCCGAAGATCTCGCTCGGTTCTACACCGTCGCGCTTCAGGAGGGTTTCACGCTCAATCCGGAGGAGATTGCCCTGCGCACGATTCTTCTCTCCTCCGGGCTCATCGTTGAACAAAGGGAAGCCTACCGGCCGGGAAAGGGGGCCGTCATTACGGTTGCACATACCGGCTCCTATTCGTTGAAGCATATTCTGCTGACTCACGAGGGCTATCACGGAATCTTCTTCACCCATCCTGAATACCAAAACCGTGTGTTCGAGATTTGGGACGAGGCCGATCCGCACCAGAAGGAGATCTTTCGTCGATTTCTCCGTTCCAAGGGATACGATGTAGGGAATCCCTATCTGGTGGTGAACGAGTTTCAGGCCTACCTCATGCAGCAGCCGCTTGCCGAGGTGGACCCCTACTTCCGTTGGCGCCTTCGCCCCGCGGTTCTGCATGACGGAGGGGAGACATCCTCGGAGTTGAGTGCCTACTTTCGTGACCATCCCCATCTATTTGCCGGGAGCGCGCGGTCGATACAGGATGCCCTTCGGTCGACGGCCGGCCTCGACGCGGGAGGATTGGTGAGTCTCGAGCTATTGGATAGGTAACGCCAGATATGGTGTAGGTTTTTCAAAAAACTACCGAAAATACACTACATGATCTTGCGAAAACTGCGGCATAGGAGTATCATGAAAATTGTCGTCTCCGGTGGTTCGCGACGCACCGGAAGGCATATTGCGATAGACCAGGTAAAGGAAAAACGGGGAGGGGAAGATTGAAAATCGAGCGCCGCTTTACGAAGGGGGGACGTGACCCCTACGCTGGGCTAGACTGGGAGGTTCGAACTTCAGAGATTCGTAATCCTGACGGAACAGTTGTGTTCTCGAACGAGAACGTTGTCGTTCCGGCGGGTTGGTCGCAGATTGCGACCGATATTCTTGCCCACAAGTACTTCCGCAAGACGGGAGTACCTGTCGGCGACGGCAAGAACGGTGGGGAGAATGATGCGCGCCAGGTCTTCCATCGTCTCGCCCATACGTGGACTGAATGGGGTAAGAAGGTAGGGTATTTCAGCAGCAGCGATGACGCTGCAGCCTTCTATGACGAAACGCGGTTCATGCTTGCGCGCCAGATGGGAGCTCCAAACAGTCCTCAATGGTTCAATACGGGGCTCTACGATGTCTACGGTATCACCGGCCCGCCGCAGGGTCACTACTATGTAGATCACAAAAGCGGAAAGCTCGCGAAGGCGAAGAGCGCCTATGAACGGCCGCAGCCGCACGCCTGCTTCATCCTGAATATCGAGGACAACCTCGTAAATGACGACGGCATCCTGAGCCTGATTACCCGCGAGGCCCGCCTTTTCAAATACGGTTCGGGTACCGGCTCCAACTTCTCGAAGCTGCGTGCCGAGGGCGAGCCGCTCAGCGGCGGCGGAGTCTCCTCGGGTCTGCTCTCCTTTCTCAAGACCGCCGACCGATCGGCTGCGGCGATCAAGAGCGGCGGTACAACTCGCAGAGCGGCCAAGATGGTTATTCTGGACGCCGATCATCCGGACATCGAGAAGTACATCGCATGGAAAGAGGACGAGGAACACAAAGTAGCGTCCATGGTCACCGGGAGCGCAGTTCTCGCACGCTATGCCGAGCGGATCCTTGAGGCGGTTGACAGGCCCGAGATCGATTCGACGCAGCAAGGATCTCCCACGAACGGCAAGGTGAAGGCCGATCGCGCTGTTCATGCGAACCCGCTTCAAAACCGACGGCTGAGGAAGGTGCTCAAAGAGGCCTTCGACAACGGAGTGCCGGGGCAGTGGCTCTATCAAATCGTGAAGATGGTCGCCGACGGCGAAGAACCGGGCGTCGTGCGGAAATACACCGTGGACTGGCAGGACGAGGCCTACAATACGATCAGCGGTCAGTCCTCCAACAACTCGGTTCGCGTCTCCGACGATTTTATGCGTGCGGTCCTCGACGACGACGACTGGGACCTGATCGGCCGAACGGACGGCAAGGCTCGCGGACGAGTCAAGGCCAAAAACCTCTGGCACCAGATAGCCAAGGCGGCGTGGAAATGCGCCGATCCTGGCATCCAGTTTCACACTACGGTCAATGATTGGCACACGTGCCGCGAAGACGGAGAGATTCGTGGCTCCAACCCGTGCAGCGAGTACATGTTCCTCGACGACACGGCATGCAATCTGGCGTCCCTGAATCTTCTGAAGTTCTACGACGAGGGGTCGGGACGCTTCCGAGTGGAGGACTACCTCCACGCCATCCGGCTCTGGACCATCGTGCTGGAGATTTCGGTCGTGATGGCTCAATTCCCGAGTGAGAACATAGCATGGAAGAGTCACCAGTTCAGAACACTCGGACTTGGGTATGCGAACCTCGGTACCCTGCTGATGGTTATGGGGATTCCGTACGACAGCGCCGAGGCGCGAGCAATCTCCGGCGCGCTGACGGCAATTCTCTCAGGCGAGGCCTATGCGCAGTCTGCTCGCATCGCGGCAGAAGCCGGGCCGTTCCCGCGCTATGAGGCAAATCGTGAGCACATGCTCGAGGTCGTTCGCAATCATCGCCGTGCCGCCTACAACGTTCCGAAAGATGAATACCATGGGTTGTCGGTCTACCCGATGGGGATTGAAGGTACCTACTGCCCCGACTACCTGCTAACGGCGGCGCGCGAATCGTGGGATCGGGCACTCGAGCTCGGTGAGAAACACGGCTACCGAAACGCTCAGGTTACCGCCATCGCCCCCACGGGCACGATCGGGCTTGTGATGGACTGCGACACGACCGGAGTCGAGCCTGACTTCGCCCTCGTCAAGTTCAAGAAGCTCGCCGGCGGCGGCTACTTCAAGATTATCAACCGATCGATTCCTCCCGCTCTCAAGAAGCTCGGATACGCACAGAAAGAGACCGACGAGATCATTCGCTACTGTGTCGGGCGGGGAACCCTCGCGGGGGCACCGGGAATATCTGCGGAGAGCCTCCGTCAACACGGTTTTACCGACGAGGTTCTCGGGCGTGTGGATAAGGCGCTCGAAAACAGCGTGTCGCTCTCATCGGCATTCAGCTCACACACACTAGGCGAAGATTTCCTGAAAGGTGTTCTGAAGGTGCCGAAGGCGACCTTCTCTCTTCCAGGTTTCGATCTTCTGCTGCACCTCGGCTACAGCGAAGAGGAGATTGAGGAGGCCGAGCTCTACGCCTGCGGTGCAATGACGATCGAGGGGGCTCTCGGGCTCAAGCCGGAGCATCTTCCCGTTTTCGACACTGCCAATCCGGCCGGTCGAAAAGGGACGCGCTCAATCTCATGGCCCGCTCACATCGAAATGATGGCGGCGGTTCAGCCCTTCGTTTCAGGTGCCATCTCCAAGACCATCAATATGCCGGCCTCCGCGACTGTTGCGGACGTCGAAGGCGCCCACATGATGGCGTGGAAGAAGATGTTGAAGTCGATCGCGCTCTACCGCGACGGATCGAAGCTCAGTCAGCCCCTCTCTTCACTCATGCCCGGGGAGGATCCACTTGCAGACGCGCTTCTCACGGCGGCACAGGACTCCGCGAGTGATGAGGAGACACAGCAGCCCGCGCAGCGCGAAGCGAAAGAGACCGGTGCGCCGCAAAACGGTTCGGCTGCGGCCGCAGCGGGAGCGCCACACAGCCGCGTGACGCCGAGCGAACGCCGGAGGGAGCCGCTGCCGACCCGCCGCGCAGGATACACACAGAAAGCGAAGATTGGGGGTCACAGCCTTTTCCTGCGCACGGGGGAGTACGGCGACGGGAGGTTGGGGGAGATCTTCCTGGACATGCACAAAGAGGGTGCGGCCTTCCGGTCTCTGCTCAATAGCTTTGCGATTGCTGTTTCACTGGGACTGCAGTATGGGGTGCCGCTCGAGGAGTATGTCGACGCATTTACCTTCACGCGATTCGAGCCGAACGGTATCGTGCGCGGTCACGAGAATATCAAGATGGCCACGTCGGTTCTGGACTTCATCTTCCGAGACCTCGCCTTGACCTATTTGAAAAGAACAGACCTCGTTCAGGTTCAGTCCGAAGACCTCTTGTCTACCTCCACGGGAACCAGCGGCGCAGCGACTGAAAACGCAGGGACGTCGGCCGCCGTGCCGCAGACAAACGACGGCAGGGGAGGTGACAGTGTCACTGGAAAGACCTCCTCTGAGGAAAAGGGCAGGGCGAACGGGTCGTCACGAACGTCGGGAACAGTGACCGCGAACCTGCAGGCAAAAGCGGTGCGTCTCGCGCGGATTCAGGGCTACGAGGGAGATCCATGCCCGGGATGCGGGCACTTCACTCTGGTTCGCAACGGCACCTGTCTCAAGTGTGAGACCTGTGGATCGACCACCGGCTGTTCGTAATCATTCGTCGTTCACCTACACTCAGACGGGCGGCGGGGAGGCTCCCCGCCGTCCATCTCTTTAACGGGATTCTCATCTTCTTGCACCTCTCCATGTAACCGAGACTTTCAGCGATTGTTGTATATATAGTAAAAATCGTGCCGGGGGCGGACATAGCGTCGCCGGCACAAAGGAAGAAGCACCTATGAAAAGAACTGCCTTTCTTGCATTCTTCATCTCGCTTGCAGTAGTGCTCTCCACGGCCTCCGTCTTCGCGAACGGCCAAAAGGAATCCAGCTCCGGCAAGCAGAAGCTCGTCTACTTCATTTTCACCGGGTATGCATATCCCTACTTTGCCCCGATGGCCTCCGCAGTGAAACAGGCTGCCGCGCACTATCCCGATCTGAAGATCAAGATCGTCAACGCCAACAACAGCGCCTCGCAGGAGATCACCGACATCAATGAGGCTGTCGCGGCCGGTGCGAAGGGAATTCTCCTGAACACCATTCAGGAGTCGGTAACAAATGCCGCACAGCAGGCAATGAAGCAGGGCATACCGGTGGTAACGATAGACCGCGACGTCAGCGATCCCAGCGCGCGGGTCGCCTTCATTGGTGACAACGACGTCACGCTCGGTAAGGAAGAGACCCAGTATGCGGTCGACTATCTGAAGCAGCATAATGTGCCCACCCCGTGGCACGTGGCCGTACTTCAAGGTACCCTCGGTGCGAGTGTGACTATCGGTCGTCTCAAAGGCGCGATGGACGTGCTTAAGCCTCTCGAAGCCAACGGAGACGTGAAGATCATCCTCAACCAGTCCGCGAACTTCGCGACCGACAAGGCACAGACGATGGTTTCCACCCTTCTCGCGAAGTCCCCCGACGTGCAACTCATCGTCTGCGGCAACGACGCGATGGCGCTCGGAGCGATTACTGCCTTGAAGAACGCCGGCGTGACGCCTGGAAAACAAGCCTTCGTGGTCGGGGCAGATGCCCAGCCGGAGAGTCTCACTGCCGTCAAGAACGGCACACAGCTAGACACGGTGACGCACGCGCCTTTCGTCGAGGCATACTGGGCCGTCGAGGCAATGGACAACTACTTGATGAACAAGACCGCTCCGCCGTCCAGCAAGTACCAGAACGGGGATGTCATCATTCCGATGACCCTCGTCAACGCCGGCAATGTCTCGAAGATCGCGGCGTGGGGAACGCCTGAGTCCATACCGCCGCTTCCCTACGGAACGGCGAAGGAATACAAGGTCAAGCAAACCTCAGGCTCATAGACGATGGGCTCCGAAACTGCGAATCTGAACTCACAGGAAAGCAGTGGGAAGGACCGCCAGCCTTTGCTGGCGGTCCGCGATCTTGTGAAGACATTCGGGCCCGTTGAAGCGGTTGCCGGTGTAAGTATCGATTTCTACCCGGGGGAGGTCGTCGGGATCATCGGCGACAACGGAGCGGGGAAATCGACATTTCTTTCATTGCTCGCCGGGTTTCACCAGCCGGATTCCGGTACCTTCATGCATCGAGGCAGGCCGGTGTCGATAACGACACCGAGAACGGCACGAAATCGGCTTCGAATCGAGATGATCTATCAGAGACTCGAGCTGGCGCCCGATCTCACCGTCTGGGAGAATCTGTTCCTTGGTGAGGAGAGGCGGGTAATGGGAGTATTCTCCGATCGAAAGAGTATGCCGGCGCGCGCCGCTGAGGTTCTCAAACAGCTGAAGACGAAGATCAAGCCCGGCGACATCGTTGGGACTCTTTCGGGGGGCGAACAGCAGGTCGTCGCTATCGGCCGTGCGCTCCTGTTCGAGCGAGACGTTATCATCATGGACGAGCCGACCGCCGCAATCTCGGTGCAGAAGGTCGACGACGTCATCGAGTTGATTCGACAGTTGAAATCGTACGGGAAGACGGTTCTCCTCGTGAGCCATCGACTGGAAGATGTCCTTGCGGTGTGTGATCGGATCGTAGTTTTTTTCCATGGCAAGATCAGGACGATATTGAAAAACGCAGGCCTCCAAGTGAGCGACCTCATACACGAGATGTTCTAATGGGTAGCAATACAGAAGTGACGGTGGAGGCTCATGTCCCGACCTTAATGCGGCGTCTACGGAGATACGGACGCATACTGACCGGCAACCCCGGCGCGATGCGGCGGCCGATTGGATTTCTCATTCTCGCAGTTATCGTTGCCTCCCTGGTATCGCCTTCTTTCTTGACGGTTAGAAACGGGGCTGCCGTTCTGACGAGTAGCAGCTTCCTGATTGTCGTGGCGGTCGGCGAGGCGTTCGTTGTCCTGGTTGGAATGATTAACCTCGGCGTGGAGAGCATTCTCGCAGCGGGAGGGATGTTCGTCGCCTGGCTCTTCGTCTTTCACTCGATACCGACCGGGTGGGCGTTGTTCCTTACGCTTCTAGTGGCGATCGGCGTCGGCTGTCTCGCCGGTCTGCTCGTGGCGAGGGCCGGTATCCCTTCGTTTATCGTAACCCTGGGTGCCTACTGGGGATTTCGCGGGATCGCGCTGCTGTTCAACGGTGGCAACTACATCAGCCCGAACGCGGTGACGCCTCCGAGACCCTTCGGGTTCGCCGGGATCGCGGGCTCGATTGGCGGCGTGCCGGTGCTCATCATCATAATGGTTCTCGTCGTCGCCGCGGGTCAGCTCGTTCTCTCCTTCACTCCGCTCGGTACCTGGATCAGGGCCACCGGTTCCAATGAGGAGGCGGCGCGCGCAGTCGGGATTCGAACCTCGTTCATCAAGGTTCTCGTCTTTGCGCTTTCGGGACTGCTCGCAGCGCTGGCGGGCATCATGATTACCGCGTGGCAGAACTCCATCTACCCGCTGACGGGAGAGGGATATTCGCTCGAGGCCATCGCAGGGGTGATTCTCGGCGGGATTCCATTTACCGGGGGTCGGGGCAGCATCGTCGGCGCAGCACTCGGCGCACTGGTTGTCGGGGTCATCAACGACGTAATCGTGCTGGTGGGGCTTCCTTCGCTCTATGAGTACATTTTCGTTGCGGTTATCCTCATTCTCGCCGGACTGCAGACGCGCGGGGGCCCCTTCGTCAAATAGAGGACCTCCACCTCCTACGGTGTCGACAGGTGACAGACCACACCCTTCACGCCGCGGTATCTCGCCGTGCCTCGCGGGCTGCTTGCGTACTCGATTGGACACGTCAAGGCTTTCCCTGGGGCCGACCTTCTGAGCCTTTTCCTCTTGTAGGGCTATCCCGCTTGGTCAGCGTGTCCGAGGATCCTTGAGATAGTCCCGGATGGTTTCCACGACCAGCCGGTGATCCTCGGCCTGCGGCAGCCCCGATACGGCAATCGTGCCGACGACACCGACCCCTTGGACTCGAACGGGGAACGACCCTCCGTGGGCGGAATACTCCATGGGATCCAGGAAGTAGCGCTTTTCGAGCGGCAGGTCGTCGCGCTTCAAGATCAGGCCGACGTGGAACGAGCTCTGAAATGTGCGCATGACGACGTTGTTCTTGCGCCGTATCCATTGATCGTTATCAGGGCTTGTACCTTCCATTGCATGATGGAACAGCTTCTGTCCGCTCCGCTCGACATCGATCGTGACATTGGCGCCCTTCTTGCCCGCACGATCAACGATGGCGAGCCCGAGGGCGAGAGCGTCTTGGTTGGTGAAGCGCTCAAATACGATTTCGCGTTCCTCACGTTCGCACTCTTGGATTTGCTTGTCGAAATCAGGCATTGAAATCCTCCGTCCATGGTTCTCGAATCAGCGACTACGGTCTCCCCTTCAGTCTACCTGGAGCCTACGCGTTGTGTCATCGGCGTGACTCACATTTTCTGTTGACAGCCAACCGACATGTGCTACAATTAAGGCTCAGTTACCACTGGAATCATCTGCAAAATCAGAGTTGAAGCACAAAAACAAGTCTCGCGACGGGGCAGGAGTGCCATCAGTTTCCAGTGGAGTGCCGTCTGGATGGGTAGGCGGTGAAGGTGGCCGCTCGTTGCTTCGCCAAAAGGGGGTCCCGCTCTCAGCACGTGCGCGAGCGACTTCGGCTCCGATTCTACTTGAACGCTGCACGTCGCCGAGGGTGGGTTTTTTGTTTCCAACTCTCGAGAGCGCACATGCACGCTTGACCCGTGAGGGAGTCGAGTGTATCAATGGAGAGCTTGGCTCGACCGGAGGCTCGAGCCATAGAACTCTCGCACGAGGATCAAAAAATGTTGGCACATCTCGAGTTGCTTCATTCTCTCGAGCTCATCGGTCTGGGTTTGGTTGTCGGGGCGATCTCACCGACGTTCGGCATCGGCGGCGGATTACTGACAGTTCCCCTCCTCATTCTCACCTTCGGCATGCCGACGAGCACGGCGACCGCAACCTCTCTCGGAGTGATCATCTTCGTTTCCTTGAGCGGCAGTCTCGCCTATGTGCGTGAACGCCGCATCGACTTCCGCGTCGGCCTCCTCTTCATAATCTGCGCCGTACCGGGCTCCGTTGCCGGCGGGTTCGTTTCGAACTGGCTCAAGTCGCTCAACGTGCGGATAGACTGGCTGCAAATCATCTTCGCGGTGACCATGCTGACGATAGCCGCCATGAGAATTGTCTCGATTGTGAGAAATCGCCAAAACAGCGGGGGGGCGAATCCTTCCGACGCCGAGGTGGGCGGTGAGGAGAACGGGCGCACCTTCGTCGCTGCGAGGTCTCGGTTGGTGTACCGCCGCTCCTTTTCCGACCGTCGGGGTGTGCGGTTCGACTACACTGCCCGGATGTTTCCCGGCATGTTGATTGCATTTGCAGGCGGCTTCGTCGGCGCTATGCTTGGTTTGGGCGGAGGGGTCATCTACGTTCCCATTCTGTCCGGGCTCATAGGTCTGCCTGCCGGAATCGCCACGGCCACCTCCACGTTTACGATCCTCTTCGCGAATCCGTTCGCGGTCCTCGTCCGGTTCGCTTCTATCCGGTGGGACATCGTTCTCTTCCTTTCGATTGGGGTGGTGATCTCTGCGACTATCGTTCCTCGATTTCTCCACCGAATCCAGGCAAAGTGGCTTCTTGCGGGCTTCTGGACCCTCGCAGTCTTCGCTTCAGTTCGTCTCCTACTGAAGGTGGCCGGGGTCAATCTTTAGGCGAGTCGCTGTTCGCCGCCGCATATGGCATCGGAGGCACAAAAAAGGGCGCCGGCTTGCCGGCACCCTTCTGTTTCGAGCTCCCGCGGGGAGTCACCTCATTGCAGCGTGGCGTCCTTTCCCGTTCCTGAGCCGTTTCGCTTGTACCAGTCTCTCCAAATGAACCGGTAGACACCCAGCGCGTGCGGGAGCCGGTTGAGACCGGGAATGACCGGCAAGAAGACGAGCAGCAGGAGAAATAGAGTTATGATTACTCCCACGAGCAGGTCGGCGTTGTCGGAGTTCGCAATCACGGGTATCTGGTAGAGGAAGGTATAGGGCCACAGCCACCAGGCCCCCGGATAGGGTCCCATCTCGTGGCTGATTCCCCACTGGCCCCCCTGCATGTCCAGTTGGCCGGCGACGCTGCTTTCCAGCCCGTCATCCGGGAAGGCGGCTTGGAGGTAGAGCAGCGCCTTGGTGTTGTTGAGGTCGTATGGAAGAGCCGATTCGTCCGCAAGGGCTCCGACCATGAGGCCCGAACGACCTAGGTTGAGCATTCCGTTCATGAGGGTCTCGACCGGTCCGTAGTCGCCCTTCGGAATTGAAACCGTGTTACCCGTAACGCTCGCCTTGTCCAGCGCGGCTGTGAAGTTCTTGTCCCATGCGCCTTGCTGGTCGGAGGAGGCGTTCTCATAGGTCGTCAGCGCGGACGCGACCGCCGGATCGACCTGAGCGAGGCGCTTCAGAGGATCCAAGGAGAAATCCTTCTGGGCATTGATCGGGATAAATCGCCCAGCCCAGCGCTGCGGCGAGAAGAACCCGAAGAGCGCCTGTGCATTCTCGGGATTGTTGGTATAGGGAGGTCCGTACTCCTGCAGATCCGCGTCGCCGGAGAGGTATGCCGTCGTAAGCTTGAGGTATTCGATCGGCTTCTTCTTGGCGACCTCTTGAATCGTGAGAGTCGGGTAGTCGGGCGAGCCGAAGATGATCGCGAGAGCTATGATTATTGCTGTGACCACACCAAGGACGATCAATCCCTCACGGAGCAGATCGTAGGGTTTTGTCGGTACCCCCTTGAGGTACTCTTCCGATTGCTTACTCATGTGACGCTCCCCCTTTCGGTCCCGATCCCTTTTCGATCGGCTTCACCGGGCTTTCGTGCCTTACGATGAGAAGATGAAGTCCTACAAACGCGAGCATCAGGACCGGGAAGAAGAGGATGTGGAGCATGGTTACCTGTCCGGTATTGAACATGTTGAGCCACCCCATCCCCATTGCGTTCATCGCGTCTTTCGATTGGCCGGAGATCCATTGGGCATCCCAGTCGGTCTGCATGATGAAGCCGGTGAGACCAGTGAAGACTGCCAGACCGAGCGCAACCAGTCCTCCGACCCAGGTGCGCCAGCGTCCGTCCCGCCAGGCGGCCATGAAAAACTTGCCGATCATGTGCACGACGATCCCGAAGAAGAAGATCTGAACAGACCAGAAATGAATCGAGTTAAGGAAATGCCCGGCGCTCGATTCGTGGTACCAAGTCGGGCCGAACAATGCAATGACCAAACCGCTCAGGCAGACGACGCCGAGGGCGGAAAGAGTGAGCACCCCGAACAGATAAACCATAGAATTGACGTACACCGGCATGCGGGTCGGCAGCGCATCCTCCATGGACATGCTGTTGCGTACGAAGACTTGAGCCTTGCGCGTGAGATTCACTTCTGGACCTCCTCCTGCTCGGGCTTGGAGCTATGCTCGATGAACTTCGGCAGCCGAGCCCATGCAGCACCGGCAAACAGCACAATGACGAGCCCCCAGAAGATGATGTTGGGAATGGCGAGATTGAATATGCCGAACACCACGTGCGGTACCGCAGGCAGCGTCTGGAGAGTGAGATCACTCATATTGATACCGTCCTTGTGAGATAAGATGAATGGGATGTGTGGAGGTGAGTCGAGACAATCGTATTGAAATTGAGTTGCTGGGAAGCCACGGGACGCGGGCCGCTACGAGTGTCTCTTCGATGTTCACTTTTTGTACTTCCAAACAGCAAGATATGTGTACCTCTAACAATGGACCTTTCACTGATTCTAACCGAATTGCTCAGGTTCTGTCAATGAAGTTCCGCTATCGACGCATGGTATAATGTTCCGAATATCTCCGTCTGAAGGACTATATCGCCCTTCTCTTGCGCCTTCCTTTTTTGTTTGGTACTGCGATTCCGGTAGCGTCGTGGAGTCGAAAACCGCTTTTTGTTGACAGATGAGGAGAGTGCGGATGATAATGGGGATCGACAGAAAAGGCGCTGTCGGGAGGTCGCGAGGTGAAGCCGCCCATTCGGGCAGTAGTGTTCGACTATGGTAATGTCTTGGCCCTTCACGATCGACGGGAGATTTGTCGTCGACTCTCGGCGCACTCTGCGCTCTCTGCCGAAGAAATCCTCCCTCTCATCTACGGCAACGATCTCGAGTTCGAATCGGAGACCGGCAAGTTCGATTCCCGCGAGCATTTTCGTCGAATTAAGGAACGAATAGGCGGCGACGATCGTTGGAGCTATGATGAGTTCGCCGGGGAGTTCAAGAACGTCTTCGTGTTGAACGAGGAGGCCGTCGGGGCGCTCGAGCTTGCTGCACGGTCTCACCGCGTTTTCATCCTATCGAACACGACCTACCTCCACGCCCTCTGGCTGTTCGAGCAAGAGATCCTCGCCACGGTTCCAGAGCTCTATTTCCTCTCCTTCAAGCTCGGTGTTATGAAACCGGATCCCGAGATATTCCGTATCATGATGCGGACCGGGGCGCTGACTGCTGAAGAGTGCCTCTATGTGGACGATCTACCGGAGTTCTGCGACGCGGCGGGGGCGCTGGGAATACACACGATTCACTATCGACGGGGGGCGACGGATCTCTGTGGCGAGATTACGCGTCGCTCTCCTGCACAATCAGTGCGATAACAACAAGTTTTCCGTGGGGTGTTTCGCGGAGCGCTCGCTCCGCATAGACTTATACGTTCGGTTCCAAAAGGAGGTATCGAATGAAGCTCAAGGCACTCTTCGTCGTTGTTCTCTTCCTCTTGCCGTTTGCGTTGTTCGCAGGGGGGAAGCCGGAAGGAGCGGCAGCGAAAAACGTGGTTCTCTATACCGCTCATGAACAGGATATCATCGACGGGATGGTTCCAATGTTCGAGGCAGATACGGGGATCAAGATCGATTACGTGAAGTTGGGGTCCGGCGACGTAGTCCAGCGGGTCAAGGCGGAGGCTGGCAATCCCCAGGGAGACGTAATCTGGAGCATTGGAGGCGAGCAGCTGGAGGCGAACTCGGACCTACTCGCTCCCTATACCCCCAAAGATTGGGACAAGATCGAACCGGTGTTCAAGGTGGGAACGAACTGGTTGCCCTACACCGGTATCGTGATGGTCTTCATCGTCAATACCGACAAAGTACCCGCCAATCTCATTCCGCAGAAGTGGACGGACCTCGCCGATCCGAGACTCAAGGGCCAGATCTCATCCGCCCGCGCCGACAAATCCGGATCGTCCTACATGCAGCTCGCAACCGTTCTCAATATCTACAAGGACAGGGGATGGGATGTCTACAAATCAATCCTGCAGAACTTCGTTCTTTCGGCAAGCTCCTCGGCAGTGTCCCGCTTCGTGAATGACGGAGAGGCGTTGGTCGGCATCACCCTCGAGGACAACGCATTCAGGTTCGTGGAGGGCGGCGGACCGGTGAAGATCGTCTATCCCGCGGACGGCACGACCGCCGCTCCTGACGGCATTGCGCTCATCAAAGGAGCGCCGCACGAAGCGAATGCGAAGGCATTCATCGACTGGGCGCTCTCGAAGAAGGCGCAAGACTACCTCGTCCAGAAGATGGCTCGTCGTCCGGTACGTGTGGACGGAAGTGTACCTCCGGGACTCCCGCCGATGAGCCAGATAAAGACCGTTCCCTACAGCTTCAAATGGTCGGCAGACAACAAGGATGCATTCGTGAAGCAGTGGACCGACCTCGTCATGCAGCTCGGACTGTAGGCGGGGCGACCGAACTCAGGAATTTCCTCGCGCCGGCAGTGCCGGCGCGACATCTCAACTCAGCAGGAACAGGATGGCCGCTATACGACTTTCGAACATCGAGAAGAACTTTCCGGGGGTTCGCGCTCTCGACGACATCAATCTCGATATCGCCTCGGGAGAGTTTTTCACGCTTCTCGGTCCCTCGGGCTGCGGCAAGACGACGCTCTTGCGCATTGTGGCCGGATTCTACCAGCAGGATAGGGGCAGCGTTTTCGTCGACGGGAAGAAGATCGACCGTGTGCCTGCCTACAACCGGAATACCGGTATGGTCTTTCAGAACTATGCGGTATTTCCCCACATGACCGTCTTCGAAAACGTCGCCTTCGGACTTCACAACCGAAGGGTAGCGCAGGATCAGATTCGGCAGCGGGTCGAGAGAATTCTCGCAATGGCTCGACTGTCGGGTTTCGAAAAGAGGACGCCCGACCAACTCTCCGGCGGACAGCAGCAACGAGTCGGTCTCGCGCGGGCAATGGTGATCGAGCCCCAGGTGCTTCTTATGGATGAGCCGCTCTCGAACCTCGACGCAAAGCTGCGTATCCAGATGAGGGAGGAGATCAGAGACATCCAGCGCCAGCTCGGAACTACGACGGTGTACGTCACCCACGACCAAGAGGAGGCGCTGGTCATATCGGATCGGATCGCGGTGATGAACGCCGGAGTCGTCGAGCAGGTTGGCACCCCGTGGGAGGTCTACAAGCAGCCGCATACCGTCTTCGTGGCGTCGTTTGTCGGTCATATGAACTTCATCGAGGCGCGTCTCAATCGCTCCCGGGAAGGAGGGGTTGTCGAGATCGGGGAAGAAAGAGTACGAACCGACCGCCCTCTCGAGCTGGGCGGGGTCGGCGAGGAGGTCGACGACCTCCTCGTAGGAGCGCGGCCCGAAGACGTCGAGATAGGCGAAGGAGGTCCCACTCCGGGGGGCGCGATAAGGATGGAGGCTACCGTCGCGAAGAGCATTTTTACCGGCACCCTCGTCCAGTACACCCTGGTGACGGATTCGGGAATCAGCCTCCTTGCCGAGCGTCATCGGCCGGACCGAAGTGAAATAATACCGGAGGGGAAGGTGGTAGCCGCATCAATAGGCGCCGAGAGAATCCACTATTTCGATCGGAAGAATCGGCTGCGTTTGGAGCTTGGAGGGGGGCAATGAAGCTGAGCGTTCCGCGCCGCGCAGACTTCTGGTCCGCAGTGACGATCCTCGGATATGTCGTGGTTATCCTTCTCCTCATTCTTCCTCTTTTCAACATCTTCAAATCGAGCTTCATCGGAAGAACGACGGGCAGGTTGGATTTTTCGAACTACCGCGAGTTTCTCACGAAGCCCTACTACTACGTTACGATGCTCAACAGTCTCGTCGTTTCGGTCGGCGGGACGCTCGGCGCCGTGCTGCTCGGGGTTCCGCTTGCTTTCTTCAGTACGCGGTATCTGATTCGAGGCAAAGCTCTGCTCTCGACCTTCGCAATCCTGGCATTGTTGTCGCCACCGTTCATTGGGGCCTACTCGTGGATCATCATGCTCGGAAACAACGGGTTCCTCCGCAACTCGCTTGCGTCGTTGGGCGTATTCTTGCCGACCATATACGGTCCATTCGGTATCATTCTGGTTTACACACTGCAGCACTATCCCTTTGTCTTTCTGCTCGTCTCGGGGGCGCTTTCGACGGTCGATCGGTCGCTGGAGGAGGCGTCCGAGAATCTCGGTTCGCACGGGACGAAGACTTTTTTTCGGGTAACGCTCCCGCTCGTTACGCCGTCTCTTACGGCCGGGGCGCTCATCGCTTTCATGATCTCACTCGCCGACTTCGGAACGCCGATGATCCTGGGCCACAACTACCGTGTTCTTCCGACGATGGCCTACAACCTGTTTACCTCCGACATCGGCGATAACCCCGGACTCGCGTCTACGGTGAGCATCTTCCTGATTATGGTCTCGACGGTCGTGCTGTTTCTCCAGCGATATGCAGCAGCACGGCGCAAGTACTCGAGCACGCTTGTCAACCGCCCGATTGTCAAACGTTTGAAAGGGTGGAAGGCGGTGGGAACACACCTCCTCTGCTACTTCATCGTCGCGTTGAGCACGCTTCCGCTTGCAGTCGTCGTCGTCTATTCCTTCAGGAAGACCAAGGGACCGGTGTTCCACCCGGGATTCGATCTGGGTAGCTACAGGCAGGTCTTCCACCAAGTCCCCCGAGCGATATTCAACACGCTTTCCTTCTCGCTTCTCGCGCTCCTCCTGATCATCGTCGTGGGGACGTTGATCGGGTTCGTCCTGGCTCGGAAGACCAGCATCGTGAGTCGAGTTCTCGACCCCCTGTTGATGATCCCCTACATCGTCCCCGGTACCGTTCTCGGCATCGGGTTCGTGGTTGCGTTCAACCGCAAGCCGATCTACCTCGTCGGAACCGCCGCGATTCTGATCCTCTCCTACTTCATTCGCCGTCTTCCCTATTCCGTGCGCTCGAGCGCCTCTATCCTCAAACAGATCGACCCAAGCATCGAAGAGGCAGCGGTCAATCTCGGCGCGCGGCCGGCACGTTCCTTTTTTAAGGTCACCCTGCCGCTCATGACGCCGGGAGTGCTCTCCGGGGGAATCATGAGCTGGGTTACGGCAGTGAACGAGCTCTCTTCCTCGATCGTGCTGTACGTCGGCGCCACTGCGACGATGACCGTTCGAATTTACCTGGCCGTGCTCGACGGATACTTCGGTACAGCCTCGGCGCTCGCGACGATGCTTCTTCTGGCGACCGGTTTGGCGCTTTACGCCGTCAACCGGTTCTTCGGGGTTCGCGGGGAAGCGCTCGTGGGCTGACCTTTGGCCGATGTAGAAAGGTGTTGCTTCGGCGCGACGGCGGGTGTACCGTAGATGGAGAGGGGAAAAAGGAGGTGGACGATGAAAGACCTTTGTCGGAAATTCCACCGGATATTTCTGGTCGAGCTCGAGGATTTGAAGGAGGATCTCGATCTCTTCATCAAGGTCATGGAAACCCGCCACAACAGCGGAGAGATTACCGACTACGTCTACAATGAAAATCTTGCCGTTCTGCGAAACGAGCTTTTGGGAATTCAGGACTGCACACGCGGATGCGCGGACATCGAGTCGACCGGAAAAGAAGCAATCGAGGAAATATCCGCTGTGTTCAAGCTGCGGCTCAGAGAGCGGCTAAGGGAACACGGCTACGTGCCGGCACTCTACGCGCTCCTCGAGAAGCGAGTCGACAAGATCGCGGCCTACCTGAAAAAGGAGAGTATAGAGAACGCCGGAGGGAGCTCCGAAGCGACTCTCGGCAGCGGTCTCGACACTGCCGTCGCTGTTGGACGCCTCTCAGCCGGTCGTCCTCATCCCTGAGGCCAACCCCTGGATAGTCAGGCGCAGCAAGTCGTGATGATCTTCCAGCTCCCTCTGCGAACCTGTCTCTTCGAGCGCTCGTAGCCGCCGGAACCATTCGATCTGGATGAAGTTCAGCGGATCGGTGTTCGGGTTTCTCACCTGAATCGAGCGTTGCAGCCACGGGACTTCGGAAAGCAGCTCGGACTGTCCGCTGACGCGGAGGACGGCGGCCTTCGACCGGGAGTACTCCTCACTGATCAGATTCCAAATGCGATCGCGTATTTCCTCATCTTCAACAAGCTCGGCGTAGTGGTAGGCGATGTTCATGTCGGTCTTCGAGAGTGCGAGGGTGGCGTTGTCCATTGCCGCCCGGAAGAACGCCCACTCCTTGTACATCTCTCGCAGCAGTTGCCAACCTTCCGGGGTTGCCGAGGCCACCTCGTCGAATGCGGAGCCGGTTCCGTACCATGCCGGAAGAAGGTGTCGGCTCTGGGTCCAGGAAAACACCCAGGGGATCGCGCGGAGATCTTCCAATCGCCGTTCGCCGTGGCGTCGGGCCGGGCGGGAGGCAATGGGGAGCGCTTCGATTTCCTCGATCGGGGTTGCCTGTCCGAAGTAGGCGAGAAAGCCGTTCGACTCCACGAGCTCTCTATAGGTTCGGTAGGCGGATTGCGCGAGCTTTTCCATCAAGTCGGTCCACTCGGGTTTGGGTGGCGAGAGCGGTTTGCCTGAGGCCATGAGGCTGGCCCAGACAACCTGTTCGAGGTGGCGGTAGGCGATCTGGGGATCGTCGTAACGGTCGGCGAGGACCTCGCCTTGCTCGGTCATGCGTAGCCCGCCGCTCACCGTCTGAGGCGGAAGGGCCAAGATGCTCCGGGCGGCCGGCCCGCCTCCTCGACCGAGGGAACCGCCGCGTCCGTGGAAGAAGACAATCTTCACCCCGAACTTCTTGGCCTGATCGTAGAGTCTGTCCTGTGCGCGGTAGAGCGACCAGTTTGCCGAAAGGTAGCCACCGTCTTTCGTACTGTCGGAATAGCCGATCATCACGGTCTGCACGTCGCTCTGTCTGCGCAGATGTTCTCGGTAAAGCGGGTGAGTCAGCATTGCGTCGAGGATGTCGGCTGCCCGCGTGAGGTCGTCGATTGTCTCGAACAGGGGAATAATCCGCACTGCAGCCGCGAACTCGGATTGCTGCTGTTCCGAGAGCTTGCTCTCGTGCATTCCCTCGTAGAAGAGCAGCCAGAGCACGGTCAGGACGTCACTCATGTGATGAGTCATGCTGATGACGTATCCGCCGAGGGCCCGCGGCCCGAAGTGCACGATCACGTTGCGGATGGTCCGAAATAGCTCGAGCGTCTCCCGTGCATCGTCTGTCAACTTCTCTTCGGGAACACGTTTCGTCGAGCCAATCGTCTTGGTTAAGCAGGCCACTCTTTCGGCCTCTCCGAGCTCGGAATACCTGTCCTCGAGTCCAAGGGCGGCGTGCAGCTCGGATACAACCCGAGTGTTCCAGCGAGACTCCTGGCGAATGTCGAGTCGCGCCAGGTGAAGACCGAATGTCTCGACCTGCCAGAGCCAGTCTTGAAGATCGCCGTCGAGGATTCTCGTCCCGTTATTCAACCGCAGACTCTCGGCCATCAAGTTGAGGTCCCCGTGAAGCTCGTCTCCCCCGCGATAGGCGCCGGCGGGAGGATCTGCCACGGTGCTCACGGAGAGGGTCTGCTCCAGGCGCCACTCGATGACGCGGAGAAATCTCCTGTAGATCTCGTGTGGGGAAAGCGACTCGAACCGTTTCACTGCTGCGGGAAAGCGCTCCGTGGCCGCCGCCAGCGCGGCTGAAAGCTGCTCGTTTGCTTTCACTTGGCGAGTCGAAGGGCTCAGTGAATCGAATACCCTTTCACATTGCTGCAGGTGTGACTCAACGGCCGACTTGCGAAGGAGCACGAAGGTGCGTTCGGTGATCTGTGAGGTTACGAAGGGGTTTCCGTCGCGGTCGCCTCCGATCCAGGAGCCCATCTTCAGGAAGGGAGGAAGCGAAAACTGCTCCTCAGGATAGTACTGCTCGAGTGCCCGGCGCATGTCTCGATAGAGACCGGGAATGACCTCCCACAGTGTGGCGGCAAAATAGAGGCCGACCTCGACCTCCTCGAGCACCGTCGGTCGGCGAGCCCGGAGGAGGTCGGTCTGCCAGAGCCCGGTCATGTACATCCGTATTTGTGTGACGAGATGCTCTTGCTCCCTCGGAAGGAGATTTTCTTTGTCCAGGGCCGCGAGGTACTCTCTGAGATGGCGAACCTTGACGCGGACCGATCTCCGTTTGGCCTCCGTGGGATGGGCTGTGAAGACGAGCTCGATCATGAGGTTTTCCAGGAGCTCCTGTACTTGTTCAGGTCCGTTGCCGCTTTCTTTGAAGTACTGGATGACCGCCCCGATTGATTCCGAGCGAGGTTCCGGCGCCTTGGTTCGTTCGCGTTCTCGCAGCACCCGGACTCGTTGGCGATCTTCAGAAAGGTTCGCCAGGTCGAAAAAGATCGTGAAAGCCCGGGCCACCGTTCGGGCTTCCTCCGCGGACATGGAACGAATTCTGTCGAGGAGCTTCTTCTCCGCCTCCGGATCCCCGGTCCTCCGTGCTCGAGCCGTCAACCTGATGTCTTCCTCGATCTGGTAGAGCGGCACCCCTGCCTGTTCTCTGATGACCTCCCCGAGGATGCGGCCGAGCATTCGTATCTCGATATCCAGCTTTTCACTCTTATACATTGGTCGATGCACTCCTTTCAATGCCGGTGGTCGACGGCTGCCGGCTACGGCCGACCGTCGGCTGTCGGCGGGACGCAGTGCACCGGCAGCGTCGTGAACCGGCGCGGCGGATCTGTTCCAGGATTTGCTCGGTCAATCGCGTGGGCGAAAATCGCTTACTCGAGAGAGCTCTTCATAGAGCTCTCGCTCCCGCTCGGACAATGTTTTGGGGACTGTGATAACGATGCGGGCGTAGAGGTCTCCACGCTCGCTGCGGCTTCGAGCGAGGCCCCAGCCTTTGATGCGCAGCCTCTTCTGGCTGCTGATTCCCGCGGGAAGTGTGAGCTTCGCTCTTCCTCCAAGGGCCGGCACTTCGATACGCGCTCCAAGTGCGGCCTCGGCAGGGGTTACGGGAACATCAACCTCCAAGTCCGAGCCATTCACTCGGAAACGGGAGTGAGGGGCTATACGGATCGTGAGATAGACATCCGTTCCCGGTCCTCCGCTGCGATTCGGCGGCCCCTGTCCGGGTATCCTCAAGCGCTTCCCATCGGTCGTTCCGGGAGGAATCGATATCTGTATCTGTTTGTGTTTTTGGGGCGCGCGCCCGCCGGTCTGCTCGACCTCGAACGCGATCCGCTTCTTTGCCCCGAAGTAGGCCTCTTCGAGGCTGATCGTCACTTCCGACTCGTAGACGCCCGAGCTCGACGAGCCGCGTCGGGCCGAGCTGTTTGCTCGGGTTCCGAACGTGCCCTCGTCGCCGAATCCGCCGAAGGCATTGCCGAAGAGCGACTCGAAGAAATCACTGAACCCGCCCCGCGGCTGTTCCTGACCACCGGCTTTTGCCCCGGAGCGGGAACCCCCGAAAACCGAGTCGGCAAAACCCCCCAAATCGTTGAAATGGAAGGTCTGATAGCCGCCGCTGCCCGATCGCGCGCCGGAACTGAAAATGTCCTCCCATCCGGGAGGAGGCGTGAAATCCTGACCGGCCTGCCAGTTGTCGCCCAACGCATCATAGCGCTTGCGTTTCGCCGGGTCCCTCAGCACCTCGTAGGCCTCACCGATCTTCTTGAACTTCTCTTCGGCCTCACTGCTCTTGTTCATATCAGGATGGTACTTGCGCGCGAGTCTGCGATAGGCCTTCTGAATCTCATCCTGAGTGGCGTTCCGCCCCACACCGAGCACTTCGTAGTAGTCCTGATACTTCACTGCCATAGCTCTCGATCACCTCTTGTCATAATATAATCATTAGACGACCGACATGACAGCCTTCTCGAGGCCTCCCGGCTCCACCTCTTGCAGCTCATAGCGCACCCTCATCGAAGGTTTATCCATCTTCAGTATTCTGCCGAGGTCGATCGGTGTCGCGATGAGCACCAAGTCGCAGTCAACCCGATTGATCGTCTGCTCGAGGTCTCGAATTTGGCGGTCGCCGTATCCCATCGCGGGAAGAAGGGCCCCGATCCTCGGGTATTTCCGGTAGGTCTCCGCTATCGTTCCTACCGTCCACGCGCGCGGATCGACGATTTCCCGTGCTCCGTTGCGCTGTGCCGCGACGACGCCGGCTCCGTATTGCATTTCGCCGTGGGTAAGAGTCGGACCGTCCTCGACAACGAGAACCCGTTTCCCGTTTATCCGCGCCGGATCATCCACGCTGATCTCCGAGCGGGCCCGTACGACGAGAGCGCCGGGATTGTGCAGCCGTGCGTGTTCCTCCACGACCTCCACGTTCTTCTTCTCCGCACTGTCCACCTTGTTGATGACGATGATCTGCGCCCGAAGGAAGTTCGTTTCGCCCGGGTAGTACTCGAGCTCATGCCCCGCGCGGTGGGGGTCGGTAACCACGATCTCGAGATTCGATCGGAAGAAGGGAGTGTCGTTGTTGCCTCCGTCCCAGAGTATCACATCCGCTTCACTCTCGGCTTCCCGGAGGATCGCTTCGTAATCGACTCCAGCGTAGACGATTCGCCCCCGATCGATGTGGGGCTCGTACTCCTCCATCTCTTCGATGGTGCAGCCGTGACGGTGAAAATCCTCGACCATCGCGAATCTCTGGACCTTCTGGGCGGCAAGATCCCCGTAGGGCATCGGATGGCGCACGACGACGACCCGCTTTCCCGCAGCGGTGAGGATATCGGCAACGTAGCGCGATGTCTGCGACTTGCCGCATCCGGTTCGCACCGCGCAGACCGATATGACCGGCTTGGTCGACGGGATCATCGTCGCTGTCGGGGACGCGAGGGAGAACTGTGCTCCGGCGGCCATCGCGATCGAGGCGATGTGCATCACATGTCTGAACGGTACGTCGGAGTAGGAAAAGAGCACCTCGTCGACACTCCGATCCTTCACGAGCCGGGCGAGATCAGTTTCGGGAACGATCGGGATGCCGTTCGGATATCCCTCCCCGGCGAGCGCCGGGGGATAGAAGCGCCCTTCGATATCGGGTATCTGGGTCGCCGTGAAGGCAACGACTTCGACTGCAGGATTGTCGCGAAAGAGCACGTTGAAATTGTGAAAGTCTCGACCAGCTGCGCCGCAGATTATGATCTTGCGAGTTTCCATCAGACCTCCTTCGGGAGCTCGAGTAATTGTGGTTCAGGCGCCCTTCCTCGTCAAGAAAAGAGACCCGAATTCGACTGGGCAAGATTTTCCACATGCTGTATCGAACAGGAACAATTTCCTCACCTTTCGGGTCATCGACTCCACGGAAAGTCCTCCGGCCCTGTCAAAGCGAACCATATCTTCGGCGCGAGTTGGCACTGAATTTGCTATATATGACTGAATGAATATTCCGTGCCGCTCAAGGGTGATCTCATCTCGGAAGCACCCGACTCGGTGAGGGGTGTGTTTACAAGGAGGCTTGGAACGTGAACCTGATTCGTCAATTCGCCGCATCGCGGAGGCGCACGCGACCTCTGCGCCTGGTAGTCCTGCTGGCAGTGCTCGTCGTCACTACCGCGTTCGGTATCCTTCACCAATTTCCTGTCGGGTTTCGCCCCCCGGGAGTCGATGCCCTGTGTCCGTTCGGGGGACTGGAGGCGCTGTTTACCCTCATTTCGAGCGGTAGTCTGATGGACAAGATAGCGGCAAGCAGCTTCGTCGTGCTGGCGGCGTCCCTCGTCGTTGCGCTGGTCTTTCGTCGCTCGTTCTGCGGCACGATTTGTCCCCTCGGCACGCTTCAAGAGCTGTTTGCGCGGCTCGGCAAGAAGCTCTTTCACAGGCGGTTCACGGTTCCGAGGGTCATCGACCGGCCGGCACGCTACTTGAAATACCTGGTCCTCATCGCGGTCGTCGTCCTGTCGGCCGTCTTCGGCGAACTGATCATTCGGCCCTACGACCCCTGGGCTGCATATCAGCATATCGTCAGTGCCGAAATCCTAAGCGGTTTTCTCGTCGGGCTCATCATCCTCCTGGCCAGTCTCTTCGGTTCGATGTTCTACGACCGTTTTTTTCTGCAAATACCTTTGCCCCATGGGCGCCTTCCTCGGGCTCGTCGGCAAGATCGGCTGGTTTCGCATACGGCGAGAGGCCGATGTCTGCACCTCGTGCGGCGCGTGCGACCGAGCCTGTCCGGTCGATCTGGATGTTTCCACCTCGACCGAGGTCCGTTCTGCGGAATGCCTGAGTTGCAGTCAGTGCGTGTTGGCCTGTCCGGTGAAGGGGGCATTGGCGAGCGTCGGCCCCACAAAGAAGAAACGCCCCATAGGCTCGAGGACTGCTATCCTCGCGACGGTGGGCATATTTGCCGCTGTCGTCGCGGCGGCCTCGGTGACGGGGACCTTCCAATGGTCGATCCCGACGATAACCGAGACGGTTGCGAAGACCGGCAGCTTCGAGCCCGAGGCAATCAAAGGAAGTGACACCTTCGCGGCCGTCGCCGAGGCCGCCGGAATACCGAAGGAGCCGCTGATGGAGCGCTTTGGTCTCAGTGAAGCTGAGTTTGCGGCCCCAATGAAAGAGGCCGCCCACCGGGCGGACTCCGGATTCGAAGTTCAGGATGTTCGGGACTTCCTCAAGGAGAAGCTTGAACAATGACCGGAGGCGTGACACAATCTTGTATACCTCCTATTTAGATCAAAGTAGCATCAAGTCAAGCTCGAATTCGCGAGGGTAAGAATAGGGAGAGAGGCTATGTCCTCATTCGAGTATTCTGCCGAGGAACGCGGGCAGCTTCTTTCGGTGGCGCATCGATCCATCGAGCACGGACTGGGACGTCACGGACCGTTCGATGTGAAGCCGGCGGATTTTCCACCTCATCTCAGTGAAAAGCGGGCCTGTTTCGTAACACTCTACCGGCACGGCGAGCTTCGGGGCTGCACGGGAACCATCGCGGCACGCTCGCCGCTCGTCGTGTGCGTGAGTGAACATGCCTTCACCTCCGCCTTCCGCGACCTTCGGTTTCCTCCGCTGGCGTCATCGGAGCTCGAGGGGCTCGAGATCAGCATTTCCGTGCTTTCTGCTCCGGAAGAGGTCGTGTTCGAGGACGAGGATGATCTCATCGCGAAGCTTCGTCCCGGTGTAGACGGTGTGATCTTCCAGTCCGAAGGGAATCTGGGCACGTTGCTCCCGAGTGTCTGGGAAGCGCTGCCCGATCCGCGCCAGTTCCTACGACAGCTCAAGCGCAAGGCCGGCTTCCGGGCCGACTACTGGTCCGCAGGTATTCGGATCTCCCGCTATACTACTGAGCAGTTCGAGTGAGTCGCGACTCGCCCTGCTTTACACAATCGCGATATTTTGTTACTTTACCCAGAACTTCCGAACAGTGTTACCAACTAGGAACGGACAAGGTAGGGAAAATGGCGCGTAGATGCGATATCTGTGGCAAGGGAACCGTCGCCGGCAATAACATCAGCCATGCTCACAACAAGACACGAAGGGTGTGGAAACCGAACATCGTCCGGATACAGACCGTCATGAACGGCAGCATCCGAACGATCAAGATTTGCACCCGATGCTTGAAGTCGGGCAAGGTTGTCAAAGTCTAATTCGCTCCCGTCACCGCACATCATTCAATCGTTCACAACGATCTTCAGACCATCGTAGGCGGGGTGCACCCCTTCGGGTAGCTCCCGCTCCAGCTCCTCGTGTTCCAGGTCATGGCAGATGTGGGTCAGTAAGATATCACGAGCGCCGATCCTCTTGCCCTCGGCGATTGCCTCTCTCACCGTGAAATGGGTGGGATGGGGGGCGTGACGCAGCGCGTCGATCACCAGGGTCTGTACCCCTTCGAGAAGGCGGTAGCTCTCCTCGGGTATGGAGCTGCAATCAGTCAGGTAGGCAAACTCACCGATTCGAAACCCAAAGATCGGAAGTGAACCGTGGAGGACCGGAACCGGCTGGACCTCGAGATCTCCGACTGCGATCGGAGTGTCGTGGAACGCGATCGGAGAGATGCGTGGTTTCGAGTCCGGGTAGAGCGATTCCCGAAAGACATAGGGAAATCGGCTCTCGATTTCGGATAGGTTTCCGGAGCTCGCATAGACCGGAATCGGCGCCTTTCGCGATAGCTGGCGCAGGTCGTCGATGCCGTGGAGATGGTCCGCGTGGGTATGCGTGTAGAACACCGCGTCGACGTGGTCGATGCCCTCGCGGAGAGCCTGAGAGCGAAAATCTGTGGAAGTATCGATTAGCAGTGATGCCTCTTCATTCTTCACGAAAATGGATGAGCGAGTTCGATTGTTCTTGGGGTTGGGTGAGGTGCAGACGCGGCATCCGCATCCGATGACTGGTACGCCGTGTGAGGTCCCCGAACCGAGTAGCACTACAAGCATGGCTGCCGCCTTTCGTTTGCCTTAGTTTAGGGAGGCCGAAAGGCGAGGTCAAGCTCAACGTGTCGATGCCGTCACGAAGTCGGAGATTTCCCCGGATACCCTTTTGGCTGCCTCGATCTGTGGCATGTGGCCACTGTCGGGGATCATCAGGAGCCTCGCCCCGGGAATCCGTTTGGCATACTCGCCCGCCCACCTCGGTGAGAGAACCCGATCGTGATCGCCCCAGATGATGAGAGTCGGTAGCTTGAGGGAGGGAAGCAGATCGTCTACCGGGGATTGGCCGAGCACCTGTTTGGTGATTTTCGCCTGGGCGCGTCGTGCACCGGGCGAGAGCGAGGTTTCAGCCACCGAGTCGATGAACTCTCGACTCGCATAGTCGAGGTTGTGAAAGACGTTGAGCCTGAGGGCAATCTCGATTGCTATGCGGTTGTTGAGACCAGTTCCGAGATCGACTAGGAGGCCGAGCGAGCGTACGACCTCGAGGAATCCCTCCTCGCCTCTGAGGCCGTCGGGGGCAATGAGGACAAGCCGTTGAACCGATTCCGGCTGCCGAACGGCGAAATTGACCGTCAGCCCGCCTCCCATCGAATGACCCACGACGACAGCCTGAGAAATGCCGAGTGCCGAAAGGAACTCTCCAAGGAACCGGATATAGTAGTCCGGAGTGAACTCGAATCCGCTCTTCTGCGAGCGACCACAGCCGGGGAGGTCCGGTGCAACGGCCAAAAACCTGTCCGGCAGATGCTGCATGAGATCGACGAAATCGTACGATGAGCCCATCCATCCATGCACGAAGAGAACAGGTAGTCGCTCGCGGGACACGCCGCGCGTTTGCCGATAGTGCACCCGGATCCCGGCCACCGACAGCCAGCGTGACTCGATTCTTTTCCCACTCGAGTCGGAGAGCTCTTCACCTCCCAGGAGTCCGGCGGCGAGGAAGAATAGGCCGACAATCATGGGCGCTTTCATGGTGTCGATGTTATCTGCCGGCGTTCGTCTCCGGCTCGGGAAGCCCGTTTTCGGTCTCGTTGAGGGTGATAGATCTTATCACCTGGGGGGTGAGCGGCTTGTCGTTATTGTCTCGTTTCGCGGCTACGATGCGGTCGATCTCATCGAAACCATCGGTAACCTTGGCGAACGCCGCGTAGCTGCCGTCGAGGTGGGGGGAGTCGGCTACCATGATGAAAAACTGAGAACCGGCCGAGTCGGGATCATTCGTCCGTGCCATTGAGAGAACTCCGCGGCTGTGCCGGAGGTCGTTTTCTACTCTGTTCGCCCGAAACTCTCCCTTGATCGTGTAGCCGGGGCCTCCGGTGCCGGTTCCGTTCGGGTCACCGCCCTGGATCATGAATCCGGGGATGACACGGTGGAAGGTGAGCCCATCGTAGAAGCCTTTTCGGGCAAGTGAAGCGAAGTTGCGGACCGTGTTCGGTGCGACCTCGGGGAAGAGCTCGATCTCGATCTTTCCCCCGTTTTCCATCTCGATAGTAGCCAAACGAATCTCCTTGTGCGGTTTGCCGCCCTTTGCCGTTACCTGAGGTATCTCAACGGATTGACCGGTACATAATCCTTGAAGATGGCGAAATGCAAATGCGGTCCCGTACTGTAACCCGTGTCGCCCATTCTTGCAATCTCCTGACCCGAGCGAACCCGCTGACCGCGAGAGACCAACCAAGCGGAGAGATGTGCATAGAGAGTTCGATAGCCTCCGCCGTGACTGAGAAGGATGTAATTCCCGTATCCGCGGTCTTTGCCTATGGCGATGACCCATCCGTCCATGGCAGCGTCGACCGGAGTGCCGATGGAGTTTGCGATATCCACACCGGCATGAAACTCCATCGTCCCGGTGAAGGGGTCTCGCCGCATCCCGAAGGTCGAAGTGATGACTCCGCGAGTCGGCCAGATGAACAGCGTCCCGAGCGCCTTGCGATAGGCATAGGTGTTCATGTGCGCCCCGGGAATGAATATCTCCTGCTTCGGGAAGACCACGTTACTCGTCAGGTGGTTGATGCTCAAGATGTCCTGCACGTTGGCATTGTGGGAGCTGGCGATACGGGAGAGCGTGTCTCCGGGGCGAACGTGGTAGAGAATGCCATCAAGAGTCGGGATCCTCAGATGCCTTCCCGGCTGAATGAGACGGGCGTCGTCGACCCCATTGAAGCTTATGATCGTTTCGTCACTCACACCGTAGCTCTGCGCGATCTCGGAGATCGTGTCTCCGGCCTTGACCGTGTAAGAAATTATCCGCAGCTCCGGTGGTATTCCGATCGCCGGCATCTTGATCGGCTGGTTTGCCTCCGGGGGGGCGGATGAGTCGGTGTCGGCGGCGCCAAGGAGGTACTCGAGGCGAAGCGGTTCTGAGGTGTTGAGAGCTCGCATCGTGAGATTCTTCGGAGCGGTCGCAAGCGTGAGCGCGAAAACCGAGGCTACGAAGAGGACTGGAGCGCCGAAAGCGACGACTCCTGCAGGACCCGAGCGTCGAACGGCTCGACCGCCTCGGAGGAATGCGCCGGATACGATCGGGGCGGTCCGAGTTGCCCAGGAGATCACCGGTTCGAGCTCGGTGGGAATCCGTCTTACAGCCGCGAGGGAGGCGTCAACGATGTGGTGCGCCCGCCGAGCGACTCGCAGGAACCGCGACAGCAGTCTACGGAGACCTTGCGGGAGCACCGTGAATCCGGTCTTGATTGCCGGAGAACCCGGCACTCTCAAAAATGGGTTTTCGCTGAGCAATTTTCCGTTTTGGTTTATCGCGCATCGCCAAAGCGAGGCGCCGTCTGCCTTTCGACCACGACCGCGTCAACCACCAATCCGGCGCGGTCCCCATGATGTAATGCACCGTATAGTAGCAAAGTAGTTTTCCTTTGCACAGCCCTCCTTCCGGAAATGGCTTTTAGCAGCGCGCTACCTATATTGTCGGCATCGCGGCGTTGCGGTTTACCTCTCAGTACAGGCTTTCAGCGGGAGCTTCGCGAGGTAGATGCTCGACTTTCTTTCGTGAGAGGAGTAATAGCTGATCCAGATCCGGTTGCGGTAGTGAACCATGCCGGGGTAGCTGCAGTCGCCGCCGCTCGGGAGCTCGATAAGTGGATTGAATGTGCTTTCGGTGAGAGGCCCGACTACGGTGCGCGCTTCGTCGCCCCGAATGACGCGCGTCGAGGCGACCATGGAGCCGTCCGGAAGGACAAGGAAGTTCGGTCCTCCGAGGCGATATTCGAGGGCACGCCAGCTCCAGCGATTGTACGGCGGCTTGCTCGTTCCGACCCAACCCTTCTTGTCCTTTCCCTCTCGACGGACCAGCGCGACCGCTTCCCCGTTCGGCCGAAAGCGGATCGTGGCTTCGTTCGGCTTTCCAGATACCTCGAGGTCGCAGATCTCGTCGTAGTGAACGCCGTCTCGACTCGAGACGAGGAAAGCTCTCCATACCTCCGGCGATTCGAGCCGATAGGTTATTCCGTAGGCTCGGGCCCCATGCCAGGTGATCCGCCACAGCCAATCACCGTCTTCGAGAACCGTTTCCAGCTTCGTCCACCTCGTACCGTCCGAGGAAAAAGCGATGCGGGGTTGCCGTCCCACGTACCGATCTTCCTTGAAAACGGTTCCCCCGGCCAGGAGCATGAGATTCCCAAACGGTGTGGCGCTCAGCTTCGGGTCGCGTAGATCGACGCCCCTTTGGGAGATGAGGCCGCAATCGGACCAGTGCTCGCCATCGACGGACTGCAATACGCGAACTCGACCGACACCGCGCATGTGATCTCGACTTTCCCTGAAAACGCAGTACCAGCTGCCCTTGAATCGAGCGAGGTCGGTGAAGGCGTTGTGAGCCGCATGCGACCAGATCTTTCGGGCTGCATTCACCATGGGGAGGCTGACCCGTTGCTTGACCCACAGCCGGAGCAGGGGTAGAATTCAACTGGCAGCAGTATGGTGAAGGGATTCACGTTCGTCATCGTCGTACTCTTTCTCGCAGTCGCGCTCGTGCTATTCGCCGTACCGCTCATTGCTCCGGCGTCCGGGATTCATCTGGTATCGCTGCTCTCCTGTCTCTCACTCCTTGTATTTGTCCGGACGCGAAGCTACCGCCTCCGAGCGGTGGTTGACTTACCTCGCAGCCCGCCTCGAGCATAGCTTTTCTCTCGATATCCAACAATCCGTAATCTCGACACTTCAATATCGGAGGAGTGAAATATGCTCAGGTTCCACCCTTCACGAACGCGAACGTTAGCCGGCCGGAGCGTTGGCTACGAGCTCTACTACGCCCTCCAGAGAGCAAAAGGAATAGCGATCGAGACCGATCTCAGGCCCTACGAACGGGTCGTTCGAGAGGTGCGACGTCTCGATTTCACCGCCGACTCCGACGTCGAGCTGCTGCGCCGTGCGACGGTTCTCAAAGAACGTTCGGCGGGAGACGGCGCAGCGGCAGCGTCGTTGCCCGAGGCCTACGCCTTGGTCTGCGAGGCGTGTCGCAGAGAGCTGCATCAGGATCCTTTCGACGTCCAGCTTCTCGCGGCCGTCGTTCTGCACAGTGGAAAACTAGCACAGATGAATACGGGTGAGGGTAAAACGCTTGCCGCGATATTCCCGGCGTTTCTCGACGGCCTCACCGGCCTCGGCGTTCACGTCTTGACAGCGAATGACTATCTCGCCCGGCGCGACGCGCGCTGGATGGGTGGTGTGCTTCGACGGCTTGGGCTGACGGTCGGCTACATAAACGACACGAGTCCGTTCGAGCGTCGTCGCATTGCCTACCGACGTGATGTCACCTATCTGACGGCTCGGCAGGCGGGATTCGACTTTCTCACCGACGGGCTTGCCTACAGAGCCGAGAACCTGATTCAACGAGCGCCGCACATGGCGATTGTCGACGAAGCTGACTTCATTCTCGTCGACGAGGCCCGCGTCCCACTCGTAGTCGCCTCGGCGAGCGGCCGCCTTGAGATCGACCCACACAGGGCCGATCGCGTGGCGCGTGCGCTCGACGCAGGTGTCGACTACTCAGTCGATAAGGTGGGACGTAACTGCATCCTGACCGAACGGGGCGAGCGTCGAGTTGCTCACTTGATGTGCTGTGGCGGCATGCACGAGGAGGCCGCACGCAGTACCTACGCCGCCGTGCATGTCGCGCTCCACGCACATGTTCTTCTTACTCGAGACGTCCACTACGTCGTAAAGAACGAGAAGGTCGAGCTCGTCGACGAGTTTACCGGACGGATCGCAGAGAATCGAAGATGGCCGTACGGGATTCAAACCGCCCTCGAGGTGAAGGAGGGCGTTCCGGTGAGATCGGAGGGTCGGGTTGCAGGCTCCATTACGGTTCAGAACCTCATTCGACGCTATCCTCGCCTCGCGGCGCTTTCGGCCACCGCCGTGCCGGCCGCGGCGGAGTTGGTTCGCTCCTACGGTCTGGCCACCGTCATAATTCCGCCGAATAGAGGCGAGCGGACTGTGCATCTCCCCGATCGGGTGTTTGCGTCGAAAGAGGGGAAACTGAGAGCGGTCACCGAAGAGATCGGGACGGCACATGCCACCGGGCGGCCGATATTGGTGGGGACGCGAAGTGTCCGCGAGTCCGAAGAGCTCGCCGAAAGACTAAAGAAAGCCGGAATACGATGCCGAGTGCTGAACGCGAAAAACGACCGACGCGAGGCCGGACTTGTTGCGCGGGCGGGAATGATTGGGGCGGTCACTATCTCCACGAACATGGCCGGCAGAGGAACCGACATCAAGCTCGGCGGGGAGGAGGGAGTCGACCGAGAGCGTCTGCTCGACCTTGGCGGACTCTACGTAATCGGAACGAATCGCCACGAAAGCGTTCGGGTCGACAATCAGCTTCGCGGTCGTGCCGGCAGACAGGGTGACCCGGGACTCACCCGTTTTTTCGTCAGTCTCGAGGACGAGCTTTTCTCTCGGTACGGGATACCGGAGTTTCTTCCGCGGCGAATGCTCGAGAACCGAGCCGGTGAGCTGATCGACCGTCGTGTCGATCGCGAAGTCACGAGGGCGCAAGCCATCATCGAAGAGCAGTACTCGGAAATGCGACGTACTCTTCGCAACTACGCCGAGCTTGTCGAAGTTCAAAGGAAGATCTTCGAGACGACCCGCCGCGGAGTCCTGCTCGGTGAGCGGTTTCCCTCCGGGTATGGAGAAGCGTGCGAAGAACATCGAAAGCGTGTAGCCGGGCAAATAGGCGAAGCGAAGGCATTCGAGCTGCTGCGCTTCACACTCTTGGCGACGCTCGACACATTCTGGTCGGACCATCTTGCCTTTGTCGACGACCTGCGCGAGGGCATTCATCTGCAGCGGTACGCCCGGCGTGATCCGCTGTTGGTCTTCATTCAGGAGGTGAGCGATGTCTTCGACGACGGATTGGAGTCGGCGGTTGCCGGTGCGGCGGAGAGATTCCGTGCTCTCGAACCGGCAGTCGATCTCACGCTTCCCGCCGCAGCCGAATTGCAGGGACCTTCGAGCACCTGGACCTACGCGGTGAATGACGACCCGTTTCCTGCCTTCTCGCTGTCGATGGTTGCACATGCCGATCTCGGTGCAGCGGTCATGATGACGTTTCAGGCGGCAGTCTTCGGTCCGTTTGTGCTGCTTGCAGCCGGAATACAGTCGCTCGTGCGCCTCCTGCGGAGACGACCTCTCGTTGTCCACTCGACCGCGCGACCCGGAAATGAAGTCGGCCGCTCGAAACCGGACGAGATTAATGGGATAATGGCGACGACTGCTCGTCGGAGAGAGGAAAGAGATAGATGAAAATCGTCGTGCTTGACGGCTACACCCTGAATCCCGGAGATCTTAGCTGGAGCGCCATGGAAGAGCTCGGCAATTTGAAGCTTTACGAGCGTAGCGGTCCGGAGGAGGTCGTCGAGCGCGTCGGATCGGCAGAGGTCGTCTTGACAAACAAGGTCGTCATTTCCGCGTCAGCACTTTCTGCGATGCCACAGCTGAAGTACATCGGAGTACTCGCGAGCGGATACAACGTTGTGGACGTCCAATACGCGTCGAATGCAGGAGTAGTGGTCACAAATGTGCCTGCCTAC
>CAZDMH010000007.1:0-162824 GCA_964506755.1 uncultured Spirochaetales bacterium
ACCAGGCCTATCGAGATATCCCCATCATCATGTTCTCCGAGTTCGACGATGTAAAAGACAAGATTGAAGGCTATGAATTGGGAGTCGAGGACTATATCATCAAGCCCTTCAATTTCTCAGAGGTGCTTGCACGGATCCGAGCAGTGCTAAGAAGCAGGGAGCTTTCTCGACGCGTTGCGAAGCGGGAACGACGAATCGCACTCGTGGAGTCCCTCAACCAATCCTTGATCTACTTCACCCGCCATTTGAAGAAGCCGGTCGACGATCTCCTTGGTGCTGCGAGGGGCCTTGATTCGAGCAGGCCCAAGAAGGTGGAAGCGTTTGTTGCTCAGGTAATCAAGGACCTCGAGGAGTCACAGGCTGCATTGAACGGACTCGAAGACGAAATCAGGGAGCTCGAGAAGCAGGACGAACAGCTGGATCATTTCGAAATGGACCTCCAGGACCTGGAAGAGAAGTTCCAGAAGCATCTCGCTCAATCCAAGGATAAAAGCGAGGATCTGAAGGGAGTGCGGCAATGATAACCGACGAGAAGAAGAAGGTTCTCGAGCTGTTCAACGAAGGACGCAAGCGTTACAAGCTCATGGATTTCGAGAAGGCGCTCGGGTTTTTCACCCAGGCGTTGAACGTCGATCCGGAAGATGGGCCGTCGAAGGTCTACTACGTGCGCTGCAAACACTATGTTTCCAACCCACCGCCGGATGACTGGGACGGCGTTTTCGTTATGACCACTAAATAGCGGAGTACATCGGGTAAAGAATGGCGAAAACAGCCGAGATCAAAGCAGGCGAGAAGATCATTACGACACTTGGAAAGGAAACGGTCTTCACCGGCACCATGCGGTTCTCCAAGTCTCTGAAGATCGACGGCAAGTTCGAGGGAGAGATCATATCCTCCGGTTTCCTCTACGTCGAGGAGGGCGCGGAGGTAAAAGCCAACATTAAGGTCAAGTCAATCGTCATCGGAGGGGTCGTCCACGGCAACATCGAGGCCACTGAAAAGCTGGAAATGCTCGATTCGGGACAGGTATACGGCAACGTGAGGACCTCCAAGCTGAAGATTGCGGACGGAGTTGTTTTCGAAGGCAAGTGTGAGATGATCAAAGACCCGGACTCAATCGATATATTCTCGGGCTCGGCCGAGAAACTCAAGTCGAGCATTGGAACACCCTCCGTATAGTGTGGCGAGCCAAGCAACTGCAGCCGTCCTTTCAGTGGGAACCGAGCTGACAGAAGGCAGCATCCAAGATACACACGGAAGATACCTCGCCGATCTGCTGCACGGGGTCGGGGTCCGCACAGAGCGAATCCTTCTCATCCCGGATGCCGCTGTTGAGTTTCGAGAGGAGCTCGAGCGTCTCGTCCGACTTCACGACCTCGTTGTGGTTACCGGGGGGCTGGGGCCCACGAGCGACGATCTCACCCGCGAAACGGTAGCCTCCGTCGCCGGCGCGGAGCTCCAGTATCATGAGGATCTGTGGGATGCTATCGAGAGACGATTTCGTGGGCGAGCGCTCTCGGAGACGAATCGCAAACAAGCATTCATACCTGCAGGCTTCGAGAAGGTACCAAATCCCTATGGAACAGCCGCCGGTTTCTGGGGCCGCATCGTCGACCCGGACGGAAAGAGAACTCTGGTGGCAGCGTTACCCGGACCGCCAAGAGAGTTGCGCCCTCTGTTCAACGATGTGGTGCTCCCGGCGTGCATTCGCGAGCTGAGGCTTCAGTCGCCTGAAGAACTACGCAGCACGGTGTTCTTGCTGTCAGAATCCATTTTGGAGCAACTTCTCCGGGAGGTTCGCGTAGGCGAGGTGGAGTGGGGTACTCGGGCCGAGCCATTTCGGATCATCCTCATACTCAGGGGCGGGAGGAAGAGCGAACGAGAACAGATGATTGCCGCTCTAACGGATCGGATTGGGTGGCTGCGTATTCGACCTGGGGAGGTAAAGGCGGAGGAACTGGTCCTTGAAGCCCTGGAGAAAACCTCACAGCGCATAGCTGCTGCCGAGTCGTGCACGGGCGGCCTTATCGGAAAGCTCTTGACGGACCCCTCGGGAGCCTCGAAGGGCTTCTGGGGGTCGCTCGTTGTCTACTCGAACGAGGCAAAAACACGCGTTCTCGGGGTCTCGGCGGAGATCCTAGAGCGAAGCGGAGCGGTGTCTGCTGAAACGGTGAGGGCCATGACGGAGGGTGTACTGAGTGTCGCCGACTCCGACGTCGCCTGTGCAGTCTCCGGTATAGCAGGACCAACCGGAGGCACTCCAGAGAAACCCGTCGGGAGCGTCTGGATAGCATCGGGACGACGTGGGAGCTCCCCCATCGCAATACTCTTCCATTTCAGCGGTGATCGGGACATGGTCCGGCGTAAATCTGCGTTAGCGGCGTTGCTGATGTCCGAGGCAATAATACGAGCCAAAGAGGTTGACAACATCGAGTTGTGGCAATATATTTGACTCGAGTACACTCTCAATTCCAGATAACAGAAAAGAGTTTTGTGTTGCCGGCCGACCGTATCCGAAACGGAGGACATCTTGGTATGTTCCACAGTTCGTGGCCGGAGTAAGGTTCAATTGCCTCCTTTATAGATGATAGACCACGCCAAATCCAACGGTAGAAAGCTTCATTCTCAACTGGACGGCCCAAAGGCGACAGCCTTTGCGATTCGATATTCAGTCTCGGTGCTCATTGCCGCATGAGCGGCTTGTCGCCGACAAAAGGAAAGACGTTCTTTGTGCAATTCGACACCAAATAGTACGTGGGGTTACATATGGCAATAATCCGCAGAAAGCAGGTTCGCGACGACAAACCGGAACAAGAAGAGACCTTCGGAGAGGGTTTTTCTCTCCAATCCGAACCGGGACGCCTCTTCGAGGGCAACGGGAGTCGTGCCGACGATACTCATGCCGATGACGATTCCGATGGCCGGAACGATTCTGAGCGTGATGTTGAGACGAACGGAAAAGAGGAGCCGGATCCCGACGCTGACCGGAACGTGCAGCCCAAGCGCAAGCGCAAGATTCGCGTGGAGCTGATCAAGGATTCGGTCGACGACGATTCCGAAGAGTCGGCGAGCACTGCGGATCAGGCGGGCGAACAGGACAAGGGTGTCGAGCCCGAAGAAGGTGGCGGACAGTCGCAGAGCGACGCTACCACCACCGAACCGAGGAATCAGGGACAGTCCGGTCCGGGACATGACGAACGGAAACAATCGCGGTCGAAGAACCACCGAAAATCGAAGGGTGACACGAGCAATCGCGAAAAGCTTTCAATCAACGATCTCACCCGGATGAATCTCCCCCCGTTGAGGGATTTGGCTGCCAAGATGGGCATTAGCCATGAGTCCCTGATTTCGATGAAGAAACAGGACATCATCTTTGCTGTACTGAAAGCCCACACGGCCAACAACGGCATCATACACGCCTATGGATCGCTCGAGATCTTGCCGGACGGTTACGGCTTTTTGCGGTCACCGCAGAACAGCTATCTGCCAGGGTCAGACGACATCTACATCTCCCCCTCTCAAATCAGACTTTTTAATCTGAGAACCGGAGACACGGTTTCAGGCCAAATTCGGCCGCCGAAGGAAGGTGAGCGCTTTTTTGCTATGTTGCGTGTGGAGAGCGTCAACTTCAGTGATCCAGCAGCCGCGCAGACACGCGTACCGTTCGACAACCTGACGCCGCTCTATCCCGACGTGCGGATCAACATGGAAACCGAGAACGGAGAGACATCCACCCGCATGATTAACCTCTTCTGCCCGATTGGAAAGGGTCAGCGGGGTCTCATTGTCTCGCCACCGAGGACCGGAAAGACGATCCTCCTTCAGCGAATCGCGAACGCCATTACGACGAATCATCCGGAGGTCTTCCTCATTGTGCTCCTCATCGACGAGAGGCCGGAAGAGGTTACCGACATGCGTCGGAACGTCAAGGGTGAAGTCATCGCGTCGACGTTTGACGAGCAGGCGACTCGGCACGTCCAGGTAGCCGAAATGGTCCTCGAGAAGGCAAAACGCCTGGTGGAGCACAAGTACGACGTCGTGATACTGCTGGACTCGATTACCCGCTTGGCTCGTGCCTACAATCAGACCGTACCCACTTCGGGTAAGATTCTCTCCGGTGGCGTCGATTCCAACGCCCTACACAAGCCGAAGCGCTTTTTTGGCGCCGCCCGAAACATCGAGGACGGTGGAAGCCTTACGATCGTAGCAACCGCGCTCATCGATACCGGCAGTAGAATGGACGAAGTCATTTTCGAGGAGTTCAAGGGTACGGGTAATATGGAGATCAACCTCGACCGCAAGATGTCCGATCGACGGTTGTTCCCTGCCATCAATATCAAGAAGTCCGGTACTCGCAAGGAGGAGCTGTTGCTGACCGAAGAGGAGCTCAACAAGATGTGGATCCTTCGCAAGGTCATCAACCCCATGGATGACATCGAGATCATAGAGCTTCTCATTGACAGGATGAGGAAAACCAAGAATAATGAGGCGTTTTTGCGTTCCATGAACACCTCGAGCGTGAGTGAGTAGGCGTCCATTTGGAAGGAGACAGGAAATGAAAGAAGGAATACACCCGACATACGAGCTTACGAAGATCACTTGCGCCTGCGGAAATGTCATCGAGACCCGCTCGACGGTGAAGGATCTGAAGGTGGAAATCTGCTCGAATTGCCACCCCTTCTACACCGGTAAGCAGAAGCTCGTGGATACAGCAGGGCGAGTCGAACGCTTCAAAAAGAAATACGGTATCAAAGAATAAATTTCTCGACCCGCGCGCGGAGATTTGGGGCACCCAGCCAAATCTCCGTGTCAAAATTCCTCAATCTCGTTGCATAACTCTACATTTTCGAATAATATACTGGAAATTGGCGTACCCCGAAGCTCTCCTCGTTGGAATCTGTGAAGCGTAGCTTCGATGTCCACCTCCGAGGGGCGGCTGTTCGCCCTGATCTCGCTTCGGGTGCGGGTTGGCTTTCCTATCCAGAGGAACTGAATGAATGACCTACGCTCACTTCACAGACTCGAGTTCGGAACGGAACCGGAAGTTATCGCTTCTGCGCCCGGTACCATCAATCTCATGGGTGAGCACACCGACTACAACGAAGGGTATGTGCTGCAGGTGGGACTGAATCGCTCCGTTTCGGTTGCGATCTCCCGCAGAAAGGACAACTCTCTCCGTTTCTACGCTGCTGATTTCAACGAACGCAAACGGACGACTATTGCGAACCTGAAATACAAACGCGAAGACCGGTGGGCCAACTACTCGAAGGGCGTGCTTTTCGAGCTAATGCAACTCGGACACAGCTTTCGCGGTGTCGATATCTCTATCAGTGGCGACGTTCCGCAGGGAATCGGGCTCGGGGCCTCCGCTGCCGTGGAGGTCGCGACCGCAGTCGCCATGAAGACACTCTTCGATTTTCCGTTGGCCGAAAGCCAGGTCATTCAGTGTGCATCGCGGGCTGAAACCGTCTTCATGGGGCTCGATACCGAGATTACCGATCAGTTTGTCTCATATATCGCGAAGAAGGGATATGCGGTATTCCTAGATCTTCGTACGCTCGAATATTCCCTGATTCCGCTCGAGTTGGGAGATGCGCAGTTCTATATTACGAACTCGAACGTGCCGCAGGTGATGATCGATCCGGAGATCAGGGAACGCAAGAGCGATTGCAAGGAATGCGTGGATCACCTCTCCTCACGGAAGTCTGGGAACGCGTTGCGTGACTTCACTCCCCATGATCTGAAGACGAGCATGGGTGTAGTTCCAGAAGCGATTCGGCGCGTTTGCCTTCACGTGGTGCAGGAGAACCAACGCGTGCTCGATGCAAAGCGCGCCCTGTTCTCCCGGGACGCCGAGAAGCTCGGAAAGCTGATGAATCGATCTCACGAGAGCCTGAGAGATTACTTCGAAGTGTCCTGTCCCGAGCTTGACTGGCTCGTAAAACGCGCTTCGGAGATCGAGGGTGTGCATGGATCCCGCATGGCCGGACCGGGTTTCGGCGGCTGCACGATTACCCTCCTCAACAGGAGCGCCCTCGAAAAGTACGTCGCCCGACTGGACGAATACGAGCGTATCTTCGGCTTCACGGCCGAGGCTTTCCTGTGCGAACCTGCGGCGGGAGCCCACGTCGTGGAAAAGAAGCTGGTGTAAATGAGAATTCTGCTAACAAACGACGACGGCGTCGACAGCCCCGGCCTCAAGGCGCTGGTGAAGGCGCTTTCGGAAGAACACGACGTTTGGGTCGTCGCACCCGAGAGTGAGCGGAGCGGGACCTCTCATTCCATTTCACTGCACGGCGCGGTGAAGATTCGACAGATCGAGACACAGGTCTACTCTTGTGCCGGAACCCCGGCGGACTGCGTTTTGTTCGCGTTTCTGGGAGCACTGCCCGAACGGCCGGACGTGGTCGTTTCCGGAATCAACCTTGGACCGAACCTCGGAACAGATATCATCTATTCCGGAACTGTCGCCGCAGCGCGGCAGGCTGCGCTCATGGGGCGGCCGTCAGTAGCCGTGTCCGTGGACGGGAGGCACCCCCCCTATCACTTCGAAGGTCCGGCAGGGTTCATTTCTCGGAACCTCGACGTTATCGTCGAACACTGGACCGAGGATCATTTTCTGAACGTAAACTTCCCTAACGTTAAGAAGGACAAGTACCGGTTCGTCGTGACGCATCCGTCGAGACGTATCTATCGGGACAAGGCGGTAAGCTTTGTCGCACCGAATCGTGATGTATACTATTTTCTTGAAGGCACCCTGATCGAGTCCGAGCTGGACGAGGGATCGGACTCGTACGTGGTATCCGCAGGCGATGTCTCGGTCTCGCCGGTGTTTCTTCATCCGGTCAAGCACGTAGACCACCAGTCGTACGACGATATCGCCTTTCGGTAGTCATTGCTTTGCCGTATCATCGGCGTTACCTTGGTAAAGGTATCGGGACAGGGATCCGAAGATGAAAAAGAGCATGAAGACCGGGATTCGGCTTTACAGAACCCGACGCTACGAGCAGGCGCTCCATGAGTTCCAGTCGATGGAGCTCGATCCAGCCGACAATCCAGAGCTCTCCTACTATCTCGGGCTCTGTTATACGCAGCTGGAGCGCTACGATGAGGCCCTGCTCTATCTCGAACAGGTGGTAACCTCGAGCGACAATCTCCTCCAGATCTATCAGAGTCGAATGATTCTCAGTTACATCTACACCACGACCGGTCGGTTTCAGCTGGCCTATTTCGAGCTAGATCAGCTATTGAAGAGTGGGTACGAGTCCGCACAGGTTTATGCGGCATTCGGATACGTCGAATACATGATGGATCACACCGATCAGAGCCTCGAGCATCTTCAGAAAGCCGTCACACTCGACCCGAGAAACACGAACGCGCTCAATTCGATTGGATTCATCCTGGCAGAGAAAGAGATCGATCCCGAGGGAGCGCTTTCTTATTGCAAGAACGCCGTCGAGCTCAAGCCGGAGAATCCCGCCTACCTCGACTCTCTCGGTTGGGCCTACTACAAGGTCGGGAAATATTCCGAAGCGAAGTCCTATCTGCGCAAAGCACTGAACCTCGCAGGAGGGAATAGGGAAATCGCCTCCCATATGAAGGCCACGCTGACAGCGGAGGCGGACGCAAAGCGCAGGAGCTCGGAAGAGATATAGGCAAGAAAAAGCTAAAGGTTAAAGGGGCTCTCTGTCGATGATACTAATGGAGATCCAATATGACCATTGAACAGGTAGGACAAGCAGTTACACAGCAACCTGCCCAGCAACCATCGGCAAAGGACGCTCCGGTTATCGGTGTCAACGAGATCAAAGCGATCCTCTACCTCGGAATTCGCGGCAAAATCTCACTGCCGATGGAATCGCACAAGGTAGATGTTTTAGCCTGATGCGTGTATACTGATTTCGTGAGACGACATTTCGTTCCGCTCTTCTTCGTCTTTCTTAGCGCCATAATCGTCGACCAACTCAACGCCCAGAACATCAGAATGACCTCCGTGGCCGCCGCCCAGGATTTCCGTTCCGGGGTGGAGGCCTTCAACAACGGTCTCTTCAACAAGGCCGTTCTCTATCTGGAGAAGTCGCTGTCCGAAGAACCGGGAAACGCGCAGGTCAGCGACTGGCTGGCACGGACCTACTACCGTTCCGGATTCGACTCGAATGCACTCAGTATCTGGGACAATCTCATCGCGACGGGTAGAGCCTCGGCACTCATACAGAATCAGGTGGCCACCATAAGGGCACGGCGGGGGCTCGGGAAAGAGCTTGCAGGTCAGACCCGCTATGTCATGGCTCATACGATTCGGGGAAAACACGAGAAGTACGACGTCTTTTTCCGCCCGACTTCGATAACGCCCGAGCCGGACGGCAATTTCTACGTCGCGAGCTTCGCCTCCAGCGAAGTAGTAGTTCTCGACGCGAATGGAGGTATCGTTCGCAAGGTGCGTCCGGGGTTCGAGGGCTTCGATCAGCCCTTCGACGTGCTAGATCCCGGCAACGGCTACATATACGTCAGCAACTACGGCACCGATCAGATCATTCGCTGTACGCCTGAAGGCGGGTCGGTAAAGAAATTCGGTGGAACAGGTGTCGGCGCCGGTCAATTGCTCGGCCCGGAATACCTTGCATCCGACGGGAAGGGGTACATCTACGTCACCGATGCGGGAAACGCACGGGTAACAAAATATGACTATGACGGCAACTACGTTCTCTCTTTCGGCGAGAGAGCCGGCTCATTCGGGGGACTCTCCGCGCCTTCAGGGATCGTCGTCTACGACAATAAGGTTTTCGTTGCCGACCACGACAACAAGGACATCGTGGTCTTCGACCTGAACGGAAACTACCTGACTACTCTTGGGCAGGGCGCACTCAACGGTCCTGAAGGACTCGCGATCTACGACGACAAGGGCGACCTGCTCGTCACGGATTCAAACCGGGTTCTTCTCTACAACGTCGACAGTGACGCCGCTACGGTCCTCGCCGACCTATCCGGAACCGCCCGCCACCTCATCAAGACCGTTCGAGACTCGAACGGGGATCTCCTTTCGGCCGACTTCAACTCGAGCGACGTGTTCGTTCTCACACAGTACGGTAGCATGTACGCCGGTTTGGCCGTCAGAATAGAACGTGTCTATGCCGATAAGTTCCCTCAAGTGCAACTGGAGGTGAACGTACAAACACGCCTTGGAGATCCATTCACGGGGCTCGATGCTTCGAACTTCGTGGTGACCGAGCATGGAAACCCGGTGGCGAGTCCTCAGATAGTCTTTACCGGGATGTCGGCGAACGCAAACATCAGCATCCTGGTGGACCGGTCGGCCGCCATGGCGAATCACCGTTCGGATATCAGAAGTGGAGTGTCTTCAATCCTGAATGCGCTCAAGGGGCACGGTAAGGCCCGTATCGTCACGGCAGAGGCTACGCCGGTCGTTGAATCGGGTCCGAATGCGCCTGAAAGCGAGGCTGTACAGGCGGCGGCGTCGAACGGTAGTTACGGTGAGTCCTGGCGCTTCGACCTTGGTTTGCGGCTTGCAGCATCGGAGTTGATTCCAAAGGAGGGGAAGAGCGCGATCATATTCCTTACCCGCGGAAATCTCGGCAACTCTGCATTCAAGCAGTATTCTCCGTCCCAGCTCCTGCAATACCTGAAGGTAAACGGGATTCGGCTCTACACGATCTACGTGGATCAATCGGCGAACATATCGAAGGAGCTTGAATACCTCACGACCGCCAGTGGCGGTCAGAGCTACTATCTCTATCGTCCCTCAGGCATTGGAGGGGTTGTCGGTGACATCCTCTCGGCGCGCGATGGGACCTATCTACTCCAGTACACCTCTGAAACGCCCGGCAATTTCGGGCAGAGCTTCATTCCGGTGGAAGCGGAGGTACATCTTTTCAGCAGAAGCGGCCGAGACGAATCCGGATATTTCGCTCCGCTGCAGTATTGACGTCGAGGTGGGGTAGCCGTCTTGTCCGCGTCATGGTCTCAGCAGCGTTGCATGGAGAAAGCATGGACCTTATACGATGGGGGATAATCGGGTGCGGCAGCGTCACCGAGGTCAAGAGCGGGCCTGCACTGCAACGGGCCGACGGAAGTCGCTTAGTCGCCGTCATGAGGCGCACGCCGGATAAAGCCGAAGACTATGCGCGCCGCCACGGCGTTCCCCGATGGTACACGGATATCGATGGACTCATAGGCGACACCGAGGTGGATGCGGTCTACGTCGCAACGCCCCCGGGCAATCATCTCGAGAGTGCACTGGCAGTCTGCGCTGCGGGAAAACCGGCATATGTCGAAAAGCCGTTGGCTCGGACCTATACGGAGTGCATATCTCTGATAGAGCGCTTTCGCGAAGCGGGTGTCAAACTCTACTCCGCGTACTATCGGCGGGCGCTGCCGCGATTCCTCAAAGTCAAGGAGCTCCTGGACGAGGGGAAAATCGGAACCCTCAGCGGGGTAGACTATCGGTTCACGCGACCGGATCACCGTGAAATCCGGGCCGATTCGCTGCCGTGGCGCCTTCGAGCGAAGGAATCCGGCGGCGGTCTATTTATGGATCTCGGCAGCCACACTCTCGATCTGCTTGATTTTCTCGTCGGTCCTCTTGATGAAGTCCGCGGACATGCGGCCAACAGGGCGAGCGACTGCGCCGTGGAAGACACCGTGACGATGGAATTCTCGACGAAGCATGGAGCGCTCGGGACTGCTTCCTGGAATTTTGCCGGTGGGCCAACCGAAGACCGGTTGGAAATTACCGGAACCGACGGCCGCATCAGTTTTTCGACCTTTGGCGATGAGCCCGTATCGCTCTCCACGAGACGGGGGGATGAACAGTTCCCTTTCAAGAATCCCTATCACATACAGCAACCCATGGTCCAAACGGTCGTCGATGATCTCCTCGGAAAAGGACAATGCCTGAGCACTGCAGAGAGCGCCGCACGAACTTCACTCGTAATGGACACCGTGCTCTCAGAGTTCTACGGAGGTCGCAGCGATGAGTTTTGGACGCGACCCGAGAGTTGGAAGGCGCGGCTCTAGCAACGAGTCTCTTGTGACCGGCGACTTCCCGCCGCCGGCTCCGAGTTTCGACCATTCGGCCACTTGACTCTTCGATCGGGCTCCTCGTACCTTATCATCAGTATCAGATTTAGAAACGGTGAAGAAGATGAAAGACCACGAGGGGCGTGAGAGCTGTTGCACGCCGCAGCAAACGCGCGAAGCAGTAAGCTTCTTCTCTGAGGTTACCCGGGAGGGAGATGGCCAGGAGTCGACGGCTCACGACGCATCACAGTCCGAGCAGACCGATGCGATGAAATACCTTCCAGGGGGCAGCTTCCTCATGGGGACCGACAGTGACGTCGGGTTCCCGGAAGACGGCGAGGGGCCGGTGCGTGAGATTGCTCTTTCGCCGTTCTACATCGATGTGTATGCGGTGTCGAACGGCGAGTTTTCGAGGTTCGTCGAGGCCACCGACTACCGAACCGAAGCAGAACGTTTCGGCTGGTCGTTCGTCTTTCAGAATCATGTGCCGAAGCATCTCAAGAAGTCCTCGTCCGTCCGTCGAGTTCCGGGTCTGGATTGGTGGCTCGCTGTGGAAGGTGCGTGCTGGTACCGTCCCGAGGGTCGCGGTTCGAATATTCGAAAGCGGCAGGACTACCCTGTCGTCCATGTTTCCTGGAACGACGCTTCAGCGTACGCTGAGTGGGCAGGAAAGAGCTTGCCGACCGAGGCGGAATGGGAATATGCAGCTCGAGGAGGGCTTGTTGGCCGGACTTTTGCGTGGGGGGACGAGCTCACGCCGCGCGGCAAACATGTGTGCAACATTTGGCAAGGAGTCTTCCCCGATCAAGACACTGGTGACGACGGGTACGCCGGCACCTGTCCCGTCGATGAGTATCGTCCCAACGGCTACGGGCTCTACAACATGGCGGGCAACGTATGGGAGTGGTGCGCGGATTGGTTCCATCCCTCGCATCACAAAGAATGCGACGCTGTGGACCCGACCGGACCCAAATCGGGAAGCTCGAGGACGATGAAGGGCGGGTCATTCCTCTGCCATTCTTCCTACTGCAACCGCTATCGGGTCGCGGCCCGAACCTCGAACACTCCCGACAGCTCAACCGCCAATCTCGGCTTTCGATGCGTCCGAAGGGCTGTCTGAGCTGAAGTGCTATCGGAACAGAAACCCGAATACCTCATCGGTCTTCTCGAGCGCTGCTATGAGTCTCTCGCTCTGATCCCTGTCGAGAGGGCCCTGGGTTTCTTTCGCGATCTCCTTTGTCGATGCGTTGACTGCGTCGAACGCTGCGGTCAGGTTTAGATCATCGTCCATGATCTTCTCGAACCGCGGCACAATGTCGTCGATGATCTTCGCGATCCTTCTGTCTTTTTCTGCATCGCTCGCCTTGCCGGCCGGTGACCGTTTCGTAAGTTGTGAGACCGTCGAGCGAAACTCCTCGAGGAGACCGGCGCGCTTGCGCAGCTGCTCTCGCGTGAAATTGAGCTTCCTCCGATAATGCTTTGTCGCCGTCAGGAAGAAGCGCAGGTGATCCGGCCGTATTCCATCGTCGTTTAGCTCATCGGGGTAAAGGATGTTGCCGTGGCTCTTCGACATCTTCTTGCCGTCGACTATGAGGTGCTCTCCGTGGAGATAGTAGTTCGCGTAGGCCTTGCCCGAGAGTGATTCGATGATCGCGATATTGTAGTCGTGGTGCCGGTAGATGTTGTCGATTCCGCCGCAGTTGACGTCGATCTCGTAGCCGAGCGTTGAGGTAATCATCGCGGGATCCTGGATGTTCCACGACGGGCGTCCACGCCCGATCTCGGTTTCCCAGGAGGCGATATCTCCCTCTTTGTATCCGTGCCAGAGAATAAAGTCTCCTCGATTCCACCTGTTGCCGTTGTAGGTGTCCTTCTTGAAACGGACGTTTTTCTCCGGCCAGGAGCTCATGTCGAGATGAAAGAGCTTTCCGAAGTCTTTGAACTTCTTCGGCTCGAAGAACACATCGCCGTTATACCAGTAGGCATATCCCTTTTCTATGAGATCCTTAATGAGTCTTACCGCCTGATCGACGCTGGTCGAGGAGGTCGGAATCCGTGACGGAAGCTTGATTTTGAGCAGCTTGGTCTCGTGATGGAAGTGCTTCGCGACATCATCGGTAAGCTCTTTCATCTTTTGCTTCTTGTCGGTCGCTTCCGATATCGTCTTGTCCTCGACGTCGGTAAAGTTGATAACCCTGTCGACCTCGTATCCCTTGAAGGTCAAATACCGTACGAGGATATCCTCGTAGAGAAATGTACGATAATTACCTATGTGCGGCCTACGATATGTGGACGGGCCGCACGTGAAGACCTTCACCACGTGCTCGTTGCGTGGTCGAAAGTTCTCCTTCGACCTGCTCATTGTATTGTAGAGTTTCAGAGCACCGTCTCCTTGTTTCGTGGGTTCATGGATTGTGCATATAGCGGTTCCAAGATACTAAAATGTCAGATCTTAGTCAAAATAGTTGCGGTCCGTCAGACGGCCCAATCGGATCTTGACTCCGTCTCCGGGACGTGATTAAACTTAGGGTATACAAACGTTCAGGGGAGCTCGGACATTACGGGCTGAGAGGAGACTGCACGGTCTCGACCCTTTGAACCTGATCCGGATAATGCCGGCGGAGGGAAGATGCAGCTATCCACGACAGGTTACCGCACACCATACGGAGTCTTTCTTCCCGCTGAGCGAGAGGAGGGAGACGTATGAGAATTCACAGATTATCTGGCCCTGCCACAGTACTGCTATGCACTCTTTTGACACTCCTGGCCGCCTCTTCGGCATGGGGACAGAACAGCTCGACGAAGATCGTAGCCTACACCTACAGCAGCTTTGCTTCGTACGGTGCCGCAGACATAGTCAGCAAGGCATTCGAGAACGCAACCGGGGCGACGGTACAATTCGTGGCAACCGGAGACAGCCGCGCCATGCTGTCGAAGCTTATAGCAGAATGGGCTGCCTCCGGCACAGCACCGGCCGACGCATTCGTCGGGATCGAAGTCAACGACGCCGGGAACGCGCTCAGTCGGAACCTATTCGAGCCCGTGACCGTTTCGGACGTGCCGAATCTGGCCTCCGTGCCCGATGCACTCCGATTCGACCCATCGAATCGCCTTATTCCCTATGAGCACGGATTCATAACACTCGTCTACGACACCCGTTACATGAAGGGCCGGAAGGTTCCGAAGAGCTTTTCCGATCTGCTGGAGACTGATTACCGCAAGTCGATCATAGTCGAAGACCCGCGAACCTCCAGCCCCGGACTCTCATTCCTCCTTTGGACAATCGCCCACTTCGGTGAGAACGGATATCTTTCCTACTGGCAGAAGCTGATGCCGAACGTGCTCACGGTTACCTCGAGCTGGGATACCGCTTTCGACCTCTTCTCGAAGGGCGAAGCCCCGATGATGGTGAGCTTTGCGACGGATCGGGCCTACGACGTTATCGCCAACCAGAGCGACACCATCCGTGTTCTGACCTTGGGCGGGGAGGGCTATCGAACCATCTTCGGTATGGGCGTGGTCAAAGGCGCCCAACATCCCGGTCTCGCGAAGAAGCTTCTGAATGTAATTCTTTCTCCGGGAGTACAGTCGAGCCTACCGGAGACCGAGTGGATGATTCCGGCCAATTCGAGGGCGAAGGAGCCGAAACTCTTTGAGAAATACGCGGTCGTGCCTTCGAAACCCGTAGAGCTGCCACTCAGCCGTGTGGAATCAAGTCTCTCGAAGTGGATTAGCGCATGGACGAACAGCGCCCTCACCCGGTGAGAGGAGTCCGAAGACATCTTGGATTCAACCGGAGGACCACCACTCTCCTCCCCATCCTGGTGGCTCTCGGCCTGCTCGTGCTCTTTTTCTATTATCCCCTCGCAAGCTTGATGGGGCGAGCGGTGTGGAATGGCGGTCGCATCGACCTTTCCCCGCTGCTCAACGTGTTTCGAACCCCATACCTCCGTCATGTCATTCTCTTCACGGTGGAACAAGCACTCTTGAGCACGGCTTTGAGTGTCCTGATCGGCTTCCCGATGGCATATTTCCTTGCCCGGATCGACTTTCCGGGGCGTCGAGTTCTTCGTTCTCTCACGGCGGTTCCGTTTGCGCTTCCGGCGATCACCGTAGCACTCGGGTTCGTCATGGTCTTCGGCAACAACGGCGCGGTGAACCGCCTCATAATGTCGATGCTCGGTTTGTCGAATCCTCCTCTTCCGATTCTCTACTCGGTTGGCGGAATTGTACTTGCCCACGCCTTCTACAACGCGCCGATCGTTGCTCGATTCGTAGCTTCCACCTGGGAACGGCTTCCTCGAACATACGAGGAGAGTGCCCGCTCAATGGGAGCCGCCCGAGGGCGAGTCTTCTGGGACGTCACGTTGCCGATGCTGGTACCCTCTCTGGCCTCTGGAGCGATGCTCGCGTTCATCTACTCGTTCCTTAGCTTCCCGATTGTCTTGATCCTCGGCGGAGCTCAGTTCACTACGGTGGAAGTAGAGATATATCGGAGGGCTATCGTCGAGATCAACTACACCGCCGCTGCTGCATTGGCAACATGGGAGCTTCTCATCGCGCTCGCTTTCACCTACGCCTATCTGCAGCTCGAACGCCGATTCGGTCGACGGGTTCGTCCGGACAGACCCAGGACTGCAAGGTCGCTGTTCGGGAAACGAAAGCGGAAAGTCGCCACTTCGGCCGAACCCGATGACAATCCGACTCCGGTCCCACTCGAGCGTCGAACCGGCGTCCGACGGGCCTGGGGCGTCTACGTGATCGTATTACTCTATTTCGTATTCTTCCTTGGCCCATTGGTCGGAGTACTCGTCGATTCCTTTACTCGATTGGATGCAGGTCGAAGCACGTTCACTCTCGATTGGTACCGCCAGGTCTTCCAACCTCGCTATTCTTCATTGATTGCCGCCTCGCCGCTCAGGTCAATCGAGAACAGCCTAATCTTCGCACTCTCCTCTATGGGATTGTCGCTTGCTGCAGGAACCGTGCTCGCGGCAGCGCTGACGATACGCCGTTTTCCGGCGCGGAGCGCTGTGGAAACGCTCATCATGGCACCGGTCGGGATCTCACCCGTCGCGCTCGGATTCGCCTACTTGTGGATATTCGCGCGCCCGCCGTTTCGGTTGACCGGCACTCCCGCGGCGATTATCATTGTCCACAGTGTTTTGGCGATTCCCTTCGTTGTTCGATCGCTGCGGCCGGCATTAGCGCGCATCGAGCTGCGGTTCGCCGAAGCGGCACGTTCGCTTGGTGCCACCACCTACCGTCAGACCCTCGACATCGTATTGCCCTTGTCCCGCTCAGCGTTCACTACGGCGGCCGTATTCGCGTTCGCAGTCAGCATCGCCGAGACTAGCGCGACGATCATGTTGACCAAGCCGAATCTCCTCACCATGCCCGTCGCTGTCTACTATCTTCTCTCAGGGCGGCAGTTCGGCGCGGCCAGCGCGATGGGGGTGCTGCTAATCCTCGTCATTGCACTCTCGTTCGTATTGATCGAACGCTTTGGAGAACGCGCGGTTGGAGGCGTTCATGACGGCGATTGAGCTACGAGGGTTATCGAAGCGTTTCGGCAGGGTAAGGGCGGTGGTCGACTTTTCGCTCCACATAGAACGTGGAGAGTTGGTTGCCCTCGTCGGCCCCTCCGGGTGTGGGAAAACGACACTGCTTCGGATGATCGCCGGCTTCGAGCATCCTGACCACGGGGACGTGCTATTCGCGGGTCGAAGTGTGACCGACCGCGCACCGGAACATCGAAGAGTGGGAGTGGTGTTTCAGGATTACGCCCTCTTTCCACACATGTCGGTGGCGCGGAATATCGGCTACGGCCTGAAATTCTTGTCCGATGTTACCGCAGTGCAGCGCCGGCGACGAGTCGATGAGCTTCTGGAGTTGGTGGGGCTTTCAGGCTACGGCGAGCGCGCCCCACACGAATTGTCGGCGGGACAGCAGCAGCGAGTCGCTATTGCGCGAGCGGTTGCCCCGCGGCCCGACGTCCTCCTGCTCGATGAGCCGATGAGCGCGCTTGATGCGCTCTTGCGAGAAGAGCTTCGGGGTGAGATTCGGCGCCTGCAGCGGGAGCTGGGGATTACGACGTTGCATGTTACCCACGATCAGGAAGAGGCAATTGCCGTTGCGGATCGAGTGGCGGTCATGAAGGACGGGGGCCTTGAGCAGGTTGGGAATCCCCGCGAGGTATACTTTCAGCCGGAGACCGAGTTCGTCGCACACTTCGTAGGACGGGGCAATCTGCTGAATGGCGTGGTCGCGGGCACCCGACCGCGATCGGTGCGGGTTCGACTCGGAGACGGCGAGGAGATCGAAATAGCGCAGGAAGGGAGGGACTTCGCAGAGGGTCAGGAGGTTCGCGTCCTCGTTCGTCCGAGCCGTTTGGGTGGCGACGTGAGAAATCAGAACCGGGTGCACGGGGAGATCGCTGGAGTCGAGTTCCTCGGGGAGTTTTCTCGTATCCGTATTCGGGGGAATGGGAATGTGATCCAGGCAATAGTCGACTCGCACGATCATTGGTCGATGCGACTCGGAGAAACGATAGAGCTCGGCTTCCAATCCGAGGATGCGTGGATAATTCCCGAACACGGCAGGAGGAAGGAATGAACGAATCAACGAAGACAATGATCGGCTCCTACGGCGATTGGGCCTCTCAACTGGCCTCCGATCCGCCGCTCCTCTCCTTTCGCAATGCAGTCCATTCACACAAGACGATTCAACGATGGAGAGCCGAGGCACTGGAGAAGACAGTAGAGCTAATCGCCGCGCCTCCTCGATTGTCGGTTCCCGAGGCAACGGTGCGCAACTCCTACGAACAGGAAGGGCTCTCGATCGATGAGCTTGAATGGAACCTGGGGTATGGTCCTCCGACCGAGGCGGTGTTCCTGCGTCCGGCCGATCGAACGGGAAAGCTTCCCGGGATTCTCGGTCTTCACGACCACAGTGCGATAAAGTACTTCGGCTGGCAGAAGATCGCCGAAGGAGAAGCGCCGATCCATCCTATTCTGCGAGAGCACCGGACCGCACATTACGGGGGGCGCAGTTGGGCAAACGAGCTCGCCAAACGTGGCTTCGCAGTGTTGGTCCACGATGTCTTCCCGTTCGGAAGCCGTCGAATTCCCGAGGCGGAGGTCGTTCCCGCCATTCGCCGCAACCCACAATGGCACGCCCCCCCCACGATCGAAGAAATCATTGAGTACAACCGGTGGGCGGCCGAGCACGAGTCGATCGTGGCCAAGTCGCTCTTCAGTGCGGGTACGACCTGGCCTGGCGTGTACTTCAACGAGGATCGCGCCGCTCTCGACTATCTCGTTGCCAGAGATGAGGTCGATTCATCGCGTGTGGGCTGTTGCGGACTGTCAGGAGGAGGAATGCGCACGGCCTATCTCGCGGGTCTCGATCACCGGATTCGTGCTGCCGTTTGTGTTGGTTTCATGACTACGTGGCGGGACTTTCTCCTCCACACCTCCTATACCCATACCTGGATGGCCTACACGCCGCTTCTTGCACGCTTCCTCGATTTTCCCGAGCTGGCCGCACTTCGGGTCCCACTTCCGCTCTTCGTCCAGAACAACTCAGAGGACGAGCTATTTACCCTTGGAGAGATGCAGCGTGCGGCTGGAATCCTCGAAGAGGTCTACACGAAGGCGGAGGTCCCGGGCGGACTCCGGATCGGTTTCTATCCCGGTCCGCATAAATTCGACCTACGGATGCAGGAAGAAGCCTTCGAGTGGCTCCAGGCGACTCTCTGAAGTTTCACGCAGCGTGTTGATATCCGGCGCAGAGATCGCGGAGGGTGTAGGCAGATAGGTGCAGCGAGATGGCCTTCCGGCCGACCTTCCGGCCGATCGGCGTCGAGGGGAGCTCAGGCACCGCATCACCGACGGCGCTCAAGTGCCGTAGGAGAGCTCCCGATTCACTGTGCGCACCACCTCTTGTGAGACCCGACCCAGTTCAGCGTGAGTGCCGAAGGCAGGAGGATGGTGGTGATTGGGGCAGGGGCCTCTCGGGTCCACTACTCGCTGCGGAGCAACCAATTCGCCTGCTTTAATCAACAGGGTCAGTGATACTACAGAGGGGACACCCGAAAAGCTCTTGTCGATAGCATTCAATTAGTCGTACTATTAAGCACAGAGAGCGCTATGGCCGAGGAAAGAGACATTGGTTCAATCAGCGGAACTGACCTCGACGAACAGCTGGAGGAAGAGCTCAAAGAGCCGGAAATGTTCAGCGTGGTCCTTTACAACGACCACTATACCACGATGGAATTTGTCGTCAGTATTCTACGCACCATTTTTCACAAACCGATCATCGAGGCGACAAAGATAATGATGGACGTCCACAAGAAGGGCAAAGGTGTCGTGGGCCTATACACATACGACATTGCGGCAACAAAGGTGGCCCAGGTTCGCCAGAAAGCGAAAGAATATGAATATCCGCTCAAATGTACAGTTGAAAAAGCATAGAGGAAGCATATGAAGGTAAGTGACGAGGTCCAAGGGGTCCTCAACGCGGCCTATCTCGACGCGAAAGAACGTCATCACGAATACCTGACTCCCGAACACATCTTGTACGCGGCGATCTTTTTCGACCAGGGTCGTACGATCCTCGAAGAGTGCGGAATAGAGGTCGACGCGATTCGCAAGGATATCGAAGATCACCTCCAGAAGAACGTTCCAACTACCAAGAACGGGGAGCCGGTCCAATCGATTGGGTTTCAGGGGGTAATCGAACGGGCGGTCTTTCACACCGAGGCTTCTTCGAAGGGCGTTGTTGATCTCGGAGATATCCTTGTTTCCATCTACGACCAGAAGGACTCGTTCGGTTCCTACTACCTGAAGAAGGCAGGGATTACCCGCTATGAGCTGCTTCGCGTAATCTCGCACGGCGGAATATCGGAGGAAGACGAGGACCAGAACGGTGAGGACCATGAGGACGTCGAAGAAGAGCGGACGGCGCCAAAGGACAAACCGATCGGCAAACGCAGCGCACTTGCGAATTTCACTCGGGAGCTGACGCAGCTCGCGAAGGAAAACCGGCTCGAACCGTTGATCGGACGCGAAGATATCCTCGAACGAACCATCCAGGTACTCTGCCGTCGCTTGAAAAACAATCCGGTTCTCGTAGGTGAGCCCGGTGTTGGGAAGACGGCCATCGCGGAAGGGTTGGCTCAGCGAATCGCCGAGGAGAAGGTTCCCTCTCTGCTGCGTGGATTCAGGGTCTTTGCGCTCGACATGGGCGGCCTGCTCGCCGGAACGAAGTTCCGCGGTGACTTCGAAGAGCGGGTGAAGAAGATACTCAAGGAGCTCGAGGACCAGGAGAAGGTTATTCTCTTCATCGACGAGATTCACACGGTCGTCGGCGCCGGTGCCGTTTCCGGCAGCTCGATGGACGCATCGAACCTGTTGAAACCGGCGCTTGCATCCGGCAAGCTGCGCTGCATGGGCTCGACGACATACGATGAGTTCAAGAAGTTCTTCGACCGAGATCGTGCGCTCTCGAGGCGTTTCCAGAAGATCGAGGTCAACGAGACGACGATTGAAGAGACTTACCAGATTCTCCTCGGTTTGAGGGAGCGATACGAGGAATATCACGAGGTGAAGTATACCGACGAGGCCCTCAAATCTGCAGTCGATCTGTCGGCGCAGTTTATCAACGACAGACATTTGCCTGACAAGGCGATCGATGTCATGGATGAAGCGGGCGCCTACATGAGGATCCTTTCTTTCAAGCAGGGGGGCGAAAAACACGAGGCGACCACGATTGCCGAGCAGGAAATAGAGCGTGTTGTTTCAAAGATCGCGCGCATTCCTGAAAAGTCGGTTTCCAGCAACGAGGTCGGCAAGCTGAAGGATCTGGACAAGCAGCTCAGACAGCGCATCTTCGGACAGGACAGCGCCGTCGCCTCGGTGGTCGAGGCGGTCAAGCGATCGCGCGCAGGTTTCAAGGACCCGAACAAGCCGGTCGCCTCTTTTCTATTCGTCGGACCTACCGGCGTCGGAAAGACCGAGCTCGCCAGGCAGCTCGCCGACATCATGGGTATCGGATTGCTTCGCTTCGACATGAGCGAGTACCAGGAAAAGCACACCGTCGCGCGGCTGATCGGCTCGCCGCCCGGTTATGTCGGCTACGAGGAGGGAGGGCTGCTGACGGATGCGATCCGAAAGACCCCCCACGCCGTGCTGCTGCTCGACGAGATCGAGAAAGCCCATCAGGACATCTTCAACGTGCTCCTCCAGGTGATGGACTATGCGAGCCTGACCGATACAAGCGGACGCAAGGCAGACTTCCGCAACGTCATCATCATCATGACCTCGAATGCGGGTGCTCGTGAGCTCGGCAAGGCGTTGATCGGTTTTGGTCAGCGAATCGTGACCGACTCTGCCGTCAAGGATGCAGTGGAGCGAACTTTCGCCCCTGAGTTCCGCAATCGCCTCGACCAGGTGGTGGTATTCTCGAGACTCGACGATCGGATCATCCTCGAGATCGTCGACAAAGAGGTTCGTGCCTTCCAGGCACAGCTGAAGGAGAAAAAGGTCGAGCTCGAGGTTACCGACGCGGCCCGCAAATGGATAGCCGACAACGGCTACTCTCCCGAGTTCGGGGCCAGGAACATCGCGAGAATGGTTCAGGAGAAGATCAAGCACCACTTTGTGGACGCAGTTCTGTTCGGTGACCTGGCCGAGGGCGGCGTCGCGGTTGCGGACCTCGAGGGCGACGAAATCGTCGTCAAGACCAAGGTCCCGAGTGAGCCCTGAGTTTCCCTATCTCGATGAAGACGACTTCTTCCGCTTCCCGGCAGTAGAGTCCGCAACTGATGACGGGATACTCGCAGCGGGGGGAAACCTCTCGCCGGGAATGCTTCTTTCAGCCTACAGGCAAGGGGTGTTCCCCTGGTATTCGGAGGAAGACCCGATTCTCTGGTGGAGCCCCGACCCCAGATTCGTGCTCTTTCCCACCGAGCTCCGCGTCTCCAAGTCGATGCAGCGTACCTTGCGCAAGGGCACATTCCGGATTACTTTTGACAACGCGTTCGAGGCAGTCATTGATGCCTGCCGCTCCGCTCCGAGGCTGGGGCAGAGCGGAACATGGATTACCGCAGAGATTGTTGAGGGCTATACCAGGCTCCATGAGCTCGGCTACGCTCACAGTGTTGAGTCGTGGAGGGAGAGGGAGCTCGTCGGCGGTCTCTACGGCGTCGCCCTGGGAAGTATCTTTTTTGGCGAGTCGATGTTCACCAGAGCTTCCGATGCTTCAAAAGCGGCACTAATCGCGTTGATTCGCGTCTTGCTCCCGTGTGGGCTTTCTCTTGTCGATTGTCAGTCCTATACGCCCCACCTCGAACGCCTCGGGGCGCGAGAGATTCCGAGGGGGGACTTTCTCCAGATTCTGGAGGAGGGGCTTCGCAGTAACACGCGAAGAGGTGACTGGTCGAATCTTTCGGTGGCGGCACCGTAGGCGCATTGCCGGGTGGCCACGAACAAACGAGGCAACCAACCGCTCAGTGGCGGAGCAAAGGAGAAACGATGCAGACCGGGATTTTCTATGTCCGAGTGCGCGACGACCTCAAGAAGGCGTTTCAGGATTTCTTTCCACACATGTCCGCCAACTACCTGAACATGGCGAACATGTTTGACAAGGGCAAGGACTACCCTGTTTTGGCCGTCGAGAAGGTCTCGCTCTTCATCAAGGACGGTGACGAGATCGAGACTGCGCGGTTCCTCGTGCCGACCGAAAACAACAACTTCACTTGGATTCAATGCGAGCTGTTCATGTACAGCGGGCTTTCGCCTCGATAGCTCGCTGTCACGTGGACGATGAAATCCGGCTGGTCGCGGCTCCTGTGCTGACCGCTATCGGGTACTCTGCTGGGAATCCATTCCGACAGTCAGCGAAGCCTCGGTACGGGCCAGGATCTGGTCAGCGATTATCGCAAGGAGCCCTCCTGCGATAGCACCCTCGAGCACAAAGGAGGGATTCTGGCGCACGAGACCGGCGATGATCGGGGCACCCAGGCCGCCAGCGCCGATGACGGCACCGGCGGTGGCCGTGCCCACGTTGATGACCACCGAAATGCGGATACCTGCCATAATCACCCGTATCGCAAGCGGGAACTCTACCTTGAACAGGCACTGAGTCGCTGTCATGCCCATGCCGCGGGCAGCCTCTACGAGATCCCGCGAGACTCCGTCGAGACCAGAGATCGTATTTCTGACGATCGGAAGGATGCTGTAGAGAAAAAGGGCGACAACTGTCGGTTCGAATCCGAACCCGAGAAGTGGAACGGCCAGAGCAAGAACTGCAACGGGTGGTATCGTCTGACCAAGTGACGTCAGGTCGTCGACCACATCGAGAAACGCTCGACCCCAGGGGCGGGTCACGGCGGTGCCGAGCGGTACGCCGATTGTGATAGCCATCAGGCTCGAGACGATCACCAAGCCCAGGTGTTCTCCGAGCAGGGTGGTAAGGCTGGCTCGCGGATAGACAACTTGATCCGTGTTGGGGAACAGAAACCGAAGCACGGTATCCCAAATGCCCATATCGGCCGCGAGTGCTCCAAACAGGACGGCAGCGGCGGCCGTCGCAATCCAGCTCCACAGCAGTTTGCGGTTCTTGCGGTTCGCCACGCTATTCCTCCGTCAATCGCTCGATATCCGAGAGACTGATCTCACCGATGAGCCTGTTGGCATCATCGACTACCGGCGCCGCTTTGATACCCTGGCCGAGCATACGCGACAAAGCCTCCTTCATGCTGAATGAGGTCTTGATCGCCGTATCCGCCGGGTCGATCTCGGTGATGACGGAGTTTGGATCCTCATCGCCGCCCAGATCGTGGAGATCGATCCATCCGCTTAGCGTGCCGTCGTTCGCGGTTACCCAGGCGAAGCGAGCTCCTTCTGCTTTGAGCGCGTCGAGATGTCTCTTGAAATCATCCGACTCGAGGGAGATCGAGACTGGAGGACGGACATGGTCGCCGACACTGAATCGCGAAAGCCTCTTGAGGGCGCGATCGGTGCCGACGAAGTTGCGGACAAACTTGGTTGCGGGACGTGAGAGGAGATTCTCCGGCGAATCGTCCTGCAGCACGCGGCCCTTGTCGAGCAGGACGATCTGATCGGCGAGGCGAATTGCCTCGTCGAGATCGTGGGTGACGAAGATCACGGTCTTGTGGAGCTTTCGCTGAATCTTGAGGAACTCGGCCTGCAAGACCTGTCGATTGAGCGGGTCGACCGCGCCGAACGGCTCATCCATGAGGAGAAGGGGCGGATCGGCCGCCAAAGCGCGGGCAACGCCTATCCGCTGTGCCTCTCCTCCCGACAGCTCACGCGGGTACTTAGACGCGTAGAGCTGTGGATCGAGTCCAATCAGATCGAGGAGTACGTTCGTTCTCTCGCCAATCTTTGCTCGTTCCCAACCGAGGAGTTTGGGGACTACTGCGATGTTCTCGGCAACGGTCATATGGGGGAACAGACCGATATTCTGGATTACGTAGCCGATCTTTCGCCTCAGAACATCCGGGCGTTCGCCGCGTATTTCCCTTCCGTCAACGAGGATCTCCCCCTTCGTCGGTTCGAGCATTCGGTTGATGAGCTTTATGGTGGTCGACTTTCCGCATCCTGACGGCCCGATGAGGACACAAACCTCACCGTTTTCGACGGTAAACGAGATGTCGTTGATAGCAGTGAAGTCACCGTATTTCTTGGTCACGTTCTTGAGCTCAATCATACAACGGTCTCCATTGCCACGACCCGAAGCCCGCGGGGCGTGATGATCCGAATCAACAGCTGCATTATCCGGTCCGTGAGGACAGCGAGAGCGATTGTCGGGAGTGTTCCGAGAAGAATCAGGTCCGGGGCAGCCTGTCCGAGCCCCTGGAAGATGAAAACGCCGAATCCACCGGCGCCGATGAGGGCCGCCACTGCCGTATTGCCGATGGCTTGTACGAGCGAGGTTCGAAGCCCGCCGAGAATCACCGGGAGCGAAAGCGGTATTTCGATATCGACCAAGAGCTGCCTGCGTCCCATCCCCATGCCCTTCCCGGCTTCAATGATCGAAGGATCGAGCACCTTGAGGCTCGTGTAGGTGTTTCGTGCAATCGGCAACAGGGCGTAGAGAGTAAGCGCGATCAGGGCCGGAGCCCACCCAATGCCTCCGATGCCGAGTGAGCGAAGAAATGCGAAACGGTGGGAAAGGTAGGCGAGGGGAGCGATCAAGAGGCCGAACAGTGCAAGGCTCGGGATCGTTTGGACCGTGTTGACGACTGCAAAAATGGGCTTCTCGGCACGAACGTATCTGAAGGCCCAAATCCCGAGTGGAATGCCGACTACCGTCGCAAGACCGGTTGCACTCAACGACAGCACGAGGTGGTTAACGAGCTGTTGGAGAAAGCGGGAGCGGCGTGCAAGGTATTCCTTGAAGAGAGCAAGATCCTGAAATACCCCGGAAACCGATAGGATTACGAGCAAGGTGAGCGCCAAGAAGGAAACGACGATTCGGCGCCATTTTCCGACGCGCTTCAATGAGGAAAGGATGAGGATATATCCGGACAGGGCGGATAGCCAGACTCCCGGTGCGAATGATATGCGAGCGAACGGTTTGTCTGGCGGCTGTATGTGTGCCGCACTGACCGATGCGGAGACGAAGACGAGGACGATCAGGAGATTACCCATGAGCCCGCGGAGGAACGCCGTAGTCTCGCTACTCAGTTGTCGCTGCGCGGCGAGCTCGAGTATGAGTGCACCGATCAGCAGAGCCAGAAAAAGGGCAAACTCCCACGGCGCCCCGACCTGCCAGAGGTGGAACGGCACGCCGTTCGAGAGCCGATTTGGCCTGAGTTGGACGAACCCGAACAGAAGCGAAAAGAGACCTACGACCACTCCCGCTACTGCTACCGGCTCTGCTTTGGTTGAGTTCACCGCTGAGGACGCCCTCGTCAACGGCGGCTCGTCCGAAGATTGCGAGCCGCCTCGCTCAAAAAGCGTGCTACTTCAAGAAACCCTTCGACGTCAGGTATTCCTTCGCTACTGCACCCGCTTCACGTCCCTGAATTGCGATCTCTGCATTCAGCTTCTGCAGGGTCTCGGTGGTGAGCGACTTGAAGACCGGTGCGAGTATCTGCTCGATTTCCGGATACTTCTTGTAGATCGCATCCCGAATGATCGGCGTCGGCTCGTAGACCGGCTGGACCTCCTTTGGATCCTTGAGAACGACCAGACCGAGCGCTGCAAGTGAGCCATCGGTGCCGTAGGCCATCGCCGCGTTGACCCCGTCCGTTCCGTCGGCGGCGGCCTTTTCAGTCTGGGCGGTGTTTCCTCCGGAGAAGAGGAGTAACTGATCCTTGGTGAGGTTGAAACCGTACGCCTTTTCGATCGCTGCAAGTCCGTCGGGACGGGAGGCAAACTCCTCTGAAGCGGCCAGTTTCACCTTGCCGCCGTTGTTCACGTAGGTGGCAAAATCGGTGAGGCTCGTGAGATTCTTCGATTTGGAGAGGTCCCCGCGAATGGCTATTGCCCACGTATTGTCGGCAGGCGCCGGGATCAGCCAGACGAGCTTGTTTTGTTGAAAGTCCAGTTTCTTCACAAGCTCGTAGCCTTTCTGGGGGTTCTTCCATACCTGCGGATCGGTTCCTTTGAAGAAGAAAGCTCCATTGCCCGTATATTCAGGGTAGATGTCGATCTCGCCGTTGATGATCGCCTTTCGAATGACGTCTGTAGTACCGAATTGAGTCTTGTTGACGACTGAGAAACCGTTTGCCTGAAGCATCTGCACGATCATCTCACCGAGGAGTCCGCCCTCGGTGTCGATCTTGGAAGCAACGACGATCGGCCCTTTCTTCTGCTGTTCCTGTGTCCCGTTGGCCCACATAGCGGATACCGCCAAGAACACAAGAACAACCAGGCTAAGGAACCTTTTTGTCATGAACGTACCTCCCTAAGTTTTTCTCGTGTAGTTTAGAACTTACCGGGTTCCCCCCCCTAAGTCAAGGAAATCTCCTCCCAGGAAGGATCAAGGGTTCCCGCGCATTTTTCTCTTGACAAGGGACCAGAATCGCAGTACAGTATTAGTGTACTATATAGATAGTACACTAATAAAGAGATAAACCATTTGACGTACAAGAAGGAGGTCGGAATGGTACAAATCGAGGACATGAGCTTCGGTTACGGAAAGACGAAGCTGTTCAGCGGTCTCTCACTGAAGGTAGACGCCGGAAACATCTACGGATTGCTCGGACGAAACGGGGCCGGCAAGACCACTCTGCTGAAGATCATCTCGGGGCTGCTCTTCCCCGAGGAGGGGAGTTGCACCACCTTAGGGGAGAACCCGGGGCGTCGGCTACCGGAGATGTTGTCGAGCATCTTCTACCTGCCGGAGGAGTTCTACCTCCCGTCGGTGACGCCTCATGGATATGTGCGGCTTTATGCCCCGTTTTATCCGCAGTTCAAATTGGAGATGTTCCGAGAGTATCTGCGGGAGTTCGATCTGCCTGACGACAGAAAGGTCACAACCTACTCCTACGGTCAGAAGAAGAAGTTCCTTCTTTCCTTTGGTTTGGCGACGGACGCTGCCCTCGTTCTTCTCGATGAGCCGACCAATGGGCTCGACATACCGTCAAAAAGCCAGTTCCGGCGAATCGTGGCATCGGCTCTCACCGAGGATAGGACCTTCCTCATCTCTACGCATCAGGTGCGTGACATGGAGCATCTGATTGATCCCGTCATTGTCATCGAGGACGGCCGGATCATCTTCAACAGGTCGTTGGAAGAGGTACTGAACAAGGTGAAGACGAGCGTTCAGAAGACCGAACCTGACATGAACAGTGTTCTCTACGCCGAGCAGGTGCTCGGAGGGTATGCGGTCGTCACGGAAGGGCGAAGTGCCGACGACGCTTCGATCGATCTCGAAACGCTCTTTAACCTCGTCACGACGGCAAAAGACCGGATCGAGCGCCTGTTCACCGGCGATGCGAAAGGAGTGGAGAAATGAACAGATACCTTTCAGGCCGTAGGATCGGCAACCTATTGATCAAAGACCTGGTCGAAGACTATCGATCGATCGCAATCGCTCTCGGCGCCATCACGGGGGTCCTCCTGCTCAACTACCTGTTGAGCGGCATTGATGGGGGCGGTTCGAACCGCGCAGTCGAGCTATTCGGCGGGGGCGGCGGCAACACTCCGCTCCTTCTGACCTACTTCGCGCTGACGCTGTTCATCGGCGGCTTCATTATCACGAGTCGGGCCTTCACAGAGCTGCACACCAAGAGCCGGAACCACGACTGGTTGATGCTTCCGGCCTCCCCGATCGAGAAGTTCCTCTCGCGCTTGCTTCTGAGCAGTCTGGGCGTAGGCTTGGGCAGCATCATTTACTTCTTTCTTTTCAGCCTCCTCGGGTCGGGCATTACCGCGATTGTTTTCGGCAGGGCTTACCCGCTGTTCAACCCCGCAGACGGGACGGTTTGGCTGATGGTACTCCATTACATCGTGCTTCAGTCGCTCTTCTTTGCCGGGGCGGTCTATTTCAAGAAAGCGCACTTCATCAAGACGGTACTCGTCCTCACTGCGTTTGTATTCGTGGTGGCGCTTCTTCTTGCCGGGGTCGCCAGGATCGTGTTCTGGAGGGAGTTCAGCCATCTGACCGCTGGGGGCAACTTCGCGAACCTCGATTTCTCACCGATTGAGCTCCGATTGAAGTCCGCAGGACAGGTAGTTTCAGTGGTCTCTCAAATAGTCTACTGGGCCCTTCTCGCTCCTGTCTTCTGGGTTTTCTCCTACTTCCGGCTCTCTGAGGCAGAGGTGCGCAATGGAGTTTAAAGAATCGATGGCGATCTACAAACAGATCGCCGACTACATCTGCGACAGCATCGTCGCGTCGACGTGGCCGAGCAACGACCGAATTCCGTCTGTTCGGGAGATGGCGGTTGCGATGGAGGTCAACCCCAACACCGTCATGAGAACATACACCTACCTCCAGAATCTCGGTATAATCTACAACGAACGGGGAATCGGATACTTCGTTGCCTCCGACGCTCTCGATCGTATTGTCGCTTTGAAAAAGGATGAGTTCATTTCCAACGATCTCCCGGAGTTCTTTCGCAAGATGGACATGATAGGGATCAGTTTCGAGGAGGTCGAGCGTTTGTACGCTGAAGCAAAGGAGGCAGCGGATAGTCATGAAGACAAGCAATAGGATTCTGATCGGTGTTGGAAGCGCCGTAGTTGTTGTGGCGGTACTGGCCGTGATAACGGCCCGGATCATCATGGGCGACACGGTCAACGTCCAACTCTCGGACGGACCAAGGATTTTCACGGGGCCCGAAACGACGAAACGCATCGATGTGAAGGATTTCACCGGGATCGCGGCAAGTGGAGCCTGGATCATTACTCTCAAGGAGGGCGCCGACTATTCACTCGCCGTAACTGCTCCGCAGGACCTGATGGGCCGTATGGATGTCTACGCCGGCTCTCAGATGCTGCATCTCGGTCTGAAGCCAGGCGTGACGTCGGCGAACCATCGCCTCTATGCGAGGATCACCATGCCAAGTCTGCGGAAACTGGAGCTCAGCGGCGCGAACCAGGCATCGTTTTCCGGGTTCAGCGGCGGCCAACTTTCGATTGAATGTTCGGGTGCCGTAGCGGTATCAGGTAGTGAAGGAAGCTATGACCGCGTCGAGGTAACCGCGAGCGGTGCGTCGTCCGTTATGTTTCGGAACCTGCCGACAACGAGCGCTGATGTACGCCTGAGCGGAGCGGGACAGGCGGAGCTCAATATGAAGGGGGGCCCGTTAACCGGACAACTCAGCGGGGCGGGAAAGGTTACCTACTGGGGTACGGTCTCAAGCCAAACGATAAAGACGAGCGGGATTGGAAGCGTCACACACCGCAAGGAGGGGTAATGCCGGCGATCGTCGCCGAGAAGCTCAACAAAACCTATGAGGGCGGCGTGCACGCCCTCAAGGATCTTGATCTGGCGGTCGAACCCGGTACGGTGTTTGGATTTCTCGGGCCGAACGGCTCGGGAAAGACGACAACGGTTCGACTGCTCAACGGAACCCTGGTACCCACGAAGGGCAGCGCGCGGGTCCTCGGAATGTCCCCGGAAGACGAAGCGATACGGATGCGAACCTCGACCCTCGCGGAGCTCGCGAAAATGTACGAGGCTCTCACCGTAATGGAAAACCTGGAGTTCTTCGCGGGGCTCTACGGCATCGAGGGCGACCGGGCAAAGCATAAGATTCGACAGTTGCTCACCACCTTCGAGCTTTGGGAGAAGCGCGAACAGAAGCTCGGCACATTTTCGACCGGCATGCAGAAGCGAGTGCACCTCGCCCGGACGCTGGTCAACGATCCGGAAATCATCTTTCTCGACGAGCCCACCTCCGGGCTCGATCCTGAATCCGCGCTCCAGGTGACCGAGCTCGTCAACGAGCTTGCCAAAGAGAAGGGCCGTACGGTTTTTCTCTGCACCCACAACCTATCGCTCGCCGAACGTATCTGCGACGCCTACGGCTTTATCCACGAGGGGTCGTTGGTGGCGGTCGGAACGAAAGATGAGCTCACGCGAGCGGTAATCCGCACCAACAGGGTGCGCATCACGACGTCGGTCGGACCGCACGAGTTCGAGTTCGAAGAAGAGGAGGAGATCAACGGTCATATTCGTGGGCTGATGGACGCCGGTGAGTATGTCCGAGAGGTCCGTATCGAGGTGCCGGACCTCGAAACGGTCTATTTCCACTACATAAGGAGACAGAATGAACGTGCGTAGGGTCGTATTCATCGTGCGTAAGGACATCAAGGAGCTTTCCGCCAACAAGATGGTTATGGTACCGATGATCGTCGTGCCGTTGATATTCTGTGTCGTGCTGCCCGGTGTCATCGGCGGACTGGGTCTCGGGCTCAACACGACGGACATGATCAACGGAGCCGATCTGCTGCAGAAGGTGCTCGACCGCTATCCAATTCCCGTTGGGCTTGGATCAATGTCGCACCGAATGGTCTACGTGGTGCTCAACTATACCTTCCTTCCGTTGTTCATGGTTGTTCCTCTCATGGTCTCAACAATTATCTCGGCCAACGCAATCGTAGGTGAGAAAGAGAGGAAGACCCTTGAGACCCTTCTCTATACCCCTGTAACGAACAGGGAGTTCGTCGTGGCAAAGCTGGCCGGCGCCTTCATCCCCGCCATTCTTGCGGCCGGAATCGGGTTCGTCGGCTACTTCGTGGTCGGGAATATTGTTTCGCTCGTCATCATTCAGCAACTCATCATTCGTTCATGGATCTGGCTGCCGGCAATGCTGCTTCTCGCGCCGGCGGTTTCCCTCCTCGGCCTCGGAACCACACTTTTCGTCTCTTTGAAGGCCAAGACCTTCATGGAGGCACAGCAGACGGCCGGTATCATCGTTCTTCCGCTGGTGCTTCTCGTTGTCGTACAGGTAACAGGCGTCGTCATTTTCAACGTGCTCTATCTGGTGCTCTTCAGTTCGGTCGTCTTGGGGGTGGATTACGTGCTCGTGTCGAAAGTGCTCCCAAAGTTCAACCGTGAGGGCATCATCAACACTCTCTGAAGTGCTCCGCCTTCGGGCGATTCTGATTTCGGATGTCGCAGGCCGCCGCTTGACGCCGGCCTCGAATTTTAGTTTCATCTCTGCTATAAAGAAGTGGCGTGAGACTTGTACGCGAGGAAGTCGCCAATGCTATCGTATGTTGTTGAAGGAGACGGCGCTCCACTCGTTATGATCCATGGCTTCGGCGTTGGTGTAACGATTTGGGAAAGATTGACCCCGCTACTCAGACGATCCTTTCGACTCATCCAGATCGAACTGCCCGGCATCGGCGGGTCCTCTTCTCTTACTCCTGAACGCGACTACTTCGATCAGTGTGCAATAGAGATCGAGAAGCTTCGTGTCTCTCTCGGTCTCGAACAACTCGATATCGTATCCTACTCGATGGGTACACGCGCAGCTGAGCATTACCAGCACCTTCATCCGGAGCGCGTAGGAGGGATAATCTACCTCTGTCCGGCGGTCCTCCGCATTGTCGCCATTCAGCTGCTCCGCCTCGGAGATTGGATAGACGGGTGGTGGCCGGCCCTTCTGAACTGGATCCTGGGCGGGTGGCTCATGTCGCCCTTCTTGCTTGGCTTCGGCTTCAGCTTTATGCCGAATCGGGACCTCGTGGTCTGGCAGCGGGAAATCTCGGCCCAACGTCCGGACGCCTTGAAGGCGATGCTACGCGGCGTTCTCTATTCAGCGTCTCGTCCATTCGGTCATCCAAATGCCCGCCATCTGTTCGTGTGGGCACGCACGGACATTACCACCAAACGTCCGCGACCGCTCGGGGAATGTGATCGAGTTCTCGCCACGAGCCATGACATGCCGCTGTCGCGCCCTGCGGAGGTGGCCGATATCATCAAATCGTTCTTCGATGTTCCGGACACAGCCTCGGCATGAAGATTGCGCTGTTCACCGACACTTTCTATCCAAAGATCGACGGAGTCGTAGTATCGATTACGAGTCTCATTGAGAACTTGGCGCCGCAGGGAGTGAGTTTTCTCGTCTTTTGTCCGGACTATCATGCAGAGATTCGACGGCAGTTCCCCCCAGGTACAAAGATAGTTCGACTGCCTTCTCTTCCTCTTCCGCAGTATCGGGATTTCCGCTTCGTGCTCCCGCATATTGGACGCTGCATAGAAGAGGCGCGGAGCTTCGGTACACAGCTCGTCCATATCCATTCCTATGCCAATCTGGGGTTCGTGGGAGCGTTTGCCGCACGCCGGCTCGAAGTGCCGCTTATCGGAACCTATCATACCCTCGCGGCCGAGTTCACGCGCTATCTGTCGCCCGTGACGATCTTGGGGATCGACAGGCTCCTGAGTCGCTATCCCACCGTTCGTACAAGCCTCCCCGACCACCGGTGGAACCCCGTGAAGGCATTCATCTGGAAGGAGACCATCAGGCTCTTCAATCGCTGTGACGCGGTCGTGGCTCCTTCCGAGCTGACATCTCGGGAGTTGCGGGAGCGAGGGCTCAGGAAGCCGCTTGTGTCGATCTCCAACGGAATCGAGCTCACCCGCTTCCCATACACCGAAGCGACCGACACGCACCGTCACGTTCCGCGGCTCATTCATGTCGGCAGGCTCAGCTTCGAGAAACGGGTGGACATTGTGCTGTCGGCATTTGAACGCATCCTACGGCGGCTGCCCGACTCAGCGTTGACTGTCGTGGGCGACGGACCGGCGCTTCCAAGCCTACGGGCTCTCTCCGAGCGTCTCGGCATTACGAAGGCCGTTCGTTTTCTCGGTTTCCTCCCGCGCGATGAGCTCTCGTCGATCTACGCAAACCACGATCTCTTCCTCACAGCAAGCCCGATGGAGACGCAGGGGGTCGTGCTCCTTGAGTCGATGTCCTGCGGCGTCCCGGTGATCGGGATCGATCGCGGCGCCATCCCAGACCTGGTCCGCGACGGCTACAACGGATACGTGGCGACCAAGCCACACGCGGTTCGGATGGCGAAAAGGGCTATCGAAGTGCTCGATTCGCGGCCGCACCTTGAGCGGCTTCGCCGGGGAGCGCGGGCCTCCGTCGCCGAACACGATGCCGGCTCGACGACAGCGCGCCTCACCGATCTCTACCGGCGCCTCATTGGCACCTCCAATTAGGCTCCTCCTCTCGATATGCTTGTACACGAAAGCTATACTCGTTCCATGATTGATCTATTGACTGCCCTCTATCGACTGAAGGACGAGGAACGGGCCGGTTGGCGGCTGCGCGGGGTGTTCGGAGCTGAGTCGGTCGCCGACCATAGTTGGGCAACGGCGCTCCTCTGTCTCCTAATGGCCCCCTCTGCCGGCCTCGACGTCGCTCGGGCCGTCTCCATTGCACTCGTACATGATATCGCAGAGGCCGTGACCGGCGATCGGCCCGCGAGAATCACCGACGACGGGCGGCCCGCGGACGAGGAGGCAAAGCGGATGGAGGAGGAGCAGGCGATGGAACGCCTGTTTCCCATGGGTTCCGATGTTTCAGCCCGGATACACGCCCTGTGGCAGGATTACGAAAGGAAGGAGAGCCTGGAGGCCCTCTTCGCTCGCGACATGAATCTCATAGACATGTGCCTTCAGGCGCTCATCTACGAGAGCGAACGACGTTTCGGGCCCGCTGACGGGGACGGCGAAGTGACCCCGGAGAGGCGACTCTCCGAGTTCCTCAGCAGCTCCGAGGCGCGTCTCTCGACTTCGTTCGGGCGGGAGCTGTTTCTGGAAATCGCCGAGCGCTACCGGACGCTCTGACGCGCCGCGGGGCGGCTCCAGAGTGGGAAAAACGAAAGGAATTTTCGAGTTTTTTTGTTACCTGGGAGGGGGTATGTTGTTGTATGAGTGAAGCAGAGAGGGTAACACCTCTCTACGATCCCATCTTTTAAGAATCACCCATCGCCCCCGGAGTTTTACCTCCTTTTCTCCGGGGGCATTTTTTTACCCTAAGATGCCGCGATCTTTCAACGCTCTCCGGATATGGTCGATGCTGATTCCATAGCGTTCGGCAATATCGCGGGCATAGCTCTTGCCGATCGGTGGACCGATTTCTATCTTGAAGGTTCTTCGGGCCGTGCCGTTCGCGTCGGCCGCCCGGTGTGAATCAGAGACTCCGGCGACGACGCTCACCAATAACGAGTCGCCGTCGATTGAGGAATTGATCTCGTCGATATGATAGGCAAGCTCGTGAAGGTGCGTGGCAAAGATTGCGCGCAGGCCGATCATCCTGAAGGCGCTTACAATATCCTCGGCAAGGTATAGGCTTTCTCCTGGGCTTGTGCTCGAAAGCGACTCGTTGAGCAGGATGAGGCTCGAGCGAGTCACGGTAGCAAACAGCTTCGAGAGTCGCGAAGCCTCCTCGGCGAGCCTACCCTGCTCGAGAGCGTTCGATTCCTTGATCGGGAAGTGGGTCACGATGTGATCTACGGGACTGACAGATGCCCTTTTCGCGGGAACGAGGAGGCCGGCCTGACTGAATACCTGGAGGAGACCGACTCCCTGGGTATAGGTTGTCTTTCCCCCTTGATTCGGTCCGGTTAGGATGAGGATGCGTCCTCGCTCTCCAATTTCTATGGTGTTTGTCACGATCTCGTTTTTGACTTTGCGGTCTGATACCTCGTCGAACAGCATTGCCAGGTGGAGGTTGTAAAAATCCTCGGCGTAGAGTCGACGCTCGTCGAGAGGAAGGAGCTGAGGGCGGCAAAGTGGCAGCCCTTCCGCTTTCATTTGAAGGAGGAGCTGCGCTGCTCCGATGAAGAAGGCGAGCTCTTTTCTGACGGCGGCGAGGAACTGAGTATTTACCCGTATGTAGTTGCTGATATGCGCGATGAGCGGCCTGCTGAGAGAATGGAGGAGCTTCTCGAGGTCTTGGAAGAGCGGCGCCAGAGGGAATGCCCCCGTCGGATAGAGCGAATTATCGGACGGCCGGGGGGTTCGGTGCAGCGGCAAAGCCGTGTCGAAATCGGCATTGCCTCCGCTACCCCCGAACAGACGGGCGAGCAGAGACTGTTCCCGGTATGTCTCCTCGTTCACTGAGAGCAGTACGGCTTCGATTGGACGCAGGCGCTCGTCGAGGTTGATTCCGAGAGTTACGCTCTTGCGCCTTCGAAGCGCCTCTTTGAGCTTCGGCAACTCTTTGCGCAGCGACTGATAGTCCTCGCTGTTGCGCCGTTCCTCGACGAGATCGTGGAGGGCCTTCAACCCCTGTGAATCTATCGAGTCGGTCCAACGTTCGAAGACGACATGAAAGCTGTCGAGACAGTCGACGTAGAGCTCGAGCTCTCCGAGTCTCCAGATTGCCTGAAGGAAGGGGCTCGATTGATCACGGTGGGTATCGGAATACCAGGTCATCTCGCTTATCTTTGGCAGTATTTCCTTGAGCTTCGCTGTGAGAGCGGGTGTCTCAATGAGGTCGGCGACTATAGACTGACGATACTCGATGGTCGGTAGGTCTCGGCAGAGCTGCGCGAGCACATCGAGTGCCTCTGCCTGGGATATGCCGTCCCCCGCCATACGTTCCGCCACATCTCGCAGCGACAGATCCTCGATGCATTCGGAGCTGAGACGTTCGAAAGGAGAAGGCCCTCCACCCCCCTGAGGTGCGAGAAGGCTGAACCGGCTTCTACTCATCGGTAGGCTTAATCTACTGCCAACGCATTCTCATGAAAAGCTCACGAAAAGGCAACCGAGAAATCGAGAGGTGTGGCGAGGAGAAGCAGGCGAACAAGGGGAATGTGGAAATGTACTGTGTTGCCGCTCAACGTCCCCCCCGTTTGACTGATGACCTTTCCGTCCACGTTTACCTGCACGTCGATCGCGGATGATTTCAGCGCGGCCGGTCCGGATTCTCCGAGGACGTAGACCATCATCTGATTCAGATCGTCGACACTCGTAGCGGCGTTCTGTTCAGGGCCGAACATCAGATACATCGGATTGTCGGTCATCCCGGCTAGCTCAGCAATCTGGGCGAAATTGGCGCGTGTGATATGCACCTTCAGAAGGTTGCCCGAGGCAGTCTGAGTGAATGTGACGATGTCGCTCGGTTGGCCGTTCGAGGAGCCGTGGAAGAGCTTCCCGATGTCGTTGAAGGTAAAGGATCCGGCAAGCACCCCGCTGCTCGGCGAAGTCAGTGATTCGAGCTTAAGCGCCTTGTTCTTCGAGAAGACTTCCTTGATCTTCGGGATGTCGAACTCGCCCGCCGACGCGGAGCCCGACCCGCCCTGCGAAAGCCCGTTTGCCGCATTCATGAGGATCTTGCCTATCGTGACGCGAAATTGGACGCTTCCCGAGCCGTCGCTTCGAAGGAGAACCTGCTGTTTCGATGAGCAGGAATACAGCGCGAGCAAGCCGACTGTGCAAAGCACACACAGCCCGATAAGGGAACGAAACCCACGCCGTCTGAGAGATTTGTTAGGTAACATCATTGGGGGAGCATAGCGAAATTGGTCAGTCTTGTGAAGCCGAATCGGGAGGGTGAAGACTCGGCGTCCGGTCGCGTGTCATTGACCTAAATGTTCATGATAGTTAGATTAAGGATTAGATTTGTTGGGAGGAGAAGCTATGGCGAATCGACTGCGCAGCGCAACTACGACGCTGGGAAGGCGGATGGCCGGGGCACGAGCACTGTGGCGAGCAAATGGCATGAAGGACGAGCACCATGGCAAGCCGATAATCGCCATTGCAAACTCATTTACCCAGTTCGTTCCGGGACACATGCATCTTCACGACATCGGGCAGCGGGTGAAGGAGCTCGTTCAAGAGCAGGGGTGTTTCGCCGCCGAGTTCAACACTATCGCCGTCGACGACGGGATCGCGATGGGTCACGGCGGCATGCTCTACTCTCTTCCCTCGCGAGATCTCATAGCCGACAGCGTGGAGTACATGGTCAACGCGCATCAGGCTGATGCTCTGGTCTGTATTTCGAATTGTGACAAGATCACTCCGGGTATGCTCATTGCTGCAATGCGTTTGAATGTTCCGACGGTCTTCGTCTCCGGGGGACCGATGGAGGCCGGTCGCATCGGGGAGAAGCGCTACGACCTCGTCGACGCGATGGTTACCTCGGCCGATCCCGCGATTTCCGACGAAGAGGTGACGCGCATCGAGATGTCGGCGTGTCCGACTTGCGGCTCGTGCTCGGGGATGTTCACGGCGAACTCCATGAACTGCCTCAACGAGGCACTGGGAATGGCATTGCCGGGCAACGGGACGGTCGTCGCAACTCATGAGAATCGGCTCAGACTCTTCGAAACGGCGGCAACCCGGGTCGTAGAGCTTGCCAACCGCTACTATGTCGACGGCGACGACAGCGTTCTTCCACGTTCGATCGCGACTCGTTCGGCGTTCATGAACGCGATGTCCCTCGATATCGCAATGGGCGGCTCGACGAACACAGTTCTCCATCTGCTGGCGATCGCCCATGAGGCGGGGGTCGATTTCACGATGAAGGATATCGACGAGTTGTCGAGAAAAGTTCCCTGTCTCTGCAAGGTGGCTCCGAGCTCATCGTATCATGTAGAAGACGTAAACCGTGCGGGAGGGATTCTCTCAATTATGGCTGAGCTCGACCGGGGGGGGCTTCTCGACACCAGCGTAAATCGTGTCGACGGCCTCACTCTCGCGGATGCGATTGCCAAGTACGACATCATGAATCTCTCGTCTGATCCCGATGCGGTGCAGGTATACGAGAGCGCGCCCGGCGGAGGAGGGAGAAACCTCCAGATGGGTTCGCAGCGGGCTCGGTTCGTCGAGCTCGACAGGGACAGGGAGAATGGCTGCATACGAGACGTCGAACACTGCTACTATCCCGACGGAGGACTCGCCGTTCTGTTCGGCAACCTCGCCGAACGCGGATGCATCGTCAAGACCGCCGGCGTGGATTCCTCGATCTTGAAATTCTCCGGTCCGGCAAAGGTATATGACTCCCAGGATGCCGCCTCGGAAGGAATTCTCGGTCGCAACGTGAAGGAGGGCGATGTGGTCGTCATCCGCTACGAGGGGCCAAAGGGCGGTCCCGGAATGCAAGAGATGCTCTATCCGACTTCCTACCTGAAGGCGATGCATCTCGGGGCGAAGTGCGCCCTGATCACCGATGGTCGCTTCTCGGGTGGGACGAGCGGGCTCTCGATTGGCCACGTTTCACCCGAAGCCGCGGGAGGCGGCGCGCTTGCCATCGTCGAGGAAGGTGATATCATTGACATCGACATACCCAATCGGTCGATCAACCTCAGAGTCAGTGACAAGGAGCTCGATCGTCGCCGAGCGGAGGAAGAGAAACACGGTGAGCAAGCCTACTCGCCACGGGGCCGTGAGCGTGAGGTTTCCTTTGCCCTCCAGCTCTATGCGAAGCACGCAACCTCCGCAGATCGGGGTGCAGTCAGAGAGCTGTAGCGTTCCAGCGATAATCTTTCGGAAGAGTACACTCCTATTTGTCTCACCGTTTATCAGTCTTCACGCAGAAGATTGGTGATCCAAACCCGTCAATTGACACCAATATGATGTGGCTATAAGATTGTCCGGGCGGTCGGTGCATCGCCTCATTCCGCCGAACGTAAGGGTTAGGATTTTTCCGTCTCGAAAGGATACTGAATGCCCAAATCGACAATGTACAAGCTCCTTGCGTTCTCTCAAAGGCATTCGGTCACGGTAATTGTTGTCACCGTCCTATTGACCCTGGCCTTCGGCTACTTCGCTCTCCAAATCAAAATGAACAGCGACATTGAGTCGCTCCTTCCACCGAACGACGCGGTGGCCCGTCTCATGGCGAAATATGGCAACGGCTCATCGAACGGCGACTATTTCGAGATCGCCGCCAAAGCCAAGGGGAGGCTCTCGGTCGATGGGTTGCAGGCATTGGATGCCGCCTTCACGAAATTCGAGAAGCTCGATGAGGTCCACGCGGTAGTCAACCCATTCAACTATCTGACCTTCAAGATGGAGGGTCGGCGCATCGTTATAATGCCCCTTTCAGGGGCGGCCGGCAGTGTCGTACCGAGAAACAGGGCGGAGCTCCAGACCTTCGAACAAAACCTCAGGAACGATCCTTTCGCCAAGAACCTGATTATCTCTGCGGACGGCTCCGCGCTGGCGGCGGTGTTCTTTGTCGGCAAAGTTCCGGACGATGCGAAGTTTATCGCCGGGCTCAAGACGATTCTCGCCCCGCTCTCTCCCTACTTCACCACCTACTACACGGGCGCAATTCCTTTCTCAGTCCGGACTCGGGAGTACCTCGTACGTGACTTGCCGAAGTTGTTCCTCCTAGCTGCGTTCGTCATCTTGATCATGTACTACGTAGGATTCCGAGCGAAACGGGCTGTCTTTCTTCCTTTGGCGGTGGTTACGCTCGGGACAATCTGGTGTCTCGGCTTCATGGCCCTGCTCGGCTTCGAGTTGACGGTTGTCAGCATCATAACCCCGCCGCTCGTGCTCACTCTGGGAAGCTCCTACAGCATTCATATTCTTAACCAATACTTTCGGGAGGCGAAGCAGAATCCGGGGCAGCGGACGGAGATCATCAACTCGATCGACCACGTGAACCGCACGATTATTCTTGCCGCCGCCACGACCGTTTTCGGCTTCCTCAGTCTTCTGCCCGCAGCGATGTATCAGCTCAGAGAGTTCGGGATCGCGACCAGCTTCGGCATCCTCTCCTGCGCCGTCCTTTCCTTGTTCTTCTTTCCAGCAGTCCTCTCGCATCTCAAGGTGCCGAAGACCTTCCAGGCGAACCAGGTTCTTGAAGGATTCCTCGCCCGCCTAATGGGACATCTCTCGCGGTTCGTCCTCCGTTACCGGGTGGCGGTCCTGAGCGTGCTCATCCTGATCATAATCGGATTTGCATTTTCGCTCTCGCACATACGCTATCAGACCGACTACGTCGACTATTTCCCCAAGAACGACTCGGTGGTGAAGGATCTCAACTTCATTAACCGGAACTTCGGCGGTTATCAGCAGATGTACCTAACGATGACTGCTCCGAACGGCGACAAGAACTATTTCCTGAAGAAAGATGTGCTCGAACAGGTTTCCAATTTCGAAAACAAGCTTGCCGCCGATCCGCAGATCTCGTATGTCGCATCGTTCGTGAGCTATCTCAAGTACCTGAATTATCTCGCAAACGGAAAGAACGAAATCCCTTCGCAAAATGCCCTCACGATGCTGCTCGCACGATACCTTCGCACTGCTGCGTCGCAGTCTGGCGGTGAGGTGTACAAGACGTTGATTGGACCGGATTTCTCACGGTTGACCGTGTCGTTCAGGTTCTTCGACAGGCAGCACAATCGTCTCCTGTCCGAGAACGACCTTCGTGCAGCCGTGGCACGGGTCGAGTCCTACGCAAAAGAGACAATCAATTCGAAATTGGAGCCCCAAGTATGGGGAAGCACACTGCGATTTCTTGATCTCTCTGCCGTGATGAAGAAGGATCAGCTGCAGTCGACGATTATCTCCGTAGTACTGATATTTCTGCTAACCGCGATTTCGTTCCGCTCGATACGCTTCGGGTTTGTCACACTTATCCCGCTCGCCACGGGAATCATGTTCAACTACGTTCTGATGGCGGTTCTGAAAATACCGTTGGACATGACGACGGTCATGTTCTCGAGCATCGCGATAGGAGTGGGGGTCGACGATTCGATACACTTCGTGCTGCAGTTCAAACAACAGATACGTGATACGCGAGAGATAACTGCAGCAATCGCGAACACACTCGAGGTAACCGGTCGTCCCATTGTCTTGACTACCGCCTCGATCGTGGGTGGATTGCTCGTTCTGACGCTCGGCAACTTCGAGCCGATCGTTTTCTTCGGCTTGCTGGTCTCCTCGGCGCTTCTGACGACGATGATCGGCACCCTCATCGTTCTCCCCGTCATACTGTACTTCAGCGGGCAGGTGATGGATCGGCGGCGGCGAGCGAAGGCACAGAAGATCGCAGGCAGAGATCGAGGCTGATCCGAGAAGCGGCCGGCGTGAAGCGGCCGTGAGCTCCTAGTATTTGAATCCGCTGTTACCTATGAACTCCCTCAGAATCGACTCGTCCGGCACGTAGGTGGCCGGTAGAGGCGCGAAGTTGTTGAGGAACGTAAGGAGCCGAATCGCTTCTGAGTACTCGCTGTGATATGGCTTGACTGTCTTGAGAAGCGGCTCGGCGTAGGTCTTGAGCACGGCGAGCTCGTAGTCGAGAGCGGAGTTGAATGCCGAGTCCGCGTTGTTCTGGTAGGGGAAGATGTTACGATCTTCGCCCCGTCGGACCGAGGCCCACCTGCCGAGGGTCGTCAAGGCGCTGTAGCCGCGGAAGTTGTAGTCTCGAACGATACGCCGGATGAGCCGATTGTCGGTCGTCGAGATGCGGTTGTGGTCATCGAGATTGAGCTGCGTCAGCGCCGAGACGTAGATGGTGTACTTCTGGTCGCGGGGTACGAGGGGAGTCAGGCGATCGTTGAGCCCGTGGATTCCCTCCATGATGAGAACCGCACGATCGGGCAGCGTGAGCTGCTTTCCGGTTGGCTTTCTGCCTCCGGTCTTGAAATCGAACTCGGGGATCTCCACCGTTTCCCCGCGGAACAGCTTTACGAGGTGCTCGTTCAAGAGCTCTATGTCGATCGCCTCGAGAGCCTCGAAGTCGAGCTCTCCGTTTTCGTCCCGCGGCGTGCGATCGCGACTCACGAAGTAGTTGTCCAGCGATATCGTCACCGGGTTGAAACCGGTAACCCGCAGCTGGATCGCCAGCTTCTTGGTGAAGGTGGTCTTTCCCGAGGACGAAGGACCCGCTATCAGTACCGCTTTCACGGATGTACGACGATCATGAACTCGATCCGCGATCTCGGCGATTTTCTTGTTGTGGAGCGCCTCTGCGACGCGAATAAACTCGTGAATACCTTTGGATCCGATGAGCTCGTTGAGGTTTCCGGCACAGTGAACGTTGAGAATCTTTCCCCACTTCTTGTACTCCTGGTAGACGGAGAACAGGAGCGGATCGTCTTCGAACTGTCCGAGTTTCTCGGGTTCGTCTCGGGGAGGATAGCGGAGGAGAAAGCCGGGCGGGTAGCGCAGAAGGTCGAAGGTGGAAAGCAGTCCCGTTCGGGGCACGAGAGGGCCGTAGGACAAATCCACGAAGTCCCCCAGCTCGTACACCGCAATCTTGTTCTCGTTGCGGTACTTCAACAAGAGCTCCGAGGCTTCGAGGTTCTTCCGGCGAAAGTAGTCGAGTGCCTGCGAATAGGAGACAACGCTTCGTTGAATGGGTTTGTCGAGCTTCACATACTCGAGCATCCGCGATTTGATCTTCTCGAGCTCACCCGCGTCGATTTCCCCGATGCCGTCGAAGTGATAGTAGTAACTATGGCCGAGCGAGTGCCCTATGATGATAGTCTTGCCCGGGAACAGCTCCTCGGCGGCTATCGACAGCAGGAAGCAGAGCGAGCGGCGGTACACTCTTGCCCCCTGGTCGGTGTCGAGGGTGACGACATCCAAACGAGAATCGACCTCGATCTTGAAAGAAAGACTGGTCAACTCGTTGTTGACGAGCGCGGCGACGATGGGATACCTGCCGTTCGAGAGCTCCGGTTCTTCGATGAGCTCGCTAACGCGGGTTCCGTATTTAACCTGCTTTGCCTTGCCGCTTGGGAGCGTTACGATGATCGTCTGCATAATTCCACCTTGTCTCGCGACTCTCAGGGGCGGGAGGGGTCAGGGGCTAAGAGATCTCCCGCAGTTGTCTTGATTCCTCAACGGAAAGCGGGCGGCTTACCTGAAGATCTCCGGTTTCCTCGGTCTGGACGACGGGGCGCTCGAGATAGGGTTCCCCTTTCGGGTTCGTGAGCAGTTTCACGATCGGCAACTTTGGGCTCTCAGGGTTAGTACGAATGACTACTCCCTTGCTTCCGCTCACCAACTCTACGTAGGTACCGATCGGGTATATCGAGAGCGTGAATACCAGGGCGCGCAACACCTTCTCGTCGTACATCCTTCCCATATCACGGAGCAAATCCATAACGCCGGAATGACCGTCACGGGCCTCCCGGAACGGACGGTCGGAAACCGCCGCGACGTATGAGGATGCAACGGCGATTATCTTTCCGTAGAGCGAAAGCTTGTCGCCCGTAAGATTGCGAGGGTATCCGCTTCCGTCGATACGCTCGTGGTGTTCGAGCACCGCGAGGCAGATCGGCATCGAGAAACCAGCAGCTTTCAGGGAACGGAAACCGAGGATAGGCTGAGCGATGATCATTTGCTTCTCTTTTTCGCTCAGCTGCCGATCGCTCAGATAGATGTCCGAGGGTATTCGCAGCATCCCGATCGTGTGCAGCAGTCCGGCGATAGCAACCTCGATTGTACGATGTGGAGGCAGCTTCAAGAAGTCGGCGAGCGCGATTGCGAGAATGCAGGTCTTTACCGCGTGGCTGATGAGGAAACCTTGCTCCGGCGTTTCCACGTCGGGAAGGCTCAATGCATGACGCGGCCTGTTCTTGACGAGGTCAATAAGCTCCTTGACGAGCTCGGTGATCTCGGCAATGCGCAGCTCGTCGCGTGACCTGAACCTCTCGAAGAGGTTGGCGACCTCCTCGATCTTCTTCTTGTAGAAGTCAAGTGTTTCTTTGCGGGTTTCTTCCTCCTTGAGATCCGTGGTCAGAGCCCCGCTCGCCTGGGCGGGACCGTTTGTCTCGGGGGGCGGCGCGCTGATTACTCCTCCTTCCGTGTAGACGTGGTTGAACTCCCATGTGGCCAAACGACGAACCAGCGAGTCTCCGATCGGAATATCGGGGGCGAGGAGGATGTAGTTCTGGTCGAGATATACCGCAGAATCGATGTAGGATCCGAGCGGCAGGTCGCCTACTGGTACAGCTTTCATCGATGCTCTCCCGTTGACCGCTTATCCGTATTCAATTACACTCGCAGGCGAGCAAAGGAGCGTACCGGGTGAAGTTCAGACTCATTTTTATAATTTTCAACGTGGTGCTCGTCGTCTCCTTCCTCTTCATCTATCTGATGCCTCTGATTGTTCTCGGTTGGGATTACACCCGCTTGTTCTGGAAGAACAACTGGTTTCTGCCGATCATCTTCGTTGTTATTATCGGCGCCCTCAACCTGTATTTTGCCCTCAATTGGCGTCTTTTCCAGCTCCTCGAACGCGAAGACTGGAACGGTCTTGTCGAATATCTGGAAAAGCAGGTCTACGAACGGCACAGAATACGAAAACAGTATATCAGAATACTGACAAACGGCTATCTCGTCAATTCTAGAAGTGACGACATCGAAAAGCTCGCGTCTCATGTCGGCGAAAAGAACCCGAGGCTGCTCGTCGAGTTCGGGCTGCTGTTCGGGATACCGCATCTGCTCCGCAACGACCCCGCGACGATGGAGAGCTACTTCGGCGGTCTTCTTGCGAAGGGTAATCTTCCGAATCGCAACTGGATTCAATGGAACCACGCCTTTGCGCTGATGCTGCTCAAAAGGCAGGAGGAGGCGAGAGTCGAGCTCGTCGAGATAGCACGGAACGAGAAGGAGGCCGTACTTCTTCTTCTTTCTCTCTACCTGCTCGATGCGTACGGGGAGTCGGACCCGGAGACGGGACGTATCGTCGCCGACGGAAAGGTTGCTTTGAAGAATCGGTTCACGCCGACCACCTGGCAGAGAGAGGTTGAACGGGCGAAAGACAACGTCGAGGTAGTCATCCTGACGAAACTCGTTCAGGAAGCGACCGAGTGGCTCTTCTCGTTCGGAGCAGCCACGGATTCGAAGGCCATTCATTGAGAGAGACATGGACATAACCCAGAAACAATCTGATCGCAGCCGATACGGTTCGATCGAAATAAGAAAATCGAAGAAACTCGAGGACGTTTGCTATGACATCCGCGGTCCGGTCCTCGCGCAGGCGAAGCGGCTGGAAGAAGAGGGTTTCAAGGTCCTGAAGCTCAACATCGGCAATCCGGCACCGTTCGGATTCGATGCGCCGGACGAGATTATCCACGACGTCATAATCAACCTCCACAACGCCCAAGGTTACTGCGACTCGAAGGGCCTCTTTTCCGCGCGCAAGGCGGTCATGCAGTACTACCAACAGAAGGGGCTTCTCGACGTGGGCATCGATGACATCTACGTCGGCAATGGAGTCAGCGAGCTCATCGTCATGTCGATGCAGGGGCTTCTCAACGATGGCGATGAGATGCTCGTTCCCTCACCGGACTATCCCCTCTGGACGGCGGCTGTCAACCTTTCCGGAGGCAGGACCGTGCACTACCTCTGCGACGAGCAATCCGATTGGGTACCCGATCTCGCAGATATCAAAAGCAAGATTACTCCGCGGACCCGAGGCATCGTCGTAATCAACCCGAACAATCCGACCGGAAGCGTCTATCCGCGCGAGGTCCTGGAGGGAATCGTCGGGCTTGCCGCCGAACACGAACTGATTGTCTTCGCTGACGAAATCTACGAGCGAATTCTCTACGACGACGCCCGTCATTTCCCGATGGCGACGCTCTCGGACGAGGTATTCACCGTCACCTTCAACGGACTCTCGAAAGCCTACCGTGCGGCCGGGTTCCGGGCAGGATGGATGGTGCTGAGCGGGAGGCGAACGCACGCGGCCGACTATCTCGAAGGACTCGAGATCCTGTCGAACATGCGCCTTTGCAGCAACGTTCCGGCTCAATATGCGATCCAGACGGCTCTCGGCGGCTACCAGAGCATCGACGATCTCGTCCGACCCGGCGGGCGACTGCGGGAGCAGCGGGATTTCTGCTTCAACCTGCTCGCCGATATCCCCGGAGTAAGCTGCGTGAGACCGAAGGGAGCCCTCTACATGTTCCCGAGGTTCGATATCGGGCGTTTCAATATACACGATGATGAACGGTTCGTGCTCGACTTCCTGCTCGAAAAGAAGATCCTCCTCGTTCAGGGTACTGGCTTCAACTGGCCGCATCCGGACCACGCGCGCATCGTCTTCCTGCCGATCAAGGAGGAGCTTGGGATTGCAATGAACTCGTTGCGCGATTTCCTGGAGGGCTACCGACAATCTGCATGAGGAGCGATCGATGTCGTGCGCGTTTGCTTGACCCCTCAGGAGGGCGTCAGTATAATTCACGCATTTCAGGACATTTTTCAGCACAGAAGGAACGAGAATGAGCGTCCGCGTGCGCTACGCGCCGTCGCCGACCGGTCTTCAACACATCGGGGGAGTCAGGTCCGCGCTGTTCAACTATTTTTTTGCGAGATCTCAAGGCGGCAAGTTCATATTGCGAATCGAAGATACCGATAGGAGCCGCTCTACCGATGAGTCTCTGCAGGATCTCTACCAGACGTTCGAGTGGCTGGGAATTCAATGGGACGAGGGACCGCGGGTCGGCGGGGAGCACGGCCCTTACGTGCAGTCCGAGCGCGTCGAGCTCTACCGTAACCACGTCGAGAAACTGCTCGACGAAGAGAAGGCGTACGAATGTTACTGCAGTGCCGAGCGGCTCGAGGCCGTTCGGAAGAGTCAGGCCGCATCGAAGTCTTCAGCCGCAGGGTATGACCGCCACTGTAGGAATTTGACCGAGTCCGAACGAGAGGATTTTCGCTCTCAGGGAATAGAGCCCGTCATACGGTTCAAGATTCCGCTCGAGGGAAGCACGCGGCTCGAGGACATGCTTCTCGGGCAGATCGATCGCAGAAACGAAGACATCAATCCCGATCCGGTGATCCTGAAATCCGACGGCTTCCCGACGTATCATCTGGCAAACGTCGTCGACGACCACCTCATGGAGATCACCCATGTGCTTCGCGCTCAGGAGTGGATACCGTCCGGCCCGTTGCATGTGCTTCTGTACGATGCCTTCGGCTGGCAGCCGCCGAAGTTCTGCCATCTTCCGATGGTCATGGGAAGCGACGGCCAGAAGCTGTCGAAGCGTCACGGCTCGACGAGCGTTCGAGAGTTCCGCGAGCAGGGCTATCTCCCCGAGGCGATCATCAACTATGTGACGCTTCTAGGCTGGTCGTACGACGAATCGAGAGAGTTCTTCACCAGGGAAGAGCTGGAAGAGCTTTTCTCCTTGGATCGGTTGAACAAAGCTCCGGCCGTCTTCGACTACAAGAAGCTTGAGTGGTTCAACGGTCAGTACATCCGGCGCAAGACAGAGAGGGAGCTCATCGATCTTCTATTGCCGATTCTCCAGCGTGATGGTGTGCTGCCCCCCGATCCGGACGAAGACTCCATGCAGAGGCTTCATGCGCTGATGCCCCTCGTCCGGGAGAGGCTTCACGTGCTGAACGATATTTCTGAAGTGGCCCGATTCGCTTTCATCGAGATCACAGAATACGAGGCCGGGGAGCTTGTTCCGAGACGACTGGATCGTGAAAGGACTATCGAGGTTCTCGAAACTGGGCGCACGCTCCTTCTCGAGTTTGACAGACGTACCAACGAAGAGATCGAGGAGCTCTTTCGGGCAAAGGCCGAGGAGATGGGAGTCAAGCTTGGCGACATGTTAATGCCGGTTCGCGTCGCCGTAACCGGTACAAAGGTCTCCCCGCCACTGTTCGGGTCTCTGCGAGTACTCGGTGGCCGCACGGTTCTCGAGCGTATCGATCGCGCTATAGCATTCCTACGAAATGAGGTTAACTGATGGCATACAATGTAACGATGGATGAGCTGGTGTCGCTCTGTAAACGGCGCGGATTCATCTATCAGTCAAGCGAGATCTACGGTGGACTCACCTCGGCGTGGGATTACGGTCCACTCGGGGCAGCGCTGAAGAACAATATCCGAGATTTCTGGTGGCGTGAGATGACTCAGCTCAACGATAACATCGTCGGGCTCGATGCCGCCATCCTGATGCATCCTCGTGTGTGGGAGGCGTCCGGCCATGTCGAGAACTTCACCGACCCGCTGGTGGACTGCAAACAATGCAAGCAACGCTTTCGGGAAGACCAGATTCCTGACGAGAACCGTGAGAATCATGTCTGCCCGGAATGCGGAGGAGAGCTCACCGCTCCGCGGCAGTTCAACCTCATGTTCAAGACTCACATCGGACCAGTTGAAGATGACGGGTCGATCGTCTTCCTCCGTCCGGAAACCGCTCAAGGTATCTACGTTAATTTCAAGAACGTCGTTCAGTCGAGCAGGGTGAAAATCCCCTTCGGGATTGCACAAATCGGCAAGGCGTTCCGCAACGAGATAACGACCAAAAACTTCATCTTCCGCACCTGTGAGTTCGAACAAATGGAGATGCAGTACTTCATCAAGCCGGCAGACGATGAAAAGTGGTTCGAGCACTGGAAAACTAGCCGGATGGAGTACTACACACGACTCGGGATCAGAGCCGAGAAGCTGCAGTTTCACCAGCATGGTCCTGACGAGCTTGCTCACTATGCGAAGATCGCATTCGACATCCAGTACGAGTTTCCGTTCGGTTGGAAGGAGCTCGAAGGGATTCACAACCGAACTGACTATGATCTTAGCCGCCATGGTGAGTTCTCCGGCAAGGACCTGAACTACCTCGACGAAGAGACGCACGAACGGTTCGTTCCCTACGTTATCGAGACATCGGCGGGGCTGACCCGCACCGTGCTGACGGTCCTCTCCGACGCCTACGACCAGGAGGTTGTGGAGAATGAAGAGAAGCGCACAGTGCTGAGATTTCACCCCAAAATCGCACCGATAACGGTCGGAATCTTTCCGCTCGTGAAGAAGGACGGCCTGTCGGAAATCGCCCATGAAATCGAGGAAGAGCTTCGCGAAGACTTCACGACTTTCTACGATCAAGGTGGAGCCATCGGTCGGCGCTATCGACGCCAGGATGAGATCGGTACCCCATACTGCGTGACGGTCGATTATCAAACGAAGGACGACAAGACGGTTACTCTCCGATTCCGGGATTCCATGGAGCAGGTACGCGTGCCGGTCGCCGAGCTCGTCGAGCGAATTCGCAAGGAGATCCGTGGCTACCAGAGGGTCCGTGGATGAGTACGGAAACTCGACCGGTGAATGACGCGCTCAAGGTTCTCGAGGAGCGCGGCTTCGTCCAGCAGTGCACCGATGTGGAGAAGCTCGATTCGCTGCTTTCCGAGGGGCCGGTGAGCTTCTATTGCGGGCTCGACCCCACGGCCGCAAGTCTTCATGCGGGCCACCTCGTGCCTCTTTTCGCGATGGCCCATCTCAGTCGGGCCGGGCACAAGGCAATAGCCCTCGTAGGCGGCGGGACCGCTCGAATCGGAGACCCCTCGGGACGCACAGAGACTCGTAGAATGCTATCGATCGACCAGATCAGGAAGAATGCGGATTCGATTGGAGCCCAGATCTCACACTTCCTCGATTTCGAAAGCGGGTCTGCGACATTGGTCGACAATGCCGAATGGCTCGCCGATCTCAACTACATCGAGTTTCTGCGGGACATCGGAAAGCACTTCTCGGTCAACCGTATGCTCACCTTCGAGACCTACAAGGCACGCCTCGAGACGGGACTCTCGTTCATCGAGTTCAACTACCAGCTTCTGCAGTCATACGATTTTCTTGTTCTCAATCAGCGCTACGGCTGCAGACTCCAGATCGGAGGTGACGACCAATGGGGCAACATCGTCTCAGGGGTCGATCTAATTCGTCGAGTCGAAGGCGTGGAGACCTTCGGGCTGACCTGTCCGCTTGTGGCGCGCTCAGATGGCAAGAAGATGGGCAAGACCGAGAAAGGGGCACTCTACCTCGACCCAAGTCTGGTCAGCCCCTATGAGTTCTATCAGTACTGGCGAAACGTGCCCGATTCCGACGTCGGCAAGTTTCTCCTGCTGTACACCTTCCTGCCTGTGGAGCAGGTGAACGAGCTCGCAGGTCTCAAGGATTCCGAAATCAACCGCGCGAAAGAAGTGCTTGCCTACGAGCTCACGAAGACTGTACACGGCAGTGGAGAAGCCGAGCAAGCAAGAGATGCCGCGCGAGCCGCGTTTGCCGGCGGAGGGAAGGGAGGTGCGGCATCGGAAGATCTCTCTTCGATCCCCTCGCTCTCGATGAAGTCGAACGAGCTCAGCAAAGGTATCACCGCGATCGACCTTTTCGCCCGCACGACGCTCTGCAGCTCCAAGAGCGAGGCACGTCGTCTCATCGAACAGGGAGGGGCGATCGTGAACGAGCGGAAGGTCGAGAGCATCGAAGAATCCGTCGATTCGAGCTGGGTGCAAGAGGGGCAACTCCTGCTTCGTGCCGGCAAGAAGCGCTACTTCAGAATCTTGGTGGATTGAGCTTCGGTCCGGGGAGAAGCCTCAATCCAGTTTGGAAAGAGCCGTTTCGACGTCCGCGATGATATCGTCGATATGCTCGAGTCCGACGGAGATGCGAACGAGACCCGGCGTGATTCCCACCTGAAGCCGATCCTCATCGCTCAGCTTCGAGTGTGTGGTCGAGGCGGGATGCGTGGCAATCGTCCGCGTATCGCCGAGGTTGGCCGAGAGCGAGAGCATCTCGATCGCCCCGAGGAAACGCCTGCCTGCCTCGAGACCTCCTTTGAGCTCGAAGGAGACGATTCCCCCTCCGAGTCTCATCTGCTTCCTGGCAAGCTCATTCTGCGGATGCGAGGGAAGGAAGGGATACTTCACCCATGAGACCCGACGGTCTGACTCGAGGAACTCGGCAAGGCGCATTGCATTTTCACAGTGGCGTTCCATCCGCACACCCAAGGTCTCGAGACTCTTCGAGAGCAGCCACGCGTTGAACGGCGACATCGAGGGTCCGGTGTGCCGGCAGAAGAACCGCACTGCATCGATTCGCTTCGCCGATCCCAGGATCGCTCCGCCGAGGACGCGTCCCTGGCCGTCGATGAACTTCGTCGCCGAATGGGTGACGATGTCGGCGCCGAGCTCGGCGGGATTCTGGAGATAGGGAGTCGCGAAGCAGTTGTCGACGCTCAAGAGGGCGTCGTACGAGTGTGCGACATCCGCAAGTGAGGCGATGTCGACGAGATCCAGCGCCGGATTCGAGGGAGTCTCTGCGAAAACAATGCGGGTGTTGTCCCGCATCGCCCGACTCCAACCGTCTTGGTCCCCGATATCGACATAGGTATGCTCGATATTCCATCGTGGGAGGAGCTGGGTGATGATTTGGTGCGTTGATCCGAACAGCGAGCGTGAAGCCACGACGTGATCGCCCGATTTCAGAAACGCCATCAGGGAAGCATACATCGCCGCCATTCCGGACGCGGTCGCCACCCCGTCCTCGCAGTTCTCCATCGAGCAGAGCTTTTCGACGAGCTCGTCCGTATTGGGATTACCGTACCGAGAGTAGATTTGCCCCTCGACCTCGCCGGCGAAAAGTGCCCGCGCCTGCTCGGGATCCTCGAAGACGAAGCTCGAGGTTGCGAATATTGGAACGCTGTGCTCCCGGTGAAGGCTCCGGGCAGCCTGCATCCTTATTGCCTCGGTCTCGAAATGTCTCTTCTTGCCCATAGGGCCTGACTGTGCACGATGGTTGGAGAAAAGGTCAATCCCCGCTTGACCCTGTTTGAGCTTGGAATGTAGACTTGGTCCGATCGGAGGGTGCAGTAGGTTGTACACTGCTCTTCGACCGAGATCAGCTACCGAAGTATCACTCCCGGAGTCATCCCCGTGAAATTGCACACTTCCTTTCGTACCGGCATCGTAGCAGGGCTGTTGGTGGTCGGCCTGTTCTTGCCGATTTGTTCTTTGTTTGCCGTTCCCGAACCGACTCACGTTACCATAGCCGGGCTGAAAGGTCCGACCTCGATCGGGATGCTCGAGCTCATGAAGAGCAAGCCGGTTTTCGACGGTGTGGCCTCTCGATACGAAATCGTCAGCACACCGGACCTCATGGTCTCTCGTATCTTGACGGGAAGCGCCGATTTCGCGTTCTTACCGCTCAACCTTGCCGCTAATCTATACGCAAAGGGCGTTCCGATATTGCTCGCCGCGACGACTGGCGACGGTGTGCTGTACGTGTTGTCGTCCCGGTCCGACGTTCATTCAGTAGCCGATCTCAGGGGAAAGACTATCTACGACATTTCGAGAGGAAGCACGCCGGAGTTCTTGCTCGACTACGTGCTCGAACACAACGGAATAGACCCGAAGCGCGACGTCAGAATCGATTTTGCCTACTCCCACATAGAGCTGGCTGCTCAGATGGCCGCGGGCCGTGTGGACCTCGGAGTTCTGCCTGAGCCTTTCGCGACCATTGCCCTGTCGAAGAACAAGAACCTGCACGTGGCGGTCGACCTGCAGAGGGCCTGGGCGGGGCTCCATCAATCCGAAAACCCCTATCCGACCTCGGCATTCGTGGTGCGCCGGACACTGGCGAACGAGCATCCCGCTCTCGTGTCACGAGTGATGGAGGCTGAGAGACGATCAATCGGATGGGTCGTGTCCCATCCGAAGGAGGCCGGCGTGATCGCCGAGCGTTACCTCGGGCTCCCCGGCCCGATCGTAGCGGCGGCCATGCCTCGTTTGAATCTTCGCTTCGCCTCCGCCGCTGACGCATACCCGGAGGTACAGGCATTCCTCGAGGAGTTCCTCTCCTTTGATCCCGAGTCGATCGGAGGACGGCTCCCGGATGAAGGATTCTATTTCGGAAAGTAGGTCGAAGGGTATGGATGAGGGCGGGCAAAGAAAACGGGCGCGCTGGATCAAAGCGGTAGCTATCCTGTCATTGCTGCTCATTTGGGAGATTGCCGCACGCCTTGTCGGGTCCGCGATTATCATCCCGACCCCCGAAAATACCCTCTTGAAGCTTGCCCAGCTCCTACAGACAGGCGGATTCTGGGATGCCGTTGGCGCTACCATTGCCAGGGGCCTCCTTGGCTTCCTCGTATCCCTCTTTACGGGAGTGATCGTGGGAGTGGCTGCGGGGGCAAGCTCGATCGTCCGCAGCGGCGTATCTCCCGTTTTGACGGTGCTGCGAGCCACGCCGGTCATGTCGGTCATTCTCCTCGCACTGATCTGGTTCCAAAGCGATTGGGTACCTGTCTTCGTCGCTTTCCTCATGGTCTTCCCAATTCTCTGCGGTAACATGATCGAAGGGGTGCGGAACGTCGACCGTGGCCTCCTGAAGATGACGTCCATATACGGCATTCGCCGCCGTAGGGTCATTTTCGGAGTGTATCTACCTTCAGCGCTTCCCTATCTCATGGCCGCCATGACCTCAGCCGTTGGCATCACCTGGAAGGTGGTAATCGCAGCCGAGGTGCTGAGTCAGCCGCTGCACGCTGTGGGGACGGGGCTACAGCTTTCCAAGTACCGATTGGATACCGCCGCGGTCTTCGCGTGGACCTTCGTTGCCATTGCACTGACCGCGCTCTCTGAGCATGCATTGGAGCGGGTTAATTCGCGGCTCCCGTGGCGGAGGAGCGACAGTGGCAATTGAGATTCGCGGTCTTTCAAAGTCCTTTGGAGAGCTTTCCGTCTATAGAAATCTCGACCTTGGCGTCGAGGAATCGCGGGTGACCGCTTTGCTCGGCCCGTCCGGATGCGGCAAGACGACGCTGCTCGATATGGTTGCCGGTGTGGCGTTTCCGGATAGCGGACGAATCGAGGGAATAGAGGGGCGAAAGGTCGGGTACGTTTTTCAGGAGCCCCGGCTGCTGCCCTGGAAGACGGTCCTTGGCAACATCGAATTCGTACTGCGGGACCTCTTCGATCCGAGAGAATGTCGTGCTCGCGCCGGGCGTTGGGTCGAGCTCGTCGGTCTCTCGCCGTTTGCTGAATACTACCCGAACGAACTGAGCGGCGGAATGCGCCAACGAGTTGGAATTGCGCGCGCCTTCGCGTATCCTTCAAACCTGCTTCTGCTCGATGAGCCCTTTCAAGCGCTCGACCTGGGTCTGAAATTGGGGCTTGTCGAGGTTGTTGACGAGGCATGGAGGATGGATCGCCGTACGACCCTGTTTGTGACTCACGATATAGGTGAGACATTGCTCCTCGCAGATGACCTGTTCGTGTTGTCGGCGGCACCGGCTGAAGTCCGGGCGCATTTCAGGATCGATCTCCCACACGGAAACCGATCGCTCGCCGATGATCGACTGATCGAGATCGAACGAAAGCTCTACACCTTGCTTGCCACGGAGTCGAAATGACCATTTTCAATATGACGGATCTTCACGGAAGTCTCACCTACTTGGGGATTGCACGGTCCGAGATAGCGGCTGCAGACCTCGTTCTCATCACTGGAGACATCACGAACTTCGGCGGCCGCAGAGAGGCGAAAGCCGTGATCGAGGCGATCGCAGACCTCAATTCCAACGTTCTTGCCGTATCCGGGAATTGCGACAGGCCGGAGGTGGAGGAGTACTTGCGGGAGCTCGGGATAGCACTGGACGGGACGCCGAGGAGGGTAGGGGTCATCACGTTCGCCGGTTTGAGCGGTTCCCTGCCGGGACCTATCGGAACTCCGAATACCTTCAGCGAGGAGGAGCTCACCGCCTCGCTCGAACGGATCGAAACCGACCTGAAAGGTCCTCTCGTGCTCGTGAGCCACCAGCCTCCCTTCGATACCTCGGCCGATCGGGTGCTCTCGGGACGGCATGTCGGAAGCCGTGCGGTACGCCTGTTCATCGAAAGCGCCCGCCCCCTCCTGTGCCTAACCGGGCACATTCACGAGTCGGTCGGCGATGGAATGCTGGCGGGTTGCAGGGTGATCAATCCCGGTCCGTTTGGCCAGGGAAGATATGCCGTCGTGGAAATCGAGAGTGACGGATCGCTCGAGGTGCGGATGCGCGGGGCATAATGAGGCGCCCGCCGCTACGGCCGTGGACGAAAAATAAGCCCGTTCCTCGGGTGCAGAAACGGGCCTGCTTGCCGCCGAACAGAATCGAACTGTTGACACGTGGATTTTCAGTCCACTGCTCTACCAACTGAGCTACAGCGGCTTTCGATTTCGTTTTTGTTATATAATACGTGAGATAAAAAAAGTCAATAACGAAGCTCTCCCCAGCAGGGCGTGCCGCAAGAAGACACGTCGCCGACGCAGCGCCTGTTTCGATTGACCGTTTGTTCGGCGCACAGTAAGATATCGCCATGAACGAGGCCGACAGGGGAATCGCTGCCTACAAAGCCACCGCAGACAAGCTGAAGAAGAAGCGCAAGAAGAAGGCGGCCGTAGAAGAGGAAGCTGTTACCGTTCAGGTCAATCGTCCGAACGACACGGACGCAATGGCGAAGGATAAAGCGAAGCGTGGCAGCCGCGAAGCGGAATCCGGCGAGAAGGCGGGGCCCTCCTCCACGGAAAAGCTCCTGAGAAAGGAAACCGACAACAAGGGATATAGAAAGGTTGCCAAGTTTCTCCTCCTTCTCGGCAAGGAGGAGGCCGCGAAGATCTTGAAGCATTTTGACCCGTCGGAGGTCGAGGAGATATCGCTCGAGGTCGCACGTACCGGGAAGATAGACAACGCAGAGGCTCAAGCTCTGCTCGCCGAGTTCGGGGTAGTCGGAGAGAAGAGCAAGGGCTTCAAGGCCGGCTCGGAGACGGCAAAGTCGATGCTTACTGCCGCCTTCGGCGAATCGCGCGCAAAGCGGATCCTTACACGAGTCGTCCCCGAAACGCGTGAAAAGCCCTTCGGGTTCCTGGGAGAGATCGATCCCGACCAAATTCTCCTGCTTCTGAAGAACGAATCCGCCCCGACGATCAGTATCATCCTGCCCTATCTCCCGCCGCAGAAGGCATCCAAGGTCCTTCAGTCTCTTTCGCCGGACCTTCAGCGGCAGGTCATTCGCAGGATCGCCAAGATGAAGAAAGTCGACCCGGACGTGATCGTCCGTATCGAAGGCGTCCTCAAGGAGCGCATCCGGACGCAGGGCCGGGTAATTACGGAGGAGATCGACGGCCGACGGGCGCTGGCGGACATACTCAAGTACCTGGAGTATTCTCAGGAGGAAAAGATCCTGGACGACCTCGCCTCATCCGATCCGGAGCTCTCCCAGGATGTGAAGGATCGACTCTTCACGATCGAGCTCGTTTTCGATATCGACGACGCCGATTTACAGGCGATTCTGCGCGACTACGACGACGAGGAAATTGCGGTGATTTTGAAGGCGAAGGATGAGAGGATTCAGCAGCGAATACTCTCGAATCTCTCGTCGCGACGTCAGCTGATGGTTCGCGAGGAGATACTGAGTCTTGGCAAAATGCGCAAGTCCGACGTCGACAGTGCAACCAAAGATTTCGTGGACTATCTCGTCGAGCTCGACGATCAACGAAAGATAACGATTCACCGCAACGACAAGATAGTGGACTGAGATTGATTGGAGGGTAGCGTAAGGTGTATTCGACTGCGATAGCCTATCTCCTATGGTTGTTCTCGGGATTCGGAGCTCTTGGCTTTCATCGATTCTACCTCGGCAAATTCGGGACCGGTATTCTCTACTTTCTTACGGGGGGGCTTTTCTGGTTCGGCGGGATATACGATTTCTTCACCCTGCCCGCACAGGTTCGAGAGGCGAATCTGCGTCTGCGGTATCGAGACGTCCTCGTACACGGGTATGCTCCCAGGCCCTCTGAGCTCAACCACCGCAACGAGGAGAAACGCGAATCAATTGAGCGGGTGATTCTCCGAAGCGCCAAGAAGAATCGGGGTCGTACTACGCCCTCCGAGGTTGCGCTCGAAGGCGATGTTTCCATCGACGAAGCGAAGAGAGACCTCGACAAGCTGGTATCGAAGGGATTCGCGGAGATGCGCGTCACGAAGTCGGGAACGATCGTGTATGTCTTTCCGGATCTCGCCGGTGAGGCTGCGAGCGAAGATCTCGAAGATTTCTAGCGGGGTACCTGCCTAACGGCTGGCAACCGATGAGAGGACACCGAGCTTCTTCCCTACGCGCTCGAAAACTTCGAGGGCGTAATCGATCTGTTCGTCGGTGTGGGTGGCCATGAAGCTGACTCGCATGAGACAGTCGCCTGCGGGCACCGCCGGGGGAACGACCGGATTCACGAAAAGTCCGTTCTCCGTCAGCTCGTGCCAGAAGGTCAGTGCATCTTTGAGCTCGCCGATGTAGACCGGGATGATCGGGGTTTCGGAATTGCCGGTTTGAAATCCGAGTTTTTTCAGGCCCGTGTGCATCTTGTTGGTAATGTGCCAGAGATGCTCGATGCGCTGCGGTTCCTCGAGCATGATATCAATCGACTTGGAGACCGCCCCAACCGTTCCCGGAGTCATGCTGGCCGAGAAGATAAGCGAACGGGAAACGTGCCGCAGAAAGAGCATCACTTCCGCGCTACAGGCACAGAACCCGCCGAGGGACGCCCATGATTTCGAAAACGTTCCGGTGATGATGTCGACGTCCTGCTCGTCGATCTGCCCTTTTTCCGCCCAGTGGGAGGCCGTACCGCGTCCCTGTTTGCCGATGACGCCGATCGCATGTGCATCGTCGACCATAACACGGGCCCCATACTTGCGGGCAATCGGGATCAGTTTGGGAAGATCCGCAATATCTCCCTCCATCGAGTACACACCGTCGACGACGATAAGCTTCCCTTTGTCCTCGGGCAACTTCTGCAGGACCTTCTCGAGGTGACCCGTGTCCTGGTGACGGAAGCGAACCATCTCGCCGAAGGAGAGCTTGCATCCGTCGACGATCGAGGCATGGTCTGACTTGTCGGTTATCACGAAATCGCCCTTTCCGACGATCGCCGAGATGACGCCGAGATTTGTCTGATAGCCCGTGCTGTACAGGATGGCCTTCTCTCGGTTCACGAGCTCGGCGATCTTGAGCTCGAGCTCTTCATGGATGTCCAGCGTGCCGTTGAGAAATCGAGAGCCGGCGTTTCCCGTTCCGTACTTGATGGTCGCGTCAATCGATGCCTTCTTGACCCGCTCGTCAGCGGTCAGCCCCAAGTAGCTATTGGAACCGAGCATGAGAAATTTCTTGCCGTGAATGTAGACTTCGGTATCCTGTCCCGTCTCGATGGGGCGGAAATAGGGGTAGAGCCCCATCTCAAGATACTCGTTTGCCATCTTGGATACTGGAGAAGTCACGCATTTCTCAAATATGTCCATCTTCCAATCCTGCTGAATTGTAGCCGGGATAGGGGAGAGTATACGGTCGGCCCTATCCTTTGTCAACGCGATTTCTTGACACCTGTTAAGGTAACGAATAATATTCTGGCTCTATGACAGCGAACGAGTTGCGCGACAAATACATCAGATTCTTCACTTCCAGAAACCACGTCCAGATCTCCGGCAAGTCACTCATCCCGGAGAACGACCCGACGGTGTTGTTTACCACTGCAGGCATGCACCCGCTTGTCCCCTACCTCCTCGGTGAGGAACATCCGGCAGGGAAACGGCTCGTCGACTACCAAAAGTGCATTCGAACCATCGATATCGAAGCGGTCGGCGATCCCAGCCATCTGACCTTTTTCGAGATGCTCGGAAACTGGTCGCTTGGCGACTACTTCAAGGAAGAGGCCATCAGGATGAGCTTCGAGTTCCTCACCTCTTCCGAATGGCTCGGAATAGCGCCTGAGAAGATTTCGGTTACCGTATTCCGAGGCGATGGAGAGGTCCCTGCCGACGACGAGAGCGCAGGAATCTGGCGATCGCTCGGCATACCAGAGGATCGCATCTACTTTCTGCCGCGGGAGGATAACTGGTGGGGACCTGCGGGTGAAACCGGTCCCTGCGGCCCTGACTCGGAGATGTTCATCGACACGGGTAGACCCGCGTGCAGTCCCGATTGTCGGCCAGGATGTTCCTGCGGCAAGTACTTCGAGGTTTGGAACGACGTCTTCATGGAGTACAACAAGATGGCGGACGGCACCTACAAACGGCTTTCACGAAGGTGCGTCGACACCGGAATGGGTATAGAGCGGACCGCGACGGTACTGCAGGGGAAATCCTCGGTCTATGAGACAGAGACGTTCACGCCCATTATCGCGGCCATCGAAAAGCTCTCGGGAGCAAGCTTTGGCTCCGAGGAGTCTCTCGATCACTCCATCAGAATCATCGCAGACCACGTCAAAACCGCCGTCTTCATCCTCGGAGACCACAACGGTGTCAGGCCCTCGAACCTCGGGCAGGGCTACATACTGCGGCGGCTCATCCGTCGAGCGATGCGACACGGCCGGAAGCTCGGAATCGAACGCCCGTTTCTCGACCAGCCGGCGGCGGCAGTGGTCTCGATGTATCGCGATATCTATCCCGAGCTTGCAGATAACGAGAAGCTTATTCTCGAAGAGCTCGCAGCCGAACAGGAACGGTTTCTGCAGACCCTGCGGAAAGGCGAAACTGAGTTCGAGAAGATGCTTCCTAATCTCCGGAAGAATCCGGCAAAGATAATACCCGGGAGGGTGGCGTTCCGACTCTACGACACCTACGGCTTTCCTCTGGAGATTACCCAGGAAATCGCCGCGGAACGGGGTCTCGCGGTCGACGTAGAGGGGTTCAACCAGGCGTTCTCCAAGCATCAGGAGCTTTCGAAGAAGGGCGCCGAACGAACCTTCAAAGGCGGCCTGGCCGACCATTCAGAGATGACAACCCGCCTTCACACGGCGACCCATCTCCTGCACAAGGCACTGCATATGGTTTTGGGCGAGCACGTCAAGCAGATGGGCAGCAATATCACGCCTGAACGACTCCGGTTCGACTTCTCTCATCCCGAGAAGATGACCGACGAAGAGATACGGGAGGTCGAGCGAATCGTAAACGAGCAGATCCAGGCGGACCTCCCCGTGTCGATGGAGATGATGACGCTCGAAGAGGCAAGGGAGGCCGGTGCCTACGCTTTCTTCGATGAGAAATACGGGGAAAAGGTGAAAGTATACTCTATCGGCGAGTTCTCGAAGGAAGTCTGCGGCGGACCACACGTCGAGCACTCGGCAGAGCTCGGCCGTTTCAAGATAACGAAGGAGCAGTCGTCCTCTGCGGGAGTGCGACGGGTGAGGGCGGTTCTCGAATAGGTGCGGCGGTTCAGTGATTCCTCTTCAGTGAATCGAGAAACTGAGTCACTGCTGTGTTCTTGATGCCGAGCCGCTGGAACTGAGCGAGCACGGCGAGTGCCTTGTCTCGCTGACCCAGCTCGACATAGCACTCGGCGATCTCCAGATAGAGACGATTGTTCTTGGGATCATTCTTGAGCAACCCGTTGAGGCTTTCGATTGCCTCCCGATAGTTGCCCCGTGTCTTATTGATGAGCGCCAGACCGAGGATCGCGTAGACGTCGAACTCGATGTTCAGCGCCTTCCGATAGAACTTTTCGGCATTGTCGTAGTCGCCCATGATCCGATAGGCGTCACCGGCTCTCGTGAGTATGACCTTGTTGTTCGGATCGAGCTTCAAGATTCTGTCCCAGCAGTCCAGCGACTTTTGTTGCTCGTTCATGCCGCGGTAGCAATCAGCCAGGCCAAAGAGCGCGTAGAAGTTGTTTGGTTCGATCTCGAGCGCCCTCTGGAAGTAGCCGAGCCCTTTCTCGTAGGTTTTCAGCTTCCGGTGACAGTTGCCGATCGAGGTGAGAACTCGAATGTCGACATTGTCAGGGTTGATCTCGAGCATGCGCTCCCAGTAGTGGAGCGCATCGGTGTATTCCTTGAAATCGTAGTGAAGGTGCCCGAGCCCGATCAAGGCGTAGGCGTTGTCCTTCTCCATCTCGAGCACTTTCTCGTAGAGCTCCTTTGAGCGCCTGAAGTCACGAACCTTCCGGTAGGCGTCGGCAACTCGGGTCAGCACCGTAACGTTCGAGTCGTCGTGCAGTAGATACTGCTCCCAGATCTTGATCGCCTGGTTGTACTTATTGAGAGCCTTGTAGCAGTCCGCCAGACCGAACAACGCGTAGTTGTTGCCGGGATGGTGGTCCAGGCACTTCTGGTAGTATTGCACAGCCTGCCTATACTCTCCCTTTTTTCGCCCTGCGTCGCCCATCCCAACCAAAGCGTAATTGTTCGTGTCCTCGATTTCGAGGATTGACCGAAAGCACTCCTCCGCCTCTTCGATCAAGTTCTCCTTGAGCAGCTGGTATCCTCGTTTCGAGAGCTCTGAGACCTCCGCGAGCTGCGGATTCGGAGATTCCTCGTTGTCCGAGAGATTTGCGCTATCTTCACTCATTGTGCGACCCCCCCGTCCTCTTCTAACCATTGATGCACTGTAGATGCCATCATTGCCACGATCATTTCCTTCTTCTCTGGGGCGGGAGCGAGCCAGTACATTCGTATTGCTTCATATAAATCCCGTCTTTTGTAATAGTAATCGCCCAGGCGTATGATACCGTCGGTGTAACTGGTGGTGAGAAAGATTCGTTTAGCTTTCTCGATTTGGCCGTTGTTGAACAGCTCGTTTCCTTTGCGAATCAGGGCCGTCTTTTGCGGACCGGTCAGCGGCGCACCCGTCTGGCGCGAGACCTTGAAGAATCCCTCTTCTGGTATGCCGGCGAAACCTTTTTCGATATCCATACTGCGTTGCTCTTGTCCTAATACTATAAGGGACACCAAGCGCCAAATCAATCCTTTCTGTGGTATTGCGACTGTCCGAGAGAGCCTTTCGTCGAGAGTGGCGCTCCCCCTTCTATTGGTCTATAGGCCTCCTTGAGCGACTTCCCAACGGCCTTGAAAAGTGCCTCGGCCATGTGGTGGCTGTTTTCACCATAGCGGCAGACCGCGTGGAGATTTATGCGGGCGGAGCCTGCAAACCCCCAGAGGAACTCCCGAATGAGAGACATGTCGAAAGCCCCCGATCTCGTTTGCGGATAGGTCGCCTCGTAGACAAGGTACGGGCGCCCGCATGCGTCGATCGTGGCTTCCGAGAGCGCGTCATCCATAGCTATTACGGCGTGTCCAAACCGAGCGATGTGTCCAGACTCCTCCACAATGCGCGCGAAAGCGCTTCCCAATACGAGCCCAACGTCCTCGACGAGATGATGCGGATCGACCTCGAGGTCGCCCCTGCCCCGGACTGCGAGAGAGAAGCCCCCATGAAACGCGAGTGCGTGCAGCATGTGCTCGAAAAACGGTACACCGAGATCGATCTCGATCGGTTCCTGCGAAGACAGATCGAGCGATAGCTTGATTTGCGTTTCGCTCGTGTTGCGTTCGATGGTTGTTGAGCGCGGTTTCACTCCTTACTCCCCTGAGCTTCTCTCAGTCGCTCGACGATGTCGTTGATTCGCTCATAGTTGAGCTTGTAGAAGGCAGCGTTGGCGATCAAATGTACCTCGATTTCCGTGAGAGTTTCAATTACCTTCAGGTGATTCGCGCGTAGGGTGTCCCCGGTTTCCACGAGGTCCACGATGTAGGGCGCGAGACCGAGAATCGGCGCGAGCTCGACGGAACCCTCCAGCTTGATGACCTGAACCGGTATCCCTCTGCTGTGGAAGTAGTCTTGGGTGAACCGAGTGAATTTGGTGGCGACCTGAAGCCTGCGTGGGGGGATGCTGATCTGCTCTTCGGCACTTTTCCCCGCCAGACACATCTTTGTTCTTCCGAAGGAGAAACTCAAGAGGTGAAGAAAACGGTGCCCCGATTCGTACAACACGTCGGTCCCGCATATTCCGAGGCCGGCGATTCCATGATTGACGTAGGTCGGGAGGTCGTTGTTTTTGACGAGGAACGCCTTGAACATACCTTCCTTGTCTTCGGCAATGAGCTTGCGATCCTCGAAGGAAAGAGACACCCTCTTTTCTTCGAAATGGGACAACAGCTGGGATAGGAGTCTCCCCTTCGGGAGAGCGATCGTTAATCGTTGCGACGGTCGTGGGGTGGTCATAGGATCGATATCCCGCCCTTCTTGCGGATTATGTCGGCGGAGGCGAGCTTTTCTTCGAACGTGCTTCCTGTTGCCTTCTCGGCCTGCGGAATTCTGTCCTCACCGTTCGCGTCGACGTAGGTTTCCACCTTCCGCAGCAGAAGTGAAAATCCTATCGACGGAGCGGATAGTCCGAAGAAACCGAGGAGCCCGTCGTAGCGACCGCCCGATGCAACCGCTGAATCCTGTCCCGGTACGTAGGCCTGAAAGACGATTCCTGTGTAATAGGGCTGAGTCCCGATTTCGGAGATATCAATTCTGTGGGAGCCCCTGGCCGTAGTTTTCGCGAGTGTCTTCGAAAGCTCGGAGAGGCGTTTGAGCTCAGCGAGAACCCCTTTCGGTACTGCGGAAAGCTTCGTCCCCTGGGTGCGTAGTCGATTGAGCCCATCTGCGTCCCCGATGTAGCCGAACAGCCGAACTGCAAAATCGATGAGCTCGACATTCCAACCATCAAGCAGCTGCGCCATTTCCTTCGTATCGCGAATTGCGATGGCGGCTTCGAGGCGCTTCCGTCGCTCCTCTTCGATGTCTGCAAAGAACAAATCGAAGATGATGCGAGAGCCCACATGCATCACCGCAGGCAGCCCGAGTGCGCTGAGCGTGCGAAGGAGAAGGACCATCACCTCGAGGTCGGCATCCTTCCCCGCCCTGCCGATCAACTCGACGCCGGCCTGGAAGAACTCGTTCTTCGAGATGTCCTCGCGGTTCTGATGGCGGAGAATCACGTCCGAGTAGTAGACCCGAACCGGCAGGTCCTCCTTTCGCAGAGCCAGTCCCATCTGTCGTGCGAGGAAAAGGGTGATGTCGGATCGGAGCATCAGTAGATCACCCTCCCGGTCGATCAATCGATAAACGTTCTCGAGCGCTGCATCGCCGAGCAGCCCGCGGTAGATGTCGAAGAAGTCGAACACCGGGGTGTGTACCGGCAGGTAGCCCCAGCGCTCGAAGAGATCGTCGAGACGCGAGATGATTCGTCGGTGACGGAAGGCCTCTTCGAGGTAGAAAGCCTCCGTTCCTTGAGGGAGCTGAAGGAATGTCCGCCGCTTAGACGTCACGTGAGTATCTGCCTCCGTGTCTGGAGTTGCATCTGCGAGTGGGATTCTCGGTGCCCGAACGACTATAGCAGAGATGCAGAACCGCGAAAAGAGGCGGCACGCGCTCCCCGGGGCGATTCGGACTGAGCTGCTCCAACTTCTTGGTCGAACACCTGAAAATCGATCCCGTTCGGGATACCTTACTACAAGTACGATGGAGGTCGCTTCAATGGATCAAGGAGACTCGACCCCGCAGGTGGAATCAGTGCACCCAGAGGGGCCTCACGTCGCGGTGGGAGGCAGAGCCACCGCCGGCGAATGCGCGAACAAGAAACCTGAACGACGGGTCTCTGCACTCGATCGATGGAAGCGTCTCATGAATATCATCGATCAGTAGGGGCAAGGGCGTAGATATCAACGATCGACCGTCCGTAGCTTCGAGAATCGATGACTCGCAGACGACCTACCGTTTCCGGAAGATCGTCCTCCCGCGGCCGATGGATGAGAGCTTGGCCATCATCTTCCAGCAGACCGTTGTCGCTGACCAAACGTAGAAGCGCCGACTTGTTGGCGTAGCGGAACGGCGGATCGAAGAACACGTAGTCAAATCGCTGTCGGCAGACCGCAAGATAGCGTTCAACCGGCATGATGCGAAGCTCGATCTGCGTTTCGACGATCGAGATGTTCTTGGCAATCGTAGACTTCTTGCCGGCGTCCCGCTCGACGAGGACGATCGGGCTTGCCCCGCGCGAGGCCGCTTCGATGCCGATTACTCCGGATCCGCTGAAGAGGTCGAGAAACGAACAACCTTCGAGGTTCCCGAGGATCGCAAAGACCGATTCCCGCATTCTGTCCATTGCCGGTCGGATTTCGCCCGGGGGACATTCGATCCGTCGGCGTACGTATCGTCCGCCGGTAATCCGTAGGGCGCTCATATCCGCCTATCCTCCTCCAAACGGGGCGTCTTCGAATGGATGGGTCCGCTCTACCACTTCGCGAACTACACGATTCTCGGGGCGGAGTAGTCCCGGGTCGGCCGCGAGGAGGTCGAAGGCATCCTGCCGGGCCGTCTTGAGAAGCTCGAAGTCCCGTGCGAGATCGGCGACAGAGAGGGTGTAGTAGCCGGACTGTCGGGTACCCGTAAGCTCACCCGGTCCCCGCAATCGAAGATCCTCCTCCGCGATCTCAAAGCCGTCGCTCGTCTCGAGCATTGCCTTGAGACGACTTTTCCCCGTCTCGGTCGGCACCTCGCCATAGATCAGGAACGCGTAGGATTGGGTTTCGCTCCTGCCGACCCGTCCTCGGAGCTGATGAAGCGCAGCGAGCCCGAAACGGTCGGCATGCTCTATGACCATGACGGTTGCATTCGGGACGTCCACACCTACCTCCACGACACTCGTTGCAACGAGCAGATCTATCTCTCCCCGCACGAAGGATTCCATCGTTCGAGTCTTCCGGTCATCGGGAACGCGGGAGTGGAGAAGCGCCACCGTGAACTCGGGGAATATCACCCTCTGCAGCTCTTCGAACATCGACTCGGCGTCCCTGAGATCTGAAACATCCGACTGCTCGATGAGCGGATAGACGAAATAGGCCTGGTGGCCCCGGCCGAGCTCCCGCCGCACCCATTCGTGCACCTTCGACTCGTTGCCCTGTCTGGCAAGGTGAGTGATGACGGGTTTTCGCCCTTCGGGCATCGTTCGAATCGTCGAAACGTCTAGGTCACCGAAGGCGGTCATGGCAAGAGTCCTCGGGATGGGCGTAGCGGTCATGAGCAGGAGATCGGGGCTGCGACCCTTCTCGGTAAGGGCGAGTCGCTGCAGCACGCCGAAGCGATGCTGCTCGTCCACGATGACCAGCCCGAGGTTCGCGAACTTTACACGTCCCGTGAACAGCGCGTGGGTTCCGACCACCAGGTCCACTTCACCGGCTTCGAGCGCCTGTAGCAGCTCTCGGCGATGCGGGTCCTTGATGTTGCCGGAGAGGTAGGCAGGGCGAATGCCGAGCGGCGACAGATGTCTCGCTGTGATCTCGGCGTGCTGTCGTGCAAGGAGCTCGGTGGGTGCCATAAAGGCGACCTGGGCTCCCGATTCGATGACCTCGAGGCTCGCCAGCAGAGCGACGAGCGTCTTTCCCGAGCCGACTTCGCCCTGCAACAGTCGAGCCATCGGCCGTTCGGAACCAAGATCTTGATTTATCTCCTCGAGGGCGCTTTTCTGATCGGGAGTCAGCTGAAAAGGAAGCCTTGCAAGGAGAGTCTGCTGGAGACGAGTTTTCGTTCTTCTTGCCGGTCTCATCGTGGATTTTCGGCGCAGCGCCCGTCTACCGACGGCGAGTTGGAAATAGAACAGCTCCTCGAATGCCAGGCTGCGGCGAGCTCGGGCTGCGCTCTCGACAGACTTCGGGAAATGCACCTCTGCGAGGGATTGCGCCTTGTCGTCCAGGTCGTGCCGCTCCCGCATGTCCGATGACAGCTCGTCTTCGAGGTTGAGGCCGTAGTCGTGAACCGTTCGCTGCATGATACGCCGCATAAGCCCCTGTCCGACACCGGCGGTCAATGGGTAGATCGGAAGGACCCGCAGATTTCGGCCCTCTTCCTCGGACCACGGTTCGACCTCGAACGAGCTGGACTGGATCTCGCCGTACCGGTGTCGAAATTGGCCATAGAGAAAGAAGCGCTCCCCGACCTCCAGAGTCTTGCTGAGGAAGCTGCGGCCGAAGCAGAGCAATGCCGCGCGGGTACCCTGCGGGTCCGCCTCTTCGACGATCACCTTGAGCGTCTTCCTCCTGCCTCTTCCGAAGTAACGGTGCGCAGTCACTGTTACGATTGTGTTTACCGGGCGGCCAGCCTGCCAGTCGCGAAGTCGCACGGGATGCCTTCGATCCTCATAATCGCGTGGGAGGTGAAGCAGGAGGTCGGCTACATCGCCGATTCCCAGACCCTCGAGAAGCTTCGCGGTCCTCGGGCCGACGCCAACGACCTGGGTTACCGGGATGTGCAGCTCACGGAGAAACACGGGTCACGACCGACATGGATCGATGTTCCCCGGTCAGAACGGTAGTCGTTGGACGAGATTGACCAACAAGTGGATGAGGTAGCGTCCGAGGAAAATCGCGATGATGATGAGGATTCCCGAAACGACCATGGCGGTCCGGTAGGTTACAGGGCGGCTACGAAGCACAACCCGCCCCGTCCAGTTCAAGACCGGGGAGAGGATGATGTCGAGCGTATGCCAGAAGGGGTTGACCGAGTTCACGTTGAGCAGATCGCCGATGAGTCGAATGGCGTCGAGTATTGCGAGAAAGGTCAAGATGAATGAGATCGCCGACCAAATGGCGGAGATGACGATGGCGATGACCACTCCGACAGAAATCGTGCCGTAGGCGGCAATCTCGTTCGAGATGTTTAGGAGAATGACGAGCACAATGAGCGCCGCAATGGGAGAGAAATCGATCCTATCCGTTCTGAACATACGAAATCGCCGGAACCAATTCAGGTAGGGGTCGGTGACCGTCGCGAGAATCATGAACGGCCTCCCCATGCTCGGCCCTCGAAACCAGGTGAGCAGGACGCGGATGAAAATGAGGATCATGTATACCATCAGAACTGCACCAACGATGCGCATTGCCACTTGCATTGTGTCCTCCAATCGGATTTATGCCTATTCTTGCCAAACCTCTTCGACCCGCGGCAAACGTCGAATCTCCTCGATTACCGACTGTGCCGGAGCGACCTGAATCTGAGACGAGACCTTCACGATGACCTCCGGCTTCGATGCGGCTCCGGGGAGGTGCAGGTAGACCGAGCTCGAACCGGAGTGGTCACAGAGCAACGACCGCAGTCCGTAAAGCTCGTCTTCGTTTTGAAGGTTGTCGGAGAGTCGGATGTGCAGCTCGGAGAGCGATGCCTCCTGAAGCTCTTCAGGCGCAAGGACACGATCGACGAGGAGCTTCGGTTCACCCCTCGTAGGATCCACCTTTCCCTCGACCGCAACGATGGCGTCCTCACTCAACATTGAACCATACTTCTCCCACGGGTCGGAGAAGATCACCATTTCGATCGAGCCTCCCGTGTCTTCGAGAGTTCCGAACGCCATTGGCCTGCCCTTCTTGGTAATGATGGTACGTACCGCCGTCACCAAACCGATGGCGGTATAGGTCTTTTCAGCAATTGCGCGGTCGGCGCGGTCCAGCTTGAGCGTCGCGCGTCGCCGCAGCAGTGCCTCGAACTTGTCGAGAGGATGGCCGGAAACATAGAAGCCGAGGTGTTCCTTTTCGAAACGCAACCGTTCCAGCTCGGGGTACTCCTCGACCTCCTCAAGACGTATCTCGCTGAACGCGGGCTCGGCGCTATCCTCGAAGAGGGAGGTTTGGCCAAACATCTTCCCCTCTTTTCGTTTCGATACGATCTCGAGGGCCCCTTCGAGGTTGTGCATCAGGGTTCGGCGTCCGACGCCCATCCGATCGAAAAGCCCGGACTGAATCAGTGACTCGATCACCTTGCGATTGACGACCTTCAAATCGACCTTCTCGAGGAAATCGACGAACGAGGAAAACTCACCGAGCTCCGCACGAGCCCTGAGGATTTCCTCTACCGCAGAAGACCCGACGTTCTTGATCCCTATGAGGCCGTATACGACATGACCGTCGGTCACACTGAAGTACTTTTCCGAAAGGTTGACATCCGGAGGCAGTATCTCGATACCCATTTCGCGGGTCTCAGTTATGTACTGCGAAAGTTTGTCGGTGTTATTGATCTCGTTCGTGAGATTGGCCGCCATGAACTCAGGCCCGTAGTTGGCCTTCAGGTACGCAGTCTTGTACGCGAGAACGGAGTAGGCGGCGGCGTGGGATTTGTTGAATCCGTATCCGGCGAAGGGGATGAGCATCTCGAACATGTCTTCGGCCTGCTTCTTCGTGTAACCCCGTTTGGTCGCACCCCCAACGAATTTCACCTTCTCTTTGTTCATCACCTCGTGTTTCTTCTTGCCCATTGCGCGCCTGAGGATATCCGCCTCGCCGAGTGAGTAGCCGGCGATCATTCTGGCGATCTCCATGACCTGTTCCTGGTAGACGATAACGCCGTAGGTCTCCTCCAACAGGGCGCCGAGCTCCGGAAGCGGATAGGCGATCGGGGTTCTTCCGGTCTTCGCGTTGATGAACTGGTCGATATTGGCCATCGGACCGGGACGATAGAGCGCGTTCAAGGCGATGAGGTCTTCGATCGAAGAGGGTTTCGCACGACGAAGGATGCCCTGCATGCCGGTGCTCTCGAACTGGAATACGCAGGTGCTCTTGCCCTCTCCGAGCATCTTAAAGGTGGCAGCGTCGTCCTCCGGAATTGTCTCGACGTCGAAATCGATGCCTCTCCGGTTGATGAGGCCGACTGTATTTTCGATAAGGGTCAGCGTCTTGAGACCGAGGAAGTCCATCTTGACGAGCCCGCATTCCTCGAGCTGGTCCATCGTGTACTGGGTTGAGATCGAACCGGTCTTGGGATCGCGGTAGAGCGGCACGTAGCTGGTAAGCGGCTGCTTGCCGATGACGATGCCCGCCGCGTGCGTCGAGGCGTGGCGTGAGAGTCCCTCGAGCCTCCTGCTCGTGTCGAGAAGCTCTTCGTAGAGCTTGCCGCGGTCGGCGAGCTCCGCCAGCTTAGGCTCCATTTGGAGAGCCTGCTCGAGGGTCATCTTCGGCCCCGGGGGCACGAGCTTCGCAATCGAATCGGCCTCTGCATAGGGAAGATCGAGCGCTCGGGCTACGTCTCGGATCACTGCTTTCGGCTTCAGGGTCCCGAAGGTAATGATTTGGCCGACCCGGTCGCTGCCGTACTTCTGCGTCACGTAATCGATGACCTCGCCGCGACGTTCGAAACAGAAGTCGATATCGAAATCGGGCATCGAAACACGCTCTGGGTTCAAGAACCGCTCGAAGAGGAGCCCATATTTCAGGGGGTCGATATCCGTGATTCGGAGCGAGTATGCAACGATCGATCCCGCTCCTGAGCCTCTGCCGGGCCCGACCGGGATCTCGTGACGATGCGCCCAATCGATGAAGTCCCAGACGATGAGGAAGTAGCCGGTGAAACCCATCGAGATAATCGTTTCGAGCTCGTATTCGGCCCTGTCCCTGATCTCGTCGGAGTAGTTCGGGTAGCGCTCGGCAAGTCCCCGGAAGGTAAGATGCCGAAGGTAATCGTCGGGAGAGGTGAACTCAACCGGATAGGAGTAATCGGGAAGGAGTGGGCCCGGGAGATCGATCTCGAGGGAACACTGCTCCGCAATTGCCAGCGTGTTTGTGAGCGCCTCCGGGACCGAGCCGAAGAGCTCCCACATCTGCTCCTGACTCTTCATGTAGAACTCTGGTCCGCCGAATCGGAGCCGTTCCGTTTCGTTGCGCTTCTTGTTGGTGCCGATGCACAGGAGCACGTCCTGAGCGCCGGCGTCGTCGGCGTTGGTATAGTGGATGTCGTTGGTTGCGATGAGTGGAATCCCGGTCTTCCGGGAGATTTCGAGAAGCGCCCGGTTGACACGTTTCTGATCTTCGATTCCGTGATCCTGGAGCTCGAGGTAGAAGCCCTCTTTCCCGAATAGCTCGGCGTAGTGACCGGCTATCTGGAGGGCTTCACTGTCGTCTCCCCGAACGATTTTCTGAGGGATGAGGCCCGCGAGACACGCGCTCGTACATATGAGACCTGAGGAATAGCGTTCCAGCAGCTCGTGATCGATGCGCGGTTTGTAGTAGAACCCTTCCGTGTAGCCGTACGAGGTAAGCTGCAGGAGGTTCCGATAACCGACCTGATCTCGCGCGAGCAAGATGAGATGGTTGTAGCGGCTCCCCGAATCTGCGCCATTCGTGCGGGAGGTTTCCGGAGCTCCCCTGTCATGCCGTGAGCCTGTTGCGACATAGAACTCGCAGCCGATAATCGGGTTGATTCCCGCATTCTTGCAGGTCTTGTAGAACTTGAGGGCCCCGAACATGTTTCCGTGATCGGTCAAGGCGAGGTGTTTCATCCCGAGATCTTGTGCCCGCGCCACCAGGCTGGGAATAGAAGACGCACCGTCCAGCAGCGAATAGTCGGAATGGTTGTGCAGATGAACGAAGTCCTGCATTGAGCCCTCTTTCAGTATTCGATTTGAATATAACTTGAGGCGCAGTTCGTGTAAAGGCGGAGGGGAACGCGACCTACTCCAATTGCTACTCGGGGCTCAACCGACCCAGAAACCAGCGGAAGATGCTTTGAATTCGTCCCACCTGGAAACCGGAAAGTCGGTCCGACAGTCCGGCGAGGAGCCCGTCGAGAAGCTCGTGGATCGTCGCGAGCTCTCTCGGGGCGACCGGCACCCTTCGACCAACCAGCTCCGTTTCGACCTCCCTGCTTCGAACGACTGTTGTGCCGGAGGTGGCACAAGCGAAACGGATGTCGGTGATCACGTCCCTCTGCACCCGTGCGAGCCCGCAGAAGGACAGGAAATTGTTGGGATCCTGAAGCTCGCGATCCATCTTCTGGTAGACCTGCAGGTCCCACGTAGCGAAGGGAATTCGAATCCTGGTAAGAACCTCGCCTCGCTGCAAGTCGATCTTTCGGTCGGGAGCGGCAAATCGGTTAAGCGGAATCCATCGAGCGGACCCCACTTTGCGCAGCTCCACCTGAATGTCGAGCAGCAAATAGACGGCGAACGTGCTCATACGCCGATCGGGAATGCAGAGGTTGCCCCCGAGAGTGGCCCAATTACGCACGGCAGGCGTGCCGATGGAGGAGAGGGCCTGCTGAAGCGCCTGCGGGACCACATTACTCCCCACCTCCAGGATGCGTCCGATTGGGACGGCTGCACCGATGTCGAGGTGACGTTCAGTTCGGGTAATCTTGCCGAGCTCCTGGACCCGGTGGACGTTGATGACGTTCGCAGGAAGTTGCACATACTTGCGGGGCTGCTCTCTGAGTATGTGCGTTCCCCCGTTGTAGATGAGTGCCGAAGGCAGCTTGCTGTAGAGGGAGAGGAGCTCGGCGAGGTTCGTCGGAGCGTATATGTTGCTGCGACTGACGCGTTTACGTTCTTCGGCCACGACGTCTCATCTTTCTCGCGAAGGCGGCAATCTCCACCGCTTTCACCAAGGAGGTATAATTCGCGCACTGACAGGTAATTCCGGACATGCCGGTGAGGATCTCCGATTCCGAAGGGTCAGGATGTTCTGTGAGCAGCGCCTCTATTGCCAAGATTCTCCCCGCCGAGCAATACTCGCAGGGATAGTATTCAGCCTCCAGAAAAGCCTTGAGAATATCGGCGTACTCCCGCGACCGGGAATAGCCTTCGATCGTGACGATCTCCGCGCCTCGTGCGGTGAACGCAGGCATCAGGCACGAACACGCAAGCCGACCGCCGGCGAGCACGGAGCAAACTCCGCAAGCGCCGGCATAGCAGCCGGCCTTCGTCCGCGTCAGCTGGAAGTTCTCTCTGAGCACATCGACCATCCGTTTCTCGGGCTCTACATCGACTGAGACATTTTTCCCGTTGAGCGAGAAATTGATGTTCACATATCCTCCGTGTAGTGATGGATCAGTTCTGGGGTAATCGGCAGGCTGTCGAAGTACCTTCCGGTCGCCTGCGCCACTGCGGACACGTAGGCGGAGGGTATGACCGACCCGGCCAGCTCCTCTACTCCGCCGGAGACGGACCTTGTCTCGGGGGTAATGAACTCCACCTCGATGGGCGGCAGGTTGTCGATCTTCGGTTCACGTGAAGACCCATACGTGGACGAACACCACCAGAGTGCATGAAAGATAGCGTTTTCGACGGTCCGTCGCGCATTCGCCGGGTTGAGCAGCTCACCGCACGCTACCGGCATCCAGATGCCGCGAATTTCCGTTTCAAAGGTTACCGGGTCGACTTCCGTCTCAACGACCGCCGCTGCCCAAGAGAGCATCGGAAAGGGAAGCCCGGTTTTCGTCGTCTGCGACCACCTATTCGCTCGGGGGATTCGATAGGTTCGTCTTACCTCGATGGGAAGACCCGATCGGAAACGGCGTCGCGCAATGGTTTGGCAGCAGCGAGCGACGAGGATGTCGATAATCGTGACGTTTCGAGAGAAGGCGGAGGGGCCCGAGTCCGGCACATCGTTCGTCGGAAGCTCTCTGCAAATGATGTTCTTCCGCTCGATACCGAGGATTCTCCACGCCGAATCCTGCCATTGCTTTCTCGCAACTCCATCGATCGACACGCCGGAGGTCAGGATATGGAGCTTCCCGTCCGCTTCGAGCCGTACCGTGACTCCGTAGGAGCCGTCCTCTTCCTTCTTTCCGTGAAGTCCGGCACCTTGGAACGCAATCGAGATCCCGATTCCGCGCAGAGTCTGAGTACGCTCGCGAATCGTGTCTCGCCGTTTCTTCAACATCTCGTAGGCCGCGTGTTTGCGTCGGAAGTCCGAGAGCTCCGCAGCACGCCGGAGTAGCTGTTCCGGCGGATAGGAGGCAGGAGTTCCGCCTCCTGCGAAGTTGTCTCCTGTGGTTATCAGGTTGTCCCGTTTCCAGGTGAACGGGTCGGTCTGTGAAAGTTCTGCAATTCTCGAGGCGTGAGTCTCCGAGGCGAAGGCACCCTGCGCGAGTCCCAGGCCGAGGAATGCGCCCATCGGCCGACCGCTTGTCCGGACGACATGGGCCGATAGCCTAACGTTGGGAGCTCGGTAGACCCCTCCAGTCCCGAGAATCGCCCGGTCGAGGAGCTCGCCTGCCATGAGCGGATATGCGCCCCCGTCCAAGTAGATATGGATGTCTTGCGCAGTGGGAATCCCGTCCTTGTCGAGGCCGGTTCGAATCTGAATCCGGCTCGAGGCTCTCCTTGGCACCACGCGGGCGGCCTCCTCGCGTTGGAGAACCAGTTTCACGATTTTACCGCTCGCATCGGCGAGGAGCGCGGCATGCGCCGCGAGGAGTGAGGAGAACCAGATCCGGGAGTCCTTGTGAGCACTCATGGCCGAGACAGCGACGTTTACTCGGTCGGCCGGAAGACCGAGTACGGCCGCTACCGTCTCCCTGACGTGGAAAGGCCACTGCGTGGGCGTCGTGATTTGAAAACGATCCTTAGTGCGTTGTGCCACGGCACCGTGGGCGTCACTCGCGACCTGGTCGCCGGGAGATGTCGAATACTCGCCTTCGACGACCTGGAACGCTTCTGCGAGAACCTTGTCGACCTCACCGTGTTCCATCCCGTCGTCGCAGAACCATTGTTCGGGAACGGGGGAGTCGAATCTGAGGGGCGGTTCTTCGAAGTATCGAATCTCAATCGCCGCGGCGAAGGCCTGCAGATCTCGCTCGTCCGCTCCACAGAGAAGAAGAATCGGTTCACCGAGATAACCTACCGTCTGAGATGCGAGGACCGGCATGGAGCCGCCGAGAATCGAAAGCTCATTCCGGCCGGGAATGGCGTCCGCAGTGATAAGGGTCATTCCGTTCGGAAGGGTCGGGTAGCTGATCGAGAGGATCTGTCCTCGGGGGATCGACGAACGTACGACGAGGCCGACGTACATCCCCTCCTCGTAGAAATCGTTGACGAACCGCCCCTGATCAGCGGTCATAGCTGTTATCCCTTGTAGCTTCGAGACCCCACGTCGAGAACCGACTCGATGATTCGTTCGACCTGTCTGTCCGAAAGGTCCGGGTATATCGGGAGGCTGAAAATCGACTCGTAGACACGCATGGAGGTCGGAAAGTCCTCGGGCTTGTAGTCGTAGAGCTTGCGGTAGTAGGGCATGATGTGCAGGGGAATGTAATGAACACTTGTGCCGATTCCACGCTCCATGAGCTTTTGCACATATTCGTTCCGGGTGATTGTCAGTCTATCAGGCACTATACGCAGAGTAAAGAGATGCCAGGAATGGCCGGCCGTTGGTGCGTGGGGAAGTATGAGATAGTCGACGCCTGAAAATGCCTGAAGATAGCGGGCGGCGATCCGTGAACGTCGCTCGCGGAAGGCCTCGGCCTTCTTCAGCTGAACACGTCCGATTGCCGCCGCCATGTCCGTCATGTTGTACTTGTAGCCTGCCTCGACGACCCGGTATTCCCATGAAGCCTGCGGGCTCGTGTAACGGTCCCACATGTCCCGGTCGATCCCGTGAAGCCGCATGACCGCCATCCGCTGCGCAATCTCGGGACGATTGGTCACCACCATCCCTCCCTCGCCGGTGGTGATCGTCTTCGTAGCGTAGAACGAGTAGACTCCGGCGGTGCCGAAAGTTCCTGCAGCTCGGTCGCCGACTTTTGCCGTAAATGCGTGAGCAGCGTCCTCGATCACCGCGGCCCCAACCGAGGCAGCGGCATCGATAATCGCTTTCATGTCGCAGATGAGACCGCCGAAATGAACCGGGAGCACCGCCGATACGCGATTCCCCCTCCGTGAGCCCTTGAGCGCGGCTTCGACCGCAGCCGGGTCGATGTCGAGAGTGTCTTCTCGAATATCCGCGAACAGCGGGTGAGCCCCGAGATAGCGGATCACTTCTGCGGTCGCAGTGAAAGTGTAGGGCGTCGTGAGAACAAAATCTCCGCTCTTTACGCCGACCGCCTCGAGCGCAAGATGAAGACCGGCTGTTGCAGAGCTTACCGCGAGCGCGTAGGCGGAGCCGACCTCCGCGGCAAACTCCGTCTCAAAACGCTTCGCCACCTCACCGGTAGTAAGCCAATGACTGCGCAGGACGGCTATCAGCGCCCGTTCCTCCTCGTGGCCGAGGGAGGGGAGGGCGAAAGGGATGAAGGTATCAGTATTCAGGCTCATCTTTCGGAATCGTAACGCTGGGTATGTAGGCGTTGAGTATCTTTCGCAGTGCAATGCGGTTTCGAAAAAGGTTCGGATTCTCCCTGTCGAAGAAACAAATCGGACGTAATGAGCCTATCAGACGGTCGAGCGAGCCATTGAAGCGCTCCTCTCGCGGAAGGCGGTTGATGCGAGGATATCCCGTCTTCATGGGATGCTCGTCTTGCGCCCAAAGATTCTCGTGAAGTTTCTCTCCCGGACGGAGCCCAATGTAGCTCAACGAGATTTCGGCTTCCGGGGTAAAACCGTAGAACCGTATCATCTGCTCGGCGAGCTCTTTGATCGAGAGCGGCTCTCCCATGTCGAGTATATAGAGCTCTCCGCCCTTGCCGACCCCTCCAGCCTTGAGTACGAGAGATGAGGCCTCTGGAATCGTCATGAAAAAGCGAGTCGTTTCGGGGTGAGTTATCGTAACTGGACCGCCCTTGAGGATCTGCTTCTTGAAGAGGGGCACGATGCTTCCTCGAGACCCGAGGACGTTTCCGAACCGAACCACGATGAAGTCGCCCGGCCCGGCGCGTTTTCGAAGGACTATTTCTTCTGCGAGCATCTTGGAGGCACCGTAAACCGAGGTGGGGTCGACCGCCTTGTCCGTGGAGATCAGCACGAAACGCGGGGTATGCACCTCAACCGCGGCGTCAATGAGGTTCAACGTGCCGAAGAGGTTGTTTTTTACCGCCTCTATGGGATTGTGCTCGAGCATCGGAACGTGTTTGTAGGCGGCGCAATGGAAGAGGACGTCGGCCTTCAATCTCCCGAGGATGTGTCTCGTGTAATCCCTGTCCTGGAGATCTCCGAGAACGGGCACAATCGTTGTTGCCTCGCCCACTCCTTCTTCTTGGAGGATGCGGAGCTCTTTGTCTATCTCGTAGATGCTGTTCTCTTCGTGGTCGAAGAGATAGAGCCGCTCTACTCCGCCCGAGAGCAGCTGCCGTGCAAGCTCGCCGCCGATGCTTCCGCCCGCTCCGGTTATCAACACGCGACGTCCTCGGAGGTACTCGAGGCTTTTCTTGAGTCCGATCGACACCGGGCTTCGCCCCAGGAGGTCATGGACATCGATTTCCCGCGTCTGGATGAGATGGGCGTCACCCTCCAGGATCTGTGAGATGCCGGGAAGAATCCTGATCTTTTTGAACTCTGCCTTGGCGAGCTCCTGGTACACCGACTTCAGCTGTTCGCGTGAGGCCGAGGGCAGGGCGACCAGTGCCTCGTCTGCCGGCAGCTGTTTGAGAAAGTCTCCCACTCTGCAAACGGGTCCGAGCACGGGCGCCCCCTCGATGTTCATGCCTTCTTTTTCCGGATCGTCGTCCAGGAAGGCGAGCACTTCACCGAGGATCCCTTTTTCTCGGATCTCGCGGGCAATTGTTCGACCGGCGAAACCGGCTCCGACAATATAGATTCGATTATTTCGGTTCATTTCCCTCTGCCGGTTCGAGGAGCTCGAACCCGAAGTCAACCAGAAAGCGGTCCGAGTACATGGATAGTCGTATCTTCGCTCTCTTCTTTCTCTTATCGACCTTAATGATTTGGCCTTCAAGCCCTTTCATTGGCCCGCTCTTCACCCGTATACGGTTGTTTCGATCGAAATAGACGATTGACTTGTCGACGACCTCACCGTACGACAGGAAATGGAGGAGAAGCTCCCGGTCCTGACCCGAGAGCATTTCGAGACGGTTCTCGTTTTTCAGGAATCGCACGAATCCGGAAAGCTGCCTCAACGTCCGGTAGACCTCGGGATGCACCTCGTCTGCCTCGTAGAAAACGTATCCGGGGAATATTGGAGCGAGGCTCTTCTGTTGTTTGCCCTTCCTGCGGATCGTCAGACTGCGACGCGGCCATACGAGGCGTCCGGGAGCCGCCGTGATGGAGAAGCCTTCGGGAAGCTCGATGAAGTCTTCTGATTTGTTGTCATCGACGCCCAAACCGCTGTCTATGAGAATCTCGGAATCGGAGTGCAGGAACGATGACTGCGTCTTCGGAGACCCGAGGAGCAAGCGATTGGCGAGGCGTATGAACCTATCTTCCGATCTCGTTAGTACCTGAATGACAAAATAGTTCATTCCCTTCGAGGTCTTCCGAACATCCCCTTGATCTCGTTGAGCTTCGAGGACTCTATCGGATCTCGTTTGACTCGTTCGAAGTACTCCATGATGAAGGAGATGAACACCGCGAGAAAGAAGACCGTGATGGTCACTATCATCGATATCTTGCCTCGGCTCGGACCCGACTTCACCTCGGGAATCTCCGCATGTTCGATAACCTGAAAGGTCTTCGCGTTCGCGTCTGCCTCGAGCTTCGCGGTTTCGTACTGCTGCCGAAGCGTCATGTAGATCGTTTCCTGGAGTGTGAGATCGTTTTTCAGGTTGAGGTAGGTTGCGGAGATCTGGGGCAACTGATCCTGTGGGATGTTGTTGATACTGAAGTTCGAGGAACCGCTCTTGAGCTCGTTGATGAGATTCTGCTCGATCTGGATCGCGTTTTTCAGCTGAACGACGGCAGGATCGTTCTCGCTTCTTCCATACTTCTTGAGGGTCTGAAGCTGAATTTCGTTGTTTTGAATTTGGGAGTTCAGGCTCGCTATCTTCGTTACCTGCGCTTGAGCCTGTGTGTTCAGATCGATAATTCCGTGTTTCACCTGGTAGTTGATGAGATTATCCTGCGCCTGTTTGAGATCTCCCTGGAGCTGGGACAACCTTGCCTGCAGATACTCCTTTTGGGCCTCGACCTTCTCCGTCGAGAGGGTATTGAACCGCTTCTGAAGGGCGTCCAGCGTGTAGCTCAGGACCTTGGTCGCGAAATCCTTGTGTATGTCCGTATAGGTAATCGTGAGGATTCCAGTTGTCTGGTCATACTGTATACCGAGTGCTTTCTCGAAGATCTTCCGGCTTTTGGTCAGTGGATCTTTGGTTATATGGTAGCGGCCCACGAAGTCGAAGTGCTGTGCGACGTCGTCGGCAAGGGTATTCCCTTTGAGAAGCGCCTGTGCGAGGTCGGCGTTCGTCGGGCCGGTCGATGACGAGGCCCCTGCGAGACTTGCGAGCGTCCCGAGTGCGCTGTTCTGAAGAGCGCTCGAGATCGAGCTGGACTGTGATTCGAGCAGCCGAACCTTGACCTCCGGCGTAAATTGGTTCGGCATGGGGTTGTAGGGTGAGGTTGACGGGACTTTCAGAGTGTAAATCGAGAACAGGACGATGAGAGCCGCCGCGATGACCGTGCTGAAGAAGATGAAGCGGCGGCGCTTGGCAATGACGGACATCAAATCGAGGAGCGATATCGTATCTTCCTCGGGCGACGTTCGAACTTCGGTTTGATCCATTCGTACTCCTGCGATTGTCAACCAGCATACCATGAGCCGTTGGATATGTCAGGCGTCTCGACAATCTGTTGTCGACGGTACTATAACAAACTTCGACGGTTGGAGAAAGTGGCGCTGACTTCGGGTCGTCCTTCTCGACTCCCGATTCGTGCTTCACGGTAGGGGTTGAGCGTTACAGTCGGGACGAAAGCAGCCGATATATGGAAGAAGAATACCACGCCCAGTAGTTGCCGGGCGGCATTGAGGGTGAGAGAAGATGAAGAAGCTCATGCTGATGTTTATCCTGGGGCTGTTACCCGGCGCGCTGTTTGCCGAGACCGTCATGCTTCTGACGCGGATGCAGCCCGCCGAGTCCTCGAAAGGGGCGAATGTAGAGCGATTTGTTGCCGTTGTGGATGGTGTCGAAGATCAGTTTTTCAATTCCGGGCATATAATCTTTGACGCGGGACTCCCGAGCTCAGACAACAACGAGAGCGATTCCGTTGCACGAACCGACATCTGGGCGGAACGTACGGCTAAGGAGGGTGGGGCAGCCTTCTTGCTCATCGTCGACCTCGGTTTTCCTGACGCAGAGAAATCGGCACCGGTCCCGAGCTCGATTTCCTATCGTTTTCTGGATCTCAAGAGCGGCTCCCTGCTCGCTGAAGGCAAGCTCGATACCACGGTGCCTGAGGGCGATCTCAAGTCGAAGAAACCCTATGAGCTCTGCTTTGCCCTTGGACAGAAGATCGCGAGAAATGCAATGAAGAAATGGGGCCTCAGCTCGTACGGATCGTCCTAGATTCGCTCATGAAAGAGCTTTGATTTTCTCCTTTTTCTCCCGAACATAGAAACAGGAGACTATTGCGATGAAACGGAGTGTCTTAACCGTAGTCTTTTTCCTCTGCGCACCTTTCCTGATGCACGCACAGTCGGTATGGGAAGGTTCTTGCGCCGTGGGTGCCTATGGCTCCTTTCCGTCGACAGGTTTGTACGGTGCCTCGAATTCCTTTCCTCAGAATACCCTTGTGACCGTTGAAAACCCACAGACGAATAAGAAGGCTACGGTGCTGATCATCGATCGGCTCAACGACAGTGGACTGTTCATGCTTCTCTCGAGAGATGCAGGTTCCGCAATAGGATTGAGCACGGGTGAGGTTTCACAGGTCAAAGTCACTCTGACAAAGCGGTCGAGCCCCGTCTCCCAAGGTCCGAGCGATCTTCCCTATAGTCCCGATCCGGACGTATTTCCCGCCGCCTCGGTGGGAAACCCGAACAGCCTGAGCTTTCTCGATCAATATCTGGGGTCGTCCGGAGCGGCACAGCCGAGCCCGCCCGCGACGGCGCCAGCGCCTCCTGAAGCTCCTCCCAAGGAGCAGACGACTATTCAGCCTGCCCAGGCGCCGTCCTCGACCACGAAACCGCCCGAAGCGGGCCCTGCAGTCTCCACTCTTGCCCCTCAACCCGAGCAGAAACCGACACCAGTACAACCCTCAACCGCGCCTCCGGCACCTGAGCTCGCGCAGCTTTCAACGCAACCTCAAACATCTGGCGCGGAGCCAACGCCTCCGAAACCTCCCCAGCCGGGAGTCGCTTCCACCGAACAGGGAGCGCAGCCGGCACAGGGGGTGCCGCCTCCCGGTTCGGGCACTCAGGAGGTACCCAGTGCCACCGGTGTCGAAACAGGCGTGCAGCCGGCGCCTACGGGAGCTGAGCAGGCGACAGGGCCACCCTCTGCCGCGCCACAGGCGGGCCCACCGACGGTCACCGGTCCGACCGTCACGGAGCTACGACCCGTGCAGACTCCAAGGGAGGCGGCGCCTGCGCTGGCCGAGCTTGCGACGCCAACGGTACCCGAGAGAGCCGGGGGGACTCCCGTCGTGTCAGAGCTGCAATCCTCACCGACAACCCGCGCATCGCGGCGGGAACCCGAGGTTGCACTCGGCGCCTCGCCGGCCGTCCCGGAAATTCGTCACCCGGGCCCCTCGGTTTCAGGACTTGCGGCGACAACTCCGCCGGCCTCGTCGCTGCCGTCGTTGGGGTTGGCGTTGGCGTCTCCATCCGCCCCGGCGGCCGTGTCGGCCGTTCCTCAGGTAACTGAGCTGGCGCAGGCTCGTCCAAGGATCTCGCCGTTTGCCCCGTCTGTATCGGTCGTACCGGCGATCCCCGTCGAGTCGCAGGGCGTCGCGAAAGCGCCGCCAAGCGGTCCGCTCGTTTCTGCGCTCGCCGGCGCACGCCCACCGGCAGCGGCCCCCAAGGTGGCCGAGTCGGAACTTCCGCTCCCGTCCATGGTCACTCCCGAGATAAGTCCTCTAGCGTCCACCCAACCGCCGGCAACCTCCGGTCCCGTAGTTTCGGGGGCCGTCGCCTCGCCTGAGATTGCCGCGAAACCGGCAGCTCAGGCGGGTGGAGTATCCGGGGCGCAGCCGCCCGCGGTTGCCCAGGGCGAGGCCGGAGCGCCTCCCGCACCAAGCAAACCCTCGGCGGCTCAACCGACGCCGAGCGGAGCCGAAGCTGCGGGGGCGGCCGCCCACATGGTGGGTAGAATACCGGTGCGTCCTGCGACGGCCCTCGCACCGGCCTCCTATTACGTTCAGCTCGGGGTCTACGGTGAGTCGAGCGCCGCGGTGGCCCTTGCCGACAACCTCTCTCCTGACTATCCTGTATCGGTCTACGCGTTCAGCCAGAACAAGAAGCCCCTCTACAAGGTCATGATCGGGCCGCTCAATTCAGACGAGAGTGGTACCCTGCTGTACCTCTTCATGGCCCAAGGCTACAAGGACGCGTTCGTGCGAAAGGGCGAGTAACCGGCAGTCACCCACCATTCGGATTTCTCACGATTCCAGCCGGCTCATTCGGTCGATCGACAGAGGAGAGAGCACATGACGCGCGAGGAAGCCGCACGTGAGATAGCAAACCTCTCCGAACGGCTGCACCGTCTCGATTACGAGTACAACGTTCTCAACGCACCAACCGTCTCGGATCGTGAATACGACCGGCTCTTCGACAGTCTGAAAGAGTTGGAATCCGCGCATCCGGAGCTCGTGACACCCGACTCACCCACCCTCCGTGTAGGCTCCGACCTAACGAGCGAGCTGCCCGAGGTCGATCACACGATCCCGGTATTGAGTCTCGACAAGGCCTATACCTTCGATGAGTTGATGAGTTGGACGACGAAGACGAGCACCAACCTCGGAGCCGACCTGTCGTTTGCGGTCGAGGAGAAGATTGACGGGGTTTCCATTGTGCTCTACTACGAAGACGGTCTTCTCGTTCGGGCGGTTACCCGGGGAAATGGGCTGCGTGGAAACGACGTAACGGCCAATGTCAGAACGATCCGCTCCATACCGTTGCGCCTCAACGAAGCGACGACTGTCGCCGTGCGTGGAGAAATCTACCTGCCGCGTGAACGATTTGAAGAGATCAACAGCAGGATGGAGACACCCTATGCGAATCCGCGCAACCTCGCTGCAGGTAGCCTCCGGCGAGTCAAGAGTGCGGCTGTCGCCGAGGTCCCTCTTGCCATGTTCGCTTACGAAGGATTCTTTCAGACACCGCTCCCTTCCCACGTAAGCGTGCTCGAACGGCTTGTTGAGCTCGGGCTGCGCGTCAATCCGATCGTCGGGCTCTTCTCCCAAACCGGCGAAGCGACGCCGGAGTTGGCGAGGAGTGACGACGCTGGACCGACGTGGACGATCGGTGATTTCGAGGCAATGGCGGATTTCGTTCGACGGAGAACGGAGCTGCGCGGCTCTCTCTCATACGAGATTGACGGCCTCGTGGTGAAGGTCAACGAGCTTTCGGCGCGGGAGAGTCTCGGATACACGGGGCATCATCCTCGATGGGCGATCGCCTACAAGTTTGAGGCACCGGAAGGGGTAAGTGAGGTTCGCGCGATAGACGTCCAGGTCGGCCGGACCGGAAGGGTGACGCCGGTTGCTCGAGTGAAACCGGTCGCGGTTGGCGGTTCCACGATCTCAAATGTCACTCTTCACAATCAGGATTACATCGACATGCTCGAGCTCGGCGTGGGCGATACTGTCGCGATCTCGCGGCGCGGCGATGTCATCCCGGCCGTCGAGCGAGTCATCGAGAAGAACGAAGAGGCTACGACCTGGAAGATGCCGGACACTTGTCCGGAATGCGGCAACGCCCTGACGGTGGTTGGAGCACACCATTTCTGCACGAATCGCAGCTGCCCCGCTCAGGTTCGCGGAAGACTCATGTTCTTTGTCGGTCGCGGCCAGATGGATATCGACAATCTCGGTCCCGAGACGGTCGAGGTGCTCATCAGGCGCGGGATGGTCAGCGATGTCGTCGATATCTACACCGCCGATTACGGATTGCTTGATGGTGTTCCGGGGTTCGGCGAAAAGAAGGTCGCGCTCATCAAGGAAGGGGTCGAGCGGAGCAAGTCGAGGCCGTATCGAACGGTGCTGCAATCCCTCGGGATACCCGAGCTCGGGCAGAAGGCGAGTGAGCTTCTCATTGACGCCGGATTTACCGACGTCGACAAGCTCCTCCAGTGCGTCGACCGGGGCGAAGTCTCTCGTCTCACCGAGATTCCCGGTATAGGCGAGAAGACCGCAACGACAATCGTAAGCGAGCTCTCCAATCCGACTACCCGCGATCTCATTCGCCGTCTCCAGCGCGTCGGCCTCTCGTTCAAGGCGGAGGTGCCGGATCGTATACCAGCCGTGGAGCAGGTGTTCGCGGGGCAAACCTGGTGCGTCACCGGTAGCTTCGAGCACTTCAATCCGCGCTCACTCGCCGTCGATGAGATCAAGCTCAGAGGCGGCAAGGTCGTTTCGGCGGTCAGTGGCAACACTACGCACCTGCTTGCCGGGACCGGTTCGGGGAGCAAACTGGCGAAAGCCGGCGAGGTGGGGGCGGAGATCGTAAACGAAGAGGAGTTCCTCGCGCTCATCGGCCGCTGAGACTTCGTCGACTCGCTATCTGCGCTGTCCGCGGCGCGGACGCAAGTAGCTTCGGATCGGTGGGGCGCTTCCTTCCCGCTCGAGTTGGCTCGTGACGCTGGCGATCGCGGTGAGGTACTGATCGTAGCGAACCGCAAGGTGGCGCTGAAAACCAAACTCTTCGCGAATGCGGTGTGCTTTGCTCGAAGCGATCAGAGAGAGGACATACTCGCGATCACGGTCGGTCGCGTACATCATCGAAAGGGCAATCTCCCTATCGGCGATTCTCATGAGGCGATTCTGTGCATCCGCCGGTTTCAAGCGTCGAAGGAGCGAAAACAACCTGTCGTTGGGAGTCTGTTTCAATTAACGAATCCGAGGCCGGCCCCCGCCATTCCGAAGAAGCCGATTGTCGGGTCCGGGCTGTACTCGATGGTGGCCGCGCAGGAAAGAACGAGTTGCGTGTTCGGGATGAGCCAATGAATTTCCCATCCCGCGTCCAGCAATCGCGTCGAGAACCCGAGCCCTTGGCTGAAAGGCTGGGTCCTCAGCGCAACCGACCCGCCGGTCACGAGAGAGCCGAAATCCAGGAACATGCCGCCCCGGCCGTATCCCCAGAAGGTAGGCAGAAAGATGGGCGGCGCGGAGGTGTAGCTCGCCGGATAGGGCGCCGCGATGAGATCCGGCATGAAGACGAACCCCACGGGCCCAATTCGGTATTCGAAGGGGAAACCGAGCGAGAGCCCCGTGAAATTGGTAAGAATATCGCTTGCCGTCAGAGATACATAGGTCCCTTTCACCGTAATCGCGGCCGAAAAGCCATACGGCGATTTGGGATTCGTGAGGAGGAACTTGCCTGCAAGACCACCCGAGACCGGAATGGAGTTCGAGCTCTTGAGCTCGACTGCGGCCTGTCCATCGATCTCGACCCCTGCGTGAGGAACTGCTCGGACGGCAACCTGGACCGGAACGAGGGCCCCGGTCGAGTCGAGATGGGCGATCGCGAGCGAGCTAATCGAATAACTCGAGATAGGGAGGACCTCCGGGGTCCCGGCAAAGAGCAGCCCCGATACTCCGCTCAGCTGCGAACGAAGGCCAATGTAGGAGCCACGGTTGATCTCGAGCGACAGCGATCTGGTCGAGGCGGCGGAGGCGGTGGATTCTCTTCCGCTCACGGTGATGCGATAGTTGCCGTCCGGCAGCGGTTTCCCGTCCGTCGCTCGTCCATCCCAGCGATAGCTCTGCTCACGATCGTTGAACTGCGGGAACTGATACTGGAACACGCTCCGGCCGTCTGAGCTCATGACCACGAGATTGCCGACTCCGTGGGTACTCACCTCGAATGAGAATACCACCTGACCGAGACGTCCGGGGTTGAGCGGATTGAGAACCGTCCTCGATTCCGACAATCCGGAGATTCGAAACGGGGCCTTCGTGAGAACCGCGTTGACGGTAACGGTTTGGTTTTCGTACACCTCGACGGTTTCGCTCCAGTCCTCAAAGCCGAACGCGCGAATGCGGATTCGATGTGTTCCGACCGGGACCGGCTCGACCCCCGGTCCGACACCGTTGCCGTCGACGGTAATCTCCGCATTCGCCGTTGAGGTGGAGATGCTGAGGTAGCCGACCTTCGGCGACAGATCGGTCTGTACGAGGGTGTAGGCAGTCGGATCGAGATTGAGCCAGCGCACCGAATCGTAGTAACCTCTCTTGGAGATCGTAATCCTGTATGTGCCGGCCCTGAAGGCGGTGTAGATGAGCGGTGTGTCTCCGATAAACGTATCGTTCAAGTACACCTGAGCGTCGGACGGGGTTGTCTGGACCTCCAAGCCGGTCTGCTCCGGCTTTGTGTCGGCGGGCTGAACCTCCACCGACGACGAGCCCTCACGCGGAGGGGGGCTCGAGTCAAGAACCTGTCTGAAGGCCGTGCCCGCCGTAGTTGCGCACGATGCAAGAGCCAGTAATACCACGAGGGGCAGAAACGACGCGATCTTTTTCATCGACTGCCATGCCGATTATAGAAGGCAAAACGGTAAACAATCAACTGCGCTTTCCGATATTGAAGATGGAAGAAGCACATATGAAAATCCGGATTTCCGGCCGACTAATTCTGCACATTGCAGCCGTCCTTCTCACCTTCGTGGCTCCTTTCGACCTCGCTGCGCAGTCCGTCAGTCCGGCTCCAGGTCAATCGAACACATCAGTACCCTCCCAACTCAACAACCAGACGAATGCGCCGAGTGCTTCATCGAATCCGGTTCAGCCAACTACACTCTTGCCGTCTACCCAGGGAACGACGCCGTCGCAAGCGGCAGTTCCCGACAGCTTTCGAGAAATACGGCTCGGTATGACATTGGACGAGGTGAAGAACGCTCTGGAGAAGGATCCCTACTTCAACTATCGTGGACCGCCGGACGTAAGTATGCTTGCGAGTCCCGACGAGAATCTTATCGAAACCACCGGCTACTCATTCATCAGCCGGGCCTTCTTCCAGTTCTACGAGAAGAAGCTCTACATCATGATTCTGATGCTGAATCCAAGTGAAATAAGCTACTATTCCATGTACACGACCTTGACCGCAAAGTACGGACCGTCGAGCTCTTTGAGTCCCGAAGAGGTTGTTTGGGAATCTCCGCAATACAGGCTTTCGCTCGAGCGCCCTTTGAGTGTAAAGTACATCGACCGAACCGTTTTCGATCGCCTCAAAGAGGCGGGGAAAATGAAACAATCAGAGCGTTCAATCTCGCGGGATCAGTTCCTCAACCAATTCTGAGGGGACCTTGCCGCTTCGGAGTAGAACAAATGCATTCGCGTCTTATTGCTGTAGCGGTCCTGACCTGCTGCGTGGTAGTCCTGGTTTCCTGCAAGCCGAAAGCCGACACAATTACGATCGCCATTGGAACGGCGAAGTTTCAAGTTGAGATTGCGAAGACTCCCGCCGGGCGTGAGCGCGGGCTCATGTTTCGCAAGTCGATGCCCATGGATCACGGTATGCTATTCGTGTTTCCCTACGACCAGCACCTATCGTTTTGGATGAAAGACACCGACATTCCCCTTGCGATAGCCTATATCTCCGCTGACGGCACGATCCGGGAAATCCATCACATGAAACCGCATTCTCTCGAGGCAATCCAGTCCGACCATGCCGTGCGGTACGCTCTCGAGGTGAACGACGGGGCGTTCGCAAAGCTCGGGATCAAACCCGGAGACAAGGTTCATTTCCCACCGAACCTTCCCACTGCGACAAGCTAGATAGTGTAATCGAAGGTTACTCTTCTCGTTCTTCCTGAGAGAGGTCAGGAAAGAGCTCGAGGTTGGGTTCGTCCTCAGGGGTGTCGGGCTGATTTACCAGCAGCTCAACCTTACGTTCAACCTTGCTGAGGTCCTTTTCCAGACTTTTGGCGAGCTTGATGCCCTCTTCAAAGAGGGCGACCGCTTCGTCGAGCGGGATGTTGCCTTCGGATATCTTGTCGTTGAGGTTCTCGAGCCGAGATAATCGTTCCTCGAATCCCTTCATTGGGTAATCTCCTCTACGGTTGCACCGAGCCCGCCGCGGTGCAGCCTTACTCGTATCCCTTTGCCGGCCGCCGTTTCGCGTGCGTCCCGGAGGACGCGGCCCGTCTCACCGTCGGTTACCACTGAGTATCCTCGTTTGAGCACTTCGATCGGTGAGGCCGATTCGAGGTTCTTGACGGAGAGCTCGAGGCGGTGCCGCGCGTCAACCAAACGGTCGCGGAGGCTGCGAACGAGGCCCTCCTTGGCGTCGTCCAGCCGCAACAGCACCGGCTGAATCATGATGCGAAAATTGCGCTCCAATCGGGCCGCGGTAAACTCTCGCAGCAGGAGACGGATTCGCTCGATGCGGCGCTCGAGCTCGCGGGTCATGGTCGACCGCAGGTCGCGGACCCGGGCCAATAGCTCATCGCGGCTTGCGCTGACGATCTCCGCAGCCGCGGAGGGAGTGGGAGCCCTCAGGTCCGCAGCGAGATCGCTCAGGGAGAGATCAATCTCGTGCCCAACAGCAGAAATGACGGGGATGGTCGACGCTGCTATCGCTCGGACGACCACTTCGTCCGAGAAGGGAAGCAGATCCTCGAGTGATCCGCCTCCTCGTCCGACGATGATCACCTCGCCGAGCTGGAACATATTCGCCCGCTCGATCTGTCGGGCGATCTTTGCCGCTGCCTCTTCGCCCTGAACGGGGCAGGGAAGAACCACGATATTGATTCCGGCGTTGCGCCGGGCGGTAACGTTGAGAATATCCCTGAGGGCGGCACCCGTAGGAGAGGTCACAACGGCAACCCGCGACGGAAGAAGGGGAAGCGGACGTTTTCTCGACTCCTCAAAGAGGCCTTCCGATGCGAGTCTCCGTTTACGTTCCTCCAGCGTGGCGAGAATGTCGCCTTCACCCGATTTTTCCATTCGTTCGGCGATGATCTGGTAGGTGCCCCTCTTGGCATAGACGGAGAGGTTGCCCCAAACGCTGACCTTTTGGCCGTCGGCGGGGGTGAAGGACAGACTGATGGCCCGATTGCGAAACATGACCGCCGAAATGACCGCATTTTCATCCTTCAAGGTAAAGTAGAGATGACCGGTGCTCGATGGGCGGAAATTGGATATCTCTCCTTCGATCGTCACGTCGTAGAACTCTGCTTCAATGTGCTGTTTGACGAGCTCGGTGATTTGTGAAACCGTGAACTTCCGCGTCTCGGGTTGTAGCATGTTGGGAATGAGAGTACACTTTTTCTCTGCGGAATGGCAATCGAGCGGTTGCCGGCGGCGCGAATTACCTTCACGCAGTCAACAACCGGTTAAAGGGCATAATGTTCTGTCGATAATCAGATTATGGCGAATATTGCCGTGATCAATGCAGTCGGTATCTCACCCCACGCGTTCGCTCCGATTGCCGGAGGGGCGGACGCTTTCAGCAGGGTACTGGAGTATGCTCGACATTTGCCGGAAATAGACCGCGTGTGCCTGTTCACCGACTCAGAACGCGCGGCCAATACATTGAAATCGACGGCTCCGCCCGATCTCAAGTCTACTGTGAGAACGGGGGAGTGGAACGTAGCGCGTCTCTTCGAAGAGCTCGAAGAGCAGACGAAAGATCACATCGATCTGTTCTATTTTTATGCAGATTGCCCTCTTCTCGACCTCGAGATAACCGAACGTATGTATGCCAGTCATCGGAAGTACTTCTCGGAATACACTTTCGCCGACGGCTACCCGCGCGGTCTGACGCCAGAGATCATTCTTGGTGAAAGGATCCCGGCCATGCGTAGACTTGTGTCGGCTGACGACACCACAATAGAGCGAGCCACTCTCTTCACCGTGATCAGTCATGACATCAATTCATTTGACATCGAAACCGAGATTTCACCCAAGGACCTCAGACTGCTACGAGTGGATCTCTATTGCGACGGGGCGAGAAACTTCCAGGTAGTCGACCGGGTCGTCAAAGCGGGTGGGGGCGACGGGGCCGCCGTTCTCGAGATCGTAGAAAATCGGCAGGAGATGCTACGCTCTCTGCCGGCCTTTTTCGAAATCCAAATTACCGAGGCGGTCTCCCAGCTCGTGAGCTATTCGCCCTATCCGAAAGTCGCCGGTGAGGTCCTGAGGAAGGGAAAGGAGATGCCTGTCGCCCGGTTTCGGTCGCTGATCGAGAGAATCTCCCAATTTGCCGAAGATGCCGTGGTCAGTCTATCGCTTTGGGGTGAGCCCGCGCTCCACGCCGATATCGCGGAGCTCGTCGAAGAGACATTGAAGCACCAACATCTCGGGATACTGATAGAGACCTCGGGCGTCGGCTGGAAACCTGGAGTGCTCGAGAAGATCAGGGAGCTCGAATGGGAAAGGATCACCTGGATCGTCGATCTCGACGCCTCGACGAAGGAGCTCTACGAAACCCTCCGAGGCCCCGGCTGGGAGGAGGCTCAGGCAGCCTGCAATAGACTGCTTGAGCTCTTCCCCGACCGTGTACATGTTCAAGCCACGAGAATGCAGGAAAACGAGGCTGACCTCGAGAGTTTCTACAATTACTGGAAGGGACGAGTTCCGAATGTCATCATTCAGAAATACGACTGGTTCTGTGGATTTCTCCCGCAGCGGAAGGTCACTGATCTCTCCCCTATCAAACGTCTTCCCTGTTGGCATTTGAAGAGGGACATGGTGATCCTCGTCGACGGTTCAGTCCCGATGTGCAGAGAGGATCTCCGGGGCCGAAATCTCCTCGGCAACGTATTCGAGAATTCACTCGAGGAAATTTGGGCACAGGGAGAGTCCCCCTACAAGGAACACCTTCGGCAGGAGTATCCGGACCTCTGCAAGGCGTGCGATGAGTACTATACCTACAACTTTTAAGCGTCTGAGGATCCCCTACACGGTCGTCGGAGGAACTCGCACCGATAGGGCGCGCAAGTTTCCGGTGGCACTTTCACTGCTTTTGCTCAACCGGGGAGGCAGGCTGTTCAAACACTCGTTCTTCACCGAGCTCGAGAAGCTCGGTTTCAGCGAGATCATCTCGATTGAAGGCCCTGCGGTTTCGTACGATGTCGAGACACTTGCACGCAAGTTCCCTGGAATCCGATTCCTTGTGTTGCATGAAGCTGCATCTCGAGGCGAGCAGATCAACATAGGGATGGATGAATCTAGCGGTGAATATGTCTTTGTGATATGGAACGACATGAAGATAGCCCCGGCCTCTCTTTCAGCGCGACTCATCGAGAGGATTCGAGACAGCAGGGCACTGTGTACCGTGCCACTCATTCAGAACCAGAAGCTCGAAACGGTTCCGACGATTATGGCGCCTGCTTTCTATAACACGTTACTGAAGGTACTCGCGCTTCAACCCACCGCCGACGGCATGATGAGCCTGTTCCCCTTTGACTACTGCGGGATTTACAGCAAAGAACGGTTCGTGCTGACCGGGGGGTACGACTTCGGTCTCCAGAGCCCCTACTGGCAGAAAATGGATTTCGGGTTTCGCTGCTACATGTGGGGGGAGAAGATAGGCTGCAACACCTCACTTCGGCTGAATTATCTCGGAGAGGTGCCGTCTGAGGATGCTACTCCGGACGACAGTTACAAGTATTTCTTCCTCAAGAACCTCTCCATTCGCTTCAGTGGCGACGCGGGGTCCCTACCGCTTTCCCGCTTCCCGGCATACTGGATCAAATCCGGCGGCTTCGTGAGCGCGCTGCGCGAGTTCAGGGAGGCAAAGAAGTGGGTCGAGATCAACAAGTTTCGATTCAAGCGTGATTCTCGCAGCATCACTGAACTGTGGGAGGTTCCGGAGGTATGACACCCAAACGCGAATCGCCCAGGGGGAACGTGGGTGTCGGCGTCTTTTTGCAGGCACGAATAGGTTCGACGCGCCTCAAGGAGAAAGTTCTCCTTTCGTTGGCGGGCCGCACGGCTGTCGAGCACGCCATGATGTCCCTCAGGTGTTTCGAGGCCGACATCTATCTTCTCCTCACCGACTGGGAAAGCTCACGACGTCTCGAACCCTACGCCCGACGCTGCGGATTCGAGGTTTTCCCGGGCTCCTCAGAAGACGTTCTTGCACGCTACGCCGGCGCACTCCGTGAGCATCAGGTGGATCGCATCGTTCGCGCGACCGCCGATAATCCACTGGTTTCGAGTGATCTCGCCATTGATCTTCTCCGGCTCCACGTTGCGGGGGATGCCGATTTCAGCGGTTTCATCGGCATGCCGCTCGGTCTCGGGGTGGAGATCGTAGAATCAGAGGCGCTGCTGCTCGAAGACCGAGAGGCGACTGACCCTTACGAGCGGGAACATGTAAATCCGTTCCTCTATCGAAGACCCGAACGCTTCAGCATCCTGCGCCCACAGGTACCGGCAGCCTATAGAATGGCGGACCGATCGGTCACTCTGGACACCGCGGAGGACTACCGCTACCTCACGGAGCTCTTCGATGGGCTTTACAGCGGGAGGCCGATCGAGACTCTTCGAGTGCTTGATTGGCTCAAGCGCCATCCCCGAAGTCGAGAAGCGAAGGAGGCTCATCCTGGAAAAGAGGGTGCTCTTCGCTCCGTCGGCTAGATCCGGAGACGGCGTGGGACATGTACGACGTTGTCTGGAGCTACTCACCGAGTTCCCCGGTGGACGGCTCTTCGTCGAGGATGCCGCAGAACGGAAGCGGGTTCGAAGGGTTGCAGAGGCGTCGAAAATGGAGCTCTTCGACAGGCATTTTGCTGACGAACCCGGAGCTGGCGAACGCTGGGATCTTGTCGTCGTCGACCGCCGAGCAACCGGCAGCGACGAGCTCGTTCGTCTCAGCAGGCTCGGAACCCCGATCGGAATCGATGAGGGAGGTGAGGCGCGGGAGATGATGCCCTATCTGATCGACACGCTGCCGCTTCCTGCGAGGCTCCCCAGGGCGAATTGCTCGTCTTCGGCGTATCAGGCACGACCGGCCCGCCGACGAGCCCCGGGAGAGGCGGCCAGCGGAAAGGTGATAGTCTCATTCGGCGGTGAGGATCCCGGCGGGCTGTCGTCGAAGATGATTACCGCGCTCCTCGAAGGCAATTTCTTCACTGCCGAACAGATCACTCTGGTTGTCGGGCCCCTCTTTCATTGTGAATCTCTTCCTCGAGACGTTGCGCGGCTCGACGCGCCCTCTGATCTGCGCGAACGGCTGCACGAGTTCGACATCCTTTTTACATCTTTCGGTCGCACCGCCTACGAAGCCGTGAATGCCGGGATTTCGGTGGTTCTCTTCAATCCTTCACGATATCACCGAACACTTTCGCGGATCGCGGGGTTTCCCGAGATTGGGGTCCGGCGGGTACGGCGACGACGTCTTCGGCGTATTCTGTCCGACCGCGACGAGCTGCGATCGAGATGTTCACGACTCGCACCGGAACATCAGGAATCGATCTCAGACCGGCTCGAGGGGCTCGAGGTGCCGTTGTTCGATCGGTGTCCCGTATGCGGCGAGAACAAGAACATGGCCATCGGCCGTTTTCCCGACAGGAGCTTCTTCCGTTGTCGCAGGTGCTCGATGGTCTACGAGCTCGATTTCTCGAAGGGGCAGCGCCGTTACGACAAAGCGTATTTCTTCGAGGACTACCGCGCACAGTATGGCAGAACCTATCTGGAGGATTTCGACAGTATCCGTGACCATGCCGCAGGAAGGATCGCCCGCCTTCGCGCAATTGGCACTCCGGTGGCCGACAAACGAGTGCTCGACGTCGGCTGCGCCTTCGGTCCTTTCCTCGTCGAGGCATCCCGTGCTGGAGGGAGAGTTCTCGGAATAGATGTCGCTCACGATGCGGTCGAATATGTTCGAAATAACCTCGGATTGCCGTGCGAACGACTTTCGCTCGAGGACCTCGACCTCGACGCCACATTCGGAACAGACACTGTGGACATTGTGACGATGTGGTATGTCATCGAGCATCTCCCGCAGTTGGGTCGAATGCTGGCAAAGATCAACACCCTGCTTCCCCTGGGCGGCGTATTCGCGTTTTCGACCCCGAATCTGCACGGAATCAGTGGCCGAAGTAATCCTCAGAAGTTCCTCGCGAACAGCCCCTACGATCACTTCACGCTTTGGGACCCGCGAATTGCTCGTCGGGTGCTGAGACTCTATGGCTTCCAGGTCCGGGAAGTTCAGATAACGGGCCATCATCCCGAGCGCTTCCCCGTGGTCGGGGCGGCAGCCGGGTGGAGATACAGCTTGCTGCGCCGCTATAGCGTGCTGGCGCGGTTGGGTGATACCTTCGAGTGCTACACGGTTAAGGTATCGGAGCTAGACAGATGAGCAAACACAAAAAGACCGTACTCATTCTTGGCGGTGGGGTAATGCAACTCCCTGCCATACGCATAGCAAAAGAAAAGAGCTGGCGGGTGATCGTCGCCGACGGCAATCCTGACGCGCAAGGTGCCGAGCTATCCGACATCTTTCTGCACGTCGACTTGAAGGACAAGAAGGCGATGACTGAAGGCGCCGCCACCTTCAGGCGTCGCGGGGAGCTGGACGGGGTCTTCACAGCAGGCACCGACTTTTCGGCGACAGTCGCGTGGGTTGCTGAACAGCTCGGTTTGCCCGGAGTGGGGCACGCGACCGCCCTTCGCGCCACCGACAAGTCGTTGATGCGGGAGGCGTTCGATCGAGCCGGCGTGCCCTCTCCCGAGTTTTCGATGGTTCGATCATTGCGTGAGGTCGAGTCCGCCGTGGCCCGTCTCTCGCTGCCATTGGTGGTCAAACCGGTCGACAATATGGGCGCGCGCGGCATTCGAAGGATCGATCGACTAACCGAACTCGCGTCAGCGGTCGAGGTCGCATTAGGGCTCTCTCGTTCCTCCAAAGCGATCATCGAGGAGTTTGTTCCCGGCCCGGAGTATAGCATCGACGCTATCGTCGACCACGGACGGATAACGATTTGCGGGGTTGCGGATCGACGAATCGTCTTTCCTCCCTATTTCGTGGAGATGGGACACACGATGCCTACTCAGACCGATGAGTTTACGGTTGCCACGTTGGTAGCGGCATTCAAGCGCGGCGTGCAGGCGCTCGGAATCACGGGTGGAGCTGCGAAGGGGGACGTCAAGCTTTCTCCGCAGGGACCGGTCATCGGCGAGATCGCTGCGCGGCTTTCGGGTGGGTATATGTCCGGATGGACCTACCCCTATGCGAGCGGTGTACAGCCGACATCGGCGGCGCTCGATATTGCCGTCGGGCTCCCGGCCCGAGGATTGACCCCGAAATGGCATATGGTTTCTGCGGAGAGAGCCTTCATATCGATCCCAGGGGTCGTGGCGCGAATTTCGGGGTTCGAGACCGGCTGCCAGCTTCCGTCGGTCAAGAACGGATTTCTCAGGGTCCGAATCGGAGATACGGTGCAGTTCCCCACAAACAACGTCGAGAAGTGCGGCAACTTCATCTCCCAGGCCGATACCCATACCGAGGCGGTGTGGGCGGCGGAAGAGGCCTGCCGCAGCGTGGTAATCGTCTTGGATCCTGCCAATCCCGATACCGAAGCGTTTCTCTTTTCCCACCGAGACCGATGGGCGCCGTCCGCCTATCGGATCGAGGACCGGCCCCTCCGAGAGCGTCTTGCACGGCTCCCGCTCTTTCTCGACAAGTCCGGCGGAGGTGGAGGACGCCTTTCCATCATGCCGCTGCCCGGCGTCGAAACGGTTCAAACCCTCGATTGGCACGGCCGTTCAATGGCAAGGACTCTGGAGCTCGTACAGGCGGAGACTGGGATACCGATCAACGCGGAAGGAGATATCATCCTGGGAAAGGTCTTCTGGGACGCCGTGGTGCGGGGCGGCGTTCAGGGCGGTATCTGGGTAATTGATACGATTCGGCGAGGAATCTCGGAGCGCAACCGTGTGAAGCGTCTCGTGACCGCATGGAGTGACTAGCTCATGATCCGACCTCGTCACGGTCCCTCGATTCTGGCGATCGGCCTTTGCTTGATCGCCTTCGCAGTTCCGATGTCGGCTGAGGTGGAGCTCGGAGGCGTGCTCGAGGCCACCGGCGGCAGTCTACAGTGGGATCCGACGCTTGAGTTCGGGATGATTACGAAGGGTGCGAATCTGGTGTCGTTCAAGCCCGGCTTGACTTTCGTGCTTCTGAACTATCACGAGCGCATCGAAACAGGCAGAATCTCTCGAGGAACCTCCGGCGAAATTCTCCTTTCTCAGCGCGGCGCCAACGCGATCGAGGCTGCACTGAGGCGCGAGACGTCGAGCTCGACGTTCAGCGTTGCGACCGACCGACCGAGAATCGCCGCAATCGTCATTGATCCGGGACACGGGGGTATGGACCCGGGAACGAATCACGTCCACATCATCAATGGAAAGCGGGTTGATCTCGTCGAAAAGAACATCGTTCTGTCGGTTGCCACCGAGGTGCACCGCGATCTCCAAGCGCGATTTCCCGATAAGCGGATTGTGCTTACGCGAAAAGACGATACCTACGTGAGTCTCGAGCAGAGGACCGAAATCGCGAACAATGTCTCTCTCAATGAAAACGAGGCGATGATCTTCGTTTCAATCCACGCGAATGCCTCCTTCGATCCAAAGGCCGATGGTTTCGAGGTCTGGTACCTCCCGCCAAACTATCGACGAGAGGTAATCGATCCGAACGAGCTCGGTTCCTCGAAGGATCTGTACCCGATTCTCAACAGCATGCGTGAGGAAGAGTATACGATCGAAAGCGTATTGCTTGGCAGGAAAATCCTCTCCGGAGTGAGTGCCGAGGTTGGAAGGGTAGTCCCCGATAGAGGATTGAAGGCGGAGTCCTGGTTTGTCGTGCGCAACGCCAGAATGCCCGCGGTTCTGATTGAGCTCGGCTTCGTGACGAATCCGAAAGAGGCAGCTCTTCTCTCGGACCCTTCGTACTTGAAGAAACTGTCTCGCGGAATCTATAATGGCGTCGCGAGTTTCGTCGACTATTTCGACAATCAGAGTGGTTTCATGGAGTGACATTTGAATTTGGGCTGGAGTAGAAAATCGACCGTTTTCGGCAGCGCATTCCTTTTTGTGCTTGCGCTCTCTCTCGTATTGTTTCTTTCGGTCGCGGACAATAAGCAGGAGTTGGTTCTCTTCTTCCCGAACGATTCGAACCATCAGCTCACTGGCGAGATGCGGGTCGTACCGAAGAAGGGCAACATCGAAGGAAATATCCGAGAGCTCGTGAACGGTCTGATTCTCGGTCCGGAAAAGCTACGCCACGATCGCGCCCTGGCGAAAAACACCTCGATCCGTAGTCTCATGGTTCGAGGGAATCATCTCTATCTCGACTTCTCGCCTGACATCCTATTTCCGGAAGGAGACACTTCGACCGGTTTCTCGGAGTCGCTCGATGCCGTCAGGAAGTCTGTCAAATTCAACTTCCCAGACATCAAGAAAATCACCATAACCGTGAACGGCGAGCTGCCCAAATCGGAAATTAACGCTAATACTTAAGCACTTTTTTGCCGATATTTGACTAGGCTATAGGCATCTTCGTCAGAGTGCAGATGCCGTAAGATGTGTGGATATGAGCTTCTGGATGAGCTACATTGTCAACATCCAGAGCGGATTTTCTACACAAATTAGGGTTTGTCTGAAAGGAGCAGCGGATGAAACGGTTCGTCATTCTTCTCGTCATAGCGATCGTTGGAGTGAGCGCTTCGGTATACGCCGACACCTCGACTCTTATCGATTTCTCGAAATTGGTTGCCGACCAGAGCGGCCAGAACGCGGCCACCCTGGTTGATTTCGGCCAAAGCGCCGGAGCAAGCTTCACCACGGCCGAGAAGGCGCAAATGAAGACCTCCCTCGCGTTGGAAAACTGGCAGGTCAGGCTGAACTCCTCGGCAAGATCGGTCGCGAACCAGGAGCTTTCCTACACGAAGGCGGTGACCGTCAACAAGAACGCCACCAAATTCGGTGGTGACATCGTTATGGGCATTAGGATCCATTTTCCTGAGAGCCCCTACAACGCATTTGCCGAGATCCTGCCGCCGTTCGATATTCCGGCCTATATGCCGGCAAACGCACAGGACACCCAGGGCTCGAAGTTCGACAGCTACGGCGTAGTGAAGAATGTCGGTACAATCAAGTCGCTGGCAGCCGAGGTATACGGCTCGAACTTCCCGAACGGGTTCGCAGTTGTTCTGCAGAACCAGAACAACGAAGACAAGACAGTGTTCCTGAACAATCTGGACTTCGATGGCTGGAAGACTCTTCAATGGGTCAATCCGAATTACATCAACGACGTCCGCAATCGTGACATCCGAAAGGTGCCCCTCTATCCGCAGGCGACCCCCTACTACAAGCTGGTCGGAATGATCGTTTACAAGGACGCCCAGCAACAGGGTGGGGACATCATCACCTACGTGAAAGACATCACGATGACTTACGACAAGGCCGTTTTGAGCCTGCAACGAGACATCAACGACGAAGCCGTCTGGGGTATTCTCGGGAAGCGTGAGGCGGCGCGCCGACAGGCCGAAGCTGCGAAAATCGGCAATCTGCAGGTGCTCCGTTATCTCGAGCAGCAGAAGATGGCCGGTCCAAATGAGAACGCCGCTGCAGCTGCCGCTTCCGGCGGCAACTAGAAAGCCGACTGCACGACGAAGCTGCCGAATATAGGAATCAAAAGGGACCGTATCCGGGTGCGAGAGGGCGACCGCCCTCCGTACACGGGTACGGTCCTCTTCTTTTGTGAGACCGCACCCTGCTCAGCGTGGGTTCTTGAGCTCAGCGTGGCGGACCCGAACTCCCTCAAACACTGTGATGAATGGCGAACATCCTCGCCCAATCCATCTACAGCGGGGACGATGCACGTGCCCGCGCTCGGTCGAGTGGAAGGTGATACTGGAATTGGCTGTCTTACTTCTTGTTGCGATTTAGGAGACTGCCGAGCGAGATTTGGGCTCCCGTTTGCAGCTGGAACAAATAGCCGCCCGGACCCGGGTTTGAGACTCCGACAAGGGCTTGCTGGCCGAAGGTATATACGCTGCTCTTGAGGTCGGTAACGAATGTGAGAAAGTCGAACATGTGAAACTCGAGCCTCGTCCCGACGATGAGTGAACCAAGCTGGTCGATTGTCGTAGTGGTTCCCTCGACGAAGGTCTTTGAAAGGGTCTGGTAGCCGAAGGTGAGAAGGATGCGATACGGTACATTTTTCTGGTAGATGTCGGTCTTCAACGAGTATTCAGTCAGCTGATCGATCGTGTCTCCGGCTGAGGTCTTCTCGGTGTAGGCTCGAGAGAGGATGTTCAGCGAGACGATCGCATTCGGCACATAATAGCCGAAGCTTATGTCTGATCGCTTCTGAACGTAATCGCCTGCTTGGACGAGTGAGCTGCCGAGGCTGCTGTCGCCTCGGTAGGAAAGGAAGATAACGCCGGGGATTTGAACCTTCACCGATGCCGTAATGCCCGGATTGAGGGGAGTGACCGCCGAGTTAAAGAATCCCAGCAGGGGGCCCGCACCGACGGAGAAGTAGTTCCCCTGGTAGGTAATCGTACTGTAGACGATATTGCGGAGTACTGTATCATTGTACAGTCCCGTGGAAACCGACAGGTTGTCCGAGACTTGTTCGCTCCCGAATAACGAGACACCCCATGGATAGTAGGTCCCCGCGAACGAAGTGTCGGAGGAAAGGCGAGTCGGCTTGAACACAAGGTTGCCGATGTTGAACATGGCACCGACTTCGATCCCGAATGTAGCGACTGAGGTCACCGCGAAGAGAAAAAGAAAGAGCAAGAACATCCATGTACGGCTTATCTTCGACTTCATTCGGTCTATCCTTCTCATCTCGTGCGATCTAGAATTGTGCTTGGACCCCGACGTACCCCTCAGCAATGTCAGAAAGTACGAAGGGATAGAGTTTGATGTCTACTTTGAAGTTCCAGATAACGCCCGAGGCAACCAGTCGCAAATATGGGGATAATAGTGCTTGGAACTGGGTAGAGCTTGTTGTCGAATAGTCGATTTCAGTCTCAAACCCACCGGTAGTCGGGTTCTTCTCAGGATTTCCAAAACGGAAATCGACATTGATATTCGCCGTCGGTACCTGATTGGTTGCCGCATCGTTATAGTAGTAAGGATGCCAGAAGAGGGTCGGAGTGATCGAGAACGATCCGAAGCTGACGCGCGGTTCGAACAGCAGATAGAGGAGCCCGATGTCAAAGGTATCCTTTATGGGGTCCCATCTGGGAACTCCGATTTCGGTCAAGAACTCACCGCCGCTGCCAGTATTGTAATAGAGCAGCGCCCCTCCACGATAGATGCCGGCAGTCGAAACAGGGAACGATGACCCCACAAATCCCTCGAACTTGAAATGATCGTAGTTCAGGAGAACTCGAAAATCTGAGCCGTAGTAACCTGCTCCGAGGTTCGCATCCTGGTAAATGTAGAGCTGAGAATCGAACCGCTTCGAGACATTGGGAATCGAAAGCCTCAACCCAGTGCCTGCGACTGTGTATATCCCGTCGTACTCGATTCCGGTTGGGAAGTAGTAGTAGCCTCGGTAGCGTGAGGCGATCGGCGCGGTTCCAAAGTCCTGGGGAAACACGTCGCCGTTGCCAAACGTGTCGTTGTACCCTGAAAAATAGGTCAGATCGAGCGGACTTCTAAAAAGATTGTGAATGGTGAGGCTTGCGCCTTTGAAGGTGAGGTGAGTAGTGGAGAGGGTCGAGATATCTCCGATATTGTCACCCTGAAAGGAGAGAAGGACATTCCCTCCGAATTTGTATCCGCCCCCGATCTGAAAATCCATCGCACCGTGGGTGTCGAGCTTGAAGGTTCCGGCGTCAAGGTATCCCCTCGTTATGAGCTCGAAGTCGGGCACGGAGATATCCGCAGCAAAAATCGCATTTGCGGATGCAAGGAAGAACAGACCAAGCATCAACGACCGGAGTTTCATGAGACGCGAACCCCCTTCAGGAGAGTGTACACCGGATATGTGAAAAAGACACACCCCTATTGCTTTATCGATCACATCACTCAAGTTCTTTACAGGAAATGAATTGACTACAAGGTACTATGCTCTGCCGGGAAGTGTATTCGAGTCTGTTGCCGTCATAGACGGCAAATCCAGAAACCACGACAATTCCGGTGGTGATTGCTTCCGAGAGACCGGGAAAACCGGTCGTCTTGGCCGCAACTCCTCTTGCCCAAAGCAATTACCGGCGATCAATCAACACGCTCGCTGACACTTCATGGGTTGACAAAGGGGCGTGTGTCGGGCATATTGAATTCGTTCGCCGACCGGTGCCGGCGCTCTCCCGAGCGAACGGGTGCAGTAGGTGAGTGGTTGGGGCGGCTAGCTCAGTTGGTTAGAGCACTTGCTCGACACGCAAGGGGTCGTTGGTTCGAATCCAATGTCGCCCATCGAACAAAGCCTTTCGGGCCAAAGACGTACAGCACCGGCGCTGCAATGCCGGTGCTTTTTTTGCGCTGCAGGTAAACGCCTCGGTGCGGGAGCCCGGCAATTTCGGAGCAGATCTCTGCCAGGAGTCGCGGGCCACCGGATAGAGGGAATGAAGCAAGCGGGCGATGAGATAGCGGGACTCATACACCAAGCAGCCGAAAAGGTGTCCGAGGAGGTCGGCCAAGCGATAGGAATGCAGCACCAGGAGTTGATGAGGCATTTCGAGCTTGGTGCCGAACCTCTCCGCGATCACTGCCGCAACCACCTTGCATATTTGGCCGAAGCGATTCGGGCCGACCAGCGGACAGTCTACACCGACTACGTCGAGTGGGAGACCGCCGTGCTCCTCCGGCGCCGGCTTCCCATACCCGTTGTTCGAGGGAACATGCTTCAAATTCGCGACACAGCGGTTCGCCATCTCCCGCAGCGAGTCAGAAGCGTGGTCTCAGGGTATTTCGCTGCGGCCATACGTCTGGTGGACGACGAGTTGGTCGGATCTCCCTCCGCTTCGGGCGGAACACGCGAGCTGAATCCTCTTGCGAAGGAGTATCTGAACGAGTTGCTGTCGGGCGACCGACAGTCGGCCAGGACACTCATCCTCCACGCGCTCGAAAAGGGGCTCGATGTTCGCCGGGCGTACTTGGAGGTTCTTCAGCCTGTACAGCGTGAGGTAGGCAGGTTGTGGGAGATCGACGCCATTACGGTCGCCCAGGAACACTACTGCACGGCGGTGACCCAGCTGATCATCTCTCAACTCTATCCCGAGATCATGGCCGGTCCGAGGAACGGACTCGTAATGGTGGCAAGCTGTGTCGGCAGGGAGCTTCACGAGCTCGGACTGCGGATGGTAGCGGATTTCTTCGAGCTTTCCGGGTGGGATACTCGTTTCTTCGGCGCTAACATGCCGGTAGATCAGATAGTGGTCGCCCTTGCCGATGTGAACGCCGACGTTCTCGCGGTTTCTACGACGATGCTTGCACATATCGAAAGCGTTCGAACGCTTATCGCGAAGGCACGTAAAGTGTGTCATCCGGACCTCAAGGTTCTTGTTGGTGGATTGCCGTTCAATCGGCTGTCCGACCTCTGGAAGAGCGTTGGAGCCGACGCAACTGCGGACGATGCACAAGAGGCAGTCGAGGTCGCTGAAAGGATGCTTTCCCGAGGATGAGCGGCAAGGAGGGATCAGAGGACGGCACGCAGCGCCGACTCGGCTGTCGGGAATTCAAACTGGAAGCCGGACTCGAGCAGCCGTTCGGGAAGAACGCGCTGGCCGGTCAAGAGCGCCTCGTCGGCCATCTCGCCAAACATCAGGCGCAGAAGCGGTGCAGGGAGAGGAACCCATACCGGTCTGTGCAATATCGCTCCCCCGAGCTTGACGAAATCGCGCATTCTCATCGGTTCCGGGGCAGTGAGGTTGAACGAACCGGTGAGCTCCGGGTGACTCAGCAAATACAGTATCGCTCTGATTTCGTCGTCCATGTGAATCCAGGACAGCCACTGGGTGCCGTTTCCGGGGTATCCGCCTGCGCCGAGGCGAAGGGGAGCGAAGAGCCGTGAAAGGATACCGCCCTCCCTTCCGAGCACAATACCCGTCCGGATTGCGACGACCCGCAGGTCTGGATTCGACAGCTCATCGGCCTCACGTTCGCATCGCGTAGCGATTTCCGAGAGGTAGCCGGTACCGGGAGGATCCTTCTCGGAGAGCTTTTCGTCTCCTCTCGGGCCGTAGTAGCCAACCGCAGATGCCTCGATGAGGGTGCGCTTCATGCCCTTCTGACTCGTGAGTACCTCCCGAAGGGACGCGATTGCCTGCAGGCGGCTCTCGAGGAGGGCTGCTTTTCGAGCTGTTGTCCACCTCCCCGCAGACAAGTTTTCCCCAGCGAGGTTCACGAACGCATCGCATACGGAAACTGCATCCTTCCACCCACTGCTGTCGGCGTGCTGCCAGCTGAGAGGCGTGACGGAGGCTGGAAGACCTTCCGCGGCTTTTTGGGGATTTCGGGTCAGAGCGAAGACCTCATGACGGTCCTCGAGAAGCTTCAGAGCAAGTTGGCGACCGATGAAACCGGTCGCGCCGGTTATTGCGACTTTCATATATGCGCCTCCAAATCTGCGTTCTGCGGCGGAGAAAAAGGGGCGCATTGCCGTTGGTGAGGTCCACCTCCCAGGGGGATCACCTTCCCGGGTCTGCCGGGATAGCTACACCTCGACCTGTTGAACGATGGCGCCTTCGACCTTTTCTCTGATCCTTTCCGCCTTTCGGAGAACATTCTCGAGACGAATTACCTCGTCGGGGTCCTCCGAGTTCTCGATACACTCACGCAAGTAGACAATGAAATTGGATATTGCATCAAACATGGCTCAAGGCTCCTCTCCACTTTCAAATATCGGAGGATGGAGGGCCATGTATGAGAAGAAAGCTGCAGCGGTCATCTCCTCAGCAAGTCCTGCCAGACGATTCCTTCTCCGGCCGGGATGTCACGAGCCGCTATGCTGCCCAGGACGGTCTCAAACAGAAAGGGCGAAAGCCCAGGACGCAGCCTTCTTTCGGTTCGCAGCACGGCCAGGTTCTCGGCCGTCAGCCTGTCGCCGGCAGGGATGTCGACGAGGGCATGCAGGGAACGGTTTGTTCGGGTGTAGTTGCCCGCTTCTGCGGGAGCCAGGCGCTTGACTCCGCTTCCGAGAACGGCCGCAAGCGCCTCCTCGCTGGTCGCTCCATCTGTCGACAGCCGCGTGAGCGTCTCATCGAGTCCATCCCGGCGGGCGCGACGCGCCGAGCGTACCATCCCGGCGAAGTCACGGGGCACCAGCGCCACGGGATCGTCGAGGCCGCCGCCCTCCTTTGAGAGCGTCAGGTGCTTCTCGATCGCCGCCGCTCCGATCGCGGAGCTCAGAGAAGGCACCACCTCCGGGCCGAGGGAGTGGTCCGAAATACCCACGGGAACACCAAACAGGTTTTCGAGGCCGCGAAGGACGCGCAGGTTGTAGTCTTCCGGTGGGGCCGGGTAGGCGGTGACGCAGTGTAGGAGAGTCACTGCATCTCGACCGACGAGCCCGAGAGCAGCCTCGATATCCCCAAGCATCGAGACCCCGGTCGACAGCAGGAGCGGTATGTGGTAGGTGGCCAGCTCCCGAAGTAGGGGGGCGTGATTCAGCTCGGGGGAGGCGACCTTGATAGCGGACAGGTTCATCTTACGGAGAATCCTCGCGCTTCGCACCCCGAACGCAGAGCACAGGAACAGCAGTCCCGTGTGCTCGGTGTAATCCATGATGTCGCGATAGAAGTCCGCCTGTCGTTCCAGCGTCCGAAACCGCTCATAGAGAGGGACTTCACCTCCCGGGAGCGGAACGTTGCCGGTGTTGGGATGGATGATCTCGTCTGCGAAGACCAGCTGGAACTTCGCACAATCGGCGCCGGATTCCGCTGCAGCATCGACGAGACGACGGGCGTGATCTCTGTCGCCCCCGTGAGAGGTCCCGAGCTCGGCAACCACGAACAGCTCATGCTCGGCGCCAAGGGTGCGATTGCCCATCCTCATTGTCGGCCGTGACGACGGATCTGCGATCACGGTGTTCCTCCGAGTGCTATGGACATCAACTCGCTGCCTTCACGAGACTGAACTTGAGCCCTTGAAGAGCTCCCGAGAGGGACACCTTGTAGACGTGGGGATTGATAAGTCGTTTGTAGGTGTCATCGAGGCATCTGATGCCGTCGAGCGCCCGTGCCCGAAGGTCGGTCAACGCCGCCGGTTCGTGAACCCGTTTTCCCGATTTCATGACGAGCTCCAGGAGCGGGTACGACCTTTCGTAGGAGCGAAGGACGTACCTACGATTCTCGTCCATTGGGTGGTGAAACACGACGGGCCCGCTATTCTCCAATTGTTCGTCGTCGAGGGTCATGAGGTCCCCAAGAGGTGATCCGGCAGAATCGTAATACCGATGAACCTGTTTTACTGCGGGAGTGGTCGTCTTTTCCGGATTGTTCGAGAGTTTGATCGTCGGAATCATGCGGTCCCCCTCACGCTTGGCGGCGAGCTTGTAAACGCCCGAGAACGCTGACTCGTTTCCACCGGTTACGAGCTGGGTTCCTACCCCCCAACTGTCGATGGGAGAACCTGCGGTTACAAGCTGCTGAATGATCTCCTCGTTCAGCTCGTTGGAGACGATGATCCTCGCATCCTGAAGACCGGCATCGTCGAGTCGTCTGCGACATTGCTTGCTCAGGTATTCCAGGTCGCCGCTGTCGAGTCGGACACCAAGCCTCTTGCCCTGTTTCTTGAGCTTCCGTCCGATTCGGATGGCATTCTCCACACCGCTTCCGAGGGTGTCATAGGTGTCGATAAGCAGGATTGCCTGATCCGGATAGAGCGCGGCATATTTTTCGAAGGCATCGAGCTCGTTCTCGAACGCCATCACCCAGGAGTGGGCCATCGTTCCTCGCACCGGGATATCGTAGAGTTTTCCGGCGAGTGTGTTCGAGGTGGCGGCGGCACCGCCGATGAAGGCTGCACGTGTCGCCGAAAGTGCCCCATCGAGCCCCTGTGCTCTTCTCAGCCCGAACTCGATGACGTTGCCGCCTCCTGAAGCCAGATAGATTCTGGCCGCTTTGGTCGCAATCAGCGACTGGAAGTTGACGATTGCGAGAAGCATGCTCTCGACCAGTTGGGCTTCGATGAGCGTACCGTGAACCCGCAGCAGAGGTTCTTGAGGGAAGACTACGGTTCCCTCTTTCATCGCATATACGGTCCCGTTGAACCTGAATGACGCGAGCATGTCGAGAAACTTCCTGTGAAACAGCCCGAGGCCGTCGAGATACTCCAAGTCCTCCTGCGAGAATGACAGCTCTCCCAGCCTTCTCACGATCTCCTCGAGGCCGGCAAAGACCGAGAAACCTGCGCCGAACGGGGGCCTGCGGTAGAACATGTCGAAGACTACCTCCGGATTGCGTCCGTAAAGGTAGTATCCCTGCATCATCGTGAGCTCGTAGAGATCGGTGAGGAGGCCTGAAGTCGTCATCGCATAGCATCCGTCGAGTGCAGGATCTTCACTCCGGCAGCCTCCATCGAGTCGATTGCCTGTTGTGCCGACCCCGGCGGCGCGTCGACTCCCCTCACGGCCTCAACAACGAGGCTGCAGACATACCCAAGTCGAAGGGCATCCATTACAGACGCTTTGACGCAGACATCCGTCGCCAAGCCGCAGAAGTGGAGCTCACGACACCCTAATCCGCTCAAGTAATAGCCGAGGCCGGTGGGGGTGGAGTGGTCGTTTTCGAAGAATGCCGAATAGGAATCGAGCGTTTGGGAAGCTCCTTTGTGGAGAATGAGATCGATCGGCCGAACATCGAGCTCCGGGTGAAACTCGGCTCCCTTGGTTCCCTGAATACAGTGGTCGGGCCAGAGGACCTGAGTCTCGCCGTTTACGATGACCGAATCGAAAGGCCTCTTGCCCTGATGAACGCTCGCAAAAGAAATGTGCCGCGCTGGATGCCAGTCCTTCGTTGCGACGACTATCGAGTATCGTTCTGAAATTCCATTGATCACCGAAACGATCGCGTCACCTTCGTCTACCGCGAGATTTCCACCGGGACAAAAGTCATTTTGTACGTCCACGATTACCAGTGCGGTCTTTTTTTTCTCTTCTGTCACCTGTGACCTCCCCACAGTGTGATATCTTTACTCTCAGTATACAGCCGAACGGGTGGCGGAAAAAAGGCACTCGACAGGTGCTCGAAAACCCGCTACAATTTGCACGAGCCCGACTGGGGTGTCGCAAATTCGAGGGAGATGGAGAAGGTATGATTACTGTAGTATGCGATTCTTGTCGCAAACATATTACGAACCCGATTCGCGATGAGAATTACTTCCCGCTTCTGCACAAAGATCTGTGCGAGGTCTGTCACAAGAAGCTTCGCGAGAAGGTCGAGGACATCATGGTGAAGTCGCGGCCTCACTATTCCTTTGCCGGCTTCAAGAAGCAGTTCTTGTCCAATCTGGAAAAGATGACTCGATAGAACACACTACGAATCTTCTTTCTCTGATGACTTACGAAGCGAACGCTCTGCCGACATGACGGCAGAGCGTTTTTTTCTTGCGGACGACCGCATCGGGTCCTCCGACGATCCGTTATTTGGCGCAGACTCGGAACTTTTTTCGCTTCCTTTGCGTCAAATAAAAGGACCATGGTTGAGACATTGGTAGATCTTCCCGACGCCGAGCTGGTCAAAAGATGCCAGGAACGCGACAGGAACGCAACTCAAGAGCTGTACCGCCGGTATCGAGACTCGGTCTATCGGGTGGCGTGGAAGATCGTCCTGGACCGCGAGGACGCGCTGGACGTGACTCAGGATGTCTTCGTACGGGTCCTACGAAGCATCGACAATTTCAGGCAGCAGTCCCGAGTCTCGACATGGATTACCCGGATAACCGTAAATGCGGCCATCGACTTGTTGCGTCGTCGACGTCGGGCGGCCGCGCTGCACAGGGCGATTTCCGAAGAGCCTCAACGTGAGTCGAGCTTCGACACCAATCTCGAAGAAGAGAGGGTGCGCGCCGCGATCACGAAGCTCAACGAGGAGCAGCGAACCTGCCTTGTGCTGAGGGAGATGGAGGGCCAAAGCTACGAGGAGATCGCCGAATCGCTGGGTTGTTCCATTGGAACGGTTCGATCGAGAATTCATCGGGCAAGGGCGAGGGTTCGCAGGCTCTTGACCGATGAGTGATGGAGGAAATGAATGCGTTTTCTATGCGTGACTGCGCGCTCCTTTCTCGCCCGGTATCTGGACGGTGAGCTCGGGGATCGGCTGAGTCGTCGCATCCGTTCTCACCTTGGCGTGTGCGAGGGTTGTCAGCGTCGGGCGCGCGAGGCGGAGTTCCTTCGCCGTCGGATAATGAGCTTCGAGGCTCCGCACGTCAGGGAAGAGGAGTGGGATGAGCTCTGGAGCACGATCGATCATCGGGTGAACCACGATGAAGGAGCGATCACAGGCGGAGAGACTGTCCCGTTTCCACGTCGTCACCCGCGGGCGCGCTATGCCCTGGTTGCCGCTGCACTCACGATGCTCGTCGGTGGAGCGTTTGCCCGGCTTTGGCTTGCTGGTAATCAACCGCAGCAGACCTCGATTGCGTCCTACATCCAGTATCATGAGAACGCAGTCGACAGTCACGTACTTCTCGAAGATCACTTCTGGAGCGCTCAGGTACTGCCGGTGAGCTACTCGACAGGCAAGTAATGCAATGAAAGCGCGCTCGGTTCTGCTCTCACTGTCTCTTCTGACTCTTCTCGAGACTGCGGTTTGGGCGGACGGGCTGAACCTCGAGGGCGTCTATCACCTTCTCATGAAGGTAGCTGCAGCACCAGCCCACGTAGAGTATCATGGGATCGTTCAAACGATCTCTGCTGGTCCCGACGCGACACGCACTGTGGTGGTTCAGATCGAGCATTCGAGCAGTGGAAGTGATCGGGTAACGATCATTCGACCGAGTGAGGATGCCGGACGCGTATTCGCACGGAATACCGGCGAAGACCGCCGGCACGAAGGAGATCGAGCGCTCTCATTGGGGTTCCTGGGCGAGAAGGGCCGGGTCGAGAGTGATCTTGCTTTGCTCTTGTCGAATTATCGGCTCAGTGCGGTCGATGGTGAGCCCATCGCGGGCCGCACCACCTACCGCATCGACATCGTTCCCGAATACCCGGACAGAAAGAGCAAGAGCATTTGGGTCGATCGAAGAACCGGAATAGTCTTGAAATCAATTGTCAACCGTCCCGTTGGGGATGTGGCTGTCACGACCGAGTTCACGCAGATTCAGCTATCGCCCGAATCGTGGACTTTGCCGAGCTCAGACAATCAACCGCTCGTTTTGCCGAAACAGGGGGCCGAAGGGGTGAGTACCGGAACGGAATGGATAGGAATAACCGATAAGACCGAATTGGCTACGCTGAACGCGCTCGCGAAGAAAGAGAATTTCGCATTGTTGTCTCCGCGCTATCTGCCGCAGGGGTTCGTGATGGAGGAGGTTCGAGAGTTTCCCTCTCCGACGAATGCCCATGCTCAGGTGGTCCACATCCTCTATAGCGACGGGCTTTCCTCCATTTCGCTGTTTCTTCAACAAGAGGAGCCTTTTTGGCCGGACCGAATACGAAGCTTCTTTTTCGGACGACGCCACGACGCGAATCATCACCGTCCGGAAGAACACGGAGTTGCGGTGGTGGAAGGGGCCGAGAGCGGCACACGGTATGTACTCGTCTCCGACGTGGCAACCGAAACTCTGAAACGGATGGCGGACTCGCTCTCGCCGACACAAGGGGTAGGTACGAAATGAAGAGACTTCTCTGCGTGGCTTTGATCACCTGCGGTCTCACATTCCTGCTTTCCGCGCAGACGGACACAAATCCGATAACCCTGCAGCAAGCGCTTTCCACCGCTCTCTCGAGCGGTCCCGACATCAAAGTGGCCCAGCTGACTCTCAGCAACGCCGATGCTCAGTTGAGCCTATCTCGCGCAAGGCAGGGGTTTTCGGTCGGTGCCAGTACCGCCTACAGCCACGAAGCAAAGGTGCCGGGTTCCGCATCGGTGGTAAACATGGGCGGCGGCTCGTTCACCTCCGCGAATCTCCCGGGGGAGAGTGCGAGCGGAAGCCTATCGTTGAGCCGTCCGGGCGCCGCAGGAGGGTCTCCGGCTACGAAAGTCAGCGTTCAAGGCAGCTACGGAATCGCTGATACCGCCAATGCGGATGGTACTCACAATCAGGAAGCAAGTGTCGGTATTTCTCTCAGCCAGACTGTCTATGACGGATATCCCGGCGGGAGGGCTGCCGCCACGCTGCAGCAGGCTCAGTATTCGCATGAGCTTGCACAGGTGGACTACACGACCGCGAAGGATAACATCGTCTATACCGTCGAGCAGTCCTACTTCACAATGCTTGGCGCACAGCATACCGTCAGACTTCGTCAGGAGCAGCTCAGGCAAAGTCAGGAGGATCTCGCGCGGACGAACGCCTATTTCAAGGCCAACAGGGTCACTTCGCTCGACGTGCTGACTTCTCGTATTGCCGAGCAGGCGGCTCAGGCGAATTTGTCATCGGCGCAAAACGAGTTGATTCAGGATCGTTCGTCTCTCGCAGTTCTCCTTGGTTGGCCGATCGACAAGGACTTTTCGGTTGCGGAGGTCACTGAACCGACGAGTCCGAACTTGTCTGAGCAGACTGCGGTAGAGAGGGCCCTTGCAAACCGAGCCGAGCTCAAGCAGTTCTCCATCAATAGAGCGAACGCGTCCGTAGAGCTCAAGAACGCAGAGAGCCAAAGGATGCCCGTCGTTTCGGTGACCGGGGGCGGCAGCTACAACATCTATCCGGGAATAACGCCAAGTGCGAACGGCGGTACCTGGAATGCCGGCGTCGATGTCAGTGTCCCCATCTTCGATTCAGGCGCGATATCTTCTCAGGTTGCCCAGATCAAGGACACGATCTCGCAGATCGGGATACAGGAAGAACGGACCAAACAGACCATCACCATCGACGTGCGCAAGTCCCTGTTCGCCGTCAAGGATGCGTCGGTTCGACTGAACCTGGCGAAAGAGAGCGTGAAGCAGGCTCAGGGAGAATACAACTTGGAAAAGACGAAGTTCTCTGCAGGACTGAGCAGCAACCTCGATGTTATCAACGCATCGGTCACCTTGGCCAACGCCCAGGTATCCATGGAAGCAGCCCAGACGAATCTCAACTTGGCAATCCTCAACCTCGAAAAAGTCATGGGAACCTTGACCGCAGCCCAGTGACGGCAGGTGCCGGCCTCTCTGTGTCTGGAGTTGTATTGCAACGGCACCATTCTTTAGAATAGATGTCAACGATGGTAAGTAGCCTCTACTACGAAATTCTGAATGTGCCTCCGGGGGCGAGCTTCGCCGAAATCAAAGCAGCCTACCATCGTGCGGCAAAGGACAACCACCCCGATCTCTTTCCCGAAACCGATCGTGAACGCTATGAGATGAGGATGATGCAGGTCAACGAGGCCTACATGGCTCTCGTCTGCGAGCGTGCGGACTCAATGACCAACGAGGAGCCGTCGAGCCCGACGAAATCCTCTCAATCCCGAGAACACGTTTCCGCCCCTCCACCGGATCCCGATCCAGACACCCGGGAGATCGGTCAGCTCCGGGATCCGGCGTACACCTACTACAAGCTCGGATTCAAGTACTTCTCAGAGGGACGGCGTACGCTCGCGAAGCACTATCTCTCCGGTGAGCAGCGGATTGACTTTTCGACTGAGAACATCGATGTCTTGAGGCACGCGGTCGCGTCATTGCACTACTTTCACAAAGCCTACAACTGCTTTGAGAAAGTCGCCTCGGAGTACCAATCGAGCGTATGGTCGAAAGACTCGCGGATGAAGATCTACTACCTGAACCGTTACAACGTCATTTATCAACGCATCTGCGATAACCTGAGTAGGCAGATTGCATTGGGCAAGGCCACCCGATCTTTGCGGTCGGCGAAATCGAAACAAGCCGAATAATCCAATCTCGAGTCGGTTTGAACGGCACGGAAACCGCTACATCTCAGTAGCCTCAGAGGTTAAAACCTACCTTTTGGTGGGATCTCCGTCTGCTGAAAACAACTCGCGTCACCGTCTTCGCCGGGCCACTGCCCGGCTTATTTTGAACCGTCATCAATAACTCCCGATCGGAAAAGGATTTGTCTTTGTGTGGATCGTCCTGCCTCTGTCGTCCGAGGAGGGATCTCGGTCTGAAGGAGCGAAAGGTCCTGCCTGCTGCGATTGGCATGATTATTGCTTTCTTCGTGCCCGAGAGGTTCAAAAAAATGAAAAAGCGTCTATTTCTAGTTCTCCTGTTCGCAATCGTTGCGTCAACTGGCGTGTTTGCCGATACGGCGAGCGGGAAGCCCTACATCGACTTCGGAAATACCGCATGGCTTATCGTTGCGACCGCCTTGGTGCTCATGATGACGATTCCCGGTTTGGCCTTCTTCTATGGGGGCTTGGTCCGGAGAAAGAACGTCTTGAGTGTTCTGATGCAGACGTTCGTTATCACGGCCGTGGTCAGTCTCCAGTGGGTGATCGTCGGCTACAGTCTCTCCTTCGGGAGCTCGCATGGCGCTCTTGCACCGTTCATCGGTGGGTTCAAATGGGCGTTTCTGAACGGCATCGGCATAAACGATGTGAGCCCTTATGCTATCTCGCAGACTACGGCTCGCGTCCCCCACCTGATCTTCATTATGTTTCAGTGTATGTTCGCGGTCATCACCCCTGCGCTGATCCTCGGAGCATTTGCAGAACGGATCAAGTTCTCGGGGTTTGTCCTCTTCACGCTTCTTTGGGCGACGTTCGTCTACGATCCAATCGCTCACTGGGTCTGGTCGTCCGACGGATGGCTTGCCAAGCTCGGGGCTTTGGACTTCGCAGGCGGCACGGTCGTACACATGAACTCAGGGGTTGCTGCGCTCGTGACTGCACTCCTAATCGGGAAGCGGCGAATGCACAGTGAGGGAGCTACTCCGCCGCACAATGTGCCGTTTGTCGCGCTGGGCGCGGCCCTCCTGTGGGTCGGCTGGTTCGGATTCAACGCGGGCAGCGGGGTGGCAGCGGACGGTCTGGCGTCCAGCGCGTTCCTCGTTACTCACATTGCCACCTGTGCGGCTTTGTTGACCTGGATGGTGATGGATATAATTTTCAGCGGCAAAGCCACCGTCGTCGGCGCGGCAACGGGTGCCGTTGCCGGTCTCGTCGCCATCACTCCGGCCTCCGGATTCGTCAATGTAGTAGGGGCGATCATCATCGGAGTCGTAGTGTCCATTGTATGTTTTCTTGCCGTGGCATTCCTTAAGCCGAAAGCCGGCTACGACGATGCGCTGGACGCATTCGGCGTTCACGGAATCGGCGGCGCCTGGGGGAGCCTCGGCACTGGACTGTTTGCGGTGGCAGCGGTCGGGGGTGCGAGCGGCGTCTTCTACGGAAACGGTCACCAGATTCTTCCCCAGCTTGCAGATATCGGTGCGACCCTTCTGTGGTCGGGAATCGGTACTCTCATCACTTTCAAGATTGCAGACTGGACGGTCGGAGTGCGGGTGACCGAGCGCCAAGAGGACATGGGGCTCGACCTGAGTCAGCACAACGAGAAGGCCTACACGGTCATTGAGTAGGGGAGATGTCATGAAATACGTCATTGCGATCATTCAGCCGGAGCGACTTCCCCAGGTTCAGAAGGAGCTCTACGCAGCGGAGGTAAATCTCATAACCGTGTCGGAGGTGCTCGGACACGGACGGCAGAAAGGGGTTACTGAGGTCTACCGCGCCTACAAGGAGAGCGGGAACCTCTTGCGGAAGATCAAACTCGAGATAGCGATCAACGAGGAGTTCCTCGAGCCTACACTCAAAGCAATAGCCACAGGCGCTCGCAGCGGAGAGGACGGCGAAATCGGCGACGGGAAGGTCTTCGTTCTCGAACTGCAGGAGTGTATGCGTATACGGACCGGCGAACGAGGCAGCGAAGCGATCGGTTAAACCGATTGCGATGACTCGTTCGCCTGCTGAGACGAGAGACAAAATCGGGTACTGCCTGCTGGTCGCCGTTACATCACCTCCGGCGTGCCACGCAGGCAGTACCTTTCTCAGCCGCCCGACCTCCGTGCGATGCGGTCGAAGCCGGCATAGGGAATGAGGACAGAGGGGATCCGTATCGAGCCGTCGGCCTCCTGGAAGTTCTCCAGGATTGCCACAAGAGCTCGCGAGACCGCTATCGCAGTACCGTTGAGCATGTGGACGAAGACTGACTTGCCGGCTTCTTTGTAGCGAATCTTCAAACGCCTCGCCTGATAGTCTGTGCAGTTGGAGGTGCTCGTGACCTCTCCCCAATCCCCGCCGTCTCCTCGACCCGGCATCCAAGCCTCGATGTCGTACTTCCGATAGGCCGGGGCGCCGAGGTCGCCGGTGCATGTGTCGACGACTCGGTAGGTGATTCCCAGACCGGAGAAAATCTCCTCTTCGAGTGCCAGAAGCTCTCCGTGAATGCGCTCGGACTCTTCAGGCTTGCAGAAGACGAAGAGCTCCACCTTGGTGAATTGATGGACTCGGTACAGGCCCTTGGAATACTGCCCGGCCGCGCCTGCCTCCTGCCGGAAACAATGCGACAGACCGGCCAGACGAATAGGAAGAGCACTCGGATCGAGCAGTTGGTCGGCGTAGTACCCGCCGAGCGTAATCTCGGCGGTACCGATGAGGCAGGTGCCGGTACCTTCGATCGAGTATATGTTCGACTCCGACCCTCGCGGATTGAAGCCGATTCCTTCGACGACCTCCTCCTTCGCAATATCGGGAGTGGCGGTCAATGTGAAGCCGCGGCCGCGAGCCGCATCGAGGGCGTATCGCACGAGAGCGAGCTCCAACAGCACCGCTTCGTTCTTCAGGTAGTAAAACTTCGTGCCGGAGACACGCGTGGCGGTGTCGAAGTCGATCAGATCGAGGCGTGATGACAGCTCGACATGGTCGAGCGGCACGAAATCGAATTTCGGAGGGTCTCCGCTGCGGCGAACCTCGGTATTGTCCTTTTCCTCTTTTCCGATGGGAGCGTCGGGATGCGCGAGATTCGGAATTCGGGCAGCCTCAGTGAATAGCTCCTCTTCCTTCTGCGAAAGGGTGTTCTCGAGAGTCGCAATGCGTTCCTTGAGCTCCTTCCCCTCCGTGATCAGAGCGTCGCGCTCCTCGCGCTCCAGCTTGGCCTTCATCCGTGCAGCGTTCTCGTTGCGCTGCTGTCTCAGCCCGTCAATCTCTCGATGAAGCTCGCCCCGTTCGTCGTAAAGCTCTACGACGCGGTCTACATCGACGCTCATGAACCGGTCGGAAACGTTCTTCTTGATCAGATCTACATTGTCGCGTACGAATTTCAGGTCCAACATCGCTGGTCTATCTCCTTCGATCTTTCCTTTGAATCAGGCCCTTCCCCGACCGTCGCCGGCCGCCGTGCTCTACCGTTCGAGCTCCGTCGCTCGCTTTGCAGCCTGCTCCACCGCCTCCATCACGGCCGCGGTGAACGATCTCTCTTCGAGCGCCTTGAGTCCCGCGATAGTCGTACCGGCCGGAGATGCAACCTTGCTCAGGAGCGAGACCGGGTGTTCCTCCGAGCTTCTCAATAGCCCGCAGGCCCCCTCGAGAACCGCGATCGCCGAGGACAAGGCGGTTTGATAGGGCAAACCGGCTTTCGTGCCGCCCAAGGCAAGGGCATGAATGAATGCAAGTACGTAGGCTATTCCCGAGCCGGAAATGCCCGTCACGGCAGCGAGAAGCTCTTCGGGAACCTCGACGGCCGTACCCATTGAGGCTGCCACGGCGAGGGCGTTTTCTCGAACCGTCTTGTCGACTTCGGAGGGAATCGTGATTCCAACCAGCGCCTTCCCGATGGTCGCGGCGAGATTGGGCATACAGCGCACCACGCGGTTTGTACCCAGCCCAATGCGGAAATAGGAGATGGTCTTGCCTGCAACAATGCTCAAGACCGCTGATTTGGAGGTGTAGTCGCGAAAGTCCTGGAGAAGCTGGTCGGTGTTCTGCGGTTTCACTGCAACTACGAGCAGGTCGCTCTCTCCGCAAAGCTCCTCGGGATGGGTGCTGATCCGGGCGCCGAAGGCGGACGCCTCTTTGGTCTGATCCGCGACCTTGTCGAATACGAGGAGCTCGGTGGCGGGTTGGTTCTTACGCAGTCCGGCTGCGATCGCCTTCCCCATGTTTCCGAATCCGATGATGCCGATTTTCATGCAGCGAGACTACCATGAAGCCCTTCGGCTGTAAACGAGCCGGTCTCGATCAACACGCGTCGTAATACGTGAGAGAGACGCTATCCGAGTCTACCGCGAAGCAGCAGCCCCGAGAAGCCTTGCTGCCGAAGGGCCTCATATGCGACCACCGCCACCGCGTTTGAGAGGTTCAAGGAGCGTGCCTCGGCACGCATAGGGATACGAACGCAGCGGTCGAGATTCTTACTCAGGAGCGGTTCCGGAAGACCGGCGGTCTCCTTGCCGAAGACAAGGTAGCAGTCTGGATGATACTGCATCAGGTCGTAGCGGAGCCCGGCTTTCGTCGAAAGATAGACCACCTGGCCGGCCCCGTGCACGGAAAGGAAATCTTCGATGCTGTCGTAGTAGGTGACCTCGAGCAGATGCCAGTAGTCCAGGCCTGCTCGCTTGAGGTGACGATCGGACGTCTTGAAGCCCAATGGCTTGATCAGATGGAGATTCGCGCCGATTGCCGCGCAGGTTCGGGCGATATTCCCGGTGTTCTGGGGAATTTCCGGCTGGTGGAGCACGATATTGAGCGGCATGATGATGCGTTCAATGTAGGGGTCTTATCCGGCGTTGTCAACGATTCCGACGAATGGAAGCAGCGATCCGGGTGTCGTTCACCACCACGAATCGTGACACAACCAGAAGCTTGACGGCCGGGGAATTAGAAAGTACTATTGAATGGACATAGGACGCAGGTTCTATTTATTTAGAGAATAAGAGTTTATGGTGCGCGAAAGAATATTGCTGCTTTATCTGAAGACCGGTGGTGGCCATCTTGCTGCGGCTCGTGCGCTAGAACGGAACATCAAGGAACGGTACCGCTCCGACAAGATCGAGGTCGTTCTCTGCGATCCCCTCCCGACCGGCAAAACCTTCTGGAAGGTGTTTTTCCTTAAGGGGTATGGGTTTACCTCGAATCGCTTCCGTTACCTCTGGGTCGGCGCATATGAATTGACGCGCATCAAATTCCTCAATCGCCTGTGGACCTTCGTCATGAACTACCTTTTTTCCCAGACCATCCAGCAGGCCATCGAGGAAAACCAGGTAACGAAAATCGTATTCCTGCATCCCCTTCTCATTAGTCCCACTCGATTCGTGCTGCGACGACTCAAACGCAGGATCCCGGCGATCACAGTGGTTCTCGACCCTTTTACCGGCCACAATTTCTGGTTCCAACGCTTCGGCAATCCGGTCATCGTCTTCTCGGACAAGCTCGTGCGGGAGGCGATCGATATCTGGGGTTTCCCGAAACGATTGGTGCACAAGTTTCCAATTATTCTCAAGAGAGAGTTCAGCGGTCGACCGCTGCCGGCTGCGAAAAGAGCAAAGATCAGGGAAGATTTCGGTTTCTCACCGGACAAGCGGATCGTCTTGCTCGCCGGAGGCGGGGAGGGCCTTCCTCACGGTGAACGCTATACCGAGGCGCTGCTCAGATCTTCCGTTGACGCGGAAATCGCCGTCGTGTGTGGAAAGGACGCTCTGATGAAGAAGAACATAGAGCGTCTTACGAGGAAGTATCCGGGCAAGTCCGTCCACGTCTACGGCTTCATTGACTTCATGTTCGAGCTGATGAACATCTCCGACGTCATCGTTTCGAAGGGAGGCCCCGCCACGGTCCTCGAGGCGCTGATGCTCGAGAAGCCTCTGATCGTTTCACAGTATGTCTTCGGCCAGGAGAAAGGGAACGTCGATTTCGTGAAACGGGAGCGGGTCGGAATCTACGCGAGCGATCCGAAGGAGATCGTGGGACACATCGAACGGATGTTCGAGAATCCCGAGATCTATGAGGAATACCGTGACCGAATCCGTGCGCTCAAGCTACGGAACGGTACGACTGAAATTGCCGACTTCATCGTCGACCATCGACTGCCCGAACGCGCCACCCAGCGACAACCTTTTGCCGCCTTCGTCAGAGACATGGTGGAATCAGCGTCGCGGCGGCGCTACTCGCTCAAGCAGATCGTCGAGCATCTGACGCAGCTCGCTACCGAAACTGCCTCGAGGCGCCGGAAGCTGTAGCCGGTGACCGTCGCCTATTCAGGCGCTAACCGATTGGATATTCATTACTGAGGGGATCGTTCGGATGCTCTTCATGACCTTGCGGTAGTCGTCTTTTGTCTCGAGCTCCATAGTGAACGCACCTGTAAGGTTGCCCTTGTCGTCTTCCTCCAGCCGACCTTCGATGAGATGCCCCTTGTACTTCTTCACCGCTCCCTCGATCTCCGAAAAGAGATCCGAGGTCATATGGGCGGTAACCCGGAAGCGGCGAGTGGCCTTCGGGGATACCGCCTCCCATTCTACAGGTATATGACGTTCCTCGAAGTCCGGGATGTGAGCGAGATTTGGGCATCTTTTCTTATGGACGATGATGCCCCTGCCTCGCGAGACGTAGCCGATAATGTCGTCTCCCGTCGACGGACGGCAGCAGTTGGCGATGCGGACCATCATATTCTTCTCGTCGGCGATCTTGAAGACGACCTTCTCGTTGTCGAGAACGTTTTTGATGATGGGACCGCCCTCTGGTTTCGATTGAGGCGGCGGGGTCGGTTCGACGTTCTTCTTGATGACGATGTTCTTGTCGAGGATGAGGCTGTCATCGTGCTTGTTGAGCCAGCTTCTGATCTTCGAGCGTGCCCGCGCCGTTCGAACGTGACGCAGCCAGTTGAGGTGGGGGGTGCCTCGATTGGAGGTGAGCACCTCGATGACCTGGGTGTTGCGCAGCTCCTGCGTAAGCGGAATAATCGCGCCGTCTGCTTTGGCCCCGACACAGCGATTGCCGACCTCGGTGTGAATGTGATAGGCGAAATCGATCGCCGTGGATCCCTTCGGAAGCTCAATGATATCACCGTTCGGGGTGAAGACGTAGATTGAATCCTTGAGGAGCTCCCGTTTGATCTCTTCGAGAAACTCGGATGAGGTGATATTCATCCGGTCCCAGCTCTTGAGCTTCGTGATAATCGCGAGATCCTTCGGTTGAAACTTCTCCTTTTGGTATCCGTCTTTGTAGGCCCAATGTGCGGCGATTCCGTACTCGGCGGTTCGATGCATCTCGAATGTTCGAATCTGGATCTCGATGAGATTGCCGCCATAGCACATTACCGTTGTGTGAAGGCTCTGGTACTTGTTGGCCTTCGGCATGGCTATGTAGTCCTTGAACCGCCCCTCGATTGGTGGCCAAAGACGGTGGACGAGGCCGAGGATTCCGTAGCAGTCGTTCTCGGATCGGCAGAGAATGCGAATCCCGAGGAGGTCGAAAATCTCTCCGATTTCTTTCTTCCGTCGCTTCATCTTGCGATAGATCGAGTAGAAGTGCTTGATGCGAGTCGAAACCTCTATCTCGTAACCCTCTTGATCCGCGAGGTGTGTTATGTCGCCGATGACCCGATTGAGGTACTTCTTTCGCGCTTCCCGTTTCTGCACGACGGCTGCTTTGATCTGCTTGTAGACCTCCGGCTGCAGGTGTTTCAGTGCGAGGTCCTCGAGCTCTGCCTTCATCCATGAGATTCCGAGCCTTCCTGCGAGCGGAGCGTAGATGTCGAGGCATTCAGTGGCTATCGCTTTGACCTTCGGTGGTGGGAGATAGTGCAAGGTCTCCATGTTGTGCAGCTTGTCGGCGAGCTTGATTAGTATGACCCGAATATCCTTGGTCATCGCGAAGAGCATCTTGCGGATGGTCTCCGATTCCTGCACGGTCTTGTTCTTGACCTTCAGGATCGAGATCTTTGTAACGCCGTCGACGAGGGCTTCGACCTGTTTGCCGTAGCGTTGCCGGACGTCGGCGCCGGTTATGTTGGTGTCTTCAATGCTGTCATGGAGGAGCGCGGCAATTACCGTCTCGTGATCCATGTCTAGATCTACGAGGATCTTGGCCACCTGGAATGGGTGAACGACATAAGGCTCGCCGCTCGCCCGCTTTTGATTCCGGTGTAGAGTTTCCGCCCATCGGGCCGCGTCCAGGATCTTATCCCGGTCTTCAGGCGTGTACCTGTTCAGAGAAAGCCCGAACTTCTCGACTGCGTTATCCATTCTTCACGCCGCTCACTACTCGTTTCCGTCCGGCGAGGTCCGTCACAGCGGCGATTCCTCCAAAGCCCGCCTTCCGCAGCATACTCTTAATCATCGGCATCTGCGGCGGCGCAGCCTCGAGCAAAAGGTGCCCTCTATCTACCAACCAATGTACACTTTCAGATACTATAGTTTCAATACAATCCAGGCCGTCGGTTCCTGCCCGTAGTGCGTCCTGAGGTTCGGGCCACCCATGCTCGACCATAGTATCGACCTCGGCGTCGGTAAGGTAGGGAGGGTTTGAAACGATCATGTCGAACGGTCCTGAAAGCGCCTCGAAGTAGGCAGTCTGGAAAAGTGGCACATATAGACGGAGGCCCGCCGCATTGAATCGAAACACTTCGCAAGCCGCAGGGGAAGCGTCGGAGGCGGAGAGCTCGAGGTCCGGCCGCTCGGCCTTGAGGGTGAGAGCGATGCACCCGGAGCCGGCACCGAGGTCGTGGACGCGTCTTATCCATGAGTGGTTTTTCGCGGCGCGAATAGCGGCGTCGACCAGGGTCTCGGTATCGGCACGGGGAATGAGGACTCTCTCGTCGACGTAGAACTCGCGCCCGTAGAACTCTTTCGAGTGAGTCAGATAGGCGACCGGTATACCGTCGCTTCGACGTTGGAGAAGCTCCCGGTAGCTCCCGGCGATGAGTGAATCGAGGGGGTCGTCGAGTCGCGCGAAAAGTTGCTCCTTCGTGATTTGGGCAGCGGTCGTTAGAATTACGAGCGCGTCCAAGTAGGGGGTGTCGCTCGCCGAGGACTCGAGTCGGTCCGAACCCTCTCGCAGCGCTTCGCGAAAGGTCATGTTGTCTTGGCTTTGAGGTATTGCTCCCGTGCACTCAGCTTCAAAGCGTCAACCAACTCGTCGAGCTCGCCCTGGATAACCGTCTCGAGCTTGTACAGTGTGAGGTTAATTCTGTGGTCCGTCACACGGTTCTGGGGGAAATTGTAGGTACGGATGCGCTCAGAACGGTCTCCACTGCCTATCTGGGTGCGCCTCGCTTGCGCACGCTCCGCCTGCTTCTTCGCCTCTTCCATCTCGTAGAGGCGCGCTCGCAGTACTCTGATTGCCTTGGCGCGGTTCTTGTGCTGAGATTTCTCGTCCTGGCAGGTGACGACGAGACCTGTCGGAAGGTGTGTGACCCGAACTGCGGAATCGGTCGTGTTCACGCTCTGCCCGCCGGGACCCGACGAACGATACACGTCGATCTTGAGCTCCTCGGGGTTGATCTGGATATCAGTCTCCTCGGCCTCCGGCAGTACCGCTACGGTTACCGCCGAGGTGTGAACGCGCCCGCCGGCCTCAGTTTCCGGCACGCGTTGAACCCGATGAACCCCGCTCTCGTAGCGGAGGTTCTCGTAGACGTTGCCACCGGATATCGAGTAGACGATTTCCTTGAACCCGCCGATCTCGATCTCGCTCGACGACATGATCTCGATCTTCCAACCCATCCTCTCGGCGTAGCGCGTATACATCCGGTAGAGATCGGAGGCGAATAGCGCGGCCTCGTCGCCGCCGGTGCCGGCCCTGATCTCCATGATGATGTCCTTCTGGTCGAGCGGGTCCCGCGGGATCAACAGCGTCTTCAGCTGGTCGGTCGAATCCTCGTGCCGTTTTTCGAGCGAATGCAGCTCGTCCTTCGCCATCTGTCTCATCTCGGGATCCCGTTCACTCTCGATGAGCGCGCGGGTCTCCTCAATCTGCTTGCCGACGCTTCGATACTGATGGTAGGTGTCGACGGTTTCCTTCAGGTGAGAATGTTCTCGCATGAGCTCCTTGTACTTGTGAAGGTCCTTGATGACGTCCGGATCTGCGAGGAGGGTCTCCACCTCGCTGAATCTCGACTCGATCTGGGTGAGACGTTGCTGCAGGTTCTTGGTGGCGGCGTCGACACGTTCGCCGGTCGTGTTTTCACTCAAGGCATGACCCCCTATTTACGCCCGATCCGGACGAATCCGAATAGGCTACCTAAGAACCCGCCGAGCAGGTGTGCCATTTCGGAGATGTGGTCAGGTTTGAAGGCAGAGATGACCTGTTGGACCACGTAGATCAGTATGATGAGAATGAAGGTAATCGGGATCTCGCCTCCACGGATGTTGGTAAAGGAAATGAGCAGTATCATCATGAACGCGATTCCACTTGCCCCGAGGAGGCCGGTGGTGAGGAACAGAACATTGAAGAGGCCGGTCACGAAAGCGGTAATAAGAATCATAAAAAACAGTGAAGCGGACCCATATTTCTCCTCGAGTATCGGTCCGAGCAGGAGGATAAACGAAAAGTTGCCGATGAGGTGTGCCCAGCTCGCGTGACCCAGCACGAAGGAAAAGAGCAATAGGTACTCGAGAGGATTCGAGAAATTGAACTGAGAGTGAGGCGGCACCGTGAAGAATCGGTAGATCAGGTGAGTGCCGAACAGCTGATCAATGCCGAGGATGGCGCTTGCGGCCAGCGCAATGGTAAGGGTCACCGGCGCATTGTATCGGATCCGCATCGTGTTCTCCTATGGATAGGTGCGAGAGTGCTGAAATGCCATGCAGTCGGAAGATAAGTTACCCCTCGATTCAACGCTCAGTCAAGCGGGCCCGTGTGTCAACGAGCGCGTCGATCGCCGACCGCTAACTCCCGGCCCTACAATGGGATGGGGTCGATGGCAACCGTGGTTCCGTGCTACAATAGTCTCGCTCTTGTGGCTCAGGCGAAGAGCCCGGGTTTCCTGCTCTTTCGGTACTATGTGGAGGCATCAACTGGAATGATCATCCGAATTCTGGCGGAAGCGCTGATTCTCGTCTTGAGCGCCGGGATTGTGCTCGTTCACCTCGCAGTGTATCTCGGTGTCGCCCGCGTAGCCGTCTCGCAGAAGAGGGGATTTCGCGGCAGCGCGAATCGGAAGTCGATAGGGCAATTCGTGTCGGTGGTCGTTCCCGCACGCAACGAAGAAGCTAATCTGCCGTTGCTTTTCTCTTCGCTCGAAAGCCAGACCGTCCAGGACTTCCAGCTTGTACTGATCAACGATCGCTCAACCGATCGTACCCGCGAGCTCATGGAGGCCTACGCTGCTGCCGCAGAAGGGCCGGTCGAGCTCGTCGACCTCTCCGAGGACGACGTCATCCCGGGGGTGAATCCGAAGCAAAACGCACTGGCTCACGGGACCCGCAGATGCACGGGCGAAATCATCCTGTTTACCGACAGCGATTGCGCAATTCCTCCGACCTGGGTGGCCGACTCGGCGGCGCGCTACGCCGATCCAAAACTGGGTCTCATGATCGGTGCTATCACGACGAGAGACACCGGCGGTTTCGTGACGCGTTTCCATGCATTCGATCACATTTTCAAATACGGCTATACGGCGGGGAGTGTGGGTATTGGCATGCCGACCGGTGGGTTCGGGAACAATCTCTCCATACGCCGGCAAGCCCTCTTGGATGTGGGCGGATTCGAATCGCTCGGATTCTCGACCACTGAAGACGCCGCACTTATCGCAGCGGTGCGAACCGAAACCGACTGGAAGGTCTCCGCGTTCATTTCGGATCGCACGCTGGTAACGACGGCGCCGTTCACTTCGCTAAGGCTGGTCGCCGATCAGGAGGTAAGATGGCACATTGGCGGGCTCTTTTCGACCGATCTCAACACGAAGCTCTCCTATGGCTATCTTATGCTTTACTTGACAGCGAGTATCCTTGTCATCCCGTTCATCGCGCTCTTCCACCTGCTGGCCCTCATGCCGCTGATCTCCTTTGCAACCATGGCGGGAATGGCGTTCCTTTCCGGGCTTCTCACCCGTAGACCGTTTCGCACCTTCTGGCTTTGGTTTCTACCAGATCTGATCTTCACGATGCTGTTTAATTCTTATCTCACCCTTCGCGCCCTTATCCGCCCGAATGTCGTTTGGAAGGGCAGCGAGCTTACTCGGGGAGAAGACACTCCGGCAGGGCGAGGGAAGGGAGCCGGCTAGTGGCGCACGTTATCGGCGAGCTCGGCCTCTACCTCTTCCCAGCGACGAGAGAGGAGCTGCTGCTCGGCGACGTTCCGATCGAGCTGCTCTTTGGTCTTCTTGACTTTCGTCCCGTCGGTGTAGATCTCAGGATCGGCAAGAAGATTGCTCAAGCTCTTGTGGTCGTTCTCGAGCTCCTCGAGTCGGGCGAGTAGCTGTTCCTGTTCGCGCTCCAACCTACGTATCTCGCTTTTGACCCGTTTCTGATGCTCGTAGTTCGAGAAGGCGTCCCGGCCGATTGAGCCGACCTCATGCGACCCGGATTTCTTGTTCAGGATCGTCTTCGGCAGCGATTTCGAGGCGCTCGGGCTGCCGGTGCCACCGGCGATTTCATGCGCTCCGACTACACGATCATCGTCGGTAGAGCTCTCTTTGGTGGAAGGGGGTTTGTTGGCTTGCGATGCTCTCTTATCGGAATCGATCGCTGCCAGGTTGGAGTCCGACGGACTGGTTGGTTCTTCGGCGGCTTTTTCTTTGCTCGCGGAGCCCGCACTCACGGCGCGTGCGGATTTCTCTCCGTTGGCCGATTCGTCGATTTTCCAGAGGTAGTATTCGTAGTCTCCGGGAAACAGACGCGCGCCGGAGGGGCCCAGCTCGAGCACTGAGGTTGCAAGCCCTTCGATGAAGTAGCGGTCGTGCGAAACGAACATCAGCGTGCCGGTGAAGGCCTTGAGCGCGTCGAGAAGGACGTCTTTCGATCGGAGGTCGAGGTGGTTCGTCGGTTCATCGAGGATGAGGAGATTCGACGGGTACAGAAGCAACTTCAGGAGCGCAACGCGGCTCTTCTCACCGCCGCTCAGGACTGAAATCGGCTTGTAGATGTCGTCGCCGGGAAACAGGAAAGCTCCGAGGAGATTGCGCAGCATGGGAACGAGGTGAGTTGGGGCGTCTTTCTCGAGTTCCTCGATGATCGTCAGATTTGGATGGAGGTGGCTTTCCATGTCCTGCGAAAAGTAGCCGATGCGTACTCCTGCGCCGTAGCGCACTTCTCCCGTGAAGTCTGAGTCGACTGCCGCTCCGATGCGCATGAGCGTCGATTTTCCTGCTCCGTTGCGACCCACCACGACGAGCTTTTCCCCTCGTGTGAGATTCAAGTCGAGCCCCTTGATGACCTGGTTGTCGCCGTAAGATTTGTGAATGGAGGCAAGCTCGACGACCTGCTTGCCCGAATGAGGGGCAGGCGGAAAACGAAAATGCATACGTTTCATGCTATCAGGGATCTCGATTCGTTCGATCTTCTCGAGGTATTTGATCCGGCTCTGAACCATGGCGGCCTTGGAGGCGTTGTAGCGGAAGCGATTGATGAACGCCTCCACCTTCTCGATTTCTGCCTGCTGCGACTCGTAGCGGGCGATGAGGGCGTCGAGCTCCTGCGCTCGACTCCGTTCGTAGGAGCTGTAGTTTCCTCTGAAGCGTTTGAGACTCCCGTTCCAGAGCTCGGCGACCTCAGTGACGGTCACGTCGAGGAAATAACGATCGTGGGAAACGATGAAATAGCCGCCGCGAAATCGCTGGAGCCATCCCTCGAGCCAGCTGCGCGCTTCTATGTCGAGATAGTTCGTCGGTTCGTCGAGGAGGAGAATGTCGGGTTGCTCGAGGAGGACCTTCGCCAGCGCAATGCGCATCTGCCATCCGCCTGAGAACTCCCCAGTTTCGCGGTCGAGGTCCGAACGTGAAAAGCCCAGACCCTCAAGGACGCTCTCGATCGTTTCGGTCCGTCCGTAGAAATTGACTGAGAGGAGGTGCTCCTGGATTTCGTGGTGTTCGAAGAGGAGCTGTTCGGTGCCGGCATCATCCTCTCGAACGGATCCAAGCTGTTCCTCCAAGTCCTCCTTGCGCCGGGCGAGCTCGTGGAGCGAGGTGAAGGCGAGCTCCGCCTCCTGTTTGAGCGTCGCGCCGCGGTGGACGATTCCTGATTGAGGGAGGTAGGAGATGCGGGTCTCCTTTTGGACCACGCGTTCTCCTGAGTCGGCTCTCTGGAGGCCGGCCATCACCTTCATGAGCGTCGACTTGCCGCTGCCGTTCGGACCCGCCAGCGCCGCGCGGGAGGCGGTATCGAGATTGAAGTTTATGTCTTTGAGGACATCACGATCGCCGAAAGCGAGCGAGATGCCGCTAAGCTGGACGAACGCCACGTTGCAGTCCCGATTCTACCCTTTCGACGCGTCGAACGAGAAAAAGATGATGATCGGGGTGGAGCTCACGCCGGTTACCGTATCGTTGCTGATCGTACTCGGCGGCACATAGGTCAGCTTCACCCCACCGTCGGCAAAGCTATAGAGGAAATCGACCGTCGGGTTGCTGGGGTTCTGCTGGGAGTTTGCCTGCGTTGCCGCCCCGGAGGTCGTAGCGGACGCACTCGACCCCGAACCATTGCCACCCCCGCCTGAGCCCGGTGAGGTCGCGGGTATTGCGGCGAGGTTAGCATTGCTTCCTGGGCCGGTGCCCGGGATGGGTGTTGCGCCGAACACGAACGATATCACCCCGTCGTACTGCCCCTTCAGGCTGTCCGACAGGTAGAGCGGGAAATCCACAATTCCCGAAGAGCCGGCTCCGGCAGGAATGATGTCCGGTACGAGACGGCTAAAGCCGGTCCAGGTGAAACCCATGTTCGGGCCCAGATCGATCTTTCCGTAGTAGTCGCTCGAAAAGGGAGTCTTGTCCAGGAATACGGTGTAGAGCTGAAGTCTTCGGTTCTTCTCTTTTTCGACCAGGAATCCGATGTCCTCCGATACCTTGACGAAGGTCTGATCGTACTGATTGCCCTTGGAGTCCGAGTAGAGGAGACGAATCTGGTCGGGCGTCTGTGCGATCATCTCGACCGGCGTGCCTTCGAACGAGTAGTCGTTTGGACCGAGATTCTTGATATTGGTATAGTCGAATGTCAGGCTATAGTCCGGCATGACGATGCGGACTCTTTTCGTCTGGGGGTCGGCGAAGAAACCAAACCGTGGTCCGAACTTTTTGAGATCGATGCGGTTGTTGTCGATCATCTGCTGGAAATACTGAGGACGATAAGTGGTCGAGAGGATGTCCTTCAGCTGCAGCTGACCGACGCTCGTCTGCTGCTGATTCTGATCCGATGAATTATAGACCTTGAGGTTGGCGTCGAAGCTGTAGCCGAGCACGCCGTCGTTTGTAAGGACCTCATACCAGTGTCCGTCGATCCCATCGATCGTCACCGTGTTCTGCTGTTTGGCGATGACCTTGATTACCTGTCCCTCCCTGAGGCGATAGACGCGAGTTGCGGTCGCCTCGGGCTTGTCTCTGATCGGCGCGCCGTTCGTGGCAGCTCTAGCGAACAGTGGGATCATGGGAGAGTAGCCGGCGGAGAAATTGAGAGCATCTTTCTCACTGGAGAAGAGCTTGATCCGCCACGTTGGGATGTCGATCTCGCTCTTCGCATCGGGTACTTCGATCGCGAATGTGCTGTTGATTTTTGATTGAGACTTAATCGTCACGACTTGACCGGTCGAGACCGGTGACTTGGCTGCAGACCAAAGCACGACACCGTATCCGATCTTGCCCCCTGAGCAGGATGCGAGTATGGATGCGCACATTACCCCCACGATGAGGGCGGGAATTCGTAGTTTTCTTGTATGCATTCTTGAGCTCCGAGTCATTAAAAACACCTCTATCCGCCCGAAGTAACATTCGGGCGGGGAAGATCAGTGATGATGAGGATGCGTCCTTCGGTCAAGAGGCGGATATTGTCCGGCGAGGCCAGTATCCGCGCGGCAGCCTGATTCGAGATTATGACGTCGGTGGGGTGCTTGCCGAATATGCCCACCGCCACCGTATGGAATGGTACCAACCCGATACGCGAGGTAAAAGGTTTCTCGTCCGTGTTGTCGGAGAATGCAGCCATACCCTCGCCCCTGAGAACCTTTGGATCGACTGTGTCCGCAGACGCGAGGAGATCCATGTTTTGGTCCCAGATTCGCGGAAAGAGACTGGGCTCGAGTTCGCTATTTCGGCTCTCTCCGTGGACAGGAAGCTCCCCCTTGGCGTAGATCACGATTCCACTGAACTTCGTCGTAGGAACGAAGCCGAGAAGCGGATTGGGCGGGTTGGCCTTAATCTGGTTGACGAATATGCTCCCGAGGTTTGGGAAGATGGGGATCTGGTATCGGACCGTCACCTTGCTGAGATCGGTGGAGAGCTTTGCATATTGTTCGTTTCCCGGTTTTATGAGGTTCTGCAGCGCTGTGAATGTTCGAGCCGACGTGGAGGCCAGATCTCCCACAGTGTGAAAGGAATCTGCTACGATCGGGAAGAGAGTGTTCTCAATCATCGAAGTTTGATCGGCGCGTATGAGTTGTTCTGCCTTCGACCGAGCATCGGGAACCATTGTTGCGAGGGATGACACCTCGACCGAGGCATCGATCGTGATTCTGTTCTTCTGCCAATCGACGAAGGAGCTATAGCTCGGCTTCGGGAGACTGCCTTCGGCGAGCAGCAGCGGAGAGACGAACAGAAGCCCGACGGCAACCACGCATGCAGCCGCTACCCCGAGAAGTCGCCGCCCCACGTCAGTCTGCTCCCTGGATTATCAGCGCTCCCACTCCGGGGACATGGAGCACCGTTCCGTCTCTAATGATGGTCGATTCCTGGATACCGTTCACTTTCGCGAGCTCCGCAGCCGTAATACCGTAGCGCTTCGAGATTCCCCAAAGCGTGTCTCCCTTCTTGACCGTATACAGGCCCGTGAAACTCCCTGTCGGATCATGAAGCGTGATCTTCGGGCCGGGCGCGGGGCGCGCGGCGACGGCAGCATGCGAGTAGGGCGGGACATTCTTGAGACCGGGAATGACCAGTCGCTGCCCGATTTGCAGATAACGGGCCGATACCCCAGGATTGTACTGAAGAATCATCGAAATCGGCACCCCATAATACATCGACAGGTCATACAGCGTGTCTCCCGACCGCACGGTGTAGAGGTAGAACCTCATGAGGTGAGACTTCTGCTGCTTGAGAACCTGCTCGATTACCTTACTGTCGCGTTGAGGGACTTTCAAGTAGTAATTCGAATTACCGGGTGGAGTGATATGGTAACGCAGCTCAGCGTTGCCCTCGAGGAGAAGCGACTCGTTGACTCCGGTTTGCCGCGCGAGGATACGCAGGTCTACCGCCTGATCCAGTTTGACCCGGGTCCAATGGGGCCCTGTCTCCCAACTCGTTGGAAGTCCGTAGCGTCCGGCATAGCTGCATACCGCAGCGATCGCGAGAAACTTCGGAATGTAGACCATGGTCTCGTAGGGAAGATAGCCCTTCTCGCCGAGCTCCCAGACATCATGAATCCCGGTACGATCTACCGCCCGTTGGACATAGTTCAGGCCCACGTTATAAGCGGCAAGGGCGAGAAGCCAATCGCCGAGCTGTTCGTAGTTGTATTTGAGCTTCTCCAGTGACGCGTCGGTCGACTTCCAGAAATCGTACCGTTCGTCGATCCACTCGTTGATATGCAGCCCGTAGGGGTAGACACTGTTGGTCATGAATTGCCAGAGTCCCGCCGCCCCAGAATAGGAGACGGCATAGGGGCTGTAGGTTGACTCGACGATCGGCAGATAGAGCAGCTCCGGGGGCATGTGATAATGCTGAATTCTCGATGCAATATAGTTGCGGAAAGGCTCGGCCCTGCGCAGCACGACTCGCAGCCAGTCGAGCCCGGAAGGAGCGGTATACGCCTTCATGTAGCGTTTGATCAGGTTGTTCATCGGAATGTTCTCAGAGAAAACCTCAGGACCAACGTGGCCCTGTTCCGGGCTCAGAGGCTCGGATAGACGAGAGATCGACGTCATCGCACGTTTCCGAGCAGAATAGGCGCTTGGTCTATACGCTGCGGCTCCCGGTTGGACGTCAGTCGCGATCACCGTCTGTTCCTCTCTCGAAGAGGTGTGACTCGGGCTGAGCGAGGTTGGAAGTTGGTTTCCGGACAAGTCCGTTGTCTCGGAGCCGTCGGTCGAGGCCATGTCGAGACTGGCCATCGGAGCGACGCTCATACCCGGATCCTCTGCCCGAATGGGATCGATTCCCGAGCTGCTGATCACTGAGCTGCCGTTCATCGGCGAGAGCTCATGCGAGGCAGTCCCAGTCAGATTGGACTCAGCGGAAGCGCCGGGGAAATGGGATGCCGGGGCAGGGGCCACGGTGACATTCTTGTTCTCGGACGGAGTACCGCGTTCGGGACGATCCGGTGCGACGGGCAGAGCCTCGGGAAATACCGACTGGAGTACGAGAAGCGACGCGACGGCGGCGACCACGCTCCTCGACAGCAGCTGTTCAACCCTCATACGGCGGCGCTCAAGATCCGCCCGCACCCGAGAAGGGCTTCTCGCCGAAGTAGATCCCTGCCCACTCCCATTTGCCCTGGACGTTGGGATCTTCAGGGAAGTTGATCTTGCGGAAGTAGAGATACCAAGTCTCGATTCGATAGGACCATCCTCCCGTCCGCAGATATGCCTCTTTGGAGTTGGAGTCGACGTCCAGGGTATTCGAAGCGTAGACCTGGGGGTTCATGAAAACATCGAAGTCGTTGAGGAACTCCTGATCCACCGGCATGCTTTCGGACTCCCACGAACGGGCAAAGAAACCGACCTTTGCTCGGTAACGCGCGAGCAGTCTCGTGTTCCGGGTGTAGATCGCATACCTGATCGCATCGACCAACTTGGTCAGGCTCGACATCGCCCAATCCTTTTTTGGATAGTCGTACATGTCGATAAGGTAGGTCACCTGAGCCCGCGCACCCGGAACGTTCGGAACACTCGGATCGGGCGAGCCAAGGAAGTTCTTGTAGGCCTGCATCTCGAGATCCCACTCTCCGAGTTCGGTATAGGTCTGGCCAAGATAATAGTAGGTAGGGCCCTTCTTGATCTTGTTGCCGAACCGGGAAATGAGCTCTTTGTAGTAGGAAACCCTCTGCTGAGGATCTTTGACTATCTTGATGAGTTGCGAGAGACAAAGGTAGTGTATCGACGTTCCGTGAACCAGGAGATCGGGGTAGTTTTCGAGTATCCGATCGAAATAATGGATGGCAAAAGGCACCGCCTTCTCGTTGAGGTAGTTTTCCGCCACGACGTATAGATAGTAGGCGTCGTAGACGTCTTTCTTGTGCTGTGCAACGTAGTCGCTGAGAAAGAGATTGAGCTTGGCGGTCTCTCTCTTCGCCCTGAGCGCCTTGACGATTTCCTGGATGTAAACGAATCGTCTTTCGGGGCTGTTTGCCTTGTCGGCGACTCCGCGAAACATTTGACTCACGACCGCTTTCTGGGTCCCAAGGCCGGTCACGAAATAGGAGCTCGAAAAACTGCAGCCGGCGAGTAGAAAGGCCGTGAGCAATGTAGCCGGGAGAAGCGCACGCCTGTAGATCATCTTTCCTCTGTCCCCCAACGTAATGGCTGCATCGAAGCGCCGCCCGTTCATCGGCGGAGACCGCCCCGAGCGTTGGCGCAATGCGGAGGGCAGTCATCGATTAGGTCGTTGCGGGAGCTCTTCGGTTCGGCCGGATCGTATCACAAACAGTACTCTGTTGGCAAGGAGCGCCCAATTTGTTAGAATGCCGGCCTACAGGAGAGTTGAATGGAAAGTCGAATCACGAAACGTGGAGATCAGCTTGTCGTACCGGACGAACCGATCATTCCTTTCATCGAAGGCGACGGGATCGGGCCGGACATCTGGGCGGCATCCGTGCGCGTTTTCGATGCGGCGGTCGAGAAGGCCTACAAAGGGCAGAGGAAGATCGCCTGGAAAGAGGTACTTGCAGGACAGAAGGCGTTCGACAAGACGGGCGAATGGCTTCCTGAGGCTACCCTCGATGCGTTCAAGACCTATCTGGTCGGGATAAAAGGGCCGTTGACCACCCCGGTGGGTGGCGGGATCAGAAGTCTGAATGTGACCCTGCGTCAGCGCCTCGATCTCTTCGTATGCCAGCGCCCAGTGAAGCATTATGCGGGAATACCCTCTCCGGTGAAACACCCGGAGCTCATCGATATGATCGTGTTCCGAGAGAACACAGAAGACGTCTATGCCGGCTACGAAACGAAAGCGGGCGAGCCGAAAACCAAAGAGCTCATCACTTTCCTGAAAGAGAGGATGGGTTGGGATATTCGCGAGGATTCCGGGGTCGGTATCAAACCGATCAGCAAGACCGGAACGGAGCGTCTCGTTCGCGCCGCGATTCAGTATGCTCTCGAACACGGAAGAAAGAGCGTAACCTTCGTGCATAAGGGAAACATCATGAAGTTCACCGAAGGTGCGTTTAGAGAGTGGGGCTACGAGCTAGCGAAAAAGGAGTTCGCCGACAAGACCGTAACCTGGGAAGAGACCGGAGGAAAGATCCCCGAGGGGAAGCTACTTATCAAGGACGTCATTGCGGATGCGTTCCTCCAACAGATTCTGACGAGGCCCGCGGAGTACGACGTCGTTGCGACGATGAATCTCAACGGTGACTACATCTCCGACGCGTTGGCGGCACAGGTTGGAGGAATTGGGATTGCCCCTGGCGCAAACATCAACTTCGAAAACGGCATAGCAGTCTTCGAAGCGACTCACGGTACCGCTCCGAAGTACGCCGGACAGGATAAGGTCAATCCGAGCTCGGTCATTCTTTCTGGGCGGGTCATGTTCGAATACATGGGTTGGAACGAAGCGGCCGCTCTTATCGACAGGGCAATGGTCGCTGCGGTTCGAAACAAGACGGTCACCTATGACTTCGCACGGCTGATGGAAGGCGCGCGCGAGGTGTCGACGAGCGAGTTCGGAAATCAGCTTATCGCCAACATGTAGGCGGTAGCATTCGAGGGAGAATGGAAGACAGGGCGCGACGGTTCCCCAACAAGCTGCTTGTTATCGGAGTCCTACTACTCCTGGTTGGGGGACTTCTTCTGCTCTGGACCTTCGGCTACTTGCGGAATCTTACCGCATTGTGGCCGGTGATCTTCGTTCTCCTCGGACTCTTGATTCTGTATGCTGTTCTCATGCGCGGGGCCGCCGAGGTCTATGCATTCCCGGGAATGCTCATGGGGCTTGGCGGTCTCTACTTTCTCGTGGGAAACAGCTTCATGTCATGGCACAGTCTCATTCGAATCTGGCCGGTCTTTATGGCAATTACCGGGGTTTCGATCGTGCCCTATGCTTTGTTGAAGAAAGGGAACGCTCGTGCAGTGCTGCTTGTGCCGAGCATAGCAATCGTCATTCTTGCGTTGATCTTCCTTCCCTTCAGTCTTCGTGTCGTTTCGGTTCGATTCGTTCGGTTTGCCTCTGAGTGGTGGCCGCTACTCATCGTGATCCTCGGTATGATTTTTCTCGCTGCGCACTTCGTCCGCGTGAGGAGACCGGGAGAGGGTGAGGAGGGCGACGAGGATGAAGAGCCTGTCGTATAGCCCGCACTGAAGACGCCGATGATACGACCCGGATTGACGATAGCAGCGCTCTTCGCGGTCACCCTTATTACCGTCGGGTGCGCGACGACCCCGAGCCCGACCGAAGGGAGCGCGGCGGGCGTGGCGGGACCTTCGCCGATCATAGAGGAAAGCCTCAAGAATCTCGGGATCGCCTCCCCTCGATCACTTGTTCGCGCAGAGGCCTCCCTCGGTGAGTCGACTGCCGGCTATTCAACGGAGGGTCTCGAGCTCTCATACGTCGCCTACAAGATGATACAGGTCCTCTACCCAATCTACCTCAAGCCCGAGTATCAGATCTTTCCGCCTGCCGCAAGCATATATCCCGAGCTCTTCCAGAAGGTTCAGGCCGGCAAGTTTCCGTCGGTCAGCCAGGCCGATGTCTCTTTCCTGACACTGATCATCCCTCCGATGGCAGTGCTCTTTTCCGACAGCCCGGACGTCGTCGAGGCGAGTCGGGAGGCGCTCGATAACGCGGAGAAGCTCAATCCGAACTCCGTTCTTCCCCCCTACCTCAAAGGATTTATCGATGAACGAAAAGGGGACAACTCAGGGGCGCTGGTGAACTACGAAAAAGCGCTCAACGTCGATTCTTCATGCTATCCGGCGGCAATTGGAAAGGCACGGATACTGATCGATCTCGGAGAGTACAATCAGGCCGACCTGACTCTTGAGAACCTTATGAATATGATTCCAACCGACGGTGAAGTCTACCGCCTCCTCGCGGAGGTCCAGTTCAGGCTCGGCTCCTATACCGCCGCTCGGGGAGCCGTCGACAAGTCGCTCGCGGCAGATCCCGGCTCCCGATCCGGGCTGGTCCTATCGGCCAAGATCTATGAAGCGCAGAAGGAATATACCAAGGCGCTCGACGCCCTGACGAAGGCGAAGGAGCTTGGGAGTCCGACTCCTCAGACGATTCTCCTCGAAGCACAGCTGCAGAAGGAGAACGGGAATCTCAGTGCGGCAGTCTCCACGCTCGCGGGTGGAGTTAAGACGTTCCCCTCCAATTCCGAGCTTTCGGATGCATATGGCAAGGCGTTGATCGAGACTGGCAAGGCGGCCGAAGGGGGGCAGTACCTCGCGCCGAGCGATGGACAGAGCTCGACCGGAGCCGACAGCCTCGAGCTTCTCGTGACCGACGCAATCGACACGGGGAGCTGGAAGGCTGCGGCCACCTATGTGGATCGGTTGTTGGCGCTCCGGTCGAACGAACACACCCTTCGCCAGGCCTACACCATCTACAGCTCTCTAGGGAACAGGGCGAAAACACTTGAATTCGCGGAAAAGCTCCGTGCCGCTGCTCCCAGCAACCCGAAATACCTGGTCGAGGAGATTAGTGCTCTGATCGATGCGGGCCGGCGCGAGCGGGCGCGTACGATGATCGACCAGAACCTTTCGAACAATGGGCTGCCCGACACGATGAGCTCCCTGTACTACCTGCGGAGCCGCATTCAGAGCGATCCTTCCGCGCAACTCAGTGATCTGCGATCAGCCCTCCTCGAGAATCTCGAAAACCTGCCGGCTCTGATTTCAATTGCACAATACTATCTGCACGCCGGCGAGATTGGATCCGCCCGAAGGTTTGCCGAGCAGGCCGCGGCGTTCCTGCCGACCGGCCAAAAGCTGCCTCCCGATCTTGAGAAGATACTTCCTGGGAGCGCGAATGACGGGGAGAAGAAATGACGAAACGCGACTCGAATCTCGTGCTCACAGTCATCCTGGCGATTGTCTCTTTCATGCTGCTTCCGATCGCGCTCCCGGCTCAGGAGACGCAGTCGTCTGCAGCACCAACATCGACCGGGGCCCCGCAGCGTACCGATCACGACTCGGCAACAGGAGCCACGTCGACCGACCCTTCGACGGGCGCCGTCGCCAACCCTCAAGATTCGACTCCTACTCTGCCGGGAGGGCGGCCACTCGCGACGTTGCTCGGAATGACGCTGAAGACCGCGACGGAGACGTTCGGCGCTCCGGAGCAAGTGTTCCCCGTCCGTGGTCGTAGCGCATGGGAGGACGACGTGGTGTTCTACTATCCTGACCACTCCTACCTCTTCTGGTTCCGCGATCGTGTGTGGCAGGTTCGGGTCGACCGACGTTTCGTCGGAACGGTGATAGGGGGGGTGAGTATGGGCGATAGCAGAGGCGCTGTGGAGCAGGTTCTCGGCAAACCGTTTCACGTCGGCCTGGACTCGGAAATATTCATTCTCCCCGATCGCGGATTCCCCGTCAGGGCTCGCCTTTTTTTTACCGACGATCGCTTGTCCGATCTCTATGTATACCGCGGTGACTTCTAGGAGGATCGTTGTACGAGCTTTTGGGCCAGGGACCGCCAAAAATCTGCCTCTCGCTCACTGAAGCCACGCTCGACGAGGATCTCGCCATCGTCGAGCAAGAACGAAAACGGGTGGATCTCGTTGAGTTGCGTGCGGACTTCCTTTCTGAGAGTGAGCTGACGCACCTCGCGCGCTTTCCGGAGTCGGTGGGTCTCCCCACGATTCTCACCTACAGGCGCGCTGACGAGGGAGGCGACCGAAGCACCCCCGAGCCGGAGCGGATAAAGGTCCTCGAGCGCTCCCTCGAGGGGCTGTGGACGTTTGTCGACCTCGAAGAAGATCTCGCTGCTCCTCGCCTCGATTCGAAAGCGGCAGACCATGGGACAAAGATCATTCGCTCGTTATTCGATTTTTCGGGCATTCCCTCGAACCTTGCCGACCGTATCGGTGCGCTTCCACGAAACGCGGGCGAGATTCCAAAGGCCACGGTAATGCCGCAAACCACCTCCGATCTTCTAGACTTACTGGTCACGGCTCGCCGGATCGGCGAGGCGAAGGCAATCCTTGTCGGAATGGGCGAGTGGGGATTGCCGACCGTCGTTCTGCCGAATCGCTTCGCATCGCTGCTTACCTACAGCACGGCGGGGAGGGCCAATTCGGGACCGGGACACCTTCCGCCCGAGACCCTGCGGAGCATCTACCGCATCGGCGAGGTCGGAACGAGCGCACGCATCTTCTGCGTCATCGGCAATCCGGTACTCCACTCGCGTTCGCCTTGGATCCACAATCCCGGGCTCCGCTCGCTCGGGCTTGACGCTGTATACATCCCGATTCGCGTCGACAGTATCTCTGCTTTCATGCAGCTTGCCGAGGAGCTGCCGATAGACGGCGTTTCGGTGACGATCCCCCACAAAGAGGCCATCATTGATCTCCTCGGCTCGAGCGATAGGAGCGTGGGGGAAGTCGGTGCGTGCAACACGCTCGTTCGATACGAACAGGGGTGGAAAGGCTACAACACCGATATCGAGGGGTTCCTCGTACCGTTGCGCTCTCGGCTGCAAGATCGTCTTCGGGGACGCACCGTGCTTGTCGTGGGTGCCGGCGGCGCGGCCCGGGCCGTGGTTGCGGGCCTCGTGCGGAGCGGCAGCGCAGTCACGATCGTCAACAGGACTCACGAGCGGGCAGAAAAGCTGGCCAGGCAATTCGGCTGTAACTGGATCCGAGCAAACGATGTCCGGGACCGCGGGAGCTACGATGTAGTTGTCCAGGCGACGAGCGTCGGCATGACTCCGAACGTGGGTGGAGACCCGCTTCCGAGCTACCGATTCCGAGGGAGTGAGGTGGTTTACGATCTCATCTACGCGCCGCCGCGAACGGAGTTTCTCAGGCGGGCTGCCTCGGCAGGCTGCGCTCTCATCGGAGGGGGAGAGATGCTGCTCCATCAGGCGTACGCCCAGTTTAGACTCTTCACTGGAAATGAATACCCGTCCGAAGCCACGGAGGCACCGGAGGTCTAGGGCGCGTAGAGAGAGCTCTTCAACTTGCGTACGAGTCCGATCTTTCTAACCTTGATTTGGACGTTCTCATTGTCGGGCAGGGTCTTGCCGTAGAGCATAAGGTCGTTTCCTGATTTTCGTACTTCGCTCGGATGCACCAGCAGACGGCGCGTAGTGCCGTTCGAGGTTCGCTCGAGGATTTCGAGAAGGTCCGACCCGCTTCTCAGCGCTTGCTCGACGAGGCGAACCTTTCCCACGTAGTCCAACCCTTTGGCTTCGTTCTTGTCCTGCTTCGTCTGTGCCTGCTCGAGCTGTCGTGGGAACAGGATGAGCTTCTTGTTGATGCGCGCGGCAAGCTCTGAGCTCGTTTCGGGAGAGAGCTCGAGTTTCTGAAGGGTAGCGAGGAGTGACGTGACGAGCTCGCCTTTGCGGTTCGACCGTTCTCCTCCGGTTTGGTTCTTCGCCCGGCTGTGCCCGTGCTCTTCACGGTGGAATGACGGTGGGTGTCCGAGAGAATGAAAGACAGGGCCGCTATGGTCGTCGCTTCGTATCGCCGCGGTTTCCTGCACGGGCGGAATGGGGTCTATTCCCGAGCGTTTCAACGCCCTCGTCCATTCGACAACGTTCCGGTCGTCGAGCAGATAGACCCCCGGCGCGAGGGTTCGGAGAATCCACGGCTTCATCGCTTCCGAGTGCTCGATCAAATGGCGTCGTTCGGTGTCTGCCGTCAGCACGATTCCTCGAAATAGCGCAAGACCTCGGTACTCCTTCTCCCAGTTGCTCAAGCTGAATCGCACGTTCTGAGGCAGCTTCGACTCGCCGAGTCGCTCGAGAAGATCGACGAGCTCATTGCTGGTGTAGTCCTGTTCGAGAGCGCGGACGAAGGATCGTTTTGTGATCTCGTAGCGAGGATAGACATCGTAGCGCCGAATCTCCGCCATCATGGCCACGACGATGCCGTCGCCAAACTCTACGGTCGGTTTCATCGTCAACTGGAAGTCTGGCTCGATCATGACCGATCGTGGCTCAGGAGGCGCCGCGGCCGAGAGGTATGGATTGACGGCGTAGCGCTCTTTCTCCGACTCTCCGTCGGGGGAGACGGGGAAGAGCAGTCCGAGCTGGACAAGTGCATAAACGAGCTTGTCCTGCACGTTGTGTTTCTTGTCGGGAGCCCGGCCACTTCTTTCCGGAGGAAATGCGTGCAGCGAACCGAAGACTCCCAAGAGCCTACTGAGCGCGAGCTTCCCGAACGCCCGGCCGGTCGGGAGGTTTGTCAGAAATCCCAAGAGCACCCGTGCGTCCTCTTCCATTGCTCGCACGGATTGGGGCGATGCATCTGTAGCAGCGGCTTCATCCGTGGCAATCGCCTGAAGTAGTGCGGTCCAAAAGAGGATTCGTCGGCTGCGTGCGTCCGGCCGCACAAATGCGCGCCAGCGGGAGTAGTCCGGCCGGACCACCCCGCGGTTGTCGGTTACGAGACCGAGCCGAATAAGAGCGGAGAGCACCAGGCGGACGCGATGAGTCTTGTCTTTACCGGCGCCGAGCTCCGGGAAAACTGATTCTATCTCTTCAAACGCCCGCTTCTTTATCGCGCCGTCCGCCTTGAGAAGGTCCGGAGCCGCGGATAGATGGGAGTAGAGAGCAAGAATGAGCGCCTCCGTAGGCCACGGAGCGCTTACACTTCCAAGGTCGCAGGATTCGGACGGAAAGAGCCTTCCGGCGTCGACTACGCGGCTCCGTAGGAGCCGTGACAGAAACGGATTGAGGTGCAATCGCTGGTGTCCTTCCATGTTGTCTACGAAGATGAGAAGCCGCTCCTGAAGGTTGAGAAGGAGGTAGTGCAGCTCGAGGTAGCTCATCGATCCTTCGAAGAAGGTGAAGAGGCTGCCCACGGTGGGCCGGTCGAGGAGATGGACGGCAGTGAGCACCTCGGCGTCTGCGTCGTCGATGTGTTCGAGAATTCGTTCTTGGGTCTCGTTGCGCCGGAGAAACGTCGAGAGCTCTTCGATCAGGGTGTGCTTGTTGAACGGAGTGCGAAGCTCTCCGAGGTAATTCCGCATGATGTCGAAGAAGACTTCGTCGGGAAGCGTCAGCAGCGCGCTCTTCCACTGCTCCATGTCGGGATTCGGTTCGCGTGGGCCCACCTACTCATCCCACAATTCAATATGGTACTTGTAGCCTTGTTCCGTCAGGAATTTCTGCCGGTTGGCCGCGAACTCCTCCTCGGATGTGTAACGCGAGACGAGGGAATAGAAGAAAGAGTTGCGTTCTTTGGGCCTTAGAATCCTGCCCAACCGCTGTGCCTCCTCTTGCCGTGAGCCGAAGGTCCCTGAGACCTGAATGGCCACCGACGCGTCAGGAAGATCGATCGCGAAGTTGGCAACCTTCGAGACGATGATCACCTGGTAGCGACGCGTACGAAAGTCGGCGTAAATGCGCTCGCGCTCCTGGTTCGGGGTCTGCCCACTGATCAGTGGGGCGTCGAGTGCCTTTGCCAGTTCGTCGAGCTGGTTGAGGTATTGGCCGATGACGAGAATCGAGTCCTCGCGGTGGTTGGCGATGAGCTGTTTCGCGATATCGATTTTCACCGGGTTTTCAGCGGCAATGCGGTACCTGCCGCGCTTGTCTGCGGTTGCATAGGGTATTTTGAGTGATTCGGGAAGGTCGACCCGGATCTCATAGCAGTTGGCGACCGCGATCCAGCCCTTGGCTTCCATCTCCTTCCACGGGACGTCGTAGCGCTTCGGCCCAACCAGTGAGAACACATCCTCTTCGTGTCCGTCCTCTCGGACCAGTGTGGCGGTAAGACCGAGTCGGCGGACCGCCTGTATCTCGGCAGTGACGCGGAAGACCGGAGCCGGGAGTAGATGGACCTCGTCGTAGATTATGAGACCCCATTGCCGCTCACGAAAGATCCGGAAGTGGGGGAAATCCGCCTCTTTGTCGGGTCGCCAGGTGAGGACCTGGTAGGTGCAAACCGTTACCGGTCTGACCTCCTTCCTGTCGCCGGTGTACTCACCGATATCGGCTCGAGTCAGGTGGGTCTTGTCTTCGAGCTCGTCGATCCACTGGTGTACGGCCGCCACATTCGTAGAGAGGATCAGGGTGTTGGTCTTCAGGATGTCCATGACCGCGATGCCGACTACGGTCTTGCCGGCGCCACAGGGAAGGACGACGGTCCCGAAGCCGGTCCCCGGCTCGCCCGAGCCGTAGAAGGTTTGGGCAGCCTCCAATTGATAGTCCCGCACGGAGAACGGTATTCCTCCTCCGGTCTGTTCTCGAACACGTATCGCCAGTGGTTGGCCCTCGACGAGCGGGGCCTCGTCCTTGACCGGGTAGCCGATGCGCACGAGCTCCTGCTTTATCGTGCCCCGATCCAAGAGGCGGATGAGAAAGCCTTCCTCCGTTTCGGTCAGAAGCTTCGCGATCTTTCGCTGCGATCGAAGCTCCGCCTTCACCGTATCCTCGTCCACGACGAGCAAGAGGTGTTCCGGATCGTTTGTTGCGGCCAGCCTCAGCTTGCCGAAGCGGGCAATCGTTTCCTTGATTGTGAACAGGATGTTCTCGGGGATCGGAAACTTCGTCCACGCTTCGAGGCGGCCGATGACCGTCTCGGCGTCGAACCCGGCGGATGCGGCGTTCCACAGAGAGAGAGGCGAAATGCGGTAGGTATGTATGTGCTCAGGTGATTTTTCGAGCTCAGCGAAGGGAGCAATATCGGTTCGCGCGCTTTCGGCCTGGTTGGCATGTACGTCAAGGAGCAGGCTGCTGTCGCTTTGCACTATCAGAGGCTTCGAAGAGTCTATCGTAACCATAAAGTTCGAGCGTAGCCCAAGTGCCGAGCGTGTTCAATACCTCGCGCTCCTTGGGCCGCGCCCGTAGACAGGCGAAATCTCCTAATCGATCGGAAGGGAGGTCGAGCTCCTGAAGCTGTGGTATTGCCGGAAGCTATCGCTGCCTCCGAGGGCGTAAATCACATCGAGAGTCGACTGCCCGGGATCGAGGAACGAGGCACGATCGAGAACGAGCTCCATTGTCGTCGTACTGCCGGATTCGCCGATTCCGTGCTCGACAGCGGCAAAATCACTTGATTCGGAATGGCTGTGACGAACTCCCGCCTGAGTCGAAAACTCCGAACGACCGTTCGAGAGGTAGCCCATGAAGATCTGCGCTCCGTTCATACGTCTGGAGTTCAGGCCTATCGCGACCCAGCCGTTCGTGCGGCCCTCCACTGCGAGATAGATCCTTGTTGAATCGAATCGGAAAAAGAGATGCACTGGCCCGTCGACGCTATCGCTGCTGTACTCTCCTGGAGAGATCACGCCGTCGGCGGTTGGGTTTGTCTGAGCTGTAACACTCCCGGCGCTCACCAACGCGAAGACCGCCATGAAACCGAGAGAAAGGGCTATTCGGTTTTTGGTACCCACATTACCTCCTTTTAAGCGGCGGAGCGTCTGAATTGTCTCTGACAAGCCGCCGTTATGCTTGAAGTTACCTATTCGGCACACCCGCGTCCACTCGATTCTATCCGAAAGCTCTTCCTTGGAGTCTCACTGTAAAGGTGGTAACCCCGTCCGGCTCGCTTTCGGCAATGATTTGCCCCCCGTGAGAATGGACGATTTCCTTCGCGATCGCCAGTCCGAGCCCCGATCCCCCGCTGTCTCTTGATCGGTCGGTCTGGACGCGGTAGAAACGTTCAAAGACATGGGCCTGATGTTCCCGCGAAAACCCCGGACCGGTATTGGCGATCGCCACCTCAACCCATGCGGGCGCGCTCAGGTTCACGGAGGTGCGAATCGCACCCCCCTGCGGAGTGTACTTCACGGCATTGTCCAGGAGGTTGAGAAACAGCCGTGCCAGCTGATTGAAGTCTCCGACGGTCTCGACGGGCGTGTCCGGTACAGTGGTCGTCAGTGATAGTCCCTTGGACTCCGCAAACGGGGAGATCTGCTCGACCGTCGCCAGAACGAGATCGCCGAGATTTACGCTTTCCTCAGCGGCCGGTCGGCGCGGAATCCCAATTCGGGAAAGGAGGAGCAGGTCGTTGGCGAGTCGGACAAGGCGATTCGACTCCTTCATGAGTGCGTTGAGAATTTCACGATATTCCGCAGGCGTGCGGTCTCTCGACAAGGCGACCTCGATCTGGCCCTTGAGCGCGGTCAGGGGCGTTCGGAGCTCGTGTGAGGCATCGGCGGAGAATCTCCTCTCTTGCTCGAATGCCTCCTGGAGTCTGTCGATCATCCGGTCGAAGGTTCTCGCCAGTCGGGCGAGCTCGTCCTCGGGACCGGTGTAGGCAATGCGGCCGCTGAGATCATTCGAGCTGATCGATTGCGCCGTGGCAATGACCTTCGAGATTGGCTTGAGCGCTTCATGAACCAACAGCACACCGCCCGCGCCCGCAAGCAGGAGCATCAACGGAATCGCCAGCAGGAGAACCGTTTTCAAGTGGTCCATCGCATCGGTAACGTAGGTGATCGGTTCCGCTACCTGAATCCAGCCAAGCACGGGCTCCTCCTTGGCATTGATCGATTCGGTTAGTACGCGCCAGCTTCCACCTCTTCCTGCCACGGTGGCGAAGCCCTCTTCGGCTGCGGGCCATAGCGGGCCATTGCGGAAGGCGCCGTCCCCGTCGGCGACCTGCTTGTCTTTTGACAGCAGCCGAACCGCGAAGTTGAGTTGGCCCCGGTTGCGCACGACCACGTCGACGTCCCCCTTGTTGCGGAACACCGGTCCCGACTTTTCTGCTTCGATCGTTCCGGCCGCCTGAGACATGGCTGCCTGGAGGGAGAGGTCGACCGAGTCGAGGAGGCTTCTGCCGAGCTCCAAGTAAAGAAGCCCTCCGGTAAAAAGGGAGGTGAGTCCGAGGACGAGAACGTACCAGGCGGTGATTCGCAGCCTGATAGAGGGACGTCGAATGGAGGCGACCAGCCTACGAAGCATTCGAGCTGTCCAGAAGATAGCCGATGCCACGGACCGTGCGAATGAGTTTCTGGTCAGAGCCGCGATCGATTTTGCGACGAAGGTATCCGACATAGACGTCGATGACATTTGTTTCGGAGGAAAAGTCGAAGCTCCAGACGTGTTCCATGATTTGAACGCGAGTAAGCACCTGGCGAGGATGGCGAAGCAAGACCTCCAACAGGGCGAACTCCCTCGGGCTAAGGTCGATTCGTCGATCGCCGCGACGAACTTCATGCCGTCCGAGATCCATTTCGAGGTCTTCGAACTTGAGAGCCTTTGCTTCGTGTTTCGGCGGACGACGCAGCAGAGCCCTCACGCGGGCGAGGAGCTCGGGGAAGGCGAATGGCTTCACCAGGTAGTCGTCCGCCCCCGCATCCAACCCCGAGACGCGGTCTTCCACGCCGTCCCGCGCTGTGAGAAGAATGACGGGCGTTCGGTCGCCCGTCTTCCTAACCTCCTTCACGATCTCGATGCCGTTGAGCTCGGGCAGCATGACGTCGATGATCAGTAGGTCGTAGTTGCCGCCGCGTGCATAGCCGAGCCCCTCGGCGCCGTCGTAGGCGATGTCGACGGCATATCCGGCCTCACTCATTCCTTGACGAACGAAGCGGGCGACTCCCTGTTCGTCCTCTACCAACAACACGCGCACCTTTCTTGCCTCATTTGAAGGTGGAAAGGAACCGTCCCAGTTGTCCGAGATTGGACGCTATGAACTGGTTGAGGTTCGAAGGCTCGAGATTTTCCACCTTTGGACCCGGAAACTCTCTCAGTGCCGTTTGCAGATTCTCTTGATTGATGAAATCCGGAATGGGAGCTACCGGGCGATAGTCGGAGAGCCTACCCTGTATAACGTAACCGTCGCAGACATTTCCGAATGTTGTGCTGGAATCCTTGGCCGAGAAATCGGAATTGCCGAGCCTGAGACCTGCGAAGACCGTCCCCTCCACGTCGAAACCCGCTTCCCTCCGGTCGGGCGGCAGCCTGGCAATGACGTTGTCAATGACGCCGTCAACGGGGTAGGTTTCTCCTGATTGATTCTTTGAGGAAGGCCACGGCTGATGCAAGAGGATCGTGAAGCTGCGCTGCCCGATCTTGTCGTAGATGATATTCCCGACCCGTTGGGTTTGTGTGAACCCCATCTTGCGCATGCTGTCGGAATAGCCCGGGCTCTCGTATCGAGTGAACGCGCTGCGAGTATTGAGGTAGATGAGGGCTTTCTCTCCCGCGGCAACGAACCGTTTCTCTATGAGCGACGCCATATGTTCGTCGGGGATTCCGTTTGCAAAAACCTTGTGAAGCACGGCTGGGTTCGATGCGTCCTGTTTTGTCTTGATGTACTGCCAGTTCTCCGCAACATTGAGCCCGACCACCCGAAACGGCGGCGCACCGACGGGCAGGCTTCGATTGAAGCTCCACGCGGCCTTGAAGATTCCGGCATACTCCTGGTAACCCCAGATCACCAGGTAGTCGAACAGGATTTTCTTGGCAAGGCTTTCATCGTAGGTTGCGCCGGTTGTCAAACGGTCTATCAGCGACTGGTCGGAGCTCAGTGCGTACTCGATGCCAAGGTTTCGAACTCCCTGTTTGTACAGGAGAGGAATGAGCCGCTGGACGAGCTCTACGTTCTGTCTGATTTTCCCATATTCGCCGAGGAATACGATGTTATGGTTGGCAAACGTCGTGACTACGTAGTCGGTAGGGGTCTTGTAGTTTTCTTCGATGTAGCTGACTAGGGGGGCCAATTGTGATTGCTTCGCATCGGGAAGCGGATGAACCGAGCGGCCCCTGCGCCCGAACGGTATAAGAAGCAGTGCTGCTGCTCCCAGAACGAGAACAAGCAGAAGTATTCGATTCCGATTCATTTTGGAATTATAGCGGCGACGGCGTGGCGGGTCACCCCGCGATTGCGGGGTGACCACGAGCGCGCCGCATTCCGAGCGCCATTCCTTGTAATTCTTAACCCGCTATGGTATAACCTCAGAAACGAGATAGCTGAATGTCAACAAAGAATGCGATCGATAAGGTCTATGAGCCTATTCTAGGCGATTTGGAGCGGGTGCAGCGTAACATCCGAAAGGAGCTCAGAACCTCCAACAGCCTGGTCAACAAGGTTATCAACTACATCTTCGGAAAGAAAGGTAAACTCCTTCGTCCTGCCATGGCTCTCCTTTCAGGGCGGGCAGTCGCCGTAAAGAGCAGCGAGCAAATCGACGAGAAGCTGATGCATCTTGCGACCGCGGTAGAGCTCGTGCACAACGCAAGTCTCGTTCACGACGACATTCTCGATGGTGCCTCGATTAGACGGAACCTACCCACACTCAACAACGCCTATAACAACCACATCGCGTTGCTGGCGGGTGACGCGCTGTTTTCGCAGGCATTCTACGTCATGGCCCACAACATGGAGAAACGTGTCGTCGAGCCACTGACCCTGGTTGCTGCGGGAATGTGTCATGGCGAGATCATCAATGCGATAAACGACGAGGAGATCGTCGACTTCTCGACATATCTGACGATCGTCAAGCTCAAGACTGCCGCGCTCATGTCGGTGTCCACTCAATCCGGAGCGATGGTGACGGGTGCCGACGATGAGACGGTGCAGATCATGGCGGATTATGGGATGAATATGGGTATCGCCTATCAGATGGTCGACGACTACGTGGACGATGAGATTGGACAGGTGAAGGGTTATTCACTCGAGTTCGCGCTCGATGCGGCCGAAAGGGCCCGGAAGGTCTTGAAGCCCGTGGGCCCTTCCATCTACAAGGACAAGCTCCTGCAGATGTTGGATCTCGTCAAAGAGATGGCTGCGCAGAAGAACATGTCGACGACGGTTCGGATGCCCTGACGGAGGCTATGGATGAGTGACTCGGAACTTCGTGCTCGCGAACACGAGATCGAGCTCGAGCTGGCGGAGTACACGAATGAGCGCGAGAAGCTTAAGGAGATTCTCGGCGCGTACGGCGGAAAACGGTACAGTCGAATCGACACGATTATGAACGTCGTCTTCCTCGTCATTATTGTCGGACTGTTCACCATCCAGGCTACTCTGAAAATCATCGACTCCTACGTATCGATTGAGGTGAGCGTTCTGCTGGTTTCGATCAAGATCGTGTGGATGATTCACAGCCAGAACAAGATGAACCATTTCCAATTCTGGGTGCTCAATACGATCGAGTACCGGGTCAACGAAACAATACGGCGGATACAAGCATTGGAACGGAAGCTGGGCGAGGACAAGGGATAGACCATCTCTTGCGTAGAGCGGGCGGAGATTCTATACTGCCCCAAGCTTTCCTACAACCGGAGGACGAAATTGGCCGAAGAGCTCAGGAAGTTCACTGTTGAAGAGTTGAAGCAGTACACCGGAGAGAACGGACAGCCGGCCTATGTCGGATACAAAGATCGGGTCATAGACGTAACCGGCAGCAAGATGTGGCGCAACGGAGCCCACATGAAGCGTCATCAAGCGGGCGAGGACCTAACCGCCGAGATTGATGAGGCTCCCCACGACATCGATGTCTTGGATCGGTTTCCTCAGGTTGGGATCCTCGTGCGTGAGGAGGCCGCCGAGGAGGGCGAAGAACGCCCCATGCCGAAGATGCTCGCGGCTCTTCTGGAGCGGTTTCCGTTTTTCGAGCGACACCCACATCCGATGACAGCCCACTTCCCGGTCGTGCTGATGATTCTCGCCCCGCTGTTTACAATCCTCTATCTCATCTTCCCGATACGCGCTTTCGAGCTTACTGCGGTAGACTGTCTCGGTGCGGGAGTGCTTTTCAGCTTCGTCACCATCGGGACGGGTTTTTTCACGTGGTGGCTAAACTACTTTGCCCGGCCAATGAAGGCCATCTTCATTAAGATTTCCGTCTCGTCGGTGATGACTGTCGTCGGGCTCATCGCATTCATCTGGAGATTGACGAATCCTCACGTTCTTGATCATCTGGCCGGAATCAACATCCTTTATCTCGTTCTGGTTCTTTCACTTTTGCCGATGATAAGTGTCGTGGGATGGTACGGAGCGAGTCTGACCTTCCCGTTGCCGAAGAAGAAGTAACCCGCGGCGCCTCGCTTCCACCTCTCCGGGCGGCACTCGGGAAAGAGGCCAGCACGATTCGACGCAGGGACGTCGCTTGTGCGAGGCGAAGGGGACGAAGTGAAAATCAATCTGGAAATGTGGCGGAAGGCCGTCACGGTCATGCCTCGAATCGAGAACGAGCAGTGGAAGGGGCTCGATTTCATATCGAAGTGGCTCATCTCTACGCGTTTCGCCGCAATCGTAATGACGATCATCTCGGTACTCATCGCCGGGATTCTTGCCTACCGAGTAACGAACATCAATCTACTCATCTGGTTGGCGCTCATGGTGAGCCTCGTGTTTGCACATGCGACGAACAACCTGGTCAACGATCTCGTCGATTACAAGACGGGGATTGATCGGGAGAACTACTACCGCGATCAATACGGACCACAGCCGTTGGAGCGCGGATTCAAGACAATGAAGGGACAGCTTCTCTACGCCGCAATCAACGGAGCTGTGGCGCTGGGGCTCGGCATCTTTCTCGTCTTCTACCGCGGCGGCCTGACGCCCTATCTACTCGGTGCCGGCGCAATCTTCGTTCTCTTCTACACCTACCCCCTGAAGTACTTCGCCCTCGGGGAGCTTTCTCTGCTGCTCGTTTGGGGGCCGCTTATGGTCGGCGGCGGGTACTACGTGTTGACAGCTCAGTGGAGCTGGGAGGTGGTCATCGCCAGCCTTCCATTCGCTCTCGGTGTTACATCGACGCTGCTCGGCAAGCATATCGACAAATATGAGCTCGATCGTGAGAAACACGTCTATACTCTGCCCGTCGCCATCGGAGAGCGTGCGGCAAGAGTGCTTGCCGTGGGTCTGGTCGTCCTGCAGTTTCTGGTCACGACCTATCTGATAGTCGTGGGCTTCTTCACGCCGATTGTTGCAGTCGTCGCGATTTCGATACCCTCGTTCTTCAAAGACATGGTCAAGATGTATCGCAAGCCGAAACCGGAGGGCCGCCCTGATTGGTATCCCGAAGATGCTTGGCCGCTTTGGTTTGTCGGGTCCGCCTTCGTCTTCACCCGTCGCTTCGGTGGGCTGTACGTTGTCGGGGTCCTCATCGACACCCTGATTCGCCGTATCTTGTTTTCGTAGGAGAACATGTGGTCAAGCCCGACGTTCGTATGTGGTGGAAAGCGGTCACGGTAATACCCCGGTTGCAGGACGAGGAGTGGCGGTTGCTCGATCCCGTTGCCAGGTGGCTGATTTCCGTTCGCTTCGCGGCAATTATCCTCACGCTGATCTCGGTTGCTGTTGCGGGTATCCTCTCTTTTCGGGTCACCGACATGAATTGGGGAACCTGGTTTCTCCTCCTGTTCGCGCTCGTTTTCGCTCACGCATCCAACAATCTTCTCAACGACCTGATCGACTACGAGAAGGGTATCGACCGCGACAACTATTACCGTGCACAGTATGGCCCTCAGCCCCTCGCCCGAGGCTTCCTGACTCGACGGGCGATGATCCTGTTCACGGGGATCAATCTTCTCGCAGCCGTGGCGGCAGGGATCGGTCTCATCGAGGTTCGAGGCGGGCTAACGCTAATCTTGATGCTGCTCGGAATCTTCTTTCTCGGCTTCTACACCTATCCTTTGAAGTACCTTGCCCTCGGCGAGCTCTCCGTGCTCATCGTGTGGGGGCCGCTGATGATCGGCGGGGGATTTTACGTGCTCACCGGCATCTGGAGCTGGCAGATTGTTCTCGCAGGTCTCCCGTTCGCTCTTGGAGCGACTCTCGTGATATTCGGCAAACACATCGACAAGGTCGAGATGGATCGTGAAAGACGTGTGCACACCCTGCCGGTCGTGATCGGTGAGCGGGCTGCAAGAATTGCGGCGGTGGTGATGGTGGGCATACAGTACGGGCTCGTTGTCTGGCTCGTCGTGGAAGGCTTCTTTACCCCGGTTGTTCTCGTGGCACTGATAGCGCTTCCAACGTTCTTCCGCACGATGCTTCCGATGTTCTCTCGCCCCAAACCGACAGAGCGTCCGGAAGACTATCCTACCGATGCGTGGCCACTTTGGTTCGTCGGCTCGGCGTTCGTCTACACACGAAGGTTCGGGCTTTTCTATATTGCCGGTCTCATTATCGATACGATTCTTAGACGAACGATTCTCAACTCCTAGCGTTTGGGGAGCGCCTATGAATTCGTCCGCTACAACTCTCGTTCTCTCGCGTCTGCAGTTTACTCTGACGACGATGTTTCACATCATTTGGCCGGTCCTGACGATCGGCTTGAGCATCTTCCTTGTCATCCTCGAAATCCTCTGGTTAGTGCGAAAGGAGCAGGTCTACTATCGGCATCTGCGGTTCTGGGCGAAACTTCTGCTGCTCAATTTCTCGATCGGGGTCGCCACCGGCCTCGTGATGGAGTTCGAGTTCGGGACGAACTGGGAGCCTTTCACGACCGCGGCCGGAGGATTCTTCGGCAACGTTCTCGGGCTGGAGGGCACCCTCGCGTTCATGCTTGAGGCGGGGTTTCTCGGGATCATGATGTTTGGATGGAAACGGGTTCCGAAAGGTGTCCACCTCTTTGCAACCATCATGGTGGCCGTCGGCAGCAGTCTCTCCGCGTTCTGGATTCTCGTAGCAAACTCCTGGATGCAGTTCCCCACCGGCGGACACTTCGATGCAAGCGGAGTGTTCATCGTCGACAATTTCTGGAAGGCAATCGACAATCCCGATATGCCGGTCGCCACTGTGCACATGTGGGTTGCTGCGATCGAGACGAGCGCGTTCGTCGTCGGCGGGATCAGTGCCTGGTTCATTTGGAAACGAAGAAACGCCGAGGCATTCCTGAAAACTTTCAAAATCGCTCTCGTCGTGGCAATAGTCGCTACTCCCCTTCAGATCCTTGTCGGCGATACCCAGGGTCTGAAGCTCAACGAGTTTCAGCCGGAGAAGCTCGCCGCTATCGAGGCACACTGGAATACCAATCCGCCGGGGGTAGGTGCGCCCTGGAACATCGTTGCGTGGCCCGACCGACAGGCACAGAAGAACGTGTGGCAGTTGCAGGTTCCGAACGTCTTGAGCCTCCTCGAAACGCGAACCCTTACCGGAGAAGTTAAGGGACTCGCGAGCTTTCCGCGAGCCGATCAGCCGCCGATCGTCATACCCTTCTATGCTTTTAGATTAATGGTGCTGATTGGCTTTTTCCTGTTCTTCCTCATGGCGTGGACAGTCGTACTCTGGGCCCGAAAACGACTCGATCCCGAGACGCTCCCGAATCGAAAATGGTTCCTTTCGGCCTGGATGGCAGCGCTTCCGCTCGGTTATATCGCGGTTGAGACGGGATGGGTCACGAGAGAGGAGGGACGGCAACCGTGGGTCATCTATCAGGTTCTTCGAACCTCTAATGCATACAGCACTCTGCCGGCCTGGGCCGTTGGGCTCTCGCTGGCCGTCCTGTTTATTATCTACGCCGGATTAGGTGTCCTCTTCATCGTGTATGCACGAAGGATATTGAAGAAGGGACTCGACGCTCCGGCAATCCCGAGAGAGCAGGAGGTTCACTGATGGGCGGCGCACAATCTACCCTTCCGGAGCTCTGGTTCATGCTGCTCGGATTCATCTTGCTCCTCTACACGATGCTCGACGGATTCGACCTCGGTGTGGGAATTCTGTCGCTTTTTATTAGGAAGGAAGAGGACCGGGGCATTCTCATGGGCTCACTTGGGACGGTCTGGGACGCCAACGAAACCTGGCTCGTCCTCTTTGGGGGAATCATCTTCGGCGCGTTTCCTCTCGTTTACGGTCTCGTTATGTCCTCGCTCTATCTGCCCCTGATCCTGATGCTCGTCGGTCTGATCTTTCGAGCGGTATCCTTCGAGTTTCGGGTGCATTCGGAAAGGAAGCGTCTCTGGAGCCGCGCCTTCGGTTGGGGGAGCGTTGCCGCGGCGGTGGGGCAGGGTTTCGCCTTCGGCGGCCTGCTCTGGGGAATCAACATCGTAAATCGAAAGTTCGTAGGGGGCGTATTCGATTGGTTCACACCCTTCTCTGTCATCGTGACAATTGGAATCCTCGGGGGGTATGCGCTGATAGGTTCGACCTACATTATCATGAAGACCGAAGGAGAGCTTCAGGCGTCTGCACGCAAGTTCGGATTCAGGGCGGTCTTCGTCACGGCAATCTGCGCCGTTGTCGACACCATCCTTGCGGTCATCAAGTATCCGTTTCTCATGGAAAAGTGGTTCCGGTTCCCCGGCTTGCTCTTCACAGCGATCCCGTTCGTTGTCTGCGGAGTCTCCTTCATTCTCATGATTTACGGAATGCTGAAGGGACGAGACCGCACCCCGTTCTTCAGCGCGCTGGTATTCGCGTTCTTTGGCTACCTTGCGATGTCCGCAAATTACTTTCCCGTTATCGTTCCCCCGTCACTGACCATCTATCAGACTGCCGCTTCCGCCTACACTCAGCGAATCATGTTGATCGCGGTTCTCATTGCCTTGCCGTTCCTCCTCGCCTATAACATCTTCCAGTACTGGATTTTCAGAGGGAAGGTGAGGGGCAACCTCTATGAGGAGGACGAGTAGCTGCGCCCCTAATCGCGATCCGCCGGGCCGAGCTCGGGAAATGGATTCGCGACCTGCCATCCGGCTCGACCGCTGCGGCGATAGTGCTCGAGCCTCCGTATGGTGAGCTCAGCGAAGAGCGGATCGACGTCGGCTGTATAGCAGCGACGGCCGAGCCGCTCAGCTGCGATGAGAGTCGTACCCGAGTGCGAAAAGAGGTCGGCAACGAGGTCATTCTCGCCGCTGCTGGACTCCATGATCCGTTCGTAGGCCGCGAGCGGTTTCTGGGCGTAGGCACCGGGTACGTTTTCGGCCATCCGGTAGAACACCTGTTGGATGTCGACCCACACGTTCCCCGGACGGATGGTGGGAGACTTGCCGCGTTCGAGGTTCTCTGTGACGCGCCCTCCGACGTTCTTGTAGTATCCCTTCAAGAGCTTGGGAATATCGGTATAGACGACCTTGAAGCCCGGCCGTCCTCTAACGTAGTGGAGCAGCTCCTGTCGAACCCACATCCAGTTTTTCTGCGTGCCGTATCCACGCTGGTTGCGAAGGGTAATATAGCTACGCGGAGCGAGATCGGGGAACTCTCGCATCATTATCATAAACTCCGGGAGAGGTTGGTAACCCGCCCGCGGGTCGGCCCCGAGCCAGACGTAGAGGTGCGCATCGGGAGCCATATTTGGAAGGAGTGCGGCAACCCACCGACGGGAGAACTGGAGGTAGCTGCTTACGTCCGTATGAAAGAGAGCGCTCGAAGGGCCCCCTCCGACAGCGATGTTGTATGGCGGATCCTGCACGACGAGCCGGGCACGGTCGCCGGCGAACAGTGTAGATACTGTCGACTCTGAGCCGGCGTCGCATACCCCCACCCGGTGACCGCGGTCCGGATCCTCCCACACCTCACCCGGGCCCAACCGGCAAAAAGGAAGCAACTTCCGGCGTATTTCCGGATGGAGGTCGAGCCGTGGCAGTGCCTCTTTCTTCATTCGACGTTGATTATCTTGTCGTCCGAGATCTCTTTGAGGTAGATGGTCTGAAACCGGCCCGAATGGAGCTGAGCCCCGGCGCCGGCTCGACGTGAGCGCTCGAAAAAATAGATGATGTCGATCATGTCCGGACGCGACTCGAGTAGGGAATAGCGGTAGTACAGATCGTAGTCCTCGAGAATTTGTCGCAACCGGCTGTCCCCCTGAAGCTCGGGATCGACCGACTTCCGAAGCCGACTCCTGAGGCCTCCATACCACGCCCGAGAGCGCTCGATAAGAACGAGTCGTTTGCGGTCGTCTCGATAGTAGAGCTCGAAGACACCTCCCATCGACGGGACCGATGAGATGATATCGTACTTGTCGGCTTTCTTCAGAGGTGACCAATGAACCGTGAAATAGACTGTATTGCCTCGCACCCGCTTCTCGACCCGAGCGTCCATTGGAGCCATTCTACGGTGCTTGGCATCGATGTACAAGGGAGTTCCGCAGAGGCGCGCTGATGGCCAATCGGCTGAGGTTTGCCGAAAACTGCCGAGAGGACAGGATTGTCGCTGAAATCGAATCCGAGTTGACAGCGAGCTTCGGCTGTGGTATAAGAGAATGAAAGGTTCCGTTCAGTGACTCGGACGAGAGAAGCTGTTCGTCCGGTTCCTTGGGATCGCGTTCTTTTAACGATCTGCTTCACTATTTCTCTCTCGAGTGCGTTCTGCGAGCTTGTTTCCCTTCCAGCCCACATAACAGTCCAAGAAACAGACCAGTACGATTCGTTGAGCGGTTTAGAAAAGAGACACACGACCAATCTATCGTTGATAGACTGATTATTTTGCAGACACCGAAGCTTAGCTCCGGGCAAAAAGGATGGTTGCGCTGAAATGTCCAAGAAGATCTATGTAGGTAATATGAGTTATTCCACGACGGAGGACACCCTGCGAGATCTGTTTACCGCCTACGGTGAGGTCGAGTCCGTAAGTGTCATCACTGACAAGTTTACGGGACGCGCCCGAGGATTTGGGTTTGTGGAGATGGGGTCGGAAGATGCTGCCGCTGCGGCGATCGAGGCACTGAACGGACAGAAGGTGGACGGCCGCGAGCTCAAGGTCAACGAGGCTCACGATCGGGCCCCTCGCGACAGGGGCAAATTCTAAGCTCTCCCTTTCCGAAAACGCAGTCCAGCTCTCGGCGGAGCTGACTTCCTCTTGATCGACCGGGCATAACAGGTGTACCTTTGAGCTACGGTCGATCGGGAACTGACTTCTCAGTGACGACCCGGCAATCGACCCGAACAGCTCGGGGTGCCGGGTTTTGCTCGTCTACGCGCGGGCACTTCAATCACCCAAAAAATGGAAAATATCCAGGAGTGAGAGATGCAAAAAGCGGACGGCATGAACTACGCCCCCGTCGGTCGCTCTCGACCCGTGTGCGGTCCCGGTGATTTCCGGTTTGGAGTGATTGGGCTCGATCACGGACACATAAACGGCATGACGAACGGTCTTCTCGAAGCGGGAGGAGAGGTTGTTCTCGTCTGGGATCCGGACCCGAAGAAGGTTGAAGCCTTCTGTCGCACCTATCCTCAGGCGAGGCCGGCACGGAGCGAAGCAGAGGTGCTCGATTCCGGCGTGCAGCTTGTCGCGTGTGCGGCGGTCACCTCTCAGCGGGCAGCTGTAGGTCTGCGGGCGCTCGATGCCGGCAAGGACTACTTCAGCGACAAGGCGCCCTTCACAACCTTTGAGCAACTCGACGCTGCCCGCCGGAAAGTGGCAGAGACGGATCGTATTTGGGCGGTCTACTACAGCGAGCGTCTTCACGTCGAGGCCGCTGTGCTTGCTGGAAACCTCATTGCCGAGGGCGCGATAGGCAGAGTCATTCAGGTGCTCTGTCTCGCTCCGCATCGACTGAACGCACAGACGCGGCCTGCTTGGTTCTTCGAGCGCGACGAGTACGGCGGGATTCTCTGTGATATCGGCAGTCACCAGATCGAGCAGATCCTCTTCTACGCCGGTGCCGAAGACGCTGAGATACTCCATAGCAAGGTTGGCAACTATGCCCACCCCGAGTATCCGGAGCTCGAGGATTTCGGAGATGTTGATCTTCTCACCGACAACGGTGTCAGCGGCTATCTCAGGGTCGATTGGTTCACGCCGAAGGGCCTCGGCAGTTGGGGAGACGGACGGGTCTTCGTCGCCGGTACCGAGGGATATCTCGAGATGCGGAAGTACATTGATGTCGCCCGAGACCTCGCCGGCGACCACATCTATCTCGTGAACGACCGGGAGGAACGCCACATATCTGCCGAAGGATCGATAGGTTATCCGTTCTTCGGCCGGCTCATCCTCGATTGTCTGCAGCGAACGAGGACGGCCATGGGCCAGGAGCACACTTTCAAGGCTGCGGAGCTGGCCCTCACAGCTCAGGCAAGGGCGCTTCGAATTGAACCAGGAGGTCGGGCTTGTAACCGACATGGAGGAAATACATGAAACGGACCGACATTCAACGAAAGGAGCGCGAGCTCAAGCGCGCAGAGAAGAAGGCCGAGCGAATTTCTTCGAAAGGCGACAAGAAGGATGATACCTCGATCGGAGCCTATATCGACAAGCTTCATTCCCTCTTCTTCTACGACGAGGAGCGAATCTACAATGCAAAGCACTCGGTGGAGATCCTCGAGGTTCTCGAAGAGGCGAAATCCCTATTCGACGAGCAGGGATTGGAAACAGTCATGCGCAAGGCAATTCGCAAGTCGAAGGTGAAGGAGAAGGATCTCGCCTACAACGAGCTCATGGAGCTTCTTCGCTAACAGGGCGCCCGCAGGCGGGTGGTACCTCGAAAAGAAAAGGAGAATCTACGATGGCAGAGCTGCCCAGAGAACGGCCCGTAACGATCGTTCGTGACCAGGTGATCGAGAAGCTGACACTGAACTATGCACATAACAATCTAGACGACGAGGAGTTCGAGCAGCGCCTCTCCAGGGCCACCAACGCGCAGACTGAGAATGAGCTCATGCTCCTCGTGGACGATCTTCCGGACATCGCCGAGCCGAAACGTCCGGCCGCGAAGAGCTCAGAATACCATGTGGCAGTCAACACCGGTCCGGTCAAAGAAGAAAGTGCAATTGTCGCCATCCTTAGTGGGTCCTCCCGAAAGGGGCTTTGGCAGCCTCCGCGCAACATTCGCATCTTTGCGTTGATGGGCGGCGTGGAGCTCGATTTCACTGAGGCGGAGATGCCGCCCGGCACCACCGAGATAACCGTTTTCACAGTTATGGGAGGAATTGACATCACCGTACCGCCCGGGCTGAACGTGGACGTCTCGGGCGTCCCCTTGATGGGTGGTTTTGACGACAGTACCGCCGGGGTGGTCGATCCGAACGCTCCAACCCTTAAGGTGCGAGGTGTGGCGATCATGGGAGGAGTCGACGTCAAGTTGCCGAGAAAGTTTCGGCGAATGATGCGGCGCCGTTCGCGCAGGCATGAGCTTGACCGAGACGAGGATTTCTAGAGGCTCTCTGCCGCCCCCAGCTGCATAACCGCCCGTACGTAACAGTCCCCCCGATCGAATTCATTCTTGAACATCTCGAACGACGCACAGCCGGGTGAGAGAACAATCACGTCTCCGCGTTGCGACTTCTTGACGGCCTCCAGAAGCGCTTCATCGATCGATTCGAATGGACCGACGCTGTCGATTCCCTCGGACGCCAGAACCTTCACGAGTTTCTCGGTGGCGCTCCCCGCCAAGAGAACGACGCATTTGGGTTTTCGCACAAACTCGCGGAACGGAGCGAAGTCGAGGGCTTTGTCGGTTCCGCCGGCGATCAATACGACCGGCTCGTCGAAGCTCCCGATCGCCGCCACGGCAGCTTCGGGGATGGTTGCCGTCGAATCATTGTAGTAGCGACGGCCGTCGATCTCTGCGACAAGCTCGAGCCGGTGCCGGATACCGGAGAAGCTACCGAGTGCGTCGCGGATGAGCTCGGTTGCGATTCCCGCGGAGTGCAAAGCAAGGCCGGCAGCGAGCAGATTGAGCCGGTTGTGGCTGCCCGGAAGGCCGAGCACCTCCGGCAGAATTTGCTCGACCTTTCCGCGCGAGCGTACGAGTCCACGGCGGCTGTCTTCGTCGATCCAAGCGCCGTCGAGCCGCTCCGGGAGGGGATGCTTCGAGAAGTAGCGCAGCTGCGCCCGGGTGGCGGAAGAAAAACGGGTCGAATAGGGATCGTCGAGGTTGCAGATCGTATAGTCGTTCGGGCCCTGACCTTCGACGATAACCGCCTTGTCCGCGACATACTCCTGCATAGTTGCATATCGGTTCAAATGGTCCGGAAGTATGTTGGTCACGACTGCCGCCTTTGGAGCAAGCAGGTTCTTGCCTCGAAGGTCCGCGAGTTGCCAGGAAGAAAGCTCGAGAACCACCGACGGGCTGGGCTCGACCCCGCGGAGCTCGTCGACGAAGGTCAAGGGGGAGACGGTGATGTTGCCGCCGAGCCTCGAACCCGGCTCCAGTTGGGCCAGGACGTGGTAAATTGCCGATGCAGTCGTCGATTTTCCTTTTGTACCCGTCACCGCGATAAGCGGGTTGTCGGCGAGGGATAGGAAGACTGAGATATCCGTTTCGACTCTTCGCGCCGCCTTCAAGTAAGGGGAGGCAGCACTGACCGCGGGGTTCTTGAGGACGAGATCGGCAGACTCGAAATCGAGGAAATCGTGACGGCCGAGTACGTAATGAATCGGGAATGGATCGAGCTTCTCGATCGAGGCCGCAAGCTCCTCTTCCTTCCTTAGGTCGGTCACCGTCACGACCGCACCGTGTTTCGCAAAGAAAGCGGCCGCTGCGGCTCCGCCTCCGTGGAGGCCGAGGCCCATGATCGTGACTCGCAGACCGGTGAGGCTGTCCCAGTCAAGCCTCAATCAGGAACTCCTTCATGTCTCGGTCGTTCAGGTAGACCTTGACCTTGAGCTCGGAGAAGACCCCCTGCCAGTATTCCGGGACGCGCCGCTTGATCACCTTGAAAACCTCCAGATCCTCGGAGAACTCAGTGTTGCGCAGCGCGTTTTCGATGTTGCGCATCTCGGGGACCACGAACTGGAGAGCCCGATGGAGATTGGGGACATGTTGCTTTCGGCCCTGGGGCGAAAGATGCAACACAGTATGGCAAATAGTCCGATAACGGCAGAGAAAAGGGTAATAGGGATAGAAGCGAATACCCTGAGGTACGAAGAGCTTGCTGAAGAACTTCGTAAGCTCATGGTCCATCCATATTCCCTGGACCATGTAGCCGCGTCCGGTCTCCCCGATCCAGGTGGAAGAGATTGTCTGCTTTACGGTGAAGGTCATGGGGCCACCACCGTTGTTGCTTTTCACCTCGTCGAGAGGAATTAGCGTGGCATCGAGGAAGATCTTGTTCGTACGATACTCAGAGGTCGTATCGTTCGTTCCTCCCTCGACGACCTCTCCCTCATGAGTTCGGAATTTGACGTCGACTTTCAGTACGTAGAGGTAGTGGTCTTCTCCAACCTTGAACACCTGGAAGAATGAGGGCCTAAGGATATCACCGGGGTCGAAGTAATAATTGACACCACGGAAAACCTGCGGAACAGCGACGGCAAGCTGGCGGAGCAGGTTGGCCAGTGACTCCCGATATCGCTCGCTCGGGCGGTTGATCCGGACATCGTGATGTATCGGAAAGTGCGGGACGGTGACGGGAGTCTTCAGCTGAATGAAGAAGTCTTCGTTTTGGTTGTAATGGGCGGTGTAGACGCCCTCTCCCTCCGGCAACGACCGAATCAACTCTTTCACATCTTGATCGGTCGTTTGGAGTCGAATCTCATTCAACCCACCGTTCATCTGGCCATCCACTATAGCCGGTATGTGTCCAGAGTGCAAGGAGCGCAAATGCCGCCGGGGGTGACACTTACGGTTTGCTTGCCCTTGACGCGCACACTCCTCATCGGCATAATTGGCCATTGTCCGGACGATAACCCGTGCTGCTGGTGGTCCCAACTGTCAGCCTGAAAATAAGCGGATCAACACGAGAGTGAATTGGCTCGCAAACTGAGAAAGGAGCAGTGCAGTGCCCTGCGGAAGAAAGCGGAAGCGACATAAGATCGCAACGCACAAGCGCAAGAAGAAGCTGAGAAAGAATCGGCACAAGAAAAAGGTGAGATAGTGCTGCGATGAAGATGTCCCGGCTAACCCTTAGCGTACTGCTTTTCGGTTTGACAGTAGGGGTCGGGGCGCAGAGTCTGTGGAGCCCGGGATTCACGGGATATCTGAGCGGCACGAGCTCACTTCAGGTCGGAGACCTCGTCTCCGTCACGATCGACACAAATACAAAGCTTTCCTATACCTCATCAAACGTCTCCGATCGAACCCTCACGCTCGAGTTTACCGGGGGGGCCGCCGGGAATCCGTTGTCCTTCCTTCCGCCCGGAACGAGCAGCGAGAAGAGCAACTTGAAAGGAGGCGAGGAGATTAAGCTGTCAACGAAGCTCGTCGCGCGAGTGCAGCAGATCGATTCGGGGGGGCACGCCCTCATACAGGGCTCCCGCACGCTGGAGGTAAACGGACGGGCGGAAATGGTCAGCGTCACCGGTTGGATCGACCCCGCCATGATGACTGACGGTAAGTCGGTTGGCTTCAACGAGCTGGCCGATTCCAAGCTCGTCTATTCGAGCACCCTTATCCAGAATCAACCCGTCCTCACGCAGAGTGACATTCAGCAGGCGCTGGCACAGTCCACCGGTTCCGCCACGACTGCGCCCCAGGCTGGAGCCGCATCGCCACCATTGGGGACCTCCGCTGCTCCGCGCCCGGCGGCTGTTACGCCGCCGCCCCCATCTGGCGCTGTTGCCCCCACTCCGGCAGCGACCCAGGGGGCCGGTACAACCGCGGCTGGCCCCCAGATCACCGACGCCAAAAAGCGCCAGCTCCTTCTCGAGTATCTGAACAAGATGCTGGATCTTATCTTTTCGAAGGGTAGCCCGTAGGCACACCACCCCGTGCACGTGACGCAGCCCCTGCTGCTGCAGACCTACGCGTTGTAAGTTCCCGCCGAGACGTTGTCCATCCCCTTGCCGGTCCAATTCGTGTGGAAGAACTCGCCACGGGGTTTGTCGACCCGTTCGTAGGTGTGGGCTCCGAAGTAGTCTCTCTGCGCCTGCAGAAGGTTTGCGGGAAGTCGTTCGCTGCGATACCCGTCGTAAAAGCTCAGTGCTGTCGAGAAGGCCGGCACCGGTATGCCCATCTCGACTGCCCGTGCCACGGTGCGTCGCCAGGCGTCTTGGGCCTCGGCGATCACTCCCTGGAAATAGTCATCGAGTAGGAGGTTCTCCAGCGTAGGGTTGTCGTCGAAGGCCTTCTTGATCTTTGCGAGAAACACACTTCGGATGATGCATCCCCCACGCCACATGAGCGCGATGCCTCCCCAGTTGAGGTTCCAGCCATACTCGCGGGCAGCCTCACGCATTAGCATATATCCCTGGGCATAGGAGACGACTTTCGAGGCGAGCAAAGCCTTTCTCACGTCCTCCACAAATGATTTCCTGTCGCCGGAGTGGGTGCCGGACGGTCCCTTGAGGATCTTTGAGGCGTGAACCCTCTCGTCTTTGAGCGCCGACAGGCAGCGGGCGAAGACTGCTTCTCCAATAAGGGTAACCGGCATACCCATATCGAGGGCACTAATCGCAGTCCACTTCCCGGTTCCCTTCTGCCCTGCAGTGTCGAGGATGTTTTCGACAAGGGGCTTGCCGTCGGTGTCCTTGAATTTGAGTATGTCTGCCGTTATTTCGATGAGATAACTGTCGAGCTCCCCCTTGTTCCATTCGGCAAACACCCCGTGAAGTTCGTCGTCGCTCATTCCAAGCCCGTACTTCATCAGGTTGTAGGCCTCGCAGATCAATTGCATGTCGCCGTACTCGATCCCATTGTGAACCATCTTCACGTAGTGGCCGGCGCCGTCTTCACCGACCCAGTCGCAGCACGGCTCCCCGTCGGCCTTCGCGGCTATGGACTGTAGGATATCCTTGACGAGGGGCCACGCCTTTGGATTGCCTCCCGGCATGATCGAAGGGCCGTGTCGTGCTCCCTCCTCCCCGCCGGAGATGCCGGTTCCAATGTAGAGCAGTCCCTTGTCGGCAAGGTACTTCGTTCGGCGAATTGTATCGGGGAAATGGCTGTTGCCGCCGTCGATAATCAGGTCTCCCTTCTCCAGGTGAGGCACGAGCGTCTCGATGAACTTGTCCACGACCTCTCCGGCCTTCACCATGAGCATCACCTTTCGGGGGGATGCGAGCTTGGTTACGAGCTCCTCGACAGAATGGGTCCCGTATATCGTGTCTCGCCCTTTCGCGGCGTCATCGAGAAAATCGTCGACTTTCGAGGTGGTTCTATTGAAGACAGCCACCGAATAGCCGTGATCGTTCATATTGAGCACGAGATTCTGGCCCATCACAGCGAGCCCGATAAGTCCAATATCAGCTTTTTCGTTCATTCTTACTCCCTTCTCATTTCATGAATTGTTGAATCGTTGCCTGTACGCCCAGAGCCCGACGGCAGGGTTGGAGATAAAGTACAACCGCTCCGGTTCTTCGTTCCAGCCGTCTTTCAGTTTCGCCGGATCGTAGCGCCTGGTCATCTCGTCGATCTCGCCGTAGGAGAAGTTCGCTTTCTCAATCTCCTCGCGAGAAAGCCCGCCCGGGCAGTAGGTGATCTTGAACCTTCCCTCCGAGGAGCCGTGAATCAGATGAGCCGCCGTACCGAGGGCGGACTGGAGATCTGCGTTCTTCTCGACGAGCTCCAGAATTTCCGGCGTCGTAAAATAACCATACTTGCGAATGAGCCTGTCGATGTCATGATCTTCTCCGAACTCCCGGACCCCGGGCGCCAACACGATGAGTTCCCCGCCGTCGGCTATCGCCATCCTCGTACGGTAGATACTCTTATTGCCGAGCCAGGTGCTGCGAAACTCCTGCGGGTCCAGATAGACGACTACCTTCTCGAGAGGTTCGTCCAGCATCGTGAAGTTCACCTCGAGGGACAGCTCGCAGGCCCTCAGATAGCATTCCGCGTCGTCGCCCGCGTAAAGCCCTTTGAGCTCGAGCCCTCCGCTGTCGCCCCGGCCGACGACGGTGAGAATGTAGACGACGGGAAGGTCCTGCGCGAAGTGCTCCGCAGCATAGTTGAGCACGCGACGTACCGGTGTATCCGCCCTCCCCATCATCCGCTCCATTCCGTAAACCGCGCCGAGGTAGTGGCTCTTGTTGATTGCCTCCCGCCCTCCGGTGCCGATGAATATGTTCTTGTTGTAGTTGGCCATTCCGATCACCTCATGGGGAACGACCTGACCTACCGAGAGGATGAGATCGTGGCCACCGTCCGTGAGCAGCCTATTGACCTGAGCCGGCCAATCCCAATCGAGTCTTCCTTCGGAAACTTCGCGGATGAACTCGGCGGGAACGTGCCCGAGGGTAGCCAGGTCTTCACGCCACGAGTGCACTCGAAACTTCTCGATCGGCACCGAGCCGTACATCGTCTTGATTTCGTCTGAAGTCATCGGGTAGTGGGTACCGATTGCCGGGAGGACATCCGAAAGCCGTTCTCCGTAAAGACCGGAGAGCAGCTCGGTAATTCGCCCGGCGCGTGAATGGTAGCGGGTCATGTCCGGAGGGATTGCGAGGACTCTCTTCGCGTCGCCGAGCCGTTCTACAATCTCGCCGATGGCCTGCGCGAGCTCCTCATCGGAGATTGCGCCGTTCGGCTTCTCTTTCGCGTAGTAGAGCATCTCTCACTTCGCCCTGTCGCTTCTCGCTTTCCTTTTCTTTCGATTTCGCGAATGTTACGCAACGTTACTCACAAACCGTGGTCGAGGTCAACCGCGAAGTATAATCGACCGTTCTGATGAGTCGAGAACCGTCCGTTGACAGCTGGTCCTTCGCGGAATATTGTCAGTATCGGAAGGAATCGGAACCTTCTGGCCCAGGTTGTTCGCCGCGACGAGATCCTGAGGCTCATCCGGCGGAAGAGATCACGAAAACTCGGAATATCCGGCTCCGTCGAACCCAACCTCGGGCCGAAAATGAGCGGACAGCACGGAGGGCCAGCGAAATCG
>CAZDMH010000007.1:162924-170021 GCA_964506755.1 uncultured Spirochaetales bacterium
GCGAAATCGAGATAGTTGTCGCTGCGCGCACCGGAGCAGAGATTGGTGCGAGCGGCCAGTCAGGAGGTTGATAATGAGCTACTGTGACGATTTGTTCGGGCTAGAGGGAAAGACCATTGCCGTGACCGGCGGGGGAGGGATGATTGCAGGCGCCCTCACCGAGGCGCTGCTCAAGGCAGGCGCGAACGTGGCGCTCTGGAGTATCCGGACGGAATCTGCAAAGGTGACCGTCGACCGCGTGGCTGGTATTCCCGGCGCGAAGGAACGAATCCGCAACCTGCAGGCGGATACCGCAGACGAGGAGTCGGTCCGCCAGGCTCTGAAGACCACGGAAAAGGAGCTCGGCCGGCTCGATGTGCTCATCAACGCCGTGGGAGGCAACAGGGGGAAGGGGCCCTTCATCGAGATGGAGGTAAAGACGCTCGAGGAAGTGCTCCGACTGAATCTCGTTGCCGGGCTCGTCGTACCGACGAAAGTCGTTGCCGCCTATTGGATCGAAAAGAAGATCAAGGGCAACATCGTCAACATGGCCTCGATGTCTTCCTACATTCCCCTATCAGGGGTCTGGGCATACGACGCCGCGAAGTCCGGCGTCATGAATCTCACGATGGCAACCGCAAAGGAGTTCGCCCCCCATGGTATTCGGGTCAACGCACTTGCGCCGGGTTTCTTCATCGGCAAACAGAACCGAGCGCTGCTCATCGACGAGAAGAGCGGCGACCCGACCGATCGAGGCAAAGCGGTCATCGCCCACACTCCATTCGGCCGGTTCGGAGACGTCTCGGAGCTCGCGGGTGCTCTCCTGTTTCTCGTGAACGATCGGGCTGCAGGGTTCGTCACCGGCGTCACGGTCCCGGTTGACGGCGGGTACCTCATAAACAACATCTGAAAAGGACTACCAATGACCGACAAGACTGCTCCGCGAACCTTCCTGGGTGAGAATTTCCTCCTGGAGAGTGAGCTCGCCCGGCGCCTCTATCACGACTACGCCGCGAAGATGCCGATCTTCGACTATCACTGCCATCTACCTCCGGCTCAGATTGCGGACAACGCGAGCTTCGAAAACCTTACCCGGATTTGGCTCGCCGGAGATCACTACAAATGGCGGGCCATGAGGGCCAACGGCGTTCCCGAACGATTGATAACCGGCGACGCGGACGACCGATCGAAGTTCCGGGCCTGGGCCGAGACGGTGCCCCAGACGATCGGCAACCCGCTGTATCACTGGACGCACCTGGAGCTCGCGAGGCCCTTCGGAATTACCGGTACGCTGCTGGGACCCGACACGGCCGACGAGGTCTACGATATCTGCAACGGCCTTCTCGCGAAGCAGGAATATCGGGTGCACGGCATCCTCGAACGAATGGGGGTCGCAGTGATCTGCACCACCGATGATCCGACCGACACTCTCGAACATCACCAAAGAATTGCCCGCAACTCCCGCTTTCGGGTGAAGGTGCTCCCGGCATTCAGGCCTGACAAGTCCTATTCCATCCAGGAACCGAGCGCGTTCGGCAAATGGGTCGGGCGACTCGAGTCGGCAGCCGGTAGCAGCCTGCCCGATTACGATGCATTTCTCTCGGCGCTCAAGTCTAGACACGACTATTTCCATGCCCATGGATGCCGGCTCTCCGACCACGGGATAGAGTTCCCAGCCTATGAACAGGCGACGAACGAAGAGCTCGCCTCGATATACCATAAGGTTCGCGATGGTCGAGCTCCGCTTGCGGAGGAAACACTGAAGTTTCGCTCCGCGGTGATGCATGAGCTCGGGGTAATGGATGCCGAAAGTGGTTGGACGATGCAGCTGCACATGGGAGCCGTTCGCAACGTAAATACGAGAATGTTCCGGGTTCTCGGCCCTGACACCGGCTATGACTCGATCGGCGATTTCCCCATCGCCGTCGGTTTGGTCCGGATGCTCGACGCTCTCGCCTCCAGAGATAGGCTTCCGAAGACAATCCTCTACAATCTGAATCCAACCGACAACGACGTCATCGCATCTATCGTCGGGAGCTTCCAGGACGGCTCGATTCCAGGTAAGGTGCAGTTCGGCTCAGGATGGTGGTTCAACGATCAAAAGGACGGTATGATCAAGCAAATGACGACGCTCGCGAATCACGGTCTGTTGAGTAGATTTGTGGGCATGCTGACTGACTCGCGCAGCTTCCTCTCCTATCCGCGTCATGAGTACTTTCGTAGAATACTCTGCAATATCATAGGCAGCTGGGTCGCGAACGGAGAGGCACCGAACGACGTGAAGCTGCTCGGCAACATGGTGGAGAACATCTGCTATCGCAACGCCGAGCAATATTTCGGGTTGGGCTCGTAGGGTGAAAATGGACAGCCAGGGAGGACTGATGGTACAACTTCTGAAAATTCTGAAAGAAAAAGGGGTGCTCGGCATCGACCAGGCGAGCCTCGATCGTAAAAAAAAGGGGGGTGCATCCGTCTACGAAGGAGATGGTGCTCGAATCTACAAGCGATCGATGTATCTCCGTGGAGGAGTGCTTCACTTTCTCGCACGCATCGACGGGGTCAAATCGCTCATCCTCGTCTCGCAGGAGCCGATCGACACCGAGTTCATCGGTCAGCGATCGGAGGTGGAGGGAGTCTATTTTTTCTCTGCTGAGCTTACAGTCGAAAACTCGCGAGTCCTCCACCGGACCTTCCCCTTCAGCGAGCCGATCTCACTGCGGGAGAAACGCACCACCATCGGCTGCGGCGACCGTCTCGGCCTCGCCACACCCGGACAGCTGCGCGCGGTCGCGAGATACGATGTCTATCCTGTGTTCGCTCAGCAGTCGGTTCGCGAGCTGACGCTCACGGGGAGAACCTTTCCGGAGGTGGTCAAGGATGCAACCTTTCTCGTCTTCCAGGAGGGGTTCGAACGAGGCTACGGAGCAGACGGGGATCACCTCAAGTCTATCGCGGACATCGATACGGCCCTCGAGGCCGGGATGCGGATGATAACCCTCGACCTCACCGATGTCATGAAACCCGAGCCCGCGTCGTGGTCTCCCGAGATGGTCGAATCGGAGTTCGAAAAACTCGACGACAATGTGGCGCAACACGCTCTTTCCAAATACTCCAAAAAGATATTCAAACTCGCCGGTTCCACCATCAACTTCGACGAGCTTGAGGTGAAGAGGTGCGTGCTGATGTATTGGCATGCGCTGGAGTTTACGAAGGAGGTCGATCAGCACCTCAAGGACAAGCGGGGTGATCAATACGACCTCGAGGTAAGCATCGACGAGACTACTGCTCCGACCCTGCCGTCTCACCATCTCTTCATTGCTTCGGAGCTTCAACTGCGCGGAGTGGCGGTCAACTCCCTCGCCCCGCGATTCATTGGAGAGTTTCAGAAGGGAATCGACTACATCGGAAAGGTCGCGGAGTTCGATGAGCAGTTCAAAGTGCATTGCGACATCTCCCGTGCCTACGGCAACTACAAGGTCTCGGTGCACTCCGGCAGCGACAAGTTTTCAGTTTATCCCTCAGTCGGGAAGTACACCGAGCATAGACTGCATCTGAAGACGGCCGGCACATCGTGGCTGGAGGCGCTTCGGGTCGTTGCGCAGACGAACGCCCCGCTGTTTCGAACTATTCTGAAGAAAGCGTATGAGTATTTCCCGGAGGCGACGAAGCTCTACCAGGTTACGACCGACCTGTCCGCGATTCGTCCCGCATCGGAGGTAGAGGATCAAGCATTGCCGGATTACTTGGATGACAACAATGCCCGCCAGCTTCTTCACATCACATACGGAGGGCTGCTCAACGACAGTGATGTGAGGGAGGAGTTCTTCCGCACTCTGAATGAACGAGAGGAAGAACACTATGCGGCAGTTGAGCGTCACATTGGAAAGCACCTCGAGCTGCTCGGGGTGCCCGCGAAATAGCTCTCCCGGTTGAAGGACCTATCACTCCTGCGAGTCGTAGACCTCTTTCGGATCGAATACGCGCTCTCCTCGAATCTCGAGCCCATCGTCGGTCAGGATTCGGTGGAAGCAGCTGCGATACCCGGTGTGGCATGCTGCGCCGCCTTTCTGCTCGACGCGCAGGAGCACCGCGTCTTCGTCGCAGTCCACCCAGATCTCTACGACCCGCTGAACGTGCCCCGAGCTCTCACCCTTCTTCCAGATACGGTGGTGGGTCCGGCTGTAGTAGTGGGCATACCGCTTGCTGAGCGTGAGCTCCCACGCTTGGCGGTTCATGAAGGCTTGCATTAGGCATTCGCCTGATTCATGGTCGACCGTGACGACCGGCACCAAACCATCGAGTTTCTCGAAATCGAGGCTCACCACATTGCTCATCTCACTCCTCATCGTTTGCGAGGATCTCGTCGACCGACTGAGGTACCCACCGGCGGCTCTCGAGCCGCATTCCGTAGCTCCCGGTCAGTTTGCGCTGGAGCCCGGCATGGAGGTTGGTGGCGATCTGTTTGAGGTCCTTGCTCGCGTCGCTGTCGGTCGGATATCGCGGATCGTCCAATCCGATTCCGCTCGTCATGAGATTCTCGATCAGAAGCTTCGCCGCGAGGAAGCGGCGGTACTTATCGACACCGAACACGAAGAAGTCGTCGAGCATACCTATGATCTCCCAGGTGACCTGTTCGGCCTGCGAGTAGGCTCCCGCGTCCTTCTGCTGGTTGCTCCAGCGCATCGGAAGCTCATCCACGATCTTGTCGAGATTTTTTACCAGAAACCGTAGATCGAAGATCCCGGTTGCACAGTTGAAGAGAATCGGTTTGCCAGACCTCTCTGCCTCGAGCACCTCCTCGGGTGAGATTGCCGGCCCGATATCGGCGCAATCCAACCGGCCGCGTTGGTCGACGACGAGGATACCTCCTTTCACGTCTACCGGCGTTTTGAAGGAGAAATCGAAGCCCGCTTGTTTGCCGGATAGGGCAATGAATGCGAGCTCTACCGGATCGACGGTATTGCCCAGGTTGTCCACGTTGCCAATAACGACGAACCGTTTGCCTCGACCGTAGAGCTCCTCGTACACTGGTCTTAGGACCTGGAAGTTCTGGCCGTGCCCGCCCGGCAAGGGAAGAATCCGGCCGTGTTCTCCAAAGGCTTCGGTAAACAGTCGTTTGGGGCGCCCCTCGCGGTCGTGCGTATAGGCGGCGATCAGAGGCTGGACTCCGGTGAGAGCCTCGGTGATGTCCAGTCCCGTTGCGGCGATGAGCTCTTCGAGGAGCGGGCTCTTTCGGTATTCGGCATAGGCTTCCGCGATCTCGGCATCGTTGTTGACGCTGGTCATCTGGAACATCGGGAAGAGGATCTCCGCGCGACCTCCGGCGATCTTTCGATGCCGCAGCACCTCGATGAGGAGGCTCCGCATCTTAAGCTCGACGTAGCTGGGACCGGGTGTGCCGTCGGGATGGACGAAAGCAGGAGTGATTCCTTTTGCGCGTTGACCTGAGATCTCGGCAGCCTGTGCGAAGGTTTCGCGACAGATGTCGAAGATCATCTCACTGAAGGCTCGGTTCTTTGTCAGGTCTGTGTAGCTGGTTGCAGAGCCTCCGTTGAGTATACCATATGCGACTTTCGGGTAGATTCTGCGTCCTAAATCGATGAGGTCGCGGCGGCCGAGCATGATCTCTCCCCCCTCGACTCTCCCAATACTCCGGATGTCGACCGTTACCCCCAGGTCGACGAGTCGTTTCTCGGCCAAGTCAACGGGGAACCGTCCGACAACGTCACCCGTAAGATCGACCACGGTCGTACCGTCGATGCTGGGGAGCGCCTTGACATGCACCGGCTCGACTGAATCGTAGCGCCCGTCGTTGTAGGCTTTGAGGATACGCAGGGTAAGCTCGCCGTCGATGCCGAGCTCCTCGAATTGTCGCCGTGTCTGCGGCGTGATCGGCAAATCTCCTTCCATCGTCTCCTTCCTACGTCAGCAACACGCGAGCGGCGTTGGCGGCGCCGTAGAGGGATATGGAATAATCCAGCACGATGTAGACGGGAATCCGCATGAGCACCTCGTGTATGTTGTCTTTATAGCTGGATTCAAAAACCCGCATGAAATGGTCGTCTTCTGTGATCAAGGCCAAATTCTTGGCGGCAATGCCTCCGGCGACGAAGAGACCTCCGGTCGGCAGATACATGAGCGCGGCGCGGGCTGCGTATCGGGCATACATCGAGATATAGAGGCGCATCATCTCATGACATTCATCCGATTCCTGTACTGCCTCAGAGATCCGCGCAGGCTTTTCGGAATCCGGAAGCCGATCGATTTCCGAGAGGATTCCATCGAGCTTCATCCCCTGGGACTTGCGGTAGTGGAAGATATTTACGATTCCCCTGCCTGCGATCAACGGTTCCGTACCCGGCGAGAAGGGATACTGCCTGGCGACGAAGCTTCTGAGGCGAGCGGTTTCGTCATCATGGGCCGCGAAGTCCGAGTGTCCGCCCTCCGTTGGGTAGGCGAGGTAGTCGTCGCCATGGCGAACCAGGAACCCGGTTCCGAGCCCCGTTCCGGCCCCGATGACCGCCATGACCTGTCCGTCAGCAGTGGGGAGTGATCCGTCGGTGTGTCTCAGCCGGAAGATCTGCTCCTCGTTGGCGAGGTCGAGGAGCGGAATCGCATAGCTCAAGGCGAGGAAATCGTTGATGACCTGCGTTTGAAGCCCGAAGTGCTCAGTGATCTCGTGTCCGTCCACGGCCCAGTCGGCATTCGTCAGCTTGCAGTAGTTGACGTGCGCCGGTCCGGCGACGCTGATGCAGGAGATCGAGGGTCGGAGCGTCGGCGCTTCGGCCTGAATCTCGTCGAAGAACTCCGAAAGGGGATCCCTAAAATCCGCGATCTTCTGCGTAGAGAAGACGCATTTGAATAGCATGCTGAAATTGCGATCTCTCTCGCCGAACAGCGCGAGGTTTGTATGGGTTCCGCCGATGTCACCCGCGAGAATCGTCCGAGTGAACGACTGATCGTTTGCGAACCACTTTTTTTCGGAAGCAATCATTGGATGCAGGCCTCGCGTCTATATAATATAGGCATCCGAAAAAATCAAGGCGAGGCGGTTTTTGGACTCGGCAGGGTGGTGACATTGCGGGGTCGCGGCACCGCGGGGTGGCGCCACTGCGGGG
>CAZDMH010000007.1:170121-189060 GCA_964506755.1 uncultured Spirochaetales bacterium
GGGCGGCAGTCGCATGGCAGGAGGGCTGCGGAGCTACTCTTCCGATTCCTTGTCGACGAGAAGGAATTCGTACTCGGCAGGCGATATCATGTCACCGCTTTCTCCGACGGCAGGCTCCGATTCCGCTAGGCTTTTTCCTATCTCGGCGACCCGTTCGCGGTGGGATGCGCTGAGCTCCTCGAATCTACCGAAATGCGGCTTGAGCTCGGAGCTCATTCTGACTCGCTCATGCAATGCATCGTCGAGCAGATCGGCGAAGAGATTCTCTGCGCGCATGAGGGTCTTGAGATGATCGTTGCGGTCGATGAGCAGCGGGCTCGCGGCAAGTGACTCGTAGAGTGTCTGTAAACAGCTGTCCACAAAGGAGATATCCTGGATCATCTTCTCTTTGAAGAGGCCGGGATCGGTCTCGAGCTGCATGCCGTCTTTGAGGACTCTGATCATCTCTCCGACTAGGAAGAGGTTGTCGCCGTAATAAATCATCTTCGCCATAACTATATATCGTATCGGTAAATAGAAGCGCTCACTTGACAATGATACACCGATATGGTAGCTTTTGGCGACCTCTTTATCCGGGACCGACCAGGCCCCGGATCTAAGTCCATAGGGAGGAGACATGCGAGAATACGAGGTGGCCGTCGTCTTCGACGTCGGCGACGAAACCTTGCCAAAGGCGAGGGAGCAGGTAAAAAGCGAATTCGACAAGATCTCGGCTTCCATTGTTAAGGAAGACGACATGAATGCACGAGACCTTGCCTATCCCATCGGGAAACAAACCAGAGGACACTACTATCTTTACAATGTTCAGGCCGAGCCCGAGAAGATCGGCGATCTTGATCGCGCCTTCAAGCTTACGGCGGGGGTCCTGAAGTATCTCGTCGTCAAAAAAGAATAGTCCGCGGAGGTGAGCAGATGACCGACATCAATCACGTCATACTGATCGGTCGACTCACACGGGATGCGGAGCTCAAGTACACCAATACTGGGTCGGCAATCTGCAAGTTCTCGATTGCGGTCAACAGACGCCGCAAATCGGGCGACACCTGGGTCGACGAGGCGAACTTCTTCGACATCGCTGCGTGGGGAAAGATGGGCGAGAGCCTGAATCAATACCTCACGAAGGGCAAGCAGGTTGCGGTCGAGGGAGAGCTCCGGCAGAACCGTTGGGAGCAGGACGGCCAACCGAGGAGCAAGGTCGAAATCTCTGCGATGAACATCCAGCTTCTCGGGGGCGGCAACAGAGACAGTTCCGGCGGTGGACAGCGTTCAGGCGCACCGCGCAGGCAGGAAAGCTACGAACAGGAACCGGCAGGTTCCTCGGATTTCGAGGATGATATTCCGTTTTGAGGATAATTGAGAATGAGCGATACGAACGATCAGAGCACTGAAGACGTCAGAGAACGAGAAAGAAGCAGCGAACAGGGGGATAGCGGGGGCTATCGCCGCCCCAGCGGCGACCGCAATGACAGAGGCGGCTATTCCCGTCGCGACGACGACCGCAGCGACAATCGCGATGGCCGGGACAACCGCGATAGCCGGGACAACCGCGATAGTCGTGACAGCAGAGACAACCGTTCGGGAGGCTACCGCGGCGGGCGGGGGAAGACCTTCTTCCGCAGAAAGGTATGCAAGTTCTGCACCCAGAAGGTGGCAGCCGATTACAAGAATCCGGAGGGGCTTCGCAGGTTCGTGACCGAACGAGGGAAGATCCTTCCGCGCAGGATCACCGGCACATGCGCAAAACACCAAAGATTGCTCGCGAGGGAGATCAAACGGGCGCGCGCACTGGCTCTGTTGCCGTACGCGAAGAAATAGCGCCATCGCCACATGAACCTCCCACAACGAGGCGGTGATTGGGGAACACTCGGAGCATACGTCCTCCTCTCACTTGTTCTCTATTCCTTGGGTGCAATCGACGCGCTGTTCTTCCTGTTTGCAGTTCCCTTGCAGGTATTGTACCTGCGCAAAGGTAGGGAGCAGTTCCTGTTGGGCTCTGCTGCCGTAATCGCCGGCATCGCGCTATTTGCGTTGTGGCGCACGTCATCGATTGCCGCGGGCCAGCTACGGGGCCTGGTGATTTCAGTCGAATTGCTCGCCGACCTTTCAATCATCGCGGGCGTCTTTGTGGTGAATACCGATTGGCCGCGCCTACCGCGCAGGCTCTACCGGCTGCTGGCGGTGACCGGGGCGGCGGGGATCGTCAGCCTGCCGTTTGTGCTGATGCTCGCCGGGAGCAAAGAGTTCTCGATGCTCATGCAGAATCAGGTGAAGCAGGTCGTGAGCATGCTGAACTCCTCCTTCGGAGGGGCAAACCAGTCCGCCAGTCCGGCATTCAATGCCGGCGAGCTTACGGCTTATATCCGGCAGATAGTGCTGCGCAACTATCTGTTCACCTATTTCGTCATTCTGACCGGGGTGTGGCGAATCGGGTTGTTGTTCGCCTTGCGGTCGAGGATGGCCCGTCCGAGGCCGCTCGCCATGTTTGCCCTTCCGGTGGGCATTCTGTGGCCCACACTGGTGGTATGGGGCGGGGTGGCGGCCGACAGGCTGCTGCACTTGGGGGTGTTCGGGTACGCAACCTGGAACCTGGCCATGATCGGTGCGTTCTTGTATGGATTGCAGGGCATCGGCATCGTGCAGCATCTGTTCGCACGGTTCAATGTGGCGCGGGGGATTCGGATGCTCCTGGTGGCGGTCGTGCTGTTTCTTTTGATCATTCCGGGGCTCGCGACGATTATCGTTATCGCGTTCCCCATTCTTGGCATTTCCGAGCTGTGGATACGCTACGGCAGAGATGCGGCGAAAGGGTAAGAGGAGAGAGGAAATGAAGATAATACTCAACAAGGATGTTCAAAACCTGGGAGAAGAGGGTGACGTAAAGGAAGTCGCAGCCGGATACGCGCGGAACTTCCTCCTCCCGAAAGGTTTCGGCATTGCCTATACGAAACAGAACCTCGCTTTGCTCGAGGGCAAGCGGAAGGCAATCGAGAAAAGAAAAGAGGAAAAGAAAGAACACGCTCTTGGCGTGAAGGGCCGAATCGAGAATCTCAACCTGGAGATTTCAATGACGGTCGGCGAGAACGGTCGACTTTTCGGATCGGTAACGAACGCGATGCTCGCCGAGGAGCTGGCGAAGTTGGGAATCGAAGTCGAACGCAAGCGGATCGAGATCCCCGAGCATACCATCAAAACGACCGGCAGTTTCGTCGTTAAGGTGAAGCTCTACGGCAATGAAATGGCGTCTCTCAAGGTGAAGGTATCAGGGCCGCAAGGCAAAGCCAAACCTGAAGCCACGACCGAGCCGGCCGCTGAAGCGAGAGAGGCTGTGGCCGAAGAAGCCGGCGCCCCTGACGCTGAGGGCCCAGAAACGCGAGCAGAAGTGGTCGAAGCACAGGTCGAGACCGAGGCAGAACCCGAGGTTGAGACGGAGACCGCAACCGAGGCTCCTGAGTCCGCCGTCGAGCCGAACGCGGAAGAGGGTGCCGCCGAAGAAGTAGCAGAGGAACCCGCGACGCAGGCGGAGTCCGAGGTGGCTGAAGAAACCGATAGGGACGAACCCGCAGAGGTGAGTGACGAGGAGTCTACGGACGAAAAGTGAGGGAGGTAGATGGCTGGGTACCAGACCTCTCTGAAGGACAAGATCCCGCCGCACAACGATGAAGCGGAGTCCGCGACGCTTGGCGCGCTGCTCCTTGACTCCGAATCGTTGTCGGTGGTGCTCCGTTTTCTCAGACCGGATGATTTCTACAAGATTTCTCATCAGAAGATCTTTCAATCCATTATCAACCTCTTCACCCGCGGGGAGGTTATCGACCTTCTCACTCTAACCGAGGAGCTCAAGCGCGATGGCGAGCTAGACGCGGTTGGAGGTCCCGCCTATGTCTCTACGCTGACCTCCGCGGTGCCGACAAGCGCCAACGTGGAGTACTACGCGCGTATCGTGCAGGGGAGTAGCATCCGCCGCAACCTCCTGCGCATCGCGGGGGAGATCAGCTCGAGCGCGCACGATGACTCACGAGAGAGCCGAGTGATCATCGAGGAGACCGAGCGCCGAATTTTCGAGATTACCGAACGCCAACAGACCGGAACGATCAAAACCGCCAGAGAAGTGGTTCTCAAGACGATCGAGGCGATCGAGAAGCTCTACCACACCAAGGACAGCTACACCGGCATCCCGAGCGGATTCCCGGATCTCGACAACATGACGAGCGGGTTCCAGCGATCGGAGTTCATCGTCATCGGGGCGCGGCCGTCGGTCGGGAAAACCGCTCTCGCTACCAGCATGGCTTCGCACATAGCCATCAAGCTGAAAATTCCCGTAGGCTTCTTCACGCTCGAGATGTCGGACATGGCGCTCATGCAGCGTCTGCTTTCCGCTGAAGCACGGCTCGATTCGAAGCGACTTCGTGCGGGATTGCTTCGCCCGGCGGATTTTCACCATATCTCAGAGGCGGCGGCGCGCATCTACGAAGCGCCGTTGTACATCGACGACACACCGAATATGAAGCTTCTCGATCTCCGCGCGCAGGCGCGCAGGATGAAGATGCAGATGGGGGTCCAGATCATCTTCGTCGACTACATCGGCTTGATAGAACCGGAGACCAAAGGCAACACGCCCCGCCACGAACAGGTGGCCGAGATCTCCCGGTCGCTGAAGGCATTGGCCCGAGAGCTCGACATGCCGGTCGTGACGCTCTCACAGGTTGGACGCCAGTCGGAAGGCAAAGCTCCCACACTCGCCGACCTTCGCGAGTCGGGCTCCATCGAGCAGGATGCCGATGTGGTGATCTTTCTTCATCGCCTGCGCGAGAGCGACAAGGAGGCGGAGGAAGCCGGACGCAACAGCATCGAGACCGACCTCAACATCGCGAAGCAGAGAAACGGCCCAGTAGGCGCAGTGAAAATCGCCTTCCTCCCCCAGTACACGAAATTCGAATCCCTCGCGTCGGAACGCGAGTAACCCGGTCGCCGCAGGGCGCAATATGAGCGTGTGGATCGATGATCAACGTAGGCCTCCATCATGCGGGAAAAGGAACTCGTGGGTCTGCGGTGTTCCGTAGCCCTCTATCGAGACGAGCGAGAGCCCTCGGCTATTCACAGCGGCCTGAACGATCTCCCGGTTGAACAGGCGGACATCGGGGTGGCTAAGATACTCATCGAGGGGCATCCACAGGCACTCCTCGATCTCGCCCGGGTCGCGGCGTATGTCGTGAGTGAGAGACTCGAGACGACATACAAAGTAGATGTCCGATTTGCCGAACCGGTATCCGTGCCAATGCCGGAAACACGCGACGGATTCGAATCTCGTTTCGATCCCCGTCTCTTCGCGCACTTCGCGCACCACGCCGTCAGAGATATGCTCGCCCGGTCGAAGCGCACCGCCCGGAAGCTTGTAGTGACGTCCCCAGCTCCCCCGATATCGCTCTACCACGACCAGTATCATCCCTTCGTTGTCAATGACGACACCGCCGGCACCGATGTAGTGCGTTGCATAGGGAGGTACGTAGGAGCCATCCTTGAGCGTGAGCGTGAGCTCGAGGTGCGATGCCTCGGCGTGGTGATAGACGAAGCCGGTTTCGACAGCCACCGGCACGAGACGTGACAACGAGGTCGGCAGATCGATCCAAACCACCTTCGTCGAGTCGGCTCGCCATTCGACGAGTGCTTCTTCGAGTGCGTTCTTGAACTCATCAGGATTGTGCGGAAGTGAGGAGATGTCGATGATTCTCCCCCCGAATTGGTTTACCTCAGAAGTTATGTCAGCCATTATCTGAAGCATAGCAGCCGAGGTAGGGAGAGGCAAGCAGCGACTAAAAGCGGTACTGAAAGCTCTGCAGACTCTCCGAAGAGGGTTTCATGCCGTTGAAGACCTTCAGGTACTGCTCTGCTCCCGGTGAGGATATGAATTGCCCCGAGCGCAATACCGCAGCCCAAGATAGGTTCTTGAACAGATAGAGATCGAGGACCCGCTGTCCCGTCAGTCTGCTCCATACTGTGACCGTGGAATCGGTGTTCAGCGAAATGACCCAGTCCCCGTGAACAAGCAGCTTTCGCGGGATGTGATCGGTGGGAGCAAGGTTCGTCGTGTTACCGTTGTCCGGCATGATTTCCTTGACCCCGTCGAAACCGAGGGAGCTGTATACGCTGTTCGCGGCGGAGTCGACGGCCAATCCGGAGGTGTGATCTTCCCCGGAGTATGAAAGCAGCTTTTCTCCTCTGTCGAGTGTGCTCAGCTGATGGGCTTTCAGCACGGTCGAAGTTCCGGAGGAGGAGTTCTCGATGTCCAGGGTGTAGAGCTCCTGGTTGGCGGAGTCGTATGCCATGTCAAAAACGACGATCGAAGAATCCGGTATGGGGACGGTCTCTTCGGTAACGGGATTGATCTGGAGGAGTGCTGTATTGAGCGCGCCGGACTGACTGCGGCCGGCTATGATCTTCTGAGGATTGATATAGGCGACCGACTGGAGCCCGAAGGCGGTGTAGTTGAACGTGCTCACTCCGGAATCGATGTTCAGGAGGTTGACCGTGCCCTGCGAATCGAGGGTGAGGAGCTCACTTCCGGCATCGCGCACGTCGACGAACGGAGCTGGGAAGTTCCCGATTGCGGAACCGATGCCGAAACTCCCGTATATCCGATAGGACCCGTTTTGACCGTTTAGATTCCAGAGAACGAATCTGCCGTCACGAAGAGCGAGTGCCCCTGTCGGACCGCCGTAGGGATTCGCTGTTCTCGAGAAAGAGACCGATTGTGCCTGTGTGGAATCGGTCATGTCGAGGATGCTCGATCCGAGCGAAAGGATGTGATTCTGAGAGGTGAGCACCATCTTGTCGCTGTTGACCGCGATGTCGTTGATTTGGAGGAGATTGTTCACTCCGAAGCCGCTCGGGCTGAAATAGGGACGCTCAGCCGACAGGGGGCTGCCGTTTTCGGCCGAAATGAGAACGCCGTCGATGAACTCCAGATCGTTCACCGGCGACTGCGGAGCGGAGAATGCCGAGCCCATTCGTATGAAACCGTTGGTCAGGCTATAGAGTGAAAGCTCCGGACCGTTGCCGCCGTTTGAGTAGACTGCCACCTCGTTCGTCGACGGATCGAGTGACGTGTCCTCTATCCCGGGAAGCGCGGTTGAGGCCACAGTCTGCCCCCCCACAAGATCGATCATGACCAGGTTGTCGTTATATGCGCCTATGAGATAGCGGTTGTTGGGCGTAAAGCTGATCGCGGACAGATTCGGCAAGGTGTGATAGCTCTGCCTGAGCGTTCCCGAGTCGAGGGTCCAGTATTCGATCTGTCCGGACGGGCTGTAGGTCATGATCGACTTTTCGGAGTCGGAAATGATGACGTCCGAGACAATTCCGATTCCGCCTTGAAAGTAGGGCAGGGTTTCGCCGGTAGAGCTGTCGAGGAAGTTGAGGCTTCGCCAATTGGTGACCCCGTAGACGAGAAAGTTGCCGCTCGGAGAGTACTTCATGAAGAGTGGGGTCTCTGACAGGTCGTGGCTGAAGAGGCGCTTGCCCGTCTCCCAATTCCAGGCGGTGATTCTAAACGTGTTGATGTTGTCGGTTTCGAAGGTTGCGATTTCGTGGCTCAGAGGATTCACGGCGAGCATGCGAACCGGAAGATGTCCTACCTGCAGAGTACCAACCAGCTCGCGGTTAGACATGTCCCAGGCTCGTACGGTCCCATCGGAACCACCCGAGAACAGAAGTGAATCCTTTTTGTCGTAGGCGAGCGCATTGACGGCTCCGATATGCCCCGTCTCGACAACGAGCCGCTGTTGGGCCGACGCGAGAGGGACAGCCGTCAACGCAATGAGCGCTGCCAGGAAGATCGATGATGGTTTCATTCGGCTGCCTCACGATAGGTCTTGTGGATCGACACATAGGGCGGTTCAAGGATCGGAGCGAAGAACTCCGCCGTCTCCTTTTGCGAGAGCTCTCCGGCTATCTGTTCGTAGACGCGGAGAGGCACCTTGGATACCCCGACTTCGTCCTCGCGCATTCCATAGATGTGAAACTCTATGGAGTCGCCGGTCTTCGAAAAGTAGTAGGCACGCACAGAGTCGTCGGCTCCGGCTTTCTCCAAGAGGTAGAACTTCATGACTTCGAGGATTCGATCGTCCAGGTTGTCCCTGACGACCTTGATCTTCTCCACCAGTTCCGGGTATCCGATGACAACCCTGCCGTTCGTCCCGTCTTCGAGCTTGTATTCCGCCTTGCCTCGAGAAAACGCCCCCCGCTCCAATTCGGGAAGCAGACATATCTCGATCTGCCGCGAGCTGTCGACGAACTTCACCGGGAACTCCGGCTTCAAGATCTTGCCACACTGATCGCAGCGGAAGGAGAGAAAAGCACCGTCAAGGATCTCCCGTTCTTTCCCCGGCTCTTTCTCGAGATCAACGGTTTCGGGGATTTGGATCTCGATCTCGTTGTCACAGAAGCAGGTAATCTTTCTCGTGGTCATACTCGAATCACCGTCGCCGGCCTACTGCTTCATGAGGAAGAATACATCGTTGAACGTCGTTAGTATTATCAGCCCGAACACGAGCATGAAACCGATGACCTGGTATCGATAGAAGAACCTCGGTTTTACCGTTCGGCCGGTGAACATCTCGGCGACCGCGAGAACGATCAACCCGCCGTCGAGCGCGGGAATCGGCAGGAGATTCATGAAAAAGAGCGCGACGCTCAGAATACTCAGGAATCGAAGCAGGTTCGTCAGCCCTTCACCTACGCCAAACTGAAATCCCTGCGTGGCAATCTGGCCGACGTAGTAGGTGATCCTCACTGGTCCGGAGACGGCCTGTCTGAAGTTGATTCCCTGGAACAGAAGTCCGATGCTCTTCACTGTAAGGCTCAGTGTGTTCCCTGTCTCCTGAAATCCTTTGGCGATGGCACCGAAGAATCCGACCCGCTGGGAATGATAGGTGTTGATCTTGAATGTGAGACCGGTTTCGGCACTGCCGGAGCTTCCGTAGGAGGGAACAATCGTCGTGTCATGAACAGCGCCGTTTCGGCCGTAGGTGATGGAAATCTTGTCCGGCTGTGACTTCAGCAATTCGGCGTAGTCCATCGTGTTGGCGATCTTCTTCCCGTTGGCAGTGAGTATAGTATCACCCGGCTTCAGCCCGGCTACGAACGCCGCAGAACCGGATTTGACCTTGCCGATTGTCGGATCGACCCACGCGGAGACACCGATGATTCCGGCTCCGGAGTTCTTGTCGAGCTTCGGAGTAACGTGAAGCTGGACCGTCTTCCCGTCGCGTTCGACCGTGAGCGCAAGCCGCTCGTTCGGGTTTGGCGCGACCGCCTGTTCGAGATCCTGGAAATTTCGAATCGGTCGACCGTTGACGTCGATGATCCTATCGCCTGTCTCGAGGCCCGCGCGATTGGCGGGGTAGATCGACTGAGAGGCGAGCTTCGGATAGTCGGTCATCAGAACGATCTTGTTCCCGACCGATTGGAAGGTGAACCCCACCAACCAGACGAACGACATTGCAGCGAATGCAAATAGAAGGTTGGAGGCCGGTCCGGCGAGATAGGTCAGCAATCGCTTGAAAGGAGAAACCGAGAAAAGCGAACCCTCTGCGGTCTCGATCTTGTCATCGCTGTTCTCGATCGCCTTGCGAAGAAGCTCTTCGCCCTTCATCTTACAGTATCCGCCGATCGGCAGCATTGAAATCCGGTATTCGGTTCCGTTGCGAGTGAATGAGGCGAGCTTCTTACCCCACCCGATCGAGAACGCCTCCACGGTGATTCCGGAAAGCTTTGCGGCGACGAAGTGGCCGGATTCGTGGACGAAGATTACGACACCCAGTCCGATCAATCCGATGAGAATATCAAGAATTAGCATAAACAGTCCCAAGAAGCAAAATACCCAATGGAGCGGCCCGGTTCAACTAAAAAAGTCGCCTTCCGTCGGATTTGCTCCCGTGCGGAGAAGCTCACACACACCAGCCTATCCTCCCCCCGCGACCACGAGGAGATAGTAGCAGAGCGGGCTTGCGAAGAGGATCGAGTCGATGCTGTCCAGCACGCCCCCACGCCCGGGTATAATCGCTCCCGAATCCTTGAGCCCGCTCGAGCGCTTCATGGCGGATTCGATCAGATCTCCTATGATTGTCAGAATACCCACTCCCGCTCCGATACCTAATGCAAGTGCGAGGCTTCCGGCGAACACGGAGGGGAACACGAGCCAACAGAGGTAGGCGAAAAGCAGCGCTCCGAGCAGCCCGCCGACGAATCCGACTAAGCTTTTGTTGGGGCTCACCGGAAGCAACCCGCGGGAACCTGAGCCCAAGAAGCTGCCTGCGAGATAGGCAACGACGTCGTTTGCGAAAACAATGAGCAGAAAAACGACAAGCGTCATCCCGCCGGTATTCAGCGAGCTGAAACGAACGACGTAGCTCAAGAAGAGCCCCGGATAGATCACGACCGCAACCGAAGAGGCGATGCGCGGAAGGATCTTCTCGAAATCGGCCGCCCGGGAAACGAAGATCTCCCGCGCGAGTATGATCGCCACGATCGCGACGAGACAGGGCAGGATCGTACCGCTCGGAACGAACCCAGCAACCTCGAGGTAGGTAATCAACGGAAGCAGGCCGCCTGCCATCGGGAAGAGCTTCCCATTGACGGGGAGGCCCCGACTTGCGAAGAAGTGCGCGGTTTCAAATGCTCCCAGTGTCGAGACCACAATACAGATTAGATTGATCGCGAGATGGTGCAGCCAGGGCATCAGGAGGATTACGGCAAAGACTACGGGAACGAGAATGAGCACTGTGATTGTCCGAGTAACAAGACTCTTCACCGTCGTTCACCTGATTCGTCCGGGATCGCTCCATACTTGCGCGTCCGGGACTGATACGCTGCTATTGCTTCCAGGAAATCCGTCGGACCGAACTCCGGCCACAATTTGCTCGAAAAGACCAATTCGGAATACGCGCTCTGCCAGAGCAGGAAATTGCTGATGCGCTGTTCTCCTCCCGTGCGAATGATCAAGTCCGCGTCGGGAAGGTCGGGTAGGTCGAGATAGGCAGCAAGCAGCTCCTCGGTCAGAAGCGAGAGGTGACCGTTGGCGCCCACACGCTGGCCGAGCCACCTGTTGACGCCTCGGATGATCTCGTCGCGACCTCCATAGTTGATTGCCAGGTTGAGAATCATTTTGTCGAATGATCCCGTGTCCTGCACGACAGTGTGGATCTCGCGCTGAATCCCCTTCGGGAGGCGGGACATATCACCACTGTGGACGACGCGTATCTTGTTTTCCCGATAGAAGTTCCACTCGTTCCTGAGGTGGAGGCGGATCAGGCGCATCAGGAAGGAAACCTCCTCCTTCGCTCTTTTCCAGTTCTCCGTCGAGAAGGTGTAGAGCGTCAGGAAAGCAATCCCGGCCTCCGAGGCCGCCTTGACGACGCTCTTTGCAGCGTTCAGCCCCTCCTTATGTCCCGCCGATCGCGGCAGATTTCTCTCCCGCGCCCATCGGCCGTTGCCGTCCATGATGATTCCTACGTGGCGCGGGAGAGGTCTGGGGCCCGGGATGCGCATTAGATTTCCATTATTTCCTTTTCTTTTTCATCCAACAGCGCGTTGACCTGTTCGACGTGTTCGTCGGTGAGCTTCTGGATCTCGTCGGTGAGCCGCTTCTCCTGATCTTCGCTGAGCTCGCTTGCCTTCAGCTGCTTCTTCAGGTCATCGTTCGCTTCGCGACGAATGTTGCGAACGGCAACACGTGCCTGCTCGGCGAGATTCTTCGCATGCTTTACGAACTCCTTCCTGCGCTCTTCGGTAAGGGGGGGGAAGTTTATGCGGATAACCTTCCCGTCGTTGTTCGGGTTGACCGAGAGATCCGAAGTCTGAATCGCCTTTTCGATCTCCGACAACAGCCCCTTGTCCCAGGGCTGAATGACGACCAGACGGGCCTCGGGAACGGAGATCGTAGCCACCTGGTTGAGCGGCGTCTTCTGTCCGTAGTAGTCAACGCGAATCTTGTCGAACAGCGACGCCGACGCTCGTCCGGTACGAATGGTATTGAACTCGTCCTTGAGGGACGCGACGCTCTTTACCATCTTGTCCTGGGCCTTCGATTTCACATCGTCCATTGGCTTTTCTCCTCGATGAGCCGTCCTCAGACGGTAGCATCGGCTATCAAGCGGAGTCCTTACTACTCGAGCTCTTCACCGACACGGTAATAAAGGAAGTCAGTAATACGAATTGTACCATCGACTTCTTTGCTGATCTTATCGAGTACCTGCGACACTGACTGTTTGTCGTCCTTCACGAATGCTTGCTGCAACAAGCATATCTCTGAAAGATGCTTGTTGATCTTGCCTTTGACGATCCCCACCAGCACGTTCTCGGGTTTGCCGAGCGATTGAGCCTGCTTTGTGAAGATCTCCTCCTGCTCTTTGAGGTAGCCCGGATCGACTGTCTCCTTGCTCAGGTAGGCGGGGTTGTAGGCCGCAACGTGGAGCGCGATGTCGAATGCGAGGTTGCGCACCCGCTCGTCGGCAAGAATAGCCGGTCTGTCAGCGCTCATTTTCACTAGGACACCGATGCTTCCCTCTCCGTGGATGTAGTCGACCACCGTCTCTCCCTCGCTGATGGGCAGGATCTTGAACCGCCTGAGGGTAATGTTTTCCTTGATCCGGCTTATGACCTCCGCCACCTGGGTCTTGAGCTCCTCGGTCTCTTCGGCGAGGTTCTTGTCGATGACGGTGGCAACGAGGTCGTTTCCGAACTTGATGAAATCTTCGTTCCGTGCGACAAAGTCGGTCTCGCACGACAGCTCGAGCAGCCCGGCCGCCCGATCCGTCACTCGTGAAAAGACCCGTCCTTCGTTGGTCGCGCGGCCGCTTCGCTTCGCCGCTGCTGCCAGACCGAGCTCCTTGAGAATCTTCTCGGCCTTGGCGAAGTCGCCTCCAGCCTCCACGAGAGCTTTCTTGCAGTCGAGCATCCCTGCGCCGGTCTTGTCGCGCAGTTTTTTCACATCGCTCGCTGTAACTTCCACTGTGTTCTCCTATCTCCTTCGGTGTTGTCTACTCTTCGTAGAGCTTGTCTTCGTCCACGATGACGGCCGGCTCCTCGTCGCTGGTCGGGGCCTCCTGTTTCGGCGCAGAATCGTCGTCCGGGTTGTAGTCGGAGTAGTCCTCCTGAGTGAAGGTCTCCGCGTTCTCTTCATGCTCGACGCCGACGCTTTCGGCGACCGGCGCAGTCTCGACGTCCGACGCGGCCGCCTCTTCTTCCGAAACCTCTTCGCCCGTTTCGGGTTCCGATTCAGCCTCTTTCTCGGGTTTGGTTTCGGCCTCGGTTTCCGTCTCCGTGTTCGTGTCCGTCTCGGTCGATTCCTCGTCTTGGAGGGTCTCGATGACCTCGAGTCCGATCTCGTTGTCCGCCTCGATTACCGCGTTCGCTATAATCTGCGTGAACAGGGTAATTGCGCGAATGGCATCATCGTTGCCTGGAATCGGATAGTCGATGCCGGTTGGATTGCAGTTCGTGTCCACGATCGCGATGATCGGTATCTTCATGCGCGACGCCTCCGCGACCGCGATTGCCTCTTTTTTTGTGTCGATAACGAAGACGGCTCCCGGGAGATCCTTCATCTCCTTGATGCCTCCGAGGTTCTTCTCCAGACGGGTCTTTTCCTTCGAGAGTCGAGCGACCTCTTTCTTGGTCAGGCTCTCGAATGTCCCGTCGACCTCCATCTTATCGATCTTCTTGAGTCTCAGGATTGATTTCTTGATTGTTGCGAAGTTGGTGAGCATTCCGCCAAGCCAGCGATTGTTCACCCAGTACATGCCGCAGCGCTGCGCCTCGCGTTCGATCGCGAGCTGTGCCTGCTTTTTCGTACCTACGAACATAATCGACTTTCCGTCGAGCACGGTCTTGCGGACGACTTCGTAGGCTTCTTTGATCGCTGCAATGGTCTTTTGCAGATCGATGATGTGGATCCCGTTTCGTTCGGCGAAGATGTACTTCTTCATCCTAGGATCCCAACGCTTGGTTTGATGTCCGAAATGGACGCCCGACTCAAGCAGATTTTTCATTGTTACTACCGCCAAAAGCTCCTCCTCCTACGACACGAGACGCCTACCCCTGAGCCATCGCCTACCCGTCGTCGCGATGACGTCTCCGGCGAACCAACGCTGCGGGGCATGAGGCTTCTCCGCCTCCGATCGGTGCTCGCCGAACGGATAACCGCCGTCGGTTGGCGGCATCTGCCGTAGTTCCTTCTCTCTTTCTCGTCGATTCACGCTTGCCGACGCTATGAGTCCGGCACACCGATCAACGGATAGTTTCTACTCCCCAGCGGGGAACAGTTTGTAGCCTTGAAGCCACACCATGCCATAAAATGTCTCGAGTGGCAAGCCCACAACATTGCTGTAGGAGCCCTCGATCCGTTTCACAAGGACCGACCCCCGCCCCTGGATCCGGTATCCTCCGGCCACATCCCGCCACTCTTCGGAACCGAGGTACCACTGGATTTCCTCCTCTGAGAGGCGGGCGAAGGTCACCTTCGTCGCAGCCGTTTCCACGGCGATTCGACGGCTTGTCGGGTTGTACAGTGCGAGCGCCGTGATGACACGGTGCGATCGCCCGGAGAGCGAGCGGAGAGTCTCCTCGGCCACAGCACGATCCGGCGGCTTTCCGATGATGCGGCGCCCGAGGGCGACGACCGTGTCGGCCGCAAGCGCCCATTCCGTCGGCTTCTCTGGGTATGCCCGCCCGCCGTCGCGACGGTTCCTTTCCATATAGGCAACGATCTTGCGACGGGCGACCTCGCGGACGTATGCCGACGGATGCAGCCGTCGGCCCACCGACTCGTCCACATCCGGCGCCTCGACCGTGAACGATAGTCCTATCTGCTCGAGCAGCTCTCTTCGTCGTGGCGAACCGGAGACGAGGACGATCCTGTGGATCTCGCGCTGTGCGCCGTCGGGCCGGGGGGCTGAAGCTCCACTCATCTCAGCGTCTCAAAGTGAGCGGAAGAGGAGTATGCCGCCGGCCGCCCCGAGGAAGCTTCCCGGGTTGATCTTCATGTAGACCGACAGCACTCCGATGTCGAAACCAATCGGCCCGGTCTCGAGAGAGAAGGGGAGCCCCGCCTGTGCGAAGATCCGTTCGATAATGTCCCACGCGAGGGTTCCAATGAATATTCCAAGGAGAACCAACAAGAGGAAAGCACCGACATGTTTCTTGATGAGCTTCATAGGCGGCTTCATTGTACGCGGTGCCGGTGGCCTGTCAAGGCGACCTCATCTGCATTAGTGTACCCGCCTTTGTACACTCCACCACCCAGGTCACCCTCTGAGTAGCCGCTGCACCTCCGCGCGCTCCCTCCACAGCGAGCAGCCGCCGGCGGTGTCCTCGAAGCGACCATGACTCTCCCGCAGCGCACTGAGGAAGCGGGACTGCAGCGCCTCCTTGAGGGGAGTGGATTTCAAGCTGACATCGGAGTAGGGAGCGAAGGGGCAGGGCTCGAGATCGCCCGTCGCGCTGATGTGGATGAATCCGCGCCCCGCGGCAAGGCAGCCGCCAACTCCCTCCTCGTCCCACGGCACTGCAATGAAGACGGCGCGGTGGCTCGACCGAAACCGCAGGATCCGCTCCGCCATCTGAGCGCGCTGCTCGTCGGTAATGACCCAGCCATCGGTGCCTTCGCGGACCGGTGTGTACTCGAGGAAGAGGAAGAACCTGCAACCGGCGTCGATGGCCTTTGCGACGAAAGCTGCATCGGTGACAGTCGCAAAGTTCTGTCGGTTCACCGTCAAGGAGAGACTGAAGAAGACTCTCGCCTCTTTCAGCTCCAGCATCTTGGCTGCAAGACGTCGATGCACTCCCGCTCCCCGTCGGTCGTCGGTCTGCGACTCGTTGCCCTCGATGCTCAAGACGGGAATGGTGTTGGGCTGACGCCGGAGCCGTTCGATGATGTCGGCGTCGAGCAGAAGACCGTTTGTGACCAGCAGGAAGACGATGCTCGGAAAACCGGCGGTGAGGTCGACGATCTCAGGGCGGAGCAGCGGCTCCCCGCCCGCGATTATGAAGAAGGAGACCCCGAGCTCACTCGCCTCGCCGATTATCCGCCGCATCTCCTCGATCGAGAGCTCTTCGGGGGCCTCCCGCCGAATTGCTTGGGCATAGCAGCCCTTGCAGCGGAGGTTGCACCGGTTCGTTACGCTGAAGATCGTCATCGGCGGCACGCGGAGCCCCCGACGCGACCATTTCGCTCTCACCCTTGCCGCCCGCAGCTGGCGAACGAAGGTCAGGGCGAACTGAATCGCCTGACTCGGACGGACGAGGCTTACCCGAACGAACTCCGAGAAGAATACGCGAAGCCCCGCGTTGAGAGCCGACACGTGGTCGAGTGATGACATCGAAGTTCTCCTTCGCGAGACCATGACGCCGGATGTCGCTACGATCTCGTGATTGAATGACGCAGGACGGTCTTGAGCTTCGCCGGGTCCCCGCGACGCGGGTCGCCGAGGTATATTTCGTGGTGCCTGTTGACGAAACGGTAGCCCGCCGCCTGCGCGTAGTCCCGCATCCGGTCGACCGTCGCCGGCTCCTCGGAATAGGGCCCGATATGCATTATCTGCACGCACCTACCTTCGGCGAACGGCTCGAACCGCAGATTCTCTACGTTCGGTCCCTTCTTCTTCTTGCGTAGCACCTCGAGAGCCTCCGTGAACATCGCCTCGCCGATGTGATCGGGCTGCATGATCAGGAGCCTCCACCTCCAATTGTCCTTGCGCCGGATGTCGAACTCGCCGTCCTCGACCCACCACAGTCCCTCGAGCGCCATGACTGTGAAGTCAACCGGGTGCTCCACTCGTTTCTTCGACATGAACTTCAGCGTGTAGGCCGCCCCGTAGAGGGCCTGCATGGCGGCCGCGAAACTCGGAGAGGTTGCCGGCTCCATACCGGCTTCGATCGCCCCGTCGACCATCAGGAACTTCATGGCAGGCACATCCACGATGACGGGCTCTTTCGCCGACGGCAGGTAGAGATGTTTCAGCTGTTTTTTCAGATCGAGCTTCTCCATGCTATTCTCCCTAGAACACCTGAACTTCTCTTATCTGTTCCCACGGTGGCCAATATGAGCGGCCCGGAGAACCCACAATGCGTCAATTGTCACAAACGGATTGGATTTCCGTTTTCCGCTCGGCCCCCAGTCGGCGAAGCTGCCCCGGCTGACGAAGGTGTCTGACGTCGTGCAATTGCGGTCCTCGGCGGGGAATCCGCCGTCGGGCAGGCGCTTCTCGGCAAGGAGCGCCACTGCATCCGAGCATCGGCTGTCACCGATCATGCCGATCTCCCGCATGACGACGAGAGCGAAAAGAACATCGTAGAACTGCATCGGGTAGTGGATCTTCGTGATATCACCGCCCCAGGAAAGCCGGATGAGCTCCCCGCCGCGCCGCCGGTAGAGCAACCTGCGCTCGAGAAGGAACTCTGCAGCTCGCCCGGCACACCGGACCGCCGGACGGCAGTTGAACAGCCGCCCGTACATCACGAGAGCCCGAATCGGGATCAGGGTCTCCATGACGGAAGAGCATCGCGCCTCCGGACGCTTGTCACAGTTCCATCCGCCGTCGGGCCACTGAAGCTCGATCAGCCGATCGACGAATATCCTGGTTCGGTCGTCGACGAGCCCGAGAAGGATTGAGTACCAGATCGCATTGCCTTCCTGGGAGCCGCAGCGCCGCACCCGATCCTCTTGGCCGGGGATGAGCAGTGAACGAGGGAACTGCATGTGCTCGGGTGCGAGCAGCCAGTCATAGACCTGATCCCGCATCGGCACGAGCGACTCGTCGCCCGGCGGATAGTCGATCTGCGCAAGACTGTAGAGCGTCCAATGAGGTCCCTGCCACTTCTTGTAGGGATTCGTGTGGATCGTGCCGTCTTTCTCGCGGTGACCCAGGAGCTTGCGGGCCATTTCGCCCCGCCGGATCCGCCGCCGGAGCGACACCATCTCCGGGTCGGCCGGATCGTCGCCCCGCAGCAATCGTCTTGCGCGGTGAGCGACGACGGGGTTCCGCGAGCGAACAAGGGACTCGACCGTACTCTCGACCGCTACCGAAGACACGACCGCCTCTCGGATGAATCATACTCTCTGCCGTCACGGGCCGCCACCACTTTTTTCGCAATGTGGCCGGCGGAGAGCGGGTGTCTGCGGCGGTTCAGTCGACCCGTCGGCCGAGTCGCGAGTTTCATCAGCTTGACAGCCGATCTCACGTGAGATACTCTTTTTTTGAACGACGGGCAATTAGCTCAGCTGGATAGAGCGCTAGCCTCCGGAGCTAGAGGTCGTGGGTTCGAATCCCGCATTGCTCAAAATAAGTCCTGTTAGGACAAAGAAATAGCGACGAGACCGAAAACGGATCGCTCCTGTTTCTACCGTAGTGTGACCTTGAGTGTGACCTTGGAAGAGGGTCACGCGAGGGAAGAGCTAGAGATGAATCGAGCGAAGCTTCCGTTCTCGGTCTTCAAGAGACCCACCAAGAAAAAGAACCGCAACATCTACTACGTGAAGTTCCGCGACGAGTCCGGCGAGTACACCACCGCCGTGAGCCCGACGAAGACCGGCAAGGCCGACACGATCAACTAGGCCTACGAGCAGATCAAGGCCGGCAAGCACCTCATTCGTGGGGCGCGATCTCCTCTGTTTGCCGACGTCGCGGCCGGCTTCTGGGACTATGAATCCTCGGAGTACATAGCCTCGCGCCTGGCCCGCGGCAAGTCCTTTTCCAAGACTCTCGCCGAAATCAGATCCGGTATGGTTCGCAATTACCTGACGCCAGCCTTCGGCGAGAAACGGCTCATTGCAATCACCCGCCGTGATATCGAGCCTACCGTTCTCGGATGGTATCGGTCGAGCGTGATTTCTCCGGCGACGGTGAACCGGATCCTCGTTACCCTCAAGGTGATGTTCAAGACCTG
>CAZDMH010000008.1:0-181154 GCA_964506755.1 uncultured Spirochaetales bacterium
CACCTCCCGGATTCGAACCGGGGACCCCGAGATTACAAGTCACGTGCTCTGGCCAACTGAGCTAAGGTGGCACAAGTCATTGCTGCTAAATGATTTATCGAGCACTTATATCCGGTTTTGTCCGTTTTGTCAATCCTCTTCTTCGGCCACGAGGAGGTTGGCGCCGTATGCTCTCTAAAAATAGGGCGGCAGGTCGCCATTCCTGATCTTGTTGCCGGCAGAGAAAGTAAGCACCTCTGTTTTGTCCGAGAATACGGCGACGGTGTGCTCGTACTGCGCACAAAGGCTGTTGTCGTCGGTAACAATCGACCACCCATCCCCGAGAACGTGGGCCTCGGGGATGCCGAGACACACAATCGGCTCTATCGTCAGCACCATCCCGGGTACAATTGGCTGGCCGGTCCCACGCTTACCGAAGTTCAGAACCATGGGCTCCTCGTGCATACCGAGACCAATCCCGTGACCCACGAACTTGTCGAGCACGGAGCAGCCGTATCTGCGAGCGCTCTCTTCGATGGCGGCTCCCACGTCCCCGAGGCGAGCCCCTGCCTTCGCTGCCTCTATTCCCGACATAGTTGCCTGCCAGGCGGCCTTCAACAGTCTTCGGGAATCGGGCAGGGCCTCTCCGACGACGTAGGTCCATGCCCCGTCTCCGTGCCATCCTTCGATCTGAGCCGAGATGTCAACGCTGATGAGGTCACCCGGCTGCAGCTCGTAGCTGCCCGGCACACCGTGTGCCGCTACGTTGTTGACCGATGTGCAGATGCTCGCAGGATATCCCTTATAGCCCTTCATTGCCGCGATACCGCCACCGGCCGATAGCATCTGGGAGCAGAGCGAATTGAGCCTCGCGGTCGTCATTCCCGGTTGCAGGCTGGGCTTGAGCCCGAGAAAGATGGACTCTATGAGGCGGCAGGTTCGTCTGATACGAGAGACTTCGATTGACGTCTTGAGAGGAACCGGTTTCTCCACACTACACTTTCGGTTTCGAAGGTGTCATGCCTGAGCGGCATCACCAAAAAGATCCGCCCGCAGGCGTTCGGCGCCTCTGAGATATACGGGATCAAGCCGCTTTCGTTCGGTGGAACAGGTCAAGAGTACTCGGACGATTTTCCCAGGAGAGCCGGCAATTCGCGGCTCCTGCGTGCAAAACAGCGGAACGGAGGCAAAGCCGACCTCTCGAAGCGCCGTGGCCGGATTGAATGCGTCTATGTCATGGGTTTGGGAGAAGACGATGCTGACGATGTCTTCTTCTTCGATATTGTTGCGAACCACGATCGTCGAAACCAACTCCGCCACCGCGTCTTGAATCGATGTGGGAGTATTCTCCACTATGACGGCACCTCGGACTGCGCGAACCATATCGTATCCTATCGTCTGAAATACCTGCTGTCAATTCACGGGTTCCAGCCAAACGATCAGAAACCCAAACACCAGGTGAGCGCCGAGAAGGAAACCTATTCCAAGTATTGAAAGGACGAGAGAAACTGCATTCAGGCGTGCAACACCGCGAATGGCGAGCACGATCTGCACGATGACCCAATAGAGCGCAGCCACGACGTAGAGCAGGCTCGCGCCTTCGAAAACTGCAAGCAACATCGTCTGAGTCGAGTCGAGGAAACTCTGGAAATTGCCGAGCAGAAAAAGCGACATCACGAGTAGAGAAAAAAAGAAGAGAAAGAGAGTGATCCTTGCGGCAGCTGACGGCAGCCAGAGCTCTTGACCTTCCTTGTTCATTCCGGTTGCCGATTGTAGCACTTTTCTCTCCCGTGTGCATCGTGCGACCAGCGCGAGGATTCCGCGCATCTTGTCGCCGCAATGATATACACGTACAATTGCCTCATGGTGCCACCCGCACTCTCCGATCCGACACTCCAGGGCGAGATCATAGAGATAATTGCATCCTCGCCCTCAGTCGCCGATTCCGCCCACCCGAGAATGGAACCGCGCCACAACCGTGACCTCGACGTGCACTGCGTGCTGTTCGACGTCTACGGAACGATGTTTACCTCTGCATCCGGGGATGTAGGTACCGCCCAAGAATCGAGCAACGCGGACAAGTTTGCAGAAGCTCTGAGGCGCGGCGGCTTTCTCGTTCGCGATCCCGCCATCGGCGAAACGGTGCGAAGGGAGTACTTTGCCGAAATCGATCGGCGGCATGCGGCCGATCGATCCCGCGGCATAGACTTCCCGGAAATCGACGTTGCAGATCTCTGGCGGATGCTCCTCTCGAAGTTGCTCGAGGAGCAGGCGATCTCGCCGCAAGCAAACGCCCACAACGAAGGCGCTGCGCTTCGGGTCGCCGTCTGGTATGAGGTTCTCTCCAATCCCGTGGCACCGATGCCGGGCATCAAGGAGACGATCGCGGCTCTTCGATCGACCGGTCGGCTCCTGGGAATCGTTTCCAATGCCCAATTCTACACTCCCCTCCTCTTTCCGGCTCTGCTCGGGGCAACACACATCGAGCTCGGTTTCAGGCAGGACCTCTGCGTGTGGTCCTATCAGGCAGGGAGGGCAAAACCATCGACGGCGCTTTTCACTCCGCTTCTCGAGCGCCTCGAACGCGCCCACGGAGTCGCGCCGGCGTCGGTGGTTTACGTCGGCAACGATATGTTGAACGATGTCTGGACGGCCAACAAGTCCGGATGCAAAACGGCGCTCTTCGCAGGAGATACCCGCTCATTGAGGTTACGACAGAACGACCCGCGCTGCGCCGACTTGAGAGCGGACGTCGTCATACTCGAGCTGCCTGATCTCGTCGACGCCCTCGGGCTTGCCCCGTCGCAGCGTGAAGAAGGAAGTACCGAATGAGAAAGCTTCTTGTCAGCCTCCTCATCCTGATCGTGGCCGCAGGGGTCGCGTTCTACTTTGGATGGATTCAGCTGCAGCTCCCGGCGGACAGCTACGGAGTGATATTTACCAAGACCAACGGCTTCGAGCACCAGGTCGTCAAACCGGGCACGTTTGTGTGGCGATGGCAGCGACTTCTCCCGACCAACCTGAAGCTCTACACCTTCAAGCTGGCGCCACAGAAGACGCGCGTGTCCTCGCAGGGGACCCTCCCGTCCGGAGCACTCTATGCGCAATACCTCGATGGCAAGCCCGATTTCTCCTACAATATCGCAATCTCGGTCTCCTACGTCATGAAGCCCGAAACCCTGCCCTCCCTGATGATCGACGATCGAATAACCCCCCAGACCCTCGGAACATGGTATGAAGGTTTTGACACGAGGATTGCGGCCGAGGCCCAGGATTATATGTCAACCGAGTCGGCGTCCGGTGAGGTTCTATCGGCCGGCTTTGGCGCACTCCAACCCGGCCTGCTCAAGGATCTCGAGGACAAGTTTTCGCAGGTTCGCTTCACCTCCGTGACTCCGGAGACGGTGGAGCTTCCAGATATTGCCCTTTACAGAAAAGCAAGGCAGCAGTATCTCGATATCGTCGATGCAGAGAAGCAGGCGCGGCAACAATCAGCGGTAACGAAGACGAATCTGGACCAGCTTGCCGCACAACGCATCGATATGCTTCGAAAGTTCGGGGAGCTTTTCAATCAATATCCTGTGCTCTTGAAATACCTGGATCTCGATCCCACAAAACGGCAGGACATAATACCTGGATTTGGACAGGGCCAATGACTGGTCCGAGGATATGAAGAGGCGACAGTTGTGGACTACTTCTTTAATTTCGAAAAGATCGCCTACCTTCAAGGAGAACGGCCGTCTGGCTGCATCCTCTGTCTCGTCAACGACGGTTCCGAAGAGGTCGTCAATCTCACGGTGTACCGCGAGGAGCTTTTCGCTGTTACCGTCAACCTCTACCCATACAACCCGGGTCACGTAATGATCTTCCCGACACGACATGTAGAAGACGTCCGCGAGCTAACGGCTCGTGAGGAGCTGGCGCTCATCCGAGTACAGAGGGGGATACTCGATGTCCTGGACAACACGCACCATCCGACGGGATACAACATCGGATTCAATATGGGACTCGTCGCGGGGGCCTCGATAAGCCATCTGCACCTTCATGTCATCCCCCGCTATCCGCGAGAGCTTGGGATAGCGGATCTCATCGCGGGCAAACGCGTTCTCGTCGAGGACCCTGAGATAACTGCAGATCGAATCCGCGCACGCATAAAGGATCACACGCCCTCGAGTCTCATAACCTGAAGGAGAATCGAGAGAAACTCCCGGATGTAGGCTGCGCGTTCCTTCAGCAGCTTCGAGAGGGGTTGCAGCCTTCCGTTCAGATAGAATCGGCTCGAGAGACGTTCTCGAACCGCTTCGCTCGGCGTCATGTAGACTTCTTCGAAGACCTTCTGCAGACCGGCGAAGCTCTCCCGTCCTCGTTCGACGAAGCCGTTTACCTGCACGTCTTTCTGCAGAACGATCGTTCGAAACATCCGCTGATGGCCCGGGTCGCCGCCCAGGCTCGCCCTCAACCGATGGAAGACCTTCCCTTCCTCTGTGTCGGGCGAGAGACTGGCATCGAACTCCCATATCTTCTGTTCGAGATCTTCGACCGTCGTGGCGTGTTGCAGCAACTTGTTGCGCGTCACCCGGTTCTGAACAAGAATCACCGTACCGAGTATCTTGACGAGTTCCTGGACGTATTCCCGGTAGTACCAGCGAATGAAGTTGAACAACAGATTCAGCGACCGCGTTCGTGAGAAGAACGGCAACCCCATCTTCTCATAGTCGACGGACTTGTACTCGCGGTAGTGGTGAAACAGGGTCAGCCGCTGCCCCTTGAACAGCCGATCGATCTTGTTGTCCACCACACGTACACGAAGCATAGGAACAATTTCCTCGATCTGGGCAAGAAGGCGCACTTTTGCGACCGCCTGGTAGTAGTCGCGCAAACGGAGCCTCGGGACGTAGACATACATGCGGTGGTAGGGATCCTTGAGAAAGTAGCGAATGAGCTCGACGATCGGCATCCGTTTGTCGAACCTCTGTGCCGCCTCGAACAACGCAACGAACTCATGGGCGAGCGTCTCCGCGCTTGCACCAGCCTCTTCGAAAATCATATCACCCCGGCGTTCGGCTTCGCTTGTTTCCTCCGCTCCTTCTTCGCCGACACCCACACCAAAGGCGAGGTTCTTGTCCTCGGCTTCTTCTTCTGTCGCGCTTGAGGCCCCGCCCGCACCTCCCGACTCGTCCGTCCCCTCCTCGAGTGCGAGCAGATATTCGGCCACATCCCCCTCGAGGTGAATTGGCGTCGGAATCTTCGAGACGTTGTAGAGAGCAAAATAGAGCTTCTCCAGATGCTCGATGGCGAGCATCGCCGACGCGCTTCTGAAAACCGGTTCCTGGTCGGGAAGCATCGAGGAGATCGAAAGGTGAAAGAGCTCGAACAAGGAGGCATAGGGGAAAAAGACGATGTCCTTTAGATAGAAGACCGGAACAATTGAGCTCTCGACAGCGTCGAAGACCGTCTCGTCGAGACTTGCCGCGAACTCGTCGAACTTCGCCATCGCAGCGCGTCTGACCGCCTGCTCCTGCCCCTTTTCGTCATAGACCCGTTCGAGCTCTTCTGCAGAGATGATGTCTGACAGGACGATCCGCGTTTCCGGATATCGCTTCTCGAGCAGTTCAACGAAGGCTCCTTCTATCTCCCGTGAGCGGATCACTAGTCGACGGTACAGGGGGGCAAGGGGCATCGTGAGCTTGTAGAGATCGAAGACTGCATCGGCGAACTTCGGCGTAATATCGCGCGTCTCGAATCCCGTCAAACCGGGGAATTTATGGTTGATGGTCCCCTTCAACGCCCGCAGCTTCGAGCTCACGAGCAGATCTCTCCTGCTCTTACCCGATATGGCGCTTCGAAACCAGAGCCAGAAACGACCTAAAATCGAGAGGCGCTCCAGGTCCTGACTTATCAGCACCTCCCGCTCGTCGTTCGTCATCTGCTTTTCATAGATGTTCTCGTCGCCGGTGTCGCCGAAGCTCATGCTTCGGCCGATCTTCTCGAGAAGATCCTTGCGCTCCTTCTCCGGGAGGGTATCGGCCAGCTTCTCGAAGACTGTGCGTTCAGCCATTGCCCACCTCCCGAAGGTTGCGCACCATAATCAGCCTTCCGCTGAGCATCGTGACGATGACCCGATCATCTACACCGCAGTTGCTGATACCGACATCCCCGTGCCTCCATGAAAGCCCGTCGAGCGGCCACTTCAGCCCGCTCGTGCGCATGGTGCAGACTATGTCTCCAACTGGAAAGAACGAACAAACGACCCCCCGCATCTCCTCGAACACGGCCTGACCTTCAATGTGAACGACCTCTTCGTTGGCCGTAATCCAACGAGAGGGTCTGAGCTCACGCTCGAAGAGGGTCATGATCGCCAGGAGATGGTCGAGTCGCCCACCACCCCCTCCGACGATTGTGACATCGGTGGCACCGCGCTCATGAAGCAGCCGAAGCCCGATTTCCGTGTCCGTCTCGTCCTTATCGCGATCAAACGCCAGGATGCGGTCGCCGGACAGGCTCTCGCTTTCGGGAAGCCGGCGGATTGAGTCCATATCTCCCACCAACAGGTCCACCGCCACTCCCAAGGAACAGGCCAGATCGTATCCCGAGTCCGCGGCAATCACCAATTCGGCCCTCTCGACCGCCTTACCGATGAGCTCTGTATCCGGACCGTCCCCTCCCACGAAGAGGAGCCCCGCTGACTCGCGTGCCATGGCATTAGCATACTGCATTTTTGTCTAAATTCAACGTCTGTACTCGCCCCTCTTCCCGCTTCAGAGTTCATCTGAAGCGTTTTTGTCAATCTGCTGCAAGAACCGCTAAAGGGAATTTTTAGAACGCCGAAAATCTTACATAGAAAACCGGACAAGGATGTCCGGGACGTCCAATATCACGGAGGATTTTATGATCATAAACCACAACTTGAGCGCGATGTTCGCCGCTCGCCAGTTGAATCTCAATGATCAGGCGGTCCAGAGCAACATCGAGAAGCTGTCCTCCGGACAGCGCATCAATCGCGCAGGCGACGACGCCTCAGGGCTCGCCGTCAGTGAGAAGATGCAAGCTCAAATCCGGGGTCTCAATCGCGCCGAAAAGAACGCGCAGGATGGGATTTCCTTCATTCAGACCTCGGAAGGTTACCTCCAGGAGACGCAGGACATCTTGAAGCGCCTTCGCGACCTTTCGGTTCAGGCGTCGAACGGTATCTACACCGCTTCGGACCGCATGATGATCCAGGTCGAGGTGTCCCAGCTCGTCGCCGAGGTCAACCGAATCGCGTCCCAGGCCCAGTTCAATGGTCTCAACATGCTGACTGGCCGGTTCGCCCGTGCCACCGGTACCAACACGATTACCGCGAGCATGTGGTTTCACGTCGGCGCCAACATGGACCAGCGAATGCGCGTCTACATCGGTACCATGACCGCTCAGGCTCTCGGGATCCAGGGCACGAACGGCTTGCCGAGCACGGCAACGTTCCTGTCGCTTTCCTCGCCGGATCGGGCCAACATGGCAATCGGCATTCTGGACAAGGCTCTCCAGACCGTGAGCAAGCAGCGCGCAGATCTTGGTGCCTACCAGAACCGCCTGAACTATGCGACCCAGGGTCTCTCAATTGGAGCGGAAAACCTCCAAGCGGCCGAATCCCGCATCAGAGACACCGACATGGCTGCGCAGATGGTCAAGTACGTGAAGAACCAGATCTTGGTTCAGTCCTCGACCGCAATGCTCGCGCAGGCGAACCAGAAGAGCCAGACGGTTCTCCAGCTCTTCAAATAGCGACAAATACTCGCTTATCACCTAAGAAAACATCCCGACATCGAAAGCAGCCCTCCGGGGCTGCTTCTTTTTGTTTCTTGACCTTCTGATCGGCCGTCATCGGTGGTTGCCATTTCCTCCTCACCGTGCTTACCATCTTTCTGTGCGTCGAATCCATTTACCACGTATGCTCAAAGAGGTCGGACACATCTTCCACGAGAACGGCTACCAGGCCTTTCTCGTCGGCGGAGCTGTCCGCAACCGGGTTGCGGGGCTCCCAGACAGCGACTACGACCTCGCCACCGACGCCCTCCCTGAGGACGTCATCCGGATTTTCAGGAGGGTTATTCCGACCGGCATCAAGCACGGCACTGTGACGGTCTTCTACAAGGGTAGCAAGATTGAGGTCACAACGTTTCGGACCGACGGAAAGTACAGCGATTCACGTCACCCCGACAGCGTGGACTTTACCGCGAATCTCGAAGAGGACCTGAAACGCCGCGACTTCACGATGAACGCCCTCGCGGTCGACCTGACCTCCGGCGTTCTGCACGATCCACACGGCGGACTCCCGGATATCAAAGCACACATCATACGAGCCATCGGAGATCCCGCCGCTCGTTTCGCCGAGGACGGCCTCCGACTGCTTCGCGCCTGCCGGTTTGCCTGCCAGCTCGACTTCCGTATCGACGACGCTACGCTTGCAGGAATGCAAAGCTCGGCCCACCGTATCAGCAGCGTATCTGCCGAACGGATTCAGGACGAGTTGGTCAAGATCCTCGGTTCCGAACGCCCGTCGGTTGCGTTCGAGCTTATGGACGTATCCGGCCTGCTTCCCCTCCTCATTCCCGAGCTGGAGCAGTGTAAGGGGATCGAACAGAAGGGGATTCATGAGTTCGACGTGTTCAAGCACTCGCTTCTCTCCTGTGACGGGGCCCCACGGGATCGCTTGGACATACGACTCGCTGCCCTTTTCCACGATCTCGGAAAACCGCCGGCCTATAAGCTGGATGAAAACGGCCTCCCGACCTTCTACGGCCACGAGCTCCAATCCGAAAACATGACGCGTCAAATTCTCGAGCGCTACCGATTCTCCAACGCCATCGAAGCGAAGGTCTTACACCTCGTTCGTCATCACATGTTTCACTATGAGGAGAATTGGTCAGACTCTGCCGTGAGAAGGTTCCTCTCCCGCGTCGGAAAGGATACGATCCCCGACCTCTTTCTCCTGCGCCGAGCCGACACCTACGGTGCCGCCGGACGCCACGTAGAAGACCGAGCGCTTGCCGATTTCTCGGCCCACATACATCGAGTACTGGACTCCGAGGATGCCCTGACCTTGAGAGACCTTGCAGTCGACGGAAACGTACTGGAAGAAGAGGCGGGGATACCGAAAGGTCCAATTATGGGGACAGTGTTGAAGGAGCTTCTCGCCTCGGTACTTGACGATCCCGGGCTCAATACGAAGGACAGCCTCCTCCGTATTGCTCGTAACTTCTACGATTCTCACCTTCGGCAGCTCAAAAGAGAACAATAGTAGTCTGGATGTGCAGAAGGTCGCGCGCTCAGGAATTGGCCGGAGGCACTTTCCCTCGGCTGCGACGGCGGGGTTCCTCTCTGTGACCGGATTCCGTGAGAGCCTTGTAGGCAATGCTCGCCGCGTTCTGCTCCGCCTCTTTCTTGTTTTTGCCCTGACCCGGCCCAAACGTCTTGCCGTTGATTTTCACCTCGATCCAGAAGGTCCGGTCATGATCGGGGCCGGTTTTCTCTACCATGTTGTAACGCGGATAGCTTTTGTGCTTTTTCTGAACAAGCTCTTGAAGAAGCGTCTTGTAATCCTTCTTGTGACGATCCTCGAGAACCTTGTTGATCTCCGGCACGAGGAAGGCGAGGATGAACTTGCGTGAAGCGGGAAAGCCCGAATCGAGAAAGTAGGCTCCGATAATCGCCTCCATGCAGTCGGCGAGGATTGCTTTCTTCGAGCGACCGCCTGAGTATTCCTCACCCTTGCCGATCAGGATGAAGTTGTCGACCTTCAGCTCCTTCGCGACACTGGCGAGACTGTCTTCGCTTACTACGAACGACTTGATTCGGGCGAGGTCGCCCTCAGCCTTGTCGGGCAGGGATTGAAACAGATACTCACTGACAACTAAACCCAAGACCGAATCGCCGAGAAACTCGAGTTTTTCATTATTGTCCGATACCCCTGGGTTTTCATTCGCGAACGACCGGTGGGAAAAAGCAAGGTTCAGGAGATCAAGCTTCCTGAACCTTATCAACGCATACCGTTCGAAAAGCCGAAGTTCCCTTTTTCGTTCCGGTGTTACTGGTGGTGTATTAAGAGTCTCCAACCTATCAAATCGGGCCACGGAGAGATGTTACTTGATTTGAGTCTTGATGTACTCGACGGCATCGCCGACAGTTTCAAACTCGTTTGCCTTCTCGTCGGGAATGCTAATACCCATCTCTTCTTCGATGGCGTAGACAAGCTCGTAGGTATCAAGACTATCGGCTCCGAGATCCTGTCGGAAGGAGGACTCCATTGTGATCTTGTCCTCTTCTACCTCGAGTTTCTCGGCGATGAGTTTCTTCATCTTCTTGAGCAGTTCGTCATCCATTTCCGTCTGCGCTCCTTATGATTCATTTATCGGGAGCATTCCGGCTCCCATCACTGTAAATACTCTATGCCATTTCTTCGGGTTCTAAGACTTGTTTACCCTTATAGAAGCCGCACTTCGGGCAGACCCTATGCGGCAGAATCCTGTTTCCGCACGTGCCACATTCGACGAGCTTGGGAGTCGCGAGTCGCATGTTTACCGATTTGCGGCGACGGGTTCTGGACTTTGACGTCCTATACTTCGGTACTGCCATCGTTTCCTCTTTTGTGAAGATTTGCCGTGCTTGTGAAAATACCGTATTGGATTCGCATTGTCAAGTCGTGCCCAATTTGTTTTTGAGCGCCTTCGCCACCGACGGAGGCACCATGGACGATATGTCTCCCCCAAAACCAGCTAACTCTTTGATCGCCGACGAGCGCAGCACGAAGAACTTCGGATCGGTGGGGAGAAAGATCGTCTCGATTCCGCTTGCCAGCCCTCTGTTTGTCATCGCAAGCTCGAACTCATAGCCGAAATCGGCCAGTGCCCTGACGCCTCTGAGCAGAATACGTGCACCCGCCTGTTTCGCAAAATCCACAATGAGCTTGTCCCAGAGGAAGACTTTGACGTTGTCAAAACGCTTCACAAGCTCCGACATCAGCTCATAGCGTTCCTCGCTCGAGAAGAGGTAGCCCTTTGACTTGCTCGAAGCGATCACGACGTCCGTTTCGTCGAAGATCGAGGATGCCCGTTCGATCAGGTTCAGATGCCCATTTGTCGGAGGATCGAATGATCCCGGAAACACCGCCTTTAGCATGGGTCAAACGATATCGGTTCGGTCGGTTTGCGTCAATTGCAAAAGGTTGGAGCGGCCTTTTGACAAAACAAAAAGGTGCCGATAATATCAGGGGAATATGGACGCTCAAGGGCTTCGCCTCTTCATCACGGGGATCTTCGCCGCTTTCCTCTTCAGCTGTACGTCGACGCCTACTTCGGTCCAACCCGCTCAACGAATGCAGTCAACCACGACGCAAGCGACACAACCTACCCCGCCTGTTTCGACAGAGCCTACGAAACAGGCGACGCAGCAACAGACTCCTCCGGCAGCTTCCGAGCAGTCGTCGTCGAGCCAGTCTCAGGGTCTGATCAAAAAGGGCGAGATTCTCGTCACTAAGGAAGAATACAAACGGACCTTCGACGACGTTCGCCAGCTGATTTCGGAGCTCAACCGCGTCATCGCAGCTCGTGATTACGAAGCATGGACAAAGCACCTCACCTCCGCCTACGTAAAGACCTACAGCGATCCCAAGACACTCGATGAGCTCTCGAATCAGCCGATGCTCAGGCGCCAAAACCTCCATCTCACGTCCCTGAAGGACTATTTCCTCAATGTCGTCGTCCCGAGCCGTGCGGACGCCCGGCTGGATGACCTCGAATTCACCAGCAAGACACAAGTGAAGGCAATAACGGTAATCGACGGTCAGCGATATATTCTCTACGACCTTCGCTTCCAAGACGGGACCTGGAAAATTGGCGTTTCCTGAAGTTGGGCGCCGAAGATCAAATCCGCAAAGGGGTAAAGTAAGATGAAAAGGATACTCACCATTGTTGCCGTGACCGCATTCCTGGTAGGAATCGTCTCCGCCGTCTCGGCACAGCAGAGCGGGGCACAACCGGCGGCCGCTTCCGGCTCCTCGGGAACTCAAACCATCGAGGAACTCTATCTGAAGAACGTTGCGATGCGCGTTGTGCGAGAACAGGCGGTCGATCTAAATCGCGACTCGAAGCTTCTTGCCCTATCGAGCATTCAGGAGATGATCAACAACGGAAGCGTGCGCAAAGACTCCGCAGTCGCCCTCGATGTTCTCGGCTACCTAAGCAACGAGGGAACCGGCCGAGAGGTCATGGAGAACAATAGACAAATCAACAACTTCCCCGAAGTCCGCCGTCAGGCCTGTCACCTCCTCGGCGAAATCGGCGGCGAGCAGGCGGACCAGATTCTCATGCAGGTGATGCTCAGAGAACACGAGCCAATGGTGCTCTCAGAGGCCGCCTACGCACTCGGACAGATTGGTCTGAACAAGGACGGAGAGGTTTCGAAGCGTATTGCGGACGTCGTCATGCGCTTGACCAGCGTCAAGCCCGACAACAATTTCGCATTCGCCTCGCTGTTGGCGTTCCAGAAGCTCGCAAAGAAGAACAACGGCCTTCGGGATCCGAGCTCATTTCAAGCCATTGTCACGATTTCCCAGGGACCCTATATCCGAGCCGTAAAGGAGAAGGCTGTCCAGGTTCTCGACGAGCTGAAGAAATACAGCTGATTCGGGAACCCTGAAAAAGCGCCTCCTATCGCGCCGGCGAGCTATCGGCCCGCCGGTGCTCCATCATGATTTCCTCCAGCCAAATACGCTCTGCTTCGAGGTGAAGGATCATCTTCTTGATGAGAGCTCGGTTGTAGTAGGGAACATTCGTGCCGAGTGAATCGAGACGATTTTGAAAAATCGCCTGTTGATGGGTGACGATATCAAGGTTCTTGCGAACTACGGGAAGAAGGCGGTCCCGCTCGAGATCTTTGCTGAAGAACAAGAAAAGGGTGAAGTCATCCTTTACGGAAAACTGTGACTTCTTCAATTTCTTCTCGAACCAGTCCAGGAACTCTCGCCTTCCCTTTTCGGTAATGGAGTAGACATTCTTGTCGATAGCCTTTTTCCCCGGGACTGTTTTCATCGTAATGAAACCGGCGGTTGTCAGGTTCCGAAGGGTCGGATAGAGCTGGCCGTAGGAGACCGGCCAGATGTCCTCCAGGTCCTGTTCAAAGCTCTGCTTTATCTCGTAACCGTAGTGCTGGCCCTCGCGCAGGAGGCCGAGGATCACATATTTCAACGACATCTGGATAGAATCAGCTACCGGCTCTTTCCGCGGCTACTGATGCGCTTCCTCCATACAATGTCCTTATCGGCGGCTTCGTATTGAATGCGCTTCCGAATCGAGAAGCGAACCGGTCCTCCCTGTTTGAACTTCAGGATTCCAAAGGTACCGTTTCCAAGGTAGCACACCTTCTCCTTTGCCTGCAATTCCTCTTTCTCTGCGATGTCGCGCAGCACGCAGTCGAAATGCGCCGGGACCGCCCCTTCGCCTTGAGCGATGGCGGTCATCAGGTATCGCACCGGCTTACCACACAGCGGGCATTCTGGAAAATCCTGAGGTTGAAATCTGCGGTTAGCCCCGCGGCGAAAATCTCTCTTCATAGGAGCCGGTTAACCGATCCTCCGTCCTTTGGTATCATCTTCTTGCTGCATGATCTCGTTCGTGAGCACCTGCGCAATCTTTCGGATCGCAAATTCGAGGTATTCCCTATCATTGATCTTTTTCTTGAGTTCGGCAAGCTTTTCAGGCTCTGTTTGCTTCGCTATCCTGACCATGTGCTCTCCGTAAACGCGTCTCGTACGTGGTGCACTTCCATCGAATCACCCTTCAAAAAGATCAGATCGTAGCGTACCGACACTCGGTCGTCGCGACCCGTCTGCACAAGATAGACTCGCGATGCGTCGATGATTCTCCGTCGCTTGCGCTTGCTGATGGAGACTTCCAGATCCCCGAAGCCGATTGCCTTCCAAGATTTGACCTCGACGAAAACGAGGGTCGTGCCGTCGACGGCCACGATGTCGATCTCACCCCGCTTCGTCCTGAAGTTTCGGACGAGCACCTGATATCCGGAGCGGATCAGATAGTCGACGGCGCTTTGCTCACCGAGGCGTCCTCTCGTGTGGCTCGATTCACTGAGTTGTTTCATTGGCTTCCTTCGGACCAATTGCCCGCGCGATAAACAAGCTTTTCTCTTCGAGCAGGTCTATCTTGCGGCTCTGTTCTCCGGAAAGCCGTCTGCCGTGTTTGTCCACGAGAAGCTGAATCACGGGGCGTAGAGGGGCATCGCTATGGATGCGTTCTACACGGCCGATGCTGCCGTCACTCATGAGCACGATACTTCCGATCGGATAGATACCCATAGCTTTGACGAAGATCTTGAGTATCTCCGAGTCGAAACGCCGTGAGTTGTCGTTCAGCAGCTGTTTCATCGCCTGATAGCCGATCATCGGGTTGCGATACGGACGATCGCGCACCATGGCTTCGAAAGCATCGGCAACGGAGACAATTCGTGCGGCAAGTGCTATTCCCTTGCCCGACAAACCGCTTGGGTAGCCCTTGCCGTCCCACCGTTCGTGATGCTGGAGTCCGATTTGGCCGACTTCCTCGGGATATCCGAGGGTCTTGACGATGATCGAATAGGACGATGTGGCATGTGTGTGAATCTGCTCGGCTTCTTCCGGGGTAAGATCACCCTGCTTATCGAGAACCGCCGAGGGGACTTTCGTCATGCCGAGATCGTGAAGGAGTCCGCCGAATGCCAGCTGGCTTAGCCGGTGACCCGGTAACTTGAGGTTTTGCCCGATTACCAAAGAGAATATCGTGCAGTTTACTGCGCTCATGGCACTCTGAGGGGCTTTCAAGCGCTTCTGCAGCGTGAACGCGATGAGCTGGTCCGGGTGGTCCTCGACGATCTGTATGAACTCATCCATTTTCGAGTTCAGCTCCGTCGTGGAATGCTTTCCATCACGTTCGAGACTCCGGAAGAGATCCTCGACCGTCTTGACCATCTCGACATATTTCGTGAGCAGCTCTGCATTGGGGCCCATTCTGAGGGACTCGGCAAGTGGCCCCGATCCGCGCTTGGATGCGGCCTCGGTGACGGCTTCTCCCTCCGTCTGCACCGACTTGATATTCCATTTCTTGAGGCGTTCGATATCTTTGTCGCGCAAGGGAATGTTGGCCGGTAGAAGTATGTTCTCGCTGTCGATAAAGACCGGCTTGTTGAACATGACTCCGGCCCGCAGCTCTTCTACCTTGATTGTCTTCATCGTTCCGCCTTTAACCGATACACGAAGGCCAAAATATGTGCAATGACCTCAAAGTACTCTTCGGGTATCCAGTCGCCCGCTTCGAGCGTAATGAGCGACTCCGCAAGCTCCGGCATATCCACGATCTCGACTCCGCTCGACTGTGCAATTGCAACGAGTCTCTGCGCAAGCTCGTGTCTGCCCTTCGCAACGACAAATGGTGCCGGAAGGCCCGTTGCATATTTTACTGCAATAGCCTTGTCCACGCTACCCTACTCCCTTATCACCACGAAGAAGCCGAAACTCCCGTATTCCGGCCTCATCTCAAGCGGTGGCGTCTACGCCGCGAATCTCGGTCGTTTCCGCCGTAAAACCGTCAAAGACAGTCCCGCCAATATTAGTATCGTCAATTTCCACACCGAGGTTTCGGAGTTTTTCTGCCAGCTCCGGAAGGAGACCGTCGATTCTCGATTGGATAACGGTTGAGTCGGCGTGGATCGCGAGCCGATCGGGAGGGGCCCCGGTGACCTCGAACGCACATAGGCCGGCGACAACGATCGACGCTCGGGTGACTCTCAAACGCCCTCCGACACCAGGCGCCGAGGTATCCACAAGAAGTCGCAGTGAGCCGGTTAGCGAAGCATCATCCCCCTCCATCGAAAACGGCACGATCACCCAGCTGCCGTGTGCCCCTGTCCGGTGGTTCAGAACTGCACGCCAGTCCGAGTCTTCTCCCGCGGCAAGCCCGGCTCGAACGTGCTCCTCGAGCCACCTTCTTCGCCCACCAGATGCCTCAGAGGCCTCCCCCGCCTTTGCGACTTCGGCCACTTCAGCGCCGTCTTCCGACCGTGAGGGATTGCTCGGTTCTTTGTCGGATTCTCGTCCGGAACCGCCGCGGCGGCCGTGTCCTCCGCCTGGGGTCGGCTCCCGCTCAGTCTTTCCGCTGATCGAAAGGTACAGCTCCTCGAGCCGTTCCGGGTCCACGTGGAGATGCTTGTCGTGTAGAATTGTCGCGAACCGGACGAAGCCGGCGTCCTTGCGCCGAGACGGAGGAATCATGGCGTTGATTGCGGCCATCGCTTCGGGCGTTGTCGGTAGTCCGGATCGTCGCATGGCCTGGAGAAGCACCATTGATGCCTCCACGCTCAACCCGGCTGGAGAGTAGGCGGGATTCGCGACGGATGGGAGGGCCGTACCCGTTTCCGCAGGCCTCCCCGGCGCGAGGATCTTCAGCTCGATTCGGGTTCCGGTGATTATCACTTTGGCGCGCAGAATGCCTCCCACCGGAAGGGCCACATTCGCGCGGATCGGAAAGACGTTTCCGCGGATCGTTACCGAATAGCGGTTCTTGCCGAGGTCTTGATTGACCCGGATCGATAGGATCTCGCCTCCGCGAAGCTTCAGACGATTCTGCAATCTACCTGCCGCCGCTGCGAATTCGAGCGAAATTCCTACCTTTCCGTCCATACTAGGATTCTTCGGTCGTCTGAGGCTTCTGTTTCTTCCTGATGTCTTCGGTAATCTTTGCGGCCTTGCCGACGCGGTCCCGCACGTAGTAGAGCTTGGCTCGCCGCACCTTGCCGGCCCGGACCACCTCGATCTTCTGAATTCTCGGAGAATGCAGCGGGAAGACCCGCTCCACGCCCACGCCGTAGGACATCTTGCGGACCGTAAAGGTTCGCCGGAGCCCTCCGTTCTTTTTCGCGATGCAGACCCCTTCGAACACCTGGACCCGCTCGTTGGCCCCTTCGACAATCGTGAAGTGCACCTTCACCGTGTCGCCTATGCCGAAGGTCTCCATACCCTCTTTTATTTGACCGGTTTCGACCGCTTTAATAAGATCCATTTCCTCTCCCCTTTCACTCGGTATCTTTCAGTTCATTCATCAACTGCTCGTAGGCGGCACCCAATCTTTCGATCAGATCCGGCCTGTTTCGTTGCGTCTTCTTCAGACTCTGCAAAAGGCGCCACTTTTCTATCCGCTCGTGATGCCCGGAGAGCAGCACCTCCGGCACGCGCCTGCCGGCAAAGTTCTCGGGTCGCGTGTAGTGCGGATACTCAAGCAACCCGTCCGCGAAGCTCTCCTCATCCAACGATGAGGGAGTCAAGACTCCCTCTACAAAACGGTATGTCGCATCTGCGATGACAAGCGCCGCAAGCTCTCCGGAGGAAAGCACGTAGTCGCCTATGCAGATCTCATCATCCACGTAGGCATCGATAACACGCTGATCTATGCCCTCGTAGCGCCCGCAGATCATTACAAGCTCCGCTTCCTTCGAAAGGCTCGCCGCGTAGGAAGCGTCGAACAGCGTCCCGGACGGAGACGGATAGATCGTTCGCCGGTCCCCCGCTCCGACCGCGTCCAACGCGGCGGACAACGGTCCGGCCATCAGGACCATTCCGGCTCCACCCCCATACGGCGCATCATCTACCGATCGATGCTTGTCGGTAGAATAATCCCGTATGTTCACGACCTCATACGAGACGATCCCTTTCTCGACCGCCCTTCCCATAATCGAGCCGCGGAAATAGCTCTCGATCATCTCCGGGAAGAGCGTCAACAGGTAGAACTTCACTCCAGAAGCCAGTCCGCTTCGATCTCGACGAATCGTCCGGGAATGTCGACGGTTCCGACGAACTCCCTCCGAAACGGCACGAAATAGCGTCTCCCGGACGCTACCTCGACCTCGAGCATGTCTCCTCCGCCTCCTTCGCACACCGCAACGATCTTGCCGAGACGTACGCCGTTCTTCACCGCGTCGCACCTGCATAGATCGACGAGGTAGTACTCATCCTCGCCGAGCGGCGAGGCCGCTTCGCGGCTGACAATGATCTCCCAACCAGTGTACTCACGAGCTTCCTCAGGGCTGTCCAGCCCTTCGAGCTTCAAGAGAAGATGCCCGGCAGACGCACGCATTTGCTCCACGACGAACGTCCGTTCGCGACGTCCGTCGCTCAGAGTAAGCTCTGTCAACCGTGTAAAATGCTCTGTTTCCCCGGAGTAACTCTCTACCCGGACATGCCCACGAATACCGTGTGAGGTCCGTACCCTCCCGATCGCGAGACGCTCCCCGTGAGAGTTCACTAAAAGCGCACCTCTTGTCTCAGCCTTCGCGATCGGACTCGTGCAGTTTCTAGTCGAGTATCTCCAGAACGACTCGCTTCCCGGAACGTGTTGCCGAGGCGCTCAATATCGTCCGTACGGCCTTTGCGATTCGTCCGTGTTTCCCGATCACCTTTCCGATATCGTCCTGCGAAACCTTCAATTCCAGTATCGTCGACTTCTCGCCTTCGATCATATTGACCACAACGCCGCTCGGATCGTCTACCAGCGACTTTGCGATGTATTCAACAAGGTCCTTTTCCACGGCCGTCTCCTCGTGTTAGCGATTGTGTGTGGCTGCCTGGAGGGTCAGCCTCCTCAGACGCGGAACTGGATTCTATTGAGCAATCGCTTGACGGTATCCGACGGCTCAGCCCCCTTTGACATCCATTCTCGTACACGGTCTTCCTTGACCTTGAGCTGTTTCTCCTGTACTTCGATGGGATGGTAGAAACCGACTTCTTCGATAGTGCGCCCGTCACGCGGCGCGCGTGAATCTACTACCACTATTCTGAAGAACGGTCGCTTTTTCGTACCGTATCGTTTCAGTCTAATCTTAACGCTCACTCATTCCTCCTCAAGTAGGCATCGAGCTTGGTCGCTCTCTGAGTACTCTAAACGCCCAATCTCGATAACATGTTCGCTTGAAACTTCTTGTTTTTCGTCGCCTTCTTCATCATCAGACGGACTTTCTCGAACTTCTTCAAGAAGTGGTTCAGATCATACACTGTGGTTCCGCTTCCCTTGGCTATGCGCTTGCGCCGCGACGGGCCGATAATCCGGTGATTCCGCCTTTCGACCTTCGTCATCGAAAGGATCATCGCCTCCTCTCTGCGCATCTCTTTCTCGTCGATTTGATCCTCCGAAATCTGCCCCTGAATTCCCGGCATCATCTCCAGCAACGAGCTCATGCTGCCCATTTTCTTGATGCGGGCGAATTGTGCCAGGTAGTCCTCAAGTGTGAACGTCGCAGACTCGATCTTGCGCTGCAGCTCCTCTGCCTCTTCGGTTTCGATCGTCTCCTGAGCTTTTTCGACCAGGGATACGACGTCTCCCATTCCGAGAATGCGCGAGGCGATTCGATCCGGATAAAAGACCTCCAGGTCTTTGACCGTTTCCCCTACACCGATGAACTTTATCGGCTTGCCGGTGATGGTCTTCAACGACAGTGCCGCGCCGCCTCGTGCGTCCGAGTCGAATTTGCTCAGGACAACACCCGTGAGTCCGATTTGTTCATCGAACTCCTTGGCAACATCGACCGCTTGCTGTCCGGTCATCGCGTCCGCGACCAGAAGACTCTCATCGGGCTTGGCAACGTCGCGAATCCGCTTCAGCTCCCGCATCAGCTCCTCATCTACGTGAAGGCGGCCGGAGGTATCGATGATGATGGTGTCGAAGAGGTTCTTTGCACCGTGGCGGAGTCCCTGTTTCACGACCTTCACGGGATCCTTTTCCGCTTCAGAGTAGACCTCGACCCCGATCTGGTCCCCGAGGACCTTGAGTTGCTCCACCGCCGCGGGACGCACGAGGTCGGCGGCGATCAGAAGGGGCTTCCTGCCCCCGTTCTGCAGACGAAGGGCGAGCTTGGCGGCCGTTGTCGTCTTTCCGGAGCCCTGGAGCCCGAGAAATAGAATAATCGACTGCGTGTCGGGTCCCTTGAGCTGGAGGTCCTGCTTCCCCTCTCCAAGGAACTCGATCAGCCGATCGTGAACGATCTTTACGAACTGCTGCCCCGGATCCACCGACCGAAGAACCCTCTCTCCCTTGGCGTCCTCGAGAGTCCGGTTGACAAAACGGCGGACAACCCGCAGGTTTACATCCGCCTCGAGCAAGGCAACCTTGATTTCCTCGATCGCATCTTGGACGTTCTTCTCGGAGATCGTACCCTTGCCGGAGACATTCTTCAGTATGTCGCTCAGCTTGCGTGAAATTCGGTCCAGCATGGCTCTCTTATACTGAAATCGGGACCCATTGTCAACCATAATGCGCTCGAGCGCCCTCCTATCCTGGAGGTCTCCGCCTGTATGCGCGTTGTGTCCGCTTCGTTCAGCGTATTTCGAAGAAATGGCGATTCAAGTAGACCATGTTCGTCTTTGCTCGCTCATAGTAGTCGCTCGCGGGATAGTGCGTTACGATCTTGCGGTAGTAGTCCATCGCTTTCTGGGCGTCTTGCATCGGGGTATCGCCCTGATAGATCTGCCCGAGCAGGTAGTCGGCGGCGTCGGCTCCCTGTTGGCCGTTGTACCGTGAAAGGTACTCATCCAGGTACCGGAGTGCCACGTCCCAGTCCTTTGACTCGTAGAGAAACCGTGCCGCGTCGAGGAGATCAGACCGTAGGGGTATTCCGTGGAGCGCATGAACGTCGTCGAACAGGGCGCGAAGCTCCGGTGTGTCCTTCTGCGCCGTGGCGGTCTTCATCAGTCCGGCCACTGCGAGCTCACCGTAGTCGGTTCCTCTCATGCCGTAGTTCTTCTGCCAGTATTCACGCGCATCCCCGTAGCGCCCGACGCGATAGGCGAGCTCGGCGATCTTGTCGGTAAGCGCCGGATCGTTGGGAACCCAAGCCCTTTCGTAGGCATCGAGCGCCTCGCGATACTTGCCCTCTTTGTACAGCCAGTCAGCGGCCGCGAGATCGCCGCCCGCTGCCCCGCCTGCCGTTGCGCCAACCACGGCCGCGGCAGCATTCTTGCCTGAGCTCTTCTCGGCGATGGTCTTCGCAAACTCTTCGCCGGTGAGAACATGGATGTTGATCGTTTCATCCCTCGTCGACCCCGAACTCGCGTTCTGCTGCTGGAAATCGAGAACCCACTTGCCGAGATCCTTCGCCTTGAAGATGAACGTCGTGCCGCTGGAGTCGACCGACCTCGACTCGTAGCGCACCCCGCCTTTCCAAGCGTCTCCGGTCGGCCCCCCGCCGGTGAACGTCCACCCCTCTCCGTCGAGGGCGATCGTGATGTCATCCCCGACCTTCGCGTAGACGGTACGTGAGAGATTGCCGCCGCCGGCTTTCGACGGGGATGCCCCCCCCGGGGCCTGTTCAGAGGGCGCACCGCTCGAACCGATAGAGCCGGCCGGGGGTGTAATGGTGGCCGCTGGAGAGGTCGGCCGCACGGATCGCGACGGAGGTTGCGGTACCTTCGGTGGCTGCGCTGGAGGGGACGGCCGCGAAGCCGAAACAACCCTCGGCGGCAGTGGCGGCGGAGACCGTACCGCAGCGGAGTCGGGAGCGGTTCCCGGAGAAGCGGCGAAAGCATCGGAAGGCGCCTTGACGGAGGAAGCAGGGGTCGCGGTTTCAGTCTGCGCTCTTCCCGCCACTCGAACCGCCCCGATCGGCGATATCACCGGGCGGGATTCGGTCGAAAGCGGACGCAGGAGCCCGGGCTCGGGGATTGCGGGAAGACCGAGGGCAGCAGGCAGGTCCGGTGAGGGGAGATCCGTCTCCGGTACAGCCACCGCGGCCCTGGATCGAGGCGTTTGGACGCTCACCAGCGGAACATAGTGCGGGGCGGGCATTTGCGCAGAGGGTGTCGGCATCCCTCCCGCCTGCTCACCGTTTGAGACGACCTTGGCCGGCGGCCCGGCTGCTCCAGCCGTTCCCTCCGAATGACTCGCCGGCGCCCCTTCCGTCACTTCACTCGTCGGATGGTCCGCTGCTTCCCGGTGAGGGTCGAGCGTCGCACAGGACGACAAGATCAAGAAAGCAAGAGCCCCATGGAAAGCTCGACACCCCGACTTTCGGCCCACGGTCGGCCGGTGCTCCCGAGGTTCATCAACGTCACTTCGGATCAACGAGGCCGCCATCGCCTCTCTATTGCACTCCTTTGAAGAGCTCAGTTACCTTCTTGTCGTTCTCTTCGCTGATGCCGGCGAGCGCGGATTTTCGGGGATCAAGCCAGAACCGCTGGACCTCGTCCCAGGTCCATTTCTTCTCCTGGGCCCGGGAGGGGTACCAGCTCTGTTTCCAGACTTCGATATAGCTGTCGGGAACCTGAAAGTTCGAGAGGTCGAGGCTCGACAAGCTTCCGGCGAGGTCCGCAGACTCCGTTTTGGGGGGCGCCGTTCGGCTGTTGCCAACGGCCATGACGATGACGGTTACGATGACCGCCAGAACACAGGCGCCGGCGACACCGAGAATGAACAATCTCATCTCGTTGCTTATTTTCACCATCGCTACGCCTCTACCGTCTCGCGGGCCTCCCCCAGTTTCAGAGTCACGATCTTTGAAACCCCGGACTCCTCCATCGTTACCCCGAGCAGGGTGCTCGCCCCGGTCACCGTCTTCTTGTTGTGAGTGATAACGATGAACTGAGAGGACCTGCCGAACTCCAGCAGAAGGTTCACGAAACGACCGACGTTCTCCTCGTCCAGGGCGGCGTCGATCTCGTCGAGGATGCAGAACGGGGAGGGACGGACCATGTAGGTGGCAAAGAGAAGCGCCACTGCCGTCATGGAACGTTCCCCACCGGACAGCAGTGCGATGTTCTCGAGCTTCTTGCCGGGCGGCTGCGCGTAGATCTCGATTCCTGACGCGAGCACGTCGTCGGGGTCGATTAGTCTGATCTCTGCCCGTCCTCCGCCGAATAGACGCCGGAACATGGCGTGAAAATTCGTCCTGATTCGTTCGTAAGTCTCGACGAACATTTCAGTTGATTCTGTGCGGATCTCGGCGGTTATTGCCTTGAGGTCCTCGCGAGCCTTCTTGAGATCCTCCAGCTGGCCGCCGAGGAACTCGTATCGTTCTTTGACCTCCGCGAACTCCTCGGGAGCCATGAGATTGACCTGTCCGAGATTTCTCTCCTGCTCGCGCGTTTCGGCGAGTCGCTGACGGAGATCCTTCTGGGATTCCTTGATCTCAAAGACCCGTGACTCGTATTCGGATAGGTCGCGAGAATGAACCTCGCGGAAGTTCTCATAGATCGTGCGGATTTCGGTCTTGACGGCAGTCAGGGCAATCTGAAGCTCCTCGACCTGTCCCTGCAGCCGCTCGAGGTGAGAACGGGATTTCTTCAGCTGCTGCTCCTTGGTCAAGAGCTCCTTGTTGCGAGCGCTGATCCCCGACTCCAGCTTCGACAGCTCACTCCGCAGCTTTTTCTCCTCGTCGAGAAGGTGCCTCCGTTCCTCTTCGGCGGCTTCGATCTGTTTCGCTATTTCAGCTCGACGTGCTGTGGAGACGCCAACCTCTTCGGCAATGTCGCGCAGATTCGACTCCTGCTCTTCGAGCTCCTTTCGAAGCATCGCGAGGGCGTCCTGAATTGCAGTGGCCTGGGTCTTCATCCGGACCCGGTTGACCCGAAGATCCTCGAGGGTCTTCCGATACTCGTCGATCTTCTCCGTCAGGTTGCGGTTCTCCTCGGCAAGCAGTGTCGCGCGACCGCGCTTCTCGACGATGCCCTTCCTGACCTCTTCGATGCTCCGATCGATCTCGCGCTTTCGAGTGATAATTCCTTCTGGGGCAAGAAACTCGTCGATGAAGGTCGGTACCGCCGCCCGATAGTCCGCAAACTCGCGTTCGACCGACTGAAGCCCCTTGAGCGCCTCTTGCAGAATATCGATACCCTGCTGAATGAGAACCGCCCGATCGTCGCCCGATCCGAGCTTGCTCGCATCCTCAAGAAGCTTGATCCGCCCGTCGAGCCGGATTCGAAGCCCGGAAATGGTGTTCTGGATGACCTCTTCGATTTCCTGGCGTCGTTGAAGGGAGTAGCCGGTCTCCCGAAGACGCTTGTCGAGCTCATCGACGATGTCGTCGGTGATCGCCCGCAGCTCCTCTTGCAGCTCTTCCTGGCGTCTCTCGAGGCCGCGGATCTCCTCCTCTCGCTTCTTTATTTCGCGTTCGTTCTCTCGAATTCTTTCCTGCGCGTTCTCGACGCTCGTCTCGAAACCCCGAATGTTCTCCTCAACCTCGATGAGTCTTTTCTGAGATTCGGCGAAGGCAGTCTCCCGGTCGGCGATCTGCTCGCCGAGTTGAACCACTTTCTCGCGAATCGTCTTCTCCCGTGACTGCGCCGCCTCGATCTGGCGTCCGAGCTCGGCAAGACGCTCGCCGAGCATGCCGATCTGCTTCTCACGGTTGTTCTTCTCGACGTCCATTCCGTAGAGACGCTTCTGATTCTCTATGAGGGTCGACTCCATCGAGTTAACGATGTCGAGATTTTCCTCGAGCGAATCACTGATCTCGTCGATCGAGCGCTTCAGTTGGTCACGCTCCTCCACCTTTGAGCCGAGCTTTTGTTCCTTGCCGTGCTCCTCTTCGAGAAAACCTTTCAGACGCAGGAGCAGCAGGTCGAGGTCGATGGAGAAGATCTCGTCGCGCAGGCGTCGATAGGCGGCCGTTTTCTCGGCCTGTACCTTGAGCGTCTCGTAGGAGCGCTTCACCTCCGAGAGAATGCTCTCCACCTGACGCATGTTGTCCTCTGTACGTTCGAGCTTTCTCTCGGCTTCCGCTCCCTTGACACGGTACTTCGTGATCCCGGCGGCCTCCTCGAACACGTAGCGCCGCTCGTCGGGTTTGTTTGAGAGAATCTGGTCGATCTTACCCTGCTCCATGATCGAATAGGAGGACTTGCCGATTCCCGTGTCGAAAAACAGCTCCCTCAGCTCCCTGAGCTTGATCGGGGTGTTGTTGAGGTAGTATTCACTCTCTCCTGACCGGTACAACCGACGCTTCAGGGAGATCTCAGCGAGGTCAATCGGAAGCAGGCCGTCGTCGTTTGACAGAGTCAGAGTGACCTCCGCCACGTTGAGCGCCTTCCGATTCTCCGTTCCGTTGAATATGACGTCTTCCATTCGCTCGGCGCGGAGAGTGCGAGTCGACTGCTCGCCGAGTACCCACTTGAGTGAGTCGACGACGTTGCTCTTGCCGCACCCATTTGGGCCGAGGAGGGCCGAGATGCCGTCCTGAAACTCTATTCTGCTTCTGTCTGCAAAGGATTTGAATCCAAATAGCTCGATGCTTCGCAGGAACACGGACTCTCCCAGCTTACTGTTTTAGCGCCCTGCCCACTCCGCCACACATGGCAGGATGCGCGAACCCCTCACTCAATTCTAACACCTTTGATGCACCGATGGTCAAGCTGCAATCTCCTTGAAAAGCGGCGTATGGTGTCGCTCCAGGCTTGCCCTGAAGCTCCGCTTCGACTACAGTTGGAGCGAATGCCGACGATCTGCGGAATCGATGAGGCCGGACGAGGACCCCTGGCGGGGCCGGTGACCGCCGCGGCCGTCATCCTCACCCCTGATTTCCCACTCCATCTTCTCGACGACTCGAAAAAGCTCACCGAAAGCCAACGCAACGAGGCAACGAGAGTCATCATAAACGAGGCCCTTGCCTACTCGGTGGGATGGGCGTGGCCGGAGGAGATCGACTCGATCAACATTCTGCGCGCGAGCCTTCTCGCAATGAAACGGGCGTTCCTGCTGCTTTCGGTGAGACCCGACCGTGTGCTCGTAGACGGTCCCTACGTGCCCGACGTCGACGCGCGAGTCGAGGCTGTCGTTCACGGGGACTCCTTCGTCAAGGAAATCGAGGCGGCCTCGATACTCGCGAAGACGGCACGCGACCGATGGATGATCAGGTATTCATGGATCGACGACCGCTACGGGTTCGATCAGCACAAGGGCTACCCCACGCGTGAACATCGGCGCTTGTGTCTCGAGCACGGTCTGTCGGCGATCCACCGCCGGAGCTTCAGGATTTTCCCTTCCGAATGAAGCCGACGGCCTTGCCGAGCTCGCTCATGAACAGCTCCAGATCCTCCTCGAACACGACGATGGAGCGCCGCTCGAAGTCAGCCTCGCCATGCTTTTTGCTCTCGACGATATTCAGGAATAGATCGCCGCTGCGGTTCTCCTTCACGTTGAAGAAGTAGGTCCGCTTTTCAGAAGAAGCCCGCGAGGAGAATACCTCGCCTCGAATACCCATGGTTCCGCCTTGTTCGATTTCTCTCCGGGACAAGCCCCGCATCGGATGGTCCTCCATCATAACCGAAGGTCTAGCTTCATTCAACCGAGCGCGACATCAGCTCGGTCAACCTTGACACCCAACGTAGAAATGCGCTATAAAAATGGCAACATGCGCCTGTCGTATAACGGTATTACCCCAGCCTTCCAAGCTGGAGACGCCGGTTCAATTCCGGTCGGGCGCTGATTTACTGCTGCTGTAAACCGCTCGCAGGGGAGCCGACGGGAGAATGGTGGTGGAGACCGACGGGTCGACGTGCACACGTCCGTTCGGCGGGTTTCTCGCATCATCCACCACCCTCAAGCGCTCGATCCACAGGTTAAACGTCATGCACGAGCTTCGATGCTGCGTCGCGACGTCGGATGAGGGAATCCCTATTGCGTGACGCGCGAAACCACGAGCCGGGGACGAGTGTGCGATCCGGTCTCCCCGAAGGGAATATCTCAGACCTCGGTGCACACCTCCTCCAGTACATACTCTACGTGGGTTGCGGTGTGACCGTCGGGATAGCACTCCTCACAGGCATCGGATGGCTCACGGGCAACCGAATCATGACGGGCCTCTTGCCAAGCTCCCTTCCCATGGCCCCGAGCACTGCAATCGGTTTTCTGTTGGCTGCGGCTTTCCTTCCCTTCACTCGCAGTCGGCAAAGCCGAACGTTGGCGACGGTCATTTACGGGGTGGTTACCCTCCTGGCGCTCTCCCAGTTGGGTTCGTTTCTGTGGGGCATTCCGATAACACTCGACGCCATTCTCGTTCCGCAACCTGAGCACTTCAACGGTGTCGTCGCCGGAAGGATGTCCTCTCTCACTGCGACAGGGTTCCTCGTTGCCGGACTGAGCGGGGCCGTCCCCTTGCGACATCGAGCGGCGAAGGACTTCAAGGGACTGTCCGGCACCGCCGTTGCCGGGCTCGGCATCGTGGTCCTGCTCGGCTACCTCTACGGAAGACCTCTGCTATTCAGCGCCGGGTCGGATCCCACTACGCTCTCGACCGCCATTGGGTTCGCGTTTCTAGGTAGCGCGATAGCTGCCGCAGCCGGGCCGCAGAGTCTGCCTCTTCGGCTGTTAGTCGGAAGCTCGGCGCGGGCCAGGATGATCCGTGCCTTCCTCCCGAGCATCGCGATTGCGGTATTCGTCGACGCTCTCCTCCTGGCAATCGTACCTATGTCGAATCCGGCACTCACCCTCGCGGTCTTCGGGGCCATCGTTGCGGTCGTCGTGACCGGCGGGGTGTTCACCGCCGCGCACGCGCTCGGCAACGCGATGGACCGGGCGACCGGGTTGCTCGCCGAGAGCGAGGCAAAGCTGCGCGCCATCTTCAACGGCAACCGAGATGCCTTCCTCATCGCCGACAACGACGGGGTCTTCGTCGACGCGAACCCCGCAGCCTGCTATCTCTTCGGTCTCGCGAGACGCAATCTGCTCGGCATGAGCTTCCAAGGGATCCTACAGGTAGACGGCGACGCGCTGTGGCGTCGGTTCCTGCTCCTCCGGCGAATAAGCGGGGAGATCGAGTTGACGCCAAAGGACCGTGCTGCGCAGGATGTCGAGTACTCGCTCACGGCCAATATTCTTCCCGGCCAACATCTCATCGTCTTGCGGGATATCACCGAAAGCAGACGCCGTGCTCTCGAGTCCGAACGATTGGCCGCCATTGTCGGCTCATCCTCCGATGCCATCTATTCCAAGGACATGAGCGGCAACATCGTCTCGTGGAATCCGGGCGCCCAGCGAATTTTCGGCTATCCTGGATCGGCGATCGTTGGGCGAGCCGAGGATCTACTCTACACTTGGAGCGAGCGCGAAAAGATCGCAGACGCCGGGAAAATGCTTACCCGCGGCGAGGCGATGGAACCGCTTGAGATCAGTGCGCTTCACGCCGACGGCCACGAGCTTCTCGTCTCTCTCACGGAATCTCCCATCTGGGGGGCGGATGGTCGCCTCGTCGGAACCTCGGTCATCGTTCGTGACGTAACCGCCCATCGCGAGGCGGAGAAGGCGCTCCGCGAAAGCGAAGAACGACTGCGCGCGTTCTTCGAGTCGAGAGCCGTCGGAATTGTCTTTTCCGGCACTGACGGGGAGATCGCTGGGGTCAATGACGCATTCCTCGATCTCCTCGGGTATAGCCGCGAGGACGTGAAGGCTCATACCCTGCGACTGTCGGAGCTTACGCCCGAAGAGTTTGCCTCTGCCGACCGACGCGCCTACGAAGAGGCCATCCGTTTCGGAGCCTGCCGTCCCTACGAGAAGCAGAATATCCGCAAGGACGGTAGCCGCGTTTGGGTGCTTCTCGGCTTTGTCTTGCTCGAACCGGACCGAAAACGTTCCGTCACCTTCTTCGTCGACATCGACGAGAAGAAGCGGACTGAAGAGGAGCTGCAGAAATCGGAGCAGCGATTCAGTCTCATGTTCCATTCGAGCCCGGTTGCGATGGCTCTCTCGGAAACCGACTCTTCGCGAGTCATCGACGTCAACGATCGATGGTGTGAATTCTTCGGCTACAGCCGTGAGGAGGCTGTCGGTAGAACGGCAGTTGAGCTCAAGCTCTGGGTCAATCCCGAGGATCGGGTGAAGCTCGTGGAAGGCATCGGCTCGGATGGAATCTCGACGATGGAAGGCGAGATGAGACCCAATGCAGGGGATACGCGCTACGCCCTGATATCGATGACGGCACCGATTCTCACCGCGGCATCCGAGAGCGTGCGAATCGTCACTCTCATCGATACGACGGCACGCCGAGAGCTCGAAGCGCAGCTGAATCAGAGCCAGAAGATGGAAGCGGTCGGCCGTCTCGCAGGCGGCGTCGCGCACGACTTCAACAACATGCTGGGAGTGATTCTCGGTTTTGCAGAGCTCCTTGTAAAGGACGCCGAAGAGGACGACAGGAAGAAGATCGAGCAGATTATCCGTGCAGGAAGAAGAGCCGCCGGACTCACAAATCAGCTGCTCGCGTTCAGTCGAAAGCAGCTGCTCGAGCCGCAAGTCATTAGTCTCAACCGACTCGTGACCGGGATCGTCACGATGCTGCGCCGCTTGATCGGTGAGGATATCCGGCTGGACACAGAGCTTGCGCCGAACCTCGCCGACGTGAAAGCTGATCCCGGTCAGCTCGAGCAGGTAGTCATGAATCTCGCCGTCAACTCTCGCGACGCCATGCCCGAGGGCGGCACCCTGCGGATCGCTACGAAAAACGCCGTGATCGACAAGAGCTACTCTTCCCGCCACGAGCCGGTGGCACCCGGAGAATACGTCATGCTTTCGATTTCGGATACCGGTTCGGGGATGGACGAGGATACGATCGAACATCTTTTTGAGCCCTTCTTCACCACCAAGGAACAGGGGAAGGGGACGGGACTGGGCCTGTCAACTGCGTACGGAATCATCAAGCAGAGCGCGGGCCATGTTTGGGTCTACAGCGAGATCGACAGAGGAACTACATTTGAAATTTTCTTCCCTCGCGTGGAATCAGAAACGACAGCCACCGAAGCGCCAGGTATCTCGGAGGACGGCGCGGGAACCGAAACGATCCTCCTCGCAGAGGACGAGGATTCCCTGCGCATGATGATCGACGAGGTGCTGACTCGAAAGGGATACACCGTAATTCAGGCGAAGGATGGCGAGGCGGCGGTCGACCTGGCATCGGAACGCGGAAAAGAAATCCGGTTGCTCATCAGCGACGTCGTCATGCCCGGAATGCGAGGAAACCAGCTCGCCACTACCCTTGTCGGAATGCTGCCGCAGCTCAAGGTGCTCTTCATCTCGGGCTACACCGCGGAGGTATCCTCGTTGGATAGACTGCTCTCCTCGAAGACTCACTTTCTCTCGAAGCCCTTCTCGAACTCCGCCCTTCTCGCCGCGGTTCGCGGAGTTCTCGATGAATGACATTGACGTTCTGAAACGGCTGCCTAGGAGCGCGCACTCTCGACTCGGTTTCTCCCGCCGTTCTTTGCGCGATAGAGCGCCTCGTCTGCGGCTTGGAGCAGAGTAGTCCCCCCGGAAGCCCCCTCCGCGAGCACAGCCACCCCGAGAGACACGGTGATCTGAGGCAGGCGCTGCCCGCCGTGCTCGACGGATATCCGCTGCGTTTCGATGCGAATGGATTCCGCCTTCTGTCTGCTCGCCTCGAGCGAGGCATTTGGAAGAATGAGCACAAATTCCTCGCCGCCGAATCGACAGGGGATGTCCTCTCCGCGCACCGAACCTTGAATAAGCCGCGCGACGCCTTTTAAAACCAGATCCCCGGCTTCGTGACCGTAGGTGTCGTTGAATTTTTTGAAGTGGTCGATGTCGAGAATAACAACTCCCATCGGGCTGCCGGATCGTCGAGCGCGATGAATCTCGCGCTCCAGCGACTCCTCCATGTACCTTCTGTTGAAGAGAGACGTGAGCGGATCCCGGATAGACTGCTGTCGGAGGGTTTCTCGGAGCCTGAGATTCGCGAAAGCCATCGCTGCATGTTCGCCCAGCGCAACGGCCAGACGCTTGCGCGATTGGTCGAGAATCCTGGAAGGTTCCGTGTCGAGCTCGCCGGGTTCCCGGTCGGCCTCCTCTTGGACCCGCTGAATGTGCAGAACGCCGATCGTCTCACCGAGCGCTGTAAGTGGAAGGCAGAAATAGGAAAATCGTCCCCGAACCTCGTCCCCGAGATGGCGACAGATCAGCCCTTCCCCCTGCTCCGTCACAGCATGAAGCCTTCCTCTTCTGAGCGACCAGCACGCGTCACCGGTGAACACCGTTTCGCCGTAGGCGGTCGGTCCCCACTTCGCGGCGGATTCGAGAAATCGGTGCGACTCGTTGAACATGAACAGAACACCCGACTCAGTCGGGAAGAGCTGCGCGCCGAAGCGGGCGACCACATCATATGCCTCTGCAAGCTCCTGACAGGTCTGCAGCAGATCCCCCATCTCGCTCAGGAGCTCGATCTCGCGGGAACGTTGATTGATGATCTCCACCCGTCGGGTGAGGTTCTCGTGAGCAATGGTGAGCGATTGCTCGGCTTTCTCATGCTCGCCGATTTCGCGTGAGAGCTGGGCAGTCCGCTCGGCGACGATCATTTCGACGGCTCTCGTTCGTCTCAAATACCACACCAGGAAACCCACCATCATCGCGGTCGACAGAAGCCCCCCACCGAGCACCGCCCACGAGACATAGTACGTGTGCGAACGAATGAAGGCGGGAGCCGGCACCGCGACAATCTGCCACCGGCGGTCGCCGACCTGCAGATTACCGGTCCACCGGTAGGCCGTGTCGATCTCACGCCGCCTCAAACCAGAGGATCCCGACCGAGTCCTCGATTGGTGGGTGTACAGGAGTATGGGCTTTGACGAATCGGTCTGATCGTAGACGAGAATGTCGATCCCGGAGGCGTCGAGCCCGGAGAGCGCATTCTCGACCAATCCGGAAACCCGAAACTCTATGGCAACGAAACCGTCGACGGTCGTTCGATCGCCGAGCAAAGCGTCCGAGGAAGAGGTCTTCTCGAGAAGAGGCGAAAACATCCAGAATCCCGTCGGAGCGTTGGAGCCGGAGCCGAGTGATTCCGCCTGACTCGCAGTCGGGTTTCCCGTTTCCTCCGCTTTCTCCATTGCCACGTTGTATGCGTTGACCGACGCCATGTCCCAACCCTGCAGACGGCCATTCTGCGATCGAGGCTCGGCGACCATTATCGGAAAATATCTCGGCCTCACGGCGGAAACGACCTTGCCGCCGGAGGAGCTCCGGTCGAAGATTCGAAAGCCGGGATATCCATGCGACCTCATTGTCGCACCCACCTCTTCTCGTGCCGGCTCCGGTACCGCCTGGATATAGGCTATTGTGTCGGTCGCCGAATCGGCGAGCATTGCCGAAAGCACCGTCGCACGAAACTCCCGGATGAATCCGGTGTAACTTCCGCTCTGGGCTTCGACACTCGAAAGGTAGGTTGCGCGAAGGAGACGAAGCTTCAACGCTTCGTCCTTCATCTGCTCTTCAATCGCTCGAAATCGGTCGGTCGCGATACCGCGGAAGGCTCGTTCGGCCCGGTTGCGTTCCCATTGACGAACGAGAAAGAATGAGGAAAGGCTGAGTCCGACTGCGACAGCGACGGCCACGACAACCAGGAAGTAGCGGTTCAGAATAAAACGCCCCGATGGAACCATGCTGAAATGATATCCCAAGTTACGAAAAAATGCTCACGCCCCGGCTTTTGCTTGGACAGGCGGCGACGGCCCGCTTGACCGGCGAGGGCCGGGCGACCGTTCGTTGGGAACTAAGAATCTCGAAGGGGTTACCTGGATTGCCTTCCCTTCCCGCTCGACTTCCGTGAAGTGCGGGACGGCTTGGACGCAGTGCGAGACGGTTTTGCGAATGTACGCTGCAGGCTCTTGAGGTATTCGATTCGTTCGATCAGACCGGAGGGAACGTTCAGGCCGCGCTCCTTTTTGCTGCGAGCGAGCTCCGAGAGAAGACGGACCGCCTCTTCGTACTCGCTGAGCCGGACACTCGCTTCGACTATACCGGTCAGGACCGATTGCTCCTGAATCGGCCTCCCGGCGCAGAGGGTGAGCGCGATCTTCCACTCGTCGATCGCGGCTGCGAACTCGCCGCGACGGTAGAACTCATGCGCGCGCGCGTGTCGGTCTTCGAACTGCTGGTTCAGGTCCTTCAACTCTTCCACTGCTTCTCTCTCCGCTTCGGCGCTTTCGCGCAGACGAAAATTAGCTCAGACCCCTGAGCGGTACTGCGCTTGTCGTAGTAGCCAAAGCTTTCCTGTATCGTAAATCCCGAACAGATGAGCAACACCTGCATCTGATATTCGTAGTAGTACTTCAGTGAGAGCGGTTCTGAGATCCTCTCCCGAGCTCCGGTGCCGTCCTCGATGTAATAGATGATCTCGGGGTGGATGATCTGATTGACTGTATCGATGCTGCGTCGGAGGCGAGCACGAATGATCGTTCTCCCCGCCCCTTCGTCGCTCTTGACCCAGTCAAACTGCTCTTCGGTGCTCACCCATGACTCGTCCATCCTCCAATGGGGCTTGAACACGTCCACGATGAAGAGTCCCCCCTCCTTAAGGTGGGCCTTGATGGCTCTCATGCTCGATCGAACCCGTTCATCCGTCGTGAGCGCCTGGAACGCGCGAAAGGGTATGACGATGAGATTAAACTTCCGCTTGAGGTCAAAATCCGCCATGTCCGCTTGGAGGACATGAATCCGACCGGCGGTCTCCGAGGGCAGCTTCTGCATCTTGCGTTTGAGTATCGAGAGCATTGGGTGAGAAAGATCGATTCCCCAAACCTCGAATCCCGCCTCCGCGAGAGGAATCGTGACACGGCCCGTCCCACAGGCAATCTCGAGCACCTCTCCACCCGTCTTTCGGGCGTACTGCCGGTAGAAATCGATATCGTGATAGGCCATGTGCCTCGTGTCGATATCGTAAAACTCCGCAGTCGACAGGTAGAGGTTTTCCATAAGATCATTATCGCCCGTAGGCTCTTCAATGTAAAGCAAAGTGTTCCGAACGCGGCACTTTACTGCTATACTTGCACGAGACGAACGGCGTTACCATGGATTCGACTTCGATTGCGCGGCGCTACCAACTCAACGGTCTCCAGAAGCAGATGTGGTACGGACATCTCCGTTTCGAAGATACGCCCGCCTATACGCTGTCGGTCTGCATTCATCTGAAGGGAATCGATCCGACCCGACTGCAATCTGCTCTCGAGCAAGTTGCCGAAAGCGATCCGATCTTCTCGCTGCGGGTCGGCGGCCCCGTGGAGAACCCCTTCTTCGAAACCTCTGAGATTCCCGCCGTCCGGTATGGATATCGCGATCTTCGCGAAGAACCGCCGGCAGCTATCGCTGAGATGAGAGATCAGCGGACGAAGCTGAGGCTCGATCCCACCATAGGGATGCTTGACTCGCTCCTCGTTCGCGTCTCCGAGAGCGACTTCCGCTGGTATCTATCGCTGCACCACATGATTGCCGACGGTTGGTCGGTGAAGGTCCTCGTCGACCGCGTCGCCCTGTCTTACGAGCTTCTTTCCGGCGTCGCATTGGACCAGCGGCAGACGCCGGTCCAAAATGAGACCGGCACCCTCTTCGCCCCCGAGGGAGACAGCGAGTCCGTGAGCAACACAGCATCCCCTCCCAGCGCGCGGGTTTCGGACGAGGAATATTGGACTCGGAAGCTTTCACGTCCAATTCGACCTACGGACTTCTATGGTCACACAGATCAGGAAGAGCCGGGTGTCGTTCGCATCTCAACCTCGCTCGCCCCTTCGCCTACCCAGGAGGTTCGAGCGCTTGCGGAAACGAGATCGGGTCCGAACGCCACCGTTCGACTTGCCAATCTCCTCTGCGCGGCCCTTTTTGCATACCTGTACAAGCTTACCGGTGAGACCTACCTTTCCGTCGGAGTTCCCTTTTCGAATCGGAGGTCCGAGGACGAACGTCTCGCGCTCGGTCTCCGTATGAGGATTGCAGTTCTCCGAATTGAAGTCCATGGCGAGGAGAGCTTCTTGGACCTCGTCGATCGGGTGGCAAAGGAAAGCGAAGAAACGAACCGCCACATCGGATATACCATCTCCAATCGAGACAATACTCTCTATGATGTGATGCTCAACGTGCACAACGTGAGCTATCCTACGATCGGCGGTGAGGAGGTTCGAGAGGAATGGCTTCACTCGGGAAACGATACCCTACCGCTGACCGTCCACGTCCGCGGCACTTCCTCGCCCTCTCTCCGGTTCGAGTTCGATCTCAAGCGGTCTCTCTTTCCGCCTTCAGTTCGGGGCCGCCCGGTTGCCCATTTTCTCCGTGTCTTGGACGAGGTATTGGCGAACCCGAGCACCTCACTCGATCGAATTGATTTGGAGCGGCCACCTCGCGGCCGGCCGAAGGCGTTGCCCGCGACGCCGAAGCTGCGGCAGGAATCGAGACATGCAGTCACCGGAGAGCGACTTCATCAGCTATTCGACATTCAGGCCGCGAGGAACGGAACCGAAACTGCGGTGATTGCCGGTGCTTCCCGGATGAGCTACGAGGAGCTCAGGCTTCGCTCGAATGAAATCCGCGACCGGCTTCGAGCGTGCGGGTGCACGGAAGGGGAAATCGTCGGAGTGCACATGGAGCGCTCGGCCGGTGCGGTTGCGTCCATTCTCGGGATTCTCAAGGCGGGGGCATCTTGGCTGCCTCTCGATCCCGCTTACCCTGCCGAGCTGCTCCATTTCATAATAGAGGACTCGAGTACGCACATAGTCATCAGCAGTCGGCCGAGCACGGCGAAGAGCGAATCGATTCTCGCGGCCGCGACCGACCTCACAGTGGTTGCGGTCAATTCGTCGTCCGGGGTAGTAGCGGATAGAGACGGGAGATCGGGAGGCCGAGACCGGGATAGGGCCGATGTAACTACGGAAGGGGAAGCTGACGATCAGGACGCAGGCCTGCAGCATCCGGCGTTCTGCCTCTACACCTCGGGCTCGACGGGGAGACCCAAGGGGGTGCTCGGCTCTCACGAAGCGGCGTTGAACCGTCTACGCTGGATGTGGCAAGGTTTCCCGTTCGAGGCAGATGAGGTCGTGCTCCAGAAGACCTCCCTGAACTTCATCGATTCGGTATGGGAGATATTCGGAGCACTTCTCGCGGGCCGATCGATGGTAGTAATCGAGGAGTCGGCTCTCCGGGATCCACGCCGACTCGCTGAAACCGTGGCAGAGTATCCCGTCCGGCGGATCATTCTCGTGCCGAGCCTGCTTCGTTCGCTCCTCCAGGCCCCCGGCGGTTTCCCGCGCTCACTCAGCTCGGTAACCCGCTGGTTCGTGACCGGCGAGCTATTCTCCTCACAGCTCGCCCACGAGCTCCTGCAGGAGCTTCCCACGGCAGAGGTGTACAACCTCTACGGTACGACGGAAACCTATGACGCCGGCTGTCATCGTGTTCGTCGGGAGGATCTCGAACGAGAATACGTCCCAATCGGCCACCCCATCGACAACATGGAGCTCCACGTCCTGAACGACGCCTTGCGGCCTGTGCCGCGAGGGATCCGGGGCGAGCTCTTCGTGGGCGGCATCGGCGTCGCCCGAGGCTATCTCAACCGGCCGAGTCTCTCGACACTCAAGTTCCCGCGGCCGCCTGTGAGCATGTCACAAAGCGACTCTGCCACGCATGCCAAGGATTACCCGCTCTTCCGTACCGGAGACCTTGCACGAGTACTCCCCGGCGGGGAGGTCGAATGCCTCGGCAGAACCGACAATCAGGTGAAGGTGCGGGGCTACCGCGTCGAGCTCGAGGAGATCGAGCTCCGACTTCAAGCGCTTGCCGGTGTCTCCGAGGCCCTCGTCGTGGTCGATCGAGCGGCTCCTGAGGACGGCAGACTCATCGGCTACGTCACACCGCGCCGCGGGGCACGGCCTCGGCCGGTCGAGCTGCAGTCGGAGCTCCGTCGGCAGCTCCCGCCGTGGATGGTGCCGTCTCTTGTCGTGGTCGACTCGCTTCCCGTGACTCCCAGCGGAAAGCGGGCCCGCGAGCTTCACGAGCTTCACATCAACGGAAGGCACAGGCTTCGAACGCGGGCAGAAGCCGCTTCTAGCGCGCGTGACCCCTACGAATCACGGCTTCTGGGCATCTGGCAGGAGGTGCTCTCGGCCGAGTCGATCGGGATTCACGACAACTTCTTCGATCTCGGTGGGAACTCCCTGCTCGCGGTGCGCGCGGTTGCCGAGATGGAGCGGCGGATCGGATTCCATCTTCCTCTTTCGAGCCTCTTCGAGTCGCCGACCATCCGGCAGTTTGTGGAGAACCAGATCCGTCGACGAGGGCTGGTATCCCCAGCTCCCGTCGCCGTACGCGTCGGTTCTCGGGAGGTGGTGCCGCTTTTCAGCGTACCTCCCGCAGGCAGCAGCGTCTCGGCTTTCGGCGCATTGGCGCGCTACATCCCTGCGGATCAGCCCCTCTATTCGTTTCAACCGAGAGGCATGGAGCGGGGAGAGCAACCGCACCTTTCGATCGAGACGATGGCGAGCGATTACATCAAGGAGATGAAACGAATACAGCACTCCGGGCCCTATCTCTTGAGCGGGCGCTGCTTCGGTGGATACGTCGCCTACGAAATGGCTCAGCAGCTCCTCGCTTCGGGGGAGGAAGTAGCCGCCCTGATCATCATCGACTCGCCCGAGGCTCCTCTCGAAGCAGCCCGGCAGCACAGCCACGTCGGCGTGCAGAAGCTTCTGAGCTACTACCCGAGACGCATCGCATATTTTCTGCGACGCGGTCGGCTGCTTTTTACGATTCGAATGAAGCTGAAGAATGAGCTCTCCTACTGGATCGAACGTTTCATCGAGGCATTTCCCAATGACGGCTCGGGATCTCGCGAGCGGCGACTCCGCCTCTTGCGACACCTTCACACCCTCGCCTACCACCGCTACGTCGCGAAGCCGTACCCCGGCAAGATAACGATCCTCCGCGCCGAGCAGACATCGGACCTGACCGATGAGCGGCGAAAGTGGGAACGTTTGGGCACCGGCGGCATCGAATGGCAAACGGTCTCCGGCAGGCACCGTGATCTACTGAAGGAGCCGAACATCAGGGAGGTTGGGGCAAAGTTGAGCGCGTGTCTGCTGCAAGTGCGCACGCGAACGAAGGAAAACTGATTTCATGAACGTGAAGGCACTGATGGACGAGTATTCGGTCAGCCTGTCCGACATTCGCTGGTATCTCTCACAGAAGGCAGCCGAGCGGGTGCTGACCTACAAAGACGATCTCCATGGGCTGACGCACCTTATCTGGTCGGGCCGCTTCGAAGCGGACCTCTACAACATGGAAGAAGGGTTCATCGGTGATTTGCAGGATCGCCTCGACAGAAATCTTGCAGATGAGCCGAAAATCAGGGAGCTTTTTTCGGAGATCGTCGCCGCCAAATCCGAAAAATAGGCGCCGCCTGACCGCTGTTCAGAAGACATGAGCTACTGCGACGTCCGGGGGCCGGAAACTCAGCTTTTCTCACCAGAGGCCGCAGACCCCGCAGCTTTTTCCAGAGCGTGCTCGAGTGCGTGCCATGCAAGCGTGGCGCATTTCACACGCAACGGATATTGCGCGACCCCTTCGAGAGCGATCAGGTCGCCCCAGTCTTCGAGACTGCTGTCCTTCGACTCCCCACGAAGGATCTGCACGAACTCCCGAACACGACGCAATGCCTCTTCGACCGTCAAACCTTTCAGCCGCTCGCTCATCAGGGAGGCCGATGCCACACTGATCGCACAGCCCTTGCTGTTGTAGCGGATCCCCTGCACGATTCCATCATCGTCGACGTCGACCACCAGCTTCACCGAGTCGCCGCAGGTCGGATTTTCGTAGACTTCCTGCTCGCTCACCCCCGACAGATCGTCGAAGTTGCGCGGGTGGCGGTAGTGATCGAGAATGATTTCCTGATAGAGATCCTCAAAGGCCATTAGCGAAAGAACTCCTTTGCTCTGTCGAGAGCATCGCCCAGCCGATCGATTTCTTCGCGGTTATTGTAGAAATAGAGGCTCGCGCGGGCCGTGGAAGTGATATCGAGCTTCCGCATTACCGGATGTGCGCAGTGGTGGCCCGAACGCACGCAGATTCCCTCGGTGTCGAGAAATTGAGCAACATCGTGAGAGTGCATTCCCTCGATGTTGAACGAAAAGACACCCGCCCGCCCTGCGGCGCGCCCGTAGAGCGTGATTCCGGGCACCTTCTCCAGGCGCTCTTCCGTATAAGCGGTCAACTCTCGCTCATAGCGGGCGACGTTTTCCAAACCAAGCCCACTCAAGTAGTCCACCGCCGCACCGAGACCTACGGCCTCCGCTATCGGCTGTGTTCCCGCTTCGAACTTGTAGGGAAGCTCGTTCCAGGTTGCATGGTCGAGCCACACCGCCTCAATCATCTCGCCGCCCCCCAAGAAGGGCGGCATCTCTTCGAGCAACCGCTCCTTGCCGTAGAGAATGCCCACCCCAGTGGGACCGCACATCTTGTGGCCGGAGAACGCAAGAAAATCGCAGTCGAGCGCCTGGACATCAACCGGAATATGGGGGACGCTCTGCGCGCCGTCGACGAGAACCGGAATGCCGCTCTCGTGCGCAACCTCCACTATTCTACGCACATCGTTTATCGTGCCGAGTACGTTCGAGAGGTGAACCACGGCCACGAGACGAGTCCGCTCGGTGACGAGACGATCGACTGAGTCGATATCGAGAGAGCCGTCCTCGCGGAACGGGATAAACCGTAGGGTTGCTCCACGCTCACGGGCGAGGAGCTGCCACGGGATGAGATTGCTGTGATGCTCCATCTCAGTGAGCAAGATCTCGTCGCCCTCATGGATGTTTGCCCGTCCCCACGAGTAGGCCACGAGGTTGATACCCTCGGTCGTACCGTGGGTGTAGACGATTTCCTGCGGACTCGCCGCATTTACGAAGCGCTGCACCTTCCGTCGAGCCTCCTCGAAGGCGGCGGTCGCCTCTTCCCCCATACGGTAAAGCGCTCGATGCACGTTCGCGTTCGTTTCCAGGTAGAATCGGTCGAGGGCCTCCACTACCGAACGGGGTTTCTGCGTCGTGGCAGAATTGTCGAGATAGGCGATGGGATTCTTGCTGCCAGGCGGCACCCGCCCGAGAATGGGAAAATCGGTTCGAATATCAGCGACGCTTCGCGTGCCGACCGTCTCCGCAGATGCCTGTTTCGTTCGCCCTACCATTCCTCGTCTTCCACCTGAATAAAGATCTCTCCGTTTTCGACCTTGACCGGGTAGGTGTGAACCGCTTTCGTCGCCGGAAATCCGGTGACCTTGCCCGTCTTGATATCGAATCGGGAACCGTGCTTCGGGCAGGCGACCTGTCCCCGAAAGATGTCCCCTTCCGACAGCCGCGAATACTCATGCGAGCAGATGTCGTCGAGGGCGTAGATCTCATCGTCCAGCCTGAACAGGGCATAGGCCTCACCATCGTGCTCGACGCGCAATTGCTTTTGGAGCTCGCTATCGGAAGCGACACGTATCCACTCAGCCATTCTATCGATAAACCTCTCCGCGTGTAAGATATCAATCAGAAGGAACTAATCGAGACGTTCCTGGATAGTCTCGTGTAATTCGTCGTGTACCGCCGGATGGGACTGCAGAATGACATCGTCGAAGAAAGCCATGATGAGCATGCGTTCGGCCTCATCCTGAGCAAAACCACGAGACATGAGATAGAAGAGCTGATCTTCGTTGATTCTACCCGTTGTCGAACCGTGGCTGCATTTCACGTCGTTCGTGTTGATCTTCAGCATGGGAATCGAATCGGAGCGTGCACCATCGTTGAGAACGAGGTTCTTGTTCGTCAGATAGGCGTCCGTTTGAGAGGCGTTCCTATCCACTTCGATGAGCCCTCTGTAGACGGTTCGGCCCTTCTGTCGGGCTGCGCCCTTGTAGAACGATCGACTGTTCGCATTTGGTGCCGCATGGCGTTGTATCGTGCTGATGTCGACATGCTGTTTCTTGTGTGCGAAGTAGATCCCGTTGAGGTCGAGGTCTCCTCCGCTTCCCTCCAACACTGCCTCGAGCCGACTCTTGTAGAGTTTCGAGCCGAAAACAACCTCGAGATGCTTGAAAGCGGAATCTCTGCGAACCGATGCCCGCGAATGATTGAAAAAACGGGACTTGTAGCTCAGGTCCTCGATACGGATAAACTCGAGCGAAGCCGCATCGGAAACGACGAAGTCGGCCCCTTCGTTGCAGAGGATCTCGTCCTCCTCGCCGCTGCGGATCCGCTGTATCACGACCGCTCGGGCTCCGCTCTCCATCACGACGACCACGTGCGGGGCGCTGAACACACCGCTGCCGGACTCGTTGAAGGTCAGGACGATCGGTTCGGCAATCTCGACGAACTTGGGCACAAAGAGGAACGCCCCATGGGTCCACTGGCTGTAATGCCAGCTCTGAAAGCGATTGACCGTGCGATTGATCGAATCCTCGAACAGCCCCTCGATTGTGCGGTTCTCCTCCCGAACCGCCTCCGAGAGGGAGACCAAACGGACCCCCTTCTCTTTCAATTCCGGGCTCAGCTCCGAAAATGCGCAACGTCGGTTTTCGAACTCAATGATTCCAGCCCGCTTCCCTCGTCGTGACCCGGAGTCCGCGGCAGAGCTCTCTGCGGAGCTCGCCTCCACGTAGTCGTATTTGCTGAAATCGAGCGCCGAAACGTCGGTGCGCCTCCACTCCTCCTCCTGAGGAGTGGGCCAATCGGCCTTCGAGAAGCTGTCGAACGCCTTCCTTCGCAGAGCGACCATCCACTTCGGCTCATCCCGGTCGAACCACTCGACGGCCGGCCCTCGGCGCATTTCGAGGCTCGTTGTTTGTTCCTGCTCAGACATCTCTTCTCCAACCTATCCGACGGAGCCTTCCATCTCGAGCTCGATCAATCGGTTGAGCTCGACGGCGTACTCCATCGGCAGCTGCTTCACGAGCGGGTCGAGGAAGCCGTTTACAATCATCATCGAGGCCTCCGTCTCACTCATTCCTCTGCTCATAAGGTAGAACAGCTGCTCTTCACTGATCTTGCTGACTCGCGCTTCATGTTCCATCGATACATCATCCGAGTCGATCTCGATGTACGGATAGGTGTTCGTCTTCGATTCCTCGTCGAGGAGAAGGGCATCACAGACGACACGTGACTTGATATTGGACAGGCCCTCTTCGACCCTGATCAATCCGCGGTAGCTTGCGGTGCCTCCGCCCTTGCTTATCGACTTCGAGGTGATTACCGACGTGGTGTTGTCGGCGACATGGACCACCTTTCCACCGGTGTCCTGTTCCTGGCCGGAGCCGGCGAAGGCTATGGAGAGCACCTCTCCGTGCGCCCCTTCACCCATCAGGTAGACCGACGGGTACTTCATGGTTCGCTTGCTCCCGATGTTGCCGTCGACCCACTCGACGGTCGCATTCTCGTAGGCGACCGCGCGCTTCGTGACGAGGTTATAAACGTCGCTCGACCAGTTCTGGACGGTCGAATAGCGCACCCGAGCACCCGGCTTCGCGATGATCTCGACGACCGCGCTGTGCAGTGAATCAGTGGTGTAGATCGGAGCGGTGCAGCCCTCCACGTAGTGAACGAAGCTCCCCTCCTCGGCGATGATGAGGGTCCGTTCGAACTGCCCGAAGCTCTGCGAGTTGATTCGGAAATACGCCTGAAGGGGAATGTCGACATGCACGCCCGCAGGCACGTAAACGAAGCTTCCTCCGGACCACACCGCGCTGTTGAGCGCCGCAAACTTGTTGTCGTTGTAGGGGATGACCGTGCCGAAGTACTCCTTCACGATCTCCGGGTGCTCGCGCACCGCACTTTCAGGATCGGAGAAGATGACACCTTTCTTCTCCAGGTCCCCCCGCATATTGTGGTACACCATCTCGGAATCGTACTGTGCACCCACACCGGCGAGGAACTTCCGCTCCGCCTCGGGAATGCCGAGCCGCTCGAAGGTGGACTTGATGTCGTCCGGCACATCGTCCCACGTGCGTTCCTGCTTCGGCGTGGGTTTCGCATAGTAGTACATTTCGTCGAAATTGAGGTCCGACAGGTCCGCGCCCCAGTTCGGCATGGCCCGCTTGAAGAAGGTCTCGAGCGCTTTCAGACGGAACTCGAGCATCCATTCGGGCTCGCTCTTGTGCTTGGAGATCGCCCGGACCACATCTGCATTCAGCCCCTTTTGCGTCTTGAATACTGAACGCTCGGGATAGGCAAAACCGTACTTGTAGTCGTCTATTTCAACTGGTGGCTGTGGCGTGCTCATTTTCGTCCTCCTCGATACCGTATTTTGTTCTGACCCAGTCGTATCCACGCTCTTCGAGTGTCTCGACGAGCTCCTTGCCGCCCGAGGTGACGATCCTTCCCTTATACATGATATGCACGAAATCGGGCTTGATATGATCGAGGATGCGCTGGTAGTGGGTGATGATCAGTGCCCCAAAACCGTCTCCCCGGAGCTTGTTGACCCCCTTCGAAACGATCTTGAGGGCGTCGATGTCCAATCCTGAATCCGTCTCGTCGAGAACGGCGAACGACGGCTTCAGAACCATCATCTGCAGGATCTCCATCCTCTTCTTCTCACCCCCACTGAACCCCTCGTTGAGGTAGCGGTTGATGAACTGCTGATCTATCTCCATGAAGTCCATGGACTCACGAAGGTCCTTGATGTACTTAGAAACGTCCATCTTGCCGTCGGCGGTCCGCAGCTCGGTTGCCCGCTTGAGGAACTTCCCGACCGTGACACCGGGAATCTCCACCGGATACTGAAACGCGAGGAAAAGGCCCAACTTCGATCGCTGGTCGGTCGCCATCTCGAGAAGGTTCTCTCCGTCAAGGAGAATCTCGCCTCCGGTTACTTCGTAGCTCGGATGCCCCATCAGGATATTGGCGAGCGTGCTCTTTCCGGAACCGTTGGGTCCCATCAGAGCATGAATCTCCCCCGTATTCAAACGAAGATCGATCCCGTTCAAAATGAGCTTGTCTTCTATTTTCGCTTTTAGGTTTTTGATCTCGAGCACCATTGCTTAGCTTCTCCTTGTCTATATGGGGTAGCCCATCGATATTCGAGCCTCTTCGCTCATTCGTTCGGGCCCCCACGGCGGATCCCAGACGAGATTTGCCCGTACATCCTTGATGCCTGCGAAGTCCTGAACCGTCACCATGATCTCGTTCGAGATCATGTCGCCCGCCGGGCAGCCGGGATAGGTCAACGTGTAGTCTATCTGGATCTTCTCCGGGGTCACGTCCACGTTGTAGACGAGACCGATGTCCACGATATTCATCATGATTTCCGGATCGTAGACGTTCTTCAGAACTTCCAAGACCTCTTCTTTGGTAACCATCAGTCCCCCTGACTCACTGAAGTGAAGCCGATTCGACGTCTCCCGTCAGGTCCCAGGCGGCAAATTGCGAGAGAGTCATCGAGTTGATGAAACGGTCCCACTGGTTCTGGACCCGTTTCACGATTCCCTTGATGTTGCAGTTACATTCTTGAATGCAGGAGCCTGCCTCATCGAGACAGGCCGCGACGCGGGACGGCCCGTGGACCGTTTCCATCACTTTGCCTATGGTAATATCATTCATCGTCCCATTCAAGCGATAGCCGCCCTTCGGACCCTGAACGGAAACGATGACGTTCCCATGAGCGAGGCGATAGAGAATCTTGCTCAAGAGCCCGGAGGGAATTTGAAAGCGCGACGAGATCTCTCGTGCGGAGAGAACCGACTCTTCTTTTCCCATCGCGATCAGGCTGATGAGAGCGTATTCGACGTCTTTGTTTATCTTCAACATAAGCGATATCGCACCTTTTTGGTCATATATAATCTACAAAGGTAGGGGCCTGCGTGTCAATTCATTCGACCATAAAAAGAGGTTGATCGTGGCTTCGAATTGTCGATAGAGTGGTTCGATGGATGCGATTCTCCTCATTCTTTGTCACCCCAACTCGAAAAGCTTCAACCACGCCGTTGCTGCAGCGGTGGCGTCGGCCCTTGAGCAGCGCGGTCATTCGGTCCTCTTCCACGATCTGTACGCCGAAAGGTTCGATCCGGTACTCGACTTCGGGGAGCTCCGGCGGCGCTTCAGCTTCGACGATCTCATCCAGCGTCACTACAAGGACCTCGAGGCTGCCGACGGCATTGTCTTCGTTCATCCAGAATGGTGGAGTCAGCCGCCGGCGATGCTCAAGGGCTGGATCGATCGGGTAATCGGGCCTGGAATCGGCTATGAGTTCGAGGGCGAAGAGTTCATGCCGAAAGAAAAGATCCCACTGCTGACCGGCAAGCGGGCCCTCGTGCTGGCGACTACCGACGCTGAGCCCCCTACTTCCGGTTCACAGGAGACGCCCATCGGGAGAGAACCAGCCGATACCTCCAAGGGCGGAACAGTGCAACGCCGAACCGATGATCCTCTGCTCGCCCTCCTATGGAAAGAAACCTTCGCCTACTGCGGGATCGACGACGTCACCTTCAGGATGCTCTTCGCTGCCCGCTCGATCGAGCCGGCCGAACGACGGGAGTGGCTCGAGCGGTCAGCCGAGCTCGCCTGCGAGCTCTTCTCCTGAGTCCCCTACTCGGGGGCTACGTGACGGCAGCGATAATCGAGTCGATCTCCTCCTCGACTGCCTTCATCTTCGCCCCCATCTCCGTTCGGGCCTGTGCGAGTGGGGTACCCGGATTGGTACAAGCAGATGCATAGAACTTGATCTTCGGCTCGGTGCCGGAAGGGCGTACCGTGACGATCGTGTCGTCGGTCAACAGGAATTGCAGCACGTTCGACGCGGGAAGATCAATGTCATGGCTGACGTCATTCTTCCCGCTCTCGGCGAGGACTGTAGTCGTGCTCGCCTGGTAATCTTTCATTCGCTCGACGGCTACTCCCCCGATCGTTTTGGGAGGATCGTTGCGCAATCGGTCCATAAGCTGCTTCATCTTGGCGGTCCCGGTCTCGCCGGAGAACCCGCGGCTGATGAGCAGCTCCTCATAGTATCCGTAGCGATCGTAGAGCTCATTCAGCGCATCGAGAACGCTCTTTTCCTTGGAGCGGTGGTAAAGCGCCATTTCGGCAGCGAGGAGGGCCGCGGAAACGGCATCCTTGTCTCGAACCTCAGTCTCCACGAGAAAACCGTAGCTCTCCTCGGCACCGAAGATGTAGCTTTCACCGGTTATTTCGAATCTGCGTATCATGTCCGCGATGTACTTGAAACCGGTAAGCACATCGTAGACCGTTGCACCGTGGCTCTCCGCAATTCGCCGCTGAAGGTTCGTCGTCACGATCGTCTTTACGAAGGCAGGACGCTCGGGCATGCGGCCGAGCTCTTCGAGCGTCGAAAACCTGTAGTCCGCGAGCAGCGCTCCCAATTGGTTTCCGGTGATCAAGACGAAATCCTCCGAACCGGGCACGGCAATTCCCAGCCTATCCGAGTCTGGGTCGGTACCCATCACGAGATCCGCCTTCTCCCGCCTACCGAGATCGAGCGCCAGCTTCAGGGCCGACGCCTCCTCCGGGTTTGGATACTCTACCGTTGGGAAATCCCCGTCGGGCTCACGCTGCTGGGGAACGGTAATTACCTCGATTCCAAGCTCTCCGAGCACACGCTCCACCGATGCCCTCCCGGCGCCGTGTAGCGGCGTATAGACGACCCGCAGATCATGCCCGTGTGAACGAATCAGCTCGGGGCGCAAGGAATAGCTCTTCACCATATCGACGAAGGCGTCATCAATCTCACGGTCGACCAAGACGAGCATACCGCCCTCGAGCGCTTCTTTGCGATTCATCGAGCGAATCTCGGAGCTCACCGCCTGCACCTCTTCTATGATGCCGGTGTCGTGGGGATGGATGATCTGGGCACCGTCGGACCAGTAGACCTTATAGCCGTTGTAGGCGGGCGGGTTGTGGCTCGCTGTGACGACGATGCCCGTCGTCGCCTCCAGCCTGCGGATGGCGAACGAGAGCTCCGGCGTGGGACGCAGCGAGGTGAACAGGTAGGTCTTGATCCCATTGGCACAGAAGACCAGGGCGGCCTCTTCGGCGAAAACCGATGAAAAATGTCTCGAATCGTAGGCGATAACGGCCTTCGGCTCTTTGACACCGGCTTCCCGCTTCACGTAGTTGGCGAGCCCCTGCGTCGCCCTTCGGACGACGAAAGGGTTCATCCGGTTGAAGCCGCCTCCGATCATTCCGCGCAGTCCACCAGTCCCGAAGCTGAGCTGGGTGTAGAATCGATCGTTGAGCGACTCGAAATCCTCCCGCTCAAGCACTTTCTGCAGATCCTCTCGAAAATGAGCGTCGGTCTCGAGCTTCAGGTATTCCTCGGCCTGTCGAGTAAGCTGCTTCATATCCATAGTCAGCCTCCAATCTGTCGACGAGCTAATCTTTGATCAGTATGTCAGCTTTGTCATCGATTTTCCAGGCAGCAGCGCGCTTCATCTTTGCTTTGGCGTGGAAGTGTGCGCTCGATGAAGCGTGCAACGGCGGGATCACAGGAGCTCGAGAAGCTCCAATGGTCGCGAAATCACCCGGTGGGCGCCGGCAGCCTCGAGCTCCTTGCTCCCGCGGAAACCCCACGCCACCCCGATCGGAGTCATGCCGGCGGCGAGCCCGGTCTCGATGTCCACGTCGGAGTCTCCTACGAAAAGGGTTTTCGCCGGCGTTCCGCCCAGCTCCTCGGCGAGTGCGATCGCCGCAGTTGGATCGGGTTTCCGCGGGACATTCTCCCGCTGTCCATGCACCCCTCCGAAACGCCACTTCTTGAGCAGAAGGTCGACGACGACGCGGGTAAGCTCGTCCGGCTTGTTGGTCAATATCCCCATAGGGACACCGGAGCTCTGTAGTCGGGTGAGGAGCTCGGGGATCCCTGGGTAGGGCGTCGTCTTGGTGACCGGATGGTCGCGAAGATAGGCCCCCAGCTCGACCTGAACTCTGTTGACGGTCTCAGCAGTGCGCCTGCCCTCCGGCAGCGCCTGAACGATCAGCATTCGAAGACCTTGTCCGACGAATCGGCGGTAGGAGTCGATCGGATGCGATTCGAAACCAAGCCTCGTGAAGACGCTGTTCGCCGCGTCCCCGAGATCCTCGAGGGTGTCGAGAAGTGTTCCATCGAGATCGAAAATGACTGTCTCGAAGCTCATTGCTGCTCCTTGCCTTCGTGCGGCTCAACCATAGGAGACGCGGTGGCGCAAGTCAAGGCGGTGATCTTTCTCGGACCGTCCGGTATGATCTGCGGTAATGAAGCGAATTGCATTCGACGAGTTCTATCGAGAGCTCTACGGCGAGCGCTGGACCGATCTCCGGGACGCTCTCCTTCGAGAACCGCCGACGCAGCGATTCGACGAGGGACTCCTCAAGCCCTACTTCCTCGACGAGGCCTCGGTCACCGCAGCGCGGGCACTCAGCGTTCAGAAAGGCGACCAGGTGCTCGATCTCTGCGCGGCCCCCGGTGGAAAGACTCTGGTCCTCGCGACCGCGATGGGCCCGGCGGGTAGCCTGACTGCGAACGACCGATCCTCCGCCCGGCGCGCCCGACTTCGCCGTGTGATCGACGAGCATCTTCCCGGAGAAGTCAGGGAGCGGATACAGGTTACCTCCCATGATGCCTCTCGGTGGGGCCTTCACGAGCGGGATCGATACGATCGGGTTCTCGTCGACGTGCCGTGTTCCTCCGAACGCCACGTGCTTCGTTCGCCGGAACATCTTGCAAAATGGACACCGGCGCGAACCAGGCACCTTGCCATCCAGGCCTACGCCATCCTCGCCGCCGGATTCGCCGCAGCTCGCCCCGGCGGAACCATCCTTTACGCCACCTGTACGATATCGACAGCGGAGAATGACGAGGTAGTCCGCAAGCTTCTCAGGAAGCAGGCCGGGCGAGTCGAAGTCGACCATCCCCGCGCCCGGCTGGGAGAGCCAACCGAGCTCGGATGGATCCTGTTGCCGGACCGAGCCGGCGGTCTCGGACCGATCTACTTCTCGCGCGTTCGGAAGATCGGCCCATGACTGCGATCGACTCCAGGAACGAGGAAATCGCCACAGACGCTTGAACAGGGCGGGGAAATCAGTACTATAGGGTAACGAATGGATCTGTCCGGGCTACTGAACGACCGACAACTGGAAGCTGCTACGACGCTCGAGGGACCATTACTCATCATCGCCGGTGCAGGTTCGGGAAAGACTCGTACTATCACGTACCGCATCGCGTACATGTTGTCCAAGGGTATTTCGCAGTCGCACATCCTCGCCCTCACCTTCACCAACAAGGCCGCCCGGGAAATGTCCGAGCGGGTCCGTGGTGTCACCGGAAAGAAGTTGACGAACCTCACCGCGGCGACCTTTCATGCCTTCGGCGTCAAGATTCTTCGCGAGCAGATCCATACACTCGGTTTCCGGCCCAACTTCAGCATCTACGATCAGGTGGACAAGACGGAGATGATCCGCACAGTGGCTCGCGAGCTGTCGATCTCGAGAGATTCTCTCGATCTCTTCGCGCTCTCCTCGCTGTTCTCGTCGATCAAGACGAAGCGGGCGACCTGGGATAGCGTCAACGATCAGTACCGTGAGATGTACGAGGAGTATCAGGAGCACCTGAGGGCCTACAATGCCGTCGATTTCGACGACCTCATCATGCTCCCGATCGCACTTCTCGAGTCGTCGCCCGAAGTCCTGGAACGTTACCGCGACCGGTTTCGCTACGTCATGGTCGATGAGTTTCAAGACACCTCGATCGCACAGTACCAGATCGTACGTCTGCTCACGGAAGACCATCGAAACCTCTGCGTCGTCGGCGACGACGACCAATCGATCTACTCCTGGCGGGGGGCCAACTATCAGAACATCGTCGACTTCGAGACAGATTTTCCCGAGCGCCGCGAGATCAAGCTCGAGCAGAACTATCGCTCGACCCGAAATATACTCGACGCAGCCAACACCCTCATTGCGCACAACACGAATCGCAAGCTCAAGGAGCTCTGGACGGGTACCGACGGGGGAGCCTCGATCGCCCTCTCCTACCCCGAGAATGAGGCCGAAGAGGCGGCGTTCATCGCCGAGACTATACGCTCGCTGTCGATGAGAGAGCGGTACACATACCATGAGTTCGGAGTACTCGTCCGCACCAATAGCCTGACTGCGTCAATCGAAGAGGCGTTCCTCTCCGAGAACATCCCCTACAAGGTGTCGGGCGGTACGAGCTTTTTCCAGCGCAAGGAGGTGAAGGACATCCTTGCCTACCTCCGGGTGCTCGCCAACCCCGATGACGACATCAACCTACTTCGGATCATCAATACCCCGAGACGCGGTTTCGGACGAAAGTATCTCGACACAATCCGTGAGGTGGCCGACAAACGCTCCTGCTCGCTCTACTCCGCGATGTCCGTGCTGCGGTGGGCTGCGGACTCGCCGCTATCGCAGCGAGCGTCGGCCGACCTCGACGAGTTTCTCACGCTCATCGAGTACTATCGAGAGCTCGTCGCCCAACATAAGAAGCTCTCCGAGACCATCTCCGCCCTCGTCGACCGGGTCGACTACTGGGGGTACCTCATCTTGGAGTACCAGAAGAACGATAAGGTCGCGAGGTGGAAGTTCGGCAATATTACCCGGTTCATCGAGATGATCGATCGCTGGGAGAAGGACCCCGATACGATCGAGGCCGACCTTCACTCGTTCCTGAATCGCATCACGCTCATTACCCGTGACGACATCGATGAGGACGAGAGAGGCAAGGTGAATCTGATGACCATCCACGCGGCGAAGGGCCTCGAGTTCGAAATCGTCTTCCTCGCCGGAGTGGAGGAACGAGTGATACCGCACTTCCGAGCGGTCGAGGACGGGAACCTCGAGGAGGAACGCCGCCTGTTCTACGTGGCGATTACCCGGGCGAAGAAGAAGCTGTTCATGAGCTCCTGCCGCAAGCGGAGGCATATGCGGGAAGTGGTCGAGTCCGCTCCCTCACCATTCCTCTCCGAGCTGCCGGCGGAATTGATCGAGCAGCATGCCCGGGAAGGTGCGGTGGAGTCCGATGAGGCGGCGGGCTACTTCGCGGAGTTGAAATCACGGCTAAAATGAGGGAATAATGAGGAAACATGAGAAGAAAGGGAGGTCGCTACAGTGAGGGCCGTCATCATTCCCCGCCATGGAGGCGCTGAGGTACTTGCTCTCGTCCAAGATTTTCCGGAGCCGTCACCCACGAGCCGAGAAGCCGTGGTCAGGGTTGCCGCAACTTCAGTGAATCAGATGGACCTCCTGGTGCGAAACGGCTATCCGAACCGGGCGATTCCACTTCCTCACGTTCCGGGGGGCGATGTGGTCGGGACGGTGGAGAGCGTCGGCGAAGCGGTTCGCTCAGTGGAGGTTGGAGACAGGGTGCTCGTCTACCCGCTCCTGTCCTGCGGAGAATGCATGCTTTGCAGGACGGGACGACCCAACCTCTGCAGCAACTGGCAAACAGTCGGAATCCATCACCACGGAGGATATGCCGAGAAGGTTGCCGTTCCGGCGGAGAATCTCATTCGCCTCCCTGCCGGGGTCGAGTTCGAGGCGGCGGCCACCTTGCCCGTCGCCGGTCTCACGGCCTATCACGCGCTTTCCACCGTCGCTCGGCTCGAACCGGGCGAGCTCGCCGTAGTATGGGGCGCGGCAGGGGGGCTTGGGAGCATGGCCGTTCAGCTTGTCAAGCAGCTCGGGGCGCGGGTGGTCGCCGTAACGAGCTCCACGGAGAGGCGCGCCGTGCTCGAAAAGCTGGGTGCCGATGCCGTGGTCGACCGTTTGAAAGGACCGGTATCGGAGCAGATACGGAAGCTCACCCCCGAGGGCGCCGACCTGGTCTTCGACACGATCGGCGGTGCAACGTACGCGGAGAGCCTTTCGATGCTCCGAAACGGAGGACGACTCGTAAGCTGCGGAATTCTCGGTGGCCGTGAGGCCGCCCTCAACGTTCACATGGTCTACTATCACCATCTGACTGTCCTCGGCGTCTTCCTCGGCACCATGAACGACATGACGGCGATGATCGAGCTCCTGGCGAAAGGATCGATCGTACCGTTGATCGACCGAGTGCTGCCCCTCGAACAGGCGGCGGAGGGTCAGAGAATGCTTGAGACCGGTCGACACGTAGGCAAGATAGTCTTGAGGATCTAGGAGTAAATCGTGAGTGATCAGACTGAAAGTCAAAGCAGCAGCTCGAAAACCAATGGATGGCCGGTGGTAATCGCCTCGATTGTCCTCGGCCTCGTATTCTGGTGGATCGTCTTCGAGGCACACTTCTCCAATTTCTGGGTGAAGATGGCGGTCGCAACGATCATAATCTCCGCGATTTCACTCTTTTACGCGGGACCGGAGGTGAAGCAGCTCTTCAGATTTCGCCCGCGCCACGTTCTGATCGGTGTCGGCTCGGCGATCGTGCTTTACTTCATCTTTTGGCTCGGAAAGATCATCCTTACGGCCCTGTTCCCCTCCTCAGGGGCCTCGATCTCGTCGGTGTACGCCCCCAGGTCGAGCGTTCCCCTTCCGATCATCGCGCTCCTGCTTCTCTTCGTCACGAGCCCCGCCGAGGAGATCTTCTGGCGCGGGATGATCCAGCGATTCTTTATGATCAAGTGGAACCCGTGGCCGGGGTTCATAGCCGGAACGCTCTGCTACGCGGGTGTTCACGTGGTGACCCTCAACGTTCCACTGATCCTCGCCGCCTTCACGGCGGGCTTCGTCTGGGGTCTTATCTACCGATTCGAAAAGAGTCTCATACCCGGGATTATCTCCCACAGTCTGTGGGCAACAGCGATCTTCGTACTCTTCCCGGTTTCCTGATCCATGACATCCAAGGAGAAACAAACCAACATGAGCAGTGAAGCGCGGATCGACGTTCACGATATGTTCGAACGGATCGTTCCCACGTATGATTTTCTCAATCATTTTTTCAGCCTGAATATCGACAAGCGATGGCGAAAGAAGTTAGTCAAGACGGCAGCGGTCCCGTCGGGAGGGACAGTGCTCGACATCTGCACCGGTACGGCCGACGTGGCGGTGGCTTTCGCGCGCAGTGACGAAAGCATTAGCGTGCTGGGCGTGGATTTCTCGGAAAAGATGCTCGAGCGCGGCCGCGAAAAGGTCAAAGCGTCGGGCCACGCTGACCGGATCGAGCTCAAGCAGGGGGATGCCGCGGCCCTCGAGGCTCCGGACGCCTCCTACGACGCGGTTACGGTCGCTTTCGGGCTGCGAAACGTCTACGATCGTGAGAAGGGCATCTTCGAAATGGCGAGAACCGCAAAGAAGGAGGGCAGAGTCCTCATTCTTGAGTTCGTTCCCCCGAGTGAAAGCCTCTTCGGCCGCATCTATGGATGGTACCTTCGCAACGTGATGCCTGCGATAGGCGGGCTCATCTCGGGATTCCGGCCCTCCTACACCTACCTCTACGCCTCGATCAGCGAGTTCATGCAACCGCACGAGATTCTCGAGGTCATGGAGCGAGCCGGCCTTTCCGATTGCCGGGCGGAGAAGCTCACCGGAGGGATCGCTTATCTATTCCACGGATTAAAGCAGTAGGGGTAGTCACGCCTCCCGCCGTGTCACCGTCCGGGGAGGGTGCTATCCGAGATGAATCGGTACGATCAACTGCATCCCGAAGGCAATGAGAAAGAGAACCGTGAAAAGCACCTCGACCTTTGCGGTCTGGGGATCGGCGTCGGCCGGAATCTCCGATGCCGTGCGGAACGAGCCGATGAGGCGGATAAGGGGTATGAGCGAGACGAATATGACGATTCCCCAAACCGGAATGACTCCCATGATGATCTCGAGCGCCGTCAGGACATAGATCGAGCCCACCATCGCACTGTAGAGGACGATGGTCTGACTGCGTCCGAGCAAGATCGCCACCGTTCTTCCCGGAGTCTGTTGATCGGTTTCGATGTCCTTCATGTTGTTGGCCACGAGAACGAGCGACCACCACAGTCCGAGCGAGACCGACACGAGCAGCACCGGGCCCACATTGCTGAGCGAAGCCGTTTGCACGAAGTAGGCTCCGGTAACCATGACCGGGCCGCTCCCGAAGAACATCACAATCTCACCGAGCGCCTTGCCTTTGAAATTGATCGGGTCGGCCGTGTAGAAGTAGCTGATGAACCAACCGATCGCCGAAAGCAGGGCGACGACCCAGCCGCGGACGAAACTCAGGTAGACTGCGATCCCGATCGCCAGGGCATAGAGCACCAACGCGGCTATGAGGATTTGCCGAGGCTTCATCGTGCCCTGAACCAGCGGATGAGGACGATAGGCAGCGGTCGCGACCTCTGGCCGATCGACTCCATGGCGGAAATCGAAATAGTCGTTGATGAGGTTCATGGCCGCGTGAAGCAGCGTGACCCCAGCGAGCACGACGAGGAACAGCCAAATGTTGAACGAGCCATAGGATGCGGCAATTACCGTCCCGACCGAGACCGAGCTGACCGAAAGGAGGAAAGACCACGGTCGCGCGGACATAATGATAACGCTTAATCTTTTCATGATTGCTTTCGTTGTCTAATGTCTTTTCGACGATACGTCAAGAGGGGAAGACCCGATCTCTGCCACCGCGATGCGGTGGCAGAGATCCGAGCCAGATTGATTTACATGTGAGGCTTCGAGGTAGCGAAGCTTTCCGGGTGGCTCCAGTAGGAACCGTATCCCGTGAAGGCGAACAGGACCGCGGCGGCGAGGAAAATCAACGCAACAATGATGCGCACGACCATGTTCTTCCGCAAGAGGTAAGCCGGAAGACTGAGCATTCCGCCGACACCGGTAAGGATGAAGCTGAGGCCGGCGAGAGCCGGCTCTTTGGTCATTCCTTGAAGAACCTTCTCGCCCGCCTTGTTGGTAACTTCGATTCCGTACCACATCCGGATGCCGAGAATGATTGCGACAAGTCCGGCAAAGACGGCGAAAATACCAAGAGTATGAAGATCCCATCCCTTGAGCAGTGCGAGACCGGTGAAGAACAGCAACACGCCGAAGAACGCGAGCGGCTCACCGAAGACTATGTTATAGCTACCTGCAAGCGGCCATCGGAAAATAAGATCCAAACCGGAAATGCCGGTGAGGAATCCGATAGCCAGGAAACCGGGGGCAACTTTTTGTTGATCGTTCTCGATATACCGAACAAAAAACCAGGCAACGAGAACAAGAGCGATAACCAGGGAAACCAGATCCAAGGCCAAGAAATCGATCATATCCTGCCTCCTCCGAATTTGCGCCGCATTGTCTCCTAAACGGCGCAGTAGTCTAGCAAAACGCTATGAAACTAATCTAACCGGAATTGAAAGTTTTGTCCATACAAAACTCCGAAAATATCCATTATATGACTGTTTTGCTTCGGTATATGCAAAATGGACTACATGACGCCAAGCTCCCCTTCACGTGCATCGACCGAATCGATTCGGTGTAGGCGATAGGTGTCAGACGAGATCGGCGACTTCTGCGCCCACGAGCAGCTGCAGATCGGTCGGTGCGATCTCGATTTGAATCCCGATCGCCCCGCCGCTCACCAGAATCCGGTCGAATGCCGTCGCGCTCTCTTCGATCCAGACAGGATAGCGACGCTTCATGCCGATCGGCGAGCAACCGCCCCGTACATATCCGGTCAGTTCTTCGAGCTCGCTGACCCGAACGAGCTCGATGCTCTTCGCACCCGTCGCGGCGGCGGCTTTCTTCAGGTCGAGCTCGGTCGTGCCCGGAATGCAGAAAACCGACACCTCGCGGGAATGAGCCCTTGTCACGAGCGTCTTGAACAGACGCTCCGGCGAGAGTCCGAGCTTGGCCGCTACCGAAACGACGTCGATCTGCCCATCGGTATCACTGTAGGTATGAAGCTCATGCTCGACGCCGGAGGCTTCGACGAGACGCACCGCATTTGTCTTCATTTGTTCCCTATCACCAGCTCTCCGAGCCACCTCGAGACGGCGCCGAAGTTCGCAATGTTGGTGAAGCCGAGATCGGCGAGAGTCTGTGCCGCCATCGAGGCTCGAGCTCCGCTTGCGCAGTAGAGGATCACTATGGAGTCCTTCGCCACATTCGGCATGCGCTCGGCGACCTTGTCGAATGGGATGTTGACCGCCGAGGGTATGTGTCCACTCGCAAACTCAGCAGGAGTCCTGACATCGAGAAGCAGGTAGGGTACCTTCTTCTGCGCAACGAGCTCGGCAAGCCGCAGAGGATCCGTGTAGTCGGCGGCCCGAGCCATCGTCGTGCATCCGACGACAAACGCGACGACCCCCACGACAAAACCCATCAATCGGTAACTCCGTGCAGCCATCGTCTCCTCCTTTCCGGTCATCCCATCCTGCTGGAAATGATAACGTCCGCGAACCTGCCCGGCAAGTGGATGTACCCCAGATCACTGGGCGGCGACTACTCCAAAGAACTCGGCGACATCGTGGGTTCGTGCTCCTCCGGCGACTTCGAAGGAATATAGGTCATCGCCCGTTCGGCGAGTGCGGCGATTGTCAGCGAGGGGTTCACCCCGGGATTGGCGGGAACGACCGAACCGTCGCAGACGTAGAGGTTGCGGTAGCCGAAAACGCGATGACGAGAGTCGACGGCGCCACTTCCCGGCGCCGAGGCGATCACGGCGCCACCGAGAATGTGCGCTGTGTTCGGTATACCGGTGATAGTCTCCGTCACCAGGCCCATCGCCCTCCCCCCGACAAGAGCTGCGAAGCGGCGAGTAAGCTTCCGCGCCTCCGGGACGAATGCTTCGGGAGGTCTCCCCAACTCCTGCCTGCTCTTCATCCCAAATCGCCCTGCAACGAACTTGAGTGTGCTCTCGAGGGATTGCATGAAGAGCAGAATCTGAGTCCGTTTCGCCCAATCGTCGACGAAGAAGATCCTCAAGTACGCAAAGGGATGACTGACGAGCTCCCGTGCCGCGCTCGACACGCGCCGGAGGAACCCGCCGCCGTCGGACATCGGTGCCATGAGCAGCCTCCACGCCCCGGACCCCTCGGCATAGCGCACGGGTTCTAGGGTGGTAGACTCGGAGGTCCGCAGAATCGAACCGATCGCCACTCCTTCCGAAAAGACGTTGTCCTTGCCCGGTGCGGTAACCCCGACGAGAGTCTCGGAGTTCGTACGAACGGAAGAGCCAATCGAGGAAGAAAGCTTGGGAAGCGATCGCTTCTTGAGCTGAAGGAGCAGCGGCACCGTACCGAGGACGCCTCCGGCAAAGACGACTGCCCCGGCGGTTGCCTGGTGTCTGCGGCCTGGTAGCAGTCCGGTTGAGCGTCTCCAGGAGACGCGGTACCCGTCTTCACCCGACTCCTCATCGTCGAGGGGCAGAACGTCGTAGACTTCCGATTCGGGCAGAATCCTCGCTCCAAGTCGTTCGGCAAAGAAGAGGTAATTGGTGTCGAGTGTATTCTTCGCTCCGTGGCGGCACCCTGTCATGCACCCGCCGCATTGGATACAACCGGTGCGCTTGGGTCCGTGACCGCCGAAATAGGGATCGTCGACCGTCTCACCGGGTTTCCCGAAATAGACGGCAACATCGGTCGGCTTGAAATCACGACTTCGTCCGAGCTCTTCGGAGAGCCTTTTCAGTACGAGATCACCTTGCCCGAGAAACGGGTTCTTGCTTGCTCCGAGCATTCGCGTGACTGTGCGATAATGAGGCTCCAACTCGCGTTGCCAATCCGCGAGCCCTGACCAACTCGCCGATTCGAAAAATGCCGTCGTCGGTCGAGCGAGGGTGTTGGCATAGACAAGTGAACCGCCGCCCACACCGACTCCCGAAAAAACCATGACGTGACGAAAAAGCGTTATCTTGAAAAGTCCATAAAACCGAAGAAAGGGCAGCCAGAGCCACCGTCGTAGGTTCCAGGTGCTCTTCGGGAAGTCGTCTCCATCGAAGCGGCGTCCTTTCTCGATAACGAGGACTCGGTAGCCCTTTTCGGAGAGCCTGAGCGCAGACACCGATCCGCCGAAGCCACTTCCGATGATGATGAAGTCGTAGTCGTGGGGTTGCATGGCGAGCATTCTCGGCCGACAGACACCAGTTGTCAAGTTGGATCATGCAGAGTATATTTGAAAAAGAATGACTGCTCGTTTTTTATACACCAAGATGCGTCGCCGAAACGAGAGGCTCGCAGGATGAAGTGGGTTCTCGTGACCGGCGCCACCTCGGGAATCGGCCGGGCATCTGCCCGTCGACTTGCGGAGCATGGTTACGGGGTCATCGCGTGCGGGCGCAATCCCGAGGCCCTTGCAGAGATAGGCCGGGACGCCTCGCGAGACGGACTCGTCATGGTGCCCCTCTCGTTGGATGTGACCGAACCTGAAGAAATCCGAAATGCGGTCACCTCGTGCATGTCTATAACTGCCGGCGAAGGGATCCACGCCCTCATCAACAACGCGGGCTACGGCCAGACCGGCTTTCTGCTCGAGCTCTCGAAGGATCAGGTTCGCAGGCAGTTCGAAGTCAATCTCTTCTCGGTGCTCGAGCTTACGAAGGCGCTGCTGGCCCAGCTCCAACAAAATCGCGGCGTCGTCGTCAACATGGGCTCGATTATCAGTCGAATCGCGGTTCCGTGGGTGGGCCTTTACGCCGCGGCGAAGAATGCTCTGCGCGTCGTCAGCGACGTGCTTCGCATGGAGCTTCACGGTGCGGGTATTCGGGTTGTTCTGGTGGAGCCGGGTGCGATTCGAACCTCGTTTTTCGAAAGGGCTATTGCCGCACAGGGCACGGAAGAGCCAAGCTCCCCCTCGGCGAAAGAGCCTGATGCGGAGGAGCACGGAAATCGTCTCTCCGACAGAGTACGAACCGCACTTTCCGAGGTCTATACGGGAGCGAGAAAGCGACTCTCGCAGGTTGGCTACCGCCCATTCCTGGTGTTTCCGCCCGTCGGGGCCGATCGAGTAGCCAACCTCATCGTCCGGATCGTGCGGAGGCGAGCTGTACGCCGCCGTTACGTCGTACCTCGAGGCGCCGCCGCGTTGCTCGCTCTGCTGCGACTACTCCCCTCGCCGCTCCTCGACCGGTTCAAACGACGTGCATTTTACCTCGCCTGAGGCGCTTTTGAGCGTGGCAGAGCTCCTCTCCTCAATCACAGAACGGCGGAAACAGCGTGTTGAGAGACTCCATCAAGGTAGGGTGGGAGAACATCCCGTCCCGCAGGGCCGTACCGGGAAGCCCTCCCGTCGTGTCGATTTGGACGGGCGAGGCCACCTCTCCAGCCTGAATCCCCAACATCCCGAATCCCAGTATTCTGTCGGTCTCCGAGTCGACGAGGGCTTTCATGAAGCCGGCGAGCGGCGTCCCTCCCTGTCCAGAGCCCGCGAGGAGGTACTCCGCCCTTCAGAATCTCAAATCGCAGGGGAACCGACCCTCGTCAGGCTTCAGGCTGGATGTTCACCTTCTGCAGTCGACGGGAGTTCGTGACGACGTTGATGGAGCTGAACGCCATGGCAATTTCCGCCAACACCGGGTGCATTACTCCGAGGATTGCCAAAGGCACCATGACGATGTTGTAGAAGAAAGCCCAGAAGAGGTTCTGGGTGATCTTCCGAAAGGTGGCGCGGCTCAGCTTGACCGCCTTGACGACGGCGGAAAGCTCTCCTTGAACGAGGACGATGTCGCCCGCCTCGATGGCGACGTCTGTGCCGGTACCGATCGCTATACCGATCTCCGCCTGAGTCAGCGCAGGTGCATCGTTGATGCCGTCGCCTACCATTGCGACTTTCAGCCCTTCGGACTGCAGCCGTTTGATCTCCTCAGCCTTGTCCTCCGGCAAGACGTTCGCTATCACGCGTCCTACACCAACCTCTCGCGCAATTGCATGAGCGGTCCGCTCGTTGTCTCCGGTCAGCATCGCAACCTCGAAACCGAGATCAGTGAGTTGTCTGATTGCCCGCGCGCTGTCCTCTTTGAGTCGATCCGCTACGGCAAAAAGCCCGGCAAGCTGTCCGTCGACGGCCACCCACATCGCGGTCTTGGCGTCGTTCTCGAGGGCCGATTTCATCTCGACCGCGGCCGCGTCCAAATCGATTCCGGCCTCCTCGAGCAGCGTGCTCGTGCCTACGAGAACCACCCTGCCGGCCACCGTCGCGGTGACACCGCGTCCGCTGACCGCTGAGAATCCCTCGGACTGCGGAAGATTTGTCTCTCCGCGCCCGTCCGCATAGTCGACGATGGCTCTGCCGAGCGGATGCTCCGACCCCGTTTCGGCCGCGGCAGTGAGACGCACCAGCTCATCTTCGGAGAAACCACCGAACGTTGCGATGTCGGTTACCCCGGGTTTCCCTTGGGTTATCGTTCCCGTCTTGTCCAAGACGATAACCTGAATATCCTTGAGAGTTTGGATTGCCGCGCCCTTGCGTATAAGAACACCGTTCTCAGCCCCCATACCACTGCCAACCATGATTGCCGTCGGAGTAGCGAGCCCGAGGGCGCAGGGACAAGCGATGACGACCGCCGCAATGGCGGCGAACAGCGCGAGCGCAACAGGCCCCATACCCGGATTCACCCAAGGCAGGAAAGTGCTTGCCCACAACGCAATCCCGCCGAAGAATCCCGGGAAGATCATCCAGGCACCGAACGTGGCGATTGCGACTCCGATGACGACAGGTACGAAGACCGAGGTGATGCGGTCGGCCAGCACCTGTATCGGTATCTTGGAGCCCTGTGCCTCTTCGACAAGCTTGATGACCTGACTCAGGAATGTGTCTTTGCCGACACGGGTGGCCGTGGCCTTCAGGAAACCCTGCTTGTTCATGGTAGCGCCAATGATCGGTGAGCCGGCGCGCTTTTCGACCGGCATTGATTCTCCGGTGGCGAGCGACTCGTCGACGCTGCTTTCACCCTCGATAACCTCGCCGTCGGTCGGTATCTTGTCCCCCGGTCGGATTATCATCACGTCTCCCTCGACCAGCTTCGATACGGGTATCTTCGTTTCCCTGCCGTCCCGCTCGACGGTGGCCTCCTTCGCCTCGAGGGTTATCAGTTTCTTGATCGCCTGAGAGGCCCTACCCTTCGCCTTGGTCTCGATGAACCGCCCGGTCAGGTGAAACGCCATGATCATGCCGCCCACGCCGCCGAAGTTGGTAAACGCCGGGCCGACGCCGAACTGGTGAAGCGCCGCGACGACACCGCTCGCAACCGAAGCAAGCGTGCCCATTGCAATCAGCGCGTCCATGTTCGGCGAAAGGTGAACCGTAGACTTGAATCCGCTCCTTATCGTTTCCCAGCCGGGGACCAGAATTGCAGCCGCACCGAGCATTACCATTCCCAGGTTGTAGACCGCCGGCCCGAGGAACGTGTAACCGAATACCATCTCTGGTACCATCCAGAGAACGATCGGGATCGTAATTGCCCAAGCAATCCACATCTTGCGAGATGCCGCTCCGATCTTTCGCTGGTCTTTCTCGAGCTCCGATTCGATCTCCTGTCCCACTTCGATCTCGTCCAGAATGAGCTTGTAGCCCATCTCGTCGACTACCTTCGCAAGAGCGTCGGGCGTCGCGCTCGAACCATCGAAGCTCACGATTGCGCTCTCGGTGGCAAGATTGACCGACGCTGACGTTACTCCCTTCACAGTCTTCAGCGCCTTCTCCACCGATGCGACGCAGCTCGCACAGTGCATCCCTTCCACCTTGAAGCTCTGCTTCTGGACGGGTGCCGCGACCTCGTAGCCGGCATCCTCCACTGCCTTTCTGAGACTCCCGAAGTCTACCTTTGACGGGTCGTAGCTCACCATTGCTGATTCAGTCGCCAGGTTCACGTTGGCCCGTGCCACTCCCTTGACGCGTCCCAGGGATTTCTCGACGGCCGCAACACAGCTCGCGCAATGCATCCCTTCAATCGACAACTTTTCGGTCTTTATCTTTTCCTTCGCGGTCGCTGCCATATCCACCTCCAAATACCCTACCGCGGTACGCCATACCGGGCCTCGAATCAAATATACCCCCTTGGGGTATTATTCGTCAAGCACTACCGTTCCTCGACCTGGTCGATTGGCTCGGCGCCGACGCTCGACCCGGGGATGGGCGGCGCCCCCGGGAAGGGGCTGTCTCCGGTAGTTAGAGGCCATGCAAGCATTAATCTTGACCAAATATACCCTGGTATGGTATATTCGACGCGACGAGGTAGAAGCACATGATGAACGAACAACAGCGTGACAAGGCACTCAGCAGACTCCGTCGCATCGAAGGCCAAATCAGGGGAATCCAGCGAATGGTCGACCAGGATCGCTACTGCGTCGACATCCTGACCCAGACAAGTGCCGTCATTGCGGCTCTCCACGGAGTCGAAGACCTCGTCATGGAGACCCATCTCAACACCTGCGTAGCGGATGCGATGAAAAGTGACGATCTGCAGCAAAAGACAGAAAAGATCGACGAAATGATGACGGTTATCAGTAAGTTTCGAAAACACGGATAGACTCGATTCGACCCGCCCATAGAAATTCCGTGACAATTCCAATAAGTCGACCTTATACTGACTATGGTGAGGGCTTGCCGAACGAAGCTGCACCCATTAACCCAATGAGACTCGCGTAGCAGACAGCAAGTCTGTGCGGCCCCGGCTCAAAAAGGAGGAGCACATGAAGGGACGTAACGGCGTGATGTTGATGTGGGTCCTGATACTCGCGGCTCTGGCTGCAATGCCGGCGCTCGGACAGGACCGAGTCGACGTCGTCTATCTGAAAAATGGAAGCATCGTCCGAGGCACGATCATCGAGCAAATCCCGAACGAGTCCATCAAGATCGAGACATCAGATGGAAGCGTTTTCGTCTTCAAGATGTCCGACGTCGAGAAGATAACGAAAGAACAGGCACCGTCATCTAAACCCGCGAAGAACGAAACACACTCTCCTTCCGCGCCGATGGCCTCGAGCTACCTCGTTCTCAATCCACTCGGGTTCCTCCAGTTCGGACCAATGGTTGATCTGGAGTTCAAGGTCACTCCCAAGCTGTATGCGCTTGCCCACCTCCGCCTCCAAGGGTTGGGGTTGCTCGCCCACATTCTCGCGTACGACGAGATGGCCTACTGGAGCACCGCCGTCGGAGGAGGTGTACGTTATTTCTTCACGAGCGAAGGGACACCGAATGCTCCTTACGTCGGGTTCGCCGGTGAAATCGGATACAACCCCTACTATGGTGATCTCGCCTATCCGCTGAGCGCCTATCACGGCAGCGCGGTGTATTTTACCGTCGCCGCGAACGGTGGGTATCGATGGCGTTTCGAAAAGTTCATCGTGAACGTCGGAGGTTACCTCGGCGTTGCACCGACGGTATTCAGCCAATGGTCCTACGATGCCGCACCGAGCGTCATGTATGACGGCACCCTCGACACGACATTCGTCGCGATGGTCGAGCTGTCGATTGGTTGGGCGTTGAAGTAACCCAAATGGGTATTGCGCTCATTATCGTCGGTGGACTCGTCCTCATGACGGTCGCCGCCTCGGCCTTCGGCTACCTCGGAGAACGAAAGAAACGTCTCGATCCCAAACTCGGAGAAGCGATCGAGAGGATGGAAAAACGACTATCGGCAATCGAAGAGCGATTGAACCAGGACGAGGATCGCTTCGAACACCTCGAGGGTGACGTATCGTTCGTCCACAAGCTCATTTCGGACAAGTCGAAGTAGGCTGTAGCGAATTGTCAGACGAGCTCGACCGTCTGACATAAAAGAACAGACGCACCTGTCCTAAGTGACAGGTGCGTCTATCTGTTCTGGATGAATGTCTATCGAGACTCAGCGAATGCTTTCGACGATTTCCCTGAACTCCGCCTCTCCGAGAAGTCCTTTCTTCTCGAGTGACCGTTGCTTGATTTTCGAGAGAATCTCATTCAGCTTCTCGTCGTCGGATACTTCCATCCCCTTTTCCTTCAGCCACAACTTGACTGAGTCCAGTCCACTTCCTTTCCCGAGCACTGAGGTGCCGGCTTTTTGGCCGACCAATTCCGGTCGATAGGGAAAGATCTCAGTCGTGTGATCCTGTCCCACGTTCGAGAGCCAGTTCGTTATGATTCCCGATTCGATCTCGAAGAGCCGCTCTCCCATTACCGGCTTGTTATCCGGCACTGCATGTCCCGAAAGCTCCTTCACGAGCTTTCCGAGTCCGTAGAGCTTCTTGGTTTTGATCCCAATATCTATTCCGTACATTGTGAGCAGCGCCATTACAACCTCTTCCATCGGTGTGTTGCCCGCGCGCTCGGAGACGCCGGCGCAGTGGCCGTGGTCGACATCTCCTCCTCACCTGCCGCGACCGTCGCCGATGAGCTCACCGAGAAAGGGGTCGACGCCGAGGATATGACCGAGGAAATTCGGGGTAAGGTCATGCGCCTGAACTTGGACGCGGTCCTGCGCTGCTGTCAGGCTGAGGCGGAGATCATGAAGAAAAGCGGCTACGGCAAGATTATCAATACCGCTTCGATGTCGGCGCACATCGTCACACCCCGCAGAATCAGACCCCATACAACGTCTCGAAAGCGGGGGTGCTCCACGTGACGAGAAGCCTCGCCGCCGAGTGAGCCACCTACTCAATTCGTAGTCAATTCGGTCGGCCCCGGTTACACTCGAACAAGTCTGGTCGAGCAGCTCGTCTCGACTCCCGAAGGCAGACGGGTGCGGGACGATTGGCAGCCACTTATTCCGATGCGTCGAGTGGCGGAGGTGACCGACCTTCAGGGCGCTCTCGTCTATCTATCGAGCGGGGCCTCGGACTATGCCACCGGCACCGCCATCGTCGTGGGTGGCAGCTACAGCGTCTGACAGCATCAGCAGCGGGCGGCGCGCCAAAAACCTTCGGTGCCGCCTTTCTCTCCTAACCCGCAACCTTGAGCAGGATTCGTCCCCGCCCGTGGCCGGTCTGGCTCAGATCGTGAGCATCAGCTGCCTTGGAGAGGTCGAATACCTCTCCAACCCGTGCGGTGAGCTTCCCGCTCGAGAGCAGTTTCGCTATCTCGCCGAGCTTCTCTGCTGAGCCTCGGCCGGATTGCAGCGCCTCCACTCCATGTTCCTTCGCCTTTTCCTGGTTGTGCTGCCCCGCCACGGTCACCACTCTACCGCCGGAACGCAGTAGGCCGTAGGATTGCTCGAGCACATCGCCGCCGACGGTGTCGATCACTGCGTCCACGGCGGATACCGTCGATGCCGGCTGCTCTGCCGTGTAGTCCACAACACGGTCGACGCCGAGGGCTCTCAGAAATTCCGTGTTCGCTCCCGATGCAACTGCGACGACGTGCGCTCCTTTGAGCTTCGCAAACTGTGCGGCAAACGAACCGACGCCTCCGGCCGCACCCTGGACCACTACGGTCTCGCCGCTAGAGACCCTCGCGTCCTCGATTGCCTGCCAGGCCGTGAGTGCGCCGACCGGGACTGTGGCAGCCACATCGTCGGCCACTCCGTCAGGCATGGGAGCTATGTCGCTCGCCGAAGCCACCGCGAACTCCGAATATGCGCCAGTGGCAATCCCAAAAACGCGGTCACCCGCCTTGAAGCCGCTCACTTCCGGTCCGACCTCTTCGATTGAACCGGAAAAATCTATCCCCGGAATGAACGGGAGCGCCAACGGCATGAAATCCTTGAGATAACCGGCCCGGATTTTCCAGTCTACCGGGTTCACTCCGGCGTAGAGAACCTTCACTACAACCTCGCCCTCCTTGGGCTTGGGGCGTGGCAGGGATTCCACGACGAGCTTGTCGGAACCGCCATACTCATGAAAACGAACAGCGCGCATTGTATCGGACATTTTAGGCTCCTTGTTCTTCGTTCTTTGACGAGTGCCCATTTATTTGGTAGGTTGAATATAATCACCTGTCGCATAGACGACAACTGTCGTCTATGCCGCGACGCCGAAAACGATGAAGACGGGAGACGACATGGGAAAGAAGAATACAGAGACGGCCGGGCAGCGAACCGATCCTCGAATTGTCCGGACGAAGCGGCTGATCGAGCAGGCGTTTCTCTCAGTGCTCGAGGAGAAGAACTTCGAAAGCCTATCGGTGCAGGACATAACCGAGCGCGCCGGAATCAACCGCGTGACTTTCTATGCCCACTACTGCGACAAGTTCATACTGCTTGCAGAGCTGCTTCGCCGCTACTTCGAGACGGAGCTCGATAAGTACGGGCTGCTCGGTTCCTCGCGGCAGCCGGGATCACTTCATCGTCTCGGGCTCGCCGTTTGCAGCTTCGTTTCGGAGATGCATGCCCATTGTCGCCCGCCTCATGAGCAGCTCGATTGGATCCTCGAGAAGCAGGTAAAGGATCTTACGGCCGAAACCCTCGGAACTTGGCTCGATCTCCGGTTCGACCGAACGAGCGGCACCCGAAGCACTCGGCGGGCCGAGCTGCGCCTCGAGCTCATTACGGCGACAGTCGCCTCGGTCTTCTACGAGCTCGCGCTTCAGTGGCACCGTGGGCCCCAAGACCAGCAGCTCGACGGGTTCGTTCAAGCCGCGATGCCCGTCATCGAGGCAATTCTCGCGTCGCAGGCCGGGGCACACTCCACCTAACCCGATTACCACCGCAGAGATTTTCGTTCTTGAAGGGCCGGATACACCTACCGCAATGCGCCGGTGTTCAGCACCATAAACACAGGGAAGTGGTCGCTCACATTCTTCCGCGAGCCCTCGAAATCCGTCGTCCAGTAGTAGACGTCTGCAGTGACTACCCGCGGCTGCAGGGCTCGGCTCACGAACATGTGATCGTATCCGTGGTCCGGACCACGTTTGCCAATCGTCGTTCCCTTCACGGGTACGACGTTTCTGTCTCCCAAATCGACCAGAGAGGAGAAGTCCGTCAACCGCTCTTCATTGAAGTCACCGGCAATGATTGTTTCGCCTCGATTGCCCGTCTCGCTTTCGAAATACCGGTATACCTTTCCAAGATTGCCGATCTCGGCGTCGCGCTGCGACTCATGCCTCCCATAGATGATGTGACAGACCACGAGACTGAACTCGAATCCGGTCGATTTCACACGAAACCGGGCACCGTAGGGGGGACGAATGAACTCGTTTTGACCGGGATATTCACCGAGGTCGCGGACCATTTCGATCTTCTCGTCGTAGACGAAGGCGAAGTGTTCCTTGTAGCGTTTCGTACCTTCTCCATTCGGGCTCATGAATGAGCCCCAGTCGGGTCCGAGTCGTCCCATTAGGGCTTTGATGCCTCGGCGGTTCATCACCTCCTCGGCTGCCACCAAGTCGAATGAGGACACGACGCCGGCCAGCGCAGCGTAATCCTTGTGGTTCTGACCGAGCCGTTCCATATTGTAGGAGGCAACGCGTATCTCCTGCGCCGAGAGCGAAACTGAACCGAGCACGGCGAGAAGGAGAAGAAGTCCGAAGGATGTTCGATTGCGCCGTTCCAAAATATGCCGGGGACGGGACTCGAACCCGTACGACCTTTCGGTCAGGGGATTTTAAGTCCCCTGTGTCTACCGATTTCACCACCCCGGCGGTGCCGATATGGCAGTATGAATCTCCTTGACACAAGGAGAAGCGTCCGTCGACGGCGTCGCGCCGGTCGAGTATGCCCCCCGCCGAAGTCCACAGGATTCCGCCGCATCATAGTAGCGCCGCCCCTGCCCTTGGTCAACGCGGCGAGGCGTAGATGCGCGCGCGTCGATCATGCAAACTGTAGCGGATCATGAGCGAATCACTCGAACGCGCCCACATCCTTCGCGGGATGATCGACAGCCACTTCCACTCACTCGAGATGGCTCGAGAGGGACTCGACCCAAAGGCCGTTCTCGCATCGTGTTTCGAGAGCGGGCTCGCCACGGCTCTCGATGTCGCAACAACTCCGGAAAATCTATCCGAACGCAGGCATCTGACGGGGATGTTCCCCGGCATCTTCTACAGCGCCGGCTACTATCCCTCAGAGACGGCGCGCTTCGCCGGCTCCAAGGAGGCGGCAGGCCGCATGATGGACACCCTCGAGCGTGAGCTTCGCAACGAACGCTCGATCGCGGTCGGAGAGATCGGTCTGGACGAATACCACGACTACGCCCCGGTCGAATCCCAGCTCCTGCTCCTCCGAGCCCAACTGGAGGTCGCACAACGCGAAAGACTGCCGGTCATTATCCACAACCGGAACAGCGACCGCTTGACCTACGAGGCGCTTCGGTCGGCGGGACTCGAGCAGGGCGGAGTCATGCACTGTTTTTCATCGGACTACGAAAATGCTCGCCGTTTCATTGACCTCGGATTTCTTATCTCCTTCGCAGGCAACGTGACCTTCAAGAACGCACCCGACCTCCAGGAGACTGCGCGCCGCCTCCCCGCCGAGAGCCTCCTTGTCGAGACCGATTCCCCGTATCTCGCTCCGGTGCCGGTACGCGGCAAGAGGAACCATCCCGGGTACGTCGGATACACATATGAGTTCGTCGCACAGCTCAAGGGCATGGCTGTCGAAGATCTTGTGGAGCAGGTTTCCCAGAACTTCCTCCAACTCTTCAGGATCGCGGATTGATCGGAATTGCCGGTTGATCGAAACTGAGGTGGCCCTTCCAGCGCACCGCGCAAAAAAAAAGCCGACCTCTGAGCCCGCATCATCTGCGGCTTCAATGGTCGGCTCTCAAGACCACGCCTCTCATTCGCCCTCGTCGGGCGCAGTCCCTTGCGCTCTTCCTCTTACCAGGCGTCGGACATGTCGTCGGGGCTGCGCTGCTCCTCGGAAAAGAGATCGGTAACCGCCGTCATGTCGTCGAAATAACAGTAGAAAGTTCCGTATGCCTCGAGCGGTGCCGTATCGATTACGAGACCGGCAATCTCGATTCCCGAACGATTACTGAAGTGATAGTTGGTCTGCTCGATGCTCTCGGGAACTGCAACGGTCAACTGCTTCCAGCCGACGAAATTCAGCTTTCCGATCGGCACTTTCGCGACCGCACCGTTGATTCCGCGTATCAACACGCTGAGCTCGTGGTTGGTGTTTCGTCCGACGACCCAGATCGAAAGGGTCTTTACGATTCCTTCAACGGGAATCGGGTGCTCCGGGATGACCGAAAACTGGTCGAACCCACGCCTGAAGAAGATTACCTTGGTACCAAGAACGGTATTATCCGGGATATTGATGCCCAGCTTCTGCTCGTCGGGCAGAGGTTTCGCGTTTGCAGGATGACCGGGAAGGCCGCGAAGAGCGATGATTCCTTGGTCAAGCGGCATTACCGCGCGCCACATGCCGGGGTCCTCGAACCTCGTCACCGAGACTTCCTTGAGATTCTGCTGCGCCGTGTCGACACCGATCTGAGACGCCACGGGCTGACCGACCGAAATCTGGTTCGGCCCGGGGGACTGAACGTTCGAAGAAGTCTGCCCGTAGGCGAAAGCGCCGACTGTGAGCAGTACGACTGCAATCGGAAACAGTTTGCTGGTTTTCATCGTCACTTTCCTTGGTTCACGCCCTGGCCTGACCAGATCTGCTGGACGCGCTGGGGATTGGCAAGACCTTCTCCGTCTATTCGCGACTCGAAGGTATCAGTCAGCACCTTGATCTGGTCCAAATAGACGTAGAAGTTGCTCACGTTGGCAGTTGGTTGAGTCCATATGACGAACTTCACGAGCTTGAGACCGCGAAGCTTTGGAATGGTCTCTACGGACTGGGGAATGGAGGTCGGTATCTGGACGAGGAGATCTTTCCATCCGGCGAAGTCGAGACTTCCGAGGGGAAGGACGTGTATTACGCCAGTGTAGTCCTCGAGCTGAACCTCGAGGGTATACTTATGGTTGGATCCCCACACCCACAAATCGAACGTCTTACATCGTCCCGGGATCGGGATAGGATCGGGAATCACGTTGCCGTTGCTGTCCTTTACGACGGTCCCGTTGGCGTCCTCTTTGATCGGAAAGATTTCGATTCGATTGTAACCCTGTCGATCGAACTTGGCATTGACTCCGAGGACCTCGAGATTCGGATTCTGAGGGTTGGTGCCGAAGATCGCCTCGGGCCATGCCTTGGTATACGTCCACTTTGGGTAACCTTTAGCGATGAACTTGCTTCCTTGAGCGTACCACCCGTACTGTGGCGTGTTTTTTTGACCAGCGTCGAAGCTCTCGAGGATTATGGATTGGAGATTTGTAGTGGCTTCGTCCGCAAACGCTCCGAGGGGCGCGAACAACGCCAAGACCAATATGAGGAGAACTGCCAGAAGGCCGCCGCGTTTCATTGCGTACTCCTTTTCGAAGATGAAGCTGCGAGAGATTCGGCTGCGCGAATTATATTTTCGTACTTATCCCTTGTCAAACCTTATCCCTTTTGTTCGGGATGACTCAACGCTCCCGTTGGAACCTCGACCGAACACGATATAGAAGCGGCGTCAGGAGCCACCTCTACCCGTGACGATACTCCAAGGAATCCTTATCTCATTATCGGACGGTCGACCCATTGTCTCAACAACTTTCATGAGCGCCGACGGAATATCTTTGTCCAGGGAAAAGATGACTTTGCCGCTGTAGGTCGCGCCGAAGTTCCAGTTCTCGGTTACGATGGGGGAGGCGTTGTTCTTAAGCAGCTCGACCGCATACGCATTGAGAGCAGGGGCCGCAAGGAGGTAAATCCCTACGTTTCGCACTGCGGAGTCGTCGAGAAAGCTCCGCAGTCGGCTGCGGTCCGCCTGGCCGGATACCTGAATGGCGTAGAGCTCGGGTCGAACCGAAGCGGTCTCGAGCCCCGCACGGAACCCGCTCATCGCCCTACGGCCTTCCGAATCATCGGAGAAGACTCCCGCCACCGCCGGCACGTCGCCGCCGCTATTCCGGACTGAAAGCCTCTCTGAGACACGCTTCGCGGCCGATTTGAATACCGCGGTGGGGTCGGAAACGAGATAAACGACATTTGAAAGCCGAACCTTCGTTGGGACCGTCGCCGAGAAAACTACGATGCGTCTGTCGGGAAACTGCGCCGCGAGGGTCTCGGCCTCAGGTGAATAGAGCGGGCTCAGAACAACGGTTGCGCCCTCGTTCTCCCCGATCGCTCCGACAAGCTTGGCGGAATCCGCGGATGTGTATGGAACAACGATCGTCTTGGCTCGAACACCGCGAGCGCTCGAAAGGTTGGCCAAACCGTCTTTGAATCGGCTGCTGTCGAGGACGGTCGCCTGCCAGTACTGATCCGAAATGAAAAGTAGATCTTGGTGACTGCAGGCCGTCAGGACGAGAGTGCCAAAGACCAGACTCCAAAGGGCGAGGCGGCTCATGACAGTCGAGCGTATCACCGGCCGACTCAGCGGTCAAGGACGGGAGGCCTCCCGGTGCATGTCTCGGCCGGCTCCGCGCCGACCTTGACACCCGGGGGACGAGTTCATAGAATCGCCCAATATCCCCCTTGGAGAAGAAGATGACCAGTTACAAGGTTCTCGGTCTGTCCAACACGAAGGAGCTCTTCGCAAAGGCAGTCAACGGCGGGTACGCGATCCCCGCCTACAATTTCAACAATATGGAGCAACTCCAGGCGATCATTCAGGCCTGTGTTGAAACCCGGTCTCCGGTGATCCTCCAGGTTTCTTCCGGCGCACGCAAGTATGCCAACCCGACCTTGCTCCGCTACATGGCACAGGGCGCGGTCGAGTATTCCAAGCAGCTGGGCGTCGCGATTCCGATCGTCCTGCACCTCGACCATGGTGATAGTTTCGAGCTCTGCAAAGACTGCATCGAGCACGGTTTCTCATCGGTGATGATTGACGGCTCCCATCTGCCGTACGAGGAGAACATCGCACTCACAAAGAAGGTCGTCGATTTCGCCCATGCTCAGAAGGACTACGTATCGGTCGAAGGCGAGCTCGGGGTGCTCGCAGGAATAGAGGATGAGGTTTCCGCGGAGGCGTCCACCTACACGCGCCCCGAAGAGGTCGAGGACTTCGTCAAACGGACGGGGGTCGATAGTCTGGCGATCTCGATAGGCACCTCCCACGGGGCTAACAAGTTCAAACCCTCTCAGTGCACCCGCAATGCGGACGGCATCCTCGTCCCCCCACCACTTCGGTTCGACATTCTCGAAGAGGTAGAACGACGTCTGCCGGGGTTCCCGATCGTACTTCACGGCTCGTCTTCGGTTCCGATCGACCATGTAAAGACGATCAACTCCTACGGCGGAAAGCTCGAGGATGCTGTCGGTATCCCTGAGGAACAACTGCGCAAGGCCGCAAAGTCGGCGGTCTGCAAGATCAATATCGATTCGGACGCGCGCCTCGCAATGACCGCGGCGGTCCGCAAAACCCTTAGTGAGAAACCCTCCGAATTCGACCCGCGAAAATACCTCGGTCCGGCACGCGATTCACTCGTGGAGCTCTACAAAGCGAAGAATCTCAATGTTCTCGGATCGGCAAACAGGGTATAGACGCTCGAAACCAGGGCGCAATTCAGGCTGCCGGAGTCTCAACCGTCGAATCTACTGACGGTGCTTCGGCAGCACCTACAACGACATCAACACGTATGGGAAGATAGCCAGCGCGAAAAGCACGACAGCAGCGACGATGGCGCCCACTCCAACGTGGATAACATAGAAGAACGGCACCAAGGCCGTCGCGACAACAAACACCAGCCCGGATACGAGGTAGGCCCACTTGGCCCACCCCCTCGCGTCGAAGAACCGAGCGAGGAAGAAGGCCAACGCGGCAATCACCGCAAGCCTCATAGTCGGATAGAGAAATAGCACAAAAGAATCGTAATATGGAAAATGTCGTACAATCTCGAGAACCGAAGCAAACGTGAAGAACCCTGCAAGGAACACGAATGCCTCGGACACGCTACCTCGGTCGGGCTCCGCCGAGAACCGTTTGATCAGTATGAACGCACCTGCCGCAATCACTGAGTAAAAGACTGCGTTATAGAACAGGTAATACGCGAAAATCCCGCCGTACGAAAAGGTCAACGGGACCAGTCCTCCTATGAGCAGGAAAATGATATAGGCAGGGATGAAGGTAAGCAGCCCTCGCGAGTATTGTACCCACAACCTTCTAGCGTCGACGCCCTCCGACAGCTTGTAGCTGACAATGAAAAGTGCAAAGAATGGGACTGCGAACAGGCTGTACAACACCATGATGGAAGTGAACCTACCAGAACTTCTCCCTTAATTCAAGGCTCCTTGTCGCCACGGGCCGCGTTCGAGGACGCGAGAGTAGTCCGTCAATCTTGACAGCTCATGGTGGTTTGTCTACCGTACTTCAACCGCCTATGGGAGCTGATGAAAGAGGATACGGAATCGTCAAACCGCAGGACTATGAGTTCGGAGAGGCCGGACGCGGCGTCCGCCTGGACAACGGCCAGGAATTCGGCCCGATCACCGTACGATACGAAACCTACGGAACCCTCAACGACGCCAGATCCAATGCAATCCTGGTCGTTCATGCATTCTCCGGAGATGCCCATGTAACGGGGATTCACCATCCTTCGGACAAGCACGAAGGGTGGTGGTCCGGAATGGTCGGCCCGGGAAAGGCGTTCGACACCGACAAGTATTTCATAATCTGTTCCAACGTACTCGGAGGATGTCAGGGTTCGACCGGACCGGGATCGATCGATCCCGAAACTCGCAAGCCCTACGGGCTCACCTTTCCAGTCATAACGATCCACGACATGGTCGAGGTACAGAGGAAGCTCCTCGAGCAACTTGGGATCTCGTCTCTTCTCTGCGTCACGGGCGGATCCATGGGAGGAATGCAGGCCCTCGATTGGGCGGTAAGTTACCCGGACTTCGTGCGTTCGGCCATTGTGCTGGCGTCAACGGCGCGGTTGTCGGCGCAGGGAATCGCCTTCAACGCCGTTGGACGGAACGCCATTATGTCCGATCCAGCCTGGAATGAAGGCAACTACTATGACGGGTCCCCGCCTGGACGGGGTCTCGCCACGGCGCGGATGATCGGACACATTACCTACCTCTCCGACGAATCGATGCGTGTGAAGTTCGGCCGCCGCCTTCGAAAGCGGGAGGCATATGGCTATGATTTTGCCGATCTCTTCGAGATAGAGAGCTACCTCAACTACCAGGGTGACAAGTTCGTCGAAAGATTCGATGCGAACTCATACATCTATCTCTCCAAAGCAATGGACTACTTCGATCTCGGCGACCGATACGGCGGATTGAAAGAGGCGCTGGCACGCACAAAAGCGAAGTTTCTCCTCGTTTCCTTCACATCCGACTGGCTGTTCCCGACGTACCAATCCAAAGAGATCGTCTACGGGCTTATGAAATCAGACAAGGATGTATCGTTTACCGAGATCTCCTGTCCCTACGGGCACGATTCCTTTCTCCTCGAGACTGAACGCCAAGGAGAAATCGTCTCCTCATTCCTGGATACGGTCAATGGAAAGTAGACAGCACATCAGCTACGACGAAATTGTGAATATCGTGGAGCCGGAAACAAAGGTGCTCGATCTCGGGTGCGGCGACGGGGAGCTGCTACATCGCCTCATTCATGAGAAGAAGGTGCACGGCAGAGGAGTAGAGATAGAGGAAGAAATGATCCTGCGCTGCATCTCGAAGGGCATCTCGGTGTTCCAGGGTAATCTCGACGAAGGGCTTAAAGACTACGGGACAAAGAGCTACGATTATGTCATTCTCAATCAGACCCTCCAGGTCATACGAAGCCCCGTTCTGGTCCTCGAAGAGATGCTTCGCGTCGGGAAGAAAGCTATCGTGAGCTTTCCGAACTTCGGGTACTTCGTTACTCGGCTTCAGTTGTTATGGACGGGCCGAATGCCCGTGAATCCCCAACTGCCGAACGAATGGTACAATACCCCAAACATCCATCTCTGCACTCGCCGGGACTTCACACTCCTGTGTAAACAGCTTGGTATCAACATCCTCGACGAGATCGCCCTGCGCAACGATCGGCCCCTTAGAGGGCTTCCGAAGAACCTTTTCGCCACAGAAGTCTGTTATGTGCTCGAACGCGGCACGGAACGGAACAGGGGGCCTCAGGTGTGAAGCCTTTGACTCTTTTGGTACCCGGTGGTATAGTATGAGAGGAATTGAAACTCTTCCCGTGAAAGGGATTAAGAGGAGGGATATTGGCGTCTAAAGAAATGCGGATCAACAACGCGATTCGCGTCAAAGAGGTCAGACTGATTGACAGCGAAGGAAATCAACGGGGCGTTGCCCCGACCTCGGAGGCGCTCGCACTAGCGCGTGAGGCCGGCCTGGATCTGGTGGAAATCGCACCACAGGCAAATCCCCCAGTATGCAGAATACTGGATTACGGCAAATACAAATTCGAACAAGAAAAGCGAATACGGGACTCGAAAAAGAAGCAGAAGTTAGTCAGAAACAAAGAGATCAGAATGCAGCCGAAAATAGAGAAGCACGATCTCGAGTTCAAAACGAACCACATCAGAGAGTTCTTGGAAGAAGGAAACAAGGTTAAGGTTACCATCCGTTTTCGAGGACGCGAAATGGCTCATACCGAGCTCGGACGCGTAGTACTCGAACGGGTCCTCGAGCTCCTGGACAACTCGTTCGTCGTCGAGCGCCCCCCGCAAATGGAGGGTCGCTTTATGTCAATGACGTTGAACCCGAAAGCCAAGAAGTAGCTCACTGCAAGACTGGTTCGAGCGGCTCGACGGCGTAGCGTTCTCCTTCTGAGAGCGCCGTCGAATTGACGTTTTCGAACGCGAAAATGGCTCCGTCGAGCAGCGGGCAGTAGTAACAATCTGGGGAATTCGCTATACTCTCACCCTCAACGAAAGGAAGGCGGCCATATGCCAAAGATGAAAACTCGTCGGGCGGCGGCGAAGCGGTACTCTTTCACTGCCAATGGAAAGGTCAAGTACAAGAAACAGGGGCTTCGCCATATCCTGACCAAGAAGAGCACGAAACGCAAGCGGAATCTCCGGCACGCGGGGATTCTCAGCCCGAGCGAAACAAAACGAATTCGTAAGCTCCTACCATACGGCTAAGGAAGAGGAAAGCAATGCCACGTGCAGTAGACGGAACGCGACGACACGATCGCAGAAAGAAGATACTCAAGTCCGCAAAGGGTTATTGGGGCCGGCGAAGCAAGCTCTTCCGTACCGCCAAGGATGCGGTAGCGAAAGCCGGTGCATATGCCTATCGAGATCGAAAGGCCCGCAAGCGCGATTTCCGAAGACTCTGGATAGCTCGAATCTCCGCGGCGGTACGCAACGAGGGAATCAGCTATTCGAGTTTCATGAACGGACTGAAGAAAGCAGGTATCGACCTCAATCGTAAAGCCCTCTCGAACCTCGCGGTGGAAGATCCCAGGGCCTTCAGCGCAATCGTCGAGACCGCCAAAAAGTCCGTCGAGGCATAATCACCAATGGTGACCCTCGAACAGATTCGTCAACTCGACGCTCGCGTCCATCGAGCGGTTGAGGTGATCGGTAAGCTTCGGGAAGAGAACAACACGCTCAAGAACCGCCTTTCTGAATACCAAGGCCGCATCGAAGAGCTGGAAGTGTTGATCTCCAACTTCAAGGAAGACCAAAGCGAGATCGAACACGGAATTACCAGTGCGCTCTCCCAGCTTGCGACCATCGACGAGTCCGGTAAGCAGGAGACTCACCCGAGGGAAGACCGCGGCGAGCACGGCCCGCAGAAGCAACCGGCGGCCCCCAAGGCAGAGGAGAACGAAGAGCCGTCTCGGGACGCAGATGACGAGAGCGGTGAGGACCAGGATGCCGAGCTCGACATATTCTGACTGCTCGGCGGCAGCAGACCGACGATGACATGGGAACGGGACACGTACAGATTCAGATCCTGGGTGCCACCTTCACAATTCAGGCGGACGAAGATCCGCAGTACCTGTCCCGCTTGGTAGAACACCTCACGAGCAAAGTCCACGAAATAGAACGAACCGTCTCAACCAAGGAGCCGATCAAGATCGCAATCCTTGCGGGCATCCTTATTGCGGACGAGCTATTCAAAGACCGGGAACGGATGAACGATAGCCTCTCCCCGAGCGAATCCGAAGAGGCGGAAGAAATCACGCGCAGGCTAATCAAGAGAATCGATGAGAGCCTCCGCGAGGAAAACGACGAGTCGCAGAGCACAGAATAGAGCGCGAGTTGACACCCAAAATTGAAAGCACTACTATCGGAAACAACATGGCCCTTCTGACCGCTCAACAGATCACTCGCTACTACGAGACGTACCACGATGTCGATGTAATTTTCACCAGAGAGGTGATCAAGTCCGTCGGCCTTCTTGCCAAGAACTGCTACCTTAAGCACCTCGGACGGCAGATCCCCTGTGTGATCTATTCGACTTCTCTGTCCGGCGCGAAGATTATTGCCAACGTGAAGTCAGATACCTTCGTCCGTATTCGCAGCTCGAAGAACGCGGTCTCCCTCCGCTTCAGTTTTCAACAGAACGACAAACCGGACCCGCTTTCGTTCTATGTGACCTGCAAGATCGCGGGGTTCAACCCGTACGGGAAGGAAAACCGGGAGCTCAACTTCGTCTCCCTCTCATATCCGCAACGTCCTTCGGACGATCTCATCAAGATCGTCGGCGGTCTCCTCGAAACAAACGTAAACAGCAAAAAACGGAAGGAAGAACGCATAATCGTCTCGGTCGACAGTGTTCAGAAGCTCGGACTCAAATCCAAAGACGCCGTCGTCTACATCCAAAGTGTTCCTCGGAAGTGCATCGTCAGAGATCTCTCGTTCGGCGGAACCCGTTTGATTATTCCGGGTCTGGCAAAGTTCCTACAGAACAAACCCGCAGTGCTGCATCTCGAGTTTGAAAGTAAGAACGAGCCGGTGAAGCTTGCAGGTTCGATAATTCGAATCGAACCAATCTCGGAACGTGATGACATCGCGGCGATCGCCGTTGCGTTCGATGAGCAGTCCGTCCCTCTCAGCTACAAGATGAGGATAAACGAATACCTATCGGCAACAAGACAAAGCTCCAAGAGCGCGGCGGCGACTGGAGAATAGCATGACTCAACGCTCCGGAGACGATCCGCTGAAGAACATCGTCTTCATCTCACTCCCTGAAGATTTCGAGCGTACGATCGGAGATCTCACCGTCGACTCGAGCATTCTCATGCCGGTAGAGCTGCCGCCTGGAGGCCGGGAGTGGACCCCGAGCGAGCTTTCCTGGGAAATGATCGTAGCAGGGATGCTGAAGATCCTCGCCTACGAGCCGGCGCATAAGGACGCCGACTATTACCGACGGTTCATACTCGAGGTGAAACCGGCTATCGTCGACGAGTTGTCGAACACCGGCATCCTCAAGGCGCGCAACAAAGACTTCGACGTCGCCGAAGAGATTTTCAAGGCTCTGTCGAGCCTTCTCCCCGAGGACATCAATAGTCTTCTCAACCTCGCTCTGGTATACGAGGATCACGCCGAAGCCTACGATCAGATCGGAAATGAGCGACTCAAAGAGATCTGTATCGAGCGGGCATTCGAAACCTACAAACAGGCGGCGAAGATCGACCCGGAGTCGCCGGAGGTACATTACAACGCCGGCTACTTCCATCTGAAACAGCGCAACTACAGCAAGGTCATCGAGCACTTCACGTCCTACCTCGAACAGGACAACGACTCCGACCGTGCCGACCGCGTTCGCAAGATCATCGACGAGTTGCGGTCACATGACCTCCTCGACAATCTCTTCAAGGAAGCCTACGATTTCATCCGTCTCGGCAAAGAACGAGAGGGAATCAAAAAGATCAAGGCATTCATAGATTCACATCCCGATGTCTGGAACGCCTGGTTCCTTCTCGGATGGGCCCACCGTCGGCTCGGCGAGTACGAAAAAGGAAGGGAAGCTTTCGAACGTGCCATGGAGCTCGGCTCCACCGAAACCGACACCTTCAACGAGCTCGCAATCTGCCTGATGGAAACAGGGAAGCTCGTCGAGAGCCGTCGGCAACTCATGAAGGCTCTGCAAATGGAGCCGGAGAACATCAAGATACTCTCCAACCTCGGAATCGTGAGCATGAAAGAGGAGAAGATCGATGAAGCGGTCGGGTATTTCGAAGCAGTCCGCACCATCGAGCCTGACGATCCGATCGCGGGCAAGTATCTCGAGATACTCAACGACCAATAGGCCAACCCAGCCGTTACACCGTTTCCACGATTTCTTCCGAAATAATCGCTAAAGACTAAGACCGGGGGTGTCGATAGTAGGAAGTAGGGAGGAACTTCGGTTTTTCCAGGCAAGCCCGAAGCTAAACCTTCCTACTCTAAGTATCGGTGCCCTGTCATCAGTATTTAGGGGAATTTTCTTTTGAGGAGGCCAGCTCAACAAGATAGTCGGCCACCGTGGTAGCCGCTTCGGCGCGTGAACGAGTGGGCCATAACTCGGGCATGGATGCCCGGGAAATACTCCAGGGAGGAGAATATGATCATCAATCACAACTTGAGCGCTTTGTTCGCAGCAAACCGTCTCAAGATCACCAACCAGAATCTGAGCCAAAACATCGAGAAGCTCTCGTCCGGTTATCGGATCAATCGGGCTGGCGATGATGCCTCGGGTCTTGCCGTATCCGAGAAGATGAGGTCTCAGATCCAGGGCCTCCAGCAGGCCTCCCGCAACGCATCAAATGGTATTTCATTCATTCAAACCTCCGAAGGTTACCTTCAGGAAAGCCAGGACATCCTACATCGCCTGAGGGACCTTGCGGTGCAAGCATCGAACGGCATCTATTCGGCTTCCGACCGGACGATGATCCAGGTGGAGGTCTCTCAGCTCGTCGATGAGGTCAACCGAATCGCTTCATCCGCTCAATTCAACGGTCTCAACATGCTCACCGGCCGGTTCGCCCGCCCCACGGGGACCAACACGGTAACCGCCTCGATGTGGTTTCATATCGGCGCAAACATGGATCAGCGCATCCAGGTCTTCATCGGGACGATGACCTCCACGGCACTCGGGCTCGAGCAGGTCGGAACCGGCCAGAAGCTCAGCCTCTCTACGCCGGACAAAGCGAACGCAGCCATCGGCCTTCTCGATCAGGCATTGCAGAAGGTCAGTAAGCAGCGAGCAGACCTGGGAGCGTACCAGAATCGCCTAACGAAAGCCGTGACCGGTCTGGACGTGGGAGCGGAGAACATGCAGGCTGCCGAATCGCGGATACGTGACACCGACATGGCAAAGGAAATGGTCAAGTACACAAAGAACCAAATCCTGCTCCAGGTCGGGACGGCGATGCTTGCACAGGCGAACGCCAAGAATCAATCGGTACTTCAACTCCTAAAATAGCTCGAAACGCCTCTCACGATAGCGGGAGAACCAAGATTCCCGAGAGACGTTTCGTCACGCGCTCTTTGACATAGACCCCTCCTTCCTGTGCCGGGTTCCAGGGAGATCCCCCGTCGAGCGGGGGAAGCTCCGCAGAACGGAGATCGCCCTGCCCCACAAGGAAAACGACACGGAGCGGAAGAGGCGCGAGCTCTTTCGGTTTTCCTTCCGGCACGATCGAACGACTGAAGACAAAGGACGTCTTCATGGCCTTTCAAGGAGGGTGGAATGATAATTAACCATAACCTGACTGCCATGTTTGCGAATCGCCAGCTAGGAATAGTCAACTATTCGGTGCAGAAGGACATCGAGCACTTGAGCTCCGGCCTGCGGATAGTAACCGCCGGCGACGACGCATCGGGACTGGCCGTTTCGGAGAAGCTGAGAAGCCAGATACGCGGCTTGAACCAGGCGAATCAGAACATACAGTTGGGGATTTCGTTCATTCAAACGACCGGCGGGTATCTGCAGGAGACTACGGATATTCTCCAACGGTTGCGAGAATTGGCGGTACAGTCAGCAAACGGGATATACTCCCGGTCGGATCGCCAAATGATCCAGGTAGAGGTTTCGCAGTTGGTTGACGAGGTCAACCGGATTGCCTCCTCGGCCCAGTTCAACGGTCTGAACATGCTAACCGGCAGGTTTGCGCAGGGTGCAACTGATGTCATGCAGCTCCAGGTCGGAGCGAATATGGACCAGAACAAACGGATCTTCATCGGTACGATGACGGCGACGGCTCTCGGCTTGACCGGAAGCCAAGGCGTCAACATTGCGACACCGACGAATGCGAATCGAACGATCGGAGTGGTAGACCAGGCATTGACAAAGGTTTCACTCCAACGAGCGAATCTCGGAGCCTATCAGAACAGGTTCGAAATGGCGACAAAAGGCATCAGCACCGCCGCGGAGAACCTGCAGGCAGCGGAATCCCATATACGCGACCTCAACATGGCAAGCGCAATGGTGACCTATGTGAAGGATCAGATCCTCCAGCAGTCGGCCACAGCGATGCTCGCTCAGGCGAACGCCCAGGCAAAGACTGTTCTCCAGCTACTCTAGCGGGAGAGGACGATCGAAACTCCGTAAACTGATTGAAGAGATCACTGGACGTCATCTCTTCGGACTATTCGCGGTTAAGGGGCTCGCGCCCCCTTATCCGTATTATTATCGCGGCAACGATACGAGGAACGATAATGAGCTTGGAGATTCCAGGAATCGGCCCCAAAAACCCGATTCCCGACTACCCACGGACGGAGACTCAAAAACAGAGCGCGCCCGCTCCGCGTCAAGCGATTGACGGCGGCAAGCAGACCGACTCGGCAGACAACCGGAAGCGACAGGCGCAGTATGAGAAGCTCCTAGAGCAGCTTTTCAATACCGTCGCCCCCTACGACACGCAGCTCAAGTACACTATCAACCGCGAGCTCGGCGAGGTAGTCGTAAAGGTGATTGATACGAGAACCGATAAGGTAATTAAGGAGATTCCCCCTGCGGATATTCAGAGGCTCCAGGCTAAGATTCGGGAAGCCGTGGGCCTCTTGATCGACAAGAAGATCTAGAGCGGGTGCGGCGCGCCGGGGGGAAGGCCGTTATCGATGTCGGACATTAGCATCCCCGGTGTCACGGACAAGTACAACACCTCTAAGATCATCGCGGACACCATGAAGCTCGAGCGGATTCCACTGACCCGTCTCGAGAAACGTGTGGCCACCATCAAGATGGACAAGGCCGCATGGAACGACATCAACAACAGCATTGGAAACGTCAGGACGTCGGCCCAGAAGCTCTTCAGCTTCGATAATCCGTTCGAGGACAAGGTCGTCGACAGCTCGAACTCTGCGGCGATAACCGGTACCGCAACGCGGGCAGCACAGGCGACCAAAGACAACATTACTGTCAAGCAGGTCGCAACCAAGGATTCTTTTCTCTCTTCGTCCCTGCCCGACAATTACAACGTACCTGCCGGTGATTACGGTTTTGCCGTCGGCGATAAGGAGATCTCCTTCCATTACGCAGGCGGTAGCGTCAAGGATTTCGTTCGAGTGCTGAACCAGAAGGCGAGCAAAATCCTCGATGCAACAGTGGTCAGCGATACTTCCTCCACCCAAGTGGTTCAGATTACTTCGAAGGAAACCGGCGCGGCGAACAAGCTCACCTTCACCAAGGACTCACAGAAACTCGGTGTCGACATGGGGTTCCTGGAGAGCTCCGGTACGACGGCGCGTGACGTGCAGCTCACGAGCGGGACGATCGCCGCGTGGACGAAGCCGCTTTCGGAAGTCAACCCCGAGATTGCGAACGGCACCGTGACACTCGATCCCGGCGGAGAAATATCGGTGCCGATTTCCCCCCCGGTTGCCGCGCAGAAAGATCTTGTTCTCGAGGTGAAGCTCAAGGTTACGGATATCCCTCACGGCAACGGCGGAGCACCGACCCCACCCGCCGGACCGTCGCTCCCGTCCACCGGCGGAATAGACTTCAAAGGCGTGAAGATCCAAAGCGAGAGCTCGAAGACCGGCCTACCGCCGTGGCAACCGCCCCCACCGCCTAAGGTTACCAACGACCTGAATGTTCTCTACATGCAGGAGGGATCCAACACCGTCAAGCTTCCGGCCGTGAAGGACACTCCGGAAGTGCAGACTATCCAGATTCCCTTGAGCCAATACGTCCACAACCTCGACGCGGTGGACATTCGCAACAACAATACCTACCGCAAGATCACGATCGAGGGGATCAAGGTTTACAATCCGAATGCGCGAGGCGAGTATTCACCTCTTCACCCAGTCAGCAACGCGAAAGACGCCATTCTTGACCTCAACGGAATAGAGGTCAAGCGGCCAGACAATACTATCAATGACGTCATTCCTGGAGTCACCCTCCACATCAACGAGCCGACCTCGCGCCCCGTCACTGTCGACGTCCATCCGGACGTCAAAAAAATCAGCGACGGGATCATCAATTTCATCGGCAACTACAACAAGCTTCTGACCGACATCGTTATCTACACCAGCAACGATCCGAAGGTCATCGACGAGGTAACTTACTTCAACGATCAACAGCGACAGGATGCGCGGAAGAAGCTCGGAATGTTCCAGGGTGATATCACACTCCAGGAAATGAAGTCGCGCCTGCAAGAGATCATGATGAATCCGTACAAAACCCAGGCGGGAACGAAGCTCGACCTACTGGCCCAAATCGGCATTTCGACCGACGTCTCGAAAACCTATTCCGGATTCGACATTTCCAAGCTGCGCGGATACCTCGAGATCGACTCGCAGACTCTCGATAATGCGTTGAAAAATGAGCTCCCGGCGGTCAAGGACCTCTTCGGCTACGACTCAACCGGAGACCTCGTCATCAATACCGGAGCCGCTTATGAAGCCGACAAGTATCTAAAGGCGTTCAATCAGACCGGCGGCATCATTGCGATGAAAGAACAAAGCTACGACCAGTCGATCCAGCAGACGAATCAGGATATTGACAATCTGAAAAAAAAGCTGGCACAAAAGGAGCAGAGCCTGAAGGATAAGTACAACCAGATGGAAGGAGCCATCGGCACTCTCCAACAGAACTCGAAGTCGCTTCAGTCTCTCGGCGGATTCGGAGGCAGCAGCAACGGCCAGTCGAGCATACCGTAGTGACAGGTGGGGCGTCTGATCCAAGGTGGACAGTTTGCAGATAACCATAAACGACGAGAAGATCGACTATACCCTCGAAAACGAGAAGAACCTTTATGAGGTGCTCGCCAGCCTGCGGCGCTGGCTGGAGTCGGAAGGCTTCGTCCTCACCGAAGCGAGAAGCGACACTCGAGAGCTCGACCTCTCAGCCGAAGAAGAGCTCAAAGCAATCGCGATCAATTCAATCGGTATCCTGCACATCGGAGCCCAAACAGCTGTCGAAAAGCAGTACAAAGATCTGGCTGCCATCGCCGAATTCCTGGCTATTCTCAAACGAGGTGTTGGCGCCGGGGATTCCAAAGCCGTGAAGACGCTTCTACGCGACTATCCCTATCTCAGAGATGGCCTCGATGGCGTTCTTGCACGCCACGGGCTTGCATCTACCGAGCTTAATGCCGCCGCGCTCGACTCGCGAATAGCCGAAAGCGGGATTCTCGAGACCGGTGAAGCGAAAGGTGAAACGCGCAAAAGCCTCTTCGCCTTCATCGAAACCGCCACCGCGGCAATCGTACCGCGAATGCGGGAGATCGAGAACCCGGCTCAGGAGCTCTCGCGAGATGCCGAGCAGCTGAAGCAGTCGGTCGGACAGCTAAGTGAGGTCTCGGTCATGCTCCAGACCGGCCGCGATCAGGAAGCGATGGCCGTTATCGTGCGGTTCGTGGAGCTATCGACCAAGATCACCCGTCTCTACCCTATTCTCAAGCAGGCCGGCAGTGTAGACTACAATAAAGTAGTCGTGGAAGGGGTCTCTTTCCCGGAATTCTACGCAGAGTTCAACACGATCCTCGGTGAGCTCATCGATGCCTTCACTGCCGAAGATAGCGTCTTGATAGGTGATCTTCTCGAATATGAGATCTCTCCACGTCTTGAGAAGCTCAAGAACTACATCGATCTCCTGACCGAAGGATAACGGTCGTGACGCCATTGGGTATGATCCTGCTCCAGGTGCAGATCCAACTTCCGCAGCACAATCCTACGGCAATTGTCGCCGTCCTCATCGCCCTTGCAATCGCGACCATCTTCTTCGTGATCAATTCTCGCCGTGGGGCGCAACGAGCGCGACCATCGGGTGAGAGCCAGAAATTTACTCGCGGACGGTTTCGTCGCGCCGCGCACGCGCGGGGACTCAATCAAGTGCAGACCAGGACTCTCGAGAATCTCGCCCTGAAATACCGTCCAACCGCCCCAATGTCGGTCTTTGCCAGCAATCAGGTGCTCGATATCGTCTTGTCGAAAGCCATCAGCGAGGTAAAGACCCAGACCCAGTCCGACTCCATCAAAGAAGCCCATATCAATACAATCTATCGCATCAAGCAGACCATCGAACATTCCAGCGGAAGTGGTCAATCGGTTCAATCGACCAGCCAGATCCGAACCGGGCAAGAAATAACTATCACCGCTCAGGGCAGCCGTTACGCCACTCGCGTCACCGGTAGGCTTCGCAATGTTCTCACGGCCGAGATACCCCTCGACGACACGGGGAATCAGGTCCGATGGCCCAAATGGACACCTGTCGAGGTCTTCTTCGCTCGGAGCGGCGGCAAAGGGTTCGCTTTTCAGTCGAAGGTCGTCGGTTACAGCACTCTGAAAGGAGTCAACAGCATCCTGCTCCAGCACTCCAACTCGGTCTCGGCCGCTGCGCAGCGCAAGTACCGCAGGAAGGAGCTCGACCGACCTGCCTATTTCTACGCAGTACAGATCATGACGGTTGGAACAGGTCGCAACGCGAAGCGGCAGGCTGTTCCCCAAACGAAGGGAGCCCTTGGCACAATGCTCGACGTCTCTGCCGGAGGATGCGCCGTAAAGACCACCTTCCCCCTTCCGAAGAACTCTCTCATCAAGCTCGAGTTCGAGACGGATAAGCGACGCCAGGTTACGGTGTACGGCAAGGTCAAGAGCGTACGAAAGGCAGAGCCGATGGGGGGCTTCATGCATATCATGTTTACGAGAATTTCCGGGAAAAATCTCAACCGCATCAACTCCTACGTTTACGAAATCGGTTGACCGCCGGCCTTCCACCGTCATAGGATAGCGCGCGGAGGAGAGGACTGAAGGAGATAACTGTCGCGTCGGCGGAGGAGACCGTTGAGCTCGGCCGTCGAGTCGGTCGTGTGCTCGAAGACGGGTCAATCGTCGCCCTCGAGGGACCGCTCGGTGCGGGGAAGACGACTCTTGTCAAAGGAATTGCCGAAGCGCTCGGCATCGACGAACCAATCACGAGCCCGACATTTACAATAGTCTCCGAGTACGCCGGCAGGTTGCCCTTGTACCATGTCGACCTCTACCGTGTCGGCAGCAAGGAAGAAATCGAGCTGCTCGGTCTGGAAGAGCTGATTTACGGTCGCGGAGTGTCGGTCGTCGAATGGAGCGACAAAGCGCCCGACCTCTTCGTCGATCCCTTGACGATCGTGCTGACGATAATCGGTCCAAACGATCGCCTCGTCCGCATCACAGGAAATCTGGAGTCGTCCATAGAATGAGCACCGTAGCAATCGACACCGCAACCGAAGTACTCTCGGTAGGCATCGAGACCGATTCAGGCTACTACGAAACCTCGATCGCCGCCGGGCTGCGCCATTCGGAGTACCTGATGCCGACCGTCGACGCCCTCGTTCGAATGGCATCAGCTCCCCGCACCTTTGATCTGGTTGCATGCATGCGCGGACCCGGGTCGTTCACCGGTCTCCGAATTGGTATGGCGACTGCAAAGGGCCTCGCTGCCGCAAGCGGGTGTCCGCTCGTCGCAGTACCGACGCTCGACGTGCTCGCCGACGGATTCGACTACTTCCCCGGCATCGTCGTACCGGTCATCGACGCACGCAAACGGAGAGTTTACGCCGCAGTCTACGGGTCGGGTAGGAAGCTTTCCGACGATCTCGACATCGAACCCGGACGTCTCGTCGATCGACTGCCAAAAGCGGACCGAATTCTCTTCACCGGTCCCGGAGCCGTCCTCATGCGCCCGTTCCTCACGGACGACTTGGAGTGGCGGATCGATCCCCTGATGGCATCCAGCCGTGCTGCGTCCCTTCTTCGTCTCGGCAAACGGCACCTATCCGAGCACGGAGCCGAGCCGGAGGATGCAGGACCGCTCTACCTCCGCGAAAGTGAAGCGAAATTGGGAAACGCATCGAATCGGGATTAGCCGACCGGCGCGCCTATTTGTCTATAAGGTCGTTGGGGGAAGAGTCGGCTGAGGGCCGATCGCCGGGTCGAGAACCCTTGGGGTTTCCCTTCTTGCCTGCAAATCGCTTGATGACGGGCAGCACAGTGCCCGCTTGAGCAGCGGCGACGTTCTCGGACTGGATCGCCTCGTAGACTTCTTGGCGGTATACTTTTACATCTTTCGGGGCTTGAATGCCGAGCTTCACCTGGTCTCCCTTGATATCGACTATCGAAACGAAGACATCATCGCCGATGATGATGCTTTCATCGACCTTTCGGGAGAGAATTAGCATGCCTCGTCCTTTACCTGAGCAAGCTCCTCGAGAATGAAATGCTTGACTTTCCAGTTCGGGTTGAGGGTGATCGCCTGTCGACCAGTCTTCGCTTTGCGGTTGATGACCACGGGGCCCTGCAGGTTGGCGGACATGAGCTCCTGATTCTCTGGAATAGTAACGATCGCGAAGACGAGCATGTCCTCTTTGTCTTCGATCTCGATTTCCTGAAGCTCCTCCTCAGAGACTTCAAGGATGAAGTCGCGACGGAAGACCAAGGGGTCAATGAGCACGAATGCGACGTCGGGGTCGTCGAGCGACTGAAGCCAGTAGAACGGAGCCTGGGAGGCATCGAGAAGGACATACCACTTCAGATGCTCGAACCCGAGAATTCCGAACGGGAAATGTATCTTCTGTCGCTCGTCGACCTCAATCGTGCCGTAGGGCTTGGTGTTGACCTGCATCGGCTACCTCAGATAGTCCATGAGAGTCGGTTGGAGAACCTTTGCGGCTGTTTGAAGTGCCGCCTGGTGGGTATATTCGAGCATCTTCAAATCGGTTATGGCCTTGGCCATGTCGATATCCGTTACTCTGGAGGCCTGTTGAGTTACCTCCGGAATGTCATGAGTTATCTGGTCGTGAACGAGCTTCAGACGCTCGTTGACCGAACCGAGTTGGGCCCTTGCCGCGAGCAGGTTGTTCAGTCCCGCGTCGATTCCCTTGAGCCCGGAGCCGCCGATGTCTATCACATTCCCCTGGTAGAGCTCGTTGCGCAGCGCGATTACCATGTCAAAGAGAGAGCCGCCGGAAACCCGTGCCGATGATGCGATGTTGTGCGGCGGGTTACCGTTCGCCGAATCGACAATCCCGAGATCCTGCATGACGGTGCTACTACCGACGTCCTGAATCCAGAGTTGATGCGGGGTTGTCGTTTCGAGCACGAGTGAGTTCTTTACGGGATCGAGACTAGCTTTCACTCCTGCTCCCGCGTTGTTGATTTTCGCAATGATGGCATAGATGTTGTCGCCGGCCTTGAGGTTGATCGTCTTCCCGTCCACAGCGATCTGTGAGTCAGCCTGCACCTGATAGGAAGTCGCGCTGACGTTGGAGAATATCTGCTGCTGCTCGGCCCAAAACGCCCGATTCCCCGGTATGTTCTCTGGAATCGTCGTTCCGTCGCTGATCTGAACCTTGTTCTGTCCGATAGTGCCGGTGTACATGACATTTGTGACGACATTGCCGCTCGCGCCAGGCACCGTACCACTCAAGGTTCGGAACGCCTGACTCTGCGTACGCTCACCTGCGAACAGCGTATTGCCGTCCGGGGAATGGGCGTTTGACGCCTGAATGAGCTCGTTGAGAAGTTGGTTGACCTCCTCCCCCATTTTTTGACGGTCCGACTTCGTGTAGGTGCCGTTCGCCCCTTGGACCGCCAGCTCCCGGACGCGCTGCATAACGTCGGTTGCTGTCTTGAGATAGCCGTCGGCGTAGTTGTTGTTGTCGATGACCCAGCTTACGTTCTTTTCGTATCGATCCAGTCGCGTCAATTTGGATTCGAAACGTACGGCGTGAGCAGCGCCGATCGGGTCGTCTCTGAGGTTCTGGATGCGGTTCTGGCTCGACATTTGGTTTTGGAGCTGGTTCAACTTCCAATCGCGCAGGCGAAGCCAGAAGCTCGTGTCGTCGTTCGGCATGTTCGTGCTGATTCGTTTCATATCAGTTTACCGTCTTCGGCTCCTACACGCCCATCTTGTTGATCAGCGTGTCGAGCATGGAATTCATTTCAGCCACGAACTTCGCCGCGGCCGCGTAGCCATGTTGGAATTTGATCATGTTGGCAAACTCCTCGTCGAGGTTGACCCCCGAGATAGCCTGCTTCTGGTCGTTCAGGTCCTTCATGATCGCGTTCTGGGTGTCGAGAGTCTGTTGAGCGGTCTGACCCTTCAAGCCGATGTCTGCTACCGCGCTCGAAAAGAACTCGTCGAAGCTCGTGCGCTTGCCGATCATCACCTGCTCCGTACGCAGCCTGGCAATCGCGAGGGCTGCGCTCCCGTCACCCGGTTCCGCCGGCTGGCCGTCTTTTCCGAACCCCGCTGCGATCTTGGAAGGATCCGACGCGATCTGCGGGTTTACCTCGATCCAGCCGGCGGGATGCGAAAGCGGTGCCACGGCATAGGTTGCGGGGCCGTTCGCCGCTGTCGAGCTCGGTGCATTGATTCGGAGGGATTGAACGGCATTCGCGCGCCCCCAGTCGTAGGCGCCGCCAGGGCCCGATTGGTTGAGAATGCCGGCGTACCCGACGAGAAACTGGCCCGAGTCCTGAACATGGCGAATGACAAAGTCCGGGTTGCCTTCGGTCTCCGACGGAGTGGCCTTGAGGGTAAGCTGGTTGTCCCGGTTCAGGTAGGCCACGACGTCCGCCCCCGCGTTGTCGATACGCTTGATAACCTCGTTCACCGTATCGGTGGGGTGGTAGTCGATCGAGAGGTTTCCGTTCGGACCGGAGAGAGTGATCGTCCCGCTCAGACCGATTTGCTCTTTCGGCGATAGCGCGTTGCCGCCGGTTATGCGAAAGAGGTAGGTCGAGTCGAACTGACCGTTGCCGCTTCGGTCGTAGTTGCCGAGAACGTTGTTTACGAACGGATACTCTTTGAAGAAGTCCAGTCCGGTCTGCCCGTTCAGTCCGTAACCCTGCCGATGGATGGAGTTGACCAGATCGGCGAAATTGATGGTCATGTTGTCGAGCTTCTGAATTTCCTGCTTTACGTCACCGTCCCGCATTCCAAGGAGCGCCGCAAGCTTTCCTCCCTGCAACTGAACCTTCTCGCCGTTGCCGGCCCACACGACGTTGGAGTAGCCGTCGTTTTGCATGTCGGGGGTGATTTTGAAATCGTGAACGACCGCCCCTTGAACGAGCTGCATTCCGCCGATGTGAACATTGAACTCGTCGGAGTCGCGATGGTCGACGGTGATGTTGACGAGTTGGGAAAGCTTCTCGACGATGAGATCGCGTCGATCGAGAAGGTCGTTTGGATTGTCTCCCATCGCCTTCACCCGAACGATCTGTTTGTTGAGATCCGCTATGTTCTGGAGGTCCTTGTTGATCTGTTTGACGGTCGACTGAATGTCCTGCTCGAGCATGTCTCGAATGTCCTTCAGTGAGCCGTAGCGCTGGTGAATCGCGGACATCAGAGCCTGGCTGCGTTGCACGACCGCTTCGCGGGCCGATGTTTGGGAGGGATGCACCGACAGCTCCTGGAAGGAGGACCAAAACTTGTCCATGAGGCTTCGAACCGACAGGTTCGAGGGCTCGTTGTAAACCTGCTCCACCATGAGCAGATATTGGTCGCGCGATTTCCAATATCCCTGCTCGTTTCCTTGAGCAACGATGCGTTGCTCGAGGATCTGGTCGTGGATTCGTCGTACGCTCGCAACGACAACCCCCTGGCCGAGTTGCCCCGGCGTTTCTTCCCGAGTCATATCCGGCATGTAGAGAGGATCGAAGGGCTGCAGCTCTACTCGCTGCCGGCTGTAGCCGGGAGTCGATGCGTTGCTGACGTTGTGTCCGATAGTAGCAAGTGCTTCGGTGTTGGCGACGAGACTGCGTTTCCCAATCTCGATCCCCATGAAGGTAGATTCCACGTCCTGCTCCTTTTGTTAAAGCCGACGGCTGATCACCATCGGGTTCACCTGCGCCTGAGTCGGAGTCCCCTTTCTGGTGTAGATATTGCCCTTTCTGAACGGAAAGAGCTCTGCGAGGATTTCCTGCATGACCCCGGTTATAGTCTTCAGGTAGATGTCGATGCTGTCAGTCATCCCCTGGATCTTGAGAACCGTGAACTTGAGGGTCCGGTAGGCGTCCGCGGCCTTCTCGCGCACTCCGCGTTCCAGGTGAACGAGCACCTCGTAGAACCCGGAGTTCGGGTCCTCGCCGACGACACGCTGCAGCTCGGAGAAGACCGTGTGCCGTTCCTCCTCGACTGCCGCGATCTTCTCCAAAACCGGGCTCATCTTGCGCTGAGCGAGCTCGAGTCGGGTCCAGTTATGGGCCATGATGCTTTCCTTGAGTGTGAGCTCATAACTCACCATGTGTTCCAGCAGCTTGACCTCCCGTGTCATGAGGGTGGTCAACGATTTACACAGCTCCACCGCGTCCATGTGCACAATCTCCTTATATCTATGATCGGCGTATTTTGCCGCGTTTGAAGCGACTTCTTGCGCTGCCGTCGAGAGAGCGGCAGGTGACAAATTCCGGCGCCTGTGGTATACGTGTGCGGTGCTGCAGCAGATAGAAACAACCACCGAGCGTTTCCTGACCTGGTACAAGCGAAGACGAATCAGAAAACTCGAAAGAAAGCGCAACATCCCGGCGATACTCGAGTGGGTTTACACATTTCTGTGGGCCATCTGCATAATTCTGGTCCTCAATCAGTACCTATTTCAGTTCTACGTCATACCCTCCGGGTCGATGAAGGATACGCTCCTCGTGCGTGATCGTATTTCAGTCAACAAGCTCATTTTCGGCCCCGAGCTTCTGCCCGGTATACTCAAAATGCCGGGATTCGCGAAACCGCATCATGGCGACATCATCACCTTCAAAAACCCCGACTATCGATCGAAGGGACCTGTTTTCGACATCGTCCAGAGGTTCATCTTCATGTTGACTCTCTCGCTCGTGAACCTCGACCGAGGCAAGAACGGGCGGCCCGCAATCCATTACCTAATCAAGCGGGTTATTGCGACGGGAGGCGACCGGATCAAGATAGATCCGGTCGACGGCTCGATGATGATGATGCCTGCCGGGACTGGCCGTTGGATTTCCGAACGCGATTTCAAACGATCTGCGGGCCTCGATTACCGAACGATCAGGCTTTTCAATCGCGCCGACTACCGAACCCTCTTCGGGGCCACGAGGGCCTACGTCCGGTACAATGCCGGTCTTCCGGTGTCCAGGCAGGACATCGAAACCGCGGACCGAATGCCTTCATTTTATGACTTCAAGGTGTACGAAGATTACCGGGCGCGCCTCACCTACGAAATGCGCCCGCAGGACCATTCAGTCGGTGGGCACTGGCGGATGTTTTCCAACGGTTGGTACATCCCACACAGCCATCTTTTTCCGATGGGTGATAACCGAGACGACTCGCGGGACGGCCGATACTTCGGACCGGTTTCGCTGCGGCTCGTGCTCGGCAGGGCAACCTTCCGGTTCTGGCCGCCCAGCCGCATCGGCGTCCTTCACTAGGAAGCGCGATTAGTTGCCTCTTGCACGCCGGATCATCTGTAAATCCTGGTTCAAGACCGAGCTGTCGGGTACGATCTTCAACCCCTCCCGGACGACCTCGGTCGCCTTTTCGTACTCGCGCTGATTGAAGAGGACCGCGAATCGATTGTGCACCGTTGCGATGTAGTTGTTGAGATAGATCCGGCGCCCCCTCTCAAGCTCAGAGCTCCCGCCAGTCATCTTGATTCCTTGCTCGAGGATCTTAACCGCGGCAAGGTACCCGTTCGCAGAGGCAGTACGCTGCGCCTCCTTGCCGAATACCGGAACCAGATAGCGATGATAGGTGGACTCGCTTATGTCGCCGTTGCGATAGGAGCTTTCGACGACACCAAGCGCCTTCTCGAATGGCTGCTCCTTCACCGCCACCGAAAGCCGATTCTCGGCAACGATCGTCCGCAGGGCTGAAGCCTCGCTCGAATCGATCGCCCCAGAGGCCGATCGCTCCCGGATGAGTGTGAGCGCCTGTACGTAGTTGCCCTTGTTGGCCAAATCGAGCACCGCGTTGTGGATGAGCCCCGACATGATCGTGACAAGCTTGGGGAGGCGTCCGTAGGCCTTCTCCACGGCATCGAGAAACGCGATTCCGGTTGAGTACTCCTTGCCTTGATTCAGAACTGCACAGTAATTGCCGGCTTCAGAGGCAAGATCGTCGAGTGCCGTCTGGTTATCGAGAATCGCGTATCGATCGACCGCAAGTCCGACGGCCTCCTTGAACCGGTACCGGCGCTCCAGAAGTGACATTCGATTCTGCAGTATGAACGAGAGCAAACCTCTACCATCGGTGGGTGTTCGCAAATGATAGTTGCCCGGCGGCACATAGGTGAAACCGGTGTTACCGAACGCGTCATGAAATGCGGTCTTTGAGCCGGGATCAAAACCGTAGCGGTTTGTCGTCTCCACGTCGATCCAGCTTCCTTTCGCCTCGACGGTGCAGAATGCGTGGTCCGGGGTGTAGACTCCCTCGACATTGAGGCCGACTGCACGCCCCAGTATCATATAGAGAACCGCCGACGAAACGCAGTTGAACTCTCCCGTACGGAGCAGCGTGTCCAGCCTCGTCTGTGGCTCCGAGTACCGGGTGAGGAGCACCTTGTGCATGAACAGGAGAAGAGCGTTGCCCTTCGCATAATCGGACGAGTCGCCGGCAATAGCACGCTTCGCTTGGTCGATGATCTCCCCGAGCCGAATCGTGTCGGCGGCTATCGTGCTCTCGCTTGCGCCGGAGAGCACGAGCGAGGCCTTGATCAACATCGGGACCGAGAGTGGCGTTGACGCCCTGCCCAGCTCGACCGCAAGGGGCGCAGGCGTGAGCCTCGGCTCGGCCGGTTGCGCCCGAAGTCGAGCAGCGGTAGACACGAGAAGGATGAGGACAAGCGGCAAATACCGCTTCTGTTCCATAATTCGAGTTTAATTGGTATGGTGTAGGCAAAACAAGTATGTTCACGAAGCTGGGATCATGTTGAAAGAAGGTATTACGTTTCGAGTCATCGTCGACGAACCGGACGATGGCAGGTGGAATATGGCAGTCGATGAGGCGCTGCTCGAGACGGTGGGCTCGCGAAAGAGCCCTCCAGTGGTTCGATTGTACGGTTTCGAGCCCCCGACTCTCTCTGTTGGACGGTTCCAACCGACCACCGAGGTCGTCAATTTCTCCCTGATGAGCGCCGATGGCGTGGGCTTCGTCCGAAGACCCACCGGTGGCCAAGCCGTGCTCCACACAGACGAGCTCACCTACGCCTTCATCCTCGGGAAGGACCACCTCGAACCGTTCGGAAAGCGCTGGGTCTATCGCTTCATCGCACCACTACTCATGGCGGGTCTGGACCGAATCGGCGTTCCGAACTCCCAGAGCAGTCCCGTTCGGAAAGGAGATCCTCTCAATCCGGATTGCTTCGGCTCGACCGGTGAGTATGAGATCGACTCCCGTTCAGGACGCAAGCTGGTCGGCAGCGCACAGATGGTGACGCGAACGGCCGTGCTTCAACACGGTTCGATCCCCCTGAGCTCGAAAGGCAGGGATATCGTCCGCTATCTCGCGGTCCCGAATGCCGCGGAGAATCACGCTTCCAATCTCCGAGACGAGCTCGGTCACTACGAAGAGTTCCCGGCCGTCCGGCAAGCATTTGCACAGGCATTCCGGGACAGCCTTTCGATCAGGATCGACCGCCTGACACCCGAGGAGACGGCGCGGGCCTCGGAGCTCCTCGAAAACAAGTACTCCACAGACGAATGGAACAGAAAATACTGACGCGCGCGGTTATCGCCGCCATCCTCTTTGTCGTTCGTATCTCATTCCTCCAGGCCGAGGTGAACTTCTACACGGACATACCGTCCGAGCAGCTACTTCCGAAGCTCGTCGAATCCATGACGGACTCCGAGCTACTCGGTCAGGTGTTCCTCCTCGGATACTCAGGCTCGATGCCTACGCCCGAAATCATCGCCTGGATCGAACGCCACGGCCTCGGGGGCGTGAAGATATTCGGATGGAACGCCCGAAATCTCACCGACCTCACCGACAGCGTATCGAGAATGCAGCGCGCGGCAAACCGGACTCGCCTCAAAATTCCGTTGACGATAGCCACCGATCAGGAGGGCGGCTGGGTCCGCCACATCCAGGGAGACACCTCGATCACCCCGGGGAATATGGCGATTGGGGCAACCAATCTGCCGGAAGATGCGTACAAGTCGGCCTATTACATTGGGCGAGAGCTGCGTGTACTGGGAATCAACATGAACTTCGCCCCAACAGTCGATATCCTCACAAACCCCCATGCCGACGTCATCGGACCTCGTTCCTTCGGGTCCGATCCGGTAAAGGCCGCCCTTCTGTCGGTCGCCTTCTTCAAGGGCCTTCAGGCTGCGGGAATCATCTCGACCGCGAAGCACTACCCCGGCCACGGCGACGCCGACAAAGACTCACACCTCGTCCTTCCGGTCATCCAGGCTTCGCTCGGTGAGATCTGGAATCGAGACCTCGTCCCCTATCGCTTCCTCGTCAAGGAGGGACTCCCCGCGGTCATGTCCGGGCACCTTGCCTACCCCAAGGTAACGGGCAACCTCGAACCGGCGACCCTCTCTTCCTATCTCGAGACGGAGATACTCAGGGAGAGAATCGGTTTCACAGGCGTCATCGTGACCGACGACCTCCTTATGGGTGGGGTTCAGGAAACCGGGCTGAGTATGGCTCGGATCTGCGAGCAGGCACTGGAGGCGGGCGACGACATGCTGATGATTTCCAAAACTCCCAGGCTCGATTCCGGAGTCTGGAGTGAGCTCCTTGCAAGGATGCGAAGCGACGCCTCGTTCGAGTCAGTCGTTCGTGAGGCGGCAACTCGCGTTCTACGAATGAAGCTCGAATACCTCAAAGGCCCTCGAGCGGTGCCTCTCTATCCTAAAGCCTCGGGAGTGGCAAAGGAGCTCCCTGACAAGCGGGGCGAGAGCTTCTTTTTCGAACAGGCGTGCCGGGCAACGACAATCGTGAAGGGGAACGATATCCCTCTCCAACCGAGCTCAGGTAGAAAAATCCTCCTCGTCGGTCAGTTCGGAGAGTTTCTACGGGCAGGCAAGCTCCGCTACCCAGACGCGGCCACCTACTATTTGCCCTACAACCATTTCTATTTTCCGCAGGACGGAGAGATCCAGCAACTCTTGGACGTTGCCTCGAAGTACTCGATTATCATCTTCTGCGTCGCGAACCCCAACAGCATGCAAGTGCTCGAGGGCCTGAAATCTCTCGAGAAGAGCGGTACGAAGATCATAGCATTCTCGGCTCTCTCCCCGACCTACCTGCGCAACGAGCCGTGGGTTTCCTCCGCCATCGCCGTGTACGGGATGGGAGAGCAATCGTTCGCCGCCGGTTTTGCAGTCTTGCGCGGCGACTTCCCCGCAGAGGGCACCATGCCGATCAGCATGCTCGATGGAGAGTTCTGATCGAATGTCGTGGTATCCAATTGGACAAAGGGAGATGCACGAGCTTCTCTCGTTCCTGCGCAGCCGCGAATGGTTCTGTGTCTCCTTCAGCTCGCGGCTCTTGAATCGCGAGGGCGGCAGCAACCGGATCTTCATTGATCGGTCGGCAGATCAGGGCGAGCGAATCGTGGAATCGCTCTTGCTTACCGGTCACGGACTCGTCCTGCCGGTCATCGACCCGTCACTTCATTCACCCGGAGACTACCGAAACGAGCTGCTTCCCCTTATTCGATCCTCGGTCCGCGAAGTCCATTCGATCATGGGAATCGACGATCAGGTTCTTGCCATCGAGTCCATGCTGAACGCCCGGGTATATGAACGTGTCGAATACTACTTGATGACGAGAGAGTACTTCAACATCGAACAACCTCCCTCTGAGGTCGGCTCGCTCAAGGTCCGCCGGGCGACCACGTTCGACGTGCGCTCGCTCTTTCCCCTGCAACGAGAATACGAGAAGGAAGAGGTTCTGCTGAACCCGGAGAAGTTCAACTCGACAGCAAGCTTTCTGACCCTCCAGAAGAATCTTCGCAAGGAGCTGATCTACCTCGCAGAGATCGACGGGGTGCCGGTGGCAAAGGCAGGAACGAACGCTCGCGGGATCAACTACTACCAAATAGGGGGAGTATTCACTCTTCCGTCACTGCGCGGTCAAGGGATCGGACGAGCGATCATGCAGGTGCTGATGTGGGAGATCGCGCAGAAGAAGAAGCACCTAAGCCTATTCGTAAAACGGTCAAATCCAGCCGCCATCAAGCTCTATACGAATCTCGGATTCACGCTTCGTGACAAGTACGCGATAAGCTACTATCGAACATGAGAGGACGAAGGGGGGTATTCAGTGTCTACCGACAGGCGAGTGTTGATGGTTACGAGCGAAGCGGTTCCCTTTGCGAAATCCGGCGGCCTCGCGGATGTCGTGACCTCCTTGTCGATTGCTCTTCATGACCTTGGAGCCGATATCCGAATCCTCATGCCATACTATTCGTCGATCATGAAGACGCGGATCGAACCCCTCGATATCGAGCTTGCGGTCCCGCTCGGCATAGGGGAGGAAAGAGCGCGACTGTTTCGTACCCAGTTGCCTCGCCGCGAGGTTCCCGTCTACCTGCTCGCGAACAGCCACTTCTACGACCGCGAGGGAATCTACGGTGGCAAGGACAACGCAGCCTATCCTGACAACGCTCGTCGATTCACGTTCCTCAACCGAGCGGCATTCGACGTATGTAGGGAGCTCGATTGGATTCCCGATGTTATGCATCTCCATGACTGGCCGGTGTGTCTCATCCCGACCTACCTCAAGCAAGGTCTGGCGGGCGAAGGATTCGAGAAGACCGCCAGTGTGGTGACAATCCACAACATCGGTTATCAGGGGGTGTTTCCCAAACAGGATATCTACTACACGGCACTCGGCTGGGACGCGGTGAGGGATGTCGACAACCCCTCCGATGAGACGATGAATCTCCTCAGGATCGGGCTGCGTGACGGCGATGCGCTCACCACCGTCTCGCCTACTTACGCACGGGAGATCCAGACTCCGGAATACGGCGCCGGTCTCGAACGTCTCCTCGTGTCGCGGCGAAGAGATCTCGTCGGGGTGCTCAACGGCATCGACTACGACGAATGGAACCCGGAGGTCGACCCGTTGATACCCGGCCAATTCAGCTCCGACGATCTATCCGGAAAGGACGTGGACAAGGAAACGCTGCAGCGGAATTGCGGTTTTTCTGTCGACCCGGAGAAGCCGGTTATTGGAATCGTCTCTCGCCTCGTCGATCAAAAAGGGTTCGTCGAGCTCGCCGACCCCTCCCACGGCGCCATACGCAGCATCTGTTCTGACATGGAGGTTCAATTCGTCGTCCTCGGCAGCGGAGAGCCGTGGTGCCAGCGCGAGCTCGAATTGCTCGATCAAGACCTTCCGAATTTTCGTGCCGTCATCGGATTCGACAACGGCCTGGCCCATCTCATAGAGGCTGGTGCAGATTTCTTTCTCATGCCCTCACGCTATGAGCCCTGTGGACTGAACCAGATGTATTCGTTGCGCTACGGCACGCTCCCGATCGTTCGGCGAACCGGCGGGCTCGCCGACACAGTAGAGCAATACGATCAGGATACCGGCAACGGCACCGGATTTCTCTTCGATGACCTTAGCGCCCGCACCATATACGACGTCGTGGGCTGGGCGGTCTGGGCCTGGTACAACCGCAAGGATCATATTCACAAGATGAGACGTCGTGCGATGAACAGAAGATACTCCTGGGAGAAATCCGGCCGCCGCTATCTGGAGGTTTACGATCGTGCAAGCCGCAGCAAACGCATGCGCTTTTAATCCGATGGAGACGGACTTCGTGTTGACTATCTTTCCAAACCTTCGGAGGAACGAGCAATCTTTCGCAGGAGCCTGTTGCGCCGTCTCGCAGTGTCCGCCCTGGCGGCCGCAGCCCAGGGTGTTCCTCTCAGTGGCAATGAAGAGATCCCATTGACGTACTCAAGAGCCTTCCGAAGATCGGGTGAGCGGTGTTCGTAATATTTGGCAAGCTCAACCCCCGCATAGTAGCTCGACGAATGTTCCCAGATCGACCGCCAGATCTCTACTGCCTCCGCCCATCTTCCCTGTCGTTTGAGGAACAGCGACACGACCCGAGCGGCGGGAAGGCTTCCGGAAAGGGCTCGATCACGAAGGAGCTCCACCCCTTCGGGGATCGACCGCTCGATCATCAGCCTACCCAACTCGTCATGGTCGACGCCGACCGACGATCGGTCCGTGATCGTCTCGATGTACTCGAGGAGCGTCGCAAGGGACACGATATCGTAGAGGTGATGGCTGAACACAGAGTGTAGAGCTGCAGGGTCACCGCTTCTCAGGTACTCGAAGTAGAGCTCCGGAACCAGGTACCCGGGAACGTCATCACTGCGTTCGACTCCGAGCACGTTCTCTTCGATTGAGTGCAATGAACAGGAACCGATGGACGTCCGCCACAATCTTCGCGCGACGTGAAGCAGATCGATCTGTCTTTCGATGTCGAGCCTTCTTCCGTTGAGGGCAAAGCGCGAGCGGAGAATCGGAACGTCGAAGCTCTTTCCGTTGTAACTGACAATGACGCGTCGTTCGCTCAGCTCATTCGCAAGCAACTCGATCAGCTCCCGCTCTCCAGGGTAATCTGCGACGAAATATTGGGTTACGCGAAACACGTCGCCGAGAGGAACCCCGATCCCCACGAGGAAGGCAATCGTCCCCGCCCCGCCGGATAGCCCGGTCGTCTCCGTGTCGATGAAAAGAAGCTCCCGGTCATCGCCTACATCTGCGGTAAGAAGCCGCAGCGGCCGGCTTCTGCTCAGCGGATTCGGTATTTCGGTAGTCCGGGTCCAGAGCAGCCGTCCGACGCGGTCCCATCCCGGGAGAGCCGCTTCGGTCTCGCGATGCTCGTCGCCGTTGGAGCGGCGGGTTGTTCTGTCGGTCTGTCCCTTCGTTTCTTTTGAGGCTACGGGTTCCAACGCGGAGGCGCGCTGGAGGTTTCCCTGTATCCTTCTCAACCGATCCGCTAATCCGGAGGATTCACTCATTCCCGATTGCCCCAATCCAAGAGCTCAAGTACCCGCGTACGATCTCCTTGCGGTTCCCTACGACTCCGTTCGAAGTCGACTTTTCTGCGGGAGGCCCTGCGCCGATACAGGAGGGGCAACCCGATTCGCACTCGCATCGCTCGACGAGATCGGCGGCGGCACGCAGGATCTTCTCGATCCCGTCGAGAAACCCCTCGGCGAGGCCAGTTCCTCCGGGATATCTGTCGTAGACGAAGAGCGCAGGCTCGCCAAAGTGCGGATCCCTGAGACGCTCCGCCACGCCGAGATCTCCCGGAGAACAGAGAAGGAAGATGGGGGCAACGTTCTTTATCAACGTTCCGATGTCGGCGATCACCTCCTCCTGCATCTGAGTCGAAAGGATCTGAAAAGCCGCACCTGAAGGTGAGGACTCGGTGAACAGCAGAACCACGCTGCGGGTGTGCATCTCCTCTTCCGGGAGACTGATGTCGCCGTAACCCACGTTCTCGTGAGTACCGAACTTGAGCTTTTTGAACTTCGTGACCTGCGATCGAACCAATACGTCGCCCACGACCACACGGACGCCGAACCGGGCCTCATCGCGATCCTGCTCGAGCACCTTGATGTCGGTCTTCACGACTGCATCGGTGTAGAAGTTGACGCTGGATTCTTCGACATAGCAGCGCCTGTTCTCGATATCGAGCTCGGTGACCATATACTGCTCTCCTCGGTGGAGGTAGACAGCCCTGTCGAAGATCAACTCTTTCGCCGAAGGGCGGTCCATCTCGCCGATCGGAACCATCCGTCCCTTTGTGGTGTCGATGATAACAACGTTATCCGATGACGCGCTGCGGAGGGAAACGGCCTCCGCCGGATAGGACCGATCCGACCAGTACCACGACCCCTCGGTGTGCCTGACGACCCCACTCTCTTCGAGGATCGGAAGCAGCTCCTCGACCGGACCTCCGAACACCTCCCCGTCCTTGAAGGGGAGCTCGAAGACCGCGCACCTCAGGTGATCGGCAAGAATGTAGGCGTTGTTCGGGTCGACCCAGGCCGACTCCGGCGACCGCGAGAAGAAGTACTCGGGATGGGTAACTAAATACTGGTCGATCGGCGATGAGGAGGCAACGAGGATTGCGATCGAGACAGTGCTCCGCCGGCCCGCGCGCCCCGCCTGCTGCCAGGACGAGGCGATCGAACCCGGGAATCCGGCGAGGATGGCCGCATCGAGCCCTCCGATGTCGATTCCCAGCTCCAGAGCGTTCGTCGATACGACCCCGTGAATCGAGCCGTCGCGGAGGCCCTTCTCGATCGCACGGCGTTCGTTCGGTAGATATCCCCCTCGATAGGACTCGACCTTTATGCGGGAGTTTTCGTTGTAGAAGTTGCGCAGGCTCTCGCGAATGTAGGAGGCTATGAGCTCGGTCCTCACCCTCGAGCGCGCGAAAACGATCGTCTTGATTCCGCGGCGAAGGAGCATCGTGGCCAGGCTCTTCGACTCCAGCACTACGCCACGCCGTATACCCTGGACCCGATCGACGAGCGGCGGATTGTAGAATACGACGTGCCGCTCCCCGGAAGGCGCGCCGTTGCGGTCGACGAGAGTCGCCTGCTCCTCGATGATGCTTTTCGCGAGGTCAAGCGGGTTGCCAATCGTGGCCGAACAGCAGACGAAGGTCGGATCCGAGCCGTAGAATCGAGCGATGCGCTTCAGCCTCCTGACTACGTTCGTCATGTGAGAACCGAAGACTCCGCGATAGGTGTGGACCTCATCGATGACGATGAACCGCAACGCGCTCATGAACTTGATCCATTTCGGATGGTTGGGAAGAACGCCGGTGTGGAGCATGTCCGGATTGCTGATCACTATGCGGCCGTTGTCGCGGGCAGCGACCCGCACCGACTGAGGTGTGTCGCCGTCGTAGGTCGCGACATGAATCCCGAGCTCCGAGGCAATGACGGTTTCGTTCAGCTCCGATTGCTGATCCTGGGACAGCGCTTTGGTCGGAAATAGATAGAGGGCTCGAGCGTCAGGGTCGGCGAGAAGGTGATTCAGGACGGGGAGATTATAGCAAAGGGTCTTGCCGGACGCAGTGGGGGTGACAACCACGGTATTCTTCTGCTCGGTGAGCAGGCGAAAGCACTCAGCCTGATGCGAATAGAGGCGATCCACGCCCCGGCGCCTGAGGGCCTCCGAGAGTCGGGGATCGAGCGCTTCCGGGAGCGGCTCGTAGCTTCCCGGCTGCGGCGGGACTTGCTCCCAATGCGTGACGGACCGCAGAAATTGGCCATCCCTCTTCAACTCATCGATGACGGCAGTGAGTTCCGACATAAACAACCGAATAATAACATTTCTTTCTTGACCAATCTACATGGCTGAAATAGTATCTAGATAGAGAGTTGAGGAGTAATATTTGGCAAAGGTACTGTCAATCGTGTTGGGCGGCGGCAAAGGAACAAGGCTATACCCGCTCACCAAGGAACGGGCCAAACCTGCCGTGCCATTCGGGGGGAAGTACAGGCTCGTCGACATACCCATTTCCAACTGCATCAACTCCAATTTCAAACAGATCTACATTCTCACCCAGTTCAATTCAGTCTCTCTCCACAATCATCTCGCGAACACCTACATTTTCGACGTCTTCAGTCAGGGGTTCGTGGAAATCCTTGCTGCCGAACAGACCTTCGAGAACAGCAGCTGGTACCAGGGAACTGCCGACGCTGTGCGCAAGAACTTCATGCACTTTCACACCCAGAATCCTACGCACTACATCATTCTCTCTGGTGATCAGCTGTATCGCATGAACCTTCGCGAGATGTTCGATAGGCACATCGAAAGCGGTGCCGAGGTCACGATAGCTGCGAACCCCGTCACCCGTCAGCAATGCACGGGGCTTGGCATTCTGAAGGCTGATGACAATTCGAGAATCGTAGAGTTCGTCGAGAAGCCGGCGCCGGACAAGAACATCGACGACCTCAAATGCCCTGCATCGATCCTGCCGGACAAAAAATTCCTGCACGAGGAACGTGAGTTCCTCGCGTCGATGGGGATGTACATATTCAACGCAGAGACCCTCGAACGCACGCTCGACAACGACTTCACTGATTTCGGGAAAGAGATCATACCGAAGGCCATCAAGGAGCGACAGGTCAACACCTACGTGTACGGAGGTTTCTGGGAGGATATCGGTACGATCAGGTCGTTCTACGAAGTCAACATCGACCTTGCCTCCTTGAGCCCGAAGTTCAACTTCTACGACGAGAACATGCCCATCTACACACACCGTCGGCACCTTCCTGCGACGAAAATCAACTTCTGCACGATATCACAATCGCTTGCTGCGGAAGGCAGCATCATCACGAACGCTTCGATTGTCAATTCGATCATCGGAATTCGAACTCTGATCGAGTCCGGCGCAAACCTCGACGGTGTCATCTGTCTCGGTGCGAACTATTATGAGACTCCCGAACAGAAGGAGCACAATCAGAGGGAAGGCATCCCCAATATCGGCATCGGTCGCGGAACGATTGCCAAGCGTGCGATTTTCGACATGAACACGAGAATCGGTGATGGATGCAGAATCGGAGTCGACAACAGAACGCGCGAAGATGGGGATTATGGAAGTTACTACGTCCAGGACGGAATCATCATCGTTCCGAAGAACTCCATCATTCCACCCGGTACAGTCATATAGTTCGGTAACGGCTACAGGAAGAGCACCTTCGGAAGTAGGAAGTGCAGAATACCTATCACGATGCCTGCGACTCCAACAACGTTTCGGTTGTTGAGCAGCACCTTTTCGGTCCAGTCGACAAAAGGCGACGATACCGTCGATCGCGACTTGTAGTAGTCAAGGAATAGGCCGAATCCCATAATGAGTCCAGCCGCTGCGGGAAGCAAATCGCCGACAATCGGCACGTCACCGCTGGTGACGCTCAGGAGCTTGAAGAACCCGACAATGAAAGTGATGATGCCGATCGTGAGCTTGACACCCGGCTTTCCATCGAAAAAATCTTTCATTCCGGAGACGAACGAAACCCTCTCGTCGATGAACCCCGCCGAGAGAACGATACCGGCTATTATGTTCATGATGACGGACAGCAAATAAAACTGCAGCATTTCTACGCCTCGCTCCTTATCGAAAACAGTAACTCAAACGCCGACTGACGTCAACCACTTCCAATCTTGCGCGTTGCTCGGGGCGCAAGGGAGGCGGGTCGGTCCGCTACTCGGTCTGAAGCTTTGCCTTGAGCTTGAGATGACCCTTGCCGAGGGTTACCGTACACACAACGGCAGTAGTCCTCCTCTCGAGTGGCAGGCTCGTACGGAGGGTCATCGAAGCCTTCAGCTCCTTCGGCAGCGCCCCTTGCATCTCGACCGTCCGGTCACTGCTCGAAAGGCCGAAAGAGGCCGTATAGTCGGGGGGCAATCCACTCTGGTCTCGGTCTTTTATCACCTTGAGGCTCACCAATGCCTTGCTGCCGTAGGAAAAGCCGCGCAACGCAAAGGAGTACCCCTCGAGTCGGCCGTTCGCTCCTGTTCGAATCACGGGAAGAAAGACGAACCCGACGAGCGCGATGAGCAGAATGTCGGCGAGGATGATCCCGAGCGCGCGATTCTTTCTGAAGAATCCCTTCGGAAGATCGCCGGAGAGTCTCGCCCGCATGTTGGGATCGAGCTTCGACAATCGATCCTCGCGATTGTAATGGTAGTCGTATAGATTGGGGTCCCGATAGTCCTCAGACCCCAGTTGATCTTTCATCGAATCGCACCTCCTGAGAGATGAAGGAGATGAGCTCGTCGGCTGTGAACCAGCCGCACTCGGCGTAGGCACGTTTGCCTGCCCGGTGGTGAGCCAATGTGCCTGCACAGGCCGCGGCCTCCGCCGTCAGCCCCCCAGCCATAAGCCCCCCAATTGTCCCCGCAAGGACGTCTCCGGAGCCGCCGGTCCCGAGTGCGGGATTCATTCCGTCGAGCACCCAGTACCTACCGGTCGGAGAGCCGATATAGCTGACATGGGATTTCAACACGACGGTACACCCGAGTGAGCTCGCAGCCTCGAGAAGGTGCGGAAGCGGATCGGCCATGATCTCATCGCGCGCCACTCCGATGAGTCGAGAAAACTCTCCAGGGTGAGGGGTAAGAACCCATGGGTGCGGAAACGGACGAGGGATGGAATCGTCCTCGGCCAGGTTCGATATCCCGTCTGCATCGAGGACGCCCGCGCCCGACTCGATGAGGCTGCGCAGCCAGCGCTTTCGCTCTGCGCTCTTTCCCCAGCCGGGACCGACCACCCGCGCATCGAAACGATCGATCGACACGGGAGAGGCGAGCTTCACCGGACCCTTCGCATAATCCACCGGCCGAACCATCACGGAAGCCAGCTGGGACGCGACCGGCGTGTAGACCGCACGCTCTACGAATAGAGTAACGAGGCCCGCTCGGCTGTGAGCGGCTGCCCGAGCTGCAAGCACTCCCGCACCGGTGGTTCCCTCGGACCCAGCGAAGACACAAACCGTTCCTCGAACGTTCTTGTACGCCTCCGGAGCAACCTCGGGAACAAAGGACCGCGCTACGTCAGGAGTGAGCATTGACCCGGGGATCGTTTCCGCTTCGATGAGCTCGGGGGGAAATCCGAGCGGAATGACGCGGATCTCACCGCAGAAGGGGCGTGCGTGCGGGAGATAGAGTGCACGTTTCGGCAGTCCCATAGTGAGGGTAACGTCGGCACGAACCGCCGGCATTCCCTTTCGGTATTCGTCACCGAGACCGCTCGGTATGTCGACGGCAATGATGCGCGCCGAGGATCGATTGACGACTTCGACGATTTCGTCCATCGGTGAACGAAGTGCGCCTCGAATCCCGGTACCCGTCAGGCCGTCGACTATTGTCGAAGCCTCCTCCAACGCTCTTCGTGCCCGCTCGTCCGGCCATTCGAGAATCGGTATCCCCAGATGCCGGCACATCGCAAGCTGTTGCTTGTGCGGTTCGGCCGCCGTGACAATGACGCCGTCGCGATACCCGTCGAGGAACATCTGCCGAGCGATTACCAATGCATCTCCACCGTTGTTGCCCTTGCCAACAACATAGGTGGTATGCCCTTCGGGAAGCCCCTTGTCCCAATAGTGATCGCGCAGCTCTCGGTAGGATTTCAATCCGGCGTTTTCCATGAGAATCGGACCGGGGATCTCATAGTCCTTCTGCGCGGCGCGGTCGATCTCGGCCATTGTCCGGGAGTCCACGATCTTCATTTTGGGGCCCCATCGATCAGCTTGTCGCTTCGCCACCACACCACCGAGGCGCCGTAGTTTCGTGCCAGGAGTGCCGTGAGAACTCCTGAGGGATCGAGGTAGAACGTTCGGAAGGTGATTTCCTTGTCATTGAGCACGATTCGGGAGCGTCGAACGACTGACCCGTTCTGACCGAGGACGAGCAGCTCGTAGTAGTTGTTCTGCAAGGGGCTCAAGAAGAACATGTAGCCGCCGTGAGCTATGCCGAGCAGCTCGTAGAGGACCTCCACCTTCTTCGTACCGAGCAAACCGTCACTGCTCTCCTCCACTACCTGCCGAGGCAAGTCGACATGCCCTTCGTACTTCTGGGTATCCACGTTGAGCCAATAGACGCTTGATTTGGAAAAATCTACGTTTCCGCGAATCCCGCCGGATTTTTCCTCGCTGTAGTAGTCGATTTTCAGATAGAGAAGACGCTTGTCAGGATCGGCGAAGATGGTCTCCAACGATGCAACGTATCCCTTCACCGCAGGGAGGGGGAGATTGTCGACTCCGATCTCCACCTTATACATGAGCTCACCGCTGTGGGTGTACCAGAAGACCAGCCACTCGGTGTCGGTTCGGCAGACGACGACGATCTCTCCGTGGGAGTTCGATTGTATCCGTTCGATATAAGGGAAGGGCGTTCCCCCCACTCCCTCCTGCCCGATGTAGTCAATGAGAGAGCCGTCATCGCGGAAGCGGAGGACGACCGAGCTCAACATCGCGTTGAGCTTCTTGTCAAACTCCCGGCGCTCGGCCGGCACCTGGTCCTCGACCAGAAGGGTCTTGTCCTGGGTGACTGCAATCTCACCTACCCTGCGCAGCGGATAGGGGTGGGCCTCCTTCGTGGAAATCTTATCATGAGCGATGTTCGACTGGAGCATGAACGGCTGCGGATTCGTCTGTTTGTTGTAGATAAGCGAGAGTATGTCTCCGTACGAGGAAAACTCCATGACCTTGTCGGCATTCCCGTTGCCTATATAGAAGATCCCGTCTCTCATGAAGATACGAGTCTTCAATGTCGCCGGGACACCGGGAAGCTCGAGCAGATCGAGCTGATCCTCCGCCTTCCCGATGGAGAGGTTAAAGAGGGTCTTCATCTGAAGATCGACAGTTTTCTTGTTGTCGCAGCCAACGAGCAGCAGACACCCACCGACTCCCATAAGGAGGACTTGCATCCATCGGAATCGATGTGCGGACACGCCACGTCGGGGCCTACGGAGCCTCGACACCTCGGTTGGGATCACTTGCACCTTCACCTTCACGCTCTCTCCTTCCTGCGGGCCAAACGTGAAGGTTCGAGGCGTTCAAGGCTCATGTTGTATTTGATTGCCATAATAGGGACGGTCTCATTCATCCACGCCGCGGCAATACTACTACCCGCTGAATCCAAGTGTCAACAAAGCGTGTACGCGCCGGGCGTGATCGCTCTCTGTCCATCCGTCATCACCCACTGCAATCGGCGACGGACTCTACTTGGAAAACCCATCCTATATAGGTATAGTATACTACTGTAAGTAGATTCCGCAGCCGACCCGCGCGAGTCGGCAAGGAGAACGGCTTTTCATGCTGCAGAAAATACTCAAATTCTTCATGGGCTCACAGCACGAGCGAACTATCAAGTCGATGATGCCCATTCTCCACAAGATCAACGAGAAGGAGTCGTGGGCAATGCAGATCCCCGCGGATGATTTCCCGGGGGAAACGGATAGACTCCGCGAACGATACCGGAACGGCGAGAGCGTCGATGATCTTATTCCCGAGGCCTTCGCGCTCGTGCGCGAGGCCGCCCGACGGGTCCTGGGCGAGCGCCATTACGATGTTCAGCTCCTCGGCGGTATAGCCTTGCATCAAGGCAAGATCATGGAAATGAAAACCGGTGAGGGGAAGACACTTTCGAGTGTTACCGCCGCCTATCTCAATGCACTCACCGGCAAGGGAGTTCATATCGTCACTGTCAATGACTACCTTGCCGAGCGTGACGCCAATTGGATGGGCCCGGTGTATGAGTACCTCGGAATCAGCGTTGGGGTCATACTCTCGAACATGGACAACGATCCGCGCAAAGAGGCGTATTCCAAAGACATCACTTACGGAACGAACAACGAATTCGGCTTCGACTACCTCAGGGACAATATGCGCTGGAGCTCCGACGAAAAGGTGCAAAAGACTCACCACTTCTGCGTCATCGACGAGATCGATTCCATCCTGATCGACGAGGCGAGGACTCCGCTCATCATTTCCGGTCCGGCCGAAGACGATACGGCCAAGTTCTTTGACGTGGACCGTATGGTTTCGAACCTTGTCGAGTGCGAAAAGGATCCGGATTCCGGCGAGTACCCGGAGGAACCTGAAGGGGATTTCAAGATCGACGAGAAGGGTAAACGGATAACATTTACTGACGACGGCATGAACAAGATCGAAGAGCTTCTGGTGCGTCAGGGGTTGATCAAGACTTCGCTTTTCAACGAGGAGAACTTCGAATACATCCACTACTTCACCCAGGCATTGCGTGCTCACCATCTGTTTCACCGCGACGTCGACTACGTCGTTCAGGAAGGGCAGGTGCAGATCGTCGACGAGTTTACGGGCCGCATCCTGTTCGGCCGCCGTTACTCAGACGGCCTGCATCAAGCAATTGAAGCGAAAGAGAAGATAAAAATCGCTCAACGCAATAAGACGCTCGCGACGATTACCTTTCAGAACTACTTCCGCATGTACGACAAGATTTCCGGAATGACTGGAACCGCCGACACCGAAGCTCGTGAGTTTACGAAGATCTACAATCTGGACGTTGTGGTGATTCCCACGAACCTGCCGGTTGCCCGAGACGACGAGGACGACGTCATCTATCTCGACGAGGACTTCAAGTTCAAGGCAATCTGCGACGAGATCGAGCGGGTCCACAAAAAGGGGCAGCCAATTCTCGTAGGCACCGTGTCGATCGAGAAATCGGAACGTCTCGCGAGCCTTCTCCAGAAGCGAGGTATCCGCCACGAGGTCCTGAACGCCAAGAACCACCACCGAGAGGCGCTCATCATCGCCGAAGCGGGAGCAGAGGGGTCGGTGACGATCGCCACGAATATGGCCGGTCGAGGGACGGACATCAAGCTCGGTGGGAATCCGGAGTTTCGCGCTCGCAAGAAGGCCGGCAGTGACGCTACCGACGAGGAGTATCGTGCGCTCTACGAGAAGGAGCTCGAGCTTTGGCGTCCGCAGTACGAGAAGGTCAAAGAGGCCGGAGGCCTGTATGTGCTCGGTACCGAGCGGCACGAATCTCGCCGAATCGACAACCAGCTACGCGGCCGTTCCGGGCGACAGGGCGATCCGGGTGTCTCGAGATTCTTTATTTCTCTCGACGACGACCTGATGCGTTTGTTTAACAACGAAAGTCTCAAACCCCTGATGTCTCGGATCGGAATGAAGGATGGTGAACCGATCTTCCACCCGTGGATCAACCGAGCAATCGAGAGAGCTCAGACGCGAGTAGAAGAGCGCAATTTCGAAATTCGCAAGCACCTGCTCGACTACGATGACGTTCTCAACGAACAGCGCAACTTCATCTACAGTCAGCGCGACGAGATACTCCAAGACGACAAGTTGAGGGTACGGGTGCTCGGCGCAGCCGAAGAAATCGTTAGCGACAGTCTCGAGTCCTTCTCGAAGAGCACGGAGCAACCGGAGCTCGCGATGAACCTCCTCATCGACGAGTTGAAGGAGGCGTTCTTCTACGAGCCGGCAGTCGAGATGGAGAAGCTCCTCAAAATGGAGGTCGACTCCCTCCGAACGATGATCATGGAGGGCCTCGAGCGGGATCTTCAGGGCAAGGTGGACACGGTCGGCGAGGAAAATCTCAACCTCTTCATTCGCTACGAGTACTTGCGCAATATCGATACGAAGTGGCAGGATCATCTTGACAACCTGGAGGCGCTACGTGAAGCGGTCTATCTCCGCGCCTACGGCCAGAAGAATCCGCTGCTCGAGTACAAGCTCGAAGGCTTCCAGATCTTCGACAAGCTCATCTACGACATCAAGACCTCCATCGCAAAGAAGCTCTTCAAGATACGGATTCAGGTCGAGCAGGCTCCCACTATGACGGTCAACCCGAGCGCCCAGTACCAAACCAGCCATAGGGAGATGGGCCAATTCGCCGCAGCAGAAATGGGTGGCGGTGGTGTCGCTACCGCGACCGCCACACGGGAGTCAGCCCAGGCGAGACCGGAGAATGCGCAGGTGAGACGGACCTACCCAAAGGTCGGCCGAAACGAGCCGTGCCCTTGCGGCAGCGGAAAGAAATACAAATACTGTCACGGGAAATAGTCGGGAGACCAGCCGCAGATCAGGGATTTCCGGGAACCGTCGACTCCGTTTGGATGGGAAGGTGGCTGGAAGTAGGATCCCCTTCGGCACGAACACTCGTATAGGCCTTGATGAGTGTGAACAGCGCAAACAACCCCACGATGACGAACACGAGCTTTCGCATGACTACCTCTTTGTCAGATACTGCAGCGGATTAACCGGAGCCGAGTTCCTGTAAATCGTAAAATGGAGGTGGGGGCCCGTTGCATAGCCGGTGTCACCCATCAACCCGATCTCACTGCCGGCTTTTACATACTGACCCTTTTGTACCAATGATTTGAATAAATGTCCATAGAGGGTCTGGAATCCGTTTCCGTTGTCGAGGATGATGAAGTTGCCATACCCTCGGTTCCGTCCAACGAGAGCTACCCTCCCGTCCATCGCTGCCTTCACAGGTGTGCCCTGGACGTTTGCGATGTCGACTCCATTGTGGAACTCCATGATCCCCGTGAAGGGGTCGTGACGCATCCCAAACGGGGAGGTTATGACGCCAACAGTTGGCCAGATGAAAAGTGTCCCGAGGGCCTTGCGGTAGGAAAAGGAGCTCATGTGGGCACCGGGCAGGAACAACTCCTGACCGGGCACAATTACGGAGCTCTTGACGCCGTTTGCGTCGAGTATATTCGAGAGCTTGACATCTTCGGTTTTCGCTATTCCCGCCAAGGTGTCGCCCTTCCGCACCCGATAGAGCGTGCCGTTCATCGAGGGTATCTTCAGGACCATCCCTGCCGACAACCTTCTCACGTCAGTTATACCGTTGAAGCTGATGAGCGTCTCGACGCTGACGTTCTCGTTCTTCGCAACCTCGGATATCGTGTCGCCTTTCTTGAGAGTATAGTTCGTCGTCTTGAGAGCTGCAAGAATCGTGGTGGCAGGCAGTTTCACCGGAAGCTCTGGTATCATGTCCGCCGAGCTCTGTCCGTACTCCGAGAGAAGGTCGTCAATCCGGTTGTCCGAAGGCAGTGCCAGTCCCTGTTTCGGCAAGGCCGCCGCGCCGGGCTTTGCTGCGAGGAATACCGCCACGATTGCCGCGACAGCGATCAGCATGCCTGCAGCTGCGATAACTGGAGCCGGAATGACACGTCCGAAGGACCCATGCGCAGCGGGTCGGCCTTCCACGATCTGCGTATCGCGCTCGCCGGCAATTTCGTTGAGACGAATCTTCGGTTTGTCGAGTTGCTCGAGGAGCGGCTCGCGCCGAGCAAGCCAGCGCTGCCCAGCTACCGAACGGGGACGAACTGCGGGAACCATCAAGTCGGACTCGGAGCCGAAGCGGGAGGTCCGCTTTCTTACTTGTTGCTTTTCGATGAGTGCCAACATAGCTTATCAATCATATCGACAAGAACGGGACTGCGTATTACTATATCTTCGTCGCACTTCAAGGTGAGCGCCATACGTTTTGAGAGAACACCTGTTTGGAAGCCTCACACCAGGGCATGAAAACTCGTTCTATCCTCGTTATCGTCGCCGGCGCGGTCGTTCTGGCGTTCCTCCTCAAGATCGTCCTCCTCGACGTGATGCGGGTCCAAGGGGGCTCGATGGAACCGACTCTCCTGCCCGGACAGGTTCTGTTCGTCGATCGTTGGGCGTACGGGCTGCAGCTGCCGTTCATCAACGACTATATCGTTCGCTGGAGTCGGCCGAAGAGGGGTGATCTCGTGGTGTTCCTCAATCCCGTCGACGGCATATTGGTCGTCAAACGCTGCGTCGGACTTCAGGGCGACCCAATCAAAGTCGAGAATAATACATTGATGATCGGGAATCTTGCGATCCCAGTAACAGAAAAGGAAGCAAAGCGATTTGAGAGCTACAGGGAAGTTCCCCAGAGCACCATTTTCGCATTGGGCGACAATGTACGCGTCTCAGAGGATTCAAGGATATATGGCTTCATCCCCGTCGGACGGCTCTTGGGCAGGGTCATGTTCGAGCTGCCGGGTGACGCTGTGAGGCCACTCGCCAAATGATTGAGAAGAAGGACTTCATCCGCTTCATGGTCTTCGGCACGGTGATCGTCGTCGCCGTCGGATTCATCGTATGGAAGTACTTTTCACTCATGGTTCTCGATCAAACGCCCACGGCGGTCGACCGCTCGACTCCCACCGTGGAACGCGGACCGATCCTCGATCGCAACGGAAGGGTGCTCGCAGTCGAGACGCGACAGAACTCGGTGAGCGCGTGGATGCCGAACGTCGTGGACGTTCAGCAGGTCGCCACCGACTTGTCAGGAATACTCGATCAGAGCTCGAAGGAGATCCTTCAGAAGCTCGAGGGTCATACCGGTTTCGTCTACATCGAGCGAAAGATCTCGCAGGCGCAAAGCCGTCAGATTCAAGGCCTCATCAACGAGGGAAGACTCAAAGGAATCAGCCTGCATCCTGAGTATGCGAGAGTCTACCCCGAAGGCGATCTCGCAGGCCACGTCATCGGCTACGTTGGGACGGACAACACAGGACTGGCCGGGATCGAGTACTCACTGAACAACCAGCTCGCTCCTCCTTCATCGAAGCGGGGTCCGAACGGGGAGGTCTTCGGCAACCAGGTATTCCTGACGATCGATCTCAACGTTCAATATTTCGCCCAGCAGATTGCCAAGAAGGTATATGACGATACGAACGCAGACTCCGTCATACTTCTGGTCGTACAGGCCAAGACCGGCGATATTCTCGGATACGTTTCGTTTCCGGAGTTCGATCCGAACGCATACGCACAGTATTCGGCGACCGATCGAATGGATCGCCCCGTCTCCTACATCTACGAGCCCGGATCGGTGCTCAAGATCTTTACTATTTCTTCCTTTCTTCAGCTTGGCGGCATTACTCCGGAAACCAGGTTCTACGACAACGGAGTCTACGAAAAGCATCTGCCGAGTGGGGCGGTCATCAAGATTTCCGGGCTTGCGCCTCACGAATGGGAGACTCCTCGACTTATCATTAAGTACTCCTCCAACGTCGGCGCTGCATATTCCTCGGATACCGTCACCGATCAGGCGTTCTACGACATGCTCAAGAACTTCGGTTTCGGCAGCCCGACATATATATCGCTACCGGGCGAGACTAGCGGCATTCTCCGTCCGCCGAGCCAGTGGACTCCAAGATCGAAGCCGACGATTGCGTTTGGACAGGAGATCGGAGTCTCCGCAGTTCAAATTGTCGCCGCCGCCACAGCGCTCGCAAACAACGGTGTCTTGTTGAAGCCCCATATCGTGAGCAAGATCGTCGCTCCCGACGGCACGATTGTTCAGAGTTTTCCGCGCGAGCCGATTCGGCAGGTCATCTCACCAAAGACAGCCAACGAGATGCTATCGTTCATGGAGTCCGGTACGGGTCCAGGAGGGTTTGCGCGGCTTGCCAAGGTCCCGGGGGTTCCGACCTCGGCGAAGACCGGAACCTCAAACATATACGATCCAACGACCGGCACCTATTCTCAAACTGCCTACGTTGCATCCACAATCTCGATGTTTCCGTCCTCCGATCCCGAGCTGATCGTCTACGGCGTCGTGATCAACCCGAAGAAGGGACCGATCTGGGGCGCCTCAGTCGCGGCCCCCATGGTGCGTCAGCTGAGCGAGAAGCTCATCGGATATCTCGGAATACCTACGTCGAACGACCACGTGGTCGAGCACTCTGCCACGGTCTCCGTCCCACCCCCCAAACCGCTCGTCGTGGGGGGGAACCTCCCAGACCTTGCCGGTCTGTCGAAGCGAGAGCTGCTTCCCCTGTTCAAAGACAAGAATATCAAGCTCAAACTCACGGGCGACGGTTGGGTGTATCATCAGGATCCAGCGCCGGGAACGGAGATTACGAACGGAATGACCGTAAGCGTCGAGCTGCAATGAACGCACTCCGAAACAACTCTTTCCTGGACACGAACCTTGCGGCGCTCGCCAAGATGCTCGATGACGGAGAAACGTCAAGGTTCCGCAACCTCACTGTCCCAGAGACGCTCGAAATAGTGGAAACCGGCTCAGGGCATCCCACGTGCCGCACAAACGGAGTGTGGGTCTATTCGCGCCACGATCCAATGAAGGAAGCCCGACGGCTAATCGAAAGCGAAGTGCCAAAGTCCACCGAGATATGCATCTTCGAGAACTTCGGCCTCGGGTACTACGTCGAAGTCTTTCTCAAAGCGGTTCCGAACGGACGAGCCGTCGTTGTCGAGCCCGACCTCGCGTGGTTTCGCGCTGCACTGGACGCGAGAGATCTCACCGCTATCTTCTCCTCGGGCCGAGTCACATTGCTCCTCGACGCCCCTGTTGGGCTCATCAACACAGTTTTGGGTGAAACCGCGCAGGTCCACGTGGTGCGGATGCGGTCGTTGGCAGCGAAAGACGTCAATTACTTCCGCGCCGTTGACGAAGAGCTTCGATCCGTAACCGCCCGCAAAGACATCAACAAGAATACGCTTGCTCGGTTCGGAAAGAGATGGGTCCGCAATCTTATCCGCAACCTTCATCTCATTCCGCGCTCGAGAGGAGTCCACGAGCTGGAAGGCAACTTTGACGGGATACCGTGCATCGTTCTTGCCGCTGGTCCGTCGCTCGATGAGATAATTCCTCACCTTGTTGAGCTGCGAGAGAGGTTCCTGCTCATTGCCGTCGACACCAGCTACCGAGCAGTGATCGACGCCGGGGTCATACCGGACTTCCTGGTGGTCGTCGATCCTCAGTACTGGAATGCACGACATCTCGACGGCTGCCCGCTCGAATCCACTATCCTAGTTTCGGAGTCGTCAACCTACCCGTCGGTGTTCCATCGCCCGGTTGGAGAGCTCTTCTTCTGCGGATCGCTCTTCCCTCTCGGACAGTATCTGGAGCAGAAGCTCGGCGAGAGGGGAAAGCTCGGAGCCGGTGGATCTGTTTCGACGACGACGTGGGACTTTGCGCGAACGTTGGGCTGCACGCCAATCTTCTGCGCCGGACTAGATCTTGGCTTCCCTTCACTGAAAACCCATTTTCGTGGAGGTTTCTTCGAAGAACGAGCCCACGCCTTCGCAGAGAGAACCAATTCGGCTGAGACGATGGCATTCCATTCCCTCCGCGATGCGGCTCCCTACCCGGTCGCCAACAATTCCGGCGAGGTCACTCTCACCGACAAACGTCTCGTGGTCTACAAATGGTGGTTCGAAACCCAGCTCAAAATGCACGCAGAAGCGGCAACCTTCAATCTGGCTTCCCGTGGCGTTCGTATCAACGACATGCCCCTGGAGAGGATCGAAGTGCTGCTTCGGTATCCCCCGTTGCGCGACGAGATCAATCCCCGACTCGCGGCTATCCGCAAGCCGAGACCAACAGACACGCCGTCGATGCAGAGCCGGCGAAGCCTCAGAGCCGCAATCGAGGAGCTCGTGGCGGAGCTTCGGACCCTTGAGGCGGTTGCGGAAACGGGAATACTGACAGTCGCGGAGCTCGAAACAGCGCTTACGAGCGGCAACGATCCCGCCCCCGCAATAGAGAAGCTCGACAGGTTGGACCAGACAATTGGCCGCCAATCGACTCGGGACATCGCCGGGTTCCTGATGCACTCGACGGCGCAAGCGATACTCGATCGGGAATCGAGCGATCAGGGCGGGATAGAAGACGGAATAGAACGTCAACGAGCACTTGAAGACTCGCGAGAGCTCTACACCAAGTTGAGCGAAGCGGCTCGGTATCATATTGGGCTGCTCAACACGGCCGCAGCCCGCCTTGGACCGGGTGATTAAATCAAACCGAACCTGCTAAAGTTTCCGCATGAGATACCGACTCTTTAGATAGGCGCCTAGATGCGCCGGCGGTGTGCGCGCGACGTCCAGGCACACTGCCTCCCATTCGGCCGCTTGCCTCGCGTCATTCATTATGTTGCGCGCGCTCTACGGAGCAGTGTTCGGCCGGGGCAGCGACCTTTTTTTACCAACGACGGGCCCAACCCTCATTCTACTCCGGCCGATGTCCGCCCGATTCCCTATTCGACCATCGTCTGGCGGTGCTTCTTCCGAGATCGAGTATTCGCTGCATCCCGGCCCCAAGGCTTCGGCGCCTCGACTCATCCGTGACGGCGCGTTTCGCCTGCTCCACAAGGGCCGAATTCCCCTGAAAGACACACACGATGTAGGCAAGCTGATTTGCGACGTTGCGAATCGGATAGAGGCTGAGAGCTCCACGCTCGCTTTTTCGCTGGATGGAGGAGTGCGAACGATCGAGCTCGGCGACCACCTCGGCGACAACAATGCCCGGCGCAAGCTCCTCCAAACGGGAATCGATGACCTCGTTTCTCGAGCGCTTCAATCTGTCAGTAAGTGTGCGGCTCACGTAGACGACAGTGCCGTCGACCGTGGTGGCCAGCGCGGGGGCCGAAATGTTGTTCATGAGAAACTCGGTGAGCTCGGACAGCGAGCTTATTTTGAGGGTCTTCCGCTCGCTGAGCGAGTTCAGCTGCTCGTAGAGGAGCCCTATCTGCTTGCCGATGGGGCCGAGCCTATCGAGATTCTGCGCCTTCGACAAGCCGCGAAAACGTGTTATCTCTATCAACTTGTCAAGTTCCCTCCCGATGTTTCTGCTCCGAAGCATCACGCGAACAAATAGGATCGCCTCGAGGACGAGCACGAGCAGCGACACGTAGAGAAACTGCTGAGCGCTGAAGGACCGTCCTGCAGCCGCACCGTCGCCAACGACGGCCCGGTAACCATAGACTCCGAGAAACCCGGTTGCGAGGAGCACTATGACGCCCAAAACCACCAGGGCACGTCGTCCAATCAGGATCATGGCTTCACTGCGCTCCTACAACTCTCGGAAGGCATCGATATCATCGTTTCGCCCCACAACCATCACGACGTCGGACTCTTTCAGGTCGGTTTCTGCATCAGGAAAGATGATCTCCTCGTTCTTCACCGGATTTCCAAGCTCGTCGACTGAGACCGTATTACGTCGAATTGCCACCACGTTCACGTTTGCGTTGCGACGCAGATCGAGCTCGCGCAGCGTCTTTCCCCAGAAGCTCTTCTGCACGAAGACTTCGGCCATGCTTATCATCTTGGAAAGCGGAACCCGGTCGAGGACCTCCGGCGAGATGAGGCGCTGCGCGATTCGACTTCCTTCGTCTATCTCTATATTGACAACTTCGTCGGCGCCCACCTGTTTCAACACCCGACCGTGAATGTCATTTACCGCACGGGATAGGATGTAGGGAACGCCGGCTTTCTTCAATAGGGCTGTACTGAGCACGCTGGCCTCGATATTGTCTCCTATCGCGACGACTGCGAAATCACAGTCCTCGAGGGGAACACGTGAGAGTGATTCCTCATCCGTCGAGTCGAGAAGAACCGCTTGCGTTACATCATCTTTGATCCTGTCGACGAGCATCGCATCTTGATCGATCGCGATCACCTTCCCCCCTTTGTCCATGAGTACCTCGCAAACGCGTCGACCGAATGTCCCGAGACCAACGACAACAAAGACTTTCTCTTTCGCCATATTTGCTCCTATCCGATGGAAATCTCCCCCCCGGGAAACTCTACGTTGCCCGGACTCGAATCGCGCGAGGCGGCGGCGATGACGGTCAAGGGTCCGATACGCCCCGTAAACATCAAGAGACTTATGAGAACCCTCCCGAACATCGAGAGGGTCCCTGTAATTCCCGTCGACAACCCGACGGTACCGAAGGCGGATGTTGCCTCGAAAAGTATCTTCATCGTACTGTCGTGCTCACTCGCAGAGAGCAGAATCGTCGCCAAACCGACTACGACGATTCCAAAGAGGAGAATCGTGAAGCTGCGAAGAATCTGAACGTTTGAAATCGATTGTCGGAACAGGATCGGAGTCTTTCGATTTCGAAAGAAGGCGGACAGAAACGAGTAGATAACAGCTACGGTTCCGACCTTGATGCCTCCCGCGGTGCTTCCTGACGCGCCGCCAATGAACATGAATCCTATCATGACAAGATAGGTCACGTTCCTGAGGGAGCCGAACGGAATCGTGTTGAAGCCCGCAGTTCGCAAGGTTACCGACTGAAAGAAGGCTGCGAAGTACTGTGTGGCCAGCGGATAGTCTTTCAACGAGTTTGAATGCTCGGTACCGTAGATGATGAGGGTCCCTCCGACGATCAAGAGCGTCGTCATGACCAGAACTACTCTCGTGTTGAGAGATAGCTTGTGAACCTTGCGACGAGTACCGCTGATTGCGCTCTGGAGCCGATCCGAGAGATTTCGCCCGAGATCGATCAGGACCACGAAGCTCAGTCCGCCAACGATTATCAATGCAGCGATCGTTCCCGAGATCAACGGACTCGATACGAACCCGACGAGACTCTCGGAAAAGAGCGCAAACCCCGCATTACAGAAGGCCGAGACGCTGTGAAAGACGCTGTCAAGAAGGGCAGTGCCGCCATAACCATAGATCCTGGAGAATCCGATGAACAGCAGCACAGTCCCGAACGCCTCGATCCCGAGTGTAATGCCTATGATCTTCAGAACCATCGCGCGGAGTTGAGTCATATCTCTCTCGCTCAGCATGTAGGAGATTAGGAGCTTGTTTTCCAGCGAGACCGACCGGCGAAGTACGAAAATCGTAAAGAAAGTGAGTATCATGATTCCGAGACCGCCGATCTGGATCAAGAACAGAATGACAACCTTTCCACCGATCGAAAAGGCTGTAGCGGTATCGACCACAATCAGGCCCGTAACGCAAACGGCCGACGTAGAGGTAAAAAGGGCATTAACGAATGAAAGCCCCTGACCGGCGCTCGAGGTGAAGGGCATCATCAAGAGTACCGTTCCCGAGAGGATTACGAGAAGAAAGCTCAGAACGATCGTCTGCGCCGGATGATCACGAAGATACTCAACGAAATCGATCAGCCCCTTGAGTCGCCTCAGCGCCATTGCCAGCAGTACGAGGTTTCGAACGACAAAGAGAACAACGATTTCACGGGTGATCGGGACTCCGAGAAATGTGAGATGAATCATCTTCGCGGTCGCGAACAGGACAAGGAAACCAGCGCCGGTGAGAATCGCCGAAAGGTGCCGTCTGAGAAAGACGGCCTGCCATCGCGATTTCGTAAATCGGATTATTATTTCAGCCAGAATGAGTGCGACGACCAGCAGCTCGAGATAGTTCGTCAGGATCGAAACCGACCCAATTGTCAGGCGGGCGTCCTCAAGATAGAGCGAGGCGCCACTGGCGGCCAGCCCGAGAAAGAGGAGGACATTCATTCAACTGCAGAAACGTCGAGGAACAAGAAATCCCCCTTCGCATTTCCCATACGAATCGATCGGAGGCCGCCCTTTGCCTCCTCGCCGAGCGTGAGCTGCTTCTCCAGTAGGTCTCGTTCGAAAAGGAGCTCGTCACACATGAACGCAAAGTCCCCTCGCTCGCGGTTCATGAGAATGAGACTACAGGTATCCGTGGCGAGAGCGGACCGATCGACTCTTCCCTCGGAACCGACCACCCGACGAGTACCAAACAGTAGATAGCCGTCCGTCCCCTGGTCAAGCGCCCCTTTCTCCACTTCGACAACCGATTCCACATCCCGAAGCGGTACGCCAATTGTCTCCTTGCCTGCACGTACCATGAGAAGGCTCAGCATCGTCGATGCCCCCGGAAGCGATATGGTGAAGAGCGTGCCGTGACCGACTTGTGATTGCAGACGAAGCTCGCCTCCCAGGACGAATTGAATCTTCTGGTGTATAGCGTCGAGCCCGACTCCACGACCCGAGACTGCCGTCGGTTCGGTGCGGGTGCTGAATCCGGGCCGGATCAACATGTCGAGCAGACGCCCCGGTCCTGTCGGCTGCGAGGTTTCATCGGCTTTTTCCGCTCCAACTCTCGCACCCGCCGGCTCAGGACCTGAACGAAAGCCCAACTCGGTCGCGCGTGCGCGAACTGCATCCTCCGAGATACCTCGCCCATCGTCACCGACCTGCAGCACCAACTCACCGTCGCGTTCCACCGCGGAGATCGCAACCAGCCCCTCAGTATGCTTTCCGCTCGCTCTCCTTTCCTCCGGGCTTTCGATACCGTGATCCACCGCATTCCTGACCAAGTGCACGAGTGGTTCTGATAGCATGGATACCAGCCTGCGATCGGCCTTCACGGAGCCTCCCATGATCGTCAAACGCACCTGCTTCTTGAGCTTCGTTGCAAGGTCTTGAACGAGCCACGGTAAATGTCGCAACTCATCCGAGATCGGCACGGAGCGGGCCTCTACCACGAGCCGCGACACTGTCGGTATAGCCTTCGATAGACGGCTCAGGCCGGATTCCATTGCGCCGTCTCCAGGCTGGACGCTCACTGATTTCCGAACCCGGGCTGTGAGTGTCTCGATTTCGCGCAGTCTACGTTGTATTTCGTCGAGGCGACCGTTCTCGATCCGTACCGAAGATGGCCCGCGTCGTACATTGGAGGGAGCGCGCTGCGGGGCAACTTCGCCGACCTCTTCCAGAAGACGATATGCTATCTCGGCAATCTCCACAGATTTGATCTGATCGACATCGATCGAGCTGCGAATTCGCTCCTCGCCGAGCGAAGCGGTGAAGTAGACGGAGAACACCTGATAGGCATCATCCTCCGTCGTCTCGAAGCTAGGCACCGTACGGATTACGTTCGTCTCGACTTCGAGATTGTTCACCACAAGATAGGCCTTCGGATACTTGATCGGAGCAGATTCTTCGATTTCGCAGGTCAGCCGGAAGAATCTCTCCCCTCTGGCTCGTGCCTCTCGGATGAGCTGCCGCTCGAACTCGCCGAAGTGCGGAACGTCGTCGCGACGCGAACCGACGGGTTTCGGCGACTCGGTTCCTTGGGAGGACTCTTCGTTTCCGCCGGACAGGAGATCGGCAGCTTGCCCCTCCGACAGCCCGCTAAGGCCCTCCTCGAAAGCGTCGAGCATTGGGAACAAGATACCGAGACTTTCCGTGTCGGGGGCCAACGTGCCTCTACGAATCTGTTCGAGAACCCCCTCCATTTCGTGAGCGATCGCGCCAAGCTCCTCGAGGCCCAGAAACTGCGACTCGGACTTGAGGGAATGGACGTGGCGGAAGGCCTGATGTATGAGGTCGCGGTTCTCCGGTTCGTTTTCGAGACGCTTGAAGGCGTGTTTCAGGTTCTTGCAGAAGTCAGCAGCGTCGCGTAGGAATTGCTCGATCCTGTCTTTTTCCATTTCCCTCTCTATGCTCGGTTTGTACCCAGTGTGATGATAAGCTCTACCTCTCCCAGGGTCTTGTCCACTTTGGCTGCGATCTCGCGCGCTTCCATGCCGGATCGATAAAGCTCGAGAACTTGATCGCGTATCGTTTTCTTCTTCTCTGGAAGGGCTTCCGGCTTCTGCTCGGCTTTCTTCACCTCCGGCTGGCGAGGAAGAGCCACGGGCTTGAGTCGAGAGTAGACTGTGTCGGCAGTGCGCACCTTCTCGGCTTCCTTCTTGAGAACTACGATGCGTCGATCGGCCTCTGCGATGCGAGTCGCGAGGCGTTCGAGATGATCCTCTACAAGCCCGACGTTTCGATCCGTCGTCTGATTGAGCTCGACAATCATCTGGTCCACTTCGGCGCGAATATCGCTGAGTATGCTTTCGGATTGGAGGGCGCGATCGATCCGCCTTCTAAAATAGACGAAGAAGATAAAGAGAACCACGCAGTTCGCAAGAATGACAAGAAGAGTTCCGACCATGATCCGCCACTATCCGATTATGTCGATATTTCTGCCGAGCTCGGGGTCCTGGAACGAAGCCCTCCGATCCCGTTGCTTGGATTTCCGCTTCTTCTGTTCCTCGTTCTCGCTTCCGCCGGCGCCCGCCTTTCCCTCTCCTTCTCCTGTTGGCCGAACCTCATCGGTCTCCTTGGTTTGATTGACGCTGTTCGACTGCTCTTGAGTCTTTCTCACCAACTCACTCGCCTGGACGGACTGAGCCACATTGACCAACTGGTTCTGAACGGCCTGTTCCTTTCCCACGTCGAGCATGCGGGAAAACAGCACCTGTAGATCTATCGGTTCAATCGGCATTACTTCCTCCGCTCGAAATCCTCCTCAGGCTCCTCATACTTTGTGACTTTTACAAGGTTCGATTCGTTGATGAAGGTGACCGCCTTGAACTCGTTTCTAACCTCCAGGCTTGCATCCTTGATGTAGATCTTGATACCTGGATAAACCCGGGTGGAAGCGGAAATCTTCCCTTTGATTTGAAGCGAGGACAAGTAGAGGCGAATCTCTTCGATTTCTTTCTCGTGCCCTTCCTTTTCCTCGAGCAGCTCCTCTTTGCGTCCGGTAAGCTCCACGAGGTAGTTTTCCTTCTCTTCGGGCAGTTTGTTCCCTTGCGCTCTCTTAAGGTTCGTCAGAGTGTGTATGTTCAGATCAACCTCTTCGAGAGTCTTGTCGATACCGCGAATCGCCTCTTCTTCGTTGGCGAGCCGTGCCTTGCTCTTCGGATCGTAGCCGACTTCGAGAATCGTCTCCGAACCGGATATCGAACCGAACGTCTTTGCGACTATCAATTCGGCGGCGCGCAGACGCCCCCCGACGATCGTGGCCCGCTTTCCATGACATGCGATCGTGTGGTCGGCCGCTACATCAGAGTTGATGATTCCGTCGCTCGCAATGACCATTTCTCCTGCATCCACGACGGCGTTTTCGATGAACTTCGCCCACACACCTTTTCCAGCCGACACGTGTCCGCCGCTCTTACCATTGATACCCTGATGAACAATGATGTCGCCTTCCGCATCGAGCTCACATTTGCCGACGTTTCCGATGACTTCGATATTTCCGGAAGCCTTGACCTTGAAACCGTCTTCTACGCTTCCTTTTACGAGCACCGTCCCAAGGAATATGACGTTTCCGCCCGTTTTCAAGTTGACATCACCCTCGACTACGTAGAGCGGTTCGACGTTGATCTTTTCGCCGACGAGGATGACCTGCCCGTTGATCATTGCCTTCAGGGTCGTTCCGTCGTCAGACAGCTCGACGTTCTTTCCCACACCGATCTCGACATCCTTTCCCGGCTTGGCCGGAATCAGCTTGCCGGTGACGGTTCGGCCCGGGGTGCCTCCTTGGGCATCCACCTTGCGTGCGAGGATCTGCCCCTCGACTACGTTCTGAACAAGATTCAATTCCCGGAAATCCACCCGACCGTTCTTCTCTTTTAGCCGGATGTTGGATCTGTCGGTTTCGAAATTGTATATGATCTCCCCGTCGTTTCCGTTTACCGGGCGAGTGCCTTCTGCAACGGTGACAGGTTCGCCGTAGTCGGGATGATCCTCGAACTCTTGGATTACGTCTTCCTTGATCCCGTGGACTACGCCGTTGTTCTTGAGTATCTCGATCATTCCTGCTGCGGTGAGATCGGTCCCTCCCGGGCCGGGACGACTGACAACCATAACAGCCTTCATCTCGCTCTCGGTAATGTCGACCGTCATGACCGAATCGTTGACCGGGTTGTACCGGAACTCCCCGACTCGAACGTACTGAGCATCCGCTTGTTTTACGGCACGTGATAGCAAATCGGAGTTGTATTCCGTGACCGATCGAGCAAGCAGCTTCTCAATAGCCCGACGCTCGACTGCCCGTTTGCCCTTGCCCTTCGGAGGCGTGACCTTGACAAAGGCACCTTCGGGAGAGAGGCGCACAAATACTTCACCGTCGACATCAGCTTTCTGCGACTCACCGGAAAAATCGAGGTCGAAGTCCATTGCAACCTCTCCCTCGTATGCCACCTGCTCGTCCGAACGGGTCGCCTCATAGGCAGTGAGGACCCATTCCTTCTTTCCCATACCGAATGCGCCCTTGCTGCCCTGAACGAGCACCTCGTAGTCGAGCTCCTTGACCGGAAGCCCGAGCTCGATCGAGGCCTGTCCCAGAGCCTCCTCGATGGAGCTTCCACTGACCTCCACTGTCTTCTTGCTCCTATCCGCGTCGGCGCGTCTACGCATATATCCGCGCAGTTGGTCTACCGTAACCATCTTCAAAGAATCCCCTTCTTGATATTCGTAAGCTTGGCACGCAGTCTCATGATCGCTTTGGTGTGAAGCTGGGACACCCGCGACTCGGTAACTTCCAGAACTTTTCCGATTTCTTTCAGGGTAAGATCTTCATAGTAGTACAGTACGAGCACCTTCTTTTCCTTTTCCGGCAGCTCGTTGATTGCGTTGATAATGACTCTCTTGATCTCCTCCTTCTCGATAATCGTATCCGGATTCATGCTCTGCGGTGATTCGATGCTCTCGACGATCGAGACTTTGTCGTTGTCGTCGCCGCTGTACCAGACGTCGTTCAACGAAAGAATAGACGTGCTCGAAATTTTCAGCATCAGCTTCTGGAACTCGGCTACGCTGATTCCGAGCTCACGGGAAATCTCTTTGTCGGAGGCGGCTCTCCCCAACGAGGCTTCCAGTCGATGCACGACCTCTTCGACCTCTCTCGTTTTCTGACGAATCGATCGCGGAACCCAATCGATTGAACGGAGCTCGTCAAATATCGCGCCGCGAATTCGGGTGACAGCGTAGGTCTTGAACTTGACGTGCTTTTCGGGGTCGAACTTGCTGATCGCATCGAACAGACCGAAGACACCGAATCCGACGAGGTCATCGAACTCGACGTTGTGGGGCATCGCCATTGCGATCTTCCCGGCCACATATTTCACGAGCGGTGCGTATTGTTTGACAAACAAGTCCCGGACCTTCGGGTTTTTCGTCTCTCTGTACATCGTCCAAAGCTCTTCTTCGGACATGTCTTCCAAGAGCTTTTCCCTCATACCCTATCCTTTCTGATCCTTCTTTAGCGCCGTGCGAATTGCTTTGGCGATCTCTTCCGTATCGGCTTCGTGACCAAGTATGTCGACGGTCGAACCGCGACCCGAGATGTTGGATATGTCCGAAACTCCGGCCGACCCCACCCGACCCTGCTCATCTGGAGTCGAGAAATCGGTTGCGTCACCCTCCAGAGTGGGTAGCTCGTCCGCCGAATCTTCGTCACTTCCGCCCGGGGGCCGCCTTTCGGAACCTCGAAGCGCATCGTCCGACTCGGCCTCGACCTCTTCCACCTCTTCGACGAGCTCCCCACCGAAGCGTTCGGCCCGCGACGGCGGAGCTTCCCCTGAATCGGCGAAATTAAAGGACTCTTGCTGAGCCTCGCGTTCGGCATCTCCACCGAAATCCGCATCCTCAGCGACATGGGGATTCTCGTCGGGCAGAACGATATCCACATTGTTCGGTTGCTCCGCGGTTTCCTTCGTCCTGCCCGAGGCGGAAGAGGAGAAAAGCTCCGGCAGGTATTTCGAAATCACGTACGATACGCCGGATCCGACTCCACAAAAAATGACACCCCACATGAGCGCACGCAGCAGGAGGGTGCCAAAAGAAACGCCGCTTATGACTCCTGTCAAGAGTGAAAGGACCACGGCAACAGCGCCGCTGCCAATTACTACTTTCCAGTTAATCATAACCGGCACTCCCCAGTAACAGCTTATGGCAAAAGAATATGACAGTCAAGCCGGGCCGAATTTCCCATTCAATGTCCCATGAGCTTGCGTAAGAAATGACCAATACCTCCACCCTCTTTGTATTCCACCTTTTCAAGACGACCAACGATATGTTTTAGACATATCGACGCCTTTCCGCCCGGCTCTGAAATGAGAAAGGGCCGTTGTTTGAGAACCGCAGTCTGTACGGCGGGGTCATCATATACATATCCAAGATAGTCGACCTTGAGATTCAAAAACTGTCCCGCGATGTTAATGACCCGTTCCGCGACGCGCCGGCCTTCCGTGACGGTTTTCACTCGGTTGACAATCAACTTCAGACCGAGATTCATGTTGTCGATTTCCGTCGCTATGATCTTGATGATTCCGTACGCGTCGGTAATCGCTGTCGGTTCGGGAGTTGTGATGATCAGCGCGTCGTCGGCCGCCCGGACGAACGAAAGCACGTTGTTCGATACGCCGGCACTGGTGTCGATGATTATGATATCGGCAGTCTGAAGCTCGGAAAGCTCCCGGATGAAACCTTCACGTTCGTCGTCCGACAGATTCGCAATCTTAGAGAATCCGGATGCCCCGGCGACGATCTGAATTCCGTATGTAGTGTCGAGAATGATGTCGGTCATCCTTTTCTGCTTGCGAATGAGATGATACAGGTTATATTTGGGTATCATCCCGAGGACGACGTTGACGTTAGCGAGCCCGAGATCCGCATCCATCACGATGACTTTCTTCCCGAGCTGTGCGTAAGCCAGCGCCATGTTGATCGAGATGTTGGTCTTCCCTACGCCACCCTTGCCGCTCGCTATCGCGATGATGCGCGTCTTCTTGGAACTTCCATTCTGTCCTGCAGCCTGGTCCCGATTTCGAACCAGTTCTCTCAGCTGCTCTGCTTGATCAGCCATTCCTAACTCCACTCCAAAACCTTGGCGTCCTCTTCGGCTCCGTCGGAGAATTTCTTCTCGACATAGTCCCAGTTGACTTTGAACCCTTCGAGGTGCTTTAGCAAGACTGGCACCGACGCGCGCTCAATGTCCTGAGGCACATTCTGGCCGGTCGTGAAGAACAGAAGCGACTTCTGCTTCTCCGAGAGTATGCTTATGATGTTTCCAATCCGCATGGTCTCGTCGAGTTTCGTCAGTACCACGGCTCGATACTTGAAAGGCTCGAATTGCGTAACGATTTCGCGAATGTCGGAGGTCTTCGTGGTTGCGCTCAAGGCAAGATAGATTTCCGCCTGCTCCCCACACGCTTCGATGAGCTCCTGCATTTCTGCGAGCTTCAAATGATCTTTGGGGCTCTTCCCGATCGTGTCGACGAGCACCAGATCGACATCCGAATAGAGAGCGAGCTTCTGTTTCAACTCGGGAATGGTTTCCACGCAGGAAACGGGTATATTCATGATTTCGCCGTAGGTTTCGATTTGATTTCTCGCCCCAATACGATAGTTGTCGATCGTAAGCATTCGCACGGTTTTCGCTTTCTTGCGTGAGTTGCCGATGCCGTATAGGGCTGCAAGCTTTGCGATCGTCGTGGTCTTGCCGACGCCGGTCGGCCCCACGAGAACAAGGATTCGCGGTGTCGCTCGCGGCTTCTCCCGATAGATCGAAACCGATTCGCCGATCCAGTTCATCGCCGTCGCCTGAACCAGCCGGTAGTCTGCCAGGTCCTCCAAGGTGAGATCGTGTTTGATTTTTGCGACCATCTTCTGGACGTAGGACGGGCTGAAATCGTTGTCGCTCAAGAGGTCCTGGAGCTTCGCAATAGAGGGATTCGGCTCTTCGAATTTTGGCTTCGAGGCTTCGCTCTCGATCTTGTGCTTTATGGCCTGTACTTCCTGCAGCACCTGCGCCAGCGTCTGGTCGCTCTTCACGTCCCGCAGAATCTTCTTCTTCTCCTCTTCGACGTCGTACCGTTTTGCGTTCATTGGTTCCTGGGAGATATATCCGGCGATCTCGATTCCCTCTTTTGCAAAGAGCCCCATGAAGCCGCCCATTCGAATGCTCTTCTGAGTGAGTATCTTCGCCCTCTCGCCGTACTTGATCCTGATGCGATCCATTACCTCCCGATGGGTGGGAGCTTGTTCAGTGAAATATTGCATCTCCTCTACGTCCTTTCTTCCTCGATTCTAATCTCACCGAGGGCTTCCACTCGGATGTCCGGAACGATTTCCGGAACGGATAAGACTGATAGCGTCGGGATCTCTCGCTCGGTGCTCGACTTGACCAACGGCCTCGCCGCCTCCGAGCACAGGACAATCGGGAGATGCCCGAGCTCCTGGACCTGTTTCACCGCGCGCGACACCGCCTCGATCCAGGCTCTCTGCATCTGCGGTTCGAGACCGGCGACTACTCCGCCGGTGGTTTCGACCCGCGAATCGATGAGCTCCTGTTCGAGCGCCGGGTTTATCGTTAGGACCCGAAGGGTTTTCTCGTCAGAATACTGCAAACAAATCTGCCTACCAAGAGCTTGTCGGACCTTTTCGATCAGGAAACCGACATCCTTGGAGATGCCCGCGTAGTCGGCAAGCGTCTCGAGAATGACTACCATGTTCCGGATTGACACCTGCTCTCTGAGCAGACCCTGCAGGACCTTCTGAACCTCGCCGACGTTGAGGGACTTTCCGACCTCCTCAACTACCGCTGGATAGTCGTTCTTGAGGGCATCCAGGATTGCCTGCGCTTCCTGTCGGCCGAGTATCTCCGCCGCATGCCGCTTGATTATCTCCGTCAGGTGGGTAGCGACGATCGATGGTGAATCGACGACTGTGTAGCCGGCGCGCTCGGCTCTCTCTCGGTCGTCCTCGGATATCCAGAGGCCGGGGAGTCCGAATGCAGGGTCGGTCGTCGTCTCTCCCTCGATCTCCTCCTTGACCGAACCCGGGTTGATAGCAAGGTAGGATCCAATCCGAATCGTTCCCGTTCCGACGTCCACTCCTTTGATCTTGAAACAATACTGGGAGGGCTCCAAACGCATGTTGTCGATTATTCGGATCCTCGGCACCACCAATCCGAGGTCGAGAGCCGATTCTCTCCTGATTCGAGTGATTCGGTCGAGCAATTCCGCTCCCTGATCTTTGTCGACGAGCGGGATAAGCCCATAGCCGAGCTCCAATGAGAGTGGATCAAGGGGGACGAGCGGAGAAATCTCTGCAGGCGCTTCGCGGGCGGCCTCCCCGGCCTCCCTTAGCCGTTCCTTCTCCTTGTCTCGCTCACCACGAGCCGACAAACGGTAGGCGAGCACGCCGGTCACTATGGCCATGGGAATCAGCACGTACCAGGGAAAGCCGGGAATAAACGCTATGACGAAAAGGAAGATCGCGGCTATCCAGTAGATACGAGACTGACGGGAAAACTGCACGGTGACGTCTCTCCCGAAGGTTCCGTCCGAGATTGCCCGCGTTACGATGAGACCGGTAGCCGTGGAGATCAGAAGCGCCGGGAACTGCGTGACGAGACCGTCGCCGATAGTGAGACGAATGTAGGTGTTGAGCGCACTTCCGATCGATTCGCCACGAATCGTCGTGCCGACGATGATGCCGCCGATGATATTGATGGCTGTGATGAGGATTCCGACCTTGACATTTCCGGAGACAAACTTCGAGGCACCGTCCATGGCACCGTAGAAATCGACCTCCCGCTGAAGGTCGTTCTTCCGTTTCTGCGCCTCCTCCTCGGTGATCGCCCCGCTATTGTACTCTGCTTCGATCGCCATCTGCTTTCCGGGCAGGGAATCCAAAGTGAAGCGTGCCGCAACTTCGGCGACCCTGGTCGCACCCTTTGTGATGACGATGAATTGCACCGATATTATGATGATGAAGATGATGAAGCCGATGACGAGACCCTGGGTACCCGAGGAACCGACCACGAAGGTCGCAAACGCCCGGATGATCCTCCCACCAAAATGCGATCCTTGAGAGAGAATCAGCCTTGTTGAGCTGACGTTCAACGCCAACCCGAAAACCGTCGCCACGAGCAAGATAGTCGGGAAAACCGAGAACTCGAGCGCCCGTTGGGTATACAAGACGATCAATATGATCAGCAACGCCAGCGTGAGATTGAAGGCAAGGAGCACGTCGAGCAGCACGGTCGGTACCGGTATGATCATCATCATGACGACCACGACGACACCGGCCGCGACGAAGATATCGCTCTTCTGTGAAAGGAATGCGGAGCTCAGAATCCTCCGGACGTCAGCCATAGTGACTCCTTTTTCTATTCCATAATGAATTGTAGCCACCGACCATCTCTAAACCGCCTTTCCCGTCATTCTGTAGACCTGCGCCAGAATGACTGCCATTACCTCGTAGTACTGCTCAGGGATGACGTCGCCGATCTCGACCTCCTGAAAGAGGGCCCGAGCGAGCGGTTTGTTCTCGATGAGCGGAATGTTGTGCTCGGTCGCAATCTCCCGGATCCTTGCCGCAATGTGGTCCTGACCTTTCGCGACGACCATCGGTGCCGGCATCCGTTCGCGCTTCCACTCCATCGCCACTGCAAAGTGAGTCGGGTTCGTGATGACGACATCCGCTCTCGGTACGGTCTGCAGCATGTTTCGGGTCATGAGATCGCGCATTCGCTCCCGGAGCCGCGATCGCACCATAGGATCCCCTTCTGCCTGTTTCCGCTCTTCCTTTACCTCCTGCTTCGACATCTTGAGAGATTCGATGTGGAGCCTGCGCTGGAAGAGATAGTCTGGAAGGGAAATCAGCAACATGGCGATCGCTGCCTCAACCAGGATACGAAAAGCAACCGAGGCGATCGTCCGAACCCCGAGGAGAAATGGAGTGGAAACCAGGTGCGCGAGCTTCGGGTAGTCGTTGCGAATGTTGAGGAAGGCAACGAACGCGATGATCGCGATTTTCAATATCGATTTGGCGAGGTTGAACAGAGCCTCTCCTGAGAACAACGATTTTCGGAAGAAGCGTCCAAATCGAGGAATGATCTTCGTAAGGTCGGGCGTAATCGGTTTCACCGTAAACAGGAAGCCGACCTGGAAGACGTTTCCCATGATCGCAGCGACGAACGCTATGGCTGCAATCGGCAGCACGAGCTTGATGAAGTAGGAATAGAAGACGGGGACGATCGTGGATTGACTCGTAACGTCGATCTCCGCCGAGCTGCTGAAAAAGTAGCGTAGCATCTCGGCCATCTGCTGAAAGATGAACGGTGCGAGAATCCCTATCATCACGACCGGAAAGAGGAGGACAAGGGCCGAGGTCAGCTCCGACGATTTGGCCACCTTGCCCTCTTCACGAGCCTTCCGGATCTTCTGTTCGGTCGGCTCCTCGGTTCTGCCTTCGTCCTCTGCCGCAAACCACTGGATGTCGAAAACAAAGCGCGACTCATCACCCTTCATGTTTCGACAGGAGAGACGGAGGCGCCCTTCGAAACCGCTAACGCTCTGGATCACGGGTGCGCCCCCTTCATCTCCGTCAGGAGCACCGCCAGACTATCGTAGCTCTGTTGCACGACCGTCGACATTGCCTGCACGAGGAATGGAAGCGTCAGGAAGATCACGATGAAAGCAACGCTGATCGTGATCGGGAAGCCCATCGTCAGCAGGTTCATCTGTGGAGCCGCCTTTGCGAGCAGTCCCATCGATACCGAAACCAGGAGCAGCGTGCCGAGTATCGGAAACGCGATGAGCATCGCCGTTTGAAAGAGCGCGGGCAGGCTCCCGGTCATTGTCTGAAATACCGCATCCCGGTGGATGACGAAATCGACGGCGCGCATCGCTTTGAATGAACCGAGCACTCCGACGAGAAAGAGCTTCTGAAACCCGCCGACTATGATGAAGATAAACATCGCCACGCTGTTTATGAACTGCCCCATAATCGGAATTTCGATTTGGGCCAGCGGATCGAATACTTGAGAGGCGCCGAAACCCATCTGCAGGGAAAAGAGCTCGCCGGCCATATTGAAGGCCGAGTAGATGATGATAAGGAAGAAGGCGATGATAATTCCAATGAGCGCCTCGCCGACTAACAGTAGGATGTATTCCAGAGCGACGTCGGGAATTGGGTACCCAGCGGCCTTGACGCTGGGAAACACAACGACGGCCGCGAAGAAGGAAAGACCGATCTTCGCAATCTGCGGCACGCCGCCGGAGCTCAACAGCGGTGCAAGCTCGACGATCGCCAGAACTCGGACGAATACGAGGAGAAAGAGCTGTGCGTTCTGGACTATGAAGTCGAGCGACACCGTTGCGGTCCTAATTCACCATGTCCGGTATGCGCGCAAAAAGGTTCTGCGCATACTGCGACAGTGTCGTGAACATCCAGGGACCAAACAAGATCAACGCGAGCAGGATCGCAGCGATCTTTGGCACGAACGAGAGCGTTTGTTCCTGAATCGAAGTTGTGGCTTGGAGAATCGAGATAATCAATCCGACCGCCATCCCGATTATAAGCACCGGTGCTGCGAGAATGAGTATCTGAAGGACACCGGTACGAAAAATATAGGTCGCATACCCGAGGGTCATCTTTTGTAGTCTCCTCTCCCCTAATGAAAGCTATTGATGACTTGTTGAGTCAGAAGATCCCAACCATTGACGAGCACGAACAATATGAGCTTGAACGGAAGGGATATGAGCACAGGCGGCAGCATGATCATTCCCATCGACATGAGCGTCGACGCTACCACCATATCTATGATAATGAACGGCACGAATATCAGAATTCCGATCTTGAAGGCGACAGTCATCTCGTGAAGTATGAAAGCCGGAATGAGTACGTATGTCGGTACGTCGGATAGGTCTTTTGGCTTCGGAAGGCCTCGCATACTCATGAACAGCTCAATGTTGCGTGGATCCGAAGCCATCTGCTTGTACATGAATATTCGCAACGGCGCGACTCCTTTCGTGTACATCTCTTCGATTCCAATCTTGCCGTCAGCAAACGGCTTGAAGGAGTCCGTGTACATCTTGTCGAAAGTCGGCCACATGACGAACAAGGTCAGGAATAGAGCAATCCCCATGAGCACCTGGTTCGGCGGAACCTGCTGCAGCGATAATGCGCGTTTGATGAAGTCGAAGACGATTGCGATTCGTAGAAACGAGGTCATCAGAATGATGATGGACGGAGCAAGCGTCAGGACGGCCAGCAACAGAAGCAACTGCAGGCTCAACGCAACTTCCTTGTTGTTCTGCGGCTGCCTGATTGACAGATTTACGAACGGCACCGTCAGTCCGTTTCCGGCGGTCGTGGCGGTGCGCGTAGCGGTCGGAGTGGTCTGTTGTGCGAAGAGGCTGGGCGTTGCCGCCAAACCGACGACGCACAGAGAGACCACCAATATCAGAATCTTCCTTGTCATTTCCCCTCCCAGTTTCAACTGACAAGCCAGCAATAGGACTGTGTACTACATCTTCTTCAGTCGCTCCCTCTGTTGTTTTATGAATCCCATAGAATTATTGACCGAGCCTGAGAATCCGAATCCGCCGTTCATTCCCTTTCGAAAGCTTCCGGCGAACAGGTCGAAGAAGCTCTTGCGTTCCGGTCTTGACCCCGATTGCGCGGCGCGCAGCCGTATCTCGTCGATTGCCTCTTTGTCTTCGATGGCCGAGACGAGGTTAACGCTGTTTTCGGAGGTTCCGACAATGTAGAGTTGCCCGCCAACGTCGACGAGGTGAATGGCGCGGTTTGGCTGAAGCACCTTCGTCGACAAGACCCCGATTAGAGCGTTGTCTTGGGCCTTCGGGCCGCCCATCTTCTTCAAGAAATAGAAGAGGAGATAGATGCCTGCGACCACCAATCCGAGAACGAGGATCATCTGCACGAAATCCCAGACACCGAGCGCCTTCACGGGCTTGACCGACTGGTTTGCAGCGTTCGAGCCTCCGCCGATCAAGAGAGTCTTCTCGTTTGGCAGGGCCGAGCTCGAGCCCGATTGGGCGGACGTGCTCCCCCCCGCTGCGGAGGTGGCCCCCACGGCGGCGGCAGTCGAGGTATGAGTAGGTTTTGGTGACTCCTGCGCAATCGCAGGTGCAATGATAAAAAAGACAAGAACGAGCGATAGAATCGCAAATCGAATATTCACATCCCCTCCCAAGTATTGAATATCGACTAGATTTGTGTGCGAGCAGACAGCCGCATCTACATGTCCGATACCCTATCAATCGGGGAGACTATCTCTGTAACCCTGACCCCGAAGTTTTCATCAATAACAACCACCTCTCCTTTGGCAATGAGCTTGTGATTGACAAGTATGTCTACCGGTTCGCCGGCCAACTTATCGAGCTCGATGATCGTTCCCTCTCCCATGCCGAGGATATCACGGATCAGCTTGCGGGTTCGACCAAGCTCGACCGTCATCTCCATGTAGACGTCCATAAGGAGACTGATGTTGCCTTGATCAGACGGGCCGCCCGAACCCGATGCGAGCGTTGGGAATTGAACCGACTGGACGTTCGCAGGCTGTGAGAACTGTCCCCCGCCTGCCGGCGGCTGCTCACCGAACATGCCGCCCAAGGATGCGGCAGCGGAGCTCGCGGGCGCCGATGGCTGCGGATTCGTCCGCCGTTGCTGAGCACCGGCTCCCGGCGAGGCACTTCTTGCTCCGGATGCGAGCATGGCGTTAACTTGCGTTGCAAGCGGCAGGGAGAAAACCTCCACGATTTCTGAGGGACTTTCGCCTTCGATGGTAACCGGGTAGGAAACGCGAAGATAGCTGTCTTCCACGAAGTCGAGCTCGTTTTTCGACACCAGCTGAGTCTGCCCCTGCGAGGTCGTGACTGAGTCCCCGACCCGCTCACTGAGCTCGGTCACCATGGACCCGGCCATCGTGTTGCCGGCCTCTTCGAGCGCCGACAGCGCGGCGTCGCTCAGCTCCACATCCTCCTGTCCCATCATGAGGCCCGCCACCACTGCGCCCAGATCCGAGCCGAAGAGATATGCATGTTCGCCCGCGACGTTGCCGGTAAGGTCGAATCGGAGCGCTACTACCTGATCGCCGAGCGCAGCTCCGACCTCCTCTCGCGAAACAACTCCGCCTCTCGGTGCATCGATCTGAACGTTCTTGCCGAGCATTGTCGAGAGATTCGAGGAGAGTGAATCGGTCAGGCCCCCGAGCAGGTTGACGACCTCGCGCACGTCTGTCCCGCCCCCTGCCTTGGCTTGAGATGCGGGCGCGGGCTCCGAGCCCAGATCCATTCCGCCTCCGCCTGCCAATAGGGCATCTATTTCATCTTGTGAAAGGGAACCGTCACTCATTCCTAATCTTCTCCTTCAGCCGCAAGTTCCTCGAACTCCTCTTTTTGGGTCTCTTCAAGCTTGCGGGTTATCTGGACCGCCACCTTCCCCCCGATAACTCCCGGACGGCACAAGAACTTTCGTCTATTGCCCACCTTCAAAACCATGGGATCGCGCACTCGAGTATTCGGTAGACGAATGACATCGCCGTTCCTGAGTGCCAGGACGTCACGAACACGCAGGTCCATATTGCCGATCTCGGCGACCACGGGCACCTCGACCGTCGAAATGCGCTCGCGAAGTATGTTCAAATTCTCGGTGGTGGCACCGCTGCGGACCGAGGAGTACATGTACTGCGCCGACAACTTCGAGATGATCGGTTCAATGGTAATGTAGGGAATACAGAAGTTCATCATCCCCTCGACCTCACCGACCTTCGTCTCCAGCGTGACGAGCACGACCATCTCGGTAGGTGGAACTATCTGGGCGAATTGTGGATTCGTCTCGATCTGCCCGAGCCGGGGTCGCAGATCGATCACCTGACTCCATGCTTCTCTCAGGTTGCCGAGAATTCGGACGATGATGCCCTCCATGACCGATTGCTCGATATCCGACAAATCCCTGGTTACCTTCGCGCCTTCGCCCTGTCCTCCGAAAAGGCGGTCAATAATGGTGAATGTCACAGAGGGATCGATCTCGAGAACCGACGAACCCTTCAGCGGATCCATATTGATGATGCCGAGCGTGGTCGGGTTCGGTATGGAACGGATGAACTCCTCATAGGTCAGCTGATCGACCGAGGCCACGTGAACGTGAACCATGCTCCGCAACTGCGCCGATAGCGCTGTGGTCGTCAGACGAGCGAAGGTCTCATGCATGATCGAGACCGTACGGATTTGTTCCTTCGAGAACTTGTCGGGTCGCTTGAAGTCGTAGATCTTGATCTTACGCTGGTCTGCGGCCTGGCTGACCTCTTCGGTCTCGATATCACCGGTCGAAATAGCGGTAAGAAGTTGGTCTATTTCGTCCTGTGACAGAACTTCGTTCATCTATCTATCCGACCCCTATAGAGGTACCACGTTGAACGTCGTGAACGCGATGGACATTATCTTCCCCGAAGTCATTATGTTGTTGATCTTCGTGCGAAGCGCCTCTTTCAGTTGATTTTCGTCGCTCGGATTGGTCAATTCATTCGCCATCTTCGAGCTGAAGAATCCTCGAATCATGTCGGTCAACAGCGGCGTTCGGGCAACCAACTCCGTCTGAACCTGCTTGTCGTTCAGCTTGTATCCGAGATCGACCTTGATGATGTAGGTCGTCGGATTCGAATCAGCCGTGCGGCCGCGTATCTCAGGGATGTTCGTATACCAGGATTGAACGGGCTGTTTTCCCTGGTACTCGGGGGAGTTGACAGGATATCCGGCCTCTTTCGTCCCTCGCCCCATGATCGAGACCGTGATGACGACTACGGTGACGACAAAGATGACTGCGGCGATGGCAAGCGCCGCCCATTTGAGGATCTTTATCGCGACCGCGGGAAGAAAACCGATTCTGCGTCCGACTTCGAGGTCTTGGTCGGCTACGGGCTCCCCTCCCATGAAATCATCTTCATCGCCCATAGTGATCTCCACCTATATTGATAAAATTTAGCAGACTTAACGAGAATTTGCAAACCCCTTTTGTGAGTTTTTCGAAATGCACCAAAAACGCCATTTCCGCCCCTCCCGCGGCGACTCCTACTGAGATCCCTGGTTCTCCATTATGACGATGTCCACCCGACGGTTGTAGGCACGGCCCTCAGGTGTTGAGTTGCTGACAAGAGGGTGGGTATCGCCAAATCCGTCAACCTGGAATTGCTGATCGTTGACCCCGAAGTCGACGAGGTAATGCAGAACGTTCGTGGCCCTCGCGGTCGAAAGCTCCCAGTTCGTCGGATAGGGGCCGCTGGGATCGGTCGGTGTGTTGTCGGTGTACCCTTCAATTCGGAATTGTCTGTTCGGCATGGACTTCAATAACGCCGCTATCTTCTGGAGAACGGTTCGTGTTGCGTTGATGTCGACCTGCGCACTGGCCGGTCTAAAGAATGCGTCGGACGCCAGTGTAATGACCAGCCCTCGCTGATCCAGAGTCACCCTTACCTGATGTGCTCGTATCTCCGGTTGAAACTCGGCGACGGCCCGATTGCGCGCCGTCGAAAGGGCTCGACCCCGCTCCTGAGACGGAAGCGACATGATGTCATTTCCCAGCTCGGCAAGCGGCCCTGTCTGCAGGGTGTTGCCTCCGGTAAGACTGCCAAGACCGGTGAAAGCCGCGATGATCAGCTGCAGCTTGCTCCCGCTAATCGTCGCTGCCGTGTAGAGCAAAACGAAGAAGGTGAGGATGAGCGTCGTCATGTCTCCGTAGGTCGTCATCCAATCCGGCGAACCTTCGGGAGGACATCGTTTCTTCCTTCTTCTAGTTGCTAGCATTGTTGCGTTTCTTTCCTCCTACTCTCGTGCCGATTCCTGTCTGACCGCGTCTCTTCGCGACGGCGGCAGGAACGATAGCAGCTTTTCCTCGAGTATGCGGGGATTGTCTCCCGATTGTATCGAGAGTATCCCTTCGACCATTATCTCACGGACCAGGGTTTCATACTTATCGCGCCCCTCCAGTTTGTGCTTCATCGGAATGAAGATCAAGTTCGCGAGGAATGCGCCGTAGAGAGTGGTAATCAACGCGACGCTCATCCCCGATCCAATGGCTGAAGAGTCGTTGAGATTTGCGAGCATCGCAATAAGACCAATGAGAGTTCCGAGCATTCCGAAGGCCGGTGCCAACTTGCCCCACTGATCGAAAATCTGAATGCCGTCTTGATGACGCTCTTGTAGCTGGTTCAGCTCGGTGTAGAGGATGTTCTTGATGATTTCCGGATCTGTCCCGTCGACGACGAGTTGGATCCCCTTTCGCATGAACTCCTCCTCGACCTCCTCGAGGTCGTCCTCGAGCGCGAGGAGTCCCTCACGACGCGCCTTTTCGGAAAAGGTTACCAGGTTGGCGATTATTCGCTCCTCTTCGTAGTTCGGTACCCGAAGCGTGAGATTGATGTAGCGCACTATCGCGAGCATTCTATTCAGGGGGTTTGCGACCATCAACGCTCCGAAGGACCCACCTATGACGATGAGTACGGAGGGGGCATTCCAGTATATTCCCAGACCGGCGCTGCTCGAGATAATTCCGAACAGGACCATAAACAATCCAAGAAATACGCCAATTATGGTTCCGAGATCCATAGAGCAGCTACTCCTCGTTCTTGAAGGCGCCGATTAGTCGTCGGTACTCGACGATTCTCTCGAAGACAGACTGGTAGTCCTCGAGGACTACCAGCCGTTTTCCTGAGAGCATGATAAGCGTTGTATCCGGATTGGATTCTATGTACTCGATCTGGTGAGGGTTTACATAGAATTCCTTTCCGTCAAGTCTCGTGACCCGTATCATTGACCCTTTCTAAGACCAAGCGCGCCTTGTCCTCTCCTAACTTACCGCTTCAGGGTAAGGATATCCTGCAGCATTTGATCTGAGGTTTGAATCGTTTTCGTGTTTGCCTGGAAACCGCGCTGCGTCACGATCATGTCAGTGAAGGCCTCGGCAAGATCGACGTTGCTCATCTCGAGAGCTCCCGGTATGATCTTGCCTTTTCCTGCGACTCCGCTCTGGGAGACGTTCGGATCGCCGGAATTGTTCGTCCTAACATATGTGCTTTCACCCGCTTTTTCAAGTCCCCCGGGATTCCGGAAGGTTGCCAGTGCAACCTGTCCCAGCAGCCGTTTCTCTCCGTTCGTGTAGATTCCGGTAATCTTGCCGGTCTGATCGACGCGGAACCCTTCCATGTATCCCATGGGATACCCGTCCTGCTTGAAAGCCTTCGTGGAGCTCTCGGCGGCGAACTGGGTGATCGTGTTCACCACGCTCCCGACTGTTCCGAGATTGAGGTTGAAGTTCTGACGGATCGGAGCGCCACCGGGTCCGGGCGTCGTGTTCGGGACATCGAAGCCGACGTTCACGAGAAGGTTTCCGTTGTTGACCGCGTCACCTTGTGAGTCGGTGGCCGAGATCAGGGTCCCAAGGTTATTGAAGGTTACCTGGAAGGTGTTCACCGTGCTGTTTGCCGGTCCGATGTCTGCGATCGTGTTCGTGTTTGTCTGCGCGTTCGGATCGACTTGGACCTGTGCCTGCCAGGTGTTCGGGGTCCCTACCACCTTCGTGAAGTTGATTCGAAGAGTATGGGTGTTTCCGAAAGTGTCATAGATCGTCTTGTCGATCTGCCAGGTACCCTGCTGCACCTGTAGGAGGTTCGCGGCCGGCGGGACGTCCGGCGTCCGCTTGTCCAGATTACAGGCCAGATCCACCTCGCCGGTCGCGTTCGCCGGGTCCTTCCCTCCAACCGGGATCACGAGATCACCCGGCTCTGATGAGGGATTGATGAAGGTCTGTCCCGCAACATTTTGCGCGGTCCACCCCTGCACCCGCAGCCCGTTGGCCGGGTTGACCAACGTACCGTTCGAATCGAGCCCGAAGGCACCGGCCCGAGTATAGAAGGACTTGTCTCCGTTCTTCAGGATGAAAAAGCCGTCTCCCTGAATGGCGAGATCGTCGGACTTTCCGGTCGTCTGCAGCGCACCCTGCGTAAAGATGGTGTCGATTGCAGCGATGTTCATTCCGAGGCCCACCTGCTGCGGATTGACACCGCCGACCTCTGCCGTCGGCGAGGAAGCCCCCTGCATCGTCTGAGAAAGGAGGTCTTGAAAGTCCACGCGTCCCTTCTTGAAACCCACGGTGTTCACGTTCGATATGTTGTTACCGATAACGTCCATCCGTGTTTGATGATTTTCCAGGCCGGAGACACCGGCCCACAACGAACGCATCATAGCATCTGCCTCCTTATTCCATTACCTTCTGGACGTTCGAATAATCGTAGTAGGTTCCGTCGACGAGAACCTGCGGAGAGGGTCCGCTCGATATCGCCTTCACAACTCCCTCGACATTGTGGCTACCGCTCGTGATTTGCACCTTCTTGCCGAGGATGTTCAGAGCCTGGTTCGAGGCCAATATCTCGTTCATCTTCTTGAATCCCTCGCCGATGTTCGTCATCTGCTCGAGTGAGGAAAACTGGGCCATCTGCGAAATGAAGGCGGTATCGGACAACGGCTTCGTCGGATCTTGGTGCGTGAGCTGTGTCATGAGTATCTTCAAAAAATCGTCTTTCCCGAGGATTGAGTTTCCCTTCTTGTCGGTGTTCAGTCCGAGCGACTTGTTGAGGCTGTCGACCTGGGCCTTGGTCACGGCCATGTCCGCCTTGTTCATGGTTGTTGAAAAATCCATACCGATCCTTCCTCCGGTCCTATATGACCAGGTTCACGAGTGAGTAGCTGTTTCCCGCCGATTCCAGTGCGGGAGCCTGATTTTCGAATCCCTTGACCCCGGCAATTGCCCTCATCGAGGGAAGCGGCGAGGAGCGTCCGCGGTCTTTTCCCTCGCTTCCCTCACGCCCACCGACGCTCACATTCAGCGCAGTGGCGGTAAATCCGCTGTCGCGCAACGCTTGGTAGAGCGAATCGAGGTTCTGCTGGACGAGCTTCAGCGCCTGGTGGTTCTGCACGAGTATTCGGCCCGTCAGGTTCTGATTATTCATGTCGATCCTAATGCGAATGCTTCCGAGTTTTTCGGGTTTGAGCACCAAGCGGATTTCACCGGAGTTGTTGTTCTTGAGGAGAATTCCCGTCTGCTTCACGATCTGGTCGGTGAGCGCAGAGAAGCTCTGCCCCGTTGCCGGCGCGCCGCCCGTGCGCACCATTCCGGCCTGGCCGTTCATTCGCGAGGTTCCGGACGCTCCACCGTCGGCAAGCTGAAAGAGTCTGAAGTTGCCGCCATCGTTCGACTGTCCCTGGTTTGCCGATTGATTCGAGCTTGAGTTGTTGTTCCCACCCGGGTGTCGCAAATCGATAATCGTAACGGCCGCATTCTGGTTCTCCGCGCCGCTGTTGCCTGTAGAGTGGGCGTTGGCCGGATGTTGCTGAATGTTGGAGAGACCCGGCCCGGTATTGACTGCATTAGCCGCACCCGGCGCCTGTGAGCTTGGCGTGTTCGAGCCTGCGGCCGCGAGCTCGACCTGAACGGTCCGTCCGACTTTGGGCTGCTTTCCAGTCTTCTTCAGATCTTTCACCGCCGCTTCTACACTTGAAGCGGCATTGCTTTGATGATCTGCCTTTTCCGATTTTCCGCTTTTCCCGCTCGTCGACTGAGCCGCGTCTTTTGCGGCGTTCTCATGGGAACCTGTAAGCTCGCGCGCGGCGTTCCGCACGGCCGTGGCAATTGCACGTTTCAGATTCTTGCCGCCTCCGGCGAGGATGAAAGCTCCCGGGAAGCCCGGAATGAGCGTACTATTGGTGGAGTGGCTCTTCTTTTTGTCGCTCTTGGTCCCGGCGACTCCGTTTCCTTTGGCTGAAGCCGATCGGGCGTCACTCGCTGCCGTGTCGCTCTGGGCCTTTGCAGCATCGGACTGCACCTTGTCAGTGTGAGATTTCTCTCCTCCGGCCGGTGCCGCCGGATCCCTCTTCTGAGGAGAATCTCCCTTTGGCGACGCTCGATCGTGCGACTCTGCATGCTGCGGGCGTGCGGATCGGTCGCTTGCGTCCCCCCTGACCCGAACGCTGTCGCTCGAGCCCATGGAGGAACCGTATTCCCCTTGTCGGGTCTCTTGCTGGTTGGAAGCGGACGAGGACCGCCTGTTGTCGGGGGGCCCTGCAGTCGGACTGACGTAGGGACTGCTCGGAGAGGCGCCGTCCTGCATTCCGCCTGACATGGTGGTTCCCGAGAGCGTCCGATCGAGAAGGCGCGCAAACTCGCCGACCGACGAGCCCACTCCCTGCGTTGATGTATCGAATGGCTTGGACTGCGACAGGCCGACAAGAACCGGCAGCACGTTCAAAGAAAGCACCTCCGCATGGGCGTGTGGAACGCCCGGCCTGCCCCTTCGCTACTGGGACGAAGTGACTGACGCGGGCTGTTTCAGCATCTTCCTGCTGATTGTAGCCGCGCGATCGGCAGGCAATAGCGACAACCAGTAGGGCACGATCGAAGTCTGTCCGTTCGTAGCGGCGATGTCATCCGCAGCACGGAGGATGTCGATGACATCCTGGTCGCTCATCGCTGCAAGCTGTTTGGCTGCAGTCTGCGGCGGCATGGACAGCAGGTTCGTTGCGACCGCCCTTAGGTTTGCACTTCTATTGTCGTACTGATTTACGGTTTGGTTGAATGATTTTTCACGAGCCGCAAGCGCCTTTTCCTGTTCGGAGAGCGCCGCCATCTTCTGCTTGATCTGCTCGTCCTGCTGTTTGATGTCCGCCTGGCGCTTGTCGAGCTGCTGCGAGCGCAGGTCGAGCGCCTCCGTCTGCTTTGCGAGCCTTTGCCGCTCAAGCAGCAGCGGGTCTTGGGCATTCGGAAGCTTCGTGGGAGCACCGACACCTACGAGAGAGAGCAATGGTGCAAGGGTCTGCCTCACGTTGACGAGGCCGAGATAGTCGAACCACACGAGGCCGCCAAAAGCCAAGGCGATGATCAGTAGAAGCAGAACGAGAATCCGTGGTGCAGCACCTACCCCTCCATATGTGGCCACATTTTCCCCCTACGTATGATAGCGCTTCCAGGCTGCCGATGAGCCGCTCATGTCATCGACCTGGAGAGTCTCTTCCTTCAGTTGCTCGCGACGGTAGGCAGCGATCCGTCGCTCCTTCAGACGATCGAGCACCTTCCGATCTCTGGAGGCGGCGAGATATCCCTCTCGCACCTCTTCGCGCTCACGCTCCTTCGCCTCCAGCTCCTGGAGATCACTCTTCGTTTGCGCATCGATTCTGCGCATGTAGAGCTCGCTCGCCGTAAGGTAGTTCATGTCCAAACCGCGGACGGAGAATCTCGTTGCCAATGTGCTCCTTCGGGCTTGATCCATGTCCTCTATCTCGGTTTGGAGCCGTACACACTCCCCGCTCACCGCGGCGAGCTTGAGCTCCCACTCCATTTCTCGGTACTTCCGAATGGACAGGAGTCGTTCAAGTCGAAACTGATACTGCCTCATCGTCCGGTTTCTCTTCTTGCACGCTGAAGCCCACGATCTGCTCCATTCGCTTCAGGGTGTCGTGTAGGTCGGCCCGTTCCTCGATCGCCTGGGCAAGGAAGCCTCGAATCTCGTCGATTTTCTCGATCGCCTCATCGATTCCTGCGTTCGTACCTTTCGCGTAGGCGCCGACGTTGATGAGGTCCTCCGCTTCGGTGTAGGTCGCCAGCAGCTTGTGGATGATCCCGACGGCCCTACGCTCTTCCTTGTTCGTTACCCGGGGCGCAAGACGCGAGAGGGACTGGAGCACGTCCACCGCAGGGTACTGATAGGCCGCCGCGAGCCGTCTGCTCAGAATGAGGTGCCCGTCGAGAATACCACGCACATTGTCGGATATGGGCTCATCGACATCATCGCCGTCGACGAGAATGGTGTAGAACCCGGTGATGGTCCCCCGTTCGGAGGTTCCGCACCGTTCGAGCAGCTTCGGCAGTAGGGAAAACACCGACGGCGTGTACCCGCGGGTTGCCGGCGGCTCTCCGACCGACAAGCCGATTTCCCGTTGAGCCCGCGCGAAGCGTGTCACGCTGTCGAAGAGCAACATCACATCCTTGCCTTCGTCGCGAAAGTACTCGGCAATCGTGGTGGCCACATAGGCGCCCTTGATGCGAGCCAGCGGCGGGGTATCGGAGGTCGAAACGACGATCACCGACCGTGCCAGTCCCTCCGGTCCTAGGTCGTTTTCAATGAACTCCCGCACCTCGCGTCCACGCTCACCAATAAGGGCGATCACGTTGACGTCCGCATTCGTGTTTCTGGCGATCATGCCGAGAAGCGTCGACTTACCGACTCCACTCCCTGAGAAGATACCGAGCCGTTGTCCCTTTCCGACCGGTGTCATGGCGTCGATCGCTCGTACGCCCGTCGCGATTCGCTCCGTGATTTGACGCCGTCTGAGAACGCTCGGCGGAATCGCTGTTGCCCTTCGATATTCTTCAGCCGGAGCGAAGCCGCGGTCGTCGATTGGTCGGCCCATGCTGTCGAGCACCCGACCCAACAGTCCGCTCGAAACTGGAACTGAAAGGGGCCGTCCTGTCGCCACCACCGTGCACCCAACTTCGATGCCCTCCATGTCGTCGTATGGCATCAACTGAACGAGATTGTGGGCAAGGCCGACGACCTCGGCCCAAACACTCGTGTCACGGTCCGGTAGCATGATCTGACAGAGCTCGCCTATGACCGCTTGCGGCCCTTTGCTCTCGATGAGGAGCCCGGTGACCCGTTCGACGATTCCCGTGAACTTGATCGGATCGGTCTCGCTCACCACTTCCTTGTACTTCGAGAAGACGACGGCAACCTCGGGAGCTTCGGCGATCTCCGTGCTCATCACTGTTCTCCCTTGATGCGAATCGGCGTCAGCTCGAGGATGCGCTCTTCAATCTCTTGCAGCTGTGACGAAATTCTGGCGTCGATCTGTCCGAAGTCGGTCTCGATGATGCAGCCGCCCGGATCGACTGTCGAGTCTTCAAGGACCGTAACCGACCGCACGTTTTCAACCATGCGCATGAAGTCCTTGATGTGTTCCGACGTGAGCTTAACGTCCGCAAGATTGACTTTGATTGCCACGTCGCCGCGGGTCTTCATCTTTCGGAGCGCCTGGATCACGTTGTTGATGACGACGTTCTTCTGATTCTCGGAGATCACCTTGATGACCTTCTTGGCGATTAACAACACGAGATTTACAAGCTGGGTCTCCGACGCTTCGATGATTTCCGTCCGCTTCGCGATCGCGGTGTTGATGATGGTGTGCAGCAACTCCACGAGCCTGTCCGCCTCGGCCTTACCCGACTCGAATCCCTCTTCGCGCCCCTGCGACAGTCCCTCCTTGCGTGCTTCCTCGAGAATCTGGTCGCGATGCTCGTCGACGCTCTTGCGCTCCTCTTCGGCTTCATGATTGGCCTTGTCGATGATGCGCTTCGCTTCGTCTTGAGCCTCCTGCCGAATTTTCTGGGCCTGATCGGTTTGTGTTTTCACCTCGTCGAACGCCGTTTGTTCTGCCTTCTTGACGATCTCCTCGGCTTCCTCTCGGGCCTTGGCGATCATCCCGGCCTTCTCCTGTTCCCATTGCTCTTTGAACGCTTCGGCCTCACGCCGCAGATCGTCCGCCGTAGGCCCAGTGTATTCATCTATGGGCTCGATCGCCTCCACTTCCGGTTCGACCGGTTTGGGGGCCTCGATCATCACCGAGGTGCCAAGGTTCACGATCTCTTGGGATCGAAATACGTTCTTCGCCACGAAGACCTCCTATATGACCATCTCGTCCTCGCCGGACCGAGCAACGACGATCTCTCCCTGGTCCTCGAGCTTTCTTATGATCGATACGATCTTCTGCTGAGTCTCTTCTACGTCCTTCAGCCGCACCGGTCCCATGTACTCCATCTCTTCTTTGAGAAGTGCGGCCGCGCGTTTCGACATATTGCGGAATATCTTGTCCTGAACCTCCGCCTCAACTCCTCGAAGCGCCTTTGCGAGCTCAGCGGTATCCACCTCCCTGAGCACCTTCTGGATTGCACGGTCGTCGAGCAGGACGATGTCTTCAAATACGAACATACGCTTCTTGATTTCCTCGGCGAGCTCCGGATCCTCTTCCTCGAGCGATTCGATGATGGTTTTTTCCGTGGAGCGGTCCACCATGTTGAGAATCTCGACGATGTTTTCAACCCCGCCGGCCGCCGTATAGTCCTCCGAGCTCAAAGTCGAGAGCTTTTTCTCGAGGACGCGCTCAACCTCGCGCAGAACATTCGGGTCCGTTCGGTCCATCGTGGCAATTCGCTTGGCCACATCCGACTGAATCTCGTGCGGGAGGCTCCCGAGTATGACGGAAGCCTTCTGGGGTTCAAGGTAGGCCAGAATGAGCGCGATCGTCTGGGGATGCTCCTGCTGGATGAAATTGAGCAAATGCGCAGGATCTGTTCGACGTATGAAATCGAAAGGGCGGACCTGCAGCGAGGAGGTCAATCGGTTGATTATATCGACCGCCTTTTGCGATCCGAGTGACTTCTCCAAGAGCTCACGGGCATAGTCAATACCGCCGGTAGAGATGAAATCCTGAGCCATCATGAGCTCTTTGAACTCCATCAGCACGGCGTCACGATCCACCGCCTCTATCGTATCGAGCCTGGCGATCTCGAAGGTCAATGCCTCGATTTCATCCTCGCGCAAGTGCTTGAAGATCTCCGATGAGATCTCCGAGCCGAGGGTCACGAGGAATATGGCCGCCTTCTGCCGACCGGTGAGCTCCTTTCGGCTGCCCGATCGTTTGGGCGGTGGGCTCGGCGTCTGGGCGCCGACGCTCTGGGTCTTCGCCATATGCTACTCCTCTACCAGCCAGGTGCGTATGAGCTGGGCGACGTCCTCCGGGTGCTCCCGTGCCATGTTGATGGCATTCTCCTGCATCTCGAGGCGTGCCCTCTCTTCGACGGACATCTGCACCTCCACTCCCTCTTCTTCGGCACTCCGTAATGCAGCCTCACGCATGGCTTGATGCTGCCGCGACAGCTCCTCTTCGCGCAGCCTGCGCCGGCGCTCCATTTCACGGGATATCAGACGGAAGATGATGAACGCTACGAGGACCGCGGCGATGCCGAGAATCGAATAGATGACGGCCTGCTGCAATCGACGCTGGTTGCGAATCTGCTGGTCTTCCTTGGCGAATTGAGCCGAGCGGTCGAATTGAATCGATTCCACGCTCACGCTGTCGCCCCGGTCGACGTTGAACCCGATCGCGTCTTTGACGAGCGCCGAGGCTTTCTTGAGATCGGCCGCTGAGACGGGATTGTACTTTCTCATGATGCTGCCGTCGGGGTTGAATCTCAGGTTCCCTTTGTTATCGTAGACCCTCTCCCAGGTACCGTCAATCGCGACCCCGACCGACACTCGTTTGATGTCGTACGGTGCAGCCTCTTCGTGAATGTTGCGAGTGTTGACATCGAAGTTGACGGTATTTGTGCTATTGGAATACTTCCCTACCAGGTTGCTCAAGTCCTTGTAAGCCGGCGGGGTTTGCCCCTCCTGTCCTGGAGGACCCTGCGGATTGAACCCTGTGCCTTGGAAGGTCTCGTTTTTCGTCTGTTTCGATATCTCGATGTTCGGAACCACGACTCGCGTGTTGTAAGGCACGTTCGGATTCTGAGGAGTCATGGTGATCGGGAAATGCTCCTTTGTATCGATCGTCTTCTTGCTCATGTCGAGCGAGATATCGACTTTCATAACCTTCACGCGGTCAGGTGAGAAGATCTGGCCAAGGGTGGTTTCGATTGCCTGACGATACTGGTTCTCCAGCCTGAGCTTCTCCTGTATCTGAGCGCGTGCGAGATCAAGGCGAGTGGTCGCCTCCATCCCGCTGAAGTCGTTAAGTATGTTCCCCTGGTTGTCGGTGATGACGATGTTTTGATCCTTTAGCCCTTCGACGGCCAGTTTCACGAGCTTCTGAATGCCTTGGATTTTCTTCACGTTCGTCGTGATATCCGAGCCGGGCGAGGGGGTGACGATTATCGACGCAGAAACCGGATTCTGGTCGGCGGTGAAGAGAGCAGGCTTGGGTATGACAAGCTCAACCTGAGCCGAATCGACGTCTTTCAGCGCCTCGATGTGTTGCTCAAGGCTCTTCGTTATAGCCTGCTGCAGGTTGACGTTGCGCTCGAAATCGGTAGTGGTCCACTGGTTCATTTGAAAGACGTTCCACGGAGAGGTGCCTTTCGGCACCAAGTCGTCACGAACGAGTATATCGCGCGCGCGCATTGCCGTCTGTTTGTCGCCGACGTAGATCATCCCCTGCGGGGTGACCGTGTGCGGTATGTTGGATTCGTCCAGGGTCGTGGATATTTGCTGGCTCAGGTTTGCGTCGGTGACAGGAACAGTCAACACCGGTACCATGCTCGGCGCGGCGCTGAACGATATGAGCAGGATGAGCCCTACGAGGGCGGCAACGACAATGCCCCCAAGGATCAGTTTCTGGGTAGTGCTCCATCTACCCCAGAGCGTCTTGATCTGATCAAGCGCCCGTTTCAACCATTCGTTCATTTCCCCTCCCAGTTGAAATGACTCTCTACGATGTCTAACTCAAGCTGCCTTCCGCTCTACCGTATGTTGATGATGTCCTGATACGCCCGCAGCACACGGTCGACCACCGCCTTCGTCAACGATATCGCCATATTAGACTCACCGAGCGCGATCATCACATCGTGTGCATTCACGCTCTGCGGGTCCACGATAGCCTGCTGTTCAAGCGAAAGCGACTTCTGTGTTACGTCATTCGCTCCATTGATTGCCGTCAATAGCATGTCTTGAAAGTCGTTCTTCGATTTACCTTGACCGATCGGTCCGCCCTGTCCTGCGGAATCGAGATGAAGAGGATCAGTGCGCTTTAGCTGAACGACATCACCGCTCACCTGAGACGGTCCAAACAAGCTCATCTGTTACCCCCCGATTTGAAGTGCCTTGAGGAACATGCTCTTCGAACCGTCGATCACTGCGACGTTCGCCTCGTAGGCCCGTGACGCGTCGATCATGTCCACCATTTCGTTGACTATATTGACATTGGGCATCTCGACGTATCCCTTCATCGGTCCGGACTTGATTGCATCCGGATGCGTCGGATCCCACACCAGCTTCGGCTTTGCGTCGCGATCTTTCTCGATAGATACGACCCTGACGCCTTTTCCAATCCCGTTGTCGAGCGACGCGGGGAGGAACGGGCTGCGCCAATAAGGTTCCGAGACCCGCGGCCGAAATATCACTCGGCTCCGTACGAAGGGCCCGCCCTGCGGAGTCCGAGTCGTGTCGACGTTTGCGATATTGTTCGATATGACGTCGAGCCTCGTTCTCTGAGCGGTCAACCCTGTTCCTGCTGTATCAATGCTCGTAAACAATCCCATTTATGCCGTCCCTATTTCAAAACCAGGTTCACGCGCTGGAACTGGCTCGTTAGTGCCTGCGTCAGGAGCTGATACTCGAGCTGGTTGTTCAAAGAGTTCATCATCTCCTGCTCGAGGTCCACATTGTTTCCGTTGTTGTCCGACGTCGACAGATAGTCCAGCACTCGACGCGGACCGACGGTGCGGTAGTCGATCTGTCGGTAGAAGGGGATGTGACGTGAGCTCGTCATCTTTGCCTCGAGATTGCCATTCGGCTTCTCAGAATTGAGCGCCCTCTTGAGCTGCGACTCGAAGTTGACCACGCTTCGCTTGAAGTTCGGTGTGTCGGCGTTCGCGATATTGTTCGCAATAACCTCTCGCCGAAGGACCGAGACGTCCATCTCGCGCTGAATGATGTCGAGCGTCTTTCCAAAGCTACTATTAGCAAACAGCATTCGCTTTACCTTTCTCCTCTCTACTAGTTTCGGTCCTTTTTCTCGAGAGGTAAGGGATTTCTCTCCTCTTCTACAGGATGTACCGGCTCAGATCATGGTCCTCGACGATCTGCGACAGTCTCTCATCAACGTACTCCTTCGTTATCGTGATGGTTTGCCCGTTCAGATCCGGGGCGTTGAATGACACATCCTCCAAAAGCGACTCCATAATGGTGTGAAGTCTGCGCGCGCCGATATTCTCCGTCCGGGAGTTGACCTCGGCAGCAATTTCAGACATTCGCTGGGTCGCCTCGGGAGTGAAGTCGAGGGTGACCCCCTCGGTCTTCAGCAGCTCAGTGTACTGAGTAATCAGCGCATTCTGCGGTTGCGTGAGTATCCTGGCGAAATCCTCGGCCGTTAGGTCGTCGAGCTCTACCCGCAGTGGGAATCGTCCCTGAAGCTCCGGTATGAGGTCGGAGGGCTTCGTCATGTGGAATGCTCCTGCCGCGATGAATAGTATGTGTGAGGTATCCACCATCCCGTACTTCGTGTTGACCTTGCTACCTTCCACGATCGGTAGAATATCCCGTTGAACGCCTTCGCGCGAAACGTCGGGGCCGCCCGATCCCCCCCGGCCCTCACGTGATGCCACCTTATCGATCTCGTCGACGAAGATGATCCCCATCTGCTCAACCCGTTCGCGCGCGAGCTCAGACACCCGGTCGTTGTCAATCAGGCGTTCCATCTCTTCGGCAAGAAGTATCTCCCGTGCCTGCCGAACCGATACTCGTTTCTTTTTCTTTTTGCCGCCCAACATGTTTGTCAGGTTGCTAAGATTGACATCCATCTCCTCGAAGCTCGTTCCCGAAAAGATCTCGATCGAGGGGAATGCACTCTTCGTGATGTTCACTTCGATGACCTTGTCTTCGAGCTTTCCGTCACGAAGCATCTGCCTGAACTTCTCTCGCGTGGCCGAGGAGGCGGCAGATGCGTTCGATGCGCCACCCGATTCTTGTCCGCCGCTCTCGCTCGGACTGAAGGTGAACCCCGGAGTAACGTTGCGCTGGGGTTCATTTTGGCTCGGTTTGTCTTCGAGACCGGGCAGGAGCAGGTCGAGGAGTTGATCCTCGGTGCGTCGCTCCGCCTCTTCGCGAACCCCCTCCTGCAGATCGGACTTTACAAGGGAAACCGAAACGGACATCAAATCGCGAACCATCGATTCGACGTCCCGGCCGACGTAACCGACTTCCGTGTACTTCGTTGCCTCCACCTTGATGAACGGGGCACCGCTCAACTTGGAAAGTCGGCGCGCAATCTCGGTCTTTCCGACGCCGGTGGGTCCGATCATGATTATGTTCTTCGGTGCTACTTCGTCACGCAGATCTTCGGGGAGATTCTGCCGTCGCATGCGGTTGCGAATAGCAATCGCAACGGCCTTTTTTGCCTTCTCCTGGCCGATTATATACTTGTCGAGCTCCGCAACGATTTCTTTGGGAGTCAATTGGTCGAGCTCGAGTTTCATGTGAGTTCCTCTACTATCAGATTTTCGTTTGTGTAAATGCAGATGCTGGACGCGATTTTCATCGCACGCATTGCTATCTCCTTTGCGGACAAGTCGCTCGAGTCCAAGTAGGCAAGCGCGGCTGCAGACGCAAACATCCCTCCCGAGCCGATCGCAAGCACATCTTCGTCCGGCTCGATGACGTCACCGGTACCGGAGATGAGAAGTATCTTCTTCCGATCGGCGACAAGCAGCATTGCCTCGAGCCTTCGCAGCATTCGGTCGGTTCTCCAGTCTTTGGCGAGGTCGACCGAGGCGCGCGTAATGTCACCGTTAAACTCTTTGATCTTCCCCTCAAAGCGCTCGAAGAGCGTGAACGCGTCTGCCGTCGCTCCGGCAAACCCAACGACGATCCTGTCGTCGTAGATTCTGCGAACTTTCCGGGCATGCCCTTTCATGATCGTATTCCCGATGGTGACCTGACCGTCACCGGCCATAGCAACCTGATCACCCCGTTTGACGGCTATTATCGTTGTGCCTTCAAATTTCATCGTTCGTTCTCCTCTTGGCCGCCGTCTCTCATCCTATCGTTCCTCATTGCCTTTCTTCGGGTGGGCCGCATTTGTGTGGGTCGTGTTCTTGATTGCCTGCGCCGCCCCGGCTCTATTGGCGGCGCCAGACTGTCTGCCGAGTCCGGCATGCGGATGCGCCTTCGCGTAGACCGCAGCCAGCCTGTCGATTCCGGTATGAGTGTAAATCTGAGTGGTCCGCAAGTTCGCGTGACCAAGGAGCTCCTGGACTGCACGCAAGTCGGCCCCCCTGTTGAGGACATGGGTGGCGAAACTGTGCCGAAAAGTATGCGGTCCGATACCGCTTCCCTGGGTGTCGTCCGTGTACCGGGATATCACGTAAAAGACGCCGCGCTCGGTGATGCGACGTCCGTGAGAGTTGAGCACCAATGCCCGCTCCGCATCGGGGTCGTCATGGTCGATTCGGTTCTCGCGAACGGGTATCCACGTCGCGAGCGAATCGACCGCCTCATCTCCGAGAAAGACCAGCCGCTCGCGGTTGCCCTTTCCGAGGACCTTCACCCGCCGCTGGGAGATGGATACGTCGGAGAGGTTCATCCCCACCAGCTCTGCGACGCGGCAGCCGGTGCTGTAGAGCAGCTCAAGGATGAGCTTGTCGCGAACCCCTGTGAACCGATTGTTTGGTTTCGACAGGATCTGCGTCACCTCCGATTCCGAGAGAAACGAAGGCAAGGGCTTGAGTATTTTCATCGTACGCAGCCCAATCATCGGATTCGTTTCCCGTCGGTCAAGACGAACGAGATAATGGAAGAAACCTTTGAGCGCGGAGCTGACGCGATTGATCGAGGAGGCCTTCAGCCCTTCACGCGACAGCTCCGCCAGGAACCCTCGAACGATCGATCGGTCTGCAGCCTCCGAGGTGGTTGCATTCAGCGAGCAGTATTTCGCAAAGCGGCCGAGATCATTGCGATAGGCTGCGACAGTATTCGGTGAAAGGCCTCTCACGCTTTGAAGGTAGCTCAAGAACTCCTCAATCACTTGCGTCACTCCCTTCCGGCTCGTCGCCTTGGGTGTGCAAGAAATCACAACCCGGATTGATGCATGCCTTGTGCACCCCGTTCTTCTTGTCGTACTTCTCTACAAGAAATTGTCCACACTGAGGACACTTCGACGAGGTCGGCTTGTAGTGCGAGATGAAGTCGCAGGTGGGGTAGTTCGTGCACCCGTAGAACTCCTTCCCACGTCCCCCCTGTTTCCTCCGGGCAACGATCTGTCCGTCGCAGCCGGGACGGGGGCAGGGAGCCAATGGAATCGATTTCGTGTTCATGCACTCTGGGAACCCGGAACAGGCAAGGAAAAACCCAAAACGGCCGAGCTTCTTCACCATCTTCCGGCCGCATTTCTCGCAAACGAAGTCGGTTTCCTCGTCGAGAGCGCCTTTCACCGACGCAAGCGTCTCCATAACGTGATCAACCCTCGACTTGAAGGGCGCATAGAAATCTTGGATCATCCGATGCCATTCTTCCTTGCTTTCCTCGACGTCATCGAGGCGTCGCTCCATGTCGGCGGTGAAGTTGACCTCGACGATGTCGGGAAAGGCCTCAAGCAGCATATCGTTGATAATTCTACCGAGTGTCGTGGGCATCAACTGCTTGTTCTTCCGCACAACATAGTACCGATCGAGCAGGACAGAGATGATCGGAGCGTATGTCGAAGGTCTGCCGATTCCCTTTTCCTCCAGGGTCTTGACGATACTCGCGTCGGTGTAGCGCGCGGGGCCCGAGGTGAAATGCTGTTCAGGGATCAGCTCCTCGAGGTCCAGCGAGTCACCCTCTCTGAGCGCAGGGAGCTTCCTGTCCTTCTCACGAGATTTGAGCACACTCAAGACTCGCTGGAAGCCCGGGATGGCCGTCACGGTCGCGGACGCCCTGAACAGCGCTTCTCCCGCTTCGATATCCACGGAGGTGGTTTTCGTCGTCGCTTGCGTCATCTGCGAGGAAACGAACCGTTCCCAGATAATGCTATAGAGACGATACTGATCCTTCGTGAGGTATTGCCTGACTGAGTCGGGGCTATACTTCACGTAGGTCGGCCGAATTGCTTCGTGGGCATCCTGAGCGCCCTTCCCGACTGCGTAGAAATTCGGTTGTTCTGGAAGCTCCTTTTCGTAGTTGGCGTGGATGAACTCCCGAACCTCACCAAGGGCCTGATTCGATATCCTTGTCGAATCGGTTCTCATATATGTAATGAGACCGATGCGGTTTTCGCCGATCGCGACCCCTTCGTAGAGTTGTTGCGCTATCTGCATCGTTTTGCGAGAGGTAAAACCGAGACGATTCGCGGCTGTTTGCTGCATGGTGGAGGTTGTAAACGGCGGCCGCGGTCGGATGTTCTTTTCGCTCTCCTTCACCGAAGAGACGATGAACTCCACTCCCGACAGGGTCTCGACTATCTTCTGTGCCGCCTCCTCGTCTGGAATCGTGAGCTTGCCGTCGCCGTACTTCACGATGGAAGCGACGAAGGCGCTCTTGCCTTTCTTCAGCGCGGCCTCGATTGTCCAGTACTCTTCTGGGATGAAACTCTCGACTTCTTTTTCCCGCTCGCAGATCAGTCGCAGCGCAACCGACTGTACTCGTCCCGCGCTGAGGCCGTTTTTCACCTTCTTCCAGAGAATAGGAGAAAGGTTGTATCCAACGAGACGATCGAGCACCCTTCTCGCCTTCTGCGCGTTGACTTTGAGATTATCGATGTCGGAAGGAGATTCGACCGCCTTGCGAATCGCTTCCGGCGTTATCTCATTAAAGACTATCCGCCCAATATCGAGCTTCGGATTCTTCTTGAGCATAGCGTTCTTGAGGTGATAGGAGATCGCCTCACCCTCGCGGTCGTTATCGGATGCGAGAAGCACTCGCCCTGCCTTGTTCGCCTTGCTCTGCAGATCTTTGAGTATCTTCGCCTTTCCGCGAACAGTGATATATTCAGGCTCGAAGCCGTTGTCGACGTCGACTGCGACGCGGGATTTGGGCAGATCAATGAGGTGCCCCATCGAAGCCGCCACGGCGTATCCCGTTCCCAGATAGCGCTCGATCGTCTTGGCTTTCGCCGGAGATTCGACAACCAGCAACGTATGTGGTTTTTCAGCCATGCAAAACTCTCCTGAAGTACTTCCCTCGGTGGACCACCAGTTCCCCGGACAGCTCGTCTCGCATCCGCGCCGCGAGCGAAACAGCCGTCACGGCCGCGCCCTGCTCCTCGAATGGAGAAGGTTGGCTGTACCCCCACTCTTCCAGGATCTCTCCGATCCCATCGACTACGGCCGCACCGTCCTCGGCCAACTTTCGTGTGCCGACGCCGGTAAGACCGTGCAAACCGCTGCGATGTACGAAGAGATCACGCCCTTGATCCAGGGCATGATCGACCGTGATGAGCGCACCGGATCGTTCCGGCGCCTCGATGACGACGACACCTCTGCACAGTCCGCTCAGGATGCGGTTGCGTGCCGGGAAATGATAGCGCAGAGGCGGCTCGCCGGGTGGGTACTCGCTGACAATAGCCCCTCCGGAAGCGAGAATACGCACGCCAAGTCCCCGGTTCTGAGCCGGGTAGATGAAGTCGATACCACATCCCAAGACCGCGACTGTCTCGCCGCCCCCCGCGACATTTCCCTCGTGAGCAAATCCGTCAATCCCGCGCGCGAGGCCGGAAACGACGCCTATCCCTGCACACCCCGCGTCATAGCCGAGCCGGAAGGCCGCCTCACCGGCAGCCCCCGTTGGGCGACGCGTGCCGACAATTCCGAGCAACGGTCGGTCGTAGGCTGGCAGCTCCCCTCTATAGAAAAGAAGGAACGGTGGGTTGTAGATCTCACGAAGCTGCGGAGGATAATCCGTATCCTGGTAAAATGTGTACTCAATTTTCTTGCGGGTCAAGAGTTTTCTGTCGCCTTCAGCGGCACGTAGCGTTGCCGCAGGGTCGAAATCCCTGCAATTCAAACGACGACCGAGCAATCTCTCGACCCCCTCGCGCCGCAAGACAACGAATTGACTCTCAGAGGCCGTGCTTCGATAGAGGGTGAGTTTCTCGTTGGTGGAGAGGAAACCGAATCTGGCTATGCTGAGCAAGAGAAGGTCGCTATTTCCCAAATGCGCCCTCCAGTATCTTCTTCTTGTTCTCTTGCGCCCTGGATTTCTGCTCCGCGCTCGCATCACTCGTCGATATCTTGTCGTAGAGTTTCGCGGCTTCCTCGGGATGTCCTTCCGATGCGTAGACGCGGGCCAGAAGGAAGAGCGCATCCGTGTCTTTCGGATCGAGGGATGTCAGCTTCTTGAGGTGAGGTTCGGCCTCGGAGGGTTTGTTCAGCTCGAAGATATCGAGTATGGACAGCGCATAGAGGGCGTCTTTGTAACTCCCGTTGATGCTCAACGCGTTCTTGTAGTAGGTTGCAGCTTCATCGAACATATCCTGCTGTGCCTGAGGGTTCACCTCCACCTTCGCCAACTGTGCCTGACACAATCCGGCCATGTAGGAAAGCACCGGATTGGTCGGATAGATGTTGATTGCCTGTTTGAAGCTCCTAAGAGCCGGGCCGTACATCTTGTTGTTGAAGTACTTCAAAGCGAGCATTTGGTAGGCTCGCCCGAGCTTCTGGGTACTATCGAATACTCGATTCACCTCCGACTGGTACCGTGCCACCTCATTCTGGAGCTCCTCCATCGTCTGCTTGCTCGGTGTGCCCGCCTTGCCGGGCGGCGCCTGAAGGTCCGACAACTGCTTCACCATCGCCTGATCGGTCTTGGTGCAGGACAGAATCGCAAGTGCTCCAATTGCTGCCGCGATAATCGACAACCACCGTCTTTTTCCTGACAATCGAATATTCCTCATCACTTCAGCCCCTTGGATGATAGGCATGGTGATATTTCTGCAAATCATCCTTGTCAAGGTGGGTGTAGACCTGGGTCGTGCTGATGTCCGCGTGGCCGAGAAGCTCTTGAACCGTTCGCAGGTCGGCTCCACCTTGCAGCAGGTGGGTCGCGAATGAATGCCTGAGCGTATGGACTTTCGCGTCGAGCCCCGCTTTGATCGCAATCTCCTTGAACCGTTTCCAGATTCCCTTCCTCGACAAACCGAGCCCGTGCCGTCCGATAAACAGCCGGTCGGTGACCCGATCCGCCTTCAAGAGAAAAGGTCGTCCCTTCTTGAGATACTCCGATAGCCAGAAGACGGCGGCTTCTCCGACTGGGACAAGCCGCTCCTTCCCTCCCTTGCCGTTCACCCGGACCAATCGTTCGCGTATCGATATGTTTCGCGGTGTCAGATCCGCCGCTTCCGAAACCCTAAGGCCGCAAGAGTATATCAACTCGAAAAGAGCTCGGTCGCGCAGGCCGTAGGCCTTCGAGTGGTCGATCGCCGCCAGAAAGAGATCGACATCGGCAATTGAGAGGACCTCGGGGATTTTGCGCGGCGGTCGCGGCCGTTCGACGAGTTCGGCGGGATTATCCGCTCGTTCTCCCTCCACAATGAGGAAGGTATGCAACGAGCGGATTCCACTCATCGTCTTGGAGATCGTCCGAACATTGAGATTGCTGCGGCGTACGGTTATATAGCGGATAATGTCTTCGGCGGTGCAAGTTGCCTCCGATATGCCTTCCTCCTCCAGGAACGTCAGATAGCTCCTCACCTCGCGGACGTAGGTGTCGACGCTCATCGGTGCGAGCCGCAGCTCGACGCGAAGATAGTCCTCGTATCTCCTCAATGTCGAGGAAGGGCGCATCTTCTCAACCCTGCCCTGCACCCTCGGCAGGTTTGTCGCGCAACACTGTCGGGATGCCGAGGTCGGCCTCCTCCGAGTTCCGGCCGAGCAGATATTCCTTCGGAGTACGCGAAACGATGCCTTCTCGCATGCGAATCCAATCATCGTAGCGAATTGTCTCACTCTTCGCGGGGGTATCCTCCACTTTCTCTGCAGCTTGACGCGCACGCTCCTGGTTGAACCCGGTGGCGATCACCGTGACCCGCACCTCCTCGTCGAGACTTTCGTCGAGGGTGCTGCCCGGTATCATCAGTGCGTCGCTGTCGGCGTTGGCTGTAATGATCTTAACGACCTCTTCGTACTCAGACAGGGAGAAGTTCTCGCCACCGGTGACACTGACAAGAATACCCTTTGCCCCTTCGATTCTTGCATCCTCGAGCAGCGGGTTGTTGATCGCGTTTGTGGCGGCGTCGACGGCCCGGTTGTCACCGGTACCGACCCCGATTCCCATGAGCGCGTCGCCCTGTCCCTTCATGATAGTGCGGACATCAGCGAAATCGATGTTTATCTCACCGGGGACCGTAATGAGATCGGAGATCCCTTGAACCCCCTGGCGCAGCACATCGTCGGCCATTAGGAAGGCCTCTCGGATGGGGGTACGCCGCTCCACGATCTTCAATAGATACTGGTTGGGGATGATGATGAGAGTGTCGACGGCATCCCGGAGCTTCTCGATTCCCTCGTCGGCAAGCTTGAGCTTGCGTCGTCCTTCGAAATCGAACGGTTTCGTCACGACGGCAACTGTAAGAGCACCAACCTCACGCGCGATTCGCGCGACTACCGGTGCGGCTCCGGTACCCGTTCCACCGCCCATCCCAGCAGTGATGAAAACCATGTCCGAGCCATCGAGAAACTCTTTGATCTCTTCCTGGTTTTCGAGCGCGGCCTTCTCACCGACCTCCGGAACCCCGCCGGCTCCGAGCCCGCCGGTCAGCTTGCTGCCAAGCGGCAGCTTCGACCCTGCGTGTGAGAGCTTCAACGCCTGAAGATCGGTATTCGCCGCTATGAACTGGACGTTCTTGAGGCCGCTCGCAATCATCCGGTTGACTGCGTTGCTGCCGCCGCCACCGACCCCGATGACCCTGATGAGCGTCGGGTCCGCCTGATTGTTGTCTAGTACCTCTATTTGCATTGCCCCCTCCCAGAGCTTCTAAAGCTTTTCTGTGTCTAGTCCATATTATCTAGAAGAACTCTTTCATCCAGTCCTTCAGCTTGAAGATGAAACCGTCGCCGTTACGACGGCTCGGCCCCACCTCATAGCGCGCCGCATCCATCGTCGCCGCACCGAAGAGCACTAGCCCCACGCCCGTAGAGTAGATGGGACTTCGGTACTCCGACGTCAATCCACCGAATTTGCCGGGGTACCCAATTCGCGCCGGAATCCCGAAAACCTCTTGAGCCAGCTCGACCGTTCCCGGCAAGAGGGCCCCTCCCCCGGTGAGCACGACTCCTCCTCCGAGCAGCTTCATATAGTTCTTCTTCGCGAGTTGGTCTCTCACCATGGCAAGGATCTCGGTCATCCGCGGCTGTATGATGCGGCAGAGCTCCTTTCTCGGGATGGTCGCCGAGGGCCAGCCGCCGACGCCGGGGATAACGACCTCTTCGTTTCCGTCGACGAGCTCCATGTAGCAGCAGCCGGCGTCCTTTTTGATTCGCTCAGCCGCCTCTTGGGGCGTCTTCAGCATGATAGCAAGATCGCTGGTCACTTGATTCCCGCCGATGGCGATGACATCGGTGTGGTAGGGAGCCCCGTCGAGATGCACGAGAACGTCGGTCGTGCCGCCTCCAAGATCGATTAGAAGCACTCCGAGCTCTTTCTCGTCCTCGGACAGTACCGCCTCCGAGCTGGCGAGAGACTGGAGAATGATATCGTTGACCCTGAATCCGGCCCGGTTGACGCACTTCAGAAGATTTTGGGCGGAGGTTACGGATCCGGTAATGATGTGCACCTCGGCCTCGAGGCGAATGCCGATCATGTCGATCGGGTTCTTGACCCCGCCTTGGTCGTCGACAACGAACTCCTGCGGAATCACGTGCAGGACCTCGCGATCCATTGGGATTACCACCGCCTTGGCTGCATCGATAACGCGGTCGACATCGTCCTTCGTAATCTCTCGTCCTCGTCCGGTAACTGCAACGACACCGCGGCTGTTTATCCCCTCGATGTGCGCTCCGGCAATGCCGGTGAAGACGCTCTGGACTTCACGGCCCGACATCATTTCGGCCGCTTCGACGGCCTGAGCCACCGAACGAAGGGTCGATTCGATGTTGATCACCACGCCCCGGCGCAGACCGTGTGATGGGCTCGTTCCGACGCCGGTTATCTCGAGGAGACCGCTCTCGTTGTACTCGCCGATTACGGCGCAAACCTTCGTCGTCCCGATATCGAGACCGACGATCAGATTATCCTGAGGCACTCTGACTCCCCTCCTTCAGCTTGTAGACGACTTGCCCGGTACGAAAATCGAGGTCCTGCAACGTGTTTGTCATACCCTGTTTCTGGACCACATCCAGCACCATCATGATGTACTTGAGTTGATGCACGCTGATGGTGTCGCCGATAATGACGGGAACTCGGTAATTGGACGGATACAAAATCGCGTCGAACCTCGTTCCGCTCCGTCGTTGAAACTTGATCTCGGAGATCTGGCTCAGCAGAAGCGGCGAGTCGTTCTTGATCGTCTGCAGGTTTTCCAGGAAGCCTACGAGCTCATGGGGCAGCTTCATTCCCGGCTTTATAGTCGGGATCGCTACTCCTGATATGATTGGCATGTCATAGTCACCGACGGACTCGCCGACCTCCACCGCGACTCCTTCCGAATCGAACGCCACCGGAACCGTTTGTCCGCCTATATCGGCCAACGAGATCACAAGCGGCTTCCGTTCGGTTATCGAGATCCGCAACCCGTTCGGAAAGACCTTTCGAACCGTGACTTTCTTCACGAGCGGATAGGCCCCGAGGTTCGTTTCGATCCGAGCGGTCGATACGGAATAGTAGTAGGTTGGACCGGTGAGTCCCGCCGCTTGAAGCAGCTCTTTGTTCGAGATCGGAAAGTCTCTTCCAACGTTGAGCTCGATGTTGCGAATGAGTAGCTTCGGTGCAACGAAGAAATGAAACGCAAGCTCCATGACCAATACGATGGCAAGGAAAAGTATGATGAAGCCAAACAACCGGTTGAGCCCCGACCCATGCGAGGCGGTGCGTCGGCTGTTCCGGTACTCGGACCGTGGAATGGCAATACTGCTCATTGCAGGTTCGCCCCCCTATTCGAAGAATCCGACCTTGACAGATTCAGCAGCAACCCGCTCATCGCAAGCGTTACGAGAATTGACGAACCGCCCGCCGAGAAAAACGGCAGCGGAATCCCGGTTGCGGGCACCAGACCGCAGACGACTGCAATGTTGAACAGCCCCTGAAAAAGGATGCAGGTGGTGAACCCGAATGCGAGGTAGTAACCGAACCGATCCTTTCTGACGAGTCCGATCATGTAGCCCCGAACTGCAAAGGCCAGGAACAGGGCGAGAATGAACAGAACTCCTACGAAGCCAACCTCCTCACCCAGCACGGCAAAGACGAAATCGGAGTGAGCTTCAGGAAGGCCTCCCAGTTTTCTGACCCCCCTTCCGAAGCCCACCCCCCAGATTCCGCCGTTTATCAAGGCCGCCTGCGAGGCTGCCACTTGATATCCCGCACCAAGAGGATCCTTTGCAGGATCCCAGAATGCAACTATTCGCTGCACCCGATGCTGCTTCGTGAACAGAAGAACTCCGGCCAACGGCAACAAGGTCGACACGAGAAACGCCAGATAGCCGAACGGTACCCTGCTGATGAAAAACATCGTCAGTGTGAGAAAGAGAACGAAAAACGCTGTCGAATAGTCGTTCTGGAAGTATACCAGCCCAATGAACAGAGTCGATACGATGAGCGGCGGAATGACGGTATTCATGAGATCGTCAATCCTGTCACGCTTCTTGCTGAAGATATGGGCGAGGTAGACGACGACTGTGAACTTGATCAGCTCCGACGGCTGGAACGATTGCCCAAAGAGGACGATCCAACGGCGAGCACCGAGGGTTTGTACGCTCAATCCGGGCACGAACGTGAGCAGCGTTAATGCAAAGGTGATCAGCACCAGGGCCGGCACCGCCCTGCGGATAAGGTCGAGAGATATCCGCGAGAGGACGAACGCCACCGCCAAGCCAACCGCGACAAAGACCAGCTGTCGATAGAGGAAGTGCTCTGCATTCCCGAATACCCTCGATCCGTAGTAGTAGGACGCCGAGAAGAGCGTCGACAGGCCGAAGCCGAGCAGGAGCACGAGTAGAGCGAGCAGAGTGTAATCCGCCTGTGAATGTCCGACCTTCTCGGCTTGAAATCGTTCGCTCATATCATTGTATCTTCAAAGTCGAAAGACTCAATATCGTAAACAACCCGCCGAGTATCCAGAAACGGGTAACCACCTTGCTTTCCGGCCATCCCTTCTGTTCGAAATGATGGTGAAGGGGTGCCATCTTAAACACTCGCTTTCTCGTCATCTTGAAATATAGAACCTGAATCGCCACCGAAAGCGTCTCGATCACGAACATTCCACCAATGATTACCAGCAGGATCTCCTTCTTCAACAGTAGGGCGAGAACGCCCATCAAGCCACCGAGCGAAAGAGATCCGGTGTCTCCCATGAATATTTCGGCAGGATGCGAGTTGTACCAAAGAAACCCGACCGATGCGCCGATCATCGCGAACGAGAGAATCGTGAGCTCGCCACTGCCCGCAATGTAGGGTATCTGAAGGTAGTCGGCAAAATCGGAACGTCCAGTGACGTAGGAAATGACCGCAAATGAAATAAAGGCCATGATCACCAAACCGGTCGCGAGGCCGTCGAGACCATCGGTCAGGTTGACGGCATTCGAGAACGAGACAATTACGAATACGCCGAACGGAATGTAGACGTACGACAGATCGAGAACCGGGTATTTGAAGAACGGGAGATAGAGCAGCGTTGTGTAGTTGTGGCGGCTCATGAAAATGACGACTACGATGATCGTCGAAATGATCGTCTGTCCTCCGAACTTGAATCCGGCTCGCAGCCCTTCAGAGCTGCGCCTGAAAACCTTCAAATAGTCGTCGAAAAAGCCGATTGCTCCGAATCCCACGAGCGCAAAAAGACATATCCAGGTGTACTCGAGATTCAGATCCTGCCAGAGCAGGACCGAAACCACGACCGCGAAGATGATGAGCAGCCCACCCATGGTCGGCGTGCCGGATTTGGATTGATGAGTCTGCGGACCGTCCTTACGGATTTCCTGTCCGGCCCGCTTCTTGCGTAGGTATTCGATAAGCCTTGGACCGACGATGAACGAGATGACGAGTGCTGTCACTGCCGCATATGCCGCACGAAATGTGATGTACTGGAAGATATTGAAGAAAGTGAGAACATTCGTGAGCGGAAAAAGCAGCGCCTTCAGCATCCGTTACCTCCATCGGTACCAACCGGAACCACGATCGGGAGCAGCCTTTCGAGCTCCACTGCGCGCGATCCCTTCACGAGCAAAAGATCGCCCTCTCGGAGAAACTGTTTGACCCTATTGGCAAGCTCGTCGAAATCAACGGTCCATTCGACTTGCATGGGCGCCTTTCCGGAGATGTGTCGATAGGCCGTTTCCATCTCCTCGCCGAATAGAAAGAGCGCATCGACGCCCGAAGACGCAGCGAGCTCACCCACCGCCTCATGGGACGGCACCGTCGCCTCCCCGAGCTCCTTCATCGACCCGGCAACGATAGCCTTCCTCCCCTCCCAAGGAAGAAACCTAACAAAGTCGATCGCTTTCGCGAACGAATCCGGATTCGCGTTGTACGAATCCTCGATGATCGTTACCGGGCCGCGGAGAACACGTCCTCTCCCTTGAACGGGTCGGGCGGTTTCGAGCCCCTCACGGACGATCCCTTCAGGAACCCCGAGATAGCTCGCTAGTGAGACAGCACAAAGAGCATTGGTGAGATTGTGAGACCCAATGAACGGCAGATGAACAGAACCCCAGCGAAAACGCAGCTCCCAACCGTCCAGGCCTTTCGACTCGGCGCGTACGTACGCTTCAGTACTCCGCGGTCCGTACGGAAGTATTCGACCACTCACCCCGGCCGAAAGAAAGGCAAAATAGGGTTCGTCCTCAAAGACGAACCCCGTTTGCCTTCCATCGAACATCGAGAAGATCTTCTTCTTCTCCTCGGCGACACCTTCGCGCGATTCCAAGTACTCGACATGCGCCTGTCCAATGTTCGTCACGACGGCGATATCGGGTCGCACGATGTCGACGAGATCATCCATCTCCCCCGGATGGCTGATTCCCATCTCGAAAATCGCGTATCGATGTCCCTGCTTCACCTGAAACGTCGACAAAGGTAGGCCGATTTCCGAGTTGAGATTCCCCTGGCTCATGAACCCGGGAAGGTGGCGAAGCAGCACGGAGCCGATCATCTCTTTCGTCGTCGTCTTACCGGCGCTCCCAGTAACGCCGATTCTAACGAGACCTTGCACGCGCCTCAGATGAAATTGAGCGAGGCGCTGAAGCGCGTGCAAGGTATCCGACACGAGTATGATCTGATCACCGTGTGATGCGGAAAGTTGTGAGAATTTTTCTTCATTTTCTTCAGCGAACGACCGATTGACCAGACAGAGGGCACTTCCCCCTCGAAAGGCGTCCTCGACAAAAAGATGACCGTCGGTCCGTTCCCCAGGGAGCGCGACGAACAGGGAGCCCTCGTTCGCAGCTCGGGAGTCAACGCAAACGGATGCAACACCCCGTGGACGTGACTTCATGCCGGAGCGAAGATCCCGCGTAGCAAGCGATCCGCCAGTCACATCGAGGATTTCATCTGTTTCGAGAAGCAGCAGCTCTCTATCCGTCATTTGATCCACTCTGCGTCGGCACGTGTATTCGCAGCGTCGGCTCCAAAGGCTTCTGTTTGAGATCCAACTTGTCTTTGGCAATCTGATCGATACGTTCCGGAGAGCTCAGAACCGCGATTCCGGCGATAATCCGCTTGTTGTGCTCGAGCCAGTTCTTCTGCTGACTTTCGAGTGAGGCCACCGACTGATCCAGACGTTGATATGAATATGTCTGGTAAATATTCACGAAAACGAGCACCGGTATCGTGGCTATCAACAGCAAACGGAATTTCCTACTCACTGCTATTGTTCCTCTTCGAGCTTCACGACTACTCGGAGCTTGGCACTTCGAGAAGAGGCGTTGGCGGAGCGCTCTACAGCGCCAGCCGATATGGGCTTCTTGGTGAGGATTTGCACAATCCTCCTGCCCCCACAATTACACATCGGCTGTTCAGGAGGGCATGTACAGGCCTTATTTTTCTCACGGAAGAATCGCTTAACGAGCCGATCCTCGAGAGAATGAAAAGAGATTATACCGATCCTGCCGCCGACCTTCGTTACAGCGAGAGCTGCTGTCATCGCGGCCTCGAGCCGTGCCAACTCACCATTGACGGCGATCCGGAGCCCCTGAAAGGATCGTGTGGCGGGATGAATTCTCCCATGCCGATATTCCTGCGGCACAGCGTGATAGATCAGGTCTGCAAGCTCCGACGAGGACTCGATTGGCACGCGTCGTCTTTGCTCGACGATCGCCCGAGCGATCCGACGTGAGTAGCGCTCCTCACCGAACTCGTAGAAGATATCGGCCAGCTCGGATTCCGGATACTCGTTGACGATGTCGCGGGCCGAGAGCTCGAGGTCTTCGGATAGTCGCATATCGAGCGGTTCATCCTTTCGGAAGCTGAACCCTCTGCCGGATCGGTCATAGTGAAACCCGGAAATCCCAAGATCGAACAGCACGATATCCGGTCGCTCGAGTTCATGCGGGTACTCCCGAAAAAAGTGATTGAACCATACGTTGTAGAACCGGACACGATCTCCGAACCGGGCGAGACGCTCCCGCGCGACCGACAGGATGGATGCGTCGGCATCGAGCCCTACCAGACGGAGGTCGGGATAGTTGTCGAGAAAAAGAAGTGAGTGACCACCCTCTCCCATCGTCGCGTCGATCATGAGCTCATTTACCTTTCGTGGCTGCAACAGGCGAAGCGTTTCGTCAGCTAGCACCGGCAAATGCGCAATGTCCATGGTCAAAGTACTTTTCCCCCCCTTTCGTTATGACTATATGGTGACTATCTTGCCCAGTTCTTCGGCGGCTTCCTGAAATTCCGCCTCTTTGTCTGCCCAGTAGTCTCGATAGGCCGCCTCGTCCCAGATCTCGATGTAGTTCTTGATCCCCAAAATGACGGCTTCTTTGGTGAGTCCAGCGTACTCACGAAGAGTTGGGGCGATATTGATTCGCCCCGCCTTGTCGATCTCCGCCTCCTGGGCTGGAGCGATGATCCGGCGCTGGATGAGGCGCGCACGCGACTGGAAGAGCGACGTGGAAGCCATAAGGTTTTCGGAAATCCGCTTCCATTCATCCGGCGGGAAGAGCCACAGACACTTGTCGACGCCCTGGGTGATGACGATGACGCTTCCCGGTATATCCGACCGCATCCTGGCCGGCAATGAGAGGCGCCCCTTTTCGTCAATGGAGTTGTGGTATTCGCCCGCAATCATGGGGCGAACCACTTTATCCTAATTTTCCCCACTTTCTTCCACCCTTCACCACGTACATACTATAGCATCCCCGCCCATTGTCAACCGACCTTGTTTTCGAAAAATCGGCAAATATTAGGAGAGGACAGAATACCCGGCAACATACGTTAAGTATTTCTGGATTGATGCTACACACTTCGCGAAAAACGGTGTATTTTAGGGGCAAATTCGAGGAAGGAGTTCGTTTCTTGTCGCTCTATCGTGTTCACTTCAAATGGAAAGAAAAAGAGGTCAGCTTGAGCGCGCGACAGCTCGACCTCACCCATCCTTATTTCGTATCCATCAAAGATTTGGTCTTTCCGAACAAACCAAAACTGATATTCGATCCGCAGGAGGATGAGCTACGGCGCGCCTTCAGCGAGGCCGATCATCTCATGATTCCGTTTCAGACGGTTTCGCTAATCGAAGAGCTCAACGATAGCGAATCGTCGAAGATCATGCAGTTCCCCAACGGCAAAGAGGAAGAAGAGACGGACGAATGACGATTCGAACCAACCAAGTCGTCTATCCCGACGGAGACACCCAAGAGATCCAGCATCGGCTGGCAGTGAATGAAGTCGTTGACTTAAACGGCAACCCGCTGCCGTTGCCACTTCCCACGCCAAAGATGATTGCGTATCGGGTCTATCGCGTTTCTACTGAAGAGTCACGAGGCGAAGAGACAACGTCCTTCTACCTTGAGCTTCTAAACAGAGAGATGATCCTGGAGTACGTCCGCCCATAAGCCGAAGGTTCAGCTCTTTGCGAATATCCTATAGTCCACGTCGGGAAAGATGTTGTTCGTTTTCTCGACCGTGGTCAGCCACTCTGTGTTAACCGTGTTTCGACAGAGATTGTCATATATGCGGTTGAAATTGGCCAAATGCTCTTTCACCCTGGTCACCGCGTAGGGTACCGTAGTACCGGTTTTCATGATAAACGGCCAATCCGACGCCTGGCTCAGCAGTACCTCGCGCGCGGCCTGATTGAGAACCCTTCGCTTCAGCCCCTGCTCGTCCGGAAAGCGTTCGACAAGCTCGCTCATACGCTCGATCGCCTTATGGATGTGGCGATAGATCCAGTCGTTGCTTCCGTCCAGCCACACTTCCGCATATCCCTTGTTGCCCCAGCTCGAGAATGAGGGCTCGGCAACCTGGTTTTCGGGATACATTTCGAGATAATCCGAGGCGGTGACCATCTTGAGGCTCCCGCCTTCGGCGTGGATCTTCCGGAGCAGGAACTCGATCCACTGGGGCCCTTCAAACCACCAGTGGCCAAAGAGCTCCGCGTCGTACGGCGAGACGATGATCGGTGGGCGATCCATGAGTGTCTCGAGCTTCTTGATCTGCTTCAAGCGATTGTAGAGGAAGTTCTCTGCATGCTCTTCCGCCTTACGGGTAGCTTCCTCCGGGACGTAGGGGCGCTTGTCGTCAGTATGACCGGTGATCGCATAGTACTTGAATCCTGTGTTTACGCGAATGTTGCCCAAGTGGATGTATTCGTTGATATAGTCGAGTGGAAGATCAAAGCCGATATCGCGATAGAACTCGCGATAGGAATAGTCTCCGGGATAGCCTTCGTCGGCCGACCACACAGCCTTCGACGAAGGGATATCGCGAGCGAAGGCAACTACGCCATTCGGGCAGGTTATCGGAGCATAGACGCCATAGAGGGGCTTCTGATCGGAGAACAGGACGGCGTGGGCGGCGGTGTAGAAGTAGCCGAGGTTGTTGGCTTTGAGGTGTCGCTCGAGCTGCGGATAGTACCCGCACTCCGGCAACCAGAAGCCCTTTGGCTCACAACCGAATATCCTTCCGTGCAAGATCACCGCGGTGTTTACCTGAGCTGAAACCGTTTCGGGAAAATCCTGGTAGACCGGAAGAAAGCCATGAGTCGCAGCGGTCGTAATGATCTCCAGATAGCCCTCCTTCTCGAGGGCCCTGAAGCTCTTGAGGATATTCTTTCTGTGAAGCTCAACGAAATCTTCGAGGTTTTCGACAAGCAACTTATTGTACATCTCCGCGAGAGCGTGGAACCTGCTATCGGACTTCGTTCGTTCGAGCTCCTTCTCCGAAAGCTCAAGGAGCTTCTTCAGATGACGGATGTATCGTTCCTGCAGCAGCTCATCGGTCAGCATCGACGAAAGGGTCGGCGAAAAGGACATCGTGATACGGTATGGGACGCCGTCGTCACGCAGCCGGTTAAAGACCCGAAGAAGAGGGAGATAGGTTTCGGAGATCGCCTCGAAAAGCCACATCTCTTCGAGGAATTCCTCGTACATCGGATGGCGCACGAACGGAAGATGCGCGTGCAGGACGAAATTGAAGTAGCCTTGACTCATCTTTGTGGCCGCCTAGGGTTCAGCAAATCACTCAACTTTTGGTCTGCAGGTACTCGGAGTCGATCATCGATATGATCCGTTGCGGTATGTTCTCTTGTAGAGAAGAGCTTGAGTACTGGTCGAGCCCCGTCAGGACCATCGAGTCGTTGTCGGGACGGTTTATCATTTCGTGCAGATATTCGATAGCCACCTGCCCCAATGGACTATGGAGGGTGTTGGACCGGCACAGTAGCTCATCGCCGGATTCAATCTGGGCATAGAGCTCGATAACATAGGACTTGCCCGGCATCGGGAGGTTGATATACCAACTCGAGTCGGTCGTCTTTACCGGAATGTCGAAGTAATCGACGACCCCTCTCTCCCGGTTCTCGCCCTCTTTGACCTCACAAACCCGCAGATACAGCTCGCCACTCTCTTCCTCTCCGCTGACTCGCTCGACGTCCGTATCCTTGAGGTCCCAATAGGCGAACGCCCATAGAGGATCACGCAGAAGGGCAACGATTCGAGTTTCGTTGTATCTCTCAGGCAGGGCGTACTCGTCCGCCTCTCCGGATTCGATCTCTTCATCTCGGATGATGTCGTACTTTTTTTCTTTTATTCTCATCGCCGAGTTGTTGGACTGCTCGCGCTCCGTCCTATCCTCTTCCATTGCCTCGCTAATGAGCTCTATGAGCGACTCTTTGTCCACAGACTCCCCGACTGATACACCCTCTTTAGTTGCGATGTCCAACAACGACGCGTATGACAAACGTTGAAGCCTCTCCTTTGTCATGCAACCTCCCGCTCAGTACAAGCAATATCGTAAGAGCTTTGTCGAAACCTAGTCAACCCCGGTTGGTCATTCGTTCCGATTCTCCTCCGTCTGATCCGAGCTCTTGCGAGCCAGCATGATTACCACATCTCCCAAGCCGATCGCTTTCGATAGGCGGTCGGCCGGGAGTTTGAGCCACGCCGGCGCCGTCCCGACGCCCAACCCGCCCCAGGTCTTGTGCCTGACCGTCTCGAATCCTGACTGCCGAAGCAACTTCGTCAAGGTTCTCACTGAAAAGAGATAGAGGTGATCGGGTATCAATGACCGCCAGCTCTCCCGAAATAGGCGAGACTGAAAGCCGGCTATGTTCGGGGTCGTAACTATGAGATGACCGCCGTGTTTGAGGACCCTACGCACTTCGATGAGGAACCCGGACGGGTTGTTCAGGTGCTCGATGAGGTGGGAGCAGTGAACGATATCAAACGACTCCGACTCAAGTCCGGCGTGTTCGAGAACTCCGGCAAAAATATCGACTTCCCTCGTATTTCTGCCGTATTCCGCGGCTGGTTGGCAGACCTCAACCCCTTTTTCCGTCCAGCCCCGACGCTTCACCCACTCGATGAGCATCCCCGTCGCGCAGCCTATATCGAGGAAGGCGCGGGCTTCTCCCAACGACGATTCGAGCCCCTCGAAATCGATGTCGGATAGGCTCTTCTTCATCAGCTCAAAGAAGGTGGTCTCGTTCTCCACCTCGTACCTGAAGTACTCCTCGTCGTAGCGATCGAGCAACTCGTGCTGAAGCGGCTGTGGATTCTGGTAGACAAGACCACAGTCATTGCAACGCACCCACAGAGACTGATTCCGGTAGAGCCGATGGGAATGCTTGTTGCCGCAAATCGCGCATGAAACCGGAATGAGTGTTTCAGCTCCGGGGGACTTGGAGAAGGTCTTCACTTGCTATTCGATCCAAGCACCGTCAGGAAGTAGGAGCGAGAGGTCTCGTTTCCGGCAATGTCACGGGCGACTACCGTTAGGTGGGCCTGGCCGGTGGCGAGCGAGAAAGTCCCGAGACGAACCGACCAGGTATCGACGTAGTAGTTGTCAAAGCTCCGGTGGTCCGAGCTCACCAAGTACGCCGTTCCGTTGGTGTCCTTGAGCGCATCGTAGGTTACGTTGAATAGCTCGCTTCCGTTCAGCGTCGCTTCGATTTCGTATGGGGCCATCGGATCGAAGTACTCGACATACTGACTCGGGTCATAGACATCGACTACCAAGGCTGCCTCGCCCCCCTCCACAGTCATCGTCGGCCGGAGCGCAGTGATCTTCTTGTTCTGTTCGATCGAAACCGACCGGATAACTGGGTTCACCGTATCGGCGAGCGAAGGCAACACGGTGAGCGGATTGATGATCTCCCCTTTCGCCCGATCGATTACCTCGAAATGCAGGTGGCGCCCGACCGAGTCCCCGGTATCTCCCACTACCCCGATCACGTCGCCAGTAGACACCGTCGATTTGTTCGTCAGAACAGAACCGCGTTTCATGTGGGCGTAAAGCGTGCGGATATCCTGGCCGTGCTGTAGAACCATGAAGCTCCCGAGGCCGGTGGGAAGATCTCTCACGTCCTGACCCTCGTCGAAGGTGAACAACACCTGTCCGTCGGCCGACGGATGAACTTGCTGTTCCCCTCCCCCGATGTCTATGCCGTCATGAAAATGGTCCCAGCGATTCTCGCCAAAGGTCGCGGTCAACACTTCTTTCTGAACCGGCCAATCGAGGGCCCCGACAATTCCTACGGCGATGAGCCCGAAAAGCATCATCAGAATAGCCGACGTCAATGATCGCATGTACCGAACCATACTTGATCCCTTCTCTATTCGCGAACGTAGTCGATTCGCATGAGGTTTTTGTCGGCGCCGAGAAACAGCGAATCACCTTCCGTGGTCACGAAGAACCGTCTCCCATTGAACACTGATCGGGCTATCACGCGAGCGGGGGGTGCAAAGACAGTCAATTCAGCGGTGCCCGCGTTGGACGTGTCGCCGCCGGCAGTTTTGCTCACGGCGAAAACGAGAGAATCGTTGGCTGCCGAAATCGTGGAGACGGCCCCTGAGACAGGGATGAATCCTGATATGTGCCCATCCGTCCCGAAGTAGTTGATCGCGCCGGGAGACTCGACATATACGTAGGGATTGTTCGGAAAGAAATGAAGGTGCACCTGGTGATGGACCGGGACGGCGAGATCGACGACCATCCGCGGACGATAGCCGTTTTTGTCTCGTGCCAGCAGGATGAACTTCTGGGGATCGAGACCGCTTACCAGTGCAACATATTCACCGTCGCTCGAGATGGCACAACCATATACGACGGACACCTTGCTCCCGCCGGGTGTGTAACGATACTCGATGCGACCGTCTTTTGTGACCACCACGACCGAGCCGTTGAGCAAGCCCACGACCGTTAATGCAGAACTCACGTCCATCGAGGTGATCAACGATCCGAAATCCCGGCTCCAGACCTCCGAACCTTCCGAATCGAGCTCTGTGAGCGCAGTACGATCGGTATTGATGACGAACGACCTCCCGTCCATGAATATCGGGTATCCACGTGAGTCGATCGTCTGAGTTATTCGTCCAGCCGTATTCTTCTCTACGAGGCTCTTGGATACACTGGAGTAGTTTATGAAGCGCTTGTCGGCCATCGCGACGTTGAATTGGGTGGTGTCCAGATACTTGATGGCACCGTCCGGTGTTGCATAACCAAAGACGTCTCCGATTCGAAATCCGACGGTGTTTCCGTTCGTCGAATTGGCGATCTTCGTCGGCCTCGACAGGTTCTGTACCCAGACGGGAGTCAGAATCGGTTCCTTTTTCAACGGCGAAGAGAAGATCAATATGTAGGCAGCCGTAAAGAGCAAGCCAAAGGCAAGGCTTCGTTTCATGTCACGTCACGCCGTCTTTTCACTGGCCGAATCCTAATATAATCTAACAGCAGGTGTCAACGAATCGACCGGAGCCGGGGTGAGAGGCGCCCCTATCCACTGGCGGATCCGAGACTGGCGGACATTAATACGAGAGGAAACATGATGGACAAAGACGAGTTGTTGAAACAGGCCGAAGAAGCAGCGAATCATGCGTATGCACCCTATTCCCGTTTCCGCGTCGGCGCGGCTCTGCTCTGCGAAGACGGCAGCGTGATAACAGGCTGCAATGTCGAAAACCGATCGTTCGGATTGACGATTTGCGCCGAACGAAACGCGGTAGCGAAGGCCCTCTCGCTTGGCAAAAGTGCCTTCAGCGCGATTGCCGTATCCTGCCCGGATTCCGACGTCCCGGTGCCCCCCTGCGGGGCCTGCCGTCAGGTCTTGAGCGAGTTCGTTTCCGGCACGTTCCCCGTTCACTATCGGGGCCGCGGTCCCGATTCCAGGAGCGTCTCCATGGACTCACTTCTGCCCCACGACAGCCTCAAGAACCTCAAAGACCGTCTCGGGAGGGGGTAGAACCGCTTCTGACGGCTGTCGCCAACTCTATTTCTTTGCGGCTCGTTCCTCTCGAGTTGCCTGCTCGCGTTTGCGGGAATCGGTCTCCATCTTCGTCTTCCAAATCTCAATCTTCTTACGGAGCCCGTCGCTGTCCTCGGACTCACCGAGAACAATATGGAGTCTCCGAAGCGCAGATAGGTAGCTAATTGCCAACTTGAAATCATCGACCCGCAAAGTCGACAGCTCGTATTTCTGCCGATAGCGGTCAGCTGCCTGTTGCAGCAGACGCTTCGCAAGGTTGAGATGTGCCACTCGGACGGGGTATCCCTCGACGCGAGGATCCATACCCGAGACCAGTGTCTTGAGATTGAGCAGATTTTTCGTGACAGTGGCGTATCGCCCCTCCAGCTCTACGAACGACCATTTCCACTTACTGTTCTCTCCGAACTCGTCGGTTACCGCCTGAATCGAGTAGCCGAGCTTGCGAACCAGCTTGTAGCGCGCCTCGTCCTTGACCTTTTCGATACGCGCAAGATGCTCTTCGTAATCGGAGAACGGAACGTCTATGAAAGGGGTAACGGCTTCCTCGAGGTAGATGATGCTCTTGTAGCACCCCTTGCGTGCGTCATTGAGGAACGCCTCGTTCTTCACTCCGAGCAGTGTCACTGATAGGGAGTTCATCAATATATGGTAGGAAACGAGATCAAGACTGTCGTTGGCAAGTGCAAGTCGTTTGTAGTCCGCCGCCTTGTCGTCGCTCTTGAGGGTACGGATCACGTCGGCTTCGCGTTGTTGAATTTGATCGATGACGGCCTTGTACTCCTTGACCCGCTCGAAGTACCGCTTCTTCGCCTCCGCACTGATCTTTCCCACTCGACACTCCTTGTTGCAGTCGGTCGCGCGAAGACCTCAGCTACGGCCCGCGCGCTGTGGGCTGTACCGCTTCAAGAGATCTTCTGCATGGGTCAATGACACTTCTCCGGCGCTGTCCCCAGCGAGCATTCTGGCGATCTCGCGGACGCGTTCGTCGCCATCGATCGTGGCGACGTCGGTGAAGGTACGATCTCCTTCTACGTACTTTTCCACTTTCACATGATTATCGGCGTAAACGGCTATGGAGGCAAGATGGGTGATACAGAGGACCTGCTTTCCCGCCGAAAGGGCCTGAAGGTGCTCGCCAACAGCCAACGCAACTTCACCCCCGATACCGGTATCGATTTCATCGAAGATGAGGGAGCTAATGCGATCGGTTTCGGCGATCACCGACTTGATCGCGAGCATGATCCGGGAAAGCTCTCCACCGGAGGCGATTGACCGAAGTGGCTTGAGTGGTTCTCCCTTATTCGGAGAAATTGTGAACTCCACCTGGTCGATGCCGTGCGGACCGGGTGTCGGTCTTCCTTCGTCGTCGAGATGCTGCGAGACTTCGACGGCAAAGACGGCCTTCGGCATTCCCAGGGTCTGGAGCTTCTGCCCCACTAGACGCGTCAGCTCCTCGGCAGCGGCCCTCCTGCGGTCCGAGAGCCTAAGTGCAAGCCTGCCAACCTGCTCCTCGCGATCCGCGATGTCCTTCAGCAGCGTTTCTTTGTCCTCTTGCCAGTTTTCCATGCTGGCGAGCTGTTCTTTGCTCTCGCGAGCAAACTCGAGCACTTCATCCACCGTGTCCCCGTACTTTTTCTCCAGCCGGTGGATCTGAGCCAATCTGCTCTCTATCTCTTCGAGCCTGTCCGGGCTGAATCGAACCGAAAGTTGATACCGCCGAAGCTCCTCGGCAACGTCCTCGATCTCGAAGAACGCATCTTCCACTCTCTTCGACAGTGGCACGAGTTCCGGATCGATCGACGAAACGCTCTCCATTGCACTTCGGACGTCACGTAGAAGTGAAAGACTTCCGGTTCTGCTCTCCGCCGTCTTCTGGTGGATCTCGTCGAGGAGAGTGTAGAGCTTCTCGTGCTGCGAAACGATCTGTTTTTCTCGTTCGAGCTCTTCGTCTTCACCCGTTCTGAGTTGGGCGTTTTCAATTTCGTTGATAGCGAATGTGAGGATATCCATCTCACGAAGTTGGGATTTTTCGCTCGCCTGAAGCTTCTCGAATCTTCGGCGTCGGGCGAGAAGCTCTTGATATTCAGCTGCGTAGGCTGCCGCCTCCTCTTCGGTACCGCCGTAGCGGTCAAGCAATATCCGCTGATTCTCTCGGCTGAGGAGCGATTGATGCTCGTGCTGACCGTGCATGTCGAAGAGAAAACCGGTGAGTTCGTCGAGGTCCTGACGCGTGACAGGCGCGGATTGCACGAAGATGGAGCCGCGTCCGGTTCGCTTGAGAACCCTTCGGATGATGATACCATCCTCCTCGGGCTCGACGCCGTGATCGGCGAGCCACGCAACCGCGCCGGGGTTGTCCGAGACATGGATAATCCCCGACACGACCGCCTCTTCAGTACCGGTCCTAATCGCGCTTGTGTCCCCCTTGACGCCGAGAAGAAGGCTAAGTGCGCCAATCAGGATCGACTTCCCCGCCCCAGTCTCTCCAGTGAGTACATTGAGTCCCGGTCCGAACTGCACATTGGCTTTGTCGATCAACGCATAGTTCTGAACGATCAGCTCTTCAAGCATCTGGACCACCAGCCCATTTGAGTTTCGCCCTAAGCACGTCAAGGAAATTCCGTTTGTCGGAGCGAATGATCACCGCCTTCGTTTCAGCTGCGTGGATGCGGATCGTGTCTGCAGATTCGAGGGGTATAACAGTCTGACCGTCGAGCGTTAGGATGATCTCCGGACGTTGTTCTTCAACCTCAATATCTATCGCTTCCTCTCCGGGAACCACCAATGGCCGGTTCGACAGGGTAAAAGGGCAGATCGGATTGAGGATCATCGCCTCCATCTCGGGAGTCAAGATCGGACCGCCGGCAGCCATTGAATACGCCGTCGAGCCGGTAGGGGTGGAAATTATGAGGCCGTCTGCCCGGTAGCGACCGAGCGCAGTATCCGAGATGCGGACCCCGAGCTTGATGACTTTCGAGATGCGGTGTGCACCGATGACGGCGTCGTTGAGCGCCAGATAGGGCCCCATCCGACGACCGTTGCGCCTCACGCTGACCTCAAGCATGACCCGGCTGCTCAATCCCACATGCCCCTGAAGATAGCTCTCAAAAACCGCTCGCCACTCGTCCTTCGATACCTCCGTGATGAACCCAAAATCTCCGATGTTGACGGCCAGAATTGGGATTTCTCTTCCGCCGAGAAGACGGGAACAGAACAGCACGGTGCCGTCCCCCCCCAACGAGAACGCGAAATCGACGTCCGGCTCCACTTCGGGCAGGTCGGGTTTGCCCTTGAAACAGACTAACTGCCCCTTCACGCCAATTGATTCAAGATGTGCGCAAATCGAATCGACCAGCTCCTGAGCGTCGTCTTTCAGCATGTTTGCAACAATCAGGGCCTTACGGATATTTACTTGCATCTGGCAGTCCTATGGTAAAGTGGCGAGCACCTTCGACACCGTCGTCGCATTCTGTTTGCCGAGTGAGGGATAGAGGGGGAAAAGCAGGCAGCGCAAGAACAGGCCCCTCGCGTTGGGAAACGGAAGATCGGTGAAATCCATCCTGGCGGTTATTGTATCCTGAAAAGCCGGTATTGTCTCCACGCCTTTTCGACGCGCATACTGCACAATTTCCTTGACACCGCCGTCAAGGAGCACCGGGAAGGAGAACCAAGTGTTGTCGGCCTCGCCATTCTGCACGAGACAGGTGTGGCGCGACTTCGCGAGTGATTGACTGTAGATGTGGGCCAGATCTTTGCGCCTGAGGATAAACTGCTCGATTGCGGCAATCTGCACCAAACCGAGGGCGGCGTTCATGTCCGGCATGAGGCTCGACGGGGAAAGACTTTCAACAGCCTTCTTGAGTGCGGCGAGCTCCTTCCTACCGGAGGCAAGCACCAGCGCGCCGCCCCCGGCCGTTATGATGTCCTGCTCTTCCAAACCTACAATCGCATACCGCCCAAAAGTGCCGCAGGCTTGAGTTCCGGTGTTCCCACCGATTGCGGTCGTTATGTCTTCCACGATCGGAATCTCGAACTCCGCAAGCGCGCTCATTTCGCCGATGAAGCCAACCGGGTGAGCAACCAAGAGCGCAGAGGGCTCCTGAGCCCGGGCCTTTTCGACCTCTTCGACCGTTAGGCAGCCGCTGCGCGGATCGATATCGACGTAGAGCGGTATGAGCCCCCGGGAGACCATGACGTCCAGATAGATCGCCGGCGACAACGGGGACAGCACAACTTTCGCACCCGGCCGGAGTTCCATCAAATCGAAAACCGTGTTGACCGCGCGGGAGTATTCTCGGAACGCGGCACCCCCTGCCGCACCGACGTAGTCGGCCACCTCTCCGGCAAATCGCTTCGCGACCGGTCCGTGCCCGATGTTGTCAGATACGAGGCAGTTCAGCACTGCATCCATGTCTTTACGTTTGATCGACGGTCTGAAGACGGGAATCATCTAATCGCGCGCTCCGCACACCCTGCGCCCGGCTGATTCATCCTCCCCGTGCGATCGGTATGCTTGTAAGTTTATTGGACGGCACTCGGCCCTCTTATCGTGACAAGTTAGTTCAGTTCGGGAGGTTTGGCAATAGAGCGTGGGATCTTCGCCGTCTAGTGAACGATCAGGACAGGAATCGTGCTCTTTCTGACCAAGTGAGCCGCGATTGAACCAAGTATGAAATCCAGGAATTTGCGGCGCCCGTAGGCTCCGGCAAGGATGAGGTCACAGTTCTCCTTCTCCGCCACTACAGGGACACCCTCGCTCGGCTGTGCAACCGGACTCATGACACGAACCGGGATGTTGTGGTGTTGGAGATACCGGACCTCTTCTTCGAACCCGCCGACGGTGCTCTCGTCACCGGTCAAAATCATCGCGAAATCCTCCGCGAGATTGCCCATAGTATTCACGTAGAATCGGACGGCATTCTCGGCGGTTCGGCTCCCGTCATAGACGAAGAGAACACGGTGAATCTCGCGCTTCTTGCCGGGAACGATGATAACGGGTCGGGGTGAGGTCCGGACAAGATCCTCAGTTGTCGAACCTACGATCGTCCGTGTGTAGTGAGCGTTCTCGCCCCGCTGCCCAACAACGAGAATATCGGACGACTTGCACTCTTCGCACAATTCAGCGGTGGGATATCCCTCGCGAAGGCTCGAGGTGATCTCGACGCCCGCCTCTTTCGCTTTTCGGACGCAGGCCGAAAGGCAGTTCTTCCCGAACTCCGTCAGGTCCTCGGCAATGCGCGAATAATGTTGCCGCAGATTTGGATCGAGAGGCAGGTAGATACGTTCGGTCGAGATGTCGTAAGTACCGCCGGTGTAGACAATTGGTACCTGCGTTTTCCGCGAATCCACGACGAAAACGCACTTCAGCCTTGACCGGAGTCGTCTGGCAATCTCGAGGGCCTGATCGAACGAGTCGAATGATTGCTGCGATCCGTCGATTCCGACAGCCATTTGCTCAATCACACCGCTCTCCATCCATTTCCGAGTTGGTCATATTGTAGACCGGCTCCGGCGGTTTTACAAGAATGACTCGAGGACCGAAGAGACCGGCAGGAATGCTTGCAATAGCTCCCTTCCGGGCATATATTCGCCACAGGTGATGCTCGAGATTCTATATCGTGATGGAAGTTTCATCGCAGTCGATAAACCGAGCGGTATGCTCGTTCACCGCAACGCATGGTGCCCGCGCGAACCGGCGTGTCTCGAGTTGCTTCGGGACCAGATTGGTCAGTACGTCTTTCCGGTGCACCGGATCGACCGCGCAACATCCGGCGTACTGGTATTCGCACTCGACTCCGAGTCGGCCGCGCGTCTCGCAGAGCTTTTTCGGCGTCGAAGGGTCCGGAAGAACTATCTCGCAGTCGTTCGCGGATTCACCGAGGCGGGCGGAAGGCTCGACGATCCCCTTAAGCGCGAAGACGGCAAAGAGTCCCATTCGGCCGTTACCGACTATACTCGTCAGGCCGTCGTGGAGCTTCAGGTTGCCGTAGGCAAATACCAGACAGCGCGGTACTCCCTAGTTCGCGTGACACCCCATACCGGACGCCATCATCAGATCCGCCGCCATTTTGCGCATGCATCTCATCCCGTGATCGGCGATACCAAGCATGGTGACAGCGCACACAATAGGTTCTTTCGGGACCACCTTGGCATCGACCGTCTTCTGCTCATGGCGACCGATCTTTCCTTCGAACATCCGTTCACGGGTTCACGAGTCCGGCTACATTCTCCAATTCCGCCAGATATCAATCGCCTCTTCGCCCGAATCGGATGGCCGGTCGAGACGGGGCAACTCCCGCAGAACGCTCGCTTCCGACAACTGCTCATCGGCTCATCCGAAGCAGCTCCCTTCGACTAAGGAGAATGATCACATCCGTTGCAGCCGGCCGCACTTCACCAGGGTCGCCCAACCTACCCGAAGGCGACGAGCTCCGCGCTCTTGGCCCAGAGCTTGCGCGCCAAGACTGCGTCCTCTGCCGCCGCAGAAGTGCTCGCTTGCCGCTGCGAGACGAAATACCCCCCACTTACACCCTCCACCTCCGGAGAAACGGCGAGATAGACAGAGGTTTTTGCCCCCGCCGCTGCAGGACTCCCACCGCTGAAGCTCACCCTGAGCAGCTTCGTGTCGACTACCCCGGGGTGCAGCGCGTTGACAGTCACGCCGCTTCCATCAAGCCTCCGCGCGAGCTCCTTCGTGAACAGGATATTCGCGAGCTTCGAACGGCAATAGGCGGCATAGGCCTCGAAGTTTTGCTCGCCTTGCAGATCTTGCAGATCGAGGTTCGCGTAGGCATGAGTCATGGAACTCACGTTGATGATGCGTGAGGGTGCACTTCGCCTGATCAATGGGAGAAGCAGGTTTGTGAGCAGAAACGGTGCGAGGTGATTCACGGCAAAGATCAGCTCGAATCCGTCGACGGACAACTCACGATTTCGAGTCGCCACGCCGGCATTGTTGATGAGAACATCGAGCCGTTCGAATCGATCCAGGATCTCGCGCGCGAGCCGTCGAACCGAATCGAGCGAAGAGAAGTCGCCCACGACAGTTTCGACCCCCGAGTCGGTTTTTTCCATAACCCGTCGCCGTGCCGTGTCGGCTTTCGTCTCATTTCGACCGTGGACGATTACGCGAAGCCCGTGCCTCACCAGCTCAATGGCAGTCGCAAGTCCTATCCCATCGGTGCTACCGGTCACAAGTGCAGTCTTCATCCAGTTCGAAACCCCTTCTTCTCTTTGCCGTCCGGGCAAACGGTAGACCGTTTGCCCGGGCTACGCAGAGCTTTTTGTTGTCCTCAGGGCATAAAAAAGCCTGGCAACGTCCTACTCTCCCACCTCACTACAAGGCAGTACCATCGGCGCTGGAGGGCTTAACTTCCGTGTTCGGGATGGGAACGGGTGGGACCCCTCCGCTGTGGTCACCAGGCAAATTTCTTTTCACTTGTTTCTCGTTGACCCCGAACCTGTAGAGGTCAGGCACGGGAGAAAGAGGATCGCTGTGCGACCTCCTCGGGCACGCCGTTCGGCCCGCCGATATCTGCGTTCGGCAGAATCGTTGGGCCGCTCGGCCCATGCAAGAGCATGCGCCTGCCGGTTGGCATTCTGAGGACAGAATGTTTTCCCGATATTTGCCTGTCGGCAAAATCGTTGGGCGATAGTCGATAATATGGTCAAGCCGCACGGTTGATTAGTACTGGTTGGCTCAATACATTACTGCACTTACACCGCCAGCCTATCGACCAGATCTTCTCTCTGGTACCTTCAGGGCCCTTATGGGCCAGGGATGTCTCATCTCGAGGGGGGCTTCCCACTTAGATGCTTTCAGCGGTTATCCCGTCCGAACTTGGCTACCCAGCACTTACCGTTGGCACGATAACTGGTACACCAGAGGTTCGTCCGCTCCGGTCCTCTCGTACTAAGAGCAGCTCCTCTCAACCATCCAACGCCTGTGGCAGATAGGGACCGAACTGTCTCGCGACGTTCTGAACCCAGCTCACGTACCGCTTTAATTGGCGAACAGCCAAACCCTTGGGACCTGCTCCAGCCCCAGGATGCGATGAGCCGACATCGAGGTGCCAAACCCTGCCGTCGATATGAACTCTTGGGCAGGATAAGCCTGTTATCCCCGGAGTACCTTTTGTCCGTTAAGTGACGGCGCTTCCACTCGCTACCGCCAGATCACTAAGACCTACTTTCGTACCTGCTTGAGTTGTAGCTCTCGCAGTCAAGCCACCTTGTGCCTTTACACTTACCCACTGATTTCCAACCAGTGTAAGGTGACCTTCGCGCACCTCCGTTACTCTTTTGGAGGCGACCGCCCCAGTCAAACCGCCCGCCTGACATTGTCCACACCCCGGCTTCACGGGGCGCGTTAGAACGCTAACCTACAAAGAGTGGTATTTCACCGACGACTCCACACAGCCTGCCGACCATGCTTCCCAGTCTCCCACCTATCCTACACATTGCAAGACAGCGTTCAATGCCAAGTTACAGTAAAGGTTCACGGGGTCTTTCCGTCTAACCACAGGTAATCGGCATCTTCA
>CAZDMH010000009.1:0-29237 GCA_964506755.1 uncultured Spirochaetales bacterium
GGACGGGTGCTCATTCCCGCCTCGAAGTCACACACGATCAGGGCGCTTCTGATCGCGACCCTCGCGAACGGCAAGAGCACGATCAGAAATCCCCTCGATTCGGCCGACACACGCTCCTGCATTTCCGTCTGCCGCGCCTTCGGCGCGGAGATCGGTGAGGGCGACGGTCTTCTCACGGTGAAGGGCGTCGGGGGGCGGCTTCGAACACTGAAGGAACCCATCGACGTGGGCAACTCGGGCACGACGCTCTATCTCGCAGCCGGGATCGCGGCCCTCGGCCGCGGCATGGTGACCTTCACCGGCGATGAGCAGATCCGTTCACGGCCCTTCGGGCCGCTTCTCTCGAGCCTCGCCGACCTCGGCGCAGAGACCCGCTCCATCGAGGGCAACGGCCGCGCCCCTGCGACCATTCGAGGTCCGCTTACTGGAGGACGGACGAGCATCGAGTGCACGACGAGCCAGTACCTCTCGAGCCTCCTCCTCGCCGCGCCGCTGGCGACCGGCCCGAGTGAAATCGAGGTGCCGCTCCTCAACGAGCGCCCCTATGCGGAGATGACGCTCAAATGGCTCGACGAGCAGGGAATCCGCCACGAGAATGAGGATTTTCGGCGGTTTCGAATAGATGGGGGGCAGCATTATCGCCCCTTCGACCGCCAGATCCCCGGCGATTTCTCTTCCGCGACCTTCTTTCTCTGCGCGGCGGCCCTGACCGCCTCGACGCTCACCCTCGAGGGCCTGGATATGAGCGATTCGCAGGGTGACAAGGAGGTGGTCCACATTCTCGAGCGGATGGGCTGCCGTGTGCACTATGAAGCGTCCGAGCTGACGATCACCGGTCCCGCGCGCCTGCGGGGCTGCGAGATCGACCTCAATGCGACCCCGGACGCCCTGCCGGCGCTCGCCGTCACCGCCTGTTTCGCAGAGGGCACGACCCGCCTCGTCAACGTCCCGCAGGCGCGCGAGAAAGAGACCGACCGCATCGCGGTCATGCACGAGGAGCTCGAGAAGATGGGAGCAGCAGTGACAGAGCTCCCCGACGGGCTCATTATCGAGGGCTCACCATTGCGCGGGGCGGAGGTGAACGGGCACGGCGACCACCGGGTCGTGATGTCGCTTGCAATCGCCGGGCTCGGCGCCGAGGGCACGACCGCCGTCGAAACCGCCGAGGCTGCCACCGTTACCTTCCCCGGATTTTTCGGTCTCCTCGATTCGGTGCGCACCCCCTGACCAAAGCGGTCTCCTCCGAAGGAAAGACTCGAGGAGTCGCAGCGACCCATCGGCAGGCTTTGACGTGCTCTTTCGGGACCGATAGAATGAGGTGATCGTTCGATCAGCCGAACATGCCCGACAAGGAGCCAACGAGTGAGACAATTCGATCTGAGAAGCGATACCGTCACAAAACCCGACGAAGGGATGCGGAAGGCGATTCACGATGCTGAGGTCGGGGACGACGTGTACGGGGAGGATCCGACGGTCAACCAGCTCCAGGAGACGGCCGCCAAGCTCATGGGCAAGGAGGCGGCGCTCTTCGTCACAAGCGGTTCGATGGGAAATCTCATTCCGATCTTCCTGAACTGTGGTCGAGGCAACGAGCTCCTCGCCCACGAGCGCGCGCACATCCTCCACTACGAGATGTCTTCCCTCGCCGCGATCGCAGGCGCCATGCCGGTGGCGGTGCCCGGCGACAAGGGAATACTGAAACCAGAGCAGCTCGAGCTGCGGCTGCGCCCGAATGACAATCACCTGCCCCGGACCAGAATGGTCGAGGTGGAGAACACCCACAACCTCGAAGGCGGCAACTACTATCAACTCGAGGAGCTGCGCGATATCGCGGGATTCACCAAGAAGCACAAGCTCTCTCTCCACATGGACGGCGCACGCATTTTCAACGCCGCCGCCGGGCTCGGAGTACCGGTCACCAAGATCGCGTCGTTCGCGGACACGGTCACCTTCTGTCTCTCGAAGGGGCTCGGAGCGCCGGTCGGAAGCGTGCTGTGCGGGTCGGAGAAATTCATCGCCGAGGCGCACAGGGTCCGCAAGCTTCTCGGCGGCGGTATGAGGCAGGCGGGGGTCTTGGCGGCGGCCGGGATCTACGCGCTCGAGAACAATGTCGAACGGCTCGTCGAGGACCACGAGCATGCCAAGATGATCGCGGCCGCTCTCGCCGATGTGGAATGGGCCTCGCTCGACCCGGCCGATGTCAAAACCAATATCATCTTCTTCGACACCCCGAACAAGCCCGCCGAAGAGGTCGTTGCGGCGCTGGCGAAGAGGGGCGTTCTCACCAGCGCCCTTGGTGAATACTCGGTGCGGATGGTTACCAGCCTCGCGGTGACGCGCAAGGATGTGGAGAAGGTCTGTCAGGCCATTCGGACCACGAAGGGATGAGTGGCCAATCGGGGGCCTACCCTCGCTGCACCGAGAGGAAGATTCGACTCTCTGGTGAGGAGGTCTCCTTCGAATGTGAGCTTCTTGCGTACGAGGACGACCTCGGTATCGTCAGGTATGTAATCGAACGAGAACGCACGATCGACGGAATCGTTCTGCCTGCCGGTACGGTCACTCTTGGTCTCTACTACTCCGACCGTCCATATAACCTCTACTACTGGATCGCACCCCGGCAGGGCCCTGACGAGACCGCCGAGGACCCGTGGAGACGCGACATTGCATACTATTTCAACGTCGTGGAGCCGATCGAGGTGAGTCGGGAGATGATTGCCTATCGGGATCTCGTCGTCGATGTGCTCGTGCTGCCGGACGGCAGGGCTCGCCCCCTCGACGAGTCCGAGCTGCCCGACTCTCTCGACGAGAGCCTGCGCGATCGTATCATCAGCGTCCGTGACGATCTGCTGGTCCGTCACACGGAGATCATCGAAGAGGCTCGGCGAGTCCTGCTCCCATACGCACTGGAGCTGTAGACGCTCGTCGAGGTGAGCGCAGGAGGCGAAATGGTACTGCCGTTTGATCAGTTGACTCATCCCCTTGTCATCGCTCACCGGGGCAGCATGGTACTCGGACCGGAGAACACGATATACAGCTTCGACCTTGCGCTTTCGGCAGGCGCTGATGTTCTGGAAATGGACGTCCACCCGAGCGTCGACGGCGAGATCATGGTGATACACGATCCGACGGTCGACCGAACGAGCAACGGCTCCGGAGAGGTCGCGGCGATCGAGCGGGGAGAGCTGCAGCAGCTCGATTTTGCGTGGAACTTCAGCCTCGAAGAGGGGACCTACCCACTGCGCGGGCAGGGGATCAGGATTCCGACCCTCGGGGAGGTCTTCGATCGCTTTCCCGACCGACACTACAGCATCGATATCAAGCGGGATGACCTGAAGTTCGCTGCATCCGTCGTCGAGCTCATTATGAAGCGCGGGATGCGCGACCAGATAGTCCTCGGAAGCTTTCACTCATCGGTGGCCGAGCTGCTTCGTCGCGCCTTGCCACCCCTGCACGTGGCTGCCGACCGGCCGCAAGGGAAGCGGCTGCTTGCCGCGAGCCTGCTTCATCTCCCGCTCGGCACCCATCTTCCGAGCGCCTACATGCTTCCCGACCGGCTCGGCGTCTTGAACGTCGCTTCGCGGACTCTGATTCGGAGAATCCACCGGGCCGGACGGCGCGGGTATTTCTGGACGGTCGACTCCGAGCGGACCATGCGCAGGCTGCTCCTGGCCGGGGCGGACGGAATCGTCACGAATCGTCCCGATCTGCTATATTCCCTGCGCAATGAGCAGATGAAAACCGCTGAGGCGGTCGACTGAAGTAATGAAAGTCCTCCTACTCGCACTCAATCCGGAGCAGGTCTCGCCGCCAACGCTCGCCCGCATCAAGGAAATCGCACAGGGCTACGAGGTCGTCGTCTCCCGAGACAGGGATGAGATTCGTTCCCGTCTGCCCGATGTCGAGATCGCTGCGGGGCTCTTCCCGCGCTCACTCCTCCAGGAGGCTCGAAGTCTCAAATGGTATCAGCAATACGGAGCGGGATCCGACTGGTTGATGCAACATCCGGAGCTCGACGAGCGAAGCTTCCTCTTGACCAACGCTTCGGGGGTGCACCCCATCCCGATTACCGAGCACATCATGGCATATCTGCTCTGCTTCGCGCGTGGATTCAGGTCCTCGATTCTCGGCCAGCGGGAGAGGATCTGGGAGGAGAACAGAAGACAGCCGCTTTTCGAGCTGGAGGGAAAGCGGGCCGTGCTCGTGGGCGTCGGCGCCATCGGCACGCGCTTCGCGCGAGTCGCGAGCTCCTTCGGTATGGAGGTGGTCGGGGTGCGACGAACAGCGGGACAACCCATCGCGGGAATCCTTCGGACGGTTGGCCGCGATCGGCTGGAGGACGAGCTGCCCGAAGCGGACTTCCTCGTGTTGACGATGCCCCTTACGTCGGAAACTCGACACATGATCGACGCCCGGCGGCTCGCGCTTCTGAAGCCCACGGCCTATCTGGTGAACATCGGACGCGGCGGCACCGTCGACGAAGGCGCACTGGCAGAGGCCCTCTCCTTGGGCCGGCTCGCCGGAGCAGGGCTCGACGTATTCGAAAACGAGCCGCTGCCCGAAGATTCTCCCCTCTGGGATCTCGAGAATGTCATCATCACTCCCCACTACGCGGGAGTAACGCCGCGCTATCACGAGCGGCTCATGGAGATCTTTCTCGACAATCTCGAGCGCTACGTCAAGGGGCGCCCCATGCGAAATCTCGTCGACCGAACGCGAGGCTACTGAGCCAGGGAGGAATGGATGATGTTGCGAAAGAGACAGCTCTCGGCGCAGGACGAGCGCACATCGGTGAGATTCGGCGTTGCCGTTGCGACGGTCGTCTTCGGTCTCACCGTTGCCGCGGCCCAGGCGACAGCTCAGGGCAGCCCCTCTGGCAGTCTCGCCCACCCCGAGTATCTTGTTTCGGCTGAGGAGCTCACCGGCCGGCTCACCTCGGCGGGACTCGTAGTCCTCGATGCCCGGGAGCCTGATCAATACCGCGCGGGCCACATTCCCGGCGCCGTCAATCTGCCGCTTTCGCAGCTGCAGCACGACGTGCAGCTTCCCGACGGTGAGGTTTCGCCTGCAATCGTCAAGCCTGCCTCGGAGATCAGGGCGCCGCTTCAGAGGGCAGGGATCGATAGGGACTCAAAGCTCGTCGTCTACGACGACGGAGAAACCTATCGAGCGACCCGCGAGTGGTGGATGCTCGACTACTATGGAAAGGCGCACATCGCGGTGCTCGACGGAGGGCTCGCCGCATGGAAGGCGGCCGGCGGCAAGCTCTCGCGGAGCGCGGTCCACCCGGAACCCGGCGACTTCGATCCGGTGGCCGATCCCGAAAAGATCGCCTCCTTCGCCTACGTGCAGTCTCACATCGGGACGAAGGCCACCGCGGTCTGCGACGCGCTCAGTGCGAGCTCCTTCTCTTCGGGCGCAATACCCGGCTCGATCAACCTGCCGTGGACCGAAGCAGTCGATACTACTGCGTTCGGCAAGCTCAAGAGCGCTGCACGGCTCGCCTCGCTTCTTGAGTCACTCCATCTGTCACGTGACCACGAGATCATCTTCTACTGCCAGCGGGGATATGTCTCCTCGCTCGAGTACTTCGTCGCGCGGGCGCTCGGTTATACCCGCGTGCGGCTCTACGACGGCTCGCTGAGTGACTTCACCGCCCGGGGCGGGAAGCTCGCGCCGGGCGGCAGGTAGGCCGCCCCCTTCGCCCCGAACGACCTACAGCGCCTTCGTGAGTATCCGGTTGAGTCTCTTCACGAACTCGGCCGGCTTCTTGATCTCCGCGCCCTCCACGAGCATCGCCTGCTCGAGCAGGAGGTTGCTCACATCCTCGAGGAGGTCCTTGTCCTCTACGTTGTCGCGGAGCTTGGTCACAATGGCATGGTTCGGATTAATCTCCAAGATCGGCTTGAAGTCCGGAATCTCCTTCTGGCCCATCGCCTTGAGCATCTGCTGCAGCTGGATCGTCGGATCGTTCTCGTCGGCGATGATGCAGGAGGGAGAATCGTTGAGCCGGCTGCTCGCTCTCACCTCTTTCACTCGTTCGCCGAGCGCCTCTTTGATCTTCTCGAGCAGAGGACCGATCTCTTTCTCCTTCTTCTTGTCTGCGTCGGTCTTCAGTGCCTCGTCGGCACCGGTCCGGTTGATGGCCTTCAGCTCGATATCCTGATACTTCCCAAGGGTCGGAATGACGATCTCGTCGATTTCGTCGGCCATGATGAGCACCTCGATCCCCTTTGCCTTGTAGGCCTCGAGCAGCGGGGAGTTCCGCAGCATCTCTTCGTCGTCGCCGGTGATATAGTAGATCGCTTTCTGGTCATCCTTCATGCGGTCCTTGTAGTCGGCGAAGCTCGTGAAGCCCTCCACCTCGCTGGACTTGAACCGCACCAGCTCGATCAAAGCCTCCCGGTTGGCGAAGTCCGAATAGAGCCCCTCCTTGAGGGGACGGTTGTACTGAGTTATGAACTCGGTGTAGAGCTCCTTGTTGTTGTCGGCGATCGACTTGAACTCTGCGAGGAGCTTCTTGACCGACGCGCTGCGGATGGAAGCGAGTACGCGGTTCTGCTGGAGAATCTCTCTGCTCACGTTCAGCGGTAGATCTTCGGAGTCGATGATTCCGCGCGCGAAGCGCAGGTAGGTCGGCATGAGCTCCTTGGCGTCGTCGGTGATGAAAACACGCTTCACATAGAGCTTAACCCCCGGCCGATAGTCGGCCTGGTACATGTCGAAGGGGGCTTCCTTCGGCACGTAGAAAAGGGTGACGTACTCCTGAGTTCCCTCCGCCTTCGTATGGAGCCAGAACATCGGGTCGTCCGACTCGTGACCGATGGTCTTGTAGAACTCCTTGTAGTCTTCGTCGGTAAGCTCGTTCTTCGGTCGGCGCCAGAGTGCGGAGGCCGAATTGATCTGCTCGACGACCGCTTCTTTCTTTTCCTTGCGCTCCTTCTCTTCGCCTTCGCTCGTCGTCTTCGTGTAGTGAAGCATGATCGGGAATGCCACGTGGTTCGAGTACTTCTTGACGATGTCTTCGATTCGCCAGCGGCTTGCGAACTCCTTGCCCTCTTCATTCAGATGAGCGGTGACCGTCGTCCCGTGTCCGTCGCGTGTCGTCTCCGACACCTCGTACTCGCCTTTGCCGTCACTCACCCATCGGTACGCCTTCTCCTCTCCGGCCTTGCGCGAAACGACCTCCACCGAGTCCGAGACCATGAAAGTCGCGTAGAAACCGACGCCGAACTGACCGATCAGGTTCGAATCCTTCTTGGCGTCGCCGCTCATGAGCTTGAGGAAGTTCTTGGTACCCGATTTCGCGATGGTACCGAGATTCTCGACGAGCTCGGCCTCGTTCATACCGAGCCCGGTGTCCGAAACGGTGATGGTCTTTTTGTCCTTTTCGTCGAAGGAGACCTCGATTCTCGGTTCGAATTTGGTCTTCTTGAAGGCGTCGTCGGTCAGCGTGAGATACTTCAGCTTGTCCAAGGCGTCAGATGAGTTAGAGATGAGCTCGCGAAGAAAGATCTCGCGGTGCGAGTACAGCGAGTGAATGATGAGATTGAGGAGCTCGGATACCTCGGTTTGGAATTGGTGTTTGGCCACTGTACATCTCCTGTCGTTGGTTTTGGACGGAGCGATACGGCTGACTGCTCGTTCTCTTCACGCCCTGCTTCTGTATGGTAAACTGCCCGGGGAATCCCAGATGTCGATCAAAATATACTCAAAATCAATTTCCCGGGCAAACCGACGACGAACCCTCCTCCTATCGCTGGCGGCCGTGACGGCCGTCTCACTCATCTCATGCAGCCCACACACGCCGGCAACCAAGCCGGCGAGCGAACCGGTCGCATCCACACCGGGCGGGACGGCGACCGCCGGGGCGAAGGCCTCCGACAATGCGCCCGCTTCCGACGGAGAGAAGACCGGATCCGCTGTCGCAGCGGCAGGCGGAGAGGGGGGATCGGCCGGCAGCGGGGCATACGTGAGCTTCGTCACGGGAAACGTGGAGTCGACGACAAGCACTGCGGGGGCCGCGAGCCCTCCTGCCTCTGCCGCCTCGGTGAGTCCTCGCGGTGCGGTGCACGTCGCCGACCCTGTCCTGTCGGGGGAGACCCTCACCACCTCGAAAGCCTCGGCGGCCGAGGTCAGGGTCGGAAAGCTTTTCGATTTCGGGCTCGGAGAGAGCTCCGTGGTCCGAGTGGAACGCAGGGACGCCTCACATCTGACCCTCACTTTGCTGAAGGGCTCAATCGAGGTCAAGGCAGGCGCCCGGATAGTATCAGAAGGCTCCATAGACCCAAACGGACACTCCGCCTCGAGTAGCCCCCTTCTGCTCGAAATCCATACGCCGCACCTCTTCGTGACCTCTCGAGGTGGGAGCCTTGCCGTCACGGTCAATCCCGATTCCACGCTCTGCGCGGTCGGCCTCGGGCAGGTCTGGCTCCTCCCCGAATCGGTCGTCTACTCCGATATTATCGGAGACATCGCGAACCAGGAGGTGCTCAGACTGCTCGACTCCATTCTCTCCAAGGCGGTCGCCGTCTCGAAACACCAACAGATCACGGTTGCTGAGACGGAACTCGCCGGCGTCGACAAGGTAGGGGCAACCCTCCGTAGGCTTCTCCTCGAGACGAAGGGAAGACAGCAGCTCACGAAGTCGGAAGGCGAAGACATCCGCTCGCTCGCCGAGAAAGCTGCAGGCGAGGTCGAAGCCGCCATTGGCACTCCGGGTCCGCTCTCTGACGCCCTCCGGAAGGAGCTCGACCCTGCGAGCGTGCATCAACGCACGATGAAGACCGAGTCGAGCAGCTCTCCGGGTCCCGGCGCGACCACCCGGAAATCGCCCCCTTCGCCCTCGAGCTCGTCGACATCGACCGGAGCGACCCCCGGCGGCGCAGTCTCCGCTACTCCACCTGCCGGAGCCCCGACGTCGGGGAGGTCGGCATCGAGCTCGGCCACATCGCCGGCAGACGGGAGTGGCGGATTCCCGGGACCCACCCCGCCGAGCCCGCCTACTCCTCCCACGGCGCCGTAATGAGTTGCCGTTGCGCTTACAATTGTCGAGTTATTCGCATAGAATAGACGCCATAACGGACGCTGAAGTCTGGTTCACGCGCGCCTGAGCTTCGGCACCAAAGTGAGAAGACACGTGAACGGAGACATTGCCCCGTCGGTCGAACGCGATGTAGAGCACTTCAATCGCTGGTCGGCAACCTACGATCGCTCGATCCTCCAGCAGATCTTTTTCGTACGCATCCACAGACGGATGCTCGACCTCCTCGGCCGGGAAGCGGCTCAAGTCTCTCCTCCGGAGAGCTTCATCGATGTCGGCTGCGGGACCGGCCGACTCTTGAAGGCGGCGGCGGGAAAATGGCCCGAGGCGAGGCTCCACGGAGCCGACCCCGCCGAAGGGATGATCTCCGAGGCCAACCGGCTCCATCCCGATCTCGACGTGAGACTTGCGTCGGCAGAGCGGCTCCCCTTCCCGGATCGATCCGCCGACATCGTCGTGACCAGTCTCTCGTTTCATCATTGGACCGATCAAGCAAAAGGCATCGGCGAGATCGCGCGTGTACTCAAACCCGGCGGACATTTCTGCCTCGCCGACCATACGTTCCTGCCTGCACGCAGGCTCTCGGGCGAACGACCGAGGAATCGCGCCGAGGTTCGGGAGCTCATGGCCGCCGCAGGATTGACCACCGTTCGCCAACAGTGGGCGGGCCTCCCGTTCATCCTTATCTCTCTCGCGAGGAAATAACGGCGTCTAGGCTGGCGCACGCACCGCGGTCGGCGTTCGTCGTCGACAGGCGGTCGGGTCGTGCTGCGCACGCTCTACTCGACGGCGATCGAGTATAGCCGATCGACGGACGCCCGGCCGGTATAGCGGTACCTCTCGGCCCCCGACTCGAAGAGCAGTAGAAGTCTTCTCCCTGACACGGCGAGACCCTCCATCATCGGGGGCGCGGGCAACGAGATGGTCCGATTTGTTGAGTCCAGAAACCAGTAGGGCGTCCCCGCAAGCGCTCCGGAACCGAGCCTTCCGGCAGGCGGTTCATCGAGCGGATTACGGTGCTCCTCGAGAATGCTGTCGTTTCTCCGACCGTAGGAAATGCTCAGGTACACCCCCGAATCTACGAACGCCATCCCCTGCACGCGATCCGGAATCGAGAGAAGATACTCAGGTTTCGAAAGCTCGAGCTCCCCGGTCTGTTGGTCGACCGCGTAGCCCGCCATGAGAGCGTGATGGAGCTCGCCGTCCGGAGCTGAGAGGTGGTGCGAGGTGTCGGTTTGGTACCGGCCTCCGCCGGGACCGTAGTAGGCGAACTCCCCGATCCACAGCACGCCATCCGCGTAGGTGGCCGAGGAGGCGACAACCGCGGTCGGGAAGAACGCCTTCGCGGAAAGAAGCGTACCGGATTGCGCCGACGCGTAGTCGGAAAGTGCGTAACGGTACACGCCGAGGTCGGACGCGATCCAGATCGTCTTCGGACCGGACGCGACACCGCCTACGTGCCCGTGCAGCGGTATCCCTTCGTCCGTGGCGAGCCAGATCGTCTTTGCCAGCTTCCCCGATTCCCGGTCGACCGCCATGAGGGCGCTCGGCGTCGAGCCGTCGAAGTAGGCGGAAACGAGCAGAAGGTTCCCCTCTCGCGCGTATGCGAGGCCCTGCGGGACCGCACCCTCGAGTAGTCCCGGGACCAACGGCCCTTCGGTAGCGCGACTGAAGAACTCGGAGAATTCAGCGGCGTTTGCAGGAGACTGCAGACGGGGACCGGTCTGCGTGATGAGTGGATAGAGCTCGAGACGGGCGGACGTTCGCGGGGGGGCCGAGCCGCAGGCCGACAACAGAGAGGACAGGATAGCAGGCAGGATGATTACGCTCTTCAGATTGCCCAACAGGAACCTCCGATTTTACGGGGCAGGAACATTTCGGCAGCACTGATTGCTGAAACGCTCAGTTTATTTGACAACCGGCTATGAGAGATTATAATGGAAAAGAGACGGGCACGTCTCCGCGGATGCGCCCGTCTCTGCGGTCCGCGGTGGGTGATGAGCTGCTGGTGTTTGCGGGCCGACGCTTTTCGATTCAGAAGGAGGCTCTCATGAAACGACTCGTGCTATTTGCCGGAGGTCTGCTCATCGCCGCTGCAATGACCTTCGCCGGCGGTACCGGCGAGCAGACACCTGCCAGCGTCGAGATCACGAAACCGGTGACGATCGAGTTCTGGCACGCAATGGGCGGGGAGCGAATCAAGCTCATCCAGGGCATCGTCGATGATTTCGTCAAGGCCAATCCACAGATCACCGTGAATGTGCAGTACGCCGGATCATACGACGACATCCTGAACAAGGTCAAAGCTGCTTCAAAAGCGGGCAACTCGCCGCAGGTATTCCAGAGCTACGACATCAGCACCCTCGCTCTCGCACGAAGCGGCATTATCACCCCGATCTCCGATATCGAGAAGTGGGACCCCATCGATTGGGGTGCCTTCTTCGCACCGATCCGCAACTACTACTCGGTTGGAGGCAAGCACTACTCGATGCCCTTCAACTCCTCTACCCCACTCCTGTTCTACAACAAGACGTTCTTCCAGCAGGCAGGGCTTGATCCGGACAAGCCACCGAAGACCTATCAGGAGGTCATCGATATCGGCAGGAAGCTCAAGGCGGGCATGCCGAGCCTGAAAGCGGCGATAACCTGGAACCTGAACGACTGGTTCTTCGAGCAGTGGATGTGCATTATGGATTCGCCGTTCGTGAACAACAACAACGGTCGTACCGGTGAGCTTCCGACAAAGGCACTCTTCAACAGTGCGGCGGGCCAGCAGATCATCTCCTTCTGGACCGGAATCGAGAAGGACGGCCTCTTCCTCGACGTCGGACCCGGTTGGGCACCCCCGCGCGCAGCGTTGGGCTCCGGCGAGGTTGCGATGATCATCTCCTCGACCTCCGACGTTACTCAGCTCACCGGGCTTCTCCAGCAGAAGGGATGGGAGCTCGGAACCGGCTACATGCCGCGACCCGAAGGGGCGAAGGGCGGAGTTACTATCGGTGGAGGCTCGCTCTGGATTACGAATGGCCACCCGAACGACGAGCTGCTAGCGGCGCTCAAGCTCGTGAAGTACATTTCCAGCGACGGTCCGCAGATCGCGTGGCACAAGGGCACCGGCTACTTCCCGGTAAGGAAGACGGCCATGGATAAGCTCAAAACAGAGGGCTGGTTCGACTCTCACCCGAACTACCTCGTCGCCTTCAACCAGCTCCTCGACTCACCCTCGAACTACAATACCCAAGGGGCGCTGCTCGGCGTCTTCCCACAGGTCCGCAAGCTCGTCGAAACGGGCATCCAGAAGGTCTACGCGGGCAACGTGACGGTGAAGCAGATGCTCGACGATGCGGTGCAGCAGACCGACGGGCTCATGAAGGAGTGGAACGACCTCAACGGGTAGGTCGACATACCGGCGGGGGAGCGCAAGCCGCTCCTCCGCACGTTCGGAGGCGGCAGATGCAATCCTACTTCAAGAACAGGTGGCTTCCCTATCTTCTCCTCTTGCCGACCTTCATCGTTCTTTTCGTATTCCTATTCTACCCGGCAGCAGAAACCTTTCGTCTGAGCCTCTATCGGGTTCAGGCATTCGGGCTCCGACAGAAGTTCGCCGGCTTCGGCAACTTCGTGTCACTCTTTCATCATCCAGACTACGTTGCCAGCTTTCTGCTGTCGCTGCTCTTCTCCGCATGCGTCGTCGTCATCGGTTTGTTCATCTCGCTCCTTATCGCGCTGCTCCTCAACCAGAAGCTGAAGGGGATAAGGATCTATCGAAGTCTCCTCCTGTGGCCCTACGCCTTCTCGCCCGCAATCGCGGGCGCCGTATTCGGCTTTCTCTTCAGCCCGGCGAATGGGTTCGTCACCTCACTATTCGCCAGCATGTTCGGCGTGAGCCCGAAATGGCTTACCGATAGCCATCTTGCATTCGGGGTAGTTACGGCCGCTGCGGTTTGGAAGAACCTCGGCTACAACATCATCTTCTATCTCGCGGGATTGCAGCAGGTACAGCAAGAGGCGGTCGAGTCGGCCTCGATCGACGGGGCGGGGCCGGCTCGACGCTTCTGGTACATCACCTTCCCCTTGCTCTCCCCGACCACCTTCTTCCTCTTGATCATGAACATCATCTATTCCTACTTCGGATCGTTCGGTCTCGTCGATGTCCTCACCCAGGGAGGGCCGGCAAACGGAACGAACATACTCATCTACCAGCTTTATCGGGATTTCTTCGTCAATTCGGTAACCGGGTTGGCAGCTGCCGAAAGCGTCATCCTCTTCGTTCTTGTCGTGGTTCTCATGATGATCCAGTTCAGGACGACGGGACGACGGGTCTATTACCAATGAGATTAGGGGTGTGATGCGATGCTGATGCGACGGTCGACAAGAGTGATTTTTCACGTACTCATCATTCTATGCATCGTGACGATCAGTCTTCCAGTGCTCATCACGATCGTCATTAGCACACAATCCCCGGCGGAGGTATATACCTCTCCGCCGCGCATCATACCCTCGAACCATCTGTCGAACTACGTCGCAGCCTGGAACAGCGTCACACTCGGGCGCCTCCTCCTCAACTCGTTCATCATCTCGATCGGGGTTACGGTCGGCAAGATCCTCTTGAGCCTTCTTGCCGCGTTTGCATTTACCCATTTCGAGTTCCGCGGCAAAAACATCCTCTTCTTCATCGTCCTCATCACCCTCCTCCTTCCGATTCCCGTGCGGATCGTCGCGCTCTTCCAGGTCGTTAGCGCGATGCATTGGATAGATACCTACTTCGGCCTGATCCTGCCGTTCCTCGCGAGCGCCACCGGCGTCTTTCTGCTCGTACAGCGTTTCCGGATGGTTCCTGTCGAGCTGCTGGATGCAGCGAAGATGGACGGTGTCGGGCCGATGCGCTATCTCGTTTCGATTCTCGTGCCCCTCTCGGCGAGCAGCATCGGTGCGCTCACTGTCATCGAGTTCATCTACGTGTGGAACCAGTACTTATGGCCTCTCATGGCGACAAACACCGACCAGATGCGCGTCGTTCAGATCGGGATAAAGATGATGATCCAGGCCGAGGCGATGAACAACTGGGGTGTGATCATGGCTGGAGTCGTCATGACCATGATTCCCCCGCTCGTGGTCTTCTATCTGATGCAGGAGAGTTTCATGAAGGGTTTCGCCCTTGCCTCGGAGAAATAACGCTTCGCACGCCTCCGGCTCGAGTTTCCGCCTCGTCTATGTTCGAATGCTTTCGTAGGCGGTCGTCGAGGCGATCGGTGCGAGCACGATCTGCCAGAGCTGATTGCGCCGCGCGCGGAACGATGCCGCGCTGCTCAGCAGGTAGTAGTTCCACATCCGGAAGAATCGCTCTCCGTATCGCTCCTTGATCCGCTCCCACCCCTCGTTGAAGTTGCTGTGCCAGGCGAGCAGGGTTCGATCGTAGTAGGGGCCGAAATTGTGCCAGTCCTCCATGCGAAAGAGACCCTCGACAGCTTCGCCGAGCTGGGGAATCGAGGGAAGCATTCCGTCGGGAAAGATGTACCTGTCGGTCCACGGATCGCCGATGCGTTCGGAGACGTTGGTGCCGATAGTATGGAGCAGAAAGAGCCCGTCGGGCACGAGGCACCTCGCGGCAACCTCCATGTAGAAGCGATAGTTCTTATAGCCGACGTGCTCGATCATCCCGATGGAGACGACCCGATCGAATTGCTCTGAAAGGTCTCGGTAGTCCTGCAGCCGGATTTCGATCGGCAGCCCGCTGCACCGCACCCGCGCGAGCTCGGCCTGCTCGCGGGAGACCGTGATCCCGATCACCTCGGCTCCGTAGCGTTCTGCCGCGTATCGAGCGAAGCCGCCCCAACCGCAGCCAATGTCGAGCACACGCATGCCCTTGGTGAGGCCGATCTTTCGGCAGATGAGGTCGAGCTTCGCCTCTTGCGCCTTATCGAGGGTTTTCGCGTGCTTCCAGTACCCGCAGCTGTAGTTCATACCCCGGTCGAGCATGAGCTCGTAGAGATCGTTGCCGAGGTCGTAGTGACGCTCGCCGATGTTGAAGGCACGGCTTCGTCGCTGTCGATTCGACAGAACCGCGCGAAGCCCGAAGAGGATAAGCCCGAGTGACGGCCGCAGCTGCTTCTGGAGATCTGCGGTCAACACACGGGTGAGGAGCTGGTCGATCGCCTCGCAGTCCCACCATCCGTCCATGTAGGACTCACCGAGCGCGAGTGACGCACCCGTCAGAACGCGTCCGTAGAAATCCTCGTTGTGTACACGTATATCCCAAGGACGCGAGCCGTCGACCTTGATGTCGACGCTCTCCATGAGTGAAAGGATCGCTTTTTTCGCGGCGTTCATCGGCTACCTCCCAAGTATTACTCGTTCTTTCGCTATTCGTTCGGCACCACCCCGCGTGAGCGGCAGCGGGACCCTCACCCCGTGCAGCCAACGCTCGATCATGTCGTCATAGTGGCGGTTGCCCGGTTTTCCGGACTGCCCCATCGGGGCGATGATCGTCGTGCTGTCGGAATCTTTCATCGATGTGACGAACCGCATGGAAGGACCGGTCACTGCCCGGTACCTCGTAGTGGAATCACCCGAGCGGCCCGGGTTGTAGCCGGAGACATTGACCGTAGTCATATCCCCCGGTGCCGGAAAGGGACCACGGTTGAGCATCCATTCGCGCAGCCTTCCGGAGGCGCCCGCGTGGGCGAAGAGATGAGAATGAATTGCTCCCCACCTCCAAGAGCCTCGGTTCGGCCCGAGAGCTTCTGAAAGGAACTCCATCGCCCGTCGCAGCGCCTCTTCGCTCAGAGCGGCTATCCCTCCCTCTTTGAACCCGGCCGCGCTGAGCAGCTCGTCCGCCGTCTCGCCCCTGAGGAGAGCGTCCACCGGGCTGTAGAAGAATCCTGAGCCAAAATCGAAAAGCACGTGGTACTTGCCAAGGATCGATTCGGCGATACGTGTCTCGAACTCGGTGAGGAAGACCGCGAACACTGCGGCCCCGGCGCTGTCGGGGGCCATCTCGCGATCCCAACTCCGAAGAATCTCCTGCGCCCCTCGCGCGTTGATGTCCGAGAGCTCGAGGGCGAGCAAACCGGGAAGGATCCGCTCGGCCTGCTCCGAGTGAATATCCATCTGAATGGCGGAATGAGTCTCCACGGTGTGGCTGCGGGCTCCCTCTACGAGCGAAACGATACGGTCGTGGCGATAGGTCGCAAGCCAGGAGTAGGTGATGTGGTGGGGATAGTCTTGGGAGACGGTTTTGTTGTTTGCGGTGGCAATAAGCCCGGCAGGCGGGTTTTTGAGAGAGGGCATCTCTTCATAGGGCACGAATCCGGTCCATCCGACTCCAGGATCCGATCCGTCGGCCGGCACACGGCCCGTGTAACCGCTGCGTACCGGCACGAGGCCGGTCGCTTTCCAACCAATGTTGCCGTCGAGGTCGGCAACCGTCAGGTTCTGTCCGGCGGTCTTCATGCGGCCGCCGATCTCGAGCGCCTCGTCGACGCTCCGCGAGCGCATCAAGGAGAGGAAGCAGCTACCGGTTGTATCTTCGAAGGTCCCTTGGGGAAGGGTCCCGTACCACTTGAGCACAGCCACCGCCTCGCTGCCCTTTACCATGCGGCTCAACACCGTGCCGTGTACGGTTCGATAGACGACGACCTCGCGCGTAGCCCCGCCTGCTATCGGTATGAGAGTAACCTCCCGCGACATCTCGTGGACCTCGTCTCCGACGAAGTATCTGGTCGGATCCTCTGGATCCACCTTCACGACGTAGAGGTCGACGAGGTCGGTTGCGACATTGGTCATTCCCCACGAAACGCGTTCGTTCCTTCCGAGAATGATGCCCGGGAAACCCAACATCGAGACGCCGGCCACGTTGAGCGTGGGACAGTGGAGATGGCAGATGTGCCAGATCTGAGGCACCATCATCGCGAGGTGCGGATCGTTCGCGAGAATCGGCACCCCGTCATCACCTTCGGCCACGGCCCAGCAATTGCTCATAGCCGACCCTGCGTGCCCCGGCAACGCGACCGGAGCTCTACCTTCCTCAGATTCGCTCTGTCGTGCAAGCTCCGGGAAGAATGCGAGTGCAGCCGGATGGAGGGGGGCGATCCTCACGTTGCGAAACTTCTCGAAAAAGCTCTCCCGAGGCAGCCTGGCACCCGGTTCGACGGGATAGAGCTGGTTGAACAGATCTGCGTCGAGGCGGTCGTGAGCGAGAAGAGCGAGCAGCTCCTGTTCGTAGTTCATCTGCAGGCTCCAGGAGGTAAAGGGAAGAACCCCGCACAGGTCCTCGACGCTCCACTCCGCCGGGACGATCTTCAAGCTTCGAAACTCGAGCGGCAGGTTCTTGCCCGTCCACTTGATGAAAGCGTTGATCCCGCTTGCGTAGGCTTCGAGAATCCTGCGCTCTGCCTCAGTGAGGCAGCTGATCGCCCCTCTTCGCATTTCCTCGAATCCTGCAAGCAAGAAGAAATGATCGACGTCGACCATCGATTCTCCGGCGACTTCCGAGACTCGACCTCGTGGTAGACGCCTGATCGTCTCCAGCTGCCAAAGTCGGTCCTGCGCGTGCATGAAGCCTTGAGCGGCGAAGAGATCGTCCTCGTTCTCGGCAAAGATGTGAGGGATACCGTTTTCGTCCTTCAGGATTTCGACATCCGCGCTCACCGGAAGTCCCGGCACCCTTCCATCTGCCTCGCCTCGATGGGCGCCGAGCAGGCCGCCAACGATACCTCCGAGTCGTGATCCTGCTTTTCTCATTCTCCCCTCCGTCCTCTCGCGTGTCAGTGCATGCCCGCGTCTCGCCTGTCGCGCGTTTTGTCCGCCATGATACCCCGAAACCGGACGATGACCAAGCTGCAGCGTACTTCACTTGCCTTCGAGAGCCTGAGAGATTATAATCAGTGTGGCTATATGGACGACGACGACCCTCCTATACAGAGGAATGAAACGAGGCCGCGGGATAGGTATTGATGCTTGCTGAAATACTGATACTCGCTGCGCTCGTTGCACTCTCGGCCTTCTTCTCAGGATCGGAGACCGCTTACACCTCTATCTCGATTCTCCAGGTTCAAAAACTTCAGAGTGAACGTGGAGTACGCGGCAAGATGATCGCGAAGCTCGTCAGCCGCTCAGACGTGCTGCTCGGAACGGTGCTCATCGGGAACAACCTGGCGAACATCGCCGCCTCGGCGCTCGCAACCGAGCTGACTATCCGCGCGGTCGGTAACAACGCCGTAGGATATGTGACCGGAATCTTGACGATTTTCATCCTCGTGTTCGGGGAGATCACGCCGAAACGCCTTGCGATCCTCTACAACGAAACGATCTGTCTCCACACCATTCGGTTAATCACACTGCTTTCCTATCTCTTTCGACCGCTGATCTGGGTCCTGAGCGGCGTAAGCACCCTGCTGACGCGGCTCCCCGGTTCGCATCGGAGAACGAGTATCACGCTCGAAGGGCTCCTGCACATGGTGAATCTTGCCGAAAGCCTCGGGATCGTCGCCAACCAGGAAACCAGAATGGTGAAGAGCATCTTTCGCTTCAACGAGGTTACGGTCCAGGCAATCATGACCCACCGAACGGAGGTGTTCAGCCTCGAGATGAACAGCACGATCTCCTCCGTTATCAAAGAGATAAGCTCGGAGGGGTTTTCGCGAGTTCCCGTCTACGACGGACATCCCGAGAAAATCGAGGGGATCGTGCACCTGAAGGACATGATCAGCGAGCTCGCTGAAGGACGCAGCTCGACGAAGCTCAAAGAGATCATGATTCGCCCTCTCTTCCTCTCCACGAGCCGCAAAATCAACGAGGTCTTCCGTCATTTCAAGAGAGAAAAGCTCAACATGGCCGTCGTCATGGACGAATACGGAGGGCTCGCAGGGATCGTGACGCTCGAAGACATCATCGAGGAGATTCTCGGGGAGCTGCACGACGAAAACGAAGAGATGGAATGGGAGAAAATAACCGCCCTCACCGACGGCAGCTATCGGATCATGGGCGATACTCCGCTCCATCAGGTCAACGACTATCTCGGCATACATCTCACCCAGGGCAAGTACGCACAGACCCTCGGCGGCTACCTCTCCGAGATGCTCGACCGCTTCCCCGCCGAGCGAGAGGAGATACCCGTACAGAAGGCTGTGTTTACCATCGAGCGGGTGTCCAAGAACCGAATCGTGTCGATCCGCTGCGTGCTTCTCACCGAGGAAGAGGAAAACCGCGAAGCGGCGGTCGAGTAGGTCGAGCAGTCCGCGAAGTCAGCTCTCCCGTTCGACAAGCTCGCCTTCCTTGAGAAAGGTCTTTCTCGTGCCGTCGGCGAAGAAGGCGGTTATGGTCGGTTCGTTGATGAGCCCGTCGAGATGGATAAGCGCGGGAGCGTCCTCATCGTAGTTGCGTCCGATAGCGATGTGACAGGTGCGAAAGACCTTTTCGTCTTCGAGCATATTCCCCGAAATCCGAGCCGCCGGGTTGAGCCCGATACCGAGCTCGCCGAGATTGCGCGCATTTCGTCGATAGGTCTCACCAAGCCCCTTGGGCAACCTCCCCTGCTCTTCGAACAACAACGCGTTCGCCTCGCCGAGCGCGAGAGTCTCGTTGAGCTGCCTCGCCTCAGACCCTCCGGCAACGGAAACAACCATCCCGGCCTTCACGACTGCCCGGATCGGTTCCCGGATGACCGTATCGCCGTCGTGCAGGGAGATGCTCCCGTCAAAGACGATCGTTCCCACTGCAGTGCCAAGCTCTGGTGAGATAAAGGCCTCTCCGGCCGGGAGATTCCCCCCCAGACCGGGCCTGCTGAAGTCGCCGTCATCGAGCTTCGCATTGCGGTTGCGCAATCCGATCGTTATGTCTGTGCCGGCCTTGCTCGCAATATGAACGCTCACGGCATTGTCCAGATAGCTTCCCACGGCGGCGCAGTCGGATTTCAGCTTCCGATAATTGATCGGGACGCTCCGGGCAAAGATGTCCCGCGTTACCCCGGGAGACCAGAAGGAGCGCAGCGTCTTCAGTCCGTTGAGGAGATAGTGATAGTACTTGTCATAGCTCACCCCGTCGTGCTCGAGCGGTCTCGCCACCGCTTCCTTGTCCTGTCCGATCTTGCCGGCGGACATGCTGATGAGAACATCAGGGGCCGACCTGATCGCGCCGAGGACCGCGTCCTCAGTGAAATCGAGCTGCCCCTTCATCGGTTGAACCGTCAGGACCGGACTCGCACCGACCTCTGCCACCGCGTCGTAGAGCGCCAGGGAGATCTCAAACACCTCGGGCTCGGGATTCGTAACGATGAGAACGCTCTCGCGCTGCGCCACCTGAAGCACATCGCTCACTGCGACACGCGCGGCATCGTTCAAATCGGAGCTGATGGCATGAAACGGACGGAAACGTCCCTCATTCTTGTTCACCGTGACACGGTATCGAAGTGCCGGGTGCCGGTCAAGGAGCTCAATGAGGGCGCCGGAACCGCCTGCATTGACTCAAGCCCCACGCCCTCAGTATGATTTCGGCCATGGCAAAGTATCCGTTCGACACGATCGAGACCAGATGGCAGAGATATTGGAAAGAGGACAAGACCTTCAGGGTGGTAGAAGATCCTTCGGTTCCCAAAGAAAAACGCCGCTACGTGCTCGACATGTTTCCCTATCCTTCCTCCCAGGGGCTGCACGTTGGCCATCCGGAGGGCTACACCGCAACCGACATCTATTGCCGCTACCTGCGCGCCAACGGATACAAGGTCCTGCATCCAATGGGTTTCGATGCGTTCGGTCTGCCGGCGGAAAACTACGCAATCCAGACGGGAACCCACCCGAGGGTGTCCACCGATCGCAACATAGAGATGTTCAGAAAACAGATCAGGTCGCTCGGATTCTCCTATGATTGGGACAGGGAGGTTCGTACCCACGACCCCGGGTACTACCGCTGGACTCAATGGATCTTTCTGAAGCTCTTCGAGAAGGGCCTGGCCTATGAAGCGGCTACCCCGATCAACTGGTGCCCGTCCTGCAAGACCGGTCTCGCGAACGAAGAGGTCAAGGACGGGAAGTGTGAGCGATGCGGCACGGAGGTGACGCGCAAGAATATCCGCCAGTGGATCCTGAGGATTACCGCCTACGCCGAGCGGCTTCTGGCGGACATCGAGAAGCTCGATTGGCCCGAACCGATCAAGCTCATGCAACGCAACTGGATCGGTCGAAGCGAAGGCGCCAACGTTGTCTTTACTCTCGGCGACGGTGAAGCAGGCATCGAGGTCTACACGACACGACCCGACACCCTCTTCGGTGCGACCTACATGGTGCTGGCACCCGAGCATCCACTCGTCGAGTCCATAACGACTCCTGAGCAGCGGTCGGCAGTCGAGGAGTACATCGACCAGGCGAACAAGAAATCCGACCTCGAACGAACCGATCTCGCCAAGGAAAAGACCGGGGTGTTTACCGGAGCCTACGCCGTGAACCCTGTCAATGGGGCGAAGATCCCCGTCTGGATATCCGATTACATCCTGATCTCTTACGGAACCGGAGCCATCATGGCGGTTCCCGCCCACGATCAGCGCGATTTTGAGTTCGCCCGAGAGTTCGATCTGCCAGTCGTCGAGGTCGTAGCGCGGCACAAAGGGCAACCCTCGGCAAAGGAGCTCGAGGCCGCATTTTCCGACGACGGCTACGCGGTCAATTCCGGAGAGTTCGACGGGCTTCCCACCGCCGAGTTCAAATCAAAGATCATCGACTGGCTCGAGTCGAAGGGTATCGGACGTCGGGCAGTCAACTACAAGCTGAGAGACTGGATCTTCTCCCGGCAGCGCTACTGGGGTGAGCCGATACCCCTCGTGCATTGCGAGAAGTGCGGGGTGGTGCCGGTTCCCTATGATCAGCTTCCTCTTCGTCTGCCGGAGGTCGATTCCTATACTCCCACCGGGACGGGAGAGTCCCCCCTGGCCGCCATTACCGACTGGGTCAACACCTCCTGTCCCAAGTGCGGTGGACCCGGTCGGCGCGAGACCAACACAATGCCCCAGTGGGCGGGCTCCTGCTGGTACTACCTTCGTTATCTCGATCCGAACAACTCGGAAGAGCTTGCATCCAAGGACCAGATCGACTACTGGATGCCGGTTGATCTCTATGTGGGAGGAGCCGAACATGCGGTGCTTCACCTTCTGTATGCAAGATTCTGGCACAAGGTGCTCTTCGACATTGGCGTGGTCAATTCCGACGAGCCCTTCGAACGGCTGGTCAACCAGGGAATGATACTCGGCGAGGGGGGAGTGAAGATGTCGAAATCTCTCGGCAACGTCATCAACCCGGACGATATCGTCGCCGAGTACGGTGCAGACTCGATGCGGATGTACGAGATGTTCATGGGTCCCCTCGAAGACGCAAAGCCATGGTCCACGAACGGCATATCGGGCATTCATCGTTTTCTCGATCGAGTGTGGCGCCTGTCGGAGCGTGAGATCACGGACGAGGAACCCGCGACCGAGCACACCAAACTGCTCCACCAGACTATCAAGAAGGTTTCGAGCGACACCGACTCCTTGAGCTTCAATACCGCGATAGCTCAGATGATGGTCTTCGTCAACGAGCTCTTCAAAGAGAAGCAGATCGCACGAAAGCTATGGGAGCCCTTCGTCGTGCTGCTCGCTCCCTATGCCCCCCATCTCGGCGAGGAGCTCTGGGAGCGATTGGGCAATGAGCCGTCGGTGAGCCGGGTACCTTGGCCTGAATGGAGCGAGGAGCTCACGATCGAGGAAGAGCGCACGGTTGTGATCCAAGTCAACGGCAAGGTCCGCAGCAAGATGCAGGTCGCTACCGGCACGAGTCCGAAACGTCTCGAAGAGCTCGCATTTGAAGCGCATAGAATGAAAGATCTCCTCGATGGAAAGACGATCGTTAAAGTCATCACCGTTCCCGACAAGCTCGTCAACATCGTCGTAAGGTAGGACAAGTGAACTACACATCACGCATCGCCCGTCTCGCAAAGTGGATGAGCGAAGAGAGTCTCTCGGCCGCGCTTTTCGTCGATGTCGAAGGACGCCGCGATATGAGCATCCGCTACCTTACCGGCCAATCCGGCGACGCTCTCCTGTTCGTACTTTCAGACACCAGGACGCTACTCATCCCGTGGGACATCAACCTGGCCCGCGAGTTGGCGACGGCGGACGAAATGATTCCTTATAGCGATTTTGATCGCTCTCTGACGAGGGCCGTGGAGAGCATTGTCGAGCGAAAGGGCCTCAGCGGCCGTATCGAGGTCTCGGCTGCCACCCCCTATCCGGTCTTCGACGAGCTCAGCTCGGCGGCGGAAGGTTGCACGATTGTCTGCCGGTCCGATGGGCTCGACGACTTCGTTCGCAGTCTGCGGATGGTGAAAGACGAGGAGGAGATGCGAAGCATCGAGCGCGCCGCGTCGATCACGAACGACCTACTTGGTTCTCTCGAGACTCTCCTGACGGATTCGACGGAGCTCAGCGAAGTCGATGTTGCCCTATTCCTCGAGCGGGAGGCGCTGCGACGCGGGTGCGAAGGAATGTCGTTCGAGTCTCTCGTGGCCGGTCCGTCTCGAAGCTTCGGAATACACGCCTTTCCCCCCTACAGCGCGGCTCCGTTCGGCGGTCCCGGCATGTCGATTCTCGATTTCGGTGTGCTCGTCGGGGGATATCCGAGCGATGTCACAGTGACGGTCGTTCGAGGCAGGGTAGGCAGGAAACAGGAGGAGATGATCGAGCTCGTGCAGGAAGCCTACGAGCAGGCGGCTGCACAGGCCAAACCCGATGTCGAGACTCGTGAGATTGCCAAGACTGTCGACGAAATCTTCGCACGGCACGGCTATAGGATGCCGCATTCACTCGGGCATGGCCTCGGACTGGAGGTCCACGAGAAACCCTATCTACGCGACAAACCCGGGAACGAGACACGCCTGCAAGGCGGTATGGTGTTTACCATCGAGCCTGGCCTCTACGACCCTGAGGCCGGGGGGGTGAGACTCGAGAACGACTTCCTCGTCACCTCCGAAGGCACGAAGGCTCTCACCACCTCCCGGATCCTACGGCTCCCGTAGTCACCAAGAGCCACCCGTCCTCCCTCACCATGAGATCTATACGGTCGAAAGCCCCCTCATGCGAACGATAGAAGCGGTGAACCCCGGTGGGTATTCCTTTCAGCTCGATCGACGACTGCTCACTGTCCACGAAGAATGGACCGAGAAAGGGATCATCCCCGAACCAGGTACCCGGCGCCGCGTCAAAGGAGAGATCGAACGAGGGGCGCCGTCGGATTCGATCGCTTCTCATGCTCCCGTAGAGAAGGGTCCCGAGAATCGCCTCCCGGTCGATGACCCACGGGTCGGCCGCCGAGCGGTCCCAAATCTCTCTGCTCATCCGCTCGGTGTTGACCGCCTCGAGGAGCTCTCCGGCTCGGGAAACGGGAAAGAGCATCTCCGCGAGAAACCCCTCACGATAGCTCATCCTCAACCTTCCCCTTTCGTCGAGGCTCAGCGGGTAGATGCCTCCGGCTGGTTTGAGCAGGTCGGTGCGCCCCGCGAATACCGGATAATCGAGGATGGGAAGATTCGTCCTCTTTTCGATCCGGATACGCAGAGATTTTTCTCCCGACTCGGCTTCGACCTCGACAACGACGGCTGTCGCATCGTCTGACGGCAGCAAGACGAGGTGCCCGAAAGAGCCGAGCTCACGCCATGCTGCCGGCGGAGGCGCCAGCAATACCTCAACCTCGACGGTCGAGGCCCATTTGGGGTTGGGCATCGAGCACGTAGAAAGGCAGCAAAGTGCCGAGAACGTGAGCGCAAGAGCGATCGATCGTCGCGTCGAAGACAATCGACGCCGCGGCGCGGCGGCGGTGCTTGGAAGTGCCTCCATCTTCACATAGAGACTTCGGTCAACTGCCGCTCACTTCAGCCGGCAGCTCTGCTGTCGCGCACATTGCCAGAGTCGGCGTTTTGTCCCATAATTGAAACGTATGGCGGACGAATTAGAGTTCTTGACGAAGTTGGAGGAAGCTCTCAGCCAGCGGCGGGTCTATCTCGACGAACAGTCGATACCCCGGCTCAGAAAGAGCTTCCACACCTACCAGACGGCGGTCAGGAACATCCTTAATCTGCTAACGCGGAAATCACTGATCCGAGAGGATCCCTACAAGCTCGAACAGAAGATCTCCGAGGTTAGCCTGCCTTCGTCGGACCCCGTCCTCGAATCCGACAAGCTCGAGCAGATCAGTCTCCGTCTGTCGGACTTCGAGAGTCAACTGGACTTCCTCAACAATTTCTATCAGTTCAGCGTCGATTTTCTCAATCTCAGCCGAGTGCGGCTGCTGTCGAAGCTTGTCAAGTATATCTTGTGGGACAAGCTCTCCGAGGTCTCCAGCAGCATAAACACCAAGCTCGTCGCGGAGTTGTTTGGGAAGGTCAGACAGGGAGGAGACAAGCTCGCTGCGGGCGTGCTCAACGATGCACAAAACCAACTCATAAAAGCAACCGACGATATCCTCTCCGTGCTGCGGGATCTGACCTCCTATCAGCGCGAGCAGTACAAGTTCGTCATGCGCGAACGGCTGTTTACAGTCGTCGACCTTGACTCGAACCTGGTGGCGAACGAACGGGACGAGGTTCTTCGGAAGCTGAAGGTGCGGTTCGCTCAGCTCGCGTCGAAGGCCCCCCGTGGCGCGCGGGAAGAGGGTTTGGACGAACGCACACCCTATTATCCCGAATTGGTCGCGGAGATCCTCGACGAAGACTACTCGGAATACGCGGAGAATCTCCGTCAGGGCTTGCTCGAAAAGCTCAAAGTGCACGTAGTACGACCGATCAAGAAAGAGGAGCCCAACTTCAGACCGATTCTCGTTGAAGCGATCCGCCTGTTGGGGACAGCCGGAATGCCGATGGAGAGTGCGATTCACAAGCTCACCGACAATGCACTGCTGCTCGAACAGATGAAGCTCAGCTTCGCCGCCCGCCTCAGATTGTGGTTCACGAAGCTGGTTCGCACCGAGACGCCGATGCGCACCTACGAAATCGAGATGGCCGATCCCGACACGGCAATCACGAAGGTCGAGAAGCTCGACTTCAAGTCCTATTCGGATCGAGTCACAAAACGCTGCAAGGTCCTCGAGAGCATATCAAACAAGATGAGCCCGACCCACACGAAGCTCACCGAGGCCGACGAGGCTCAGCTCCACAGCTTCCTTTCTACCAACCTCAACGACCTATATACCCTCTACCTCAGGATGGCTCCGCTCGACAACTACTTCAAGTCACGGTTTGGCAACGATGAGAAGGCGAGGATCAAAGGGATAAAGATGGAAATCAACGCCGTCAAGAACGCCGTCGTCAAGTCGAACCAGAAGATGCACGAATACCTCTCGCGACGAGAGGAAGAGGAGCAGCTCAAGCGCCTCGGAATCACCGACGCAGCCGCGGGCGAGGACGCATAGGCCCGCTTTCGCCACCACCAATTCGTCACGCCAACCGCGTTGGCAACCGACTTTCGAGTGAAGCTTAGAAACGATATCCGAGGCTCGCCATCACTCCCACCGGCACGAAGATCTGTCCCGAGGAGGAAGCCGTACCCTGCGCGATCGGCACCGGCGTGTAAAAACCGGCGAGCTTGACCGTGAAGGGTGCCCCGACCTCGAGCCCTGCGGCAAGAAGAATCCCCGGACTCCCGGAGAGGATGTAGGCGGTCTTGGCCTGTGCGTACAGCGAGAGCCATTTGGTCGGATAGAGACCGGCATCCAATCCGGCATAGAGCATGGCGGTGAACTGCGGCGTTATATCGATATCGGCTCCGCCGCTCGCGCCGAGATAGAAGAACTCACCAATCTTCAGGAACTGCTTCGTCACCGCCAACTCAGGACCTTGCATTGCTCCGCTCGAGGTGCTCGAGGATGAGCTATGGCTTAGTCCGTGAATCCCGTAGGCGGCGGTCACCTGCCACCCGCCGGGGAATCCGTGCTTCAAATAGGCGGAGACGGGAAGTAGACCGGGGTAAACGAGGCCGCGAATGCCGACCTGGTTCTTCCCGGCGTCGAGGGTCCGCCCCGTGTCGAAGATGCTGTTCGTATAGCGTAGGGAAACGCACCCGCTCAGGGCGAACGCGCCTGCAAGAGCAAGAGATGCAAGCGCGAGGACGCCGCGTGATCTTCTCATGGGCCACCTCCTCATCTAGCTTCGATACATTCCAAGGATTCTCAGATCCTCCGACTGGTCCTTCAGAATCTCGATTGCTTCGTGGAATGAGGTCTGACTTTGGGGCAGCTCCAGATCGAGGTAGAACATGTATTGCCAAGGCTTTCCCAGGATCGGACGAGATTCCAGCTTCTTCAGGTTGATGTTCTTGTCGGCAAGTGTCTTCATACAGGTAAACAGTGCTCCTGGTCGATCCGGGGTAGAGAACACAAGCGAGACCATGTTCGGATCGGTGGTCGTGGAGTGTCCGTTGCCGGCGATGACGAAAAAGCGCGTGTAGTTGCGGCTATTGGTCTCGATTCCCTCCTGAATTACCTTCATTCCATAGACCTTCGCCGCCTCCGAGCTCGCAATTGCTGCTACGTCGTTCCGGTTCTCTTTGGCGACGAGAGCGACCGAGCCTGCGGTGTCGTAAAAGGGAACTCGCTCGATCTGAGGGTATTTGTCCAAGAACTCTGCGCATTGCGCCAACCCTTGGGGATGGGAATAGACTCTTCTGACTCCACTGAGGTCGGCTCCGGGAATCCCGATAAGGTTGTGAACGACTCGGATCTTCTTCTCCCCGACAATCTGGATATCGGGGAACTGGAGAAGGTGATCGTAGTTTTCGTGAATAGAGCCCGCGAGTGAGTTCTCGATTGGCACCATCCCGTATATGCAGATCCCGCTCAACACGTTCGAGAACACTTCGCGAAAGCTTCGGAGGGGTACGGTCTCGATTTCCTCGTGCTCGAAGTACCTGAATGCGGCGATCTCGCTGAACGCGCCACGCTCCCCCTGGAACGCGACCTTTGTCTTGTTGCCGTGAATCCGCGCCGGCGCCGTCGGTGTCTCCGCCTCGGCCTTCGGGCGCAGGTGCTGTATTTCCTTGCCGACGACCGGAGACAGCGCCTCGATGTCGCGCATGAGCTTCTCGAACTGATCGGGAAAGAGCGACTGCGGCCCGTCAGAGGCCGCGTGTTCCGGGTCGGGGTGCACCTCGACGATAATGCCGTCCGCGCCGGCGGCGATCGAGGCGAGTGCCATGGGCGGAACTTTTTCACGGATGCCCGTGGCGTGGCTCGGATCTACGATAATCGGAAGATGGCTCAGTTTCTTCACAACCGGAATGGCTGAAATATCGAGGGTGTTGCGGGTGTAGGTTTCGAATGTTCGAATTCCGCGTTCGCAGAGAACCACCTCCTCACTGCCGTGAGCGAGGAGGTACTCAGCCGCCATCAGCCAGTCTTCCACTCGAGCGGCGAGCCCCCGCTTCAGGATTACGGGCTTTCCCATGGCTCCGATTCGCTTCAACAGCTCGAAGTTTTGCATGTTGCGGGCGCCGACCTGAAAGACGTCGACGTAGTCCTTCATCATGTCGGCAAGCTCCGAGGAGACGATCTCCGAGACCACCGGCATCGACTCCTTTTCGCCTGCTTCCTTGAGATATTCGAGCCCCTTCTCGCCGAGTCCCTGGAACGCGTAGGGCGAGGTACGGGGCTTGTAGGCACCTCCACGCAGGATGACCGCCCCCGACTCGCGCACGAGTCGGGCCGTTTCGAGAATCTGCTCTCGCGATTCGACGGCACAGGGACCGGCGATCACAGTCAAACGCAGCCCGCCCACCTTCACCGGGCCGACTTGAACGATCGTATCGTCCTTTTTGAACTCCCGCGAAGCGAGCTTGTAGGGCTTGCTGATCGGAATGACGCGTTCGACTCCGGCGAGAAGCTCGACCTCACGCAGGTCAATACGAGCGAGACCGACCGCGCCGAGGATAGTCTCCTCCTCACCGACGATCTCGCGAATCTTGAACCCCTTTGCCTCGAGAAACGAGCGAATTCTGCTTTTATCCTGCTCCTTGATGTTCTTTTGGAGCACCACAACCATGAGTCTTAGGCTACCCGAATCCAAATTCCGCTGTCAACTGCCGGTTGGGTCAACACAAGAGGGTAGCGGTGCCGGCAGTTGGAGAAGACATCAACTGCCGGTTGGGTCAACACAAGAGGGTAGCGGTGCCGGCAGTTGGAGAAGA
>CAZDMH010000009.1:29337-104473 GCA_964506755.1 uncultured Spirochaetales bacterium
TCAACTGCCGGTTGGGTCAACACAAGAGGGTAGCGGTGCCGGCAGTTGGAGAAGACATCAACTGCCGGTTGGGCGTGCGCACGCCATGGCTGCGTCAGGATCGTATTAGCTGGGTTGGTTGGCTTGGTGAACGACCCGCAGCACGTCCGCCTGCTTGAGCAGCTTGTCGTGGAACTCGGTTATGACTGCGTCCTGATACTTGAGAATCGTCGAGATGTAGTCCAACGTCACTCGAGGGGTGCCGTCCTGGTATACCCGCGACATTCCGGCATTGTACATCGCCAACCCGACGACCTCGTTGCCTCCGGTCTTCAAGCACTGACTCAGATAGCCGAGGCCCTTCTCGGCGTTGATCGCCGGGTCGAAGAACTCTTTGGGTGAGACTCCCGGGAACGAGAGGCTGTTGAGCTGATAGAGCCCCCGATCGACTGAGTTGCCGTTGTAGTTCACCGCAGTTGGAACGAATTTGCTCTCTTTCCACGCCAAGGCGAATGCCAGAGAAAGCGGCACGTTGTAACGGCTCGCGACTCTTGCCACAATACGCGCAATTTCGGGCGAGCCGGCCAGGGTAGTGTAAAACGCGACGACCTTGTCGCGAGTTGCCGAGTTTCGATACAGAGTCAGGCCGACATCCTTATTGAGCGGGACTTCCACCGGGAGTCCCTTGTGAGGGTCGGCATATACCGTCGCTTTCGTGGTCGCATTCGAGGCATTGAACAAGTCGTTGATTGCGGGGACTCCGTTGTTGACAACAAAATAGCCCGACGCAGCGGCAACAACAGTCACCAGGGCAATCACCAGGAACAGGAGCCGTCGTCCCTGAAACAACTCCGCGATGGAATCCACCCGCAGCCCCCTGGCCGCTTCGTAGACCCCGCGCTGAAATGACACTAGAAGCCTCCTGATTATCTTACCGTAAAGGTTTTTCACAAAGAAATTACTGTTTTCCAGGATTTTGGGAAAGGTTTTTACACATATTTACAAAAAAGATCAAGTGATTTTCTCTTTCCATCCTATGGAAATTCTCACGGGGCGAGATGATCGATATCGATCAAAAGAGATCATTGTAATACAATTTAGGACATTGACATTCAAGACACCTCGAGGTACCTTGGGCGCGGAGGAACCTCCGAATGTATGATGTCTGCATAATCGGCGCCGGAGTAATCGGAACCGCGATTGCCCGCGAGTTATCCAAGTACGATCTGAGAATTGCGATGATCGAACGGGCAGAAGATGTCAGCCAGGGCGCGTCGAAGGCCAACAGCGGGATAGTCCATGGAGGCTACGCCGCCGCCCACGGCACGCTCAAGGCTGAGCTTTGTGCGGAAGGCAACGAAAGATACACGGAGCTGCAGGATGAGCTGCACTTCGGATTTCGTAGGTGCGGGTCGCTTGTGGTCGGATTCGACGACACCGATCTGGAATCAATCGAGAAACTATTCGAAAACGGAAAGAAGAACGGTGTCAAGGACCTTGAGATCATCGGTCAAAACGCAGTCCGCAACTTGGAGCCGAACATCAACGACGAAGTCACCTGCGCGCTGTACTGCGCGAGTGCCGGCGTCACCTCTCCCTACGAGTTGACGATTGCGCTCGCTGAGAATGCCGTAGAGAACGGAGTGGAGCTCTATCTGAACCGACCCGTGACTTCGATCGATGTGGGCGATGGTTTCTCGATTCACGCCGCCGACAAGACCCTTTCGGCCGCGTTCATCATCAACGCAGCAGGTGTTCACAGCGACCGGATTGCAGAGATGGTTGGCGCCTGCAATTTCTCGATCATCCCGCGAAAGGGCGAGTACATACTCTTCCAGCGCGGCTACGGCAGTCTGGTGAACACCGTGATTTTCCAGACGCCGACGGAAAAGGGCAAGGGGATTCTAGTCACGAGCACCTACCATGGAAATCTGATGATCGGGCCAAACGCCGAAGAGGCACAGAGTCGTGAGGATGCCGGCACGGCTGAGGACCATCTGCGGGAGATTATCGCCACTGCACGCAAATCAGTACCCTCTTTCGACCTCACTAAGGTCATCACCAACTTCTCAGGGCTGCGCGCGACGGCCAACGGGAAGGACTTCATCATCGAAGAGAGCACCGTGAAGCGCTTCATCAACGTCGCAGGAATCGATTCTCCGGGCCTCACCTCATCGCCGGCCATTGCCCGCCGAGTCACCGAGATCTTGGAATCCATCGGACTGTCGCTCCGACCCAAGCCCCAGTACCGCGCCAGACGCAGACCAATCATCGTGGAGAAATCCCTCGATGCAAAGGAGCTGAAGCGACGCGTCGATCTCCCCTCGGGCCCCGATCGCATTGTCTGCCGTTGCGAGCAGGTCAGTGAAGCAGAGATTCTCGACGCGATGAGCCGGGGGATTTCGGTCGACACCACCGATGCGGTCAAGCGCAGGACTCGAGCCGGGATGGGGCTCTGCCAGGGACAGTTCTGCAGACCGAGGGTTAGGGCCCTGCTTGCTCGGGAGCTGGGCTGCGAACCGGAAGAAATACCTGTACGAGCCGACGAGACGGCGACGGAAGGCAGACCGGGGAAGAAGTTCTTCCGGAATCTGGCGAAGAAAGAGAAGGAGACGGTGAGGAGCGGAAATGGCGACTGAATACATCCCAGCCGAGCGCCAAGAGGTCATTACGGAAATGGTGTCCCATCACGGCGTCGTTACCGTTGCTGAGCTTAGCCAGCTTCTCAAGGTCTCAGAGATTACTATCCGGCGGGATCTCGGCATCCTCGAAGGAAAAGGCGTCCTCGAGCGCACCCACGGGGGCGCAATCGGAAGCCGAAGAATGAGCGCCGAACCGTTCTACGATCAGAAGAACCGCGTCGAGATGGCAGAAAAGGTCAGCATCGGGAAGGCTGCCGCCGCCCTCGTCAATAGCGGCGACACGGTTCTCGTCAACAGCGGATCCACAAGCCTCCAAGTCATCCGCCAAATCGCCGGAAACGACATTCGCATCATCACAAGCAACATCGGTGCCGTCTTGGAGCGTCCGACGGAAGGAACGGAGGTCATCCTCATCGGCGGTGTCTACCGTCCACAGTCGAACAGCCTCGTCGGAAGATTCGCGTCGCTTACGCTCGAACAGGTCTACGGGAGCAAGGCAATCATCGGGGTGGATGGAGTGAGCTACAAGTACGGGCTCACCACACCGAATCACCAGGAAGCGGGAATCGCCAGCCTGATGATCGAGCGTACACGTGGGCCGGTCATTGTGGTTGCCGACCATACGAAGATCGGGGTCGTCTCCAATTTCCTCACGGCGAGAATCGAGCGGGTGGATTTCTTGGTGACCGATTCGGGTTTCGAAGAAGAATATCGCGAGGACCTGGAGAAGGCCGGCGTCGAAATTATCGTTGCCGGCGTTAGTTGACGCGAAGCAACAGCTTCACCACTACGATTACAATCGCACCCAGCACGACCAAAACGAAGTAGCGTCGAAGCTTCCCTGAATGGAGCCGCTGTCCCATTACCACGCCAACCTCGACACCAATCGCGCTTGCTAGGAGGAGCGCAAGTGCGATGACGAGACTGACCTTGTCGCCTCCGGAAAGTGATTTCTTGATGATCGCCGCGACGGAAGCCATCAGCACGACCGACAGACTCGTTCCGACGGCCAGCCGAGCGGAAAATCCGACCGCCACGACGAGAATCGGCATGAACAGCACCCCGCCGCTTACGCCCATCAGCCCGGTAAGCGTGCCGCCGAGAAATCCGATCAACACCAATCCGGGAACGCTCACCCCCTCGAGCTGCGCCTGCGGCAGGTCGATCCTCGGGGGCAAGGGAATGCGCTGTAGAAAGGTCTTTCCCGGTTCCTTGCGCTGAGGCTCACGATACATCAGCCGTGCGATGCCGAGGAGAAGAATGATGAAAAGCACCTGCATGATGGTGGAGAACTGCTTCTGATCGCCATGAGAAACGGTCGTTATCAGATAGTTCTGCAGGACGTCTCCAAAAACCGCCCCGGTTACGCTGCCGGCCGAGAGGAAGATCGCGGCGATGATCTCGACGTTTCCAAGCTTTATGTGGCGAACCATCCCCGTGGTACTCGTTCCGATGATGTAGCAGATCGTGCTTCCCGCGGCCAGCTCGATGGGCACTCCCAGCAGGGCGTTCATGAGCGGAACGAGGAGAAAGCCTCCCCCCACGCCGAAGAGTCCCGCAAGCGCCCCGATCACGGCCCCCATGGCGGCCAGCGAAAGGTAGAGCGCAAAGCCTTCGAGAGAGGCATGAAAAGAGGGCGCGATAAAATGGAGGATCTCAGTCATGGGCTTTCTTGCGAAATCTCTCGAACGCTCGTTTCACGAATTCCGTACCATAAGCCATCATGAGTCCCCAAAGGAGCGGAACGAGAACGAGTATTGCAGTTCCGGCGACGATGCTTTCTGTTCGCATGATGGATCACCATATATCGTTTTTCATATATGCTCAATGAGTTGAATCGTCGCCCTTCGCCCCGCGGTTACTATCATTGACGCGGTTGAATCCACCATCGGTTTGCTCAAGGTTGATATCATCACAATAAAAGACTAAATTCCATGCAGGGAGTGGGTGACCGCAAAGGAGGAGCGATGGCCGCGATACCGGAAGGGTTTCCTTTCGAAATCGAGGACGTTGCAGCGGAGTTCGAGGAGAAGCGGATCGTAGCCGGACTGCTTGCGGACTACTGCAAGTATCTCGAGCTTCAGGTCGCGTCCCTGAAGCGGGCCGCGAGGAGTCGCGACCGACGAGAGATACATCGCCTTGCTCATGCCATCCGCGGCAGCGCATTGACCATTGGGGCCTCGGCACTAGCTCGGGCTGCGGAAAATCTGGAAAAAGTAAATTGGGATATCGACTCATCGGCGGTCGGCGGTTATATCGCCGAGGTAGCTGCCCGGGCGCGCGAGCTGGGCAACCTCCCCGGAGGTCGCGGAATCGGTATCGGCAATTGAGGCGGAAGCGGGTTCTGTATGCCGAAGACGATTACCTAAACGGAAAGCTGCTCGAAATACTGCTCGAGCACACCGGCATCGAATGCGTGGTTGCCGGCGACGGCCCGGAGGCAGTTCGCCTCTTCGAGAATGGCGTCTACGATGCGGTTATCATCGACGCCTATTTGCCCGGTCTGAACGGCGAGGCGGTTGCCCGAAGTATTCGCCGGCTGGACGAGGCAGTCCTGCTCATAGGGGTAACGAGCGAGGCGGGAGCGGCGCATTGCATGGAACAAGCCGGCTTCGACCGGGTATTTATGAAACCACTTCGGGGCCGCGCGTGCCTCGACTATCTCTTGAGACACCTGTAAGGCGGTATGATGAAACTCATACGAGCGATCCTTTGCACGATATTCATTGCGACCGGTATCACAGCAACGGTTGCCGCAGAGAACATCGATTCCCAGAAGAGCGACGTGCCACCGCTCGTCGTCGTGTTTCCGAAGTCGAACATCGATTTCAACCCGATTCACGCGTTTACCTCCACTGAGGCGCAGCTCTACACCGCTCTCTACGAGGGCCTGGTGTCCTACAATCCACTCAATCTCGAACCTCTACCGGGGGTTGCTGAGTCCTGGGACATATCCAAAGATGGAACCACCTACACCTTTCATCTACGAAAGGGTGCGACCTACTGGAACGGCCAGCCGGTCACGGCTCAGGATTTCCGGAATACTTGGCTTCACCTTCTCGATCCCAAGGTGAAGGCGGAGTACTCCTTTCTTCTCGACTCCATAGTTGGGGCCAAAGCCTACCGGCTCGGTGAAACGAACGACCCCGACAGCGTAGGAATCAAGGCGGTCTCTCCGGATGTTCTCGAGGTCAAGCTCGAACATCCCGCGAGCCAGTTCCTCAAAATTCTCTGCCACTACAGCTTCGTCCCGATACCCTCGAACTACCTCGACCGTGAGAGCTGGAAAGACCAGTCCGTTATCCCCGGAAACGGCCCTTTCTACGTCTTGAAGCACACGGCAGACGAGATTGATCTCACGAAGAATAACCTCTACTGGGACGCGGAGAACGTCGACGTCAACGAAATCAAGATCATCCTCACCGACGATTCCGAAAAGGTAACAAAGATGTTCGACTCCGGGGAGATCCAGTGGGCCACCGGTAGCGTGCAATGGAACAAGGTCCACGATCAGCGCAGCATCATGGTCAATCCGCTTTTCGCGACGAGCTATTTTTTCTTTCGCGCCGTCGACATCCCCTGGAACAATCCGGACGTTCGACGGGCTCTTGCGCTGCTGCTCCCCTGGGACAAAATTCGCCAGGACAGCCCGCTCTATATTCCAACCTCGACGCTGGTGCCGAAGTTCGATTCCTATCCCGACGTCACCGGAATAACCAAGCCGAACTCACAGGAGGCGATGTCGCTCCTGGCAAAGGCCGGATACCCCGCCGGTCGGGGTCTGCCCTCCGTGACCGTCGCGATTCCGAACGACCCGGAAAGCAAACGCATTGCCGATATCATGGCCGCTTCTTGGGAGAGCGCAATCGGGCTGACAGTGAAGGTTGAAGCGGTACCCTACCCCAACTACTACAAAAGGATCGAGACGGGGCAGTATACGCTTGCGACGACGACCTGGATCGGCGATTTCGCCGATCCTCTCACCTTCCTCCAGATGTGGACCTCCGACAGCAACCTCAACGACGGAGGATACCGGAATCCCGCCTTCGACTTGAAGGTTCACAACTCGATGAGCCAAAGCGAGCCTGAACGCTACAAGACCCTTGCCGACGCCGAAACGATCCTCCTCGGCGGAGCGGAAGTGCTTCCGATAGACCACTCACCCGCCCTGAACCTCGTGAAGATCGCCGACATTCAAGGATGGTTCCCCAACTCCCTCGATATCCATCCGTTCAAATACCTGCGATTCCGGACGCCGGACCCGATTCCGGGGGTAGCTCAGTCGGAGGATTCCAGGACCACTCTCGATCCTCCTCCCAATCGCTTCTTCGGTTCCCCGGCGGGATCATCGAGGGGCGCTCGGTCGTAAAGCTCGGTCATCTCCCTGAGTCGACCCGTAACGATATCGTCTATCTCCTTCGCCTGCAGCCGCCACGTCCAGTTTCCGCCGACTGTGGAGGGATAGTTCATGCGCGCATCCGTATCGAGAGCGAGGATGTCCTGCATGGGGATGATGGCGTATCGGCACACCGATGAAAGGGCCAGGCGTATGAAATCCCATACGATGTCATGGTCGTCACGCGCCAGATAGCGACGAACGATGTCCTGCACCTCGGGCGACTGCGAACGATACCAGCCGAGCGTCGTATCGTTGTCATGGGTACCGGTATAGATGACGGAATTGTACTCGTGGTTGTGCGGCAGGAAAGGATCATCTGAAGCCAATCTGCCGTCGTTGGCGGAGAAGGCGAATTGAAGAACTCGCATTCCTGGAAATCCGAAGTGTTCGCGCATCCGATCCACCTCGGCAGTTATGACGCCGAGATCCTCGGCCATCACCGGGAGCTCTCCGACCTCTTCCTTCGCCACTGAAAAGAGCTTCATCCCCGGGGCTTTCACCCAGCGCCCCCGCTCCGCGGTCTTCTCGCTTGCCGGAACCTCCCAGTAGGCCTCGAAGCCGCGGAAATGATCGATGCGTACGATGTCGACGAGGTTCAGCGTGGCTCGGATCCTCGAGATCCACCATGCGAAGCCCCGCATCTCCATCGCCTTCCAGTTGTAGAGCGGATTCCCCCAGAGTTGTCCGGTCGGACTGAAATAGTCGGGCGGTACGCCCGCTACGACCTTCGGCCTGCCGTTTGCGTCGAGATGAAAGAGCTCGCGGTTCGCCCACACATCGACGCTGTCGGGCGCTACGAAAATCGGAATGTCTCCAACGAGCTTGACCCCGCGGTCGTTTGCATATCCTCGCAGAGCAGTCCACTGGGCGAAAAAGTAGTATTGAAGCACCTTCGCTCGCTGGACGTCTTCGCGACAATCCTTGCGCCACCGCTCGAGCGCCGAAGGCTTCCTGAGCGCGATATCGGGGTCCCAGTAGTTGTTCCACATCGCTCCGGAGAACCCGGCCTGCGCCGCCTTTTCATCGTAGCGGTGTTTGACAGCCATGAAGAGAGCGTAGTCGTCGAGCCAGGCTTTGTTCGAATCGCAGAAGCGTTCGAAATCCTCCCGCCGGTCGCTGCTCGCCTCGGCGAGAAACCTGTTCGCCGCCATCTCGAGCAACGGAACCTTCCAGTGTTGGACCCATCCAAAGTCCACCTTCCGATCCGGGAACGCAGGAATATCACGAAGCTCATCCGCCCGCAGATCCCCGACATCCAGGAGACGATCGAGGTCTATGAGGAGGGGATTCCCGGCGAAGGTGGAAAAGGAGGCATAGGGAGAATCCCCATAGCCGGTCGGACCGAGCGGCAGGACCTGCCATATTGTCTGCCGGGTATCGCGAAGAAAATCCACGAACCTATACGATTCTTCGCCGAGATCGCCTATGCCGTGCGGGCCCGGAAGCGAGGTAGGATGGAGGAGTATCCCTGCAGATCGCCGTTGACTCAATTTGCCGCCTCCGTTATTTCTTGTCCGATTTGGGTCCTTGCGGCTCGCTGGATTCTTCATCGCTCGAGTGCCCCCGTCGATCTGCAAGCCGCTCCGCAAGTGCCTGCAGCCGACCGCGATAGGCCACTCCCACGATGAACAGCGCGAGAGCGACCAACCCTATGGTGGCGACCGTGATCCACATCTTGTTCGCCGCAGCGCCTCCGAGGGCCGAGCTTCCGACGATGCCCGGCAGCCTGCCGGTCGTCGAGACGAGCATAAACAGCGGGAAGCGCAGTGTCGAGAGTCCGGCGACATAGCAGAGTGCATCCTTCGGTATTCCCGGTATCAGAAACAGCAGAAAGAAGGCAACTGTGGCCCTTCCAGAGGTGAGCACCCGGTCGAAGCTCGAGAGACGTTCGGCCCCAAAAACGGCCCTCACGAACGGCACACCAAGGAGCCGAGCAAGAAAGAAATTAAAGGTCGACCCGAGGAGAATGCCCACTACCGAGTAGAGGATTCCCGCCCACATGCCGAAAATGTACCCGCCTGCCGCCTGGGCCACCTCCCCCGGGATCACGAAAAGAACCACTTGAACGAACTGCAGGGCAATGAATACGAGTGGAGCGATGTAACCCCAAGCGCTCACCCAGTCGCGAAGTTGAGCCGGGGAGGCGAAAATCGAGTACAACTGCTCCCGAAAGACCCAAACGATGACCAACCCACCGACGATGAAAAGAGGGAAACCAATGTAGGAAAGCACCTTCAGGGATATCCTGGACTTCATTGTCGCCTATTGGCCTTTCCCGGGCAGTATATCGGGATCTGATACCCTTTGACTATCCCGGACGATTTCGTTATATTGAACGCCATGAAATCCGCCAAGAAGACCGCTTCGGACACTGCGTTCAAAGTCAATCAGCAGGTAGTCTATCCCCTCCAAGGCGTCGGAACAATCGTTTCTATCGAAAAGAAAGAGTTCAAGAACGAACCAGTACTCTACTACATCATCTACCTCGAAGTCTCCGACATGACGGTAATGGTCCCGGTGGACAAGGCCGAGTCTCTTGGCATTCGGGCCATCGTAAGCAAACGCGAGTCGGAGAAAGCGCTCAAGATCGTCTCGGAGGAATACGAGCCGGTTACCGCCGACTGGAAGATGCGCTACCAGATGAACCTCGATCTCCTCAAGAGCGGGGGAGTTGCCGACATCGCGGTGGTCGTTCGGACGCTGTACCACCGAAGCAAGGTCAAAGAGCTCCCGATTCTCGAACGCAAGCTCTTCGACAACGCACTCAAGCTGCTCGTCGATGAGGTCTCCTTTTCCCTCAACAAGAGCAAGGAAGATGTCGAGGAGATGATTTTCGCGAAGCTAGAAACCGATTGACGATACCAACGAATGATCCGGAAAGCATCATTCGAGCGATCCGGCGCACTGTTGCCGCCGGGCAGCAGCCGTCGGTTTCACTGATCGCCGCCTCGACACCCGACCCTTTTCGCATTCTCGTTTCGACCATCATCTCCCTCCGCACCCGCGACGAGGTAACGAAAGCCGCGAGCGAAAGACTCTTCGCGCGCGCCGACACTCCTGCCGCGATTGCCGCGCTATCAGAGGAGACGATCGCAAAGCTCATCTATCCGGCCGGGTTCTATCGCACAAAGGCAAAGAACATAGGTGCAGCGGCTCGCGCCATCGTCGAGCTCGGAGGTGCAGTGCCAACGGAGCGCGAGCGGCTTCTGGAGCTGCCGGGGGTAGGCGTAAAGACCGCCAACCTAACCCTGTCACTCGGCTATGGCCTGCCCTACATCTGCGTCGACATTCATGTTCATCGAATTTCGAACCGGCTAGGATGGGTCGAAACGAAAAAACCGGAAGAAACAGAGGCTGACCTGATGGTTGTTCTCCCGCGCCGTCATTGGATAGAGATTAACGGGTTACTGGTCGCCTTCGGACAGCGAGTGTGCACCCCACAGTCCCCTCGCTGCTCTATTTGTCCCGTAGCGGACAGGTGTCCCCGGATTGGGGTGAGCCGCAGTCGGTGAGACAAAGGGCGGACGGGCGAGAGACGTGACGGGCGACATTGCCACACCTCGCGGCGCGCCCGACGAGCGGGCGCGCTGTCAGGCAATGATGGGCGTCGGGTCCTATTGTTCTGATGCGATGAGGAGCGTTTTTGGATCGAGCATTAGGTGGAGATCCCCGGGGCTCGCGTTCTCGCGGTCTTTCACGACCTGAAGGCGCACGTGCTCCCCTTCGAATCGAAGTGATATGAGCACGTCGATGCGATCGAGGAACGGTTTCAGCTCGTTGGGCGTCCAACTCTCGTCAAAAAGCGGCTCATCCCCTTTCAGCGAGGCACTGAACCAGACCTCCGTCTCGGTTCTCACCGCGAAATCCTTGATGATCTCCAGCGCCTCAATGCCCCCGATCGAAAGGTCGAAGCCGTCGAAGATGACCGTGTCGGCGGGGAACTGCCCGTCGTTGATCATAGCCTCGAGGCTCGCCACGACTTGCTCCGTTCGGATGCCGGCTTGATTGAAGTTCATAATGACGCGATTCTTGATGATTTCATCGTGCACGCTCGTGGCAGACTCGAGTTTCTTCCACTTTGCGATCTCTTTGAAGATGTCTTCATACCAGCTGATGATATGATCGACGCGGGCTGAAAACGACACGTGAATTACGTGTTTGTCACACAGCAGCTTGTCGGTCGCGATGTGGACCAGGCACGCGGTCTTGCCTACACCCTTGCGAGAGGCGAGAACGCCGATATTTCCCTTCCCCACGCCCCCGTGGATTGATTTCTCGAGAATTCGCAGCGGGCTGCGCTTAATGAGCTCCGATCGTACCATTGACTCTTCTCTCCCCTTCCTATCGAACCACGACTTTCTCGCGGTCTTTCTGGAACTCCGTCATGAGCTCCTCCGAAATGCTGCGCGGAACCCTCCCATACTTGAGGAACTCCATCGAGAACTCCGCCTTGCCCTGGGTGGTAGAGCGGAGCGTCGTAGAATAGCCGAACATTTCCGACAGCGGAACCTCGGCTTCTACCCGCGAGAACGCACCGTCTTCGGTGGTACTGACGATGATTCCACGGCGCTGGTTGATGCTCGCAAAGATGTTGCCTTGGAACTCGGTCGGGCCTTCGACCACGACCTTCATAATCGGCTCGAGGATCTGCGGCTTCGCCTTGCCGTAGACGCTTCGGAACGCACCGAGCGCGGCGGCCTGGAAGGCCATATCCGATGAGTCGACTGCATGGGAAGACCCGTCGTTGATCGTTACCCGGACACCGACGACTGGGAAACCGATGAGGGTTCCCTTCTCGATGGCCTTGCGAAAGCCCTTGTCACAGGAGGGGATGAACTCGCTGGGAATCGCCCCACCCTTGATCTTGTTGACGAACTCGTATTCGCCCTCCTCCAGCGGCTCGACAAAACCTGCAACGCGGCCGTACTGACCCGATCCACCCGTCTGCTTCTTGTGGGTGTAGTCGAACTCGGCGTATTCGGAGATGGTCTCCCGATAGGCGACCTGCGGTTGCCCGGTCTCGACCTCTGCCTTGTATTCCCGTTTCATACGCTCGATGTAGACGTCGAGGTGAAGCTCGCCCATCCCCTGAACGATCGTCTCGTTGGACTCCAAATCGACATAGGTACGGAAGGTCGGATCTTCTTTCGTGAAGCGGTTGAGCGCCTTCGCCATATTGTCGGAGGATTTCTTGTCTTTCGCTTTTATCGCAAGGGAGATAACCGGATTCGGCACGTACATCGAGGTCATGGAGTAGTTGAGCGGCGGGCTGACGAACGTGTCGCCCGAGGCACAATCTACCCCGAAGAGCGCGACGATGTCTCCTGCGCCGGCCTCGGAGATGTCTTCCATGTCGTCAGCATGCATGCGAATCAACCGCCCGACCTTGAACTTCTTCTGCGCGCGAGTGTTGTAGAGCTCTGCGCCCTTCCTGACCGAGCCCTGATAGATTCGGATGTAGGTGAGCTGACCGTACTGCCCATCTTCGAGCTTGAAGGCGAGAGCCACGGTAGGCGCCTCGGGTTCGGCGGTGAGCTTCACCTCTTTCTCGTTTTCGTCGAGATCAAGCGCGAAGTTGTTGACCTCGGTCGGGTCGGGCAGGTAGCCGACGACACCGTCGAGCAGTGGCTGAACTCCCTTGTTCTTGTAGGCGCTCCCCATCATCACCGGAACGAGTTGGAGGCTCACGGTACCTTTGCGCACAGCCTCGTGAATGAGCTCTTCGGGAACTTCCCCACCCTCGAGATAGGCCTCAGCAAGCTCATCGGAGAACATCGATACCGCGTCGAGCATCTCTTCCCGGCGTGCAGCGGCCTCCGCCTTGAGATTCTCGGGGATCTCGTCCTCGCGAACGTTCTCTCCGCTCTCGCCGTCGAAAAAGAGCGCCTTCATCTTCACGAGATCGACGACTCCTTCGTGTTTGTCTTCGAGGCCAATCGGTATCTGCAGAAGCACGGCGTTGAGCCCGAGCTTGTCGATGAGCTGCTGCTTCACCTTGTAGGGATTTGCTCCGGTTCGGTCCACTTTGTTGATGAAGGCGATGCGGGGCACCTTGTAGCGCTTGAGCTGTCGGTCGACGGTGATCGACTGTGACTGCACCCCCGCCACGGAGCAAAGGACGAGGACGGCCCCATCGAGCACACGAAGCGAGCGCTCGACCTCGATCGTGAAGTCGACGTGCCCGGGGGTGTCGATAATGTTGATGGCATGATCTTTCCAGCTCACGTATGTTGCCGCCGAAGCGATGGTGATGCCGCGCTCGCGCTCGAGCTCCATGGAGTCCATGGTGGCGCCGACTCCGTCTTTTCCCCGGACCTCGTGAATCGCATGGATCCTCTTGCAATAGAAGAGTATCCGCTCTGTAAGCGTTGTCTTTCCCGAATCGATATGAGCACTAATACCGATATTTCTCATCGTAGCCTGTTTCATCGCTGGCTCCCTAAACTCCTGTTCTTGCCTTGCGTTTCCGGGGTATGAGTCAATCCCCTTCATCTTGTATTTTGGCTCGAGGCCCAAATTAGTGTTCTGTATGGGATTGAAGAATCTCAGGGTAGTCGCTACCCTCAAGCCTCGCTTGGATGGAACCGACGTCCCCATCCGGGCGTAATGTCCATAATATACACATTCTGGGCACAGAAAGGAAACATATTGCGCCCAACGGGTATTTCAGGCGGCGATACTACATGATTTTTCTCGCCGCGACAATCCCTTTTTCCACGATAATTGTCAGAAATCTGTTAGACTGACGGCGCTATGGCACTCACAATCTCGAAGGTGAAACGGTACTATGATCGTTTCGGGAACAAGCTGGATAGCCAGGGCTTCTATGAGGATCCTCCGATCGAGCGACTCATCGAGCACGCAGCATTCGACCAAGCCGCCTCCGTCGTGGAGCTCGGATGCGGCACCGGGCGCCTCGCCGCGCGCTTATTGAGCAGCCATCTTCCCGTTCATTCCACCTACCTTGGAGTGGACGTGAGCGATACTATGATCGCGCTGGCCCGTGATCGACTGCTACCCTTCGCCGGCCGCGCGGAGGTCAAGCTCTCCCCAGGCGGAACGGAAATCCCGCTCAACAACAAATCGGTCGACCGATTCGTGACCACCTACGTCCTGGACCTACTGCCGGAAAAGGAGATCGGGGAAGTCTTCGACGAAGCGCTCCGCGTGCTCGTGCCGGGCGGATTGCTCTGCTGCGCGAGCCTCACGAAAGGAAACGACATCGGGTCCAAGATTGTCGCCGGAATATGGCGCCTCGTCTACGGGCTCTTCCCGTCGCTCGTCGGCGGCTGCCGCCCGATACGGCTCGCAGCCCTCCTGGACCTCAGTAGATGGGACCTCCTCTTCCGAGAGGTGTTGACTCCCTACGGTGTTCCCTCTGAAGCCGTCGTGGCGCAGAAGAAAAGGTAGCCCTGACTGCTCGGTTCGGAGAGCGTCTACAAGATAGCGGTCTGTTTTCCACTCTCTCGGTCGGTGAGAATCTTCGCGAGAGTGATTGTCGCGAAATAGCTCTCGACCGTCGCTGCCGCTCCCATCCACAGACCGTCTCCGGCAGTGTGGCCTCCGGTCTCGGGCGATTCCTGCTCTTCGTCGTCGGAGACGGCGACACCGTACCCCTCGCCGACAACGTCGAGGATGTCTTTGATGGTGATCTGATCGGGATCGCGACCGAGCAGGAATCCCCCCTTCGGTCCTCGCCTTGATTTGACGAGCCCTGCTTTTCGAAGAAGGAAGAAGAGCTGATTGAGATACTGCACTGAAATCTCTTCGGCCTCTGCAATCTCGCGCAAAGGCATCGAGCCGCCCGGATCGTTCGACGCGAGCCTGAGCATCGCACGGAGCGCATATCGTCCTTTTGTCGTCAGTCTCATGGCGCGCTCCCCGTCGAATAGATTATGAGTGGTCGTTCCACGAGGAATAGAATACCAAAATTATAAGGATTATGAAAGGCTTGGTGCATGCACCGCCCATCGGCGCAGGAGCAAGAGGCCGCTACCCTGACGACACCGGCCTCGAGTTGGAGGTTGGAAACCAGTGCTGGGTTCTGAGGCATATCCTCACGAGAAGGAGCATGACCGGAACCTCGATGAGGACACCGACTACGGTCGCCAGGGCCGCGCCCGAGGAAAGCCCAAAAAGCAGGGTCGCCGTCGCTATGGCGACCTCGAAGTGGTTGGAGGCGCCGATCATGGCCGCCGGTGCGGCGTTGGTGTAATCCAATCGCAAGATCCGTGCGACGAAATATCCAAGTGAGAAAATGAGCGTCGTCTGGAGAAACAAGGGTATCGCGATCCAGAGTATCGTCAGCGGGTTCGATGCTATGACATCCCCTTTGAAGCTGAAGAGCAGAAGCAAGGTCACTAGGAGCGCTACGATCGTTACCGGCGTGAGAACATGGAGAAACCTCTCCCTGAACCAGGATTCTCCCTTGGCCGCGATAATCCATCGTCTCGAAAGGTATCCCGCAAGCAAGGGAAGCGCGACGTAGACGGAAATCGAAAGCAACAATGCCTGCCACGGCACCGGGAGACGGCCGACGCCGAGCAGAAATCCGCCGAGCACGCCGTAGAGCACCAACATAGTAAGGGAGTTGATTGCCACCATGATCAGTGTCAGTCCGTCGTTTCCGCGGGCGAGATATCCCCACACCAGAACCATCGCCGTACATGGCGCAATCCCAAGAAGGATGCATCCGGCGAGGTAGCTCCGCCAAAGCGGAACTTGGAGCATCTTTACCCCTTCGTGGAGAACCACCGTTCCGGACCCGTACACGGCTCCGACCGGCAGGTCCAACCCGAAGGGCATCTTCACGAGATCAATCGCGTTCGCGCCGATGAAGCCCCGAAAGAGGACTCCCAGGAACAGAAAGGCGATCGCATACATGGTGAAGGGCTTGATGGCCCAGTTCACAATCAGCGTCAGCGTTACCGGTTTCGCGTTCGCGCCGCTTCGAATGACCCGGCCGAAATCGATCTTGACCATGATCGGATACATCATGAAGAAGAGGCAGATGGCGATCGGGATCGACACGACCGGAGCGCCATGCACGAAGATAGACATTCCGTCGAGGGTCTTTGCAACCGAGGGGGCGACCCTCCCGAGGGCGATGCCCGCAACGATGCACAATCCAACCCACACGGTGAGATAGCGTTCGAACAGGTTCGACATCCGCCGTTGAACCTCTTCCATACCTGCCCTCCTCATTCGACCTCCGTTCGTGACGTCTATCGCACCATTGCCGGCTGTTCCCGTTGGAGAGTCGCCGCCGCTGCGAGTCGTTTCCCGCCACTCAGCCGGAAACGGCCCCATATCCCATTCCGACCAACGTCGACATGATGACGACCAACGTCGCATAAGTAAGGGTCTTTTTCCACCCCAACTCACCGCCGATGACCAGAAGGGACGGTAGCGATAACGAAGGACCGGCCAACAGCAGTGCGAGTGCCGGCCCGTTTCCCATTCCGGCTCCGACCAACCCCTGCACGATTGGGACCTCGGTGAGGGTAGCGAAATACATGAGCGCGCCTGACACCGAAGCAAAGAGATTCGCCGAGATGCTGTTGCCGCCGACGAGAGAGGCGATCCACGAGCTTGGAATCAGCGCCGAGTGTCCCGGCCTTCCGAGCAGGAAACCCGCCACCAGCACACCCGCAAAGAGAAGCGGCAGGATCTGAACGGCGAAGTCCCGGGTTGCACGCAGCCATTCGACTATCTCGCCGCCCCGAAACCAGCGGACGAGGGAATAGAGAAGAAGCGCTCCGAATCCAGCCGCGATAACATACTTCCAATGGTAGATCGCATCCCAGCCCCCGACCGTACCGTCGGACGGCGCCCAGTTCACGAAGACAAGAATAGCGATCATGCTCAGGAGGTATGTCGCCGTCTGGGCGAGGTTCCGCCCGGAGGTCTCAGTCGGCGCCAGGAACATCGCCGCGTTGGTCGTGCGCTGCGCGTCCTCACGGTGGTAGATGAGGTGCATGAGCAAACCGAGCACAACCGAGAACAGGATGGCCCCCACCGCGCGGGCCAGTCCGAGGTGGAATCCGAGAACGCGGGCGGTGAGGACTATCGCGAGAACGTTGATGGCCGGTCCGGAGTAGAGAAACGCGATCGCAGGGCCGAGACCGGCACCCTTCTTGTAGATGCCTTTGAACAGCGGAAGCACCGTGCACGAGCAGACGGCCAGAATCGTCCCCGACACCGAGGCAACCGCATACGCGACAGGCTTCGGCGCTCCCGGACCGAGGTACTTGATGACCGACCGCTGATTCAGAAAGACCATGATCGCACCGGCGATGAAAAACGCCGGCACGAGGCAGAGCAGGATGTGGTGCCGAGCGTACTCGGACACCATCAGAACGGACTCGTTCACCGCCGATGTCAGCCGGGGAGCCGACCAGGGCACGAAGTAGGCCAGCGCGAAAACGCCGACGAGAACAAGCAGCGCTACGTTCTTGCGCTCTCTAATCACCGAGATCAGGGACGCCTTGAGATCTCGGCTCCGTTCCCCTCTCCTCTCCGTCTGCGCGGTTGACATCGCCCGTTACTCCAGCTCGCTCAGAATCGAAGTCACCTCGTCGGGGGTGAGCACCTTGCCCGACTGTCTGACGATTCCGTCGACGGCAAGTGCCGGGGTCATCATCACGCCCATTTCCATGATCGCCTCCGAGTCGGTGACCTTCTCGAACACCGCCTCGATACCGAGACGGTCGACCGCCTCCCTCGCGCTCTGCTCGAGCGCCCTGCACTTCGGACAACCTGAACCGAGAATCTGAATCTTCATCGCAAACCTCCTGATGATCTCTTGACGCGCATCATGTGATAGACCGCCGAAATATCGGCGCGGCGTTACTTCAGCCGCTTCAAGCTCACCTCGTCATCTGCCCGGTGACCGTCCGGGGACCGGCCTCAACGGTTTTTGGCGCACCGGCCGGCATCCGTGCTGCAAACAGCCTTCCGTCGATGACGTGCTGAACCGTCTTGACCAAGGTCACGAGCCAGAGCCCCGCCAGGAGCCAGAAGACGCCGAAGCCAATATGATCCACGAGCCGCATTCCGAGCGCGCCGGCAACTGCATGGCTCGAAAGAACGAAGGCTCCGGTGGGAAAGGTGAACCCCCACCATGAGAGACCGTACGGAAACTTCAGGCGGCCGAGGTAGTGGAGAGTCATTGCGACTGCCATGAGCAGCCACCACACACCAAATGCCCATAGGATGAGAGCGGCAACGAAATAGGGCTCCTTGACGGAGATGAATGGTGTGTACTTCGCAATGTTGATCAGTGCCACCGCGCTCGCTCCAAGGGGGCCGAGGTTGATCCAGACTGTAGCAGCGAGGGCATTCGGCAGGGGATCATGAAGGATGAATCGATAGAGCGTAATGGCCGCGAGAGACAGGTAGAGCAGGAAGCCCGTTCCGAAACCGAAAAAGTTCAGAAGAGTGACGACCTGGGCCATTTGTGCTCCTACGTGCGGCAGCAGAATTGCCCCGCCCAATGGCACCACGAGGAGCGCCACCGGCGGGATAAAGAACCCCGGATTCATGTGGTCCAGCTTGATGTGATTCCCGGCGAACATCATGAACGGCGTCATGACGCTGAAGACGATGGTCGCGGCACTCCCGATGAGCCAGAGAACCGTTCCGAACGCCACATGACCGCCGATGATGATGAAATCCATTGCGAGCACCACGAGCCCTGCGCTGATCGTCGGAAAGAAGTTCGACATGATTGGATGCCGAAAGTCCGCCGCAGCGTTCGCCGGAAAGATGATCCAGCGCAGCAGCCACGGAACAAACAAGACGATGAACAAGGCTGCATTGAGGTAGTAGCCGAATCGGCCGACGACCGCGAGCAGCGGCAGATAGCTCTTGTAGGCATTCGCTGCAAGGGCCAGTGCCCCGGTTCCCATCACCGCTGCGAACCAAGATGGAGCGAAGTTCTCCACTATTCCCCAATTTGGCTTCAATTCGCTGCCCAACTCACGATTTCCTTTCACGTCGATTTCCATCGGCCACTCCCCCGTCTCGGCATCGGTCGGAGCCGCGTCCATTCCTCGCCGGATGGCCGCCAATCTGACGAATGCCCAAGAGCTCTCGAGATTGTATTTAAAACTTTTGTTGTCTTATTGGCAATATAGCCAAATAAACAAAAATCGTCAAGTCTCCTGCGCGGGGATTCGACCAATCCACACGATCGGTTCGACGAGGCCATAATCCGATAGGCCTAGAAGAGGAGCGGACCGAGGAGGGCATAGTCGAAGCTTGCCGGGATGCGGTCCGACACGAACCGCCCGCGGAGCTCTCGGCGGACGGCCCTGCGCAACTGGGGAGCGAGATTTCCATCCGCCAGCAGATCGCGATAGACTCGAAGAGCCTCGGGACGCCTATCGAGGAGGCTGAGGGCTCGCGCCTTCCACAGGCGAAGCGCACTCTCCTTCACATGCGGGAACAGAAAGGGCCGGTCCAAGGACTCGAAGATTGAAAGGGCTTCATCACATTCCCCATCCGCAAGCAGGAGGATACCGAGTATATAGCGATAACCCGGGTCAGTATGGAGCTCGATGCCCGCTCGAAGGTGGCGGATGGCGTGCTTGCGTTTCCCCTGCTTCAGCAGCTCCTGTGAGAGCATCACCCTGCGAAGCGACTCCTTCATGTTGTCGGTCACGGGCCGGTAGTCGACCTCTTTGAAGAGGGCCTGGGGGGATTGGCTGTAGCTCCTGAGACGACGGGACGAACCGCCGCCTCGGAGCTCATCGTAGAAGTCGAAACCGTAATAGATATTGTAGCAGACTGCCGGCGGTACCCCTCCGGCAAGCCAGAACTCCCCCCTCCCCAACTCGAAGACGACGCTCGTCAAGGTCACGGGCTGCGCCGGGAAATCACCCAGAAGGCCGGATCGTTTGCCGGCGAGATCAACATTGCCGGAGGCGATGTCCACCATCCGCTGGGCATCCAGCCGCCCGTAGCTCTCCTGAAGGGCATCGAGAACGAAACGATGGCGTCCAATCGAGTTTTCGCTCAGAAGTGGATATTCGATCTCTCTGCGCTTCAACCGCGGATTCGAATAGTGGTTGGTTTGAGCGAGGATATCGAAGTCGGGACCGAGTCGCTTAGCCGATACCTGCCGCGAGTCAACCTCGATCGTCAGCGCGTCATCGGCCGCGGCATAGACAACGGTATGGGGAGTCACCGAGGTCGGTCGCTCAGTGCGAACGATCTGCTCGATCCCGTCCACGCACTCTGCACGGGTGAAGAGGTAGTGATTGTAATCGAGAAACAACCGACTTCTCCCGCCGACGTTCTGGGAGAGGCAGACGAAGGTTCCCATCGCCACCCCCGATGCGTTCATGCCCGTCAGTCCGAAACCAGGGAAACCGGCGGTCGTGATGTACATGTAGGGCTGCTTTCGTTTCGTCTGCCAGATGAAGCTCCCACCTTCGTCGCGAACCAGAGTCTCCACGTGCTCGGTCGGGTGGGCAAACACAATCGTAGGATACCGCCAGGTGAAGACACCCGGAAAATCCATGTTGCGCGTGAAATAGGTTCTGCGCTGATTCGCGCACGCCTCTCTCCGCGCGTACGCGGTAGAACACCCGCCGAGGTAGTAGTTCCCCAACGACTGCTTTCCACTCTTGAGAAAGCCTGCTGCGAGGGCTTCCTGTACGTCCGGGGCGAGAACCCCACGCAGGGTCAGACGGGGGTCGATTTCGGCGCCGTCGGCCACCCCTTCGATTTCAGCGCGGGTTTCGTCCATGCAGAGCCGCTCGAGGGGTGCATAGTACCACCACTCCATCATCCGTCCGAGGGCGGGCCGCAAGGCACGGGGAATCCTTTGGATGAAATCCGAGCTCTGGTACAGCTTGTCCACGAACTGGCCGTAGTATTCCGCCACCCGAGAGGCGCGTATCTTCTCTCGGAGCAGCCTGCCGTGGGCCGAGCCGCGTTCGTAGGGGTTCCCGTAGAGATGCAGGATCTCGAATCCATTTCGGTGTTCCCACGTGGAGCCGGTCAGGGGATCACGATGAATTTTGGGCCGCTCCGCCGGATTCGACCAGGGCGCCGGAGGTACCGCCATTTCTCTGGACCGATCCGGTGACGCCGTCGAACCATTGTCCCTCTTCGGGAAATCAGGATTGAGCTCTTCGTTTGCCGGATGGTTGGGTCTTCGCATAGAGGTTCCTAGAGGCTCCGTCATCTATAAGCTACTGTCGTCGCCGATCCAAATCAACGACATCCTCGGATCGAGACCGTTCTCGACCGCATCTCAGTCTCAGGCGGGCATGCCGGGGGCACGTGTTGACTTTGCTCCGATTATTTGGCAAATTCGCCAAGGAAGAAGTCATGGAACGAGACCGAGCAGTAAGAAACGAGATGCGAGCGGACGTCCTGAAGGCCTTGGCTCACCCCTCCCGGCTGTTCATTGTCGAGCAGCTCACGGAGGCTCCTCACTGCGTGTGCGAGTTGACGGATCTCATCGGGGCGGACACCTCGACAGTGTCGAAGCACCTAACGGTGCTCAAGAACGCGGGGATTGTGGTTCCTCGAAAAGAGGGTACGACCGTATACTACTCGCTGACCTGTAATTGCATCGGCGGCATCATCGATTCGGTCGAAACCGTCCTGCGCAACGCCCTCGACAAGCGGACGGCGGCGATGAATGCTCCTCGGTGATGTGACCTCTGTCGTACCGCGACATCTGACAGCCTCACCCTTCAGCAGATCACGAGCGTATGAGCGTGCAAATACCTGATCATCGCACACACCGCTACTCCGAGGCCCACGAGGGGATCGCACTCGAGCGGGTGCCGGTCGCCTGGATGCTCGTCGAAGCCGCTCTCGCTCAGGATGCAAAATGACGTGGCAGGATCTGCTCTCCGAGGACGATTTGCGCCTCTATGAAGAGAACATCGATCTCCTCATCGACCAGATCCGTCTTCGATTCAACGATAGCACCAACAATCCGTTGATTCTGGATGCAATGCGCAGAGTGCCTCGCCACCTTTTCGTTGATCGAACGCGACGCGCCCTCGCCTACACGGACCGCGCACTACCGACATCGGAGGGAATGACGACCTCTGCTCCTTCAATTGTCGCCGAGATGATTGCCCTCGCGATGGTGCGTAGGGGCGAGCGGATCTTGGAGGTCGGCACCGGAACCGGGTACGAAGCGGCCGTGCTTGCCGAGCTCGGTGCACGGGTTCACTCGATAGAGATCGTCCCCTTCCTCGCCGAGACGGCAAACAGGATTCTGGTTGCCCTCGGATACAAGTACGACAAGACAGCCGACGGTCCGCGGGGAACGGAATCGCTCCAACGTTACCATTCCATCAGCCGATCATACCCCCAACGCGGGGTCATAGACCTCTATGAGGGCAGCGGTTTGGGCGGACTCCCGAGTTTCTCGCCGTTCAGGGCGATCATCGTGGCCGCCGCCGCGACGGATGTGGAAAGCCTCGAGGAGTTGACTGAGCAGCTTTCGCCCGACGGCGGGAGGCTGATCGTGCCTATCGGCGACCGCCACGAGCAGATCCTGCACGTTATCGAACGAACCGGAGAGCGAACGGCTACAACACCGTTCGAGGATCATCTTGTGACCTTCGTGCCGCTTATCGAAGCATGATCCTCGACACAGGTGTACGCCCAGATCCGTACCCCGGAGGCCTTGCACAGCCGCCTCAGCCCTGCGAGACCACCTTCTCGAGAGCTTCGAAATCCTCGTCGCTCAGCTCGAGCGACGCCGCGGCCAAGTTCTCTTCGAGGTGCGTAACCTTCGAGGTCCCCGGTATCGGAAGCATCACAGGAGAGCGTTTGAGAAGCCAGGCCAGCGCCAACTGAGCCGGCTTTGCCCCATGTCGTTTCGCGATCTCGTCGAGCGGCCCACCCTGTGCGGCGAGCGCGCCGGTAGCGAGCGGAAACCAGGGAATGAAAACGATGTTCTGTTTCTCCACGTACTCCAGAAGGGGCTCCGCATCCCGTTTCGATAGGTTGTAGAGGTTCTGTACGGAGACGATCGGTGCGGTCTCCATTGCCGCCTTGAGCTCCTCTATGCTCACTTCGCTCAGACCGATGTGGCGAATCTTGCCCTCTTTCTGCAGCAGGGCGAGCTCACCAATCTGATCGGCGAGCGGAACCTTGGCATCGATACGGTGCAGCTGCAGAAGGTCGATGCGCTCAACGCCGAGGTGGCGCAGACTCAGGTGGACCTGCTGACGTAGATACTCGGGTCGCCCGACCGGCCGCCAGTCGTCGGGACCGGACCTGGTCAGTCCCGCCTTCGTCGCTATGACCAGTCCTGCGGGATAGGGATGAAGCGCCTTCCTGATGAGCTGCTCCGACACGAACGGGCCGTATGCATCAGCGGTGTCGATGAAGTTTACACCGAGCTCGACGGCGCGCCGCAGAACTCGCAGGGCTTCCTCCGGGTCCTCAGGTTCGCCCCATATCCCCTTTCCCGTGATGCGCATTGCTCCGAATCCGAGGCGATTGACGACGAGATCGCCGCCCATCGAGCGAGTTCCCGCAGCCGAGGCCGAGAGTTCACGTTTTTCCATACACCATCCTTTCTTATTCGGTATTCCCCCTCAATATACAAACTTTCAGAGAAGGGACAAACATCGATGTGCGCGGTTTCCGTCCTGATGGCAGGTACGAGAAGGCCCAATAGAGTCCGGCGGATTCAGTCGACTTGTGTGAGAATGCCTCCTATCCCATCTCGCGCAGCATGGCCGGGCCGCCTGTTCGGAGAAAGCGAACGCCGAGCAGTGCAGAGGCGACCAAGAAGACAACGTTGAGGATTGTCGTGTAGTTGAGGGTGATCTCCGGCGTCACGGTCGAGAGCCCTCGAAAGGAAGGGATCAGCCCGATTCGTCCGAAGACGAAGTCCACGATGAGCGCCGTTGCGACGATCGCCAGGTAGAAGACGACGAATAGGAGCCCGGCCATTTTCTTGCCGTAGTACTTCCGGTAGATGTTGAGAATGGGGATTATCAGCAGATCGGCGAAGAGAAAGGCGATAACGCCGCCAAAGCTTATCCCTCCGTTCCAGAGGATGAGCGCGAGCGGGACGTTGCCAATCGAGCAGACGAACGAGAGGATCGCCACGAACGGACCGACGACCGCGCCCCAGACTACCGTCAATGAGTGATGACCGCTGAGGAAAAGGCTCTCCCAGAAGCTCTTCGGAACCCACGCACCGAGAGCTCCGGCAATCAACAGCCCGCCGAGAATGTCCTTCCAGAGCATTTGCCAGTTCATGACGTAGAAGTGGCTGATAGCCGTCATCCCGTTGCGCGAGATGATGCGGCTGAGAATAGAGCCGCTCTTCTTCATCGCAGCCATGGCGGCGTGTCCTTCCATCGAGCCGCGCAGCCCCTTGTCGGCATGACTCCTGGCATCGTCCACCATGCGCGGCCGCAGGAGCAGACGAAACAACAAGACAACGAACGCGATCATGATGGGCCCGCCTACGAATTCGGCCAGGGTGAACTGCCAGCCGATGAAGATTGCCAAGAGTATGCCGAGCTCGATAACGAGATTCGTGGCGGCGAACTGAAACGCCATCACGGCGCTGAAGTCGCCGCCCTTTCGGAAAATGGATCGTCCCATGGCCACCGCTGCGTAGGAACAGGAGGAAGAGGCGGCACCGAGACCCATGGCAATTCCGATCGATCGCGGGGAGGAATCGGGCATGAGCCGGCCCATCTCCTCCTTCGATACTGCAACGTCGACGATCGCGGCGATCATGAACCCGAGGTTGAGCCCCCAGAGAACGTCCCATCCCATGATCCCCGCGAGCTCGAGCGCTCGTAGGACTCCGTTGATCACCTGCATCACTTTCCTCCTTGCTCGCCGGAGCTCATCCAAGTCTACAGTATCGCCGTTCGAGCTTGAAGTAGGTTCGCTGCTCGCGCGCTTGAGATGTGGCCTTACGCCGTGGAAATGATTACTATTGCTGTAAGAATTCGAGCGCACGCTCGTGATGGCTACCGAGGATTGGAACGAGAATGCGGAGCGCTTCATCATGAGGACAACTAGTATGGCCCGGCGTCTGATCGTCTGCGGGGTCTACGCAGTCGCGATGGCGTATGTCGAGAGCACGGTGGTCGTCTATCTGCGTCAGCTCATTGACGGCGGCACACAGTTGTTTCCTCTGCGCCCGCTTCCCGCACACCTCTTTCGTGCCGAGCTCTTCCGTGAGTTTGCGACGATTCTCATGCTCGGCTGCGTGGCTGTCCTGCAGTCGCGCCGCCCAAGGGTGATCCTCGCGTTCTTCCTCTACTGCTTCGGTATCTGGGACATCTTCTACTATGTCTGGCTCAAGGTGCTGATCGGGTGGCCGGCAGGACCGCTCACGTGGGATGTTCTCTTCCTCATCCCCGCCCCTTGGTTCGGTCCTGTGTTGTCTCCCTCAATCGTCTCGTTGCTTTTCATCGGAGCGTCTCTCGCGATCGTTCGCTTCGAGACGCTCGGGCGGCCCTTGCGCTTCACTCAGTTCGACCGGTCCATGGGAGTTGTTGGCGCGATCGTCATCGTCGCTTCCTATCTCCGGGAGCTTCCACTCGTCGCTCGGACCGGCTATCCTCACGGCTATCCCTGGTGGCTCTTCGCGATCGGCTCCGGAGTCTGGGTTGCGACCGTCGTCAGGCGGATCGTCATCACGAACGGAGAATTTCGTCGATCCGGCGCATCTGATCGGCAGTGAGCGCTCCATGCTCGAGCGCTCGGGCGTTTTCTTCCGCCTGTTTCACGTTCTTGAAACCGGGGATGGGGATGGTCTTCGAGCTGCGCGCCCAGAGCCAGGCAAGTGCCCCCTGTGCGAGTGTGCGTCCCCCGCTCGTGAGGATCTCGCGAACCGCTTCGATGCGCTCGAGCCATCGGGGGTTCGGCCTCCCGTCCTTGAAGCCTTCGAACCACTGAACCTTGCTTCGGACATCGTCCGCGGGGAAGGTTGTGTCCGGCGTGAACTTGCCGGTGAGGATGCCCATTGCGAGAGGTGCCCGATTGAGACTGGCGAGATTCTTTTTCTCACAGAGCTCGAGGATCGCAGTGCTGTCTCCGGCAGGGTTGCCTCCGAAGACGTTGAGCTGTTGCTGGACGGCGATGCAGCCCGGACCATCCGCAAAAAGACGCGCATTTGCCAGCAAATCGGTACTCCAACCGTAGCCACGGATCTTCCCCGCCTCCACCAACCCGTCGAGGGTGTCGCGAACCGTCTCTGCCTTGTCAAGGGGAAAGTCCCAGAGATGGAATTGATAGAGATCGAGGTAGTCGGTGCCGAGCCGGCGGAGGCTGTCTTCGAGCTGGCGGCGAATCTCCTCCGGGGTCATCTCGGCGGGAAAGGCATCGATCGTGCCGGGCTTCCAGCTGTTTCCGAACTTGGTCGCGATCACGAATCGATCCCGCTTGCCTGCGAGAGCCTTGCCGAGGACCTCTTCGCTGTGTCCGCAACCGTAGACATTGGCGGTATCGAAGAACGTCACGCCAAGCTCGACGGCCCGATGAATTGCCCGGATGGATTCGTCGTCGTCCACGCCGCCCCACCCCGCCGGGCGGTTCTCCACGTTGAACGGCCCGCCGATCGCCCAACATCCGAAGCCCATCGCGCTCACCTCGATTCCACTGTGACCGATTTTCCGCGTTTCCATTTCCACCCCCCTTGCCGACCTGTCCATCAATTGTCGCGGCGTTTGTGAATCGGGTCAAGTAAACGGGGGGGGAGGCAGCGCAGCTTCGCGGCTCTGAGCCGGGCGGACGGCTGTCTGCCGCTTGCTACCGGTAGACGATCTCGAGTGTCCCCGTCCCGGGGTGGGTGTAGAGGGTCCCGTGCGACTCGATCTCAAACGGCCCGCCCGGCTCGTCTTCAGCGCGGACCGCAATCCGGTTGCGGGTTATCTCTACCAGGAGCCGGTGCCCCCGCCAGATGAGTGGAAAAGTCATTCCTGTCCACGGTGCCGGCAGCCGGGGGGATATCCGCAAGACTCCCGTGTCGGCGAGTCGCACTCCGCCGAAGCCATTCACTGCTGCTTGCCAGACGCCGCCGAGCGCGGCCGCGTGCACGCCTGCATCCGAGCCCGCCGCACTATCTCCGATGTCGATTCGTGCCGCACGCAGGAAATACTCGTACGCCTTCTCCTTATCGTCGACGTCAGATGCTACAATGGAGTGCATTGCTGGACTGAGTGAGGAGTCATGCAGGGTCTTCGGCTCGTAGAAGGTCCAATTGACCCGCCTGGCTTCGACCGTGAAGTCGCCGGCCCGCAAGTACAACAGCATGACCGCATCGGCCTGTTTCACGATCTGCATCTGCGTGAGCTCCTCCCAGCCGTAGTCTTCGGTTATCGCGCCCACCCTACCGCGGTATTTCGCGAGATCGATCGGCTTCTTCTCGATGAATCCGTCATACTGCCGTATGAAACCGCTGTCGGTATCGATATTCGTGAAAATCTTCGCAGCCTTCTCCACCCAATCCCTTCGCTCAGCCTCGGTGAGGTCTATTCTTCGCGCCATCGTTTCGACTGCCTCCGGGTCGTCTGCGGCGAGCTCGTCGTAGAGCTCCGCCGTGCCGGAGAGGTGCCAACGCACCATGTAGTTGGTGTAGGCGTTGTTGTTGACGTGCTCGCCGTACTCGTCGGGTCCCATGATGTCCCTGATCTCGTAACGTTGTTCGCGTTCGTTCCACTCGAGGCGGCTTGCCCAGAAGCGGGCGGTTTCCGCCATTATCTCCAGCCCCATTGAGACCATGAATCGCCGGTCCCCGGTGACACGGTAGTAGAGCCAAACGGCGTGAGGAATGTCCACGCTGATATGCTGCTCGATTCGTCCGCTCCAAATCGGGATCGGTCTACCGGTGACGATATCGACACTCCACGACGAGGGCGTAGTCTCCTCGCCGGTGTCGGTACCCTCCCACGGATACATTGCCCCGCGGTAATCGCTTCCGCGTGCCTTCTTGCGGGCTCCTTCGAGCGTCCGGTATCGATACTCAAGGAGCCGTGCTGCGGCCGGGGGAATGGTGAATGTGAAGAATGGAAGTATGAAGATCTCGGTGTCCCAGAAGACATGCCCCTTGTAGCCCTCGCCGGTCAGCCCCTTCGCGCCGATGCTTACGCTGGGGTCATGCATTGGCGTCATCTGAATGAGGTGGAAGAGCGCAAAACGCAGAGCAAGCTGATCGAACTTCGGACCGCTGATCTCGACGCCCATCTCGCTCCAGTAGGCCGCCCACTGGACGCGATGGCGGGCAGTGAGGCTCCCGTACCCCTCGGCAGCGCAGCGCCCAAGCGTCTCCAGCGCCGCATCGAGAAGGGAGGCGCCTTCCGTGCCCTCCGGCAGGTCCCAGTCCCGCGCGGTATGCACCACGCCATACTTGGTGATCGAAAGACTCTTGCCCTGCTCGACGGAGACTGTCGATTTCAGACCGATACGCCGCCGACCCGTTTTGACCCGTTCGGATACCGGCGAGGGCTCTCCGTCGAGCTCGTAGCGGTGGATCACGGCGACACAAACCCCGATTCCAGATTCCTGGGTCTCTGTCGTCGAGGCGACGATCCCGTCGGGCAGAAGACGAAGCTCACCCTCCCGCAGATGCTGAACCCCGCTGTTGGTAACCTGTCCGTCAATAGAGCTCGTGATGCCGACGGCTCCTCCGAAATTGAGCGGGGAGATTGTAACTCGAATGGCGCCTACGTGGAGATCGGCCATGGAAATGACCCGCTCGAAGTACAGACGGGCCCGCTTGCCGCCAGGAGATTCCCAGTCTATCGAACGCCGCAGGATCCCGGTCTTGAGATCGAGCTCTCGTTCATAGGAATGCATCGTACCGGAGCTGCAGGAGAATCTTTCCCCCTCCAAGGATATTTCCATCGAAAGCCAATCGGGGAGATTCGCGAGCTCGGTTACCTCGCCGGGGAAGGCATCGAAGACCCCGGCAACATAGAGGCCGCGGGTTTCTCCGGGATAGTGCTCCTCCGTTGCCGAACGAACTCCCATGTACCCGTTGCCAAGAGCGAGGATGCTCTCCATCTTGGCGCGCCAATTCGGATCGTAATCCCCTTCGGCGACGATCCAGCTCGTCGACTCGTTGGTACTCTGGTCGTATCTGATCGCCATCGCTTCCCCGGATTTTGAATTACCTTCTGGCAGTGAATTCAATTCCGAGCGATCCTTTCTGTCAAGAACGGGGAGGGCTGCGGAGCCGCAGCGCGCATGGCAAGAGGAAGCGGCCCGCAGCGTCTGCGACACTGCGGGCCGTCTGTTGCTATGGCTCGATGGCCTTGTCCGGAGAGTGCTTGCGGGTTTCTGGAGCCGATCGGCAGGAGCCGCTCGGACTCTTGGTAATCCAGTTGTCGATGGACTCGATTTTGCGAAGCGCACGCCAGACATCCTCGAAGCGAATCGGCATGTGAAGCAGCTCTGCACCCGTAGCGTGTTGGATCGCGTTTCCTAGTGCCGGCGCTACCGAGATCATCGGATGTTCTCCAACGCCCCGCGCACCGTAGGGCCCGTCCTCTTGCGGTGTTTCAACGATGTAGCTCTCGATCACCTCGGGTAGATCGCGAGCCGTGGGGATCTTGTTGTCCGTAAAGGAGGGGTTGAGCAGATGACCCTGCTGATCGTAGATGTAGCCCTCGCAGATCGCCGTGCCGAGTCCCTGGATCATTCCACCCACCGCCTGGCCGCGAACGATCTCCGGATTGATCGCCTTGCCGACGTCGAAGACCGAGGCGACCTTCAGCACCTTGTACTCCCCAGTCTCCGGGTTGACTCCGGCGATGATGCCGTGTGCCCCGTAGGTCCAGTCGAGGGCGGGGAGCCCCTGCCCGGTCTCCTTGTCGAGGTTGCTCAAGCCCTGCGCTATGTACTTCCCGACGCCGACGAGCGGCCCGCCGATACCGTTTCCGTCCGGATAGACGTAGCCGATCGCCATCGAGGCGAAGGTAACGAACCGATCGGAGTTGTGCTTGAGGTAAACCTTCTCTCCATCGTGGGTCAGATCGGAGGTGCTCGCCCGAAGGACCTGCGAGGCTATCTCGTACGCCTTCGACAGAAGGTCGTCGGCCGCCAGCATGGCGGCATTCCCCGTGAGGATGAGCCCCTTCGATGCAACGGTTTGCCAATCGTAGGGATCGCTGTCGGTATCCTTTTCGATCTTGACCTTCACTTTTTCGACCGGGAATCCAAGCCGCTCGGCGACGATCTGAGCAAACGCGGTCGTCGAGCCCTGTCCGATCTCGGTGAGCCCCACGTTGACGATGACGCTCCCGTCACTGTTCATCTTGATGACCACGGCAGTTGCGGTGAACGGCGGCATCGCGGGTGCCTTGTGGAGCGCCGCCACGCCCTTGCCGAGCTTCATGCCGGTTTCTTTTTCCCACCGCTTCTCTTCATCGGTGAGCGAGCCGTACCCAATCGCTTCGGCGGCCGCGTCGATGCACTTCACGACGTTGCCGGTGTGCTCGGTGATCTTCTCTCCGGTGAGGGTAATCGAGCCCGCATGCAGGGCGTTCTTGCGGCGAAAGTCCAACGGGTCCATGCCGATCGCGTTCGCCACGAGGTCCATGTGCCGCTCGAGGCCCCAGTGGAACTCGACGTGTCCGAATCCGCGGTAGGCGGTTCCATAGGGCTTGTTCGTGTAAATCGTGTAGGCGTCGATCCAGGCATTGGGGATTTCGTAGGGGCCGGCAGCGGAGTAGCCTGAGGCGCGGGTAACGTTGACGGCGTAGTCCGCGTAGGCGCCGGCATCCCAGTACATCGTCATCTGCTGAGCAAGTATCTTGCCGTCCGAAGCGACACCCGTCTTTATCCGGTAGGTCAGAGCGCTGCGGCAGGGAAGCAGGCTGAACTCTTCCTCCCGAGTTGCCTGGAACTTGACTGGACGACCGCCGGCCTTGCGTGAGAGGCATGCGACGAGCGGTTCCATATGGATGCCGGCTTTACCGCCGAATCCGCCTCCGACGTTGGGAACGATGACCCGTACGTTGTTCAGCGGCAGCTTGAAGGAGATGCAGAAGAGGTTTCGCACGGTAAAGGGCGATTGCGCGCTCGTCCAGATCGTCACCTTGTCGTGAGCCTGCCATTGGACGATAGCGACGTGAGTCTCCATCGGCACGTGCTGGACGGAGGGGTTCGTGTACTCCCGCTCGATGATCCACTCGGAGTCCGCGAAGCCCTTTTCAACGTCGCCTTTGCGCAGCTTCGTGAGGTTGGCGATATTCGTGCCGCCTTGCGGAGAGAATACCTCCTTGACGTAGTCGTAGCTGCCGAGATCGGGGTGGACGAGCGGCGCATCCTTCTCGAGCGCATCCATATGGTTGAGGACGGGCGGAAGCTCCTCATACTCGACGTCGATGAGGTCGACCGCCTTCTTGGCGACAAGCAGAGTGTCGGCCGCGACTGCAGCGACGGCTTCGCCGTAGTGGCGAACCACACCTTTGGCGAGGATGTCCTTGTCGACCACGTAGAGACCCAGTCGATAGTCGAGCTCGTTTCCGGTTAGAACGGCTCGCACTCCCGGGAGCGCCTCCGCTTTCGAGGTATCGATTTTCCTGATCTTTGCTCGGGCGTGAGGGCTCTTCTTCACCTGCGCATAGAGCATTCCCGGAAGAATCATGTCGCTCGTGTAGACTGCCTGCCCGGTGAGCTTCTCGACGGTGTCCTGGCGAGGAACGGCCCTCCCGACGCTCGCCAATTCCGCGGGGTGTGTATCGTTACGCATGCTTGAGCTCCCCCTTCTTCTCGAGTTGACCGGTGACGTCCTGAACCGCCTCGATGATCTGTTGATATCCGGTGCAGCGGCAGAAGTTGCCTTCGATACCAGTCTTGATCTCTTCGACGGTCGGCTTCGGGTTGCGCTGGATCAGCTCCCGAACCGACATCACCATCCCGGCGGTGCAATAACCGCATTGAACGGCCTGGTGATCGTGAAACGCCTGCTGAATCTCCGATAGCTTGCCATCGTGTGCTTCGCCTTCGACCGTCTCGACGGTCGAGCCGTCGGCCTCTACGGCGAGCACCATGCAGGAATTGACGGTTTCACCGTCGAGAAAAACCGTACACGCTCCGCACTCGCCTGCTCCGCATCCCTCTTTCGTGCCGAAAAAGCCGAGATCCTCGCGGAGAAAGTGCAGTAGAGTCCGATTTTCCTCTACGTCCCGCTCGTAGAGCTCCCCATTGACGGTAATCTTGATTTTCATGCTACTTCACCTCCTCGAGCAGGCGTCGGATGTAGACCTGCGTCATGTACTCGCGATACTCCTTCGTACACCTCACGTCGCTGATCGGACTGATCGCTTTCATCGCCGCCTCGATGACGGTGTCCGCGGAATCCTTCTCCTTAAGGTCACCTACGAACACGGGCGTCGGCGCCGCCGAGCTGATGCCGAGACGCATGATTCCCTCGAGCTTCATCAACGCAACCCCGACGATCCCGAGATCGTGGCCGTTGATGCGCTTGAGCTTCATGTAAGAGCCTCTTGCCCCCTTCGTCTGCGACGGTACGACAATCTGCTCGAGCATCTCGTCTGCCCCAAGCACGGTCTTCTTGACCCCTACGAAGAACTCGCGAAATGAAACCTCCCGCTGACCCTTCGCGGAAGAGACAACCGCCTTCGCATCGAGACAGAGAAGCGCAGGCGCCATGTCGGAACACGGCGAGGCGTTGACAACGTTGCCGATTACCGTGGCCCTGTTACGAACCTGATAGGAGGCGAGGTCGTGGGCACATACCGCGAGCAGCGGGTAATGCTTTCGGATCTCCTCGCTCCGGAGGACTTCGTTAATCGTGGCTGCCGGGCGGATGACCAGGCCCTCCTTCTCGCTGTAGGAGATGCCGCAGAACTCTTCTATTTTTTTTACATTGATGACGAAATTGGGGCTCATGAGCCCGTTGCGGATGTTGACGAGGAGGTCGGTGCCCCCCGCAAGGAGCCTTGCATCGGGGCCTTTATCGGCGAGCATCCCGAGCAATTCAGAACGGGTTCTGGGGACCAGATAGGTAAAGGAGCTGAGCATAGTTTCCCCCTGGGTTTAAAGCTGAGGCGTTTTCAAACGCGCATATGGAACTAGCGATTCGTCCGAATCGCCCCGTTACAGGCACTCTATTCGAAAAGCCTTCGACCGCTATTATGACTTGGAGATGAGATGGACTTGAGTGGTTATAGATACATGGAACCATTGGAGAGCGCTTTTGTCAACTTGTTTCGACCGTGGCGTTCTCGCGTACAACGTTACGTACAGGAACGGTTCCGGCAAAGAGGAGCCGGTCGACGCCGCGTGCCTGGTGGTGTATATTGAGCACCGGAGAAGCAACATGCTGTTCAGTGAGCTCAAAATAGGCGACATTGTCCTGAGAAACAGGATCGCCGTCTCGCCGATGTGCCAGTACTCGAGCGAGGACGGATTTGCGAATGACTGGCACTTCGTCCACCTCGGAACCCGCGCCGTCGGCGGCGCAGCTCTCGTCATGACGGAAGCAGCGGCCGTCGAGGCTCGCGGCAGAATAAGCCCGGCGGATCTCGGTATCTGGAAGGACGACCACATCGAGTCGCTCGCTCGAATCGCTCATTTCATCAAGGAGCAGGGAGCGGTGCCCGCGATACAACTCGCACATGCGGGTCGAAAAGCGTCCACCAGGCCACCGTGGGAGGGCGGAGGAACCGCCGAGGAAGACAACGGGGGCTGGCAAGTCGTCGCACCGAGCGAGATTGCTTTCGCGTCGAACTACCCCAATCCGAGATCGATAAGCGCCTCCGAGGTCGGAGAAATAGCTCGAAGCTTCGCTGCCGCCGCGCGCCGGGCGCTCGATGCCGGCTTCGAGATAGTGGAAATCCACGCGGCCCACGGCTATTTGCTCCACGAGTTTCTCTCCCCGCTTTCCAACACGCGCAACGACGAGTACGGCGGCACGCTCGTAAATCGGATGCGAGCCGTACGGGAGGTAGCTCAGGAGATACGAAAGGTCTGGCCCGAACGCCTGCCGCTCTTCACCCGTATCTCCGCCACCGATTGGGTAGACGGCGGGTGGAATGACGGTGAGTCGGTTGAGCTCGCTCGTGCCCTGCGTGCTGATGGGGTAGACCTCATCGACTGCTCCTCCGGCGGGAATGCGGCGGACGCAAGAATCCCGTTTGGCCCCGGGTACCAGACCCGCTTCGCGGAAAAGATCCGAGCGCAGGCCGAGATCGCGACAGGCGCGGTGGGAATGATTACCTCGCCCCAGCAGGCCGACCACATCATTCGGACCAGGCAGGCCGATATCGTGTTGCTCGCAAGGCAACTCTTGAGAGATCCCTACTGGCCGCTCCGAGCCGCTGCTGAGCTGGGCGGGGAGGTTCGGTGGCCGAAACAGTACCTCCGAGCGAAACAATAGTCTGACGGGCGCGGTCTTCCCCCCGGCGGGCTATCCGGGCAGCTCCGCAATCGCCCGACGGAGGGAGCTCATCTCTGAGTCGGAATAACGGCCGCTCGCACGCCATACGATCTCCCCCTGGCGGTCGAGAAGCAGAATGTAGGCGCGCCCGCCCCCCCGCCAATTGACCGCCTTTTTCCAGAGCTCCTCATCCCGCGCCACGACCAGGAAATGCGGCCATCGAGACTTGGGGACGCCGGCACGGATCCGCGAAGAACTCACTATCGGCTTTCTTTCGCCATACAACGGTCTGCTGCTCTGAGGTTTGGGTGAATCCGATGACGAGCAGTGCGGCCGTTGCGGACAGGCCCCCTGGGAGTGAGAGCTCCTCGCCTCCGAGACTGTCTGCCTGAATCGACGGGAAGGTCTCTGCGGCAAGAGTTGGTGGTGCCGCGAGCGCGCACAAGACAGCCAGGCAGAGCAAGACCGCCGTCCGCTCCAATCGAGGCGCCGGTATCATCCCAGGAACGGTACCGTGACTCTCCACCCGAAGAAAATCGATAGGAGAATCAGCATGGCCATCCCCTGGTGAAATACTGCGAGAATTCCCGGTTTGGCCGGATTTGCGTTGACGGATTGATAGAGCATCAAACCAACCGCTGCCTGCACCAGCACAAGAACGAGCGCAAGGCTGTAGCTTTGCACATAGTAGGCGAGAGTCAAGACCAGAAGCAGCCAGACGAGGAAGTGTATTGCGAAGACCCATTGGCCGGTGCTGCGAGGCACGACAAACGCCCCAATCGCCTTCTGGTAGCCTCGCTGCCCGGTGACCATGCCGCCGAGAAATATCATGAGAAGCAACGCATGCAGCGGGACCAAGCCGTCCATCATGGACCAGACCGATGGCGCCCCCGGCTGAAGCTCGGAGAGATAGCTTAAGAAGGTTGCGTAGGCAAGCAGCCCGTGGAACCCGTGCAGAAATGCGGGGGCTTTCCCGGCCAGTACATTCAACGTAGCTGCTCCGAGAATCGCGGTTGCGGCGATCAGCGCGAGCCCTGAAAAAGTGTTCGTGTCGTGAGCGAGGATCGCGAGAATGACGGCGTTCACTCCAAGGGTGGTCGCGATGATGCGATGCCAGGCCTCGGGATCGCCTTTGGCCGCCAGTCCGAAGATGTTTTCGTGATAGGGCCACCGAGTTCCGAGAGAGAGGCCGTAGCCGTAGGCCTCGACGAGGCTGCCGACGAGGATGAGACCCACGGCGGCGACTGTTTGCAGAATTAGTAGAATTGTTACGAGCATTTCTGTGTTCTTTCTCTTTTCGTCTAATGCGTTACGGGACCCGTGGAGTCTATCTCACTTCGCAGTCCTCTCCAAGTGTCGAAGTCCCGGTTGATTAATGAAAACAATTCCCGTACAATCTGCCGTTGCCGATGAAGCTGTTAGTCGCGCCAGCCAAAAGATGTGTCCTCTTTGTCGGCGGCCTGGCGATCCTCGTCGCGCTGGCCGGATGTTCGACTCTGCCCCGCCCGAAATCACTCGACAACTCCCTTCTTGTTCTCGTCGTCGCTCCTCCCACCGACTCGGCGAGCTCGCCGGTCTCCGACGAGGTCGTTATAGACGGTCCTACGTCGGTCAAGACCCGTCTTACCGGAGGGAGTGACGGGGTCTACTTCTTTCGGGTCGCGCCCGGCCGATATCGCGTTGTCTCGCGCACAATCCGCTGGCGAGGCGGTGCGACCCGCACGGTGACAAATCTTCCGAAGGCCGAGCTCAGCGTCGAGTCGTCGACGATCGTCCTGCCCAACTGGAAGTTTGCCGCGGCCGACAGACAGGCCGGCGCGAACAACTACGGGGTAGTGCCGACTTCACCGGCCGACAGGCGACGCGCAGCTGCAGCCCTCCGAAACTACGTGCAGGTCGCCGAATGGGCGGGTAGACGCGTATCCGGATTTGCACCCTATTCCCCGTTCTCCGATTACGTGTCGACGAACTACAGCGTCGAGATCGAATCGAATCCTCCCGGTGCGAAGATACTCATCGACGGGCAGGCCTGGGGCGACACCCCTCTGTCGGTCATACTCGCACCCGGGAAGCACTTTGTCCGTCTCGAACGGAAAGGCTACGAGCCGCACACCTCCTTCATCAATGTCGGAGGCAAAGGAACGGAGAGCTTCACGCTCAAACCCGCCCCGGAGTCCACGGCGGCGAACGGAGCCTCGGGGCGGATACCGGTATTGATTGAACCCTTTGCCAACCTCAGCGGAAGCCGGTACGACAACCTTGCGGGCGTCCTTACGAACTCGCTCAGCGTCGCCCTTCGTCACGCCGGTGTTGACGTGGTCGGCGGCGATGCTGCGGCGCGAAATCCGCGTGCCCCTGACTTCGCCGCGGCGGAAAAGGCCGGTGCGCAGGCATTCGTAGCAGGCGACTATTCGGCAAACGAACAGTCCATACTGATTCATGCGGCGCTCTACGACACCCGGACGCGGCTGGTGAAGACAAGCGTGCTCTTCGACGGGGAAGGCGGTGTCAGCATCTTCGACTCGATCGACAAGGTGAGCGCTCAACTGAGCAGCGCTGTCGAGAAGGCCCTTCCGGAGGTGGGTCAATCGGTCGTCCAGGAACGGGTGATAACCCCGCAGGAGGTGACATTCAATACCCGCGTCCACGAACAGGACGTCATCAGAAGGCGCAACGAGAAGAAATACAGCATCGCCGTAGGTCCGAATCTTGCCGGGGTCTTTGATCAAGTGGTCGATCCGGCTGACCCGACAAACCGCCATGACCGGACGAACGGGCCCGGCGTCGGCATCAAGGCCGGGATGGATCTCCCGCTCGCGGGCCAGCTTAGCCTGCACGTCGAGACGATGCCCATTCTTTACCCGGACGCAGCGAATAAGCTGAAGGTGGAGGTCCCGGTCTACGTTGGTCCTCGCATGAACTTCTACGGGTACATGAGTGACGTTTTCCTCGGTCTGCAGGCTGCCGCCCACTTCGCTCCGCAGTCGGCAGTATCGTTCTCGAGCACCGGGCAAACGGTTACGACGACTGTAGGCCCGTTCTGGCTGCTCGGGCTCAATTTCGAGACCGGAGTCAAGATCTACACCTATCGGAAGCTCTCCGATCTCCCGACCTACCTCGGCGTCGGTCTGCGATTGGGAATCTTCGGATACCGGTTCAACCTCGATTTCTCGAACGCCGTCTCCTACCCCATGGAGGTCGCTCTTGGGGTCTACTGGGGGACACGCCTATGAGGTCGCGGCTCGGGGCACTGATCGGTATTGCGCTTCTGCTCTGCTGCGCGCTACCGGCGTTTTCGCAAGAGACCTCCTCTCTCAAGATCCCGCGTCGTGTCTACTTCGCGCCTGCGGTGGTCGTCGGAAATGTGGACGAGCCCGCGATCAAGCAGATTCCGGACTTTCTCTACACCGCAATCAGCTCCAGGCAGCCGATCGTCCGGGTCGACAGCGCAGACAAAGCCAACTCCGTAATCGAGGTGGCGGCTTCGAGCCCAGGTCCATCGATAGAGGTGCGGCTGCTCGAGAAGGGAGCATTGGTCAAGAAGGTTTCGTTCCTCGGCTCCAACTTCTCAGACCTCGCACGGTTCATCGAAAAGACGGCGGTCGACCTTGCGCCCCACCTTGGATTCGTGGAGCCGAAGGTGGAGCAGGTCGGAGGCGGTTCGGGCGCAACCGGAAATCAAGCGCTCGTTCAACGGGTGCAGCTCGCCGAGAAGTTCGCCAAGCCGATCGAGCTCTCCATCGACGGACTCGGTTTCACGCGGTTGGGGGGTGGCGACGCTCCGCCCGGCGGCGACTTCGGTTTCGATCTTACGCCGGTAGTTCTCAACTTCGTCTACTTCTCCTCGCGCTCTCTCGGCTTGCAGGCCTCTCTCCTCACCTACTACGGCGATCGTCTTTCGTTCGGAACTCCCTCGAACTCGACCTTGCCGGGGCCGTGGACGCGAGCGCTGCTTCTGCTGCCGGGAATCGGGGTCAAGTACCGTTCGCTCGGGACCCTCTTCGCCTCCTTTTCCGCAAACCTCTACGCCGGATACGGTTATGTAACGAACGTCTCGTCCCAGGCGGTCGGCTCCAATCAAAATGCCTCCTTCCAGGTCTTTCTCAACCCGGGCGCTTCCGCCTCGATTTTCTACATGCTCATCCGGTTCGTTACCGGGTTCGGCTACAACCTATCCCCACAATGGGCGATCAATGCCGGCGTAACGACGAACCTGAGCCCGGCGGCATTCGGCAACAATCTCTTCGGATATCCCTCGAACGGCAACTCGTTCTTTCTCCAATACTTGACCTTCGGCGCCAGCTACAGACCGTAGAGCTTCGATGTCCCGCCCTCCTCTGCTGGGTATGGCCTTCCGACTTGTTAGGGCCCTCTCTGCCCCATATAATGGCTTTCATCAGGAAAGAGACAGGGGGAGGAACAATGGAAGCCCTGGTTTTGGAAACGGTAGAGAAGCTCGCAATTCGCGAAATCGAGGTTAAGGAGCAGCTCGGGCCACGAGATGTACGCATCGCGCTGCGAACCGTCGGGATCTGCGGCAGTGACGTCCACTACTACACCCACGGACGCATCGGCCCCTACGTCGTGCGAGACCCGATGATCCTCGGTCACGAGGCGAGCGGCGTGATAGAAGAGGTTGGAGCCGAGGTGAAGAATCTAAAGGTCGGAGATCGGGTCTGCATGGAGCCCGGCGTACCGGACCCCAACAGCCGAGCCTCGCGGCTCGGCATGTACAACCTCGACCCTGCGGTGCGCTTCTGGGCGACTCCGCCTATCCACGGAGTAATGCGTCCGAGCGTCGTACATCCTGCCGACTTCGTCTTCAAGCTTCCCGACAACGTGGGCTTTGGCGAGGGGGCAATGGTGGAGCCACTGGCAGTGGGAATGCACGCGGCCAACAAGGCCTCGATCAAACCGGGTGATCTTGCGGTGGTGATCGGTGCAGGAACGATCGGCATGGTAACGGTGCTTTCGGCGATCGCCGGAGGGTGCAGCTCGATCGTCGTCACCGACGTGAAGCAGCCGAAGCTCGACCTGGCCAAGAAGCTCGGGCCGGTGCGCGCGGTGAATGTCGAGAAGGAAGACCCGGTCGCGGTCGTGCAGGAGCTGACCGGCGGATGGGGTGCGGACATCGTCTTCGAGGCGAGCGGGAGCCCCAAAGCGACCGCGCAGGCACTCGACATGCTGAAGCCCGGCGGAACGCTGGTCTACATCGGGATGCCGGTGGAGCCGGTGCCCTTCGACATCGTGAAGGCACAGTCGAAAGAGGCGACGGTGAAGACGATCTTCCGCTACGCTCACGTCTATCCGCGCGCGCTCGCGCTGATGGGTGCGGGAAAGATCGATCTGAAGCCGCTGATCACAGAGACCTATTCGTTCGAGAAGAGCATCGAGGCCTATGACTACGCGGTGAGCCCGAAGCCGACCAGTGTCAAGGTACAAATCGAGGTCGCCAAATAGAGCAGCGCGTACAAGCCGTGCCCACCGTTACCTCGGAACTACGATGAGGAGAAAGTAGTGTCAAAGGTTTCATTCGATTTCAACGACCACATCGCCATCGTCACCGGAGCGACGAAGGGGATCGGACGCGCTACTGCGCTTGCACTCGGAGCGTGCGGCTGCACGATCGCCGCAACGGGGCGCAGTCGCGAGGATCTCGAGTCCTTGAAGAAGGAGGTGGAAGGAGGCGGCGGCAAGTGCTCCGTCTACCCCGCCGACCTCTCGGACCCCGACCAGGCGGTCGCCATGGCCGAACACTTCTGCGGAGAATTCGACGAGGTTTCGATCCTGGTCAACAACGCCGGCGTGAGCTTTCCCGAAAGGCTCGTCGATCTTGAAGTGTCGAATTGGGACAAAACCCTCGACATCAACCTGCGAGCTCCCGCCCTCGTGTCGAAGGTCGTCGCCCGGCGAATGGCCGAGAAGAAGCGGGGCTCGATCGTGAACGTTGCCAGCCTCTCGAGCGTCACCGGCCTGACTGAGCACGCCGCCTACTGTGCAAGCAAGTTTGGGCTTCACGGTCTGACGAAAGTCATGGCACTCGAGCTCGGACCGAGCAACGTTCGGGTGAACGCAGTCGGCCCGACCGTGGTTCTCACACCCATGGGGATCGAGGTATGGGGCGACCCTGCGAAGGGTGATCCGATGAAAGCGAAGATTCCCCTCGGCCGATTCGCTCAGCCGAAGGAGGTGGTGGACGCCGTGCTCTTTCTTGCCTCCGACGCCGCGTCGATGATCACCGGTGAGCTGCTGCTCGTCGACGGCGGATATATGACACAATAGCGGTCACTTGGAGCTCGGCTTGCCCTCGATCTCGACGGGGATAAAGACGTAGCCGTAGGGAGTTCCTGCGGTGATGCTTCCCCCGATCTTCAGATTGATCGCATTGTTCTCGGCTAGATTGAGCGCCATGCTGAGCGCGGCCGTCTTGCTCGTTTGGGTCGTGAGCTCGACGGTCCCTGTGCTGCCCGGCTGAATCTCCACAGACTGCTGAGTCCCCAACATCTTGTACTTCTGCCCGTTCAGGTCCAGATAGGTATCGATGTTGTTTATCGACATCGGGAAGGTGTTGGTGTTCTCGATCCCGACCTGCACCCGGAAGGACTGGGTGAGAGGGACCCCCGCCGTTCCGGCAAACGTGACCTTCGGTATGTTCGGAATTGGAATCTCGATAGTCCGGGAAAACGGTATGGGCCCGAAGCCGGATGCCTCAGAGGGGTAGACGGATCCGCGAAAGGTGAATTTCATCTTCCCTTCGGCGAGGATCGCTATGTGTTGATCGAGGATATTCTTCATCGGAATACGCATCGGAAGGTTGACCGTCTCCTGGCCCCGCGACCGCAGACGTTTCATGTCGGCGAAGGACTGGTCGACCAGATCCTTGTCGAACAGGCTCAATCCGTAGTCGACCTTCTGGAAATCGAGAGGGGCCCTCATCTCGTTGTTGATCACGATCTGCCCGTAGAACCTGACGTAGTCGGGGGCGAACAGAGTCGAACGGAACTCGGATACCTGGACTGTTGGAGGGGTTGGAACGACGGGGCCGCGAGCGCAGCTCGCAACTCCGATGAGTGATAGCGCACTCAGCAGGAACAAGCCGAATTTCTTTTGCATGAGCTCACTCCCGGGTACTGCCGTGCAGTACATGTTTGATCAGACATTTTAACCGTGTACTAGCCTGTTAGTCAACAATTTCCAGGAGAGGCTCGACAGACCCGGAGATTCGGGACTAAAATCCTTGCAGTGACGTGAAAGACAAGTTGGTTATCCTTGAGACAAAGAGACTCATCCTTCGACGACAGAAGGAATCGGACGTTGAACCGCTCGTGGCGCTCTGGAGCGATCCCGAGGTCACACGCTATCTTGGCGGACCTCGCGACCAAGAGGCCCTCCGCGAGTCCTTCGAACAGTCGGGCGAATCGCCCTTTGCCGAGGACTATGACCTATGGCCGGTCGTCGACAAGAAGACCGGCAGGGTGATCGGGCACTCCGGTCTTCTCGACAAGGAAATCGATGAAAAGACGGAGATCGAGCTCGTCTACGTGATCGCTTCCGACCACTGGGGCAAAGGCTACGCGACCGAGATCGCCCTGGCTCTCAGGGACTATGCATTCAAGGAAATGGGCCTCGACCGGATAGTTGCTCTGGTCGAGCCGGAGAACAAGCCCTCGGAGCGAGTCGCGGTCAAGATCGGCATGAGCTACAAGGCTACGATCACCCGCTCGAAGGGGCCCCGCAAGCTCTACGTCCTCGACGCCCCCGAACCTGAGGCGTAGGTCGTCCTTCGATCGCTATCTTCTCTTCCTCTTTCTGCGCGATTTCGAATGGCGTTTTGCCGCCTCCGCCGCGATCTTCTGCCGCCGCATCTCGACTATCGTGTACACCGCGGCACCGAAGACGAGCAGGAGCATCAACTGCGGGAACCAGTCACCGAACCTGGTGTAGACCGTAGTTGTCTCTTTCGGCAGCTTCACGTCGGCCATCAGGTAGTCGGGGGTATAGTAGGGAACTTCGCCGATCAGTCGACCCTCAGGATTGACGTAGGCAGTCAGCCCGGAGGCGGTCGCCCGCAGAAGAGGACGGCGATTCTCTACGGCGCGGAAGAGGCTGTTGATGTAGTGCTGTTTGCCCTCAACCTTCGAAAGCGACCAGTAGTCGTTGGAGAGGTTGATGATCGCCTGCGCCCCCTTCGTCACGAACTGACGTACGTCGTTTGGGAAGGAGTCCTCGAAACAGATTGGGGTCGAGAAGGTGATGTCAGGGGTATCGAAGACGACATGCTGAGTCCCCGGCTCCCAGAGGTAGACATCGTAGCTCTGAAGCAGGTGATAGAGCCAAGGGAGCTGCTTCTGGTAGGGAAAATACTCAGTGAAAGGCACGAGGTGTATCTTGTGGTAGGTTTGCATTCGCTCGCCATCGGGGGAAAAGAGAACCGCGGCATTGTAGTCTTTCCGAACCTCGTTGCCGAATTGATCCCGGGAGACCGTGTAGTCATCATTGCCGGTAACCAGCCAGGTATGTAGCCCCTTCTGGTAGGAGAGAAACTCATCGACGAGCTTCGCGAGAGGGTACTTGTTCGGGTCCATGCCGCTCCATCTGCGGATGTTCGGTACGAACGCGGTCTCCGACCAGACGACGAGGTTCGGATGGGCTTTCATCGCTTCGTTGGTGAGATCGCGGAGGGTTTTGAAGGTGGCTGCGTAATCGTTCTTGTGCGGATCAGTGTCCTGCTGAATGAGAGCGACGCGGACAGTGCGTTCGACGGGACGAGCCGACACCGCGTGCATCGATACCGCCCCCCCCGCGACTGCCACGATCACAACCGCGGCCGCCGTGAGGGTCGGTCGCAGGGTCCGGATAGAAGCTCGGAGGCCGTCAAAGGCCTCGGAGGGCCCCTCGTACCACTTGATGAAACTGTGCGCTATTCCCGCATTTACGAGGGTTACGATGAAGGTGACTCCCCAGACCCCGGTAACCGACGCAATCTGAATCAGAGGGAGAAACTGGTATTGTGAAGGGCCGAGCATCCCCCACGGAAATCCAAGAAACCCGAGAGAGCGGACGTAATCGAAACCGACCCAGGCAACGGCGAATACCAGAGGTCCGTAGGTACGCCAATGTTTAAAAACCCACAGAAGGACATACATGAAGATCGTGTACTCGACGACGTAGACGACCGTTACGAACTGAAGCGAAACGAGGCTGAAGGTGCCGAGCCAGAAGTTCACGAGCATGGTCTGAAGAACCCCGAACGACGCACCGTAGAAGACCCCTCTGCGGTAGGGAGACCGGTAAAAGACGAGAAACAGCGGAACCATGCTCAAATACGCAAGAGGCGCAAGGCCCGCGAGGCTCAAGAACGACGGGAGCGAGATCGTGTAGAGAAAGACGGCCACAAAGGTGATCGGAAGGCCCCACACCCGAATGGGGTCGGAACCGCCGAGCACATGATCGTTCCACCTGCTCCAGGCGATACGAAAGTACACGATTACGTACGCGTCGATCAGCAAAAGCGGAAGGTAGCGAGAAATCGAATTCAGACGCTGAATCGTCGAATCAGGGGCAAGGCGGAGATTCCCGGCAGTGAGCGCGAATCGCTGCGCGTAGCTCATGCTCGCCGTCGAAGCGAAAAGGTAGTCGAGGAGAAAGAAGACGAGCGAGACGACAAGCAACGTCTCCGGTGTGATGAAGAGGGATTTCAGGAATATCGTTTCCTGTCTTCCGCGGACTCGTATGGCCCAGATTGCGTAGAAGATGAGGAGGAGCAGGAAGAGAAAGTCCGACGGAGTCTTCCCCTTCGGCATCCCGAACGGTCCTACCAGAAAATTGAGGAATTCGAGGAAGGTGATTCCCAGGATGACGTAGGATATGATCCGTCGTTGCTGAGTCTCACGAGCCTTCTCTTCAGTTGCCAACGATTTTTGTTTTGCCGCCACTCGATTCCGCCCCTGTTTGTCCTGTTTGACTGATAACACCCTACGACGCCAAAAGTTTCAAGTGGGAACCAGGTTGACCGCAGGACTCACCGCTGGTACCGTTCAACGAAGGGGCGCCAGCCGCGAGCAGCGGCCGGCATGAGGGTAGTCATGGGAAATTCCGCTTCTCTTCCGGAGAGGGCGTTGATCGCGACGCTCGATTCCGCCTATTCCGTTCTTCGGGATCTCATCGGGGCGATTCCCCCCGAACGGCTCGAGATTCGCCGGAAACCACATTTCTGGACGATTCGTGAGCACGTGTCGCACCTTGCCGAGGTGCAGCCCATGCTCACCGGGCGGCTCGAACGTTTTCGAGACGACCCGTCCCCGAGCTTCCTGCCCTATCTTCCTTCCGGCGGCGGGCAACCCACCGAAACGGTGGCGACGGACGATGCGGCGGAACCGCTTGCGGTCGGAGCGGCTCTCACGATGTTCGGCCGCTGGCGGAATAAGCAGATAGCGCTCATCGAAAGCCTTCCGGCCAACGTGTGGACCAAGCAGGCTGTCCACCCGGAGTTCGAGCTCTATACCGCTTCGATCCTCGTTCGTCACATTGCGATGCACGACCATTGGCACATGTATCGAATCGAGGAGCTGTGGATCACGAAGGACGCCTATCTGACCGAGGTCGATTAGGCAGGTACCCCGCCAGGTAGATCAAGAGGACAAGGATTATCGCGGCAAGGACATAGGGGAGATAGTCTCCGTAGAGCGTGTATGCCGTAAGCTTGTGATTGTCGTACACCGGCACGTCCGCGGCGAGATAGGCAGGCTTGAAGAGGGGCAGGGAGTGGATCGTGCGGCCCCACGGATCGATTATTGAGGTCACCCCGCTGTTCGTGGAACGAATCATGACTCGTTTCGTCTCTACCGAGAGAAAGCGAGCCGCCACGAACTGCTGGGTCTCCGCCGAAACGGTATCCGACCACGACGTGTTTGTCAGGTTGATCATCAAATCGGCTCCCGCGAGGTAGAAGTCACGGGCGATGTTCGAGAACGAATCCTCGAAGCAGATTGGAGTCCCGAAGCGCACCCGGCCCCCGGAACGGAGCGGGACGCTGAAGATGGTGTTCCGCGTCCCCGGCGTCCAGACTCCGGTGATGCCGACGACATTCACCATGAAGTTTCGCACAAACGGAACATTCCAGAACGGGATCGACTCGGCAAACGGCACGAGCTGTCGTTTGCCGTAGTAGTCGACGAGCTTGCCGTTCGGGTCGAGAAGAATCGAAGCGTTCAGGAAATCCTGTGTCTTGTAGCTGACTACATAGGGCGCGCCCAGGAGAAAGGGAGTGTCCATGCGCTTGAGAAAGGTGAGAAACGGCTCGGAGGGGGGCTCACGCTCGTAGAAGCCCCTGAAGTAGCGGTAGGGTCGCAGCAGCGATTCCTCGCTCCAGACCACGAGATCTGCCCGACCGCCGAGCGCCTTTATGCCCTCTTCCGAGAGGCGCTCGCCCTCGAGAAGCATCTGTCGTTCGCTGTTCGGTCCCGCGAGCCACGAGTCGATGTTCTGCTGTACCAGAACGACCTTGAAGTGGTCGACTACGGGTATGGGGGTCGCCAACCGGGCAAACCCATAGGCAAGTGACCCTGCAAAGAATAGAAGAACGACGGTCCAGCCGGCCGCCAGATCACTGCGAAAGATTCTCAGACCTTTCGCCGGCTCAGCGGAGGGGCGCACGGGACACGGCTCGCTCGCACCGCGCAGTCCAAACCCCTTGAACAGCGATTCCGTAAAGAGGCCGTTGAGCAGAGCCATGAGGTACGAGACTCCCCACACACCGGTAATGTCCGATATCTGCACGAGCGGCAAGATGCCTCCCACCGGGTAGGCGACGAGTCCCCACGGAAACGCGAGGAATCCGATCGACTTGACGTACTCGTAGACCGTCCACATGGCGGCGAACGCGAACGGTCGATAGCGTGGAGTGAGGCTCCTGAGAGCGTAGAAGAACGGGGTGAAGAGCAGGAAATAGAGGCCGATTCCCACCGCCACCCCGCTCACGGTCCACACCGTGAAACCGTGGAAGAAGACGAGCCAGAAGTTCGTGAAAAGGCTCAAGGTCACCCCGTAAAGGGCGCCCATTCGCACAGCAAAACGTCTCGACGGACAGAGGATGACCGCAGAAAAGAACGGAACCAGACTGATGCAGCCGATCAAGGGGTTGCCGTAATGGAGGATTTCGTTCGGGAGGGCCAACCCCATCAAGGCGGACGACATCACGGTGAGCAGGATCAGGCGGGTCTTGAGGAGTCTCATCCGGAGAAGAATGCCCGTTTTGCCCGACCGCATCAAGCCTTTCCCGCGATTGACCTTCCGGCCCGAAATCCCTATTTTCAAGTCAGTGCGGAGGAGTAGGGATGAAACGCGTTGTGCTTCTCGTCGTCGCGGCTCTGCTGTCAGTCTCGGCAGCCTATTCGGCTGATCTGAATACTCTGATCAGCGGTGCCGGGCTGCAGGCTTTGAAACCCGGAACTCATACCATCGACTTTCGTTTGAACAATCTGAACGGCGATGCAGTCTCTCTGAGCTCACTCGAAGGGAAGGTCGTGCTGCTCAACTTCTGGGCGACATGGTGCGGTCCCTGCAGAAGCGAGATGGGTTCACTCGAGAGCCTATACAAGAAGTATAGGGACCAGGGATTCGTCGTCGTTGGAGTCAATCTGCAGGAGAGCCCGAGCGACGTGAAAGCCTTCGTCGAGAAATTCGGACTCACCTTTCCCATATTGCTCGACCGCTCCGGACGCGTCGGTGTCACGTACGGCGCACGCGGGATACCCACTACCTACCTAATCAGCAAAACGGGAGAGGTCACCTCCGGGGTCATCGGCGCACATGAGTGGGCTACGCAGCAGATGTACGACCTCGTGCAGGCACTCTTGAAAGAAAAGTAGAACGAAACGCCGATTACTTGAGCAGCCAATTCGCCTTTTCCCGTTTGAGGAAGAGCTCGGCCCGATTAAGGAAGAGCGCCGCTGCTCGATCGTCGGGGTTCTGCGTGGATATCCTACGGAAGGATTCCGAGGCCTCGGCGAACTTGCGTTGCGAGAACATGAGGATTGCATCCTCGAAGCTCTGCTTCGTGCGACTCTTGAGCGCGATTCGTTCGGGTGGCTCTCCATCGAAAACCTCGAACAGCGAGACCGTCTGGTTCTTGCCTTTTACCTTTACCTTGCCGAGAAAGCGGAAGTTGTATGCGGTCGGGTTTTCCAATTGGATGAATGTATCCTGGCTTATGATGATGTTCGCGCCGTAGAGCTTCGTCACGTCCTGTACACGCGATGCGAGGTTCACGGCATCCGAGATGACGGTGCCCTGCATTCGAGCCGAGTCCCCGATGATTCCGACGATCAGATTGCCCGTGTGGATACCGATGCCGATATTGATCGGCCGGTAGCCGGAGTTCCTTCGATAGCCGTTGTATTCCTGAAGATAGTCCACCATCCGAATCGCAGAACGTAGTGCGTCCTCCGGGCTGCCGGGATAGAGGGCCAGTATCGCGTCGCCGATGTACTTGTCGATGAATCCGTTGTTCTCCCGAATGATCGGCGTTATCCGAGCGAGATAGGAGTTGATGAACTTGAAGTTCTCTTGCGGCGTCATGCCCTCCGACAGGTTGGTGAATGCCCGAATGTCGACGAAGAGAATCGTCATTTCCCGCTGAATCTGGTCGCCGAGCTGCAGCTCGATAACGTTCTCGTGTCCGAGGAAATGCAGCAATTCCACCGGTACGAAACGGCTGTAGAGTGTATTCATCTTCGAAAGGTTGATATGCGTCTTGATGCGGGCGAGCAACTCATCCGGAACGACCGGTTTCGAAATGAAGTCGCTTGCTCCGGCGGTCATCCCCTCGACGAGGCTCGTGACCTGTTCCTTTTCTACGAGAATCAGGATCGGCAGCTCCGTCGATGCGTAGCGCTTGCGCACGCGTCGGCAGACCTCCACCCCATCGACCTTAGGGAGGGAGGCATCTATGATCAGAAGATCAGGAGGCGAGCTCTCGACCTGCGAGAGAACCTCCTCACCGTTCGTTACGGCTCTCACCCGATAGCGCTCGTTGACCAGATGGTTGCTCATCGTCTGCAGCGTCACGAGGTCGTTATCGGCGAGGAGGATACGGAACCCGCCGCGCACGGACTGAGCCGGGGATTGATCGCCCGGGAGACTTGAATCTTCGAACCCGTCGAGCTGGATGAGCTCCTCGGAAATCGCCTCCTCCGCAATCCCGCCGTCGGACGCCTTCGGCAGAGAGAATGTTATCTCGAACCCAGGATCCTTTCCTTTTCGCTTGTCAGAGAGGGTTCCCCCGTGCAGCCTTACGAGCTCCGTGGCGACCTCCATGCCCAGCTTGGAGTACTCCTCGCTTCTGCGCATCTCCCCAGGCGGATTGTCTGGTTCGTCGGTCCCGCCGCTCTTCGTGTCCTCGTCGGCTGTCGTGCTTTGGACCTCCGTGCGCACTGAGAATTGCACATGGTCGCCCACGACCCTGCCGCTTACCACAACCACACCTCGTGCACGATGTCGCAACGCTTCGGCGAGGACATTGTAGATGATCTGCTCGATCCGGCGACGATCACCGCGTACCCGCGGCAGATCTCGCGGAAGCTCGTTCTTAACCTCGACCGAGCTCACGAGCAGCAGTGGTTTGAGATAGTCGCTTACGTGTTCGACCAGCGATTCGACTGCCACCTTGGAGATCTCCAGCTCGAGTGCATTTCGCTGAATCTTGTCCCGATCAACGAGATCGGAGACGGCATTGGAAAGCCGGAGTCCGCTCGCCGCGATGAGCGAGAGGGAGATGACCTGGTCGTCGTCGAGGTCGCCCCCCCTACCCGAGAGCAACGATTCTGCGAGGCCGACGATACTCCTCACGGGTTTGCGAATATCTTCAGTGAAGATCTCGACCTCTGCGGGATCCATTGCACCTCGAGAGGCCGAGACGGCCGTGGGTGAGGCTACACGGTCGTCGAATAGGACCAGTATCGCGAAAATTGCTGCGGCAACCGGTGCAATGTAGCCGGCAGAGGGTGCTCCCGCGTAGACGAGCAGATCGTTCACAGCGCCGAGAAAGAGGACTACCGTTCCTATCGAATAAAGCGTCAGGATGCCGCCGGCGCCTCGACCCGCATGAACGACGAACGAGAGGACCAAAAGCGCAAGGATACCGACTGTGAGCGCTCCGCCGCCCCAGACGGCAAATACGGCATGAAGCGGCGCAGGAATGAAAACAGCTGCGACCGCAGCGAGCGCGCCCAGAACCGCCGTTGCCTGCACTGCAGTCCGCCCAGCTCGGTCGGTCATTCGCGGCAGGAACGTCAGACTGTATGCAGCGAACAGCAGAAAGTAGCTGAAGATCGAGAGCCGGCCTGCGAGCACCCACGGCAAACCATGGAGCAGTGGCGCCGCCGCAGCAAGCCCCCCTGCACCAGGAACGAATAGGGTTCGCACAATTGCGGCAAGAGAGGTTGCGAAGACCGCAATGGATGCGACTCTACTCCCGTCCTTTCGTGGAGCGAGACTGCGAAACAGAAAAAGAAGACCGAGGACGCAGAGCAGTGTTACGAGCGCAATCTCAATACCTCGCGAGGTCGACTCGTAGTCGGTAATTGCCCGAGCGGTGCCGTAGAGGATTGGAGAGCCGACCTCATTGCCGCCTGTCCGATGGAGATCCGAAACCTGGAGCACGAGATCCAGACGGTCGGAGGATTGGTCGAAGAGCGCCGCAATCCCATTCGGACCGGGCATTTCCGTGTCCATGGTGGCGCCAACCGTGCCGGACTGCCCTACCTTTTTCCCATCGACCCAAAGCGTCTCGGCGGAGCCGATCTTTGGAATGAGGAGCCCGTGGTAGCCGCTCGAGCCGGGATTGAGAATCGAGATCCGATAGGTGGCGAAATCAGCGCGAGGGGAACCGTTGCGAAACGTCACTGGGTTGCCCGCAGCTGCCGTTTCGGCAACATGCTGATCGAAGTCGAGTGGGTACAGGAGCACGTGAGGGTAATACTCCCATTGGCCGCGAACTGCAACGAGATCGTTCGAATGACTGTCGAGCGAGAGAGTACCGTGAACCGCGAGGTTCCCACCGCGGGCTTCCAATTGAGCACACGATGTCAATAGAACACTCGAGACCGTAAGGAATAACAGTAGCTGCCAAATGCGCCTAATCATAGAGTCCTTTCGCACGTCGATAGATCACTCTTCTCCGCTCGTCTCAGACCGGAAGGAAGCGGCATACAGAGTATTTTCTGACTTTTTTCCCCTGATCCCGGCTACTTGAATTCGTTGAAATAGACGTCAAAGACGAGGGAAACCTCTTTGTTCGACATTTTGACGCCCTCCGCCTTGAGTTTCGCCATCACTTGCTCTTTGGTCAAGGAGGGATCGGCCTCTTTCATTGCCACCACGCGGCTTATGGCCTGCCTGTCGATGGGATAGATCTGTCCGAAGAATCCTCGGTTGTTGAGAGCCATCAGCGAGTAGCGAACCTTGTCAAAGTCTCCGGACAACGCCGTGTTCTGATCCTTGATGATGGCAAGCTGCTTCGCGAGGTTGGTGTTCACAGTATCCTGGTTTTGTGAAAGTCTGTCGAGCTTGTCCGAAAGCTCCTTCTTTTGCTGCTGTAGCTCTTTCGACAACGTCTCCAGCCGGGAAACAAGGACGTTGAGCCTCTTGAGAAGGTATTCGGGATTGTTGGTCTGCAGGAACAGAACAGGGTTCTGAATTGCGGAGTAGAGACGGTCAGCGAACCCACGCTCGTCGTAGACCTCACCCTGCAGATGAAGGAAGAGGTTGTCCTTGAGCATTCGAAAGTCGTACAAGAGGTATTTGTCGTAGTAGAACTGCATTCCAGAGGGCATGTACCTCGCAAGGTCGGTGCCTTTGTAGGTGAACGAAGACGGGATGATGAGGATATCGGCTCGTTCGCCGTTGAAAACCACTCTTGCCTGACTGATCTTGAGCGATTTCCAGCTCGTGAGTGTCGACACGACAGTCTGAAGCACCTTTGCATTCGTGTCGGTAATTGGATTGGCTGAGGCGACAGTGAATGAAAATCCGTTCGGTTCGGAAATAGTGTAGACCGTTTGGCCGTTTTCTTGCCGAGTGTTCGCGACGTTGAACCCGTAGCTCTGCAGACTTGCGCCGTACGCGGATAAACCCGCTACCACGAGTATGATCGGCAGTATGAACGTCGCTTTTTTCATGCACATCTCCTACTTCAGGTTCAAGAGAATCTTGTCGAACGGCTGCATCGTAACGTCGTTGTTGGCGAGGCTGATCTGCTGAGCCCTGACCGTTCCGTCGCTGCCGACCGTAAACCGGATTGTCCCGATCTTCTGATCGTCACGCCGGAACACATATGCCGTGTCTCCGCTCTTCACGCGGTAGAGCGGATCGACAAAGACTGCGATACTGGAGGGGTTTCGCGCATCGAGAACATAGCCGTTCTCTCTACTGTTTCGAACAAGCACGCTCAACGCGTGATTGTATTCGCCGATCATCGAGTCTCTATCGGCTATCACCTTGTTGTCGGAGGCAACCTTCCGCCGGAGTTGCTCAATCACCTGGTTCCTTTGAGCGACGATTTCCGTCAATCCCTGTCCGATCGCTCGGTAGCCTTCTACGATTTGACTGTTGAAGTATCGAAGGTGAGCCAGAGCCGGAGGGACAGAGTTCTCATACGGCACCTTCTGGAGGGTCGAGATCAGCAACGCGAAGTTGTTGATCCTCGCTTGGAGCTCACTTACGTTCGAAGCACTGACCACGCCGGCCCGAACCGCCATCTTTACGAACGGATCCTGGCCTACCGAGGTCGCCGGATCGGCGGGAATCGGTTCGTTCAAGACCGCGACGATGTCCGGCGAGGTGAAGGTTGGGTTGTATTTCTTGATGAGGTCGGCGATCTCGACGGCATGATTGTGCTTCATAAGGTCGACGAGCTGTTGATTGTGCTGGTTGATCGAGGAGATCTGGGATTGGTACTGATTCGTCAGGGTTGCCAGCTCTTGATTGTAGTAGCTCTCGGTCTTCTGCATCTGCATGTCGAAGAGCTTCTGCTGATTGTTGAGGATGGCCTCCTGTTTCTTGGCCTGCTGCATCTGCCGCGTATCATATTGCGCCGCTTCGTTCTGGAGACGTGCTATCTCGTCGTTCTTGGTCTTGATCGGCTCCGCATACTTCGCGTGGATTTGGTCTATTCGGTTCCGGGCCTGCCTCCTGACGGCCGCGATCCTCGTGCGCTTCTCCGAGTCACTGATAAGCTGATTATTGATGAGCTGCATCTGATGAGACTCGTCTTCCTGAACGGAGCTCACCTCGTCGGTCTCGTTGCTCTGCAGGGTTTGAAGGTCCCGTTCGTTCGAGGTTAGCTGATCGTTGATCTGCTTCGCTCGGTCGAGCAGCTCCATGAGGTTGACATCCTGGAATGCCGAGATGTTGACGGGAACGTTTTGGCTTCGCTGTTGGATGTAAGTCGTGACAGCCACCCCAATGGCCACCATCACGACGACGAACAGCGAAACAGAGAGAATGACGACCGGCGAGCGGTTCTTCTTGGTTTTGGCGAACTCGTCGTCGAGACTGTAGAGCTCCTTCCGTGACAGCTGTTGGCGAATGTCGTGAAGGAACATGCTCCGACTGCGGAGGGCCAGCTCTTTGCCGTCCTCACCTCGGCTCGATGCGCCTCTCCTGCCGCTCGATGAGCGACCGGTGCTCCCGGAGGACCGCGGCCCACGACTCCTTTTGGGACCGTTGTCCTTCACTTCGTCGTCATTGCCCATATGCCGTCCCAACCCTTAGGAGAGGTGTTGTTTCGCGTGCGGTCCCGGAAAATCCCGGCAACAGGAAGTGCGCAGCGCGCAAATTGTTTGTAGGCAGCGGGCCATTGACCCTCGTAGTAAAGCCGCAGGCCCTCGGAGAAGAGCGCAGAGTTCTTCTCGAGGTCTTCATCCATGCTTTTCTTTAGAAGCGGCCAATAGATCTTCTTGCCCTCGGTCTTGCCTTTGACTTGAACCTGGTCGATCTCCATGAAGTGATAGTCGTCGTAGTCGCGCTCTACCTCATCCTTGACGTAGGAGGAGACAATTACCGGCACCTTGTAGAACCGGGTGAGGCCCTCGAGGCGAGAGGCGCTGTTCACGTTGTCGCCGATTACAGTGTTCGTCATGCGATCGTTCGACCCGATCGTACCGTAGAAAACATCGCCCCCGTCAATGCCGACGCCGACCTCGAGCAGTACGGCCCGATATACCTTTTCGTCGATGGCCGAAAGCCCTCCCTGGCGTCTGACGATCTCCTCACGCCGCGCAGTCATCTCTTCGCGAAGCGCGGCGGCCACCTCGTGAACCTGATAGGCGGAACGTATCGCTTCATAGGACTTGTTCTTTTTCCAGTCTTCAAGGGCCCCGAAAACGGCCAAAAGCGCGTCGCCGATGATCGAGCCCACGATGCCGCCGTTCACTTGGATATGGTGAATCGCCTTGTCGTAATGCAGATTGAGAATCTTGATAATGTCGCTTCCGAGGGTCTCGGTCATGTAGGTAAAACCGCGGATATCGGTAAAGAGGACGGTCAGATCGCGCTGAGCTCCTTCGAGACGGATCTCACGTTCTCGATAGGCCTTCTGCGCGAGGTCCGTCGTCACGAACTTGCGGAAGATATTCATCAGGTTGTCAATCGTGCTGGTCGTGGAGTTGAGGGCAACGCCGAGATAGGTAATGTCGTCGTTCGGCGCTCCCTTCAGATCGATGATCGAAAGATTCTGATTCGACTGCATCTCCATGATGCCGTGAGTGATGACCTGTACGTAGCGGAGCATGAAGCGGATCAGAAATATACCGAGAACCCCGCACACGAGGGTCAGCGCCACGATAATGAAGGCGATCTCCCTGAAGATCGCCCAGGAATCCTGGTAGAACTCCTGAAGCTGTTCTGCACGAATCAAGAACATGTCCCACTTGTCGTTATACTTGTAGACTCCGAAGAACTCGCTGCCGTCTACGTAGAAGAGTATCGACCCTTCTAGCGTGTTCGATCCCTTTGCCTTGTCCAGAATTTCGAGGGCGTGCGTGTCGCTTAACCGAGTGAGGTGGACGGTCTTCGATGCGTCGAACACGACCTTACCGTCAGGCTTGACCCCAAGCGCGATCGACTTGTTCCGGGTGAGGTCCTTCATGGCGCTGTCTTTGATACCATTCATTGCAGACTGGTAGTCGTTGTTGAACTGGTAGATTTGGTACTGGTTCATGCTGAAGATCGAAAGCTCTTTCAGGTCTTTAACCAGCAGCTGATTCATTAGTTTGAGCAGCTCACCACGGTTGAGCATCAGGTTTATGTAGTTTGAGACGAAATTGGAAACGAGAAGCAGGACGGCGAAAATCGTGACGATCTTCAGGACCAACGGGACTACCCGCACTCCCTTGATCTTCTGCCCCAAGACTTTATCAACTAGGTTACTCATCGTTCGGCTCACTTCTCCTCGTGCGTTTCCGCACCGGTTCCGCGCTCCTGATCAGCCCGTCGGGTGTTGGATCTTGGTCAAAGTGGCTCCGCTCGGGCCGCTATGCGCCAACAGCACGCGAAAATGAGGCCTCGACACGCCTGTAATATTAAGTCCTTACACCGAAAAATGCAAGTGGACGACAACAATTGTCACTTTTCGGTCGCGCGCTCTCCTCTCGATTGACACCCCATTTCGATGGAGATAAGCTCTCTTCCATGAGGCGGGAAAGAAACGGTCGAAAGAGTGGGAGTGAAGAGTTGATCGGTGGGATAACGCTCGTCGCCATTTTCGGGCTGCTCTATTTCTCGACTCACCAGTGGTTTTGGCTCTTCCCGCTCTGTTTTGCCGGTTTGCCGGCTCTCCTGCGCGGAATCCAGCGGATCCATTCGCAAAGGGCTCTTACGCGACAGCGTCGGGTCGATCTGCCACAGACGACGGACTCCGATCGAACGAAGGAGATCCTGCGCGTCGCACAGGTGAACAACGGCATCGTGACGCCTGCGCTTGTCTCGCTCAACTCATCCTTGAGTCTCGAGGATGCGGAGCGCCTCCTACAGGAGTTGACCAGCAAGGGATATGCGAACATGAACGTCACGGAAAGCGGGAGAATCGAGTACGAGTTTCCCGAGTTCTACCATCAGGTCGACGAAATCGAGTAGCTCACCTCCCGCCCTTTCAACCTCAGACTATTATCAAGATTTGAAGATCGCAGACGTTGGTATTCGTAGGCCCCGGTTTGAAGAGGTATCCGACCGAGTCAAAGAATGTGTAGGAGTCATTCGCGTCCAGGTACCGGTCGATCGAGAGTCCCTGGCGCGCGGTTTCGGCGATCGCCTCTTCGCATGCGAAAGCTCCTGCCGCATCGGTGGGTCCGTCGTTTCCGTCAGTACCAGCGGATAAGAAATAGATGCCCCGGGGTCGCGGTTCGCGTGAGGCGAGGCTCTCGAGAAACGACAATGCCATCTCCTGATTCCGACCACCCTTTCCCTTACCCGAGAGCGTCACTGTCGTCTCTCCGCCTCCGATGATGCAGACCGGCTTCTCGGAAAGTAGATCGTGATCGGCGACGTCGAGCGCGAGGGCTAGATAGAACTTGGCGGTCTCTCTCGACTCACCGGTAATCTGTGAGGAGAGGGGAACGACTCTGTACCCCAGCTGCCCCGCTCTCTCCGCCGAAGCCCGAAGCGCAGCAAGGTTCGTCCCGAGCAGAACGTTGTGTACCCGCTCGAACACCGGATCGTCCGGCCTTGGAGTCTCAGCGACCATTCCTGCGCATCCGGCGTCGAGGAGATCCCGAACTGCATTCGGAACACGCTCCTCTATTCCGTAGCGTCGGAGAATCGCCCGTGCATCTTCGAAGCTCGTTCGGTCTCCGACGGTGAGGCCCGAAGCAATCGAATCGAGCCGATCACCGACGACATCCGAGAGGATAATGTTGAAAGAGGTTGCCGGGTACATGAGGCGGGCAAGCCCGCCGCCTTTCAGGTTCGACAGATGTTTTCGGACTGTGTTGACTTCGGTTATGTCAGCTCCGCACGCCAGGAGGAGCTCGGTAACCGCTTGCTTCTCCTGAAGGGTGAGCGAGCGTCGGCGGGCCCCGTCGCTCCATTCGCGCGGAGAGCAGAGACACGCCGATCCACCGCCGGATACCAAGCCGATGAACAGAGTCGACACGTCGCCCCGTTCGGCGAGCTCCGCAACCTCACGTGCAGCCGCCACACTTGCATCGTTGGGTACAGGATGACCGGCTTCGATGATCTTTATCTTCGAAAGGCTGTCGGTGTGCCCCTTCTTTACGGCGATCACTCCACCGGTCAACCGATCTCCGAGAATCCCCTCCATGGCTCTCGCCATCTTGGCGGTCGCCTTCCCAGCGCCGTGGACGAATATTCGGCTGAAGCGACTCAGATCGACCGAGTCTTCGCCCGAATCCTCGGCGATCTTAAGCACCGAGCCCTCGAGGCGAATCCTGTTCTTGATCATTGCGAACGGGTCGACCCGCTCGACCCCCGCCCGGTAGATCTCCTTGAGGTGACCGATTTGCCTGTCCATTGCACGATGATATGTTCTGTCCGCACGCCTGTAAAGCCTGACCGGGTGTGTCCGGCCGCCTCTTTGCGCCAACACGCCTCCCGACACGGCTCGCGCCCCCGGCCGACGCTTGCCAGGCAGGGGGCAACCTGGTATTAATGGTCCTGGATCAATTATGCATATAGTCTGTCTCGACCTCGAAGGTGTGCTCGTCCCTGAGATTTGGATTGCTTTCGCACAAGCGACCGGAATAGAAGGGCTGCGGCTCACCACTCGCGACATCTCCGACTACGACGTGCTCATGAGGAAACGGCTGGATATCCTGCGTGAGCGCGGCCTCAAGCTCGCGGACATCCAGAAGGTGATCGGTAGGCTCGAGCCGCTTGCAGGCGCAAAGGAGTTTTTGCAGGAACTTCGCGAGCAGACGCAGGTGCTTGTCCTTTCGGACACCTTTGTCGAGTTTGCAGGGCCGCTCATGCGGAAACTCGGCTGGCCGACTCTCTTCTGCAACAGCCTCGTCGTGAACCACGAGGGGCTGATTACCGACTATCACCTTCGGCAGAGGGACGGCAAGAAGCGGGCGGTCGAGGCTCTCCAATCCATCGGATTCTCAGTGATAGCAGCCGGAGATTCCTACAACGACGTATCGATGCTCTCTCAGGCTGAGACCGGCATTCTCTTTCGCGCCCCGGCATCGATTCGTGAGGGGTTCCCGGGCTTCGACGTAGCCGACACGCACTCCGAGCTGCTCTCTTTCATCAAGGGGTGCCTTCAATCGGTTGCCGTCGAGTAGCCGCTACACGTAGTCTGCGAGAAGCTCGGGGAGGGGATCTATCTCGGTCGCCGAGTAGCCTACGTGGAGATGGCGGTTCCATCCCTCCGCGAACTCGAACCTGCCCGATGCCGTCCCTATCTTCCGAGCATCGTCCTCGACTGCCTTTGTCAACGTCGTCGTTCCTTGCGTCGAACCGAGCCAGGCGACCTGGCTCTCGTGAAACGAGATGGCGTTTCGCTTCTCTTCCATCACTGAGGCGATGTTGACATAGCATTCGGCCGTCACCTGATGTCGCATCCGATCCGTCAGACCGTGGGGCAGGGCGTGATAGACGCAGACGTCCTTCCGCATCGGCGGGACCGGCGGAATGGTAATATAGTTGACTGAGCTCCTGACGAAGGCCGCGCTCGAAGCGAGGCGTCCGGCATTGATGTGATCCTCCATGTAGTCTTCGAGGGCATGGGTCAGAACGATGTCGGGCGCGACTTTTCGCACGACGGCCGATACTTTGCGAATGAGCTCATTGGTGTAGAAGATCTCGAAATCGTTGGCGATACTCTCGTGGAAATCCGCCCCGAGGTACTCCGCTGCAGACATCGCCTCTTTCCGGCGAATCGCAATGATCTCCTCGAGAGTGTGGACTTCAGTGCCATAGCAGCCGTTGGCGATCGTCATGTAGTGCAGCGCGCAGCCCTGCTTCTTCAGCAACAGGAGGGTGCCGCCCATCGCCCACTCTATGTCATCCGGATGCGCCACGACAGCCAATACGATTTTGCTCATCGTTCTCTCCTTCGTCACGGCTCATCGCTGCCGCGGGACCAACGCCGGACACTCAGCCCCGTTTCGCCCTCGATTGCGAGCAGCCGGTTGTACTTCGCAAGGCGTTCGGACTGCGTAATCGAGCCGTTCTTGAATTGTTCTCCCTTCCACCCGACCGCCAGATCGGCAGCCCAATCGTCCTCGGTTTCGCCGCTGCGCACGCTGACCGTTATTTCCCAACCGGCCCGGCGCGCCTGACCAAGTGCGTCGGCCGCTTCGCTAAGAGTTCCGACCTGGTTCACCTTCAACAGGAGCGCGTTGCATGCTCCGCATTCGACGGCGCGTTCGATACGAGCCGTATTCGTGCACAGAAGGTCGTCGCCGAGAACCAGAACCCGGTCGCCGATTCGCTTGCTCAAGCGCGGCCATCCGTCCCAGTCGTCCTCGGCCAATCCGTCTTCGACGCTCACCAGCGGAAAACGGTCTACCCAGGACTCGATGACCTCCACCATCTCGGCGGAGGAAAGCGGCTCACCGTCGAGACGATACATACCGTTTTCGTAGAAGTGAGTCGATGCGACATCGACCGCGAGCGCGGCATCGACTCCCGGGCGATAGCCGGCGGCCGAGATCGCCTCTACGGCAGTCTCCAGCATCGAGGCGGTCGTCTCGAACGGAGGGGCGAGGCCCCCCTCGTCGGCAGTCAGCAGCCGCATTCCCCACCTATCGAGGACGATCTCGGCCGCCGTCTGGTAGATATCATACATCATGGCGAGAGAGGCGTCGACGCTGGACGGTGCAAGCGGCACCACAAGCACGTCCTGGATGGCAACCTGCTTTCCGGCATGCTTGCCCCCGCTGAAGAGGTTGATCGTGAGCCGCGGTAATACCTCGGGTTGCCCCCCTCCAAGGAGCCCGGAAAAGTGACGGTAGAGCGGCTGTCCCACCTCGATCGCTGCAGCGCGGGCAAAGGCGAGCGAGACGGCTAGAATCGCGTTCGCGCCCAACCGGGACTTGTTCGGCGTGCCGTCCAGCTCGATGAGCAGGCGATCGAGCTCCGCCTGCGAGTCGATCGAGGGTCCCCTGAGGGCGCGGGCCATCTCCCCCGAGACGTTCTCGGCCGCGCGCCGGCAGCCGAGCCCTCGATAACGGCCCGCCTCGCCGTCGCGAAGCTCCAGGGCCTCGGCGCTCCCTGTCGATCGTCCGGAGGGAACGGAAGCGCTCGCCGCAACCCCGGAAGGGAGGATGCAGGTTGCACTAACCGTCGGCCGCCCGCGGCTGTCGAGGATCTCCCGTCCGTGCAGCTCTTTTATTCTCATTCCCACCCTATCCCTCGAGCTCCATGGCGAAGCGCGAGATGAGCTCTTTCATTGATCTGGGTTCTCGTCGGACGAGGCGAAGAACGACTCTCGTTTGGCGTTCTTTGGCGCGCTCGCTCAAGTACTCGAGCTGGGACCTGCCCGCCACCCGCGCAAGGAGGCATCCGAGGCTGTTGCGAACGACCCGGCGCTCGAAATCTCCGCCCCACGCGGAGAGAGCCCTCGGCGGCGTCGATTGCAGGTAGCAGCTCCAATAGCTGCCGGCTGCGTGGATGAAGGCGACCCGCTGCCCCTGCATGTGGTGGGCCTTACTCAAGAGGTGGGCGAAGGAGAATCCGAGGTCGAAAGCCGGATCTCCGATATGCAGGGCTTCGTGATCGAGGAGGATGAGTCTCCCCCGTCTGATGAGAATGTTCTTCGGGCTGAAGTCGGCGTGGACGAGAGTGTAGCGTCTGTTCTCGTAGCCTTCGACGAGACTCTCGAGCAGAACGCGCGCAGCGCCGAGCTGTTTACCGGTGTATCGATAGTAGGGCTCCAGTCGGAGGTTCCAGAAGAAGCTGATATCCATGAGATCCGAAGGCAGCGAATCGCGCAGCCGGAGTCCCCCCGAATGGATGGATGCGAGAATCCGGGCAAAGCTCCGAACGTGCCTCATCTTGAGTCTTCCGGCGAGCAACTCCTCCTTCCAATTCGAGAACGGCTCTCTTACAGCGTCCATACAGAGGATGTGGTTCGAGCGGTCCTCGAAGACGAGCGCGGGAATCCTCCGGCGGGGAAGCAGATTGCCCAAAATCTGGATCCCCAGGGCCTCGCGGTGGATTCGCTCGGGGCTGCAGTACCATTCGATAGGCACCCGAAGCTTGTCGAGCGCCTGCTTGACCACCCACTTTCGACCCGAGGGCAGTGTGACGAGCACGGTTCGGTTCGAAACTCCGCCGGAGAGAATCTCCATGGAATAGGTTCGTCCGTGCGGTCGAGCCGCCAAGGCCTCCGGGAATCGGTCGGAGAGATAGTCATGGAGCTCGGCTTCCTGTTCGATGTCGATCATCTGCCCAAACCGCTCAGTTGGCGTCGGCGGACAATGGGCCGCCGAGCCTCGCGGTCACGAAAAGACGTCCGGCCATGGTCGGAATGTAGGAGCTCGGTACCCAGGGGTCGGGACCGTAGCGCAGGGTCATCCAGATCGGCTGCGCCTGCCAATTCAACGGACCGCGAGCGCCGTCGGCACCTCCGATGCAGAAATCGGCCGAGAGGAAAAGGGCCGGACCGATCGTGTTGGCACGCAGCGGAACCGAGGTGAGCCTGCTCGAATAGGAGATGAGGCTCGATTGTTCGATCGTCATCGGGTGCAGCTGCATCCCCAGGCGATGAGTTTGGGACCTCCACTCCTGCTCGCTACCGTACTCGGCCGCGACCTGTGGCTCCCAGAAAGCAATATGGCAGCTTCGCCCGACGCCGTATACCATTACCAAGCGAGCCCCTTTCACCCTGACGTCGGTTAGGAGGCGGGAATATTCGGGAAGCTCGCCGCGGGTCGCGAAATGCCGCTGAGCGGCGGGAACCCCGAGATCGCCGAGGGGACCGAAAAACGAGCTTTCCATGATCTCGCGGAAGCTCATCCCGCTTCCTCGCTCCATCGTGTTGCCCTCACCGTCGGCCCACTCGTCCATGTTGAAGGTGTGAACGTGGCGCCACGGGATTCCGGCACGCTTCGTGAAGTAGATCGCCCACTTGTACATCCCCATCGGCCCAACCGGAAGAATGAACGCGAGCGGCCTTCCCTCTTCGGATGACCTGCGCACCTCTTCGAAGATCTCGTAGCCCATCCGCGCATTCATCGTCTCGAATCCGCCGAACGGGTCGTCGCAGATCTGCGGCTCGAAATCGCGGTGCCAAAACGGCTGCCGCTCCCCGAACTCCCGAGGACCGAGAGCGGTGATCTCGTGTATCTTTTTGAAGTCCCAGCCGGAGGGATAGAAGCCGCCGGCGTAGGAACCTTCGAAGGTAGACATGAAATCCATTAGCACCCTTCTCCGTGAAGTGTTGTACCCGTCGCTCTTCGCCTCCAGCCGGACGCGACGCGTTCGGTCAGTTCTTCCCAAGACGGCAACCCCGCCGCAGCGTCGACACGCTCGACGCAGGAAGCTCCCGCTGCAAGCGCCATGAGGGTCGCATCCTCGATAGAAGAGCCTCGGAGAACCGCGGCGAGGAATCCGGCAATGGTAACGTCGCCTGCACCGGTCGTGCCCGCGGCCTCGACCGCGAAACAGGGTTCGAGAAGCTCCTTCGACGCCCAGTCCTTCGGCCCCTTCGGGGCACACGCGCCGAGCGCGGTGATTCGCGTGAGGTCCTCAGTCGTACGAGCGTAGAGACCTTCCGCGCCGATTTTCAAGACGCACACAGCACACCCCTTCGAGAGTGCCCACCCTGCGGTCTCGCGCAGCTGCTTGAGGAGATCTTTCGAATCCCCGGCGACCTCGCCGGCGACCCTTTCACCTCCGGCAGCCTCGGCTCCGCCGAAAGGTCCCGTCGGACCGGCAAGCATGAAGCGAAGCTCCTCGAGCCCAGGGAGGAAGAGGTCGACGTGCGGCAGCACGCGTTCGAGAAGCTTCGGCCAATCGACGCCCGCTGCCCGCGACCCGGACTGTGGGTAGGAGAGATCGAGCGAAGTTGTAAGCCCGGCCCTCTTCGCCCGGCTGAGCAGTCGGACCAGTTCCTCCCCGTCGTTCTCGTATGTGGCCCTCATTGCCGGCGGATAGCCGAAGTGTAGTAGATCCCCTCCGGAGAGATCGGAGTCGGTAACGTCGAGTGAGGTGAAGCTGTCGTTCACTCCTGAGGAGTGGAAGAAGATCCGATCGAATTGCGGAGAGGTAAGGATGATCGAATAGGAAGTTCCTTCGCCGCTCACCTTCTTGAGCTCCAGGGCGACTCCAGGATGATTCCTTCGGAGGATTCGCTCGAGCTCGGCCCCGAATCCGTCCTCCCCGACCCGGCCCACCAGGGTGGTTTCGATGCCGAAGTCCCCCAACGCTCCTCCGGTATTCGCTACGGCCCCGCCGGTCGAGTAGAGGGTGGATTCGATCGAAAAGAGGTGTCCGGGGGAGAAGAGCTCTGCCGGATCGGATGGGGGATTCTCGAACAGAGGGATGATGTCGAGGCAGAGATGTCCGGCGACTATCGCTCTCTTAGCCATCTGAAACCTCCTTCGGAAATCCCTGCTTTGCCGGAAGCCTCACCGTTTCTCCGGTTCGCTGGGATTCGAGCGCAGCGGTGAACAGCTCGTGGCTGAGCGCGGTCTCCTCGGGCGTGGCGCAGATGAAGGGTTGGTGCAGATCGCGAGCGTCGCCATGGCGGCGCCGGCTCATGAGCTCATCGGAATACGCTGCCCACATCTGGAGAATCGAGTCGGAGAATCCGAACTCGAGGTTCGCCGGTGTAATCGATCGATAGGCAGGCGGAAAGGTGCAGTCCTCTATTCTCCACGCCTGTGAGGCACCCGGAGAATAGGGAAGGTAGCGCAGGTGCTTGGGATCCGCCGTCGTGAACTCCGCTGAGAAATCGGTTCCTGAGATCCTGAGGAACCAGGTGTTTGCGTGGCCCGGCGCAATCCGTTTCGTCGAAAGGAGCGTGGGGAAACGCTCGCCCTGCCATTCGCCCTCGCAAGAAAGGAGGGCGTTGTCCCAGGTATCGCACGATACCATGTCACCCTCCGAGCCGGCTGCGGCCGCAGGACGTTCGGTGACGATATTCGCGAGGAGGGCACGAACGTCGAGCATTCTCATGCCGAGGCGAAACGGCAGGTGCACGACGTGCAACCCGAGATCACCCATACAGCCGTACTCGCCGTTCGTCTCGACTCGCCGTTTCCAGTTGATCGGCTTGTTCGGATCGAGGTCGCTGCCCTTCCAGAAACCGGCCTCGACCTCGATGATCTTGCCGAACCTGCCTTCACGCGCCCATGAAAAGAGCGCCTGAGCGCCCGGAAAGAAGGGGAGCTCGGAGACACAGCGCACCAACAGCTCGGGGTGTGCCGCGGCGGTCTCGACGATCTTCGCGTTCGCCGTGCGGTCGATCCCGAAGGGTTTTTCGCCCAAGAGGTTCTTCCCCGAGAGGATCACGTCCACGTAGAGCTGCTCGTGCAGACTGTGCGGAACAGCGACATAGACAGCGTCCAGAGTCGGGTTCTCCAGCAGCTCCCGGTAGTCAGTGGTCGTCTGCTCGACCGTTGGCAGCGAGCTGCGAAACCAGTCAGTCGCCGTCGGATTCACGTCGCAGACGGCGGCTATGACGGGCTCGAAATCCAACCCCTCGAGATGCGCAAAGCGGGCCGTGGCGCTAGCGAACTCCCTGCCCATGAGGCCGCAGCCGATGATCCCGAACCGAACCGTATCCATGAGCTCCTCCGATCGCTATCGAGACCCGAGAAACGCCGCGGCCCCATCGACCGTCGCTCCCTCGTGAAGGATCGCCATCAGGGCGCGCGTCATTCCGGCCGGGTTCTCATTTTGGATGATGTTCCTTCCGTAAACAATCCCTGCGGCCCCCTGCTCGACGAGCTCCCGAGTCCGCTCGAGAATCTCACGGTCGGAAACCTTTCCTCCCCCCCGCACGAGAACGGGCACGCCGCCGGCTGTTTCTATCACCTTGTGATAGATCGAGGTGTCGTCGGTGGGGTCGGCCTTGATGATGTCGGCTCCCAACTCCACGGCCTGGCGCACGAGCGGAATGATCTTGTCGGGATCACCGTCGACCATGTACCCCCCTGCCCTTTCGTTGGGCTGGAAGACCAGCGGCTCTATCATCAGCGGCATCTGGTAGCGCTCGCATTCCGGCTTCAACTTGAGAATGTTCCGGATGCATTGATCGGCAACCTCGGGCTGATCGGGAATCCGAAACAGGTTGACCACTACGCAGACGGCGTCGAGTTGGACGGCCTGCAAGACCGGCTCCTCGATCATTCGACTGTAAAGACTTCTCGGCAGCTCCTTCGAATAGACGTTCGCCACATCGGTTCGCAGTACGAGCGCCGGCTTCTGTTTTCCCGGGACCGACTGGAGATGGTGCGCCTGCCCGACCGTGAGCTGGATTGCGTCGGGGGCGGCTTCGACGATCGTTGACACCGCCGGGCGGATGTCCTCGATCCCTGCAAGCACCTCCTTGAGGTTGAAGAATCCGTGATCGACGGCGACGTCGAAACAACGTCCGGAGGTTGGATTGAAGAGTCGGTTGAGTCTGAATTTTTTCATGTTCCTCTCCCATGTGCCGGCTTGGCAAGATTGTCAAAATATGATCAACTTTTTATCATGACATTGTCAATATGTCTGTCGTGGGAACGCCAGCGGTGAAACATCGACGTTTGAAAGAGATCGAGAGCTTCCTCATGCAGCGGGAGTCGGCGTCGCTCGACGAGCTCTGTGCCTCCTTCGGGGTCTCGAAGGTGACCATACGGCGCGATCTTTCCGAGCTCGAAGGGCTCGGTATCGTCAAGAAGGTCTACGGGGGGGTTGTCCTGAGCTCAAAGGCGGAAAACCTCGTTCCCTTCTTCACCCGGCAGGAAGACCGCGAAGAACAGAAGGGCGCCATCGGCCGGCAGGCTGCCCGACTGGTCGAGGAGGGCGACATCGTCCTCATCGACGCCGGCTCGACGACTGCCTCGATGGTGCGCTTCTTGAATCCGGACTCGCGTATTACGATCGTCACCAATAGCCTCAGCGTCATGAACGAGGTCGCCGCTGTTCGCAACTTTCGCCTCATAGCGATCGGAGGGGAATATCTTCACGAGACGAACTCGATGGTGGGTATCGAGGCGATCGAGGCGGTAGGAAAGCTCAACGCTCAGAAGGCCTTCCTCGGTGCCTCCGGGATTTCTCTCGGGAAGGGTATCACGAACTCCTCTTCCATCGAGGCCGAGATAAAGCGGGCGATCATTTCGGTATCCTCGCGTCGGATACTCCTCGCCGACTCGAGCAAGTTCGATCGCGTGTCACTCGTGACCTTCGCCGAGCTCCCACAGATCGATGTCCTCGTTTCGGACGAGCAGCCTCCTGCGGCCTACTGCGAGGCGATTCGGAAGGCGGGGGTGGAGCTCATCGTGGCCCGTTGAGGCGGCGTTCATAGCAGCATATCGGTGACGCGCTCGTCGGCAGCGTTCTGCGATCGGAGCGCTACCCGGGTCGCCGATATGACGTCGGCAGTCGTTAGGTCGCCTCTCCCGGATCGTCCCTCGATCTCGCGGAGAAAGGAGTCCAGGTATCCTCCGGCACAGGTGTGTGCGGGCTCGATCAGTCTCGCTTCGGTCTCGCCGCCCTTGTAGAGAACGATTGACTCCTGGTTGAGGGCCGCCTCGATTACCCCCGTGGTGCCGGTAAAAACGAAGCGCCAGTATTGGGGAAAATCGTAGGAGAAGCTGTCGGGGACGAGGTAGGAAAGATCTCCGAGCACGCCGCACCCGTTTGCCATCGTCATCATCACCTGCGCCGCTTCCTGAAATCCGCCGACAGCGGGTGCGATGCGGCCGACGTTCCAGGTCCGCGCCGCGTTGACCATTCGCCAGGTCTCGCCGGTTATCCAGGGAATCAGGTCAAAGGCGTGAACGCCGAGATCGTTGATGGTACCGCCGTGTCTACCCTCTTCGAAGTACCACTGCGGCCGCCTACCGAGCTGGAGCGGGTGGTTTCCGTTGAAGTAAATCGAGAGAATCTCACCGATCTCGTTGCTGAGGATCAGCTCTCGTACGCGAATGAACGTACCGGAATCGCGGAGGACGAGGTTCGCACCGAGGGGGAGGGCGCTCTTCTCACAAAGTGACTCGATTGCGTCCAGGTCGGCGATACTCGTGCAGATCGGTTTATCGCTGACTATCCGCTTGCCGAGCGAAAGCGCCTCTCGGATGAGGCCCCCGCGCTTGGAGAAATAGTCACCGACCGCAAGCACATCGAAGTCCGCCTCCCGGAGCATTGCACGGAAGCTGTCGTGACTGATCTCCACACGACCGTCTTGCTCGACAAACGCGCGCGCCTCCCCGTCCTCCTCGCAGGCGGCGATGATCTCGAACGAATTGCTGTGCTGCAAAAGCTCATACATCTCGAAGAGGTGAACGTGACGAAACCCTGCGAAAGCGACTCGGTGGGTCACCGCATCTCGCCTCTCATGCTGTGCAGCGAACGGGCTGCAGCCTCGACGGTCTCCTCGATTACGGCTCGGTCGTGGGCAACAGAGAGGAAGCAGGCCTCGAACTGTGAGGGTGCGACGTATACCCCATTTTCGAGCAGACGGGAAAAGTAGGCTGCAAACAGGCGGGTATTGCTGGTGGCTGCCGACTCCCAGTCGGTGACCTCCCGATCGGTGAAGAAGAGCGAAAGCATGGTTCCGACCCGATTGACCCGAACCGCCACCCCTTCATCGCGCGCGACAGTGGCGAGCCCATCGGCAAGCTGCGCACCTCGCGCCTCGAGGGAGTTCCAGACTTCTCCCCTCTCTACCGCGTCGAGGGTGGCGATTCCGGCAGCCATCGCGAGAGGGTTCCCGGAAAGAGTGCCTGCCTGGTAGACCGGCCCGGTGGGAGCCATCATCTCCATCACCTCCCGCCTACCCCCGTACGCTCCGACGGGCAGGCCGCCTCCGATCACCTTTCCGAGCGCGGTAAGATCAGGCTCGACGCCGTAGAGCGATTGTGCCCCTCCGCGGTGAACGCGGAACCCCGTCATGACCTCGTCGAAAACGAGCAGCGATCCGGAATCCTTCGTGATCCGCCGCAGCCCTTCGAGAAAGCCGGGAACGGGAGGCACGACCCCCATGTTGCCCGCCACCGGCTCCACGATGACTGCGGCAATCTCGCGACCATGCTGCTCGAGGAGCTGCTCTACGGCTGCAAGGTCATTGTAGGGGGCGGTCAGCGTCGCGGCCGTTGCTCCGGAGGGAACGCCCGGGGAATCCGGCAGCCCGAGGGTCGCCACCCCCGAACCCGCCTTTACCAGAAGCATGTCGGCGTGGCCATGGTAGCATCCTTGAAACTTGACGATCTTCTCCCTTCCGGTGAAGGCGCGGGCGAGTCGCAGAGCGCTCATGGTCGCCTCGGTTCCTGAGTTGACGAACCGAATCATCTCGATACCGGGGACCGCGTCGATGATGCGTCGTGCGAGGATCAGCTCCTGTTCGCAGGGAGCTCCGAAGCTCGTTCCTCGGGCGGCGGTCTCGGTCAATGCCGCGACGACATCCGGATAGGCATGGCCGGCTATGAGCGGCCCCCAGGAGAGCACGTAGTCGATATAGCGGTTCCCGTCGACGTCGAAGAGGTAGGCTCCTTCCCCGCGATCGATGAAGACCGGCTGCCCGCCGACCGCTGCGAAGGCGCGCACCGGAGAGTCGACCCCGCCGGGCAGGAGGTCTCGCGCTCTTGAAAACAGCTCCTCCGAGCGTTCGCTCTTTCTCATGTCGCTCTCCTCATGTTCGTGTTGATATGCCCGAGGGCGGCGCGTGCGGCGCTCCTTCCTGAATCGATGCAGTCAGGGATTCCCACTCCGCGAAAGGCGGCCCCGGCCAGGAAGAGCCCGCTGTTCGCCTCGAGGCGCTCTTCGATGGCCTCGAGGAGCGATCGATGGCCCAGGTTGTACTGAGGAAGCGCTTTCTGCCAGCGAGTGATCCTGCAGAGCATCGGGTCCACGGTGATCCCCAGCGTCAGCTCGAGCTCCGAGCGGGCCTCCGCTTCGATCGCTTCATCGCTCATCTGCAGCAGATCTTCCTCTGCATAGCGTCCCCCGTAGAGGCGAAGGAGGGCGGAGCCTTCGGGCGCCCGACCCGGCCACTTGCTCGAAGACCAGCTGCAGCCGTGAAACCGGCGCCCGTCGACCATCGGTACCAGATAACCGTACCCATCCAGCTCATGTGGCACGTCGGAGGTGTGATACCCCAGATTCACTACCACAGTCGAAGCGTACTCGATCGCGGCGAGAGTTTCAGCGAGCCGACCGTCGAGCGAGGTGACGAGTCCGGCGGCTTGATGGGCGGGTATCGCAACGATGACGGCGTCGGCCTCGATCCCTCCTCCGCCCTCCACACCTACCAGGAACCTGCTCTTCAGCCTGCGAATCCCGTTCACCGACGCACCCGTTGTGATGCGAAGCGATGTCAATCTCGAGAGGATCGCGGTGACGATCTCGGCCATCCCGAGGGGGAACGAGACGAACGTTGGAAGCCTTGCGGCCGTGCCGCGATCGGCGGAATCGGGGGCGGAGGCGCCCCGCGGAGGCGGCGCGCTCAGGGAGCCCCGGCTGCGTTCGAGCTCGACGAGCTGGGGGAAGGCGGATTGGATGCTCAGGAAGCGGGCGTCACCTGCGAAGATCCCGCTGACGAGAGGCTCGATCATCACCTCGAAGGCCTCCCGTCCGAAGCGCCGGCTCAGGAACGAGGCGACCGATTCCTCGCCGACCTCGTCGGCCGGTGCGGGAATATCTCGTTCTCGCCTCACTCGTGCCTTGGCCTCGTCACTGAGCAAGGAGCTCGACTCGAGCGCATCGGGATCTGAAGGGACGAGCCCTGAGAATCCCTCGGGAAGCGGATGCAGGCGCTGGGCGTGGTGGATCAAGGAGCCGCACCGGCGCGGTGTCCGCCCGACGAAACGTCCGTCTATCCCAAGAGCGGCGCAAAGCTCGACCGCTCCCCTCTTTCTCGTGAGCAGGCTGTCGGGACCCTCATCGAGAAGGAAGCCGTCGGCGCGGGTGGTCCGGATCTTGCCTCCGAGCCTCTCCTCACTCTCGAGAAGCTCGACCGTGTGGCTGCCGCTTCCGCGGAGCTCGTACGCCGCCGAGAGCCCGGTGATCCCTCCCCCGACGATGACGATGCGGGCCATCAGCCCTCCGTGGTCCCTTGCTGGTGCAGAAGCCCACTCTGAGGCGAAATCCAGTCTGAGGCACACTCCCTCACAACCTTCGCAAGGGCATCGATGAACTCGGGGTCGTCGTTGAGCGCAGGCGGGCGCTCGAGGCGAATTCCCGACCTCCTGGCCGCTTCCTGCGCCTCCACGTCGATGTCGTAGAGAATCTCGACGTGATCGGCCACGAACCCGACGGGGACGCTGACTACGTTTCGGATTCCCCTGCGCCCGAGCGCCGGGATGTGGTCTTCGAGCTGCGGCCCCAACCAGGGCTCGGGACTCTTTCCTGCCGACTGGTAACTCCACGACCACCGTTCGCGAGGAAGAGAGGCGGCCTCGGCAACGAGCGCCGCGGTCTCCTTCAGCTGTTTATCGTAGGGATCCCCCGCACGCAGTATCCTCTCGGGAAGGCTGTGGGCACTGAATACTACGTGGACGCTGTCGCGCTCGCCGCGGGGGAATCGCTCGATTCCCTCTCGTGCGCGTCCAGCTAGCGCGTTGATGAGGCCGGGAGCACGGTAGTAGCTGTCGACATGGCGGAACTCGATCCGGCCGCGGTACATCCGAACCCCATCGTCGATCTTTGCCCGATAGCGCCCGACGCTCATGCTGCTGTAGTGGGGTGCAAGCACGAGACTGATCCCCTTTTGTATGCCGTCGGCGATCATCCTGCCCACTGTTTCCTCGATCCAAGGTCTCCAGTGTCGCATCCCGAGGTAGCAGCGGTACCGGTGACTGTCCAACCGTCCGGCGAGCGCCTCTACCTGACGCCGAGAGATCTCCAGAAGCGGCGACTTGCCGCCGATCCTGCCGTAGTGGTCGCGCATCTCTTCGAGCACTCGAGGATCGGTCACGCGACCGCTTCGAATGTCCGCAAGGTAGCCCGGCAGATCATCCAGGGAATCCGGTCCGCCGTAAGCCATGACGAGCACCCCGATCGGGGCTTCAGCCGCTCCTTTCGCCGACACGGAATCCTCACTCGCGCCACCGCTCGTCTTCACGCTACCCGCGTCGTTCGTCATCGTTCTTCCTCCTTCCAGGAGTGAACGTAGTCAACGAGCCGGTGGACCGTCTCGGGAGGAGTGTCAGGAAGGAGACCGTGGCCGAGATTGAAGATGTGGCTGCCGATCGTGCAGGCGCTTCTGAGAATCCGGTTTGTCCGATGGCGCACCTCCGCCCAGGGAGCGAGCAACACGGCCGGATCGAGATTCCCCTGGAGCGGTCGAGCATCGCCAAGGCGCCTCCGGTACTCGTCGATGGGGAGGCGCCAATCGACGCTGACTGCGCTTCCGCAGGCCTCCGCAACCACCTCGATGTAGGCGGCGGTGCCGGTGCTGAAGTTGATGGCCGGAACGTTCAGTCGCTCCAACGAGGCAAAAAGCGATCGATTGTAGGGAGCGACGTACTCTCGGTACTCTTCGCGTCCGAGGGCGAGACCGGCCCATGAATCGAAGACCTGAACGAGCGCGGCACCCGCTTCGACCTGCGCCCGCAGATAGTCGGACTGGAAGGTGACCAGCTTCGTCATTAACCGTCTCCACGCCGCCGGTTCGCCGTACATGAACGCCTTGGTCTTGGCGAAGCTTCGCGAAGTACCGCCTTCGATGGCGTAGCTGGCGAGGGTGAACGGAGCTCCGGCGAAGCCGATGAGAGGAATTGCGCGCGAGGAGAGCTCTCGAACCACGATCCCTATCGCCTCGAGGGTAGGCGAAAGCACCGAAGCGGCGGGAGGTACCGCCAGTCTATCCACGTCAGTCGAGAGCGAAATGGGTGGGCGCACAACCGGCCCGTCTCCTTTGACGAACTCGACCTCAAGCCCCATCGCGGCAAGCGGAGGGAGGATGTCGGCGAAGATGATAGCGGCGTCCAGATCGAATCGTTCGAGCGGCTGCAGGGTGACCTCGGCCGCAAGCTCGGGCTCCCCGATGATCTGCAAGATCGAGTGGCGCTCGCGCAGGGCGCAGTATTCGGGAAGGTAGCGCCCTGCTTGGCGCATGAACCAGATCGGTGTGCAGTCCGCCGGCTCGGACCGCAGGACCTTCATCAACCGAGGCGTGCCGCTATTCATTGACGGTGGTGCTCGACGCAGCGGGGATAGATTGCCAGATCACGCGGCCGGTGAAGAACGGACCGAGGTGGGTAAGGTACTGCGAGGTCTGACGGGTCTTTCTCATACGCTGCACGACGACCGAAAGGGGATGGAGCTCTCTGCCGAGGACTCCGATCACGAAGTCGTTGTCGTCCCGGTTCAGCCCACGGCAATCGAGACGAACGTCGTGCGCGAGCCCGGCCTTGCCGAAGGCATGCCCGATCGCGCCGTGCTCGGCAAGGATTGACCGCTGTTCCTTTTCCTCCAGCTGCTCGAACCTCCCCGATCGCCTGAGGGGATACCAAACCGCCCATCGAAGCTCGGGATCGAGCACTCGGCGTTTCGGCCGCTCGATCAAAGTCTCCTCGAGGTCCTGCTCGTAGCCGCGCGAGTAGGTTCGTCCCGTCATCGTCATCTCCTCTTTGAGGGAGAGCTCGGCAAACGGCTGGCTCAGCAGAATAGGTCGCAGCCCGTCGATGAAGAATGCGGGATCCTCGGCGAATGTCAGGAGCCCCACTCCACGATGATCATTCAAGTCGGCGTAGAGCGTCCCCGACACTTCCTTTTCTTCGAGGGCGCGAACGAGCATCGCACTGTCCCGACAGCCACCGAAGACGAGAAGCTGAAAGAACAGTCTTCGGTTCAGGCGCACCGGTTCTCCGCCTGAACCTCTCCCCGGCTCGGAGATCTCCACTTCGTTCTCTGCGGGCAAACTCGACACCTGCCTACCTCCTTTCTCTCGCTTCCCGACCAAGCCAGCGGGCGACGTCCTTGGCGAAGTAGCTGATGATGATGTCCGCCCCGGCCCTCTTTATGCCGGTGAGAACCTCGAGCGCGGTGCTGCGTTCATCGATCCATCCGTTGGCCGAGGCGGCTTTGATCATGGCGTACTCGCCGCTCACGTTGTAAGCGACGATAGGGAGCTCCCCGTACACGGCTCTCAGCTCGGCGATTACGTCGAGGTAGGCCAGCGCGGGCTTCACCATGAGAAAGTCCGTCCCCTCGGCGACGTCGAGCCGGGCCTCCCGGATCGCCTCGCGCTTGTTCGCCGGATCCATCTGGTGGCTCTTGCGGTCGCCGAACTTGGGCGCCCCCTCCGCGGCTTCGCGGAAGGGACCGTAGAAGGCCGACGCGTACTTGACGGAATACGACATGACCGAGACCATCTCGTAGCCCGCGTCGTCGAGATCACTGCGAATCCTCCCGACCATACCATCGATCATAGCACTCGGAGCCACGATGTCTGCTCCGGCCCGCGCGTGCGAAACCGCGATTCTCCCGAGAACTTCGAGGGTTGCGTCGTTCAGGAGGTATCCCTCCGGCAGCCCCGGCCGTGCGTCATTATTGAGCAGACCGCAATGCCCATGGTCGGTGTACTCGCACAGACAAACATCCGTAACCACCTCGAGCCCCGGCGCCCGTGCTTTGATCGTACGGATCGCACGCTGCACGATGCCGTTCTCCGCGTGGCTCTCGGAACCCAGGCTGTCCTTGTGACCGGGTATCCCGAAGAGCAGGACGCTTGGAATACCGAGCCGGACGAGCTCGTCAACCTCTTCGTTCAAGTCTCCGAGAGTGACCTGAAATACTCCCGGCATTGAAGGAACCGGCCGACGCTCTTCAATACCCTCGGCCACGAAGAGGGGATATATAAAATCGGAAGGATCGAGGCTCGTTTCGCGAATCATGCTTCTCAAAGTGGAACTGAATCGCAGTCGCCTCGGACGGTCGACGGGCCCTGTTCGCCCGGTTTCAGATACGCTCATCTCCAGTCTCCGTTTCGAAATCGACAATTGCCTCAATGAGGCCAATTGAGGTGTGTTCCTCGGCTACGATCTGCCCCGCAAATCCGTTCTGTTCCACGACGCGAGCCGTGCTCGGACCGATACAAGCGACGCGTGCCCGCTCGAAAAGCTTCCTAAGTGACACCTCGCCGCAGGAACCGCGAAAAGTATCTACAAACGCCGCCACAGTGGAGCCGCTGGTGAACAACAGATAATCGGCACCCGCCTCGAGCTCGGCAATCGCGCTCTGCTCGAGGGGAACCGCCTCGGTGCGATAGAGCGGAAGCATCGTGACGTGCGCACCACGCTCCCGAAGGGTTTCCGGCAGCCCCTCCGTCGAGCGCTCCGCGCAGGGCAGGAGAAGGTGCCTTCCGGCGACGTCGGGAAGCTCAGCCCCTAGATCAGCTCCGGTCTGTCCGCGAGCGACGAACCCGGCCCGCTCCCCCCGCGCCTCTACCGCCGCTGCGGTTGCCGGACCGACGACGGCTATGCGCTCACCGATCCCGTGTGGCCTCGGGCCGCCCTCCTCGAGAGCGGCGAAGAAATGCTCGACCGCATTCGTGCTTGCGAGCACAATCCACCGATAGCGCCCCGGCTCGTTCAACAGCGCGCGGGTCGACTCCGAGCCCGGAAGCGCCGCGATGCGTATGACAGGCGCTGGAAGCACGACGGCACCGAGTCGCCGGAGGATAGCTGTCATTTCGTCCGACTGGGATCGCGGCCGGGTGACCACTACGCGCTTGCCTGCAAGGACCGGCCGCAAGGGGGGCGGCGTCACGCCGGCCTTCGCGAGAATGGCATCTGCTCCCCGGAGCAGCGCCCGCTCGGCAAGCCTCGATCCAAGAACCATCGGGTCGAGTCCGATCCCTTCGACCTCGACGGTCCGCCCGCCGCCGGGGTCGACAACCCGCCCGCGGAGCCGATAGACCTGCCCGCCGCCGGCGGCATCCTCGTCCGCCACCGCGCCGCGCCCCGGCCGTGATTCGACAACCGCGAGCGCCGCCACGGGAGCCGAGCAGCCCCCACCGAGCGTCTTCAGGAATGATCGCTCGGCACGTGTGCAAACCTCCAGCTGCGAGTCTGAGATCGCCGAAAGACGATTTCTCGTCGAGGAGTCCTCGGCGCGACATTGGACCGCTATCGCGCCCTGACCGGGAGCGGGCAGCATCGTCTCAGGACCGAGGCGTTCGGTAATGTGCTCCTCCAGGCCGAGCCGTTCGATCCCCGCGGCGGCAAGAAGCGTGGCATCGTAGTCGCCTCGCGTTACCTTCGCCACTCTCGTTTCGACGTTTCCCCGGATCGAGCGCACCACGAGATCGGGCCGTACGCGAAGAAGCTGTGCCTGACGACGAAGACTGCTCGTACCGACGACGGCGCCGGACGGCAGCTCACGAAGGATCCGGCCGCTCCGCGATACGAGCACCTCCCCGGCATCTCGGGGGCCGACAACCGCTGCGATCGTGAGTTCCGGGCTCGACTCGACCGGGAGGTCTTTCAGCGAATGAACCGCGAAATCGATCTCACCGCGTAGGAGCGAGCCCTCCAGCTTTTCAGTAAAGGCGCCCCTTCCCCCGATATCGGCGAGCGATGCCTCTCGCTCTTCGTCGCCGTGGGTGGAGAGCTCGAGCCGACTCCACTCTGCATCCGGCCA
>CAZDMH010000009.1:104573-130179 GCA_964506755.1 uncultured Spirochaetales bacterium
TGCGAGTCATTCGGTCCACCACCTCGAGTTGATCGGGTGTGAACCCCGCAAGATGTGTTCTAGCGTTGCGGATCACCTCGCTGCGAATCGACTCTGCCTGGTTCCACAGCCCGGAGAGAACCGGGCGAACGGCACGGTCGCCGAGATCGGCCCGAACCGTTCCTAGCTCCTCTCCGATGATCTTCTCGACCGCCGGTATGGCCATTCTCCGCTCCTGCTCGCCCTTGAGCGCAACCTCCTTGAGCCCGTCGAGATCAAAAAGGTGAACCCCACCGACCTTGCCGGCAGAGGGCTCGATGTCTCTCGGGACGGCGAGGTCAATGAGAACGAGCGGCCGATTCGGCCGCGTCATCATAACCGACTCGATCTCACCTGCTGTCAGTATTGGGCTGCGGGATGCCGTCGAGGTAATCATGATGTCGGCTTCTCCCAGAAGGGAGCGTATTTCGCTCATCGGTTTGACGATGGCGCCCCAACGCTCGGCAATCTCTCGAGCGCGCTCGATCCCGCGATTGACGATCTCGACCTCGCCGACTCCCCGATGGTGGAGAGCCTTGACTGTGAGGCGTCCCATCTCACCCATGCCCGCCACGAGCACGCGACGCTCGGTGAGATCACCGACGAGACGCTCAGCCAGTGCAACGGCGACACTGCTCACGTCGCGGGCGTTTCGTCCGATCGGGGTCTCGAGCCGACAGCGCCGCCCGCAGCGAATCGCCCCTGCAAAAACAGTTCCGAGGCCGCTCCCTACAGTCCCGGAGCGGTTGGCAATCGAAAGGGCCTCCTCGACCTGACCGAGAATTTGATGCTCTCCGATAACAAGTGACTCCGCCCCCGACGCGACTCGAAAGAGGTGCTCGACGGCTGCTCGTCCGGAGAGATGCTCGAGTCGTGAATCGAGCTCCGCTGAATCCACACCGGCGAAATCCGCTACCAGGTTCTGAATCAGCGTGCGGCTGTCGGCAGGTCCGCCCTCGATCGCCGAACCTGCGCCTCGTCCTGCGTGGCGTCTCTTCCTGAAGTCCTCCGGCTCTTCCTGCCCGAGTCCCTGATAGAGCTCCGCGACCGATCCCTCCGTCCAGTAGATCTCAAGACGGTTACAGGTTCCGAGCACGACAACCTCAGCATCCGGATGGAGATCGCGCAGACGCGAGAAAAGAAGACGGATAAGCTCGTCGTGATCCTGCTGATCTACCGATAGCCGTTCGAGCAATCGAATGGATGCCGTCTTGTGACTGACACCCAAATAGAAAAGCGGAGAGACAGAACATGGCATCAATGAGGTCCTATATTTTTCTTGGAATCAAGCTAATATCCGCTTGCCTGAAAGTCAATGAGGCTAGCCGCGGTCCAATCGCGCGGCCGTGCGTCGTTCGTTTGCCGTCAGAAGCGTTCTGAGGGCGTCTCTGAACAGATGGTGGGTACCGCCTGCCATGTCTCCGTCGAAGCTCGCCGGGTGAGGCGCGACCCGCAGGTGGTCGCGCACGAACGGTGGTAGCTCCTCGTGTATCTGCTCGACGACGCGGTCGTATGCGTTCGCGCTTTCCGTGAACGGTCCGTACATGAGAATTCGATCGGGATAGAGGGTCATAAAGAGATTCGCGAGGCAGTTTGCCACCTGCCTTCGCGCCTGCACCACGAGCTCGTCCGAATCGAGGCCGCGTGAGCAGAAAAACGACGCGAAATCCACCTCGTCCTCCGGTATCTGCCCGTACCTCGAGGCAAGCTTCGGCGCCAGAGCCCACAAGGCCGCCACGGTCTCGAGACACCCGACTCCACCACACAGACATTGCTGCGGCGAACCGTGAGCGGTCTTCCAGTGGCCCACCTCGGCGAAGCTCCCAAACGTAGACTGCATGACCTCCCCGTCCACCGCGAAAGCCGCTCCGATGCCGTATCCCCAATGAAACAGCAGCGTTCCGCCCCGAGAATAGTCAGGATTCGTGAGGAGAAGATATTCGAGCCTTGAATTGACAAGCCGATTCACGACAATCGGGAGACCGACCCGCTCCTCGATCACCCCTATATCTAAATCGGTGATGTTGCGCCAGCGGGCCGTGTAGTGCCATTTCCGTGCCGAGAGATCGATGCTTCCGGTGACGGAAATTCCGACCCCGAGGAGGTCCGACTCGGCGGGCTTCTTCGTACGGAGCTCGCTGACAATACCGACGACGGCATCGGCAAAGGCCTCGTTCCCCGCGTTTGGCGGAAGCTCGACCTCGGCGCGGGCTACCATACCCCCATCGAGACCGATGAGAGCCCCTTTGATCTCACGTGATACGACGTAGACGCTCAAGGCGACAAGCCGGCGGAAGCTCGGGTGGAGAATAATCTCCGGCCGGCCCTGTTTGCCGCGTTCCTTGATATCCCCTTCGACCACCAATCGGTCCCGGATGAGCTCGTGGACTACGTTGGATACTGTTGTGGGACGACTGCCCAAGACCGCCGCGATCTGTTTCCTGGTTGCGCTCCGCTCGAGACAGATCCTGTGGTATATCGTGGCCTTTTCGAGATCCTTGAGCCGATATCGGGTGCCTTCGTGCACCCTGTCGAATGGGAATACCATCCTACAAGAGTGAGGAGGACTCGGCGTCGAGATAGACGAAGACGTTTGGGTGCCTCCTGAGAATAGACGCCGGATGCGCTGCAGTTATCTCCGACCCCTCGGACAGACAATCGTGAACCGCCTGAGCCTTTCGCCGATCGGGAACGGTGCAGACGATAGCCTCGGTCTTCATGATCTGCTTAATCGACATTGACATCGCCCGCTCGGGGACCTCTTCCACTCCCTTGAACCATCCCTCCCCGACCTGCTGTCGGCGACAGGCGAGGTCGAGGTCGATGACCAGGTAGGGTTCCTCGGTATCGAAATCCGCAGGCGGATCATTGAAGGCAAGATGGCCGTTTTCTCCGATGCCGACGAATGCGACGTCGACAGGCTGCTCGCTGATCAGCTCGCCGAGCCTTCGGGTTTCTTCGTGGGGATCACGGGCGTCTCCGGCCACATAGTGAACCCTTCCCGGATGCACCCGCTCCACGAGGCGCTCCCTGAGGTACCTGCGGAAGCTCGCCGGGTGGTCCTCACTCAGACCGACGTATTCGTCGAGATGGAACATCTCGGTTCGCGGCCAATCTATCCCCGGGATCGAGCAGAGGTGGGCTATCATCTCGAACTGCGATGCACCGGTTGCAGCAATGAATCGAACCCTGTTCTTCTTCGCCAGAGCGGCCTTGAGCAGCTCCGCCGCCTTCTCGGCCGCCAGACGGCCCGTTTCCAGCTTTGTCGGTGAGATTTGAATGCTGATCAAATGAAGCCTCCGATACCTGCCGCCGCAACGGCAATATCGCAGGAGTTTATCAACATTCTATGATAGTTAATAGGGGCCTGCTATTGCTTGGGAGCAACCGACGAGAAGATATCTCTGCCCGCCGCGCGCAGCTCATCAAGACCGGCTTCGAGACGCTTCAGGAGCCCCGGCAGGCTCCGAGGTTTTCCGTCCCGACCTGCCGCTTCGATCTCGGCTCCGATGTCCCCCACCTTCTTGATCTCGAGGTTCCACCCGCCCCCTTTTATGGAGTGACCTATCTGACGAGCCGATTCCATGTCACCGGAGTCGGCGGCGCTTCGTAGGGCGTCCACCTGGGTTGCCACCTTGTCCAGGTAGGCGCGGAACACCTTTTCCACGACCTGTCGGTTCCCCATGAACGTGCTCACCGCCTCTTCATAGTCGAAGACGCCACGGAGATCACCATGCGACTCCTCCACTTCGGGAGCGCCGCCGGACGCGGAGGAATCGATCGTCGAGACCGCGCGGTGTCCTTCCTCTCCGCGCTCTTCACGCGGCGTAAGCCATTTGTCGAGGACCGGTAGCAGGTCTCGTTTCTTGAAAGGCTTGGCGAGGATATCCGACATGCCGGAGGCGATGCACCGCTCGCGCTCACCGCGAACTGCGCTGGCCGTTACGGCGATGATCGGAACATCGATCCCCAGCTCGCGCATCTTCTCCGTCGCTTCGTAGCCGTTCATCTCGGGCATCTGAACGTCCATGAAGATGATGTCGTAGGTCGCTTTCCCGGTCGCGTCGACCGCAAGTCGACCGTTCGCAGCGATGTCGACCTCCAAACCGATGTTTTCCAGTATGGTCTTGAACAGCTGCTGGTTGACCTCGTGATCTTCAGCGACCAGAACATGCCCCGCTCTCTTGCGTTCATCGTCGGCCGTGGCTCCGGCCTGAGCCCCTGCCCGCGACGTCGAAGTCTCTTCTTCCGCCGGTTCGAGCTCTTCTACCGGTTCCAGCTCTCTCTGATCGGAGAGGGAGAAATCGATTGCCTCGAAGAGATGCAGCTTCTTCACGGGTTTCGTCAGATAGCCGTCGAACCAACCGAGGAGCTTCATCTTCGCCTCTTCGCCGCTCTTGCCTGCCGGATTCAACAGAAACAACCGCACGTCATTGATGCTCTTGTCGGCGTTGACCTCACTCGCAAGCTGCCAGCCGTCCATCCCCGGCATGAGAAGGTCGGTGAAGCACAGCTCGTAGGGCCTGTTGGACTGGACCCCGGCCCGAAGCAGCGTAAGCGCCTCTTTTCCACTGGAGGCGGTATCGACCTGGCATTTCCATCCCTTGAGATACTCTGCGATCGTTCCGCGCGCTGATTCGTTGTCGTCGACGACGAGCGCTCGCATTCCGGCGAGCTTCTTGACGGTCCCGACTCCCGGAGCGACCGTCCCGTCGAGATTCTGATCTGAGAGATTCCAGGCCGGTTGTTTGCTTCGGGAATCGTTGGTCAGCTCGACAGTGAACCAGAAGGTCGATCCCTCCCCTTCGGTGCTCTCTACACCGATTTCGCCGTTCATCATCTCGGCGAGGGTTTTCGAGATCGACAGCCCGAGACCGGACCCGCCGTACTTGCGAGTAGTGGAGGAATCGACCTGAGAAAAGACCCGAAACAGACGGGCCTTTTTTTCCGGCGCGATGCCGATGCCGGTATCACGAACGGATACCTTCAGACGGATCAAATCGGCTGACTCGTCGACACGCATGATCCGTACGGCGATCTCGCCGGACTCGGTGAACTTGACCGCATTGTTGAAGAGGTTAACGATGATCTGCCGGAGACGCACCGGGTCTCCGTGGAGGTAAACCGGCACGCTCGTATCGATGCGCAGGATAACCTCGAGCCCCTTCCGGTGAGCCTCCAATGCAACCAGATCGATCGCATCCTCCGCCATTTTGTAGAGGTTGAACTCTATCTTCTCGAGCGAAAGCTTGCCGGCCTCGATCTTGGAGAAATCGAGGATGTCGGTGATCAGACTCAGGAGCACATCGGCCGAGAATTGCACCTGTTCGGCGTATTCCTGCTGCTCCGGGTCGAGCTTCGTTTCCAGGAGGAGCTCGGTCATTCCGATGATTGTGTGGATCGGCGTTCGTATCTCATGACTCATGTTGGCGAGAAAGTCGGACTTCGTCTGAGCCGCGCGCTCGGCATTCTCCTGCGCGCGCTGAGATTCCAGTTGCGCCTTCTCCGCGGCGGACTGAGCCCGCCGGGCGAGCGTGCGTTCATGTTCGGCTGCCGCCTGCGCTCGTTCGGCCTCGGATTTGGCGCTCTCGGCCTGCTCTTTTGCGGCGAGAAGGTTCGCCGCCGTCGTCTTCTGCAGTGAGACGTCCTCTACGAATACGACGATGAATCTGCCCCCGTGCCCCGAAGGCCCGGCAAGTGAAATGTTGATTCTACACCACGCCTCCGAGCGGCCGTTTGGTGCGTAGGGCACTTCACAGGTCTCGTGACGGGACTGTCCGCCCGTCAACCGCCGGAGGCTCGCGTCATAGGCCGCCTGCCCCTCGGGCGAAATGAGCTCGGTAAACGTCTTCCCCCGCATTTTCGCCTCTTCGAAGCCGAAAAGGCGCGAGAATGCACCGTTTGCCGTGACCAGCTTGCCGCCCTTCCCGATGATGCCCATCCCCACCGGGGAATCGGAGAAGATCGATCGGTAGACGTCGACACGGTCACTCATGGTCAGAAATCGGCCTTGAGGATCTCCGCCGCCTTCATCAACAGCCGTTCCGGCTTGAGCGGCTTGATCATGTAACTGTTGACACCGAAGTTGACAGCCTTCACGACGGTTTCCTTTTTCGTGAGGGCCGAGAACACGATGATCGGAAGAGATATCGAGTGTTTCTTGAGATGGGCGAGGACTGCGAAACCGTCCATTTCCGGCATGACAAGGTCGAGGAAGACGAGATCGAACGCTTCGCCGTCGAGCGCGTCGACGAACTCCTTGCCGTTCGCGTAGCTCGTAATAGCCCAGCCGGTCTCCGAGAACACTGTTTTGACGAGCTCCTGAATGACCTCGTCGTCGTCAACTACCGCTATATGACAGTGACCTCGCATCTTCTCGAGCTCGGGAGGAATCCGCAGCTCTCGCTCACCGCTGAACCGCATCTCGATGGCCTCTCCACTGCCGGCGGAGGGCCGAGCCTTCCGCAGCAGCTTCTCCCCCGCAACCGCATCGTGCGCTATGGCGTCCCCGCGCATACCGATCAGCTCGTCCATCGCCGATTCGAGATTGTTCGTCGTCGCTACTCCCGCGAAATCTTTCTGTTTTGGGAGAAACTCCTTCACGAACGGATCGTTCGTGAGAACCTTCACGTGGCGAGGAAACGCCTTCGTGTACTCGAGTACCGTCGAGATGAGGTTCCTCAGCTTCGGCGCATCGGCAGCGGTCAACTCGATGTTCGACAGCATAATGAGCACCCGCGGAGTCATGACGTGGTAGAGCTCGAGCAGCTCCGTGAGCTTATACTGGAGCAGCTCGATCTTGTCGACATTGAGACCGAGGGCTATCTCCACGAAAAGTATCTCCTCGTTGTAGTGCGCCTCGATGATGCACGGGGTCGAGTCCATTTCGATGGTAACCCCCAAGAGCTCTGACACGGTCCTGAGAAGGGCGTCTATCTTGAGTGGCTTCGTGAAGAACTTTTTGACGTTGTAGGGAGCGATCTCTACGATTTGTTCCTTGTCGATTTTTGAAGAAACCATGATGACCGGTGTATTGGCGGTATTTGGATTCTCCTTCTTCTCCTGCAACACCTCGCGACTGTTCTTCCGCGTTAGATAATAATCGGTGATAATCAGATCAGGCAGCTCCCTGCGCATCTTGATGGAGCCATCGAGTCCGTTACTGCCCTGCGATACCTCGAAGCCTTTGGCGGCCAGCTTATTCGAGAGGTACTCCCGGAACAGCGAGGATTCGTCGATCACCAGTATCTTTTTCATTGCCTCCTCCCACCTATCCGGTCGATATATCCGGCTCGGAGCAGCTCAATCCGGACCACCAGTTAGTACTTGTAGCCAAACCTGCGCAACAGCTCCCGTCTTGCATTCTTGTCCGCCTCGCCCTCTACCCCTTTCGGGCTGAACCCGTCGATAACTCCTAGAACCCCATTTCCTTGTTCGGTCATTCCGACGATAACTTGAAGTGGATTAGCCGTAGCGGCAAAGACTCGCGCTACCTCCTGACAGTCCTTTATCTGATTGAGCACATTGATCGGAAAGGCATCCTTGATGACGAGGTAGAAGGTATGCCCGGCGCCGACCGCCTTGGCACAAGCAACCGCGTCGGATATGAGAGATTCGTCATTGCCTTCGGTTCGAACCAGACATGGTTCCGAAGCTTCGTTGAATGCCAGCCCGAACTTCGCACCTGGAACCGACGACCCCATGATTTCGGCGATATCCTCGACCGTCTTGATGAAGTGGCTCTGGCCGACAATGATATTGCTTCCGTTCTGCCACTCAAGCTGAACCACTCTGAGTTTTACCTCCATGCTACGCGGCCGCTCCTTCTCGCTCATTGCTTAGATTATACTCCCTTCTAAAGGAATATCGTCAAATCGAGCTCACATACCGAGCACGGCATTTGAATCCCCCAGTTCTCGAGAACTTGGGGATGAACTTCCCCCACGACGCCAACTCGCTCATTAGCTACGAAGACCTCTGCGCAGCGCCCGGTGATGAACCGTGGATCCTCGCTCTCCCTCATCATGTGCTCGATCGAAAGGTAGTAGAACAGGACGGCGACGTGTGAGCGCACTGAATTGAAGTCCGCGCTTCGGTCCGAATGGAGGAATCCAAGATAGTCCCGAGTGACCGTCCCATTCGTATCCCCCGGATCCAGTCGGGAGACCTTGCCGACTTCGAATATCGAGTGCGGATAGGCAGCATTGGCGGAAACCGCTTCTGCGCCGAGGAGCTCGGGTATGATCGAAGATCGCACGTATTCGTAGTTCTCGGACATCGGATTCGCAATACGTACGAGCTCCTCACCTGAAGTCCGCATTCGTTCGACATAGTCTTTCCTCGATCCGAGGTAGTTGAAGATCATCTCCTGATATCCGAGACCGACCATAGTGTTCTTCACTCTTCGCGCGAGCACCTCGATCTCGGTGAGCCTGCCAACGGTGAAATCGCCGGGTTGGATCGGTTCAAAGGCCCCGAGCCCTCTGCCCATCATCATGTCTTCGACGACATCGACCGCATGGAGGAAGTCGTTACGATACTCGGGAACCGTAACCGAGATCTTCTTGCCCTCGGCCTTCGCGCGGCAACCCATCTTCGCAACCGCCGCGACGGCCTCCTCCGTCGTGAACTCCAATCCGAGGAGCCTGCTTCCATAGTCGACGTCGACCGAAATCGGGCGTTGAAAATAGAAGGGAGCGATGATCTCTCGCCCGTATTTCGTATCGTAGGAATACCTCGTCGCGACCGGAAGAATCGTGAAGCCGGAGTCGGCAAGGTCACAGGCGACGATCGAGGTCGCAGTGAGCAGCGAATCGATGTCGGTACCCGTAAGCTCTATGAACAGGTCGGTATCCCCGACCTCTACGGCTCCGAGCTTGGCGCTGTTGATCACAGGCGGAAAGCTCAACACATCGCCGGTGTCGTCGGTGAGGAATGGAAATGCGTCGAACCCCTCGACGATCCAGCCGAAGTCCCGACCCTTTGGATGTTCGGAGAGTATCTTGCGCAGCGACAGAGGTCGATCCATGCCGAGGGGGACGAAATTGGTGTTATCCGGATGGGCGGCACGATAGTGAACCGGATACTTCATCGATTCGTGTCGGTAGACTCCCATGGCGATCGACTGGCGCTTCCGGCCGTAGTTCCAGCACAGCTTTTCCTGGGTCTGGATGAGATCTTTCAGCTCCGCTTCATCGAGCGACTTTCCCGCTACGGCGAAACCGGCAATATAGGGGCGAATCTCGCGAAGATTCGGATCTACTTCGATCGTCCGACCACTGAAATCCAGTCGCTCCTCGGGCGTGGAGAAGAATCGGTACTTCGGAATTGCTCCGGTCAAGTAGATCCGCAGCTGCCGGGCAAGGCCGGCGGTCGACCAGAGATCCGGCCGGTTTGTGTCATTGAGCTCGATCTTCAACACAGGGTCTTCGCTACTGTCGAGCTCGGCCTTGGCGACCGTCAAGATCTGCTCGAACTGATCTCCCTCGAGCCTTCTTCCGACGAACTCGAAGAAGGCTCTCGAATCAACTTCTATCTTAGGCATCCCTACTTCCTCTTTCGTTGTCGCACATTCTCGATATTCCCGGTAAACAGCTCACGCAGATCGGAAAGCCCGAGATGGAGAAGAGCCATTCGGTCAATTCCTAGCCCCCAGGCAAGGACGGGGACTTCGATTCCGAGCGGCCGAGTAACCTCCGGTCGGAAGATCCCGCTTCCGCCGAGCTCGAACCAACCGAGATCCGGGTGCTTGATGTGGACCTCTATTGAAGGCTCGGTGAAGGGGAAGTAGCCGGGCACGTACTTGACCTCGGTGGCGCCGGCAACCTCCTCAGCGAACATCTTGAGCAGCCCGAGGAGCGTGCGCAGGTTCACATCCTCTCCGAGCACAATTCCCTCGGTCTGATAGAAGTCGGCGCCGTGTGTCGCGTCGACCTGATCGTAACGAAAACAGCGGACGATCCCGAAATACTTGCCGGGAATCTTCGCCTTGGGCAGCTGTTTTGCGGAGAGTACCGTTCCCTGGCTCCTGAGGATCAACTTGCGCGTGAAATCGCGATCGAATGAATAGCCCCAGCCCCGGCTCCCGGTGTCTCCACCATTCTCGTGCGCCTCCGCTACTCGGTCGAGCCACGGCTGCTCGATTTCCGTCGCCCGCTCGGGCGCGGCGACGTAGTAGACATCGTGTATATCCCGAGCCGAATGGAACTGAGGCATGAAAAGGGCATCGCCGTTCCAGAACTCCGTCTCAACGAGCGGACCGTCGAACTCCTCGAATCCGAGGGAGACCAGCTTGTCCTTCACCCATTGGAGATACTCAGCGTAGGGGTTTCGTCGGCCGATGATCAACCGGGCCGGAGGCGTCTGGATATTGTAGCGCCTGAACGCCTTCCCCTTCCACTCACCGGATGCAAGCATCGCCGGGGTGAGGGCGCCGATCTCCTCTCCCGTCAATCCCTGCTCCTCAACGCGGCGGGCGAGCTCCAGGCCTTCGGCGGTCATCCGGTAGGCAACCTCCTCCCTTTCGGCAACCCGGAAAGGCGCCGAGCCGGCGCCTCGCTTCTTGCTGACGCTCTGCAAGATCTCGAGCTCAGAAGCGGTCAGCGAGCTCTCCTCGATTGCGCCCTGCTGTGCGGCGCGGTCGAGAAGTGCTCGGATCGTTCGGATGTGGGGGGAGAGATCCGGCAACTTCAGCGTGACCCGCTTCTCACCGTCCATCGCGACCACGCCCTCCTTGGACATGAGTCCAAAAGCGGATCCGATGTCCTTGTTGTCGAGCTCGAGCTCGGCTGCAATCTCTGTCAATGCAAGAGGGCCCCGCTCTCTCACCGTTTTGGCGAGGCGTTCGTAGGGGGTTCCCACCTCCTGAAACTCACGCCCCCTTTCGGTGAGCTCGTAGAAGGTCCGCTGCATGCGCTCCTTCTCTTCGACTAGTCCCTTCGCCGTGAGCCAGCTGAATACCTGGTTGCATTGCCCCACGTTGAAGGCGAGGCTGGAGATCAGGATCTCCGTGCGCAGCTCGACCTCTCGCTTCGAATTATCGGCGGCGCCCGCCGCCCAGCGAAGGACTCTGATCTCCAGTGGATGGAGATGCTTGACCTCCGCCCCTATATCAACGTTCATTTCTCGTACTCCGATCATGCATGTGTTAGGGAAGGTATCAATCTGGCGCTCAGCGCACGCAGAAAGAAACCTACGTCGCTGACTATCCCGAGCGCCTGGCTCGACCCGCGGTCTGCGAGCTTCGTCACGACGGCGGGGTTGATGTCCACACAGACCGTGCGGACCGAAGAGGGCAGCATGTTCCCGGTACCGATCGAGTGGAGCATGGACGAAAGCATCAGAACCATCGACGTTCCTCTGACAATCTCGGCGTATTGCTTCTGCGCCTTGATCATGTCCATCTCGGTCTCGGGCAGCGGCCCATCGTCTCGGATGGAGCCGGCAAGGCTGAAGGGAACTCCCTTCGTAACGATCTCGTACATGATTCCCCGGTCGATGTCACCGCATGCAATAGCAGCCGCGATCGAGCCGCGGGTTCGCACGCGGTTGATGGCACGGATGTGGTTGCGATGTCCCTCATGTGTCGGTCGCCCGGTCTGCAGATCCACGCCGAGGGAGGTCCCAAAGAACACCGATTCGATGTCGTGTACCGCGAGGGCGTTCCCGGCCAGAAGACCGTGAATGAAACCTTCCCGAATCAAAGCGCTCAGTGCCGCGGCACCTCCGGTGTGCACGACGACCGGTCCCGCCACGGCGACGACCTTGGCATTCCGCTCTTTTGCCTCCACGAGATCTTCTGCGATTTGCGCCACTGCGACGTCGACGCTGCGCTCCGAAGAAACCTCCCCGCCCATGAACCCGAAGATGTCGGTCTGACGATCGCGTTCCGCCGGGAAAACGCGCACGGACTGCGGCGAGCAAAGGATCCTGTCGCCGGCACGCACCTGCCGCAACAACCGCACTGCGGGCCCGTTCGGGGTGAGAACGATGACTCCGTCCATCCGCTGGTCGGCGACCTCACACCAGCCGCCGTCGAGAAAAATCTCGGTCCTGTGGTTGGTCGTCGAATAGAAGTCGTCGGGCACCGCGCCGTCCTTCGGCGCCGGCTTCAGCACGCTCTCGCTGACGGCCTTTTCGTAGCAGCCGATCCGGAGAAGCTTCTTCGTCAGATCCGAGAGCTGGTCGTCATCATGGCAGACGAGGTCGAACTCGATGTGTGATGTCTCGAGATTGGTCTTGCCGATGCGAAAATCCGAGATATGATACTCGGCCCCTTCCTCGATGATAATGTTCAGGATGTTCGGCAAAATCCCGGAATCGATGAGGTGCCCGTCGGACACGAACCGCTTCGTCACGTTGTTCTCCATTTAAGTCTTTGCGGCTAATTACTTTATAATACTTCCTCGATTTATGAAAGAGGAGCCACGCCCCTCGCTTCACCGCGACGCTTCTCCCCCTGCGCCCGGTTGTGGTATCCTTGCCGCACGATGTCCAACCCCTTGCCCTACGCTCTCGTTCTCGGCGGCGGCGGCACGAAGGGCGCCTATCAGATCGGCGCCTGGCGCGCATTTCGCGAGCTCGGATTCGTCTTCGATGCAATAACCGGCGCCTCGGTCGGCGCGCTCAACGCAGGCCTCATTGCTCAGGGCTCCTACGACCTCGGACTCGAAATCTGGAACGACATTGCGCTCGACGACATCGTCAGCCTGCCGGCCGATCTCCTCGAGCGGCGCGAGAACGAACAGAACCGCCTCCCGTCTTTCGCCGAAATACGCGGCTACATGCTCAAGAACCACGGGCTCGATGCCCGTCCCCTGCGGGACCTGCTCCACGCACACATCGACGAGGAGAAGATACGCTCCTCGGGAATCGATCTCGGGATTACCACCTACGAGCTCACAAACCTGCGGCAGGTCGAGATCTTTCTCGAAGACATCCCGGCGGGACAGCTGCCCGACTACCTGCTGGCGAGTGCTTCCTTCCCGGCATTTCGTTCGACCGAGATCGAAGGACGTCGTTTTACCGACGGGGGCATTGTGGACAACATCCCCTATCGGATGGTCAAGAACCGGGGATATCGCCGCATCATAGTCGTCGACGTCTCAGGGATAGGCATCAACCGGCGCCCGGACATAGTCGGAACTCAGACTGTCTATCTCAAGAACTCGATCGAAATGGGCGGTATCATGGATTTCGATTCCGAGTTCATCGCCACCTTCATGGAGCTCGGTTACCTGGATGCTCTCCGCGTCTTCGGGCGATTGGAAGGTATCCACTACTTCATCGAAAAAGGTCCGAACGATGACATCGTCGCAAGGGAGCTGAAGGATGTCCTCTTCAGCCAAGCAATGGCCGGCACTCTATCCGGAATCCTCCCCGCGGAGAGTGACTTTGGTTCCGGGCCCGGATTGCAGACGCGCACCCGAGAGATTCGCGCCACACTCCCGCGAGAGATGCGCGACTACCGCGAAATCATCATTCCACTCGCCGAATGTGCAGCGCTCAGCCTCGATCTAGAACGAGTACATTGCTACACCCTCGAGGAGCTTGTTCGGGAGATCTGGCGAGCGACGCAGGAAATCGAACGGAGTGACCTCGACGCGGCTCGCCACCTCAAATATCGCTCGATTCTCGAGCTCATCAAGCGGAAGTGGTCGTTGATCAACCATCGCGAGAGCGACAAATCGACGATGCCCTATCTCTACGACCGGGCGTTTGACGCCATCGGAGAGAAGCGCCGACGCGGCATCTACCTCAGCGCCCTGCGGAGAATGTACCCCGCACTTGCTCCGGCGCGAATCTTCCTCGCCGTCCTCGAAAGATACTTCGCCGGGTCCTGATCGATCCGATCAGCCTTCGACCGGCAACGTGCGGGAACGCGCAAGCTCGGAAAACCAGTATCCGCTGTCTTTGATGGTCCGCTCCTGGGTTTCGAAATTGACGTGAACCAGTCCAAAGCGCTTGCTGAAGCCGAAGGCCCACTCGAAGTTGTCCATGAGCGACCAAACAAAGAGCCCCCGCACATCCGCCCCTTCCCGTTTAGCCTTGAGCGCCATCTCGAGGTAGTTTCTGAGGTAGGCGGTACGTTCGGCGTCATGAACCGATCCGTCCTTCAGGATGTCCTCGTAGGCCGCGCCGTTCTCGGTTATGTAGACCGGGGGGTTTCCGTACTCGTCGCGGAATGTGGTCAGCACCTCGTACATCCCCTCGGGGTATACCTCCCACCCCATGCTCGTAAACTTCGTGCCGGATTTCCGAAATCTGCTCGCGCGCTCTTCCTGCCCGATGATCTCACTATCACTGAGCTTGAAATGGACGAAGGGGACGTACCATCGATACATGGCAAGTACCCTCGTATAATGGTTGACACCAATCCATTCAAACTTGTTCCTGACCGCCTCGAGGTCGCCGGGCCTGGTCTTTGGGCGAAAAAGCCAGAGCCGTTTCCACAAAGCCTGCGGGTAGTGTCCCTTGAAGAGGGGATCGAGAAACAGGCCCCGAACAAACTGGTCGGCGAGCGTGGCGGCTTCGAGATCGTGAGGCGATTCGGACAGTGAATGGACCGGTATCATGCTCAATGCGATCCCGACCTTCGCGTCGGGTTGAGTCGCCTTGATTGCGTCGTATCCCTTGCCGTGGGCGACGAGCAGATGATGGCAGGCCCGCATGAAGACCCACGGGTTCCGAATTCCCGGCGCATGCGAGCCGAGAAGATAGCCGTTGAGAGTGTGGACCCACGGCTCGTTGATCGTCATCCACCGTTGGACGCGGTCGCCGAGATGATCGACGACGATGCGCACGTAATCGGCAAACCAATCGGCACTTTCCCGCACTGCGAACCCTCCCCGCTCCTGGAGAGCCTGCGGGAGATCCCAATGGAAAAGGGTGACGAAGGGTTCGATTCCGCTCGCAAGCAGCTCGTCGACCAATCGGTCGTAGAAGTCGAGTCCTTTTGGGTTGGCCCGGCCGGTTCCCTCGGGCAACAGCCGGGGCCAGGAAATTGAAAAACGGTAGGCGCCGGCGCCAAGGCGCTTCATGAGCGCCACATCCGCACGGTATCGATGGTAGTGATCGACCGCGACGTCCCCTACCTGACCACCGTAGATCTTCCCCTTGCGACGGCAGAAGGTATCCCATATCGAGCGGCCCTTTCCGTCCTCGTCATAGGCGCCCTCTATTTGATAGGCCGCAGTTGCCGTGCCCAGCACGAAAGAATCGGGTATCTCCATCGTCGTCTCCGAGTAAGGGTACCACGTCCGTCAGCCGATTTTCAACTGCCCGACAATAGATTTTTCGTAGACAGGTTACGATTTTCGTAGTAGAATCGATCAATTGCCACGAAAATGTGGTAATTTCGGAGGATTATTATGAAAATTGGCACCGTTACCGAGATCAAGCCACAGGAATACCGGGTCGGAATGACTCCGGATTGCGTAAAATCGTTCGTCATGCGTGGTCACGAGGTGTTGTACCAGGTCGGAGCCGGCAACAATGCAGGCTTCGACGACGGAGAATACCGCGAGGCCGGCGCCGTGGTTGTGGACGATGCGAAAACCGTATACGCGGAGTGCGAAATGGTAATGAAGGTGAAGGAACCGCTTCCCGTGGAGTACGAGATGCTTCGCGAGGATCAGATCCTCTTCACCTACCTTCACCTGGCCGCTTCGCGGGAGCTCACTGAGGAGCTGATTCGGCGAAAGGTCAAGGCCGTTGCATACGAGACCATCGAAACCTCGACCAAGGCTCTCCCCTGCTTGAAACCGATGAGCGAGATCGCAGGGCGCTTGAGCATTCAGGAGGGTGCGAAGTATTTGGAGCGCACCTACGGTGGACGCGGCGTCCTGCTCGCCGGCGTCCCGGGGGTCGACCGCGGGAAGGTCGCCATCGTGGGTGGCGGTGTGGTAGGAACGAATGCCTGCAAGATCGCGGTGGGAATGGGCGCGGAGGTCACCATTCTCGACGTAAACGCCGAACGGCTTGCGTACCTGGACGACATATTCTCCACTCACATAACGACGCTCTACAGCACCGACTCGAACGTCGAACGGGTGCTCGAGCAGTGCGACCTCCTCATCGGGGCGGTACTCCTCCCCGGAGCACGCGCGCCCCACGTCATTAAACGCTCGCATCTCTCGGGGATGAAAAATGGAGCAGTCATCGTTGATGTGGCGGTTGACCAAGGAGGTTGTGTTGAGACCTCCCATCCGACGACTCATGACGATCCGGTCTTCGTCGTCGACGGGGTCGTTCACTACTGCGTGGCAAACATGCCCGGTGCGGTCGCGCTCTCCTCGACGAAGGCGCTCACCAGCACGACTCTGCCCTACGGGCTGATGATCGCCGAGCACGGCTTGGAGGACGCGTGTCGCAAATCGGCGGCCATACACCATGGTGTCAACATCTATGCCGGTCGGTGCGTCTATCCCGGAGTCGCTCGCGCCTTTGACATGGAATGGACCCCGTTGGAGGACATCATTGAGTAGGGTCACTCAACCTGATGAGATAGACTGGAAGATCATCGAGATCCTCGCCTGCGGCTATGAATCGAATAACACCATCGCGCGAAGGTTGGACCTCTCCGAGGGCACGATCCGCCAGAGAATCAAGCGCTTGAAGGAGCTCGGGATACTGACCGTCAAGGCGCTCATCGACCCGAACCTCCTCGAGAACCGTCAGCTTGCCCTCGTCGCCGTCAACGTCGCCGAGAGCAGGCTGCTCGAAGAAAAGGCCGAGGAGGTGAGTCGACTCGAAGGTGTCATCTCGGTTTCTATCGCCTCCGGCCGATACGACCTGCTCGTGGAAGTGCTCGTCAACTCGAACCACGGCTTGGTTCAGTTCCTAACCGAACGTCTCTCGACGGTGGAAGGGATCACCAAGACAGAGAGCTTTCTGCTTCTCAAGAGCTACGGGAAGTATGTCTGACGGGAGTTTCTCGACTTGAAAGATTGAGGGCCGCGTACTAATCTCATCGGATCATGCCCGAGATACGATTCAAGACTCCGGTCGTTGTAATACTCGCGGTCTCTCTCCTCGAGCTCATCAACTTCCTCGTTGGGCCCTTCGGTATGACAAAGGGCAAGACGATTCCCGATTTTCTCTTCCTCATCCTGATTCTCTTCCATGGCTTGTGGGCCTACAGATTGATACGAAGCGACCACAGGGGGACACTGGTTTCGCTCTATCGTACGCCGGAGGTCCTCTTCGTCGTGACGCTCGTGCTCTTTCTCCTCTCGTACATCTTCGCCTCGAATGCGAACATGGACTACGTTCAGCGCTTCGCGGCGATGAAGGGGAATATTCGTCTCGCTCCCGATTCGACGATCCAACGCCTGAACAGCGCTTCGAGGTACGTCCCGCTTTTCGCGATACAGATCTGGACGATCGTCCTGTTCCGCATCCGCGCCCCGCGGACGGCGGCCCGCTATCTCGGTTCAGCTCATCCGGCGGCAACCTGGGGTCTGCCCCTTGCGATGCTATCGGCAATTCTCTACACGCTGGCCTTCCCATCATTTCTCTCCGTAAAAGGATGGGCTCCGCTCGCCTTCTTCGCGGTTATTCCTCTATTCGTCGTCTTCTACAAGTCGGGCTACGGAAGAAGTGTCTTCTACGGAGTCTCGTTCGGGGTCGCGGAGACGATGCTCACGAACTTCTGGCTCGGTACCTTCAGCCTGGTTTCCCTTCAGTTCGTGACGATCGTGATGTTTGTCGAGTTCACGATCTTCATGACCTTGATGATGATTCTGTTCAAGCGGTTGCCCTGGCTCGGATATCTCATCCTTCCCGTCGCCTGGGTCGGCTTCGACTGGCTCAAATCCCTCGGATTCCTCGGTTACCCCTGGGGGATGATCGGCGTCACCCAGTACGACTTCACCGGCTTCATTCAGATCGCGGCGGTTACAGGGGTTTGGGGCGTTTCCTTCGCGGTCATGGCGGCAAACTCCGTCGCGGCATACGCCATCCAGGGGTTGTGGAGGGGAAAGAGAGGTCAATCGACCGACGAGCGAGCGGTCCCGACGCGGCGGTTCCTCGTGCCGGTCTGGGCCTACCTCGGGCTGTTCGCCGCCCTGATCGTCTTCGGCAACGTGGCCATTCTCGTTCAATCGGCTAAGCCGGTCGACCACAAGGTCAAGGTTGCTCTCGTACAGCAGAACACCGACCCCCGGAAAAACGACTACGCAGATACCTTTCGGATCCTGAAACGGCTCACAAACGAAGCGCTCTTCTACAACCCGGACCTCATCGCCTGGTCGGAGACAGCCTTCGTTCCGAACATCCGTAAGTGGAGCAAGCTCTCCCCGAAGGAATACCCACTCTCCAAATTGGTCAACGAGTTCCTCGCCTATCAGAAGAGCATCGGACATTGGCTTCTCACCGGCAATGACGACTACTTCGAGACAACCAACGCGGAGGGGAAGACAATTCGAGAGGACTTCAACGCGTCCGTCCTCTTCTCTCCCTCAGGACGGCGAGTGCAGACCTACCACAAGATCCACTTGGTTCCCTTTACGGAGTACTTCCCCTACAAGAAACAGCTGCCGTTCGTCTACAACATGCTCCTGAACTTCGACGTCTATCTCTGGGAGCCGGGATCGAAGTACGTAGTCTTCAGCACTCCAAAGGTAACCTTCTCCACCCCCATCTGTTTCGAGGATGCCTTCCCGGATGACGTACGTCAGTTCGTAGTCGGTGGGGCTCAGATCATCATGAATATTTCCAACGACTATTGGTCTCTGACCCCGGTAGAGGGACAGCAGCACTTCATGAATAGCCTCTTCAGGGCAGTCGAAAATCGAAGGCCGCTGCTGCGGGCCACTGCCTCGGGAGTAACCGGATACGTGGACACTGCGGGCAAGCTGGTCCAAAGGGTTCCGTTCTATAAATCGGCCTATATGATTGCCGATGTTCCGATTCGTCCCTTTCAGGAGTCGCTCTACACCCGATTTGGAGACTGGTTCCCGAAGCTTTGTACGATACTCTTCGTTATTCTGCTCTTCGTTGGGTTCTCACCCCGCCTGCGGTCGGGAAAACCGCGAGAGTAGACGGGAGAGAAAACGACGAGCCCCCGTCCGGTCAGGCGGGGGCTCCGGGAGAGTTACATCCACTTTTGAAGAATGCTATTCGTCGATAGCTCTCCTTCAGTGCTGAGGTTCGACTGGTCGGCTCATTCGCTATTTCGATTATCGCCGGACCCTCTCATCTGAGGGCTCCCGCGTTCTTGTTTATGCTCAACTCAACTATATACCAGCCAGCCCGGAAGTCAACCCACCTTTTTCGGGCGCGCAACATCATGACCACGAGACGGCGCACCTGGCCCGCTTGCAAATTCCCGGGGCCAGGCATAGACTAGCAAAATAATGAGAAATATCTCGCAGTCGAATTTGAAATGTCCAAAACGCCCCAAATTGGTTTCCGGCTTCGTCGTCGGCCTCGCCGCTCTCGCGCTGAGCGGCTGCGGCCTGCACAGCCTTCACGTCCAGCAAAGCCCGCTCCTGAAGTACTTCGCCCCGAAATCGGGCCACCTGGCCTACCTCGGTGTCGACGGCAACATCCATATCGGCGACCAGGGGGGGCATGTCATTGACGTCACCAAGGACGGTCAGGTCGGTTCGTCGGCCACCTTGAGCTACGGCTCCCCTACCTGGTCGTCCGACGGAAAGCAGATCGTCTTCACTCGATTCAAGGTCGATTCCTCGGCCAACACCCAGACGGCAACCGTGCTCACCGCCAACTCGGAAGGCAAGGATCTGCGTACCGTTTTCTCGAGCACGAGCCTTGCACCGTTCTATTTCTACTGGTCGCCGGATGACAAAGAGATCGGGATGCTCTCGCAGTCGCTGGATTCACAGTCACAGGGAAACATCGAGATGGGAATCATACCTCTGACCGCGAAAGATCCCTCTGCGGCCTACCGCGTCATCAACTCGGATGCTCCTTTCTACTGGGTATGGGGTCCAGCAGGAAAAGAGATCATCGCCCATACTCAATCGGGCAGCGCTCAAGACGCCCCGGATTATGTGCGTATCCTCCCGACGGCCGGCCGCGGGGGAAATGTCGACCAGCTGAAGGCGTCGCTCGGCGCATTCGATACCCCGGCGATCGCTGCAGACGGCAAGGACGTCGTAATTCCGATCGGATCGGCGGACGCCTCAGACCTGGTCGTTCGAAACCTCACGAGCGGGAGCCAGCGTATGGTCGCGAAGGCGCTCGGAAGTGTTTCCTACGACCTCTCACCTGATGGGAAATGGCTTGCTTTCATCGACCAGGCAAATTCGAAGAGCTCCTCATCGCGCGTCCTTCACATTGTGGAGGTGAACAACCCGAAGAACTCCTTCACGGTCAAGGAGAGGCCGGTGTTTTCCTTCTACTGGGCGCCCAACAGCAAAGAGATCGCCTACGTCGTTCCGCTCCAATCGAAGGCTTCGATCGATTCGATGTTCGCACACAGCAACAAGCTTCCTTATGCACAGCTGCAGGTTGTCGACGTATCGAAACGGGATTCCTGGGCCGTATCGCAGTTCCCGGTAACCCAGGGCTTCCTGAACAGCGTTCCCTTCAACGACCAGTATCAGCACTCGTCTACGATTTGGTCGCCCAACAGTAAGTACATCGTCTTCTCGGCCTACACCGCCCAGGGGAACCCGGGTGTCTTCGTCGCCGGGGCGGACGGAAACATTAAACCCGACCTCGTTGGCTCAGGTGAGTTTCCGACGTGGTCCTGGCACTGATGAGTCCGCATCGCGGCGACGTCAGCTCAGGAACTGAATCTATCCGTAGATGATCTTCGTCGCCTGATAGATCCCGATGACGTGGCAGGCGCTTCCGGCAATGACGAAGAGGTGCCATATCGCGTGATTATACGGAAGCCGTTTCAGTCCAAAGAAGGTCAAGCCGACTGTATAGGCCGCTCCGCCGGCGAGCAGCCACTGAGTTAGGTCTCCTTCGCCAAGCAGAATCATCTGCGGCCAGGCGACTAGTGCAAGCCACCCCATGACGAGGTAGAAGACAATCGACAGACCGCGCGCCCTTCCGAGAAACAGTATCTTGTAGAGCGTTCCCACGACAGCGAGCCCCCATTCGATGAACAAGATGACCCGGCAAATCGGTCCATGGAGAAACAACATTACGACCGCCGTGTAGGATCCGGCGATGAGGTAGAGAACGGAGACGTGATCGAGAATTCTGAACAGCTTCTTCGCCCGGATGTTACCCAGAAAATGGTACACCGTGGAGACCGCGTAGAGATTGATGAGGGTCAGACCGAATACTCCGAGTGAAATGACGCTCAGAGGCGAGCCGCTCTCCAGGCCAAGCCGCAGCAGCTCGACTGCCGCAACAATCGAGCCGAGTGTCCCTACTGCATGCGTGAAGGTGCTCGCCCGTTCCTCAGACCGTCCGCTGTTCGACACGAGGGGAACCCGATCGAGAAACCCGCCGCCCGATGCCTTTCCGGCATGGGAATTGCCGCTCATTGGTTCAAGGATAGCACGACAGGGCCCTTCTGGTGCAGAACGGTGCCGCCGGCCCAAAGAGACCATCCACTGTATCCAGCGGGGTAGGCACGGTCTGCCAAATCTCGTTAAATACGCCGGGCGAATTGCAACCACGATGACATTTGACCAACTATTGTGAACATTTTTCAGGATCTTCTATGAACGCCATCTGTATTGACTTCTTCGAGGTCAGACTTGACGCATCATTCAGCGCCTCAGCACAGGTTTGGCATATTTCCTGTTCTTTTTTTCGTTTCTCGCGCAAACCACTTGACTATTTTCTGAATTTGTCGATAGATTTCTGCGAAGTCTTGGGAAATTTGAATTCCGATCCCATTCTCCAAACGAAAATCGCTTATAGCTGAGGAGATTCTCGTTGACTTCAGGAGGAAACATGCCCAAAACTCTCCGAACTGGAGCCGAAATTCTGGTCGACGTTATCCAACAGCAGGGTGTCGAGTACATCTTTGGGTATCCCGGCGGCGCTGCAATTCCGATCTTCGACGCCCTCGTCGATTCCCCAATCAAGTTGATTCTCTCCCGCCACGAGCAGGGGGCGACGCACATGGCCGACGGGTTCGCACGGGCCACGGGAAAACCGGGCGTTGTGCTCGTCACCTCGGGACCCGGAGCGACCAACACCATAACCGGCATCATGACTGCCCACATGGATTCGGTGCCGATGGTAGTCATCAGCGGGCAGCAAACAACCACCAATCTCGGCCTCGATACCTTCCAGGAAGCTGACGTATCCGGTATTTCCTATCCGGTCGTTAAACACTCCTACCTCGTCAAGGACCCACAAGATATCCACCGCATTACGCGAGAAGCGTTCTACATTGCCCAGACAGGTAGGCCGGGCCCAGTGCTCATCGACATGCCGAAGGACGTCTCGAGTGCGAAAATCGATCCCAGCTCGATCGAAGACCTTCATCTCCCCGGATACACAATCCCCTCGGAAGGGAATCCGGAGACTATCGAAAAGGTCGCCGAGCTCTTGAACAAGGCAAGAAGACCGTTGTTGCTGGTCGGCCACGGCGCGGTCATCTCCGGTGCGGAGAAGGCGGTTACCTATCTTGCAGAAAAGATGCAGATTCCCGTGACGAATACCCTCCTCGGGAAGGGTTGCTTTCCCGAGACGCACGAGCTCAGCCTCGGGATGCTTGGAATGCACGGTACCGCCTATGCGAACAAGGCGGTCCTCGACTGCGATCTCATTATGTCGATAGGCTCCCGGTGGGACGACCGGATCGTCGGAAAGCTGGACGAGTTCTGCGTGGATGCAGTGAAGATTCACGTCGACATCGATCCTTCGGAGATCGACAAGACGGTAGTCTCCGACGTCGCCATGATCGGAGACGCCAAGCAGATACTCGAGGCGCTCGGGGCCATCGTGGAGAAGGGCGACACCAGTGAATGGGTCGAACAGGTCGAGCGCTGGAAACGGCAGTTCCCTCTGAAGTACAAGAAGGAGGGGAAGCTGAAGGCTCAGCACGCCATCGAGGAGATGTACAAGCTGACCGACGGAAACGCGATCGTCGTCACCGATGTCGGTCAGCACCAGATGTGGGCCGCCCAGTTCTACAGGACTAACTCGCGATTTCACTGGATTTCCTCGGGCGGCGCCGGGACGATGGGATTCGGCTTTCCGGCTGCCATCGGTGCGCAGCTCGCGCAGCCGCAAAGCACCGTCATCGCAATTGTGGGTGACGGTGGATTTCAAATGACCATGAGCGAGCTTGCTACTGCGGTGATCAACAAATTGCCGATCAAGATCATGATCATCAACAACAACTACCTCGGGATGGTTCGACAATGGCAGCACCTGTTCTACGAGAATCGCCTCTCCGGGGTGGATCTCGAGGGCAACCCGAACTTCGTCAAGCTTGCCGAGAGCTATGGCTGCAAGGGGTTCCGAATCCGAAGGAGCGCTGATGTCCGGCGAATTCTCAAGGCCGCTCTGGACTACGATGAGGGCCCCTGCGTCATCGACGTAGAGGTCGAGAAGGAAGACAACGTCTATCCGATGGTGCCTTCAGGGGCACCGCTCTACACGATGCTTCTCGAGGCGCCGAAACCCGGTAAACAGCTCGAGAAACCGGTGGGGAGCACGTAGGAGATGGAGAACTGCATGGAGAAACACACAATCAGCCTGTACGTGAGCAACAAGCCGGGGGTGCTCATTCGCGTTTCTTTGGTATTCGCCCGCCGCGGCTACAACATCGACAGCCTCGTCGTGTCCGCGGCGCATGATCCCTCATTCTCGAGGATGACGATCGTGGCAACCGGCGAGAAACAGACCCTCGACCAGATCCTGAAGCAGCTGAACAAGCTCGTCGACGTCGTAGAGGCAAAGGACGAGACCGGGAAGGATGTCATTCAACGGGAGATGGCTCTCGTAAAGATTCGCTGCACCGAGGATACCCGTTCAGAGGTGCTGCAGGTTGCCAACGCCTTCAAGAGCGACGTCGTCGATATCGGAGACACCACAATCACGATCATGACGACGGGTAAGACCCCGAAGATGGAGTCGATCAACAGCGTCTTCGACAAGTACGGAGTCACGGAGGTCGTTCGATCCGGCAAGCTGCTCATCGCCCGCGGCGACCGCGTCATATAGCAGGTTGACGCCCCGCCGTGGGTGTGATTCTGGCCGGTCTCTCGGCCCTTTTGTACGGTGGCGCCGATTTCGCCGGAGGTTTTGCCTCGCGCAGAGCCTCCGCGATGTCTGTTGTCGCCGTCTCGCAGATTTTCGGAATCGCGGCCGCGCTGATAGCTGCCCCGATCATCGGAGCGGGTGCCGTTACGTTCTCGGATCTGATGTGGGGAGCTGCTGCCGGAGTCGGAGGCGCGGTCGGACTCATAGCACTCTATCGCGGCATCGCCGACGCAATCGTCGCGATCGTTTCCCCCACCGCGGCCCTCTTGGGTGCAGTCATTCCCCTTATCTTCGGTCTCGCTATCGGTGAGCGCCCCCACCTTCTCTCCTGGATCGGGATTGCCCTCTGCCTGCCGGCTGTGCTCCTGTTCAGCCTCGGGGGCAAAACCTCCGGGGATTTACCGCATGTCGCAAGATCCTTGCTTTTCGGTGCGGGCGCCGGCATCGGATTCGGCCTCTTCTTCATCGCCATCTCCCGGCCTTCCTCGGAAGCCGGCCTCTGGCCTCTCGTGGCCGCTCGATTCTTCTCGGTAGTTCTCGTCGTCATCGCCGCGACGGCGAGCGGGCGCCGTCCCTTCGCCGTTGCAGGCAGTCTCGGGATCGTCGCCATGGCCGGCGTCTTCGACATGAGCGCCAACGTCGCCTTCGTACTGTCGACCCGCTTCTCCCTGCTCGCCGTCGCGACGGTGGTCGCGTCGCTCTATCCCGGCCCGACGGTCCTTCTCGGCCGCATCGTCTTTCACCAACGGGTCGGCGCCCTCAAGCTCGCCGGTTTCGCCTGCGCCGTCGGCGGGGTCGCGCTCATCGGCCTCGGCTCACTATAGATGGATTTCGACCCTACCCGGACGGAACCGTGCCGTCCGCAAGAATCTCTCTTGGGCCGCCTATTCCTACAGAACTGCTACACCATTGCCGAATTTTAGATATAATTGGCTTAACAACTTTTTTGGAGGGAACCATCGATGGCAAACAAGCTGTCTACTGCGTTGCTGCTATCACTGCTGGTGGCCGCCGCGGCAACCGCCCAGTCACAGAGCTCATCACAGAGCTCTTCACAGATACCCGACTATGTCTTTTCACAGTCGATCATAGGAACCAATCTCGCCTACCTCTATCCGGATATGGACTGGTTCAAGAACCCGTCGAACGCGCTGCAGTTCGACAAGAAGGTCCTCTGGCCCTATCTAAACTATACCGGTAGCACTACGAAGACGACCCTGACGAACCTGGCCCAGTCCGCGTTTCCGGGCGGGACCCAAGTCACCACTACCAATACATACTCCCCGACGGCCGATATTGCGGGATACATGCCCTTCGGAAAGAACATGGTGGGGGGCGCCGAGCTCTACTTCTCCTCCCTCTCTACTCCAGGGTCCGTCGTTCGGACCAACTACACGGCGGCGACTCAGAACATCACGACGACGACCGCCGGCGCCTT
>CAZDMH010000009.1:130279-172790 GCA_964506755.1 uncultured Spirochaetales bacterium
GGGCGGGGCTCGGCGTGAACTTCAGCTCCGAGACGATTGACATGTCGACGGGTTTGATAGCGGTCGACGAAACCGGCAACGGCTACAGGCAAACCCTCGTCGACATCAACACCTTCGAGACCTCGACGCAGCCGTGGGGAGCGGCACTGGCGTACTACTCCCACAAGAATACCGAGAGCCTGACCAATCTCAACCTCTACCCGAGCGCAACCTACGAGCTCAGCCCGAAGCTGACCGTCCTCGCATCCGGGTTTTGGAAGCCCGTCGGCACGGACAACACGATTACCTATACCCGCACGGCGAGCACCGACAAGAACCAGAGCACGACCTCCTACAACAGCGGCCTCGGCACGTTCGAGGCGGTCGGCGGCGTGAAGTACATGCTCTTTCCGAACCTCGAGCTTCGCGCCGGAGGCGGATACTCCCTGAGCTCGACGAACTACAGCACCGACACCTTGAACGTGGCGGGCACGACGACGTATACCACGGGCAACTCGAACCACTACGCAGAGGTACCCAACTTTGCCGGAAACACGGACCCGACGAACGGTCAGGTCCAAGCCACAGCAGGGGGAATCCCCACGAACAAGCAGGTGGGGACTATCATCGCTGTCGTTGGTGCGAAGTGGAGCCCCTTCCCGAAGCTGGCATTCTTTGCCACGGCGTCCCTCACCGATCCGGAAACGACCAACACCTACTACGCATTCAACACGACGACCGGCAAGGTCTGGAGTGAGGTTCAGAAGACCGGAGGTCTCAACTGGAGCATCGGCGGCGTCGCCGGCCTGGCTTTTCAGCTGACCCCCAACTTCACGCTGGCTACCTACACCACCGCGTTGTCGAACCTGGGGCTCAGTGGAACGACGACAACCGGAAGCGACGGGCTCCCGTCGAGCGGTGGAACTACGTCCGCCAATCTCACGGGCACTTCCAGCGTCACGACCGGCAGCAGCTTCAACGCCTTCCTGACCGGTATTCTCACGCTGTAAGCTCTCAACCCTCTCGTTTCGGCGGGGCCGCACGGCCCCGCCGTCTCTCCTCGGGTACGGCTGCCGCCGGCTCTTTCGACAATCCATGCCGTGTCTTCGCCTACGTAGGGCGGCTCAGTCGCCTCTGTCTGGGTCGTTGCGGACGGGATCATCCTGCCCATTGTCTTCGGGCTTCTTCTCATTATCCGAGGCGGACTCCTCCGGTGATTCGGTCCGGCCCCCGGAGGGTCCGGAGCGGCCGAACGGATTCACCCCACCAAACGGATTGGCGCCTCCGAACACGCCGCGGAGAAAGTCCTCGGCCTGCTTGCCCACTGCCTGCCCGGCCTCTTCGACCCGTTTCCCGATGTCCCTGAGCGCGCCGGCGAGAGGGTCTTGGGAGCGCTCGAACTCCTCGCGGTAGCTCCCGGCGGCCTGCTCGAAGGTCGCACGCACATCCGCCTTCTCCCCGGTCTGCCTTCGCCTGTATTCGCCTGAGAGAATCTTGTCGTAGGCGCCGGAATCGTGCCAGGCCTTGAGCTCCTTCAGCCGAAGGATCGCGAAGGGGTGCGACTCACCGAGAACGTTGAGAAGCTTGTGCACGCTGTCGATCATGTCGCCGCTTTTTTCGTATTCATCCGCCTGAATGAAAAACTCCTCGAGGCTCATCTCACCCTCGTTCGCGCCTCCGGCAATCTTCATCAAGACATTGAAAGAGACCGCGACATCCTGAGTCGCGAGCAGCCCGGCCCGGTCGGCGCTGAGCTCGCTCTTACGATCCCACTCTTTCAGCGCCGCAATGATCCCGCTCAAGACCAGCTTGCCCACGGGGATGACCGATGAGGAGAGCTTGAGCAGCAGAAAGAGAAGAGTCTTGTAGAGGACGTGACCGCTCATGATGTGACCGAGCTCGTGGGAGATGATCGCGAGCATCTCCTTGTCGGAGAACTGCGCGATGATCGAGCTGTTGAGCGTGATAAAAGGATGATCGACCCCGACGGCCCCGGCATTGAGAATAGGGCTCTGGGAAACATAGAGCTCCGGAGGCTCCCGGATGTCGAGGATCATGCAGGCCTCTTCCAACAGACGGTTCAGGCGCGGAAACTGCCGCTCCGTTACCCTTACCGAAGAGGCCAGCGCGATCAACCGCAGCGACTTCTCGGTCGTGACGCTGATGAGCTTCTTGAGGAGATCATCGAGCGCGGGGATTTGCTTCACTGCTGCGAGCGCGGCGGTGTCCGCAGGATGCTCCCAGGTCTTGGGGCTGATTTCCGGAAAGCTCTTTTTCATTGCTCACGCCTCCCTCTTTCCAAGATACACCTTCGGCAGCGGTTCAAGTGAAGTGACGTTCGTACTCGGCGACGAAGCGCTGCAGATATCCGTGTTCCCCGTGATAGGCTTCTACGTCGTTCTTCGCGGGCTCAATCGGCGTCGCGCCGGGCAGGAGGCGGCGGCACAGCTCCTCGACCTCGGCGGCACGGCCGTCGGCCTTCCGAAGCGCGCTCACTCCCGCGACCGCGCTACCCAGCGCCGCCCCCACCCGCCCGATGGTTACCACCGGGCGCCTCCAGATTGCGCTGACGCGCCTCATGATCTGCCGGCTGTCGGTTGCTCCGCCGGTTACGTAGAGGGGATCGTTCTGCGGGCTGCCGTCCGAGAAATGCCGCCCGTACCAGTAGACCGCGGCGAGAGTGGAGTCGATGATCCCGTTGTAGTCGTCGGCGAGCGCCGGCCGGTCGTATCCTTGCCTCACCTGCTCGAAGGGAGGGCTCGCCGGAAACGATTCGTTCTCAGGCTGCCACAGAAAGAGACTGCTGCCCGGTTGCGCCACCTCGAGTGCCCGCTCCGCCGCCGCGTAGTCCTTCTTCTCGAGACCATGCTCGCTCCGCACGCGATCCCACACCATTGCTCCGTTCGTTCGGCACCCGAACATGAACGGTCGGCCGATTCCGTCGTACATTCCGTTGGCGTAGCCCTCGAGATCGAAGGTTTCCCCGTCGGTCGAGACCATGAACACGAAGCTTGTTCCCAGGCTCAGGAGGTCACCCGGCACCAGAACCTTCGTCTGCGGGTTGTCGCCCGATCCGGCGGCTACGCGACAGTCACTGCTAAAGCCGTAACGCTTCACGAAGTAGGCGGCGATCGAACCTACGACGCTGTCGGGCTCGACAAGATCGGGCAGCTTCGCCTCGATCGCCTTTCCGGCGCCTTCGAGCCCCTCTCCTACCGCCCCCATCAGCGCTTCGGACCATCGTTTCCCTCGATAATCCATGAGCGACATCCCGGATCCGTTGCCGTAGTCGATCGGTGTGCGGTGGTTGCCGGTGAGAACCGCCGGAATGAAGCTGCTGATCAGCTGAACGACCTCGGTTCGGCCGAAGGCGTCGGGGAACTGTCTGCCCACACGCCGCATAACCGCTCCGGTGAATCGGAGAGGTGAATCGGAGCCGGAGAGCTCGATCATGCGCCGCTTTCCCCCTACGCTGTTCCTGATCTCGTCAGCCTCTCTTCCGGTGTTGGACGTTCTCCAGATCGGAGCGGTGCCGTACGAAAACGCTCGGGCGAGCTGTCCCGCGAGAGGCTTCTCAGCCGAGGAGACTTCCCGGAGCCGAGCAAAGAGTCCCTTCGCTTCCGGTGCGAGGTAGAGATGTCCATGCTGCTGCCCCGAGACGTTTATGGCGCCGACCTCACCGAGCGGGAACCGGTCACGTTTCATGTCCTCGAAGAGAGCATCGAGTGAGGCAAGGTACATCAACGGTGGCTGATCGGCCTCGCCGGGTACGCGGGGAGGGCACAGATATTCTCTCCGGTCGATGCCGTACCCGTCGAGACGTTCGTCTCGTGCGTAGTCCAGGCTGCGCTCGTAGGCAACCTTTCCGTCGACGAAATCGACCACGACGGCAGTAAGGCTCTGTGTGCTTGAATCCAACCCGAGCGAGTATCTCATCCGATTTGAAGCCACATTCACCTCCCTAGGGTGCACTGATATGCGCTCTAATCCCGCGCAGTCGATGGACGTCAGCCGAGCTCTTCGACGATTTTCGCGATCTCGCTGAAGCCTGGATCTGCCGCATAGCTCTGAGACCCTCCGTTGTCCCTTCCGGTAAGAACGATTCTGTCACCGGCCGATTCCACTCGCAATATTCCGGATCCAAGGTTCTCCTCATAGGTCGCCGCAAGCGATCCGTAGTAGAGGATGCGCTCACTTCCAGCCGGGATTTCGACCGTGGTCGGACGATCGAGGAGAGTCGGGTTCGCAAGTGAGTACTCCAATCCGTTTGCAAATGCGGCCACGGAGTTCTCCACACCGAGGCAGAAGGTTTGATCGGTTCCTCCCTGCGTCAGCGCCCACGGCGTGAACTTGCGGCCGCCGTACTGCATCCAGAGGTCATTGAAGGAGAGGATGATGTCGCTGCCGGCCGCGCTCTTTGGTCCCTTGAAGAAGCTTACGTAGACCGCCTCGAGGTTGGGATTGACGACAGAGCTCCATCCGATCGTTGCCTCCCTCGGGATGGCGCCGGTGATGAAGTCCGTGTAGCCGACCATGCCGGGAACGACGCGGGCGTCGAGCGTCGAGCCGTTTCGCATCGGGGCGCGTCTGATATCCTCGAACTCCATACCTCGCTCCAGACGGCCGGTGTCGTCGAACTCACTGGGCGAGGGGACGGTGGCGAAACGATCTGCCGACACATCGATGAGGCATCCTTTCTCCAGGAATGGTGGTGCTATGGTGTTATGCCACGCCGCGTTGATTCTGTATGATCTGCTCCCACCATTGCGCACTTTGAGAGCCGAGTAGTGAACGGGATGGCCGGACAGCAGCAGATCGTATTTCCGATAGCTCAGGCCCTTTACCGCACCGACCAGCGTCGATATCGAATAGACGGCCCGTCCTTCGAGCGTGCCATGGGTTTCCGGCTTCCACTTCCCGTGCGCGGTCGTGCCGTGGACGTCGAGCTCAGCCCCGTAGACCTTCGACGGCACTCCGAAGGCCGGTAGGCAGGGGAAATTGCCCGCGATTTCGTAGAGCAGCGCGCCGGCCCAGAAGGTCTTATGCTTGCGCTCGTGGTAGGCCTCGCCGGAGTTCCCTCGAAAATAGGGAATCCAGTGAGTGTTGAGATAGCCGTTTTCCCGCCTCAGCGACAGCTCAGGAACCATTCCCCCCTGATCGTCGATCACGACTCGAACCTGCTCATTCGTAAGCTGGCTCGCATCTCGATTGCCGATGTCCTTGATTCTCTTTGCTTCCATCGCATTTCCTCCTCGGTTGGCGGTTTCTATTCTATGTTTTGGAGTTCTGCGCGATTATACCACAAGATCTTTGAGGTGTGGACTTCCCCCGAGGAGTGTGGCAGGGTAGACCAGAGGAAAGACATGAAAGATTACTTCACGCTACTTGCCACATACAACGCACACGTCAACGAGCAGCTCTACACCATCATCGGAGAGCTCCCCGAGGCGGATCGCAACAAGAAGGCCGGCTCTTACTTCGGATCGATCTCCGGGCTCCTGAACCATATCTACAGCTCGGACTGCGCATGGCTTCTGCGCTTCAAAGAGAAGCTCAGCCCCCTCCCGGCGCTCGAGTCCCCCCTGCTCGGGGAACCCCTCCCCCAACCGGGAGCACCGATGTTCAAGGACTTCGAAACCCTCGGTCGCAAACGACCGGAGCTCGACGCCGTCATAGGACGCTTCGTGACTGAGCTTCGCGAAGAGAACCTCACGCAGTCCTTCAGCTTCGTGACGCGCATGAGCGGTGAAAGGACTCTCATCCTCTGGCAGGCGCTGACGCACATGTTCAACCATGAAACACATCACCGCGGCGCGATTGCCCAGATCCTCGACGAGCTCGGAGTCGCCAACGACTACAGCAACCTGATGTCCATCCTGTAGGAAGATCGAGTGAGCACGGATTGGGAGGCCCGATTTCGTTCTCGATATGGACCCTGGGCGGTCATCGCAGGCGGGTCAGACGGCATCGGCGCCGAGTTCGCCCGTCAGTTGGCTGCGCTCGGTCTCAATCTCGTTCTCGTTGGGCGGCGCTCGGCGCCGCTCGAAGAGCTTGCCACTCTGCTCGCGCGAAGATTCTCGATCGAGACTCGTACCTTGAGTCTCGATCTATCGGATCGTGCTCATCTCGAAGTCCTGCTGGAGAAAACAATCAACCTCGAGGTCCGGCTCCTTGTCTGCAATGCCGCCCTCTCGACTATCGGGCCGTTTCTCAGGCAGCCTGCGGAGGACCACGAGCGAATGATCGATCTCAATTCCCGGGCTCCGCTCCTGCTCACCTACGAGTTCGGAAAGCGCATGACCGCGGCGCGACATGGAGGAATCATCCTTCTCTCTTCGATGGCATCGTTCGGAGGGACGCTGCTCTCCGTCCACTACGGCGCGACGAAAGCCTACATCCGGACCCTCGCTGAAGGGCTCTGGGCCGAGCTTCGCCCTGCCGGAGTCGACGTGCTTGCCTCGTGCCCCGGAACGGTTCGAACTCCGACCTTTCTTCGCGACAGGCCGGTCAACCGGAGATGGAAATCCCTCCCCGTGCTCGAATGCCGGCCAGTGGTATCCGACACTCTCCACTCCCTCGGACGCCGCCCTGTGGTCGTCCCGGGGAGAGTCGACCGTATCGTCGCATTCTTGATGCAGCGAATACTCTCCCGCAAGGCCCTCATCGCTCTGACGGCCCGCGCAACTCGGGGGATGTATCCCCACATGATCGATCGAGTCGAGCGCTCCTATCGACGCTGAGATGTGGAACGCCCCTTCGAGCCGTTCTTCGACTGAGAACCCGAGGCCCGCGCACCCTTTGTGCTCGCGTTTTTCACCGACTCTTTCTTTGCGTTCGTGCTCTTCGCTGCAGTTCCCGACAACGGCTTCTTGCGAGGCAGCTCCTTCGGCGGTGGTGGAATCAGTCGACGGGTAGTACGGTTTCCCGAGGCTTTCATGATCGCCCCAAGCAGTCTCTTGAACGGTATCAGAAGCGGGTAATCTCGGTTGTACTTCGCCGACCAATGTCGTCCGATGAGGGCAGTGTAGAGAGAGACGGTTTGCTTCGCGGCGACGAAATCGCGCGCGCTCAAGACCTCATCGGCAATTCCAAACGGTAAGCTCCGCGGTATGAAGCCCCGCGCATACTCGACCGCCCAAACGCCGTCAGTGAAGTTCATCCCAACTGCCTGCCTTCGACCGACGAAGATCCGGTCGCCCGGCTTGTAGATTCTCTTTTCGAACTGGCCCTCTGCGTAGTACCAGGTTTCTCCATCGATTACCGTGTCCCAAAATGCCACGTGGTGCCGTCCCGAATGACCTTCGGACCCGATTGGGGTGCCCCAAATCATGATGTACTCGTGCAGCGAAGCGAAGTAGAGTTTCATCTGGATCATTGCTCCGCCGGCTATGCTGTAGATCCATGGTTGGCTGTTGTCGATGCGTCCCGGATAATGTTCCTCCATTGCCCGGGCAAAAACGTCGAACATCTCCGGCTTCGGGTGCCCGATGCACTTCAGCGCACACTCATCGACGACCTCTGGATCGAAAATGTAGGGAACCATGCTGCGACCTCCGTGGGATGAGATTATTCCATTCGTTGCAAGTTTAGCCGACCTCAAACGCGTTGTGAAGTGTCATCGTGATTGAATCCGGAGAGAAAGGGCTATATAATGGTTTCTCCGGTCGAGCGGGGTGAGACAACTCTGTGTCCGGCTGTAGCTCTGCTTCGCGGGGAATGCCATGCAACAACGTGAACGCGCGCTCGTTACCGGCGGCGCTGGAATGCTTGGGCTCGAGCTCGTCGCCCAGCTCCTTGGAAGGAGTGTCACCGTTCGGGTGCTCGATCTCGAAGAAGTCGATAGACCAAACGTCGAATCCCTCGTCGGAGACGTCCGCAATCCGGAGGACGTCGACGCCGCGTGCGAGGGGGTTGATATCGTCTATCACGCCGCTGCGGCGGTCTGGAATCCTGTGCTGCCGCGTGCGATATACGACGAAGTCAATGTCGAAGGTACTCGACTCCTCATCGAGGCGTGCCGCCGCCGTTCGGTCCGCCGCATGGTCTTCACGAGCTCGATGGATGTTGTCGTGGACGGCCGCCGGCCGATCGTAGACGGTGATGAGTCGCTACCCTATCCCTCATCTCCACCCAAGGATCCCTATTCCCGATCCAAAATCCGCGCCGAGCAGCTCGTTCTCGAAGCCAACGATAGCGAGCTCGCGACCTGTGTGCTGCGTCCGACGGGGATGTATGGTCCACACGACAAGTACCATCTTCCGAACCTGATCGCCGCCGCCTCGAGCAACTTCAACGTACGTCTCGGCGATGGTTCGGCGCGCTTCAGTCACGTCTACTCGGGGAACGTCGCTCACGCCCATATCCTCGCTGCGGAGAATCTCTTCCCGGGCTCACCCCTCGCGGGCCAATGCTACTTCGTTACCGATCACAAGCCCGATCTCAACCTTTTCGACTTCATGGGGCCCTTCCTGGAGTCGCTCGGCTACACCCCCCCGCGCCGGTCTATCCCCTATGCGATCGCCTATCTCCTCGCGATGCTCTCGGAGCTTTTCTCTCCCAAGGCGCCTTTCAACCGTTTCTCGGTCATCCAGACCTGTATCGACCACACCTTTGTTTCCGAGAGGGCACGCAGGGACTTCGGCTACGAGCCGATCTTCTCGACCGATGAGGCCTTCAGGCGGACCATCAGATGGGCGAAAGAATACTATCGCGCCGACACCTCCGACGCCGATCTCGACCGCAGCGCCGAGGTGGAAGAGTTCCCTTAGAGAAAGGCGCGCCGGACGCCGTTTCTCACCTCGGCCGCCGAGCTTCGTCACCGCCTCCTCAGGTGAGCACCTTCGTCGCTTCCGCGAGGTTGAGCCGGTTCACGCGTCGGACAGCGGGTATCGCCGCCAAGATCATCGTGACGAGGATTCCTCCGGCAGTGACAAAGTAGCTCATGGGAGTCACGGCGACCGTGAGGTTGAAGGCGTCCGACTGGAAAGCCGAGACCATCTGCCCTGCGGCCCAGGTGCCGATTAGGAGACCTGGCACAAGCGCGATGGCCCAGAGCAGGAGGTTTTCCACGGTCATGAGCATCGCGACTCGCGAGCCGCCCGTACCCAGAGAGCGCATTGTCGCGAACTCACGCTGCTGCTCGAGGACATTCACGGTCATGGTATTGAAGAGAATCGCGAAAGCCATGACGAGGGCGAAGATCAAGATGACCCCCATGAAGACATAGTAGAGCCCCATGAGAGACTGCCAGTCCGCCTCGACTGCAGACTTCTGTTGGACGCTCGCTGCACCGGGGAGGTGATAGAGGTCTGTCTTGATTGCAGAAGCCTGTGCCGGGTCGACGGTGAGGTAAAGGCCGTTGAAGACCTCGGTATGGAAGGGCACCCAGCTCTCGGCTTCGCTCAGACGGGTGTAGGCGACGGCGCTCAAGAACTCGTTGCTGATTCCGCCGACGGTCAGCGTGTGGCGTCCGAGTGGGGTGTCGAGCGCGACTCGATCACCGATTCCGACATCGAGCTTGTTGGCGGTCGGACGACTTATGACGACCTTCCCCTCGGCCATTGCCTCGGACTGACTGCTCCCCCTCTCGAGCTGAATTGCGTGTAGGGAGTGTGACGGGCTCATGGCCGTGAGCAGAAGCTGCTCGCTCGGTGCGCCCGCGGATCCGCCGGTATCCCCGGTGCCGGTTCCTGACTGCGCACCGCTCCGGGCGGATGGTTGCGGCTTGGCCGCTCGAATCGTCACCGGGAGCTGTATCAGTGGTTCCGCCTGCTTCACCCCACGCCAACTGCGAATCGTCGACAGGAGGTTTGCACTCTTCGGCTGGTCAAAAACGGCCGACACGTCCCAGCGTTCGACTTTGTGAAAATTGTCGTAGAGAAGATTCTGCATCGAGTCGATAAGCGCCCACGAAGAGAGAACGAGCACGAAGGCAAAGACGATCCCGACGAGGGTCGAAATCGAGCGGCTTCGCACTCGGAAGACGTTGCGGAACGGCAGCCTCAGCCAGAGGCTCATCGGCAACAAACGGTCGAAGATCGTGCGCCTGCCGCGCGTGAGGGCGCGCGTCGGGTCGGGCCGCATGGCGGCGGCCGGTTCCATACGCGAGGCGCGCAGGGCGGGAAAGAGCCCGGCGAGGAGGGCGCCGACGATCGTAACGAGAGCGCCGACGAGAGCCAGATCGAGGTAGAAGCGGCTTCTGACGAGCGGAATTCCGAGCTCCTTGGCATAGGCGGCAGTAATCTCGGATCCGAGAGGGAACCCTGCCGCGATCCCCACCGCCGCTCCGAAGATGCCGACCGCCACGACCGTCGTGAGGTAGTGCAGTAGAACGGCGCCGCGAGAGTAGCCGAGCGCCTTCATCAAGCCGATGTGCGTCTGCTGAGAGCGGATCTGGCGGTTGAGCATGACGAACAATGATGCAGCGGCAGCGAGCAGGATGAGCGCGGGCATCATGTAGCCTATCTCCCGATATCCCTCGAGATCGAGGCGAAGAGCGGAAGCGGAGGGCTGATCCTTCTGCAACGTCACGGTGGAAAGCCCGTACGGCTCGAGCAGCCCGCGGATCCTATCGATCACCGCTGATGAGTCGGCCCCGGGAGCGAGGAGCACGGCGAAGTTGTTGACCACCCCCCCCTCGTTCGTGAGCTTCTGGAGGCCCGAGCGTGGAACAAAAAGCACCCCGAAGGTTCGTGCGCTCGGGATAATGTCCTGCCGGCTCGCGCTCACAATGAGATATTCCGGACTTGCTACGACACCTGAGACTTCGAGAGGCGTTCTGTTGCCGCCTATGAGGGGTGTGATCGTGTCGCCCGGAGCTATATCGTAGACCTTTGCAAAGTGGGACTCCACGAGCGCTCTGCCGGAGAGGTTCTCGCTCGTCGAAGATCGGGAAGGGCCAAAATAGCTGCCCTTCGTCACCAGCACAGTATCGACCGCGGGCTTGTGTGTCCCTGGGATGCCGATGAGACGGGCTCGAACCTGCTTGCTTTTGCCGTCCTTTTCCTGGACCGTCATGCCGGTGTCGACTATCAGACGCCCTGTGACTGCGTGTACCCCGCTGACTCCGGCGATCTCCCCGACTATCGACTCGGGGGCCGACTGCACGGCGAAGGTCACGTCGGCAAAATGGAGCTCGGCATAGGTTCGGTCATAGGAAGTACCGAGATCCCTGTAGGCCCCGATAAGGGCTACGAGGCTCGCCACACCGAGGGCGATGATTACCACGAGGGCGATTGTCTGCGCGAGCGAACGGTGAAGATCACGCAAGGCCTTTTTCAGAAGCAGACCGGTCATCTTTGCCCTCCTACCAGCTGAGCTCGACGGCTTCTCGGGGTGACTCGACCGGCTCGATTCGGTCGATTGCGCCGTCGTGCAAGCGGACGATCCTGTCGGCCATCGGGGCGATGGCGCCGTTGTGAGTGACCATGAGCACAGTGGTGCCCTCTTTGCGGTTGAGCTCGCGAATCGCCGCGAGAACCTGCACTCCGGTGCCGACGTCGAGGTTGCCGGTCGGCTCGTCGCAGAGCAGAACCGCCGGGCGGTTGGCCAGAGCCCGGGCAATCGCCACTCGCTGTTGTTCTCCGCCCGAAAGCTCCGACGGGAAGTGGTCCGCGCGGTCCTTGATCCCCAACAGGTCGAGCAACTCGTGAGCCGCGGCCCGCGTGTTGCGCCTACCGTCGAGAAGCGCAAGTGAGAACTCCACGTTTTCCGCGGCCGTCAGGGTCGGAATGAGGTTGAAGAACTGAAAGATGAACCCCACGCTCGTTCTTCGATACTTCGTCATGTTTCGTTCGTCGAACCGGCTAATGTCCTGTCCGTTCACGGAGACTCGTCCGTCGGTCGGCCGGTCCAGCCCACCGGCGAGATTCAGTGTCGTCGTCTTCCCACATCCCGAGGGACCGAGAAGCACGACGAGCTCACCCTTCTCCACCACGAGGCTCAGTCCACGCAGGGCGTGAACAGTTATCTTCCCCATCGGATAATCTTTTGTGACAGCGTCAAATTCGATAAGCGCCATGATTCCTCCTCAATTTTCGTTCTTGCGCCTGGGCCGATCGGCTCCAGACCTTCCGGCACCGGGCCTGTCGGCCTTGAGCCCGTCGGCCAGCAGCTCCATGGAGGCAACGATCTGATCCGCGAAGTCTACCGCCTTGGGAGCGAAGACTCCGAGCAGTAGGCTGCCCTCGAGGGTCGCCCCGACCGAAAGCGATGCTTTGCGTGCATCGACGGACCGGAACTCTCCATTCGCAATCCCCGCCTCGATGATCGTTTGAATCGTGCCGTAGTACTCCATGCCGACCTCTCGCAAGACTTCCCTAACCGCCTTGTTGCGAAATGCGTAGGAGTAGTACTCGAAGGTGATCGGAAGAATACGGTTCATGCTGCGAATCTCGCGGACCGCGTCCTTACCCACTGCGAGGAGCTTCTCGCGCGCACTTGCCTCCGATTCTGCAATTCTCTTTACGCGATCGACCTGCGGGGCAAAGAGCCGCTCCATGACAGCGACGATGATCGCGTCCTTGCTTTTGAAATACCAGTAGAGCAGACCTTTGCTGAACCCCGATTCTTCAACGATGTCGTCCATTCGGCTTCCCTTGAAGCCGAGTCTGGCGAACACCTTCGTCGCGGCATCGACGATCTGTGATCTCCGCTCTTCGCTCACATCGGGTTTCGGCGACATAGATCAAGCCTCCGGTGAGTATAACTGACCGACCAGTCGGTTTATTATCAATCTACCGCATGCGGAAAAAACCGTCAACCGGCGACAGATATTGCCGTTGGTTGCACTTCCTCCCGGCGAATAGTATCCTTTGCCGATGGAATATCGCTCCTACGGCAAGACGGATTTGAAGATCGGCATGCTCGGCGTCGGATTGGCCGAGATGGGGTTCGCCCTCACCCTCGACGACGTAGATCGCGCGACGCAGGTCCTCGAAATAGCTCTCGACCACGGCATCAACCTGATCGACACTGCGGCCTGCTACGGAATCAGCGAGGAGCTGGTGGGACGATGTGTTGCCCGTCGCCGTGACGAATACATACTGTCGACGAAGTGCGGTCACGTTCCTGACGGATATTCAGGAGAGGAGTGGACCTCCGAGACCATAACGGACAGCGTCGATCGCAGCCTGAGGTTGATGGGGACCGACCACCTCGACATCCTCCACCTCCATAGCTGTAGCGTGGAAATCCTCGAGCGAGGAGAGGTCATCGAGGCTTTGAAGCGGGCGAAAGAAAACGGGAAAACTCGTTACATAGCCTACAGTGGCGATAACGAGGCCGCCGAGTGGGCCGTGAAATCCGGCCATTTCGACGGGCTTCAAACGAGCTTCAGTCTCGTCGACCAGAAGGCACGCAAGAGCCTGCTCCCGGCGGCCGCGCGGGCGGGAATGGGGGTCATAGTCAAACGACCGATTGCAAACGGAGTCTGGCAGGCGGACGAGAGCCCGAGCGACTACGCCGACGGATATTTCAAACGGGCCGTGGCAATGCTTGCCGAGGGCCCGCTTGCCGTGGGATGGAACGAGACACCGGAGCCGGTCGAAACAGCGCTCGCCTATGCCCTCTCTCTTCCGGCAGTCACCTCGGCGATCGTAGGCACGACGAATCCCGCCCACATGTTGGCAAACATCCAGTACCTTACCGCAATAGCGGAGTTCCCATCGGAGATTATCGAAGAGCTGAATCGCCGTTTCGACCGGTTGGGAGCACAGTGGCCGCAGCTGACATAACCGTCCCGAAGGACGTTCGGCAGAGGGAATTCAAGGGAATGGACGATTTCTGGCACAGGCTCCCCAAACCGATCAAAGTCCTCGCACCGATGGAGGACGTCACCGACACCGTCTTCAGGCGCATCGTCGCGCGCTGCGGGCGTCCGGATGTCTTTTTCACCGAGTTTACGAATACCGACGGCATGTGCTCGGATGGCCGCGAGGCGGTAATACACCGGCTGCAATTCACCGAGATCGAACGTCCGATCGTCGCACAGATATGGGGCAATAACCCCGAGCACTACTACAAAGCAGCGCGCGATCTGCACGAGATGGGCTTCGACGGTATCGATATCAACATGGGCTGCCCGGTGAAGAAGATCGTCAAGAACGGTTGTTGTTCGGCGCTCATCGAGAACAAGCCGCTCGTTCGGGAGCTCGTTGCCGCCGCGAAGGAGGGTTCCAGGGGCCTGCCGGTGAGCGTCAAAACACGTATTGGATTTCGCAAGATAGAGACCGAAGAGTGGGCCTCCTTTTTGCTCGAACAAGAGCCGACCGTCCTCACCATGCACGGGCGCACCGCGAAGGAGATGTCGGATTTCCCTGCCAAGTGGGAGGAGATCGGCAAAGTCGTTCGGGTCCGCAATCGCATGGGCTCTGAGACGCTCATCATCGGAAACGGCGACGTGGAGAGCCTCGCCGAGATCGACGACAAAGCAAAGAGCTACGGAGTCGACGGCGTCATGGTCGGCCGCGGCATCTTCGGCAACATCCACCTCTTCGATGCACAGCGCTCCAATCTCGATACCCCGCCGAGACAACGCCTCGAGCTGCTGGTCGAGCACCTCGATCTCTATCGCTCTACCTGGGGCAGCGACAAGAACTTCGAGGTGATGAAGAAGTTCGTCAAAGTCTACGTATCGGGCTTTCCTGGCGCGGCGAAGCTCCGCAATCGCCTCATGGCGGCCACCGGCTACGGACAGATCGACGAGATTCTTCGCGACTGGTCCGACACGGCCCTCACCTCCGTCTGACCCTCGGCAGCTTCGACGACTACCGCTCGGCCTTTCCAAACGACTGCAATCACCTGTGTTCCTCTTCCAGCCGATGCTTTGTCCGTTGCCGTTCGCGCACCTTGACGACCGGCCGGCCTCGGCTTATTGTTTTGGTACCGAAATATTCGGAACCGAAAGATATCCGGGGGATCGATGCGCATCCGACAACCCAAGGACTCCCCGATCTACCTCGATACGATCCATTCATTTCTGGCGCTTTTCCGGTACCTTCGTCACTACTCTCGGGATATCCACGATTCGGGCCGGAGTGGACGGGAACTCTCCACCCTGCGCTACCTCCAGGACAACGGCCCGACCACGATGGGTCAGTTGAGCGCTTTCCTGTACATAAGCGAGAGCTCGACCACCGAGCTCGTGGCAAAGCTCGAGCAAGAGAGTCTCGCGACACGAAAACGATCCGCCAACGACAATCGCGTCGTTGAGGTCGACCTGACTGAGCAGGGAAGAAGGTTGGCGGCATCGACTGCCCTCGGCGGGATTCCGCTCCTTCGGGAACGGTTGAGAACGCTCCCGCGGGAGGAGCTCGAGCAGATTCTCGATGCCTTCAGGAGGCTGAACCGACTGCTCGGCGTGCAGGAGGAGAAGTGAAGTCGAGCTCGGGCACAGTCGTCTCGAGCGTGCGTGTCGTTCGCCGCTGCATGGGCTATCTGCGCCCCTACTGGAAGATGACCGCGGCGTCCTACCTCGTCATGCTGATATCGACCGGGATATCGATCTACCAGCCGATGGTAATCCGAACCGTCATCGATACAGGTATCCGAGCGCGGATGCTCCACGTTATCGTTGTCGGGGTTCTCGTCCTCGTCGGTCTGACAGCCGTCCGGGGCCTCTTCACCTACCTGTCCGGCCGCTGGACGGAGGTGGCTTCCCAGGGGGTTGCCTACGATCTGCGCAACTTGATTCACCGCAAGCTGCAGTCTCTGTCATTCAGCTACCACGACCGGGCGGAGAGCGGCCAGCTCATCGGGAGAGCGATAAGCGATGTGGACCGAATCCGCTTCCTGACCGGCAGGGCCATTCTACGCCTTGCGACCGCCGTGACGCTGGTCATTGGCGTGGCAGGCGCGATGTTCGCAATGAACGCCCGCCTCGCTCTCCTCACGCTGACCGTTGTGCCGATCATGGCCTATTCTGCGTTTCGGTTTGGTCGGCGCCTGCGTCCCATCTCTCGAGAGGTGCGCCAGAAGGAGGCGGAGCTCACCACCCACCTCGAACAGAACCTGCGCGGTTCCCGCACGGTGAAAGCCTTCGGACAGGAAGAGGCGGAAACGGAGCGTTTCCGCGGAAAGAGCTTCGAGCTCTTCTCTACTCAGATGATCTCGGCGAGGCTCAGTGCGTTCTTTTCCCCTTTTATGAGCTTTTTCGCCGGGGTCGGAACACTCTTCGTGCTGATCTACGGGGGAAGCCTCGTCATCCGTTCACAGCTCACGATCGGCGAGCTGGTTGCCTTCATCACCTACGTCGGGCAGCTGATGGTCCCGGTGCGCCAATTCGGATGGGTGGTGACCGCGGTTTCCCAGGCGGCCGCGTCCGGTGACCGGGTTTTCGAGATAATCGATGCGCGGTCGGACGTCGTCGATTCCCCCGGCGCAAAGCCAATCGGAACGGTAGCGGGAAGCGTTACCTTCGAGCGAGTCTCCTTTTCACATACCTCTGACTACTGGGTGCTGAGGGATATCGATTTCGCCGTCGAACCGGGGGAGAAAGTGGCGCTCCTCGGTGCTACCGGCTCAGGCAAGAGCTCGATCATCAGTCTGGTACCCCGATTCTACGATCCCACGGAGGGTAGGGTTCTCATCGACGGAAATGACCTGCGGGAAGTCACGCTCGTATCGCTTCGCCAGGCAATCGGAATCGTCATGCAGGACACCGTCCTCTTCTCGACGACGCTGCGGGAAAACATCTCATTCGGCCAGCCGACGGCCGGGATCGAAGAGATCGAGGCGGCAGCCCGCGCCGCGCACGCCCACGATTTCATCACGGCCATGCCGGACGGTTACGACACACGGGTCGGGGAGCGAGGGGTTACCCTCTCCGGCGGCCAGCGGCAGAGGGTCTCTATCGCGCGTGCCCTATTGAAAGATCCACGGATCATAATACTCGACGACGCTACTTCGAGCGTCGACAGCGAAACCGAGCGCCTCATTCAGTCGGCCCTCAAGACGCTGATGGAGGGGCGAACATCGTTCGTCATCGCCCAACGATTGAGCACCGTCCGCGGCGCGGATGTCGTCATAGTTCTCGAAGGCGGCAGGATCGCGGCGATAGCCCGCCGAAGTGACGGGAGCTCACCACACGAGCAGCTGCTGCGAACCAGCGAGCTCTATGCCCGGATCTACCATCAGCAGCTGCGCCCCGAGGCGGTCAGGTATCGTGACACCTCCGAGACGGAGGAACAGCAGGGATGATCGGCGGGGCCGTCTCACACGGTGGACCGGGGCGGATGATTCATTCCATGGGCGGTGGTGAGGCAGGGAAGATAAACGGCCGCGTGCTCATGCGCCTGTCCGTCTTCGTGAGGCCCTATTGGAAGCTTCTGACCGCGGCCGGGATTCTGATGTTGGTTTCGAGCGGGGCCGGCCTGCTCGTACCCTACCTCACCAAGGTAATCATTGACGGCGACATCACGGCAAAGAGCTCGGGCGGACTCCTCCGTGACGGGCTGCTCCTCGCTGTCGCGATGATCGTCGGATTCATTGCCTCAGCGAGACAGGGGTATCTCCTTTCTCGAGCCGGTCAGCTCGTGCTCAATAGTCTCCGCAACCGGCTCTTCGATCACCTGCAGCGACTTTCGGTAGCATACAACGATGGGCACATCGTCGGCGTCACCATCTCGCGAGTCATCAACGACGTGGCTGTCATCAACAACCTTTTGTCAGGAGGGTTGCTCAGCATCGTCGGAGATACAGTCACGATCGTCGGAACGGTGGTGGTCATGGTTGCCATGGACCCCCGTCTCGCGCTTCTCACTTTCAGTGTCATTCCCTTCATGGTGCTCGCAACCTTTCTCTTCAGCAGGAAGGCCCGGACGGCGTTCCGTGCAACCCGTGAAAAGATCGGCGAGGTCGTGGGCGAGCTCGCCGAAAATATCGGCGGGATTCGAGAGATACAGGCCTTCTCCCAGGAAGATCACACCCAGCGCCGCTTCGACACGAGCAATCGAGAGAACCGCGATGCAAACGTGAGCGCAATGACACTCTCGTTCGTCTTCATGCCGACAGTGGATCTGCTCGGCATCGTCTCGACCGGCATCGTCCTCCTCGCCGGGGGCTTCATGGTCGCACGCGGCCACCTGACGATTGGCGTGATGGTCGCCTTCATGACCTACGTATCGCGGTTCTTCATGCCAATTCGCGACCTCAGCCAGTTCTACACAACCCTGCAGTCGGCTAGCGCGGGGGGTGCTCGAGTGCTCGAGCTTCTCGACACGCTTCCGACGGTCACCGATATTCCCGACGCCGTACACCTCCCGCGCACGGCCGGGGGCAAGGGTATTCGTGGGAGGATTCATATCGACCACGTGACCTTTTCCTACGTTCCAGGCCGTGAGGTGCTGCACGACATCAGCCTCAAGATCGAACCGGGCGCTACTGTAGCCCTCGTGGGACCCACCGGCGCAGGCAAGACTTCGATAAGCAACCTCCTCTGCCGCTTCTACGAGCCACAGGCAGGTTCAATACTCATCGACGGAGTCGATCTACATGCTGTTGCCTCCGAAAGCCTTCATGCGCACATGGGATACGTGCCGCAGACACCCTACGTCTTTTCCGGAACGATCTCAGACAATATCCGTTTCGGCCGTCCGGAAGCCACCGACGCAGAGGTTCGAGCTGCCGCTGAAGCGGCCGAGGCCGCCGAGTTCATCAACCGCCTCCCCGAGGGCTACAATACACTCATAGCGGAAGGCGGCGCCAACCTCTCGACCGGCCAGCGGCAGCTCATCTGCATTGCCCGAGCGATCCTTGTCGATCCGTCGATTATAATCCTGGACGAGGCCACCTCTTCGGTCGATACCCTCACGGAGGCTCTCATACAGCGAGCCCTTTCTCGGCTGCTCGAGGCCAGGACGGCCGTCGTTATCGCCCACCGACTGAGCACCGTGCGCAACGCAGACCGCATCTTCGTCATCGATCGAGGCATGATCGTAGATGAGGGAACTCACGAAGAGCTCAGCTCGCGCGAGGGCCTGTACCGGACGCTCTACGAGCGGCAGTTTGTCACTGAGGACGATCTGGAAAGCTGAGGCGAACGTTTTCAGGTCCGGCTCAGGTCTCCGTCCTCTTGGTGACATCGACTGACAGTCGCCGATTTGGATCTCCGGCGAGATAGAGAGTCTGGGTCGGGAACGCGAACTCGATTCCAGCCTTCTCGTACTCCTCGAAGAGCCTTAGGTTGAAACGCTGGGTGTGCTCCATGTAGTCCCAGTAGTTCGGCGGGAAGAACCAATAGAGCACCATGATGTTGAGACTGTCTGCGTTGTAGTCGGTGAAGTAGACGCGGGGCGGGAACTCGTCCTTGCCGACCGAGCCGTGAATAGGCTCTCGAATACCCTCTTCCTCGAGGATGTCATGGATGATTTGGACCGCCCGCTCGAGCTTTTCGCGCGGGGTATCGTAGGTGATCGTCACGTTCATCAACCGCCGAATATATGGACGCGCTCCGATGTTCTCGACGGCCTCGTTGACGACCTTCGAGTTCGGGACGGTTACGAGATGTCCCGTGAGGGTACGGATCTTGATCGACCGGAACCCGATCTCTTCCACCGGCCCGTCGAAACCGGAGAACACGATCCGGTCTCCAAGCTTGAAGGGGCGATCGAAGAGAATCGTGATCGACCCGAAGAGATTCTTGAGCGAGTCCTGGGCCGCGAGAGACACTGCGATGCCGGCGATCCCAAGCCCGGCGAGCCACGTTCCTATGTTCTGGCGGAAGACGTTCTCGGCGATCAGCAGGACCGCGAATATTATGACGAAGAGTCGCAGCGTCTTGCGGATGAGGGGGACGAGCATATCGTCGAGCTTCGTTTCGGTCCGCGCGGTAAACCGGCGAAGAGCAATCTCCACGACCGAGATGATGTTGTAGGCAAACCAGAAGATCGCTATGTAGACCAGCAGCGCAATAACATCGGTGGTGAAGCTGCGGACCGCGGGGTCGACCGAGATCCGCGTCAGCCCGAGATAGATTCCGGCGGTGATGAGGGCGAGGTTCGCCGGGCCGCCTGCGCTCTCGAACAGCTCGGCCCGAAGCTCAGATTTCGACGTGCGGAGCTTCGCTGCGATTTTCGTCAAGAGAAAAGAAAGGCCACGTCCCAGCGCCAGCCCGGCGATGATGAAGATGACAAGGAAAAGCCACGAGAAGAGGTTGTTGTCGTTGATGAGCCTGGCCCAGGTCTGCCCGTTGATGCCGGCGTTGGGCTCCGCGGCCGCCGGCTGTGCTTCGGAAGGCGCCGACGGAGCCGTCGGAGTCGTCTGAGCGCTCGCCGCGTTCTTCGCACTCTGTTGGAGCTGGGGAAGGAGCGCTCCCTGAGCCCAGGTGGGAGCACCAATGGCTGTCAACAGCGTGAGCACAAACGCGTAGCGTAGGACAGGATGTTTCGCTCTCAGATTCAGGCCGTTCACTGAGTCGATCGATCTCCTCTCATCGAGCTCATATAGGTGTACTTTAGTTCGACGTTGGCAGTCAGTCAACCTGCGCGCTACACAGAACGAGTTTCAGGACTCGCCTCGAGGATTGCATCTGGGGGAATCAACGCTTACTATGGCTGCCTATGAAAATCTATCTCAATCTCGACAGCAAGGTCGATGCGTTCGCGTTCAAGAAAGACCACGTACGGGAGCTCGAAGGCGTCTTCCCCGGCCTCGAAACGGTCCGGGTCCACAAGACCAGTGAGCTCGGCAGCGGTCTCGCAGACGCGGATTTCGTCGCCACCTGGCGGTTCCCGGCCGATTTCTACGGGCAGGCACCGAGGCTCAAGGCAGTATTTACACCCGCGGCGGGGCGCGAGTATGTCGACGCAGACCCCAATGGTCGTGTCCCGGTCTTCTACGGCACCTTTCACGGGATTCTGATGGCCGAGTCGCTTCTTTCGATGATGCTCTATTTCAACAGAAAGATGGAGTTCTTGATTGACAACAAGGGGAGACGCCTCTGGAGCCGAGAGGGCTTGAGCCAGTGTCGCAGCCTGATGGTTCAAAGAGCTCTCATCGTCGGGTACGGCAACATCGGGCGGGCATGCGCCCGCGCGCTGTCCGCACTCGGATGCAGCGTGACCGGCGTCAGACGCACCCCTTCCCCCTCGGATACCAATAAGCGCGTTCGCAAGGTGGTGCGATTCGAGGAGATGGGGCCTTTTCTCGAAAGAGCCGACCAGGTGGTCCTCGCCCTGCCCGGCGGCGAGCAGACTGCGAAGATCTTTACGCGAGACCACTTCGCCCGGATGAAACGATCGGCATATCTCTACAACCTCGGCCGAGGGAGCTGTTACCTGGAGGAGGATCTGATCTGGGCGATAGAAACCGGAAGGATCGCAGGTGCCGGACTGGACGTCTTTGCCGAGGAGCCCTTGCCGGAGACTTCGAAGCTCTGGGATCTTCCGAACGTCTTCATCATGCCCCACGCCTCGGCAATCTACGACGACTATATGGACCTCTTCCTCGCCGAGATGATGGGGAAGCTCCAATCGCTCATCTCCGAAGCCAGGTAACGGGAAGACCGGTTCGAAAGAAAATCAGGCAAGAATCGATTCGATGAGGTTGATCGTTGGATCGTCGAGCCTGAGCTCGGCTGCCTTCGCCTGCTCGGCGACCTGCTCCGGCGATTTGGCCCCGGCCAGGGCGCAGGTGACGGTCGGGTCCCGCAAAACCCAGGCGAGGGCCAACTGTACCAGGGTCACACCGAGCCCCTGGGCCACCGTTTTCAGGCGCCCGGCCCGTTCGAGATACTCTCGGAACCGCCGTCCCTGGAACCTGGGCATCGAAGAGCGTTCGTCGTCGAGCGCGAAGGTGTGGTCGGGTCGATACTTGCCGGTAAGCAGTCCCTTCGCGAAGACGCTGTGTGCGAGAATCCCAATGCCTTGTGCGGCGCAGTATGGTATCAGGTCCGATTCGATGTCCCGGTCGAACATGTTGTAGGCCGGCTGCGTCGAATCGACGCGCGTCGTCTTCGCCGCACGGCGAGTCTGGTCCACCGTGAAGTTGGAGATCCCGATGAATCGGACCTTGCCCTCTTCCTTTAGGCGCGCCAACTCTCCCATCGATTCCTCGACCGAGCGACTTGGGTCCCATCGGTGCAGCTGATAGAGGTCGAGCCGGTCGGTCCGGAGGTTTCGAAGGCTGGACTCGAGTGCAGCGCGGATCCCTGCCGGGCTGAAATCGAAGCTTGCCTTCGTTGCGAGAAATACTCGGTTCCGGCGTCCGTCCGTGAGCGCCGCCCCGAGAAAGCTCTCCGAATGGCGATACGCTTCAGCGGTATCGATGAGCGTTATCCCGTGATCCAACGCTGCGTGAACGGTTCTGACCGCCTGCTTCTCTTCGACGGCGCCCATGCCGCCGCCGATCGGCCACGCACCGAAGCCGACTACGGAAACAGCCTCTCCATTGGATCCGAGCCTACGTTTTTTCATTGCCGACAATGGTAGCGGATAGGAGCATGCTTGTCGAGAAGCGCCGACGGTTTCTGCTATTCCATTATCCAGCCGTTCAGAAGCCTCTGTATACAGCTGCTGCATTTTGCGATGGTCTCGTCGATTCCGGATGTAACCCTCTTGGGCCCGAATTGTTATGCAAGTGTACCTCCTTTTCATATATATTCCCGGCGACAACCGGGGCCGGGGCAACGCCCCCGGCCCCGGTTTCGTCTTGTCGGCAGCATGTTGACATTTTCCGCCGGCTCGATAGCTTCTATCTGATGGCTAGGATCTCACAGGAACGTCTCAACCGGGCGATGACGCTCAATATCGTTGCCGGGAGCGGAGGCACGATCTGGATGACCGTGGCCTCCCCCCAGCCGATATTCAACGTCTTTTTCATGAACCATCTTGGAGCGAGCGCCACCCAGCTCGGTATCCTCGTCGCCATCGCACAGTTGACCGCCGTATTCCAGCTCCTGTCCATTTTCATCTACTCCCGAGTTCCGAAACGAAAGCTCATCTTCGTCCCCTTTCACCTCATCCACCGTCTCTTCGGATTCGTGCTCGCGGGGATCTCCTTTTGGGCGGCCGCACACGGCGTTCATCCGACCCAAATTGGCCTCGTCTTCGTCGGGCTGACGGCGAGTTGGATTCTGATGAACATGAGCGCTTCGGGCTGGTGGGGTTGGGTCGCAGACCTCATACCCGGGAAGGTCCGCGCGACCTTCTTCGGACGCCGTTCAGCGATCATCAACGCCGTTACGATCGGCTGGTTCTTCAGTGTGACCATGCTTCTCGACATCGTGGGCGGCGTGAGCATCTTCACCGTCTACGGATTCGTCTTCCTCGCAGCCGGCGCCGCCGGAATCGCAGACATCTTCATACACGTCCGAATTCCCGAGCCCGATCAGACGCCGCGCGGTCCAATTACCCTCACCGATCTGATCGAACCCCTTCGCAGCGCGAATTTCGTTTGGTTTTCGGTTGCAGTCGGCGTGTCGATCTTCTCGACCAACGTCTTTGCGCCGTTTGCCGCTCCCTTCATTACGAACCCCGAGGAAATCGGGGCCCCGAATATCTGGCTCGGAATCATGTTCGTCATGTCTCAAGTCATTTGGGTCGGCGTGGTTGCACAATGGGGCATCATCATGGACCGTTTCGGACGCAAGCCGGTCGTCATCCTTGGGAGCCTCTCGGCCCTGAGCTGGATTGGCTACTTCGTCCTGAGCTCGCACAACTACGTCTACGTGCTGCCGGTCATCGCCATCGTCGGGGGCCTCCTCGCACCCGGCTTCGGCGAGGGAGTCAACCAGATGATGCTCACGCTCACGCCGCTCGAGAACCGCATCAGCTACGTCTCCTGGTACACAACCATCGTAGGGATCGTCTCGGCAGGCGGCTCGTTGCTCGGCGGAAAGCTCAACGACACCTTTCACGGGGTACATTACCGATTGCTCGGATTGATCCGTATCGGCGGCATCCACATCGTGCTGCTCATTTCCCTCGTACTCGTCGGCATTAGTGTTCTCGTGCTGTCCCGAATTCGCGAAGGTTCGGAAAAGCCGGTGGGATTCGTCGTTGGTCGGATCGTCCGGCCGAACATCTTCAGGACCTTCGTCAACATGGGCGTTATCGGGAACACCTCCCATTCGCTCCGCGTCGCACGCGCGCTTCGGGAGATCGAAGGCCACGACGACGACATCGCCATCGAGGAGATCGTCTCGCGGCTCGAGGATCCCGATCCGGATGTTCGCATCGAGTCAGTGCGTGCGCTCGGGCGCATCGGTTCACCTACGGTCGTCGACGTGCTCACCAACCTTCTGACCGATCCCACCTCGTCGGTCCGTACAGATGCAGCTCGCGCGCTTGGACGCATCGGAGACGCCCGAGCGGTCCCTTCGCTCGTCGAGGGCCTCCAGAGCGCTTCGGAGGATCTTCAGGATGCCTGCATCCAGGCACTCGGCGCAATTGGCGGCAACCTCTCCACAGAGGCAATCAAGCAGATGTTCCTCGTCAGCACCTCCGAACGTCTCTTCGCCTCGAGCGCCGAGGCGGCTTCGCGGTTGGGAGTCATCGAAGCGGCGTGGGAGATCATCCCCAGGCTCCTCAGAGCCGAGAATCCCGTGCTGCGGCGTCAGCTCGCCATCGCTACCGGCAACCTCATCGGACGACCCGGCGAGTTCTACAAGTACCTCATCGGTAGCAGCGCCCAACGCCAGGCTGAGCTCGACCGCTGCTTTCAGCGGATTCAGCGCAACCTGCGAATCGTCCTCCGGGGAAATCAACGAATCCAGGAGCGGATCCGACGCCACCTCAAGACGCTCAGAAGGATGATCGCACACGAGCAGTACGAGCTTTCCTTCGCGATCCTGCTGAAGACCTCGGAGCTCTACCTGCTCTCGCTCACCGACAGCGGTCCAGAAGAGGATCTCCTCGACATCGCCTTCCGGACAAACCAGCAGCTCGGAATCTGGTGGTGGTTCCTTCAGAGCGCCGCCGAGTTCGCCGAGGATGCCCGTCCCGATTTCCTTGCAATAGACATCCTTCTCGGCCTCTATTTCCTGGCGGTCTGGCGGATGCCGGCCCAGATCTGAGTCGGATTGAAATGAAGGGCAATAGTTTTTCACAGAATTGACCAATGTAATTCATTTATTTAAACCAGATATTGATTTTGTTAAAATCCAATGATATATTTAGTATGACTCATTTCAGGAGGTGATCGAGCCATGGAGAAAAGGCTTCTCCAGGATTGTCCCGTTTGCGGCAGCACTCTCAAGGTCCGCGTTCTGGAGTGCCCATCCTGCAACACCCGCATCGAAGGGAATTTCGAACCGCCCCAATCGAGGATTTTCTATCTATCGAAGAAGGACCTCGACTTCGTCGAAATCTTCGTCAGAGTACGGGGCAACATCAAGGAGATGGAAAAAGCGCTCGGAGTCTCGTACCCTACCGTTCGCGGCCTGCTCGATGGAGTCATCGAAAAGATGGGATATCCCACCCGCAGGAACGTCGATGTGGGGAAGCGAAAGGAAATAATCGACCGCCTTGAGAAGGGAGAGATCACAGCCGATGAGGCGGCGGCGATGTTGAAATCCGGCGAGACCGAAGAGGAGTCGCAGTAGGAGACGGCATGAGCGAAGAACGCATGCGAATACTGAAGATGATTCAGGAAGGGACACTCTCGGCCGAGGAAGGCGCGCGTCTGCTCGACGCACTCGAAAGCGGCACCGAGGAGTCGTTTCGCCCCTCGGGCGAAGGTGAGACGCGCGGGAAAGGAAGGTTCCTCAAAATTCGCGTCTACGACGCAGTCACCGGGCGAGAAAAGCTCAACCTCAATGTTCCAATCGGTCTTGCCAAGATGCTGAGCTCTCTCGTTCCCGAGTCGCAGCGCGAACAGCTGGAAAGCCACGGCATCCGATTCGACGATCTGCTGCGAACCGTCGAGTCCGGCAAAGTCGGCAAGGTCGTCGACATCAATAACCACGACCAGGACGAGCGGGTGGAGATTTCCATCGAATGAGGGCGGTCGTTACAGCTTGCGCGAGTAGATCCGATGCACCTTGTAGCGTTTCGTCGCCCCGAGTGACTCGAGGTCGCTGAGCATCAAGCCGGTGGTCTGCGCGATTTGCGTAAGATCGGCGTCGACGAAGCGGCCTCCGGCGTTGACGGTCCGCTCGAGCTCGTAGTAGAGCAGAGCATTCCCACCGAGGCGTTGGTACTCAGGGAGAATTCCCGCTCCGTTGATGATGAGCCCCTCGGTTTTCCGGAACTCCCGCAGAATTGAAAGTATCGTGAGGGGATTGAGCCTCCCCTTTGCACGCTGAAGCGCGGCCGACAGATCCGCGAATCCGAAAAGAAATCCGACGATCTCGCCCTTGTAGGTCAGAATTTTGATCAACGATGGGTCTGCTACGAGCATCAGATCCTTGGTGACCCGATCGAGCTCCGCCTGTGACATCTCGTAGTTCTCCGGATGATCGCTCAGCGAACGGTTGTAGACCCGACCAATCTCGGGGGCGATTGCTCTGAGCTGCCGCTTCGAACGGAACTCGAGCACTTTAAACGATCCTCTCTTCAAGACCTTCTCGGCCACTGAACGCACGCGCTCGGGGAGCCGAAACTTCGATGCCTGGATGTGGTAGGAGTAGAGATCGAGATAGGGCTCGAACCCGAGAGCTTCCAGCATCGGCGGATAGTAGGGATGGTTGTAGGCCATCATCGTCATCGCCGCTCGATGCTCGAATCCCTCGACCAAGATCCCGCCGCCGCTCACGGCTCCGAATCCAAGGGGCCCCGTCAATGCTTCGAGCCCCCGTTCGCGGGCCCACGAGAAGCCCGCATCGAAGAGCGCATCGACGGTCTCGGGGTCCTCGTACGCATCGAAGAAGTAGAAATTGGCGTGATGCACGCGGTGGGTTTCGTTGTAGCTTCGGTTCTCGAATACGGCGAGGCGACCTCGGACATCACCTTCTCGATGTGCAACGAAGAAGGCCCCCTCGTTTCGCTCGAAAAAGGGGTGTTGCTTCGACGCCAGAGCGCGCACATCGCTGTCGAACCATCCCACCCATTGCTCGCATCCCGAGTAGATATCGAAGGGCAATCGCAGGAACTTCTTCATTGCCCAACCGCGGGAATTATCGATCCGCTCGATCTGAACCTTCTCCGTCATGACACCTCCGATGCAACGGCATCGATCCTCCGTGAATCGTTGACACAGGACAGGCTTCCGTGCGAGCCTCTCTTGGCCTATGAACCAGTATATCCGAGAGGCGATCGCAGAGGGCCGCGCGGGGATGAAGGCCGGACACGGCGGACCGTTCGGCGCCGTCATCGTGCGAGACGGCTCGATCGTCGCCCGCGCCCACAACGAGGTGCTCACATCCAACGACCCGACCGCTCATGCCGAGATCCTTGCGATTCGGCGGGCTTCCGTGGAGCTCAAACGCTTCGATCTGTCGGACTGCGAGATCTACTCTTCGTGCGAGCCGTGTCCCATGTGCTTCGCCGCCATACACTGGGCCAAGTTCCGCAATCTCTATTTCGCCTGTACTCGTTTCGACGCCGCGGAAATCGGATTCGACGACGAGTACATCTACCGCGTGATTCGAGGAGAAGCCGAACAGCTGCAGGTCGAATCTACGCAGCTTGACCGAGAAGAGGGGCTTGCCCTCTTTTCGGAGTTCAAGCATCTCGAGGGAAAAACCCTCTATTGAGAGTTCATCGCCGCGCTCTTCTCCGTTCCTTTCTTGCCGCTCACTGCTGCGTCCGTTGCACCCAACCGCATATCGCCTTTTGACCTCTGAAGCAGGGCATTGCGGCTGTTGGCCCGGGCGAGCTTCCGCGCCAGCAGCTTCGAAAGAAAGATGCCGTAGTGTGGGTACTCCTTAATTACAGAAACGAAATCTCGACGGGAGATCCGAATCAATTTCCCCGGGACCTCCGTCCGCACAGTGGCGCTGCGCCGGTTATTGAGAAGGAATGACATCTCTCCCATGAAGATGTCGCCGGCCTTGAGCATTCCGACATGGCGGGCCTTGTGAAACACACTGTATTGCCCGCTCGAAATGTAGTAGAGAAAATCCGATGACTCCCCCTCACGGAAAATGATATCGCCCCTACGCGTCTCGACGACCTCACTGTCGCCGAACCCTCGCGGAGTCTCCTGCACTATCTGCCGATTGTGTTTAATGATGAGCGTCACCTCATTGCCCTTCGAATTGTAGGTTAGCCTGGAGGCGATTCCTCGGGCCATGAGGATTCCCCTCCCGTGGAGCGAGTACTCCCCCTCTTCCTTCAGCTTCGTGCTCAGCCCTTTGACGTCGAATCCGTCGCCCTCGTCCCGGATGACGAATGTCGTCATTTCCGGCTGAATATCCCACTCAAAGAAGACCCGTTTGGCTGCGATATCAGGATACTTGCATTTCTCCTCCACGAGCTCCACTACGCTCAAGCCACGGTCAAGAGACGCAGTCTTTTCCTCATAGGTAATACCGCAGTTCCCGTGCTCGACTCCGTTGATGATGAGCTCTGACAGTGCGAGCTGGAGATGCATCTTGAGCTCCGGATCGATCAGCCCGCGCTGGGCCACCGTGGTCGCCGCGATACCTGCATAGATCGATACCGCCAGGGGGTCGTTGTCTATCGTGAACGAACCCGAGGTGTGCTCGAAGAGACGATCCGAAAGCTCCCGCTGAAAAATGATCTGGCGGTTTTCTTCGATGATCTTCGTCAGCTTCACGATATGAGAGCTCACTCGTTGGAAGTCGATCAAAGCGAGCACGTTGACGTTTTTCAGGCTCTCGAGCAGGAGCTCTTCTCGATCCTTCTCACCGTTGAACAGCCCAATGATTCCGAAGTTGTGAAGCCATGTGTCCTTTCTGACATCTTCGAGGATATTCGGGAGATCAATGGCGCGTTCGGAGAAGTTGACAATGACGATCTCCGGAAGATCGAAATTGAGGAACTCGAGGATCTGGTCTTTGCCTTCTGGGAATTGAAGTATCCACTTGCCCCCGGGGTCGGCGGCGAAGGCATCGGTGATTTGATCGTTGAGTGCGCTTTCGGAGCTGATAACACCAATGAGACTCATTTACCTACCTCTTCTGCGGCACCCGTGATCTACGCTGCTTCGCCCCAGGCGTCGCTTCGAACACACAGTACCCCAATATCTTTTTCGGACGTTGCAATCATAAAATAAACTACTATGATCATTTTACTCGACGCTTGACCCCTCTGTATATCAAATCTACTATGAGACTTCCAGAACCTGAGCATGATTAAGAAGAGAATCGAGTGAAAGCAGTAATCCGTTCGGTAGGTTCCTATGTTCCCCAGAAAATCGTAACGAACGATGACCTGGCAAAAACAATCGACACGAGTGACGAGTGGATCTACTCGCACACCGGAATCAAGCGACGCCGCATAGCGTCCGATGACGAGGCCACCTCCGACCTCGCAACTCTTGCGGCTCAGAAGGCACTCGAGCGGGCGGAAGTCGACGCCGAAGAGGTCGACCTCCTGCTCGTCGCAACCGCTACCCCCGATCACAACGGGTTCCCGTCGACCGCGTGCATCGTGCAGGAGCGGATCGGCGCCTCACGCGCCGGAGCGATGGACGTCGCCGCCGCATGTACCGGTTTCATCTATGCAGTCGAGACCGCGTCGAACTTCATACGTGCCGGAGCCGCCGAAAAAGTGCTGGTTGTTGGAAGCGAAACGATTTCGCGGGTAATCGACTGGAAGGATCGCAACACCTGTGTCCTCTTCGGCGATGGGGCGGGTGCGGTTCTCCTCAGTGGTGAGAACGACGGACGAGGCGTGATTCGCTCCACCCTCCGCTCGGAGGGCAGCGGCTCGGAGCACCTCTGGATACCCGCCGGCGGCAGCCGAAAGCCCTTTGAAGCCGGCAGGACCTCGAGGCAAGAGGTATGCGTCCAGATGAACGGCCGGCAAGTCTACAACTTCGCGCTTCGGGTCATCGGGGATACAGTTAGAAATCTCCTCGGAGAGGATCTCGGGCTTGATGACGTTGCCTACATCGTCCCTCATCAGGCCAATGTTCGTATCATCGAGGGTGCCGCGAGACGGATGGGAGTGTCGATGGAGAAGTTCTACATGAACATCACTGATTACGCCAACACCTCGGCGGCCAGCATACCCATCGCTCTCGACGAGATGGTGGAGCGCAAGCTCCTCAACACCGGCGACCTGATCGTCACCGTCGGATTCGGAGGAGGCCTGACGTACGGCGGAAATCTTATCCGCTGGTAGCGGCGCTATTTGTCTTCCTGCTTGAATACCTTCGCGTCGATGAAGAGCTGTACCAGATCGAGATCGACATGGCCGTTCTTGGCCTCGTCGAGAAGGATGTCGAGCGCCCGCTCCCGGGGTACAGCAGGTTTGTAGGGGCGGTCCTGCGCGGTGAGCGCGTCGAAGATGTCCGAGACGGTCATCATCTTCGACTGGATCGGAAGCTCTTGGGAGGTCTTGCCGTCGGGATAGCCTGCACCGTCGAGCTTCTCATGGTGCCAGCGTGCAATCGTCGGAACGTTCTTCATGGTCCCGGTCCACGGTATCTTCTTGAGAAACTCGTAGGTGTGTACGACGTGGGACTCGATCTCCCTTCGCTCGTCGTCGTTGAGGCTGCCCCTCGGAATACTCAAGAAGATGCGTTCCGGCGCCGTAAGGAAGGGCTGTTCCTTGCCATACATATCGACATAGACGTTCTCCGCGATCGCTCCGATTATCTTTGCCGGCTCTTCAGCAAGAACCTTCGGCTCGTTCACCTCCGTGACGCTGCTCAAGTAGCTCCATACCTTCTCGATTTCGGCCTTCTCTTCTTCGTCGAAACGTTTTGCCTCGCGTTCGAATACCTTCTGTCCATGTTGCTTCAGGAACTCGAAGCGCAGCTGCGTGTACTTGCTTTCAATCGTCTTCTGGATGTAGCCGAATCGCAGCTCTATCTCACGCAGTTGATAGGGATAGAGCTTCTTCGCCTTGACGAGAACATGCTCACGGACACCGACTTTTCCGAAATCGTGGAGGAGGCTCGCGTACCGTATCTCCTTGAGCTGATCTGCGGAAAACTCGATCCCGGCATAGCGGCCGTTCGGGAGATGGTCGACCGCCTTCGCGAGCCCCACGGTGTAGAGTGCGACTCTATTGGAATGACCGCTGGTCGTCGGATCCCGGGACTCGATCGCCTTCACAGAGGCGTGCACAAATCCTTCGAATAGGGTCTCGATCTCGTTATAGAGCCTGTTGTTGTCGAGCGACACCGCTGCCTGCGAGGCGAGCGAAAGAACAACGCTTTCGTTTGCCTCGTCGAACGATTCGACGACCTCGTCCACCGTCTTCTCGTCGGTCAATCGCAGGGAGAACTCCCGCTTTCTATTGAGAAGCTGGATGACGCCGAGGATGCGCTCCTTGTGATCCTTCATCGGCACGGCAAGGACACTCTTGGTTCGATAGCCGGTCTGTTTGTCATAGCTCTTGTTGAAGCTGTAGTCGGTACCCTTCGGAATCTTGTAGGCATCCACGAGGTTCACCGGCTCTCCGTTGACTGCGACGTAGCCTGCGATCGACTTCGTATTCAGGGGCATCCGAAACTCACTGAAGTCAGTCGGGTTCGAGTCGTTATGGGCGATCTTGAAGAGGAGCGTCTTCTCTCCGGTCTCCTCGTTTTCCTCGACAAGGTACAGACTCCCGGCGTCCGCCTTCGTGATCTCGCGAGTCTTGTAGACGATCATGTCGAGCAGCTTGTCGTTGTTGCGCTCCGCCGATAGGGCGATGCCGATGTTGAGGAGCTCGTTGTTCAGCTTCTGCGTGCGTTTGAGCTGCTCTTCTTTTTCCCGCAGCTCGTGGACCAAGTAGAGATTTCGATAGAGGTTTTTCAGGACGCGGGTAAGGTAGTCGGGCTGGTTGAGCCCATAGATCTCCTGGTAGATGAGCTCCTCGGAGATGTCGAAGTGGCGGTATTTCCCTTCGGGATTCCAAACCAGGATGGAGCCGGGCAGCACCGAGTCCCGCGAGAGCATCTTCGCATGGGCCTTCACGTAGTCGTGATCGAGAAAATAGGCCGAAAGACAACCGGCATCGGCGTCCGGCGCCAGTCCGTTCTGCAGGCGCTCGACGACAACGCCGTCCTCCATTCCGCGAATCTCGGGCAACTCCGGAATACCCTGGGAAACACCCAGGTAGAGTTTCTTCATTGCTTGCCCATTGTACTTCATTCGCGTCAAGTTATCAACGTCGAACCCACGGGCCATTACTCTAAAACCTCCAGACAGACTCTCCTCTCCACAGGAGCTGACAATATCACGGAAAATTCCATGACACAATCATTAATTGTCGGCTAATGTTCCTCATATGAGAACAAAAATGAAGTCAAAAGGTGCTCGAGATGCGGCCCATTGGGTGCTTTTCGCCACGATCCTACCCTCCTCTATGGCCTTCATCGACGGAAGTGCATTGAATGTTGCTCTTCCGGCCATTCAGAGCGACCTCGGTTCGAGCGGTCCCCAGCTTCTGTGGTTCGTCAGCGGATATACCCTCATGCTCGCTTCGCTGATTCTCCTCGGCGGGACACTCGGTGACAAGCTCGGACGGAAGCGCGTATTCTCCTCAGGCATTCTGATCTTCATTCTCGGCTCGGCGACCTGCGCGGCCTCCCCTTCCTCCGGTTTCCTGATCGGCGCGCGCCTCGTACAGGGAATCGGTGGGGCGTTGATGGTACCCGGGAGCCTTTCGATCATCTCCGCCTACTTTCCGCCGGAACGCCGGGGCACCGCAATCGGTACCTGGTCCGCGGCGACGACGATCACGACCGCTGGAGGGCCGGTACTCGGCGGGTTTCTCGCTCAGGCGGGTTTGTGGCGGCTCGTATTCCTCATCAACGTTCCGCTCGGGATAGCGGCGCTCATCGCCCTCCTGCTTCGCGTTCCCGAGAGCTCCGAACGCAAGCCGGGCGAACGCATCGACATCCCGGGTGCAGCAGCAATAACGGTTGCCCTGGCCGCGTTGGCATACGGATTCATATCCGCACCGGACGCAGGCTTCGCCGCTCCGAAGGTGGTCGCAGCGCTTTCGATCGGGCTCGTCTCGGTGGTGTTCTTCATAGTAGTCGAGCGACGTAGCGAATCCCCGATGGTTCCACTCGATGTATTCCGGAACGCCGCTTTTTCCGGCTCCAATCTGATCACCCTCTTTCTGTACGGGTCGCTTGCGGCCTTCACCTTTTTTCTGCCGTTGACCATGGTGCAGTCGCAGGGATACTCCGAATCCGAAGCCGGGCTCACCCTTCTTCCCTTTGCGCTGCTGCTCGCGGGCATGTCGAGATGGATGGGCAGACTCACGGACCGAATCGGTCCTCGCCTACCGCTCATCCTCGGACCGACTCTCGTCGGCATCGGATTCCTCACAACCTCGTTCACCGGGAGCGGCTCCCACTCCTACTGGACGAGTTACTTCCCGGGAATTGTCCTTTTCGGTCTCGGCATGGGAACGACGGTAGCCCCACTGACAACCACCGTCATGACCTCGGTCCGTGGCGGCCTGTCCGGCACAGCCTCGGGAATCAACAACGCGGTCAGCCGCGTTGCGGGCGTACTCGCCCTTGCAGTTCTCGGCGCCGTGGCCCTCTTCCATTTCAGCGGGCTGGTGATGGGGAGGGCTGCATCGCTTGGTCTCTCGTCGGGTCAGCTTTCGTCCGTAGCTCAGGAGGTGTCCAACTTCGGGAATACGAAGGTACCGGCGACGATAGCAAACGGAGCGGCGAAGCACCTCTCGGTCATCATCAGCTCCTCCTTCCTCGACACCTATCGTTTGGTCATGTGGGTTTGCACTGCGTTTGCCTGGCTGGCCGCGATACTCTCGGCGCTCTTCCTGAGACGGGCACCCGCGGCCGCCCGGGAGGATCGGGTCGCCGAATAGGGAAAACGCTAAAATCGTCGAGATACTTGCGCGGTCGAATTGCCGGGGTTAGAATGGCGCGATGGCCAAACCGGAATCAGACGCTGTCATAGCAATCGACATCGGCGCCGGCGTGGGTGCGAAGATCGGCCTTTTCACCAACGGAGACGCCCCTTGCGCGGAATCTCTCTTCCCTCTCCACGACTATGGACCGACGTTCGAATCCTTTGCGGCCGGGCTTACCCGCGCAATCGAAGCGCTCGTGTCCTCTTCCGACGTGGCCATCTCGGAGGTCCGCTCGGGGGGAATTGCCTGTCCGGGAATCCTCCGCTCCGACGGTTCCTTCCAGCTCGTGCAGAACCTCCACCACTGGGGAGGACACAATCTCAAACGGACGCTCTCAGAGCACTTCGGGGTACCATTCGGAATAGAGAACGATGCGAACGCCGGAGGGCTTGCGGAATGGAGTGTGCTCAAGCTCGAGCTGCTCTATTGGGTATTCGGCGGCGGATGGGGGGGTGTCTGGATATCCGCGGACGGACAAGTCCGCTACCCTGTTCTCGACTGGGACGGAGACGACGAAAGTCTCCACTACACGAACGAGCCCGGCTACTCCATCCCACTCGATAAGCTCCTGCTGAAGATGCTCTTCCAAGAGGTTGGCGCCTCCTTCGAGCGATTCGAGCGACTGCTCCTCGAGGAGTTTGACCCGCCCGAGGGCATAGTAACCGGCCCGAGCGGCAACCACGATACGATTCGCGCCGAGATTATCCTTTCTGGTCCGGGAAGGTGCCGCCTGTTTCGTACTCTCGTCGGTGATGACGACTTCTATGAGCGATTCCTCGATATCCACGAGACCAAAGAGATGTCCGATCCCGCGATTGCCGGTCGCCACATCAGCAAGCTGTCGAGCATGCGGGTCGAGGCGGCGATCAACACAGACCGGCTCTACGGAAAGGTACTTGCGAACGCGACGCGAATTCTGCTGAAGAGGGCCTACGCCGACGGAATGCCCGAGGGTCTCCCCATCTGCCTTGGGGGGAAACCCTCCTACGCTCTCCCCTACTTCGGCCCCTCGGCGCAGCGGACGATGGGGCGGCTTGGCATTCTCAACTACCTTCGTCCCTCGGTTATCGACGAGCGCGGAAGCAACGCGAACCTGGTCGGCGCCTCCGTCCTCGCCCGAAAGGTACTCGAGGAGTACATTACACGCGCCGAGAGCGCATGAGCCGCGATCCCGCCTTCGCATTCGAACGGAACGGGGGCTACTCGCTCCCCTCGTCGAAAACCAACTCCTCGTCCTCCGCTTCGAAGTCCGGGCCTATTTCGGAAGCGGCTTCTCCGACAAGCCCGGAGAGGAGCGAGCCGCCGTCTCCCTCCCACTCTTTCGCTATCCGACCTCGTTTTGTCTCGAAGAAACGGCGATAGAGCGGCGAGAGAAGATCTTCGTTCACCTCGACGAGCCTGCCGCCGCGCAGGTAATAGAGATAGCTTCGAACCTGCCTCTCGAGCAGCTCAGCGGCGGCAAGACGATAGGCGTGCAGCTGAACGGCGTGCGCTGCCGGTTGCAGCTCCCGGTCCGTTTTGAAATCGACGACGCATCCGCCCTCCTCGTCCACAAAGAGAAGATCGAATGAGCCTCGGATGAAGAATCCGGAATCCGTTCGGTAGAGAAAGCTTCGTTCCATGTGACGTTCCGGAGCCGCAAGCGCCCGCCCGCCGAGCTCCGAGGCGATGAAGACCTCCGCGAGGGTTCGAGCGTCCGAAAGAAGCTGCGGCAGCAGATCTCGCTCGATGTTCCGCAGGATACGGGGCGAGAGATCACGCTCCGTCGGGCTCTCGACTCCTCTTAGCCGTAGCTCGATCAGTGCGTGAACGAGGGAGCCGAAGAGGGCTTCCTGTTGACGATCTTCCAGGATCCCGTCGGATGCGACTGCGGGCAGGACTTCCGGGGAATCGAAACCGGAGGGGAAGAGCCCGTCTCGAGGGGAGGGCTCGAGGAGATGCTGCCAAAGGTAGCCACTCAGCTCCGAAGCCGACCGGGTCCTCTTGGCGGCCGACCAATCGACCGTCTCGGCGTCTTCATACCCTGCTGCCGCGCGGCGCGGATCCGACCGCCGAGCGCCGCCCGCGCGCCCCCGCAGCTCCTCCTCGGTAACGGAGGGAATCGTCTCTATCCGTACGCCGGCGAAATCTCCGCTCACCGGCTGGCCCTCCACCGCGTCCTGAAGCGCCTCCGGGGAGACGGTGCGAAGCAGCATGTTGAGCAAAACGTCCTCAGCGTTGCGATTCTGTCGGTTGTGACAGCCGGAGACGATAAGGTGCGACTCGGCACGCGTCATCGCTACGTAGAGCAGCCGTTTCAACTCAGCACGTTCCTTCCGCTGATTATCCTCCCTGGCAATATCGTAGAAGTAGTTCCCACGGTCGGTGACGCGGAGGGTCGGTCCGAACTCGTCCGAAAGGTAGTAGGGCTTCGACCCCTCTCCCCGACTCCGTCCGAGGTTGCCCGAGTTCGCGAGAATGACCACCGGGAACTCGAGCCCTTTCGACTTGTGGATCGTGAGAAGCTGTACCCCGCCCACCTGGTCGCGGACCACTTCGAGCTCGGGAAGCTTCTCATACTTACCGAGATTGGGCCGTATAAGGTCAAGGAACTCAGAGAGCGAGCGCCCGTCGGAGTCGGCATCGTGGGCAAGCTTCCGGAAATAGTCGTAGTACTCCAAATATGGGTGATACGAGGCATCCTTGAGAAGGGTATAGCGATAGCCGAATCGGTACCAAATATCGTCGATGAGGCGGGCAATGGGCATGATGTCCGCCTTTGCACGGAGATGCTGCAGCAGCTCTCGCCCGGCGCTCCAGCGCTCCTCCTCTCCTCGCTCGGCCACCGACGAGGGGAAACTCGAGAATGGCTCGCCTCCCTCGAGCAGCAGCTCGATGAGCGAGTAGTCGGAGAGGTTAACGAGCGGGGAGCGGAGGAGCGCCGCGTAGGCGCTGCGGTCGTCGGGATAGATGGCGAGCTGCAGCACCGAGTAGATGTCGTTGAGGGGAGCCTCGAGAAACAGCGTGCGTATGCTCTGGGTCGAGTAGGGGATATTCAGACGACGGAAGATCTTCTCATACCGAATCTGGTTGGAGGTCGTACGCATCAGGAGCGCAAAGTCTCCCCATTCCGCCGGACGACTCTTTCCCTGACTCCGCACGGTAAGAGAACCCTTCTCGACGCTTTCCTTGATGAATCGCGCAATGTAGTAGGCCTCGGCGTCGTCGGAGTGGGCCTCGTCATCTCCGGATTCCTCCTCGTAGGGTTTGTAGAAAAGACGAATCGATGCATCGTCAACCGGTTCCGAGGCACCGTCACCGCGGAGCCCGGAGCGCAGCCCTTCGAAGCGCGCCTCGAAATCTTCCGATGGGTCGGCAAAGATCCGAGCAAAAAAGCCGTTGAAGAAATCGATGAGCTCCGGAGCCGAGCGGTAATTCGTCGCCAGGGATATCTGCCTCCCGTCCGTCCCGCCGAGCTCGTTGCTCAGCCCTCGGAACACGGCAACGTCCGCGCCTCGGAAACGATAGATCGACTGTTTCTCGTCGCCGACGAAGAAGAGCTTGTCGGGGGCAAGCCGATCCGGCCCCGGCTGACCGGGCTCTTCTGCCTCGTCAACCTCAGCAAGCAGATAGAGGAGTCGTTTTTGAAGCTCGTTGTTGTCCTGAAACTCGTCGATCATGACGAAACGATAGCGGCGCTTGTAGTAACGGCGAAGGGCTCGGTTCTCGGTCAGCAGCCGGACGGCCATCTCGACGACGTCCTGAAAGGAGAGGGCTCCCGAGCTCCTTCGCTTTCCCAGGAGCAGCTCCTGGTACTCGCCGCAAAGCTCGAAGACCCGCCGCATTGTTGCGCGCGAGGCGAGCGTGACGGCGGCCTTGGCCAATCGCTTGCGAGCATCGTCGAGTCTCCCGACAGTCTCCTTGTATTCCTCGACCTCCGAAGACTTCGCGTTCCCAGTGCGTCTGCCCAGCTTGAGCTGTTCGACCGTCGATGCAAGCTCCTCGAAGCGCTTTTCTCGGACAAACGGCCTCAATTCGGGAAGGGCGCCGATTGCGGCATGGGCATCGGCGATCGCCTTTGCCGCGCCGGGATCGATCTCTCCGATCTCGCCGCAGAGGCCCTCCATTTCGTCGATACCCTCGTCGACGATCTTTTCCAGGGCACCGACCTGGTTCTCATAGATCCGGTGAAAGTCGCGAGTCGAGGCAAGGTGAAGAAAGTTCGCGCCGAGCGAAACGAAGAAATCCTTCCACACACTTTCGAAGCCATTGAGCTCGATGAATGCGAGGAGAGCCTCGTCGTCACTGTGATCGAGGAGAAAACGCAGGGCGGTCTCCTCGTCCATCCGAGTCGTCTCGTCTTCGCCCAGTCGAAAGTCCGAGCGAATCCCGAAGTGCTGCGGGCTATTGCGAAGCACCTGAACGCAGAAACTGTCGAGCGTCGAAATCTGCGCGCGGTCGAAGCGCGCAATCTGCTCGCGAATCCGTGGTTTATCGGCTTCAGCCAGCAGCCGGGCGTAGATTCGCTCGTACATCTCGGCCGCGGCCTTCCGTGTGTAGGTCAGTGTGAGGATCTCCTCGACCTCCGCAAGCCCCTCCTCGACAATTCGGAGGTAACGTTCTGCGAGGACGGTTGTCTTGCCGGAGCCTGCACCCGCCGATACGACGGCGTTATCGATACTTCTCACGGCTTCCAGCTGGGCGTTATCCAGGAAACTTGCAGGCATCCTCTACCTCACCGAATACTTCATTCTACAGATGGAACGGAACCGGCACTCCTCACATCCGCTCCGCAGATCGGGAACCATCCAAGCTCCGCCGCGAACCCGCAACTCCATCACCCGGATGGCATTCTCCGTCGAGGCAAGGAGTCTCTCGAGCTCCTCTCGACGCAGCCAAGCCTTTCGGCCGTCCTCGTCGAAGACCACATCGTACTTAGCCTTCTCTATGGCGTAGTAGGCCGCAGTCTTGACCGGCCTCCCCTGCGCCTCGATCAGCTTGACATAGAAGGGAATCTGGAAGGTGGTTGGTCGCCCTGAGGCGGCAACCGGACCTTCTTCTCCACCGGCGTCCTCGTCGTCAACCCGAAGGTCGCGCCTCTTTACTCGGTCGGTCCGCTTGTAGTCAACGAGGAGCATCCCGTCGTCGTCGTCAGCCGAGACTCGATCGATTCTGCCTTTCAGCCGCCGAGTCTCCCCCTCTACCGCGTACTCGGTTTCGATCGCCTCGACCCGGAACCCACTGAAACGTTCGGCTTCCTCTTCGAGCAGCCGTGAGAGTCGTTCGCGGAGGTGTATCCGAAGGCTGTTCCAGACCGGCGGGGAAAAGCTCTCTCCCCGCAGCTCCCACTCTTCGAGGCTTGTATCGAGCTCCTCGGCAAGGATTTTCCGGTACTCCTCAATGCGTTGGCCTTCGAACCTGCCTCCGAGATCCTTAATGCGGAGGAATATCCGACGCACGACCTCGTGCATCAACGAGCCAATTGCCCGAGGATCGGTCCATTCGATGGTAAAGGAGCGCTCGTCGACTGACAGCGCCGTCGATAGAAGGAATCCATAGGCGCACGCCCAGAACCGGTCGAGCCGGGTCGGAGAGATCTCGAGCCTCCCGGATTCGTCACAGAGACGTTGGGTTAGTCGCTCCCGAAGGGCGCTCGACTCGAGCGTCGCGACGGTGAGATCTCCCTCCCGAAGGCTCATCCCGACACGGCTGAAATACCCGGCCCCTTCTCGCTGGATCCTGTAGGCTCGAGCCGGCGGCGCCGCGAGACCGCTCCATACTGCGGCCTCGATGAGGTAGGGGTCCGAATCCCGTTCGACGTCGAGAGTTACGGAACGCTCGACGGCGCCGCGCATAACGAAGTAACCGGGGGGGAGCTCGACTCCTGCGACGTCCTGATCGCTGAAGCTCATCACCACCTTCCCGCCGGAGGAGAGGTAGAGACGGAGGAACGCCTCTGTTGCGCTCGCGTCCTCCACTCCGAGGCTGTTTCGCTCGTCCTCTCGCAGGAAAGAGAGCGGGCGCCAATCCACCTGGGTGCCGATCTGCGTCGCACCAAGGACAAAATGGTGGGCAGGTGCGATTCCGGCGGAGACCCGATACGGGTAAACCGGAATCCCAGCGGTACCCGAACGCTGCACGTATAGCCGCTCACCCAGGGTTGCGAGCCAGAGGGAGTAGGAATCGGCAACTTTGATCCCCTCGATTCTCCCGTGCGCCTCGATGAGGTCGTTCAGCGCATCAAGCGCAAACTGAAAGATCCGGCGACTCTCAGAAGCCCATTCTTCCGTGTCGAGCCAGCTTTTTATGAATCGCTGCAGCCGGTTTCGAAGGTCGCCGAAACTTCGGGCCCGGACCAATGCGCTCACCTCGCGAGAGAACCCTGTGTAGAAATCCAGCAGTGAGCGGGCATCGGCCGCCGCGCTTCCGTTACCGGCGCCGACCTGCCCAAGTTTCTCCTCCCAGGGATCGCGGATCTCCTGGATTCCATACCGCCCTGCGCAGTGGTGCTCGATCCCCCAACGAACGAGCGACTCTCCGGCGCGGCGGTGGCGCCAGGGATAGGCGCGACAGAGGAAGAGCCGTTTGAGCGCGTCGATGGTGTAACCGCTGCCGTGGCACTCGGAGAGACGAAAGAACAGACGAGTCTCCGGATATTCCGCCAGCGTACGGCCCTGTCGAATGTCGATCGGGATCCCGGCGAGCTCGGTGTCCCTGCGGATGAACGATTCCCAGGCCTCGAGGCGCGGAACGGTGATAGCGATGTCGGCCGGATCGGTACCCCCGCCGAGAAGAAGCGAGAGCTCCCGCAGAAGGCTCCTCATCTCCTGCACAGAGTTCTCGTAGCGAATCACCGGCCGCGCGGGAGGTTCCGCGGCGGAAACGGGATGGATATGGCGCGAGTCGAGGAACGGCAGAGCCTCCTTCCAGTCCTCGATTACCTCGGGGAAAAAGACGTGGTAGTGCTTCTTCAGCGCGGAGACGTCGATGCGGTCGTAGGAGGGCTCGAAGAGACCATTATCCTCCAGAAAAGCATGGTAGCGCTTCCAGAGGAGCTCGAGATCGATCCGCGTTGCTTCGTCGACAGCCTTGAAGGCTTCGCCCGGCCGAGCGGTGCGGCGCGCCCCCTCCATCACGTCGCGGTAGCGCTTCAGCTCGGGAAGGATGCCGGTGATGGTCTTGAGGAAGGCAGGCGAGCTTTCGGAGTACTCGCTCCCGACGAGGGAGGTGAACACCGGCTCCCCGCTTCGATTCTCATCAAGCAGAGTTGCGGCAAAGAGCATCCTAATGACCCGATTGACCGGAGCCGCACGCTGCGAGAGCTGGAAGGTCGCCTCTTTGAATCGATCCCATGAGAGAAACCGATCCTCCCAGATTGCCCGACGGCCCGAAAGCTTCAGGCATTCACGTCTCCAGAAATCGGCGGCAACCTCAGAGGGGAAGACGAAGAGTTGTTCGTCATCGCCGAGAAGCTCGAGCAGGAGACGTTTTACTTCGGTCATGGACCTATTATAATCGGAAGCATGGATCAGGATGAAGTGAAGCGAGGGGTCTCCCGCCCTCTTTTGATCATTGTTATCCTCGTTTTTGCACTGCTTTTCACCGGACTCGGCATCTCACTGTCCCGCGGCCCCATTCCGGCATGGGACGTCGATCTATCGGCAGCATTGCACGGTCTGAACATCCCGTTCGTTACGCATCTGATGTTGTTCGTTACCTGGACCGGCGAACCAATCGCGGCAGCGTTGACCATTCTCCTCGTCCTCGTGTTCTGGCTCCGATCACAGCGCCGCCGCGCAATTCTTTTCGCCGTCTGCGTCGGCGGCGCCGCACTCGCGAACGAAGGGCTCAAGAGGCTCTTCACGCGGACACGTCCCGACCTCTTCCCACCGCTCGCCCGCGAGATCGGCTTCAGCTTTCCGAGCGGACACACGACGACCGCGGCCGCCCTCTACGGCCTCTCGGCAATCCTGCTCTACCGTTCAGGCCACCGGGCATCGGCCGTCATCCTCGTTCTTTGGGTCCTGCTCGTCGGAACGAGCAGGATCTACCTTGCGGTGCATTGGCCAAGCGACGTGCTCGGATCGTTGCTCTTCTCGGCCTCTTGGCTGCTGGCCGTCTTCACCCTCGACGATTTCTCCCTCAGGCGGAGGGAAGCGTCGCCGCAAAAAGAGAGGTAGCGTGAGAGGCGGATGGATTCGCAGGGGAATTGTCGCGCTCAAACAAGAGCTCGTCACCCTCTACTACGCCTACCGAGACCCGCGGGTACCCTGGTACAGCCGGGCGCTTCTTTTCCTCACCCTCGCCTATGCTCTCAGCCCGCTCGACCTGATCCCCGATTTTATCCCCGTGCTCGGGCTGCTCGACGATCTTCTCATTCTGCCATTGGGAATCTACCTATCTCTCCGGAGCGTCCCGGGGCCCGTGCTCGCGGAGTGCCGCGAAAGGGCCCGAAAACCCATTGATGACCCGCGCCTTCGCCGAATCGGGCTCGTCGTCGTAATCGGAGCATGGGCGGTGCTGCTCGCAGTGGCGGCCTTCCTCATCCTCCGCAGCATGAGATTGCCTTGACAGCGAAACGGCCATTCGATTATTATTGATCGTCTTTCGGGGGTGTAGCTCAGTTGGCTAGAGCGCGTGAATGGCATTCACGAGGTCATGGG
>CAZDMH010000010.1:0-154993 GCA_964506755.1 uncultured Spirochaetales bacterium
TGCCCGGAAGAGGACTTGAACCTCCACGGGGTAACCCCCACTAGACCCTGAATCTAGCGTGTCTACCAATTTCACCATCCGGGCGGGATGCGCGTGTAAGCGCCATCAATAGTAGTCAAGTTGTTATTGGCTGTCAACCGAATGGCGGCTCGCCATCTCCGCAACGTCACAATGATACTCGAGAAGAGGGCATCTCACGGATCCCAACCACGGTTCACGGTCAGCGAGCTCAAGTCGCGGCGTGAGGCATAGGGAACGAAGCCGTCGCGCCGGGACGCCTCGTATACCTCGGCTACCTGCGATGCCCGCCGCACATAATCGATCGTGAAGACCGGTTTCCCGGCGGCGAGTGAAAGCTCGAGGTAGGCACGGCTGTCAGCGGTTGCAACGGGGGAATTTTTCGCCCCGTCACGGGTCATCCCGTAGTAGAGGTCCTCCTTGACGATGCCGTCGACCGCTTCACGGTAGCGCGCGGCGGTGAGGAGCGACTCGGCATTCTGGGGAAGAATGAGAAAACCGGGATGACGGCCCTTGGCGTAGCGGGAGATCTTCTCGACGAAGGCTCGCATCTCCTCGGGAGCCTGCGGCCGACGGTCGGCGTAGTATTCGAAGCCGTCGACGATATCGAGCATCACCCCGTCGAATCCGGCGGCGAGTATTCGGTCGAGGTAGGCGTGAGGGCTTCCGTAGATGATGGCCTGCCAGGCCGGATCCCAGTAGCGGACTTTGTAGTTCTCTGCCCAGTCGGGATTTTCACGGTCCAGCCAGGGAGGCGAGTCGGACCTCCATGACGGCTGCCAGTAGTATCGGTAGCTCTCCGCCTCCCCGATGCTCAGGTAGGCGATGATGATGCGCCGCGAACCGTCGGGTTTACGCTCCATCCGCTCGACCTCCTCCTTCGTGAAGGCCTTCGTCTGAGAGCCGTCGGAAGAGTAGTCGATAATCGCCATGTCGAAGTCCGAGCCGGCTACTGTGCGTGCCTCGATGTTGCTCAGCCAATATGCCCAGCTACGAACGCCGAGGAGCGAAATCGGCTGGGCACCGACGGCGCCCGTCAGGGCAAAAACGAGTAGAGCGGAAGCTGCCGCCGTTCCTCTTCTCATGGAATCCCCCTTGTCTCCGAGCGGCTGCCGCCGCTTGCCGAGCGCGGCGTGTCTCGCCTCAAATGAAAAGGCCGGTCGTGATGACCGGCCTTTTATCCTATTCACAGTATAGCGCCGAACGGCTCTATCGCTAGTACTTGTTCCGATTATTGTTGTCGCGGATCGATTTCACCGCCCGTCCGAGCAACCTGTCGATCTGCGGCTTGAACAGGTATCCCAACACCAGACCGACCAGAATCCAGATGATAAACATCACTCATCCTCCTTCTCGATTTCGATGTGAACTCCCTCATCGTTCGATACTTCCTCGTTCGGGGGAAGATCCACGCGAAGGATCCCTCGCTTGAAGACGGCCTTGACGTTTTCACGGTCGAACTTGTCGGCCGGTGCATAGTAACGCTGATTCTCGATGTCCTTGAGCTTCAGGCGCCGCTTGAAATAGCGCACACCCTCGCGCTCTCGCATCTCCACCGGAATACGTGCGCTCAGCACCATGTGATCGCCCTGGAACTTCAGATCGATGTCACTCTCTTCGAAACCTGCCAGAGCAAACTCGAAGACGAGATGCTTGTCGTCGGTCATGTAGATGTTGGCCGGGGGATAGTTGAATGCGGGGTAGAAGTCCACATTCTCGTTCCAGAGCCACCAAGGTCCGTGCCCTCGGTGCATCTGCGGACCGTTGCGAAACGCATCGGAGAAGGTCTCGCTGAACGACTGGGCGGCACCAAAGATATCGTCCATAACCTTTCCGACGTCGAACATTGAACGTTCGTTCATAATGGAGCCTCTTGTGAACACCTTCCATTACGGAAGCGTGTGGGTTGGTCCTTCATACGAAGCGACCGGATCGGAAACCACATGCGTGCGTCTCCGCTCACCATTAATATAGCAATCGCCGTGCCAAGAGAGCAATCTACGGTGCTGCCGGTATATCCCTTTATCTAATAATGAGTTATGTCTTCGAATGAAGGGTGGAACGACTATCCGAGTATGCGGCAAGCTGGGCGCGAGACCGGGTTTGGGTCATTCTGACCCAAACCGAACATTCTGCGCGCCGAATCGGTCCGGTGCGCCCCAGATGAGAGTCGCCCGCGCTACCCGCGTTTCGCGCCCTTCGGGGGATGACGCTGGGCCGCCGGATGCGTGGCGGGGCGGTTGCCGGCCTGTGAAAGGGTCTCGAGCTCCTCGGGAGCAAGCACGAGCTCGCTCGCAGCCAGCAGCTCCTCGAGCTGATCGGAAGTGCTCGCCCCGATAACGGGTATCACGGGAGGATCGCTCTTCATCAGCCAAGCAAGAACCGTCTGGTTGGGTGTCGCGCCTCTGGCGCGGGCCACAGCGTTGAGCGCGGCCAGTCGCGCGTCGGTGTCGGGGCCGTGATACTGCTCGGGGAAATCCCTGTCTTTGCGGGTGTAAGCACCGCCCAGCAGGGGGGAGTAGGCCAGGATCGTCAGCCCACGGACGCGCGCGTAGTCGAGAAACTCCTCGTCGACGGTAACGTGGGGGTCGTAGATCGCCCCTGACTGGGCCCTCACGTAGCTGTAGCGCTGCTGCACGCAGCAGTAGTCTGCCCAGCCCCGCTCGTGCGCGATCCAATGCGCCTCTTCGAGCCGCCAGTCGGTGATGTTGCTTGCTCCGCAGTAGCGGATCTTTCCAGCCCTCCTCAGTCGCTCAAAGGCCTCGAGTCTCTCCTCGAAAGGCGAGCTTCGATCGTCAGCGTGGACGTAGTAGAGGTCGATGACCTCGGTCCCGAGCCTCCGAAGGCTCGCCTCACACGCGCGCTCGATCTGGTCCGCGGTTGCGCCAAACTCCAATCCGTCGACCGGAGCGGGAAACCCTACCTTCGAGGCGAGAAAGAGGTCTGTACGGTTCTTCCTCACTTTCATCCATCGGGCCAAGAGCGCCTCGCTCTCTCCGCCCTCGCATCCGGGTACCCAGCGGGCGTAGGCGTTCGCTGTGTCAATGAACGAGCCTCCCGCCTCGAGATATCTATCGAGCAGGGCGACCGAGGTGTCCTCATTTGTCCGGCTGCCGAAATACATTGCACCGAGACAGAGCTCGCTCACCTCCGCTCCACTTCTTCCCAACGATACGTTCGTCACCGAGTTCCTCCATTTCCGGTTGCAGGCTCGGATCTTATGATAGGAGCGACGATTGCGCAATACCGGGAATATTGCTAAGGTCAGTTCGACCACCCTTCACATAGGAAGCGATCGTAGGTGAGTGTTCGGGTACTGTTCATCGGTGAAATCGTCGGCAAGGCCGGCGTGTATTGCGTCAAAACTCTCCTTCCCAGCCTCAAGAGCGAGCGGAAGATCGATTTCGTCATCGCAAATGCCGAGGGTACGACCGGGGGCTTCGGTCTCGGGAAGAACCACTCGATTTATCTGCACAAGCTCGGGATCGACGTTCTCACCGGTGGCGAGCGCATCTACTACAAGCTCGACATGGTCGGGCATATCCAGCGCTCCCCCTACATCCTCAGGCCGGCCAACTATCCGCCTGGCAACCCTGGTCGAGGATGGAGAGTCTACGATGTGGGAGACAGGAAGATCGGGGTGATTTGTCTCCTCGGGCAGTCGGGCTTCACCCGCGTGCACCTGAGCAATCCCTACACGTTCCTCCCGGAGCTCCTCTCGAGGGTGAAGCAGGAAACTCCGATCGTCATCCTCGACTTTCACGCCACCACTACTGCGGAGAAGTACTCTATGTTCCATATGGCCGACGGAAGACTGTCGGCGGTTATCGGGACTCACTCTCGGGCGCTCACTGCCGACGAGACGATCCTCCCCGGAGGCACCGGAGTCATCTGCGATACCGGGCGCACCGGCAGCAGCGACAGCGTCGGCGGCATGGAGATCGAGACCGAAATTCAGAAGTTCCTGACCGCAATCCCGGAGCGTTCGAAGGATGCATGGGACGCTCTGGAGCTCCAGGGCGTCATACTCGACATCGACGACAGCGGAAAGACCACCAATATCGAGCGTATCCGCTTGAAATGCGAGGGGAAACCGGATGAAGGAAGAGGCAACGGTGAAGACGATCAGGGGAACGATAGTAACTCTGACGTGTGACGACGAGAATTGTCTCGGTTGCTCCGTCGGCTCGGGCTGTTCGTCGCGCGAGCGGGCCTTCGACGCCGAAAACCCCCAATCTCTGGCGCTCAAACCCGGCGATAGGGTTGAGGTCTACCTACGCCGACGCAGTGCCGTCACGGCGGGGCTCCTCGTTTTCGTAGTTCCCCTACTCCTCTTCCTGGCAGGCTATCTGCTCGCCCGGCCCGTGATCGGCCTCGAAAACGAGGCAGCCCGATCCCTGTGTGGACTAGCCGGCCTGGCCGCCGGTTTTGTGGTGGCGCTTCTCTACGGCAAGAGCCGCTCCGCCCATCAGCTTCCTCGAATTGTCGGCGTTCATACCGGCAGCCGCTTGCGGTAGGCCGAGGACCACTCGTCCGAGAGGTACCCGAATCGGCTGCTCAATCCGAAAAGCGACTCGCTCCCGCCGACCACAACGTAGGAAGGGGACGACATCGCCTCCCACAGACGCTCGGCGATGAGACGGCGCCCCGCCTCATTCGCGTAGGTGAGGACGTTGCGGCACAGAACGAGATCGTAGACGCCTCGCTCGCTCGATCCCTCGATCGATTCGAGCTCGAAGCTGATTCGTGAGCTGAGCTTCTCGACGACCTCGTACTCTCCGTTGCGGACGTGAAAATAGCGGTCGAGAAATCGCTTTGGAATCCCTGCTGTCTCTCGACGGTTGTAGAGCCCCCTTTCGGCCTTTTTCAGCACGTCGCGTTCCCGATCGATGGCTCTCATCGCAAAGTCCATCTCGGCGGGAAGAATCTCATTCAGGAGGATCGCCAGTGTATAGGCCTCCTCACCGGTCGAACACCCCACACACCAGACCTTCAGCATGTCGGTGGCGTCCCTGCCGGCCAGAAGATCGGGGACCCAGTGATGCTCGAGCGACTTGAGCTGGGCGGAATGACGAAAGAAGCGCGTCAGGTTGGAGGTCGATTCACTCATGGAGGTCGATTGAGGGTATTCTTTCGCCACCGCCCTGTCAATCGAGAAGGATATTCCCGACCGGACGTGATAAGTTAATGGCATGGCACAGCAGGTACCGATGACGGTCAGGGGAATCGCGCTCGAGCGCGAGTCGCATCTCCCGATCCTCCTTCTTCAGACCATGAGTGATTCAGCCGTCCTCCCGATCCCGATAGGCCCTGCAGAGGCCAGCTCGATCATCGTCGAGATTGAGGGAGTGCTCCCTCCTCGCCCGCTGACCCATGACCTCATAACCGAGGTGTTCAACCGACATCATTTCCATGCGCTCTACCTGGAGCTCTACGGCCAGTCGCTCGGAAAGCATCTCGCGCGGTTGGTGTACGCCAAGGGGCTTCGCAGGCGATCACTCGAATTGCGGCCAAGCGACGGGGTGGCGCTTGCGCTCCGGCTCTGCGTGCCGATTTTCGCGGATTCTTCGATCGTCGAAAAGAGCGCCGCGGCAATATCCTCGTACGATGACTTCACCCCGGATTCCTCGGAGATACTCTACCTTTCCGGCGTTTGACCGGCGAGCGCCAATTGCCATTGAGATAGCACCTGCCCTATAATCCACCCACATGAAGAAATATATATTCGTCACCGGCGGGGTGAGCTCGAGCCTCGGCAAGGGAGTAGCTTCGGCCTCTCTCGGTAGCCTATTGGAGACCCGCGGCCTGGCCGTGCGGATAGTCAAGATCGATCCCTACATCAACGTCGATGCCGGTACGATGAGCCCCTATCAGCACGGAGAGGTCTATGTGACCGACGACGGGGCTGAAACCGATCTCGATCTCGGCAACTACGCCCGGTTCACCTCCGCCCCGATCGGCCGGGAGAACTCCATTACCACCGGCCAGGTCTATCAGGAGGTCATAAAGAGGGAGCGCGAGGGGCGATATCTGGGACGCACGGTCCAGGTAATCCCTCACATAACCGACGAGATCAAGAGACGGATATCGGTTGTAGGCGAACGCGAGGACGTAGACGTCACGATTATAGAGGTCGGAGGAACAGTAGGCGATATTGAATCTATACCCTTTCTCGAGGCCGCCAGGCAGTTCATTCACGACATCGGCAAGAAGAATGTCCTCTTCATCCACGTCACCCTTGCACCGACAGTGGGCAACGGTGAGCTCAAAACAAAGCCGACCCAGCATTCGGTGAAGGAGCTGCGCGAGATCGGCATCCAACCGGATATCCTTCTCTGCCGTGCCGTCCGCCCCCTGACAAAAGACGAACAGCGCAAGATAGCGCTCTTCACGAACGTGGAGGAACCTGCTGTAATCTCCGCTTACGACGTTCCCACGACCATCTATGAAATCCCCCTCATCTTTCACAAACAGAAGCTCGACGACATCGTCGTCGACAAACTCGAGATCGAATGCGGCCCCGCCGACCTGAGCCGATGGGTCGGTGTCGTCGATACCTATACCAACGCAAAACGCAGCGTGCGCATTGCTCTCGTGGGCAAGTATCTCGATCTGCTCGACTCCTACAAGTCGGTGAACGAGGCGCTCGTGCATGGTGGTATCGCGAATGACGTGCGTGTGGAGATCGTCAAGATCGATTCGGACAAGATCGAAAGCGGCGACGATCTCGGGCGACGGCTTCAGGGCGTAGACGGGATGCTCATTCCCGGCGGTTTCGGCGCCCGCGGAATCGACGGAATGGTCGTTGCCGCGCACTATGCGCGAGAGCACAAGATGCCCTGCTTCGGCATCTGCCTCGGGCTTCAGGTGATGGTCATCGAGTATGCACGATCGGTGCTCGGCCTCAGCGAGGCCAACAGCACTGAGTTCGCGCCGAGCAATCCGGCCCCTGTCATCAGCCTCCTCGAGGAACAGGTCGACGTCAAGAACTACGGGGGAACGATGCGTCTCGGCAAATGCGAGACGAGATTGAACGAAGGGACGAAGATTCGGGAGGTCTATTGCGAACCGATCATCTCTGAGCGCCATCGCCACCGGTACGAGGTCTCCAACCGCTACCGGCCCGAGCTCGTCGAGAAGGGCCTTGTCGTCAGTGGGGTCACCACGGACGACGCTCTCGTGGAATCGGTACAGTGGGACGACCATCCGTGGGGTATCGGAGTCCAGTTCCATCCCGAGTTCAAGTCGAAGCCCTTCGAGCCGCATCCACTGTTCGCCAGCTTCATCAAGGCAAGCCTGGTCCATGCGCAGTAGCCGCACGCTCCTCTTCATTCCTGTCGTGCTGCTTTTCGGATGCAGCCTCGAATACCGACAACCTGGGTCCACTCGCACCGTCGACACCCCCGATACCATCCTCTACGACTTCACGACGACCTCGGTACGGGGGAGCCGGCCCTACTTCACGATCGAGGCGAAGGAGGCGGAAACCTATGACAAGAAGAACATCACCGTTTTGCAGAAGGTGTCGTTTCAGGAGTACGATTCCGACGGCAAGGTAATTGCCAGCGGGACCGCGGATGAGGCGACGTACCACGCCGACACCAAGAATGCGGAGCTCTCTGGACACCTCGATGTCTACTCCGCCCAGGAGAAGGCGCGGATTACGACCGGCTATCTCTACTGGAACGACGAGAAAAAAACGCTGACGGGCAAACCGGATGTGCCCGTCGCAATCGTCAAAGACGACGGGTCGAAGGTGCAGGCCACCGGCTTCGAGGCGGATCTCCAGACCCGAACGATCCGGTTTTTGAGTAATGTTCGAGGCACGTTCGTTGAAACGAGCAGCAAGTAGCATATCCTTCTTGGCTGTTCTCTTTCTCACAGCCGTCTTTCCCCTTGTCGGGGTGCGCGGTGACAACTTCAACTTCAGCACCGATCGAATGACGACCGTCCTCGCGAAGGGCAAGGAACATACGATACTCTCGGGCAACGCAAAGATAACGAACGGCGATACCGTCATTACAGCGAATCAAATCGAGCTCTACGGGCCGGATTTCCGCTACGCGAATTGCTCCGGCAACGTGAAGGTGGTAGATGAGAAACGCGGAATTACTCTCACTTCGCAGAATCTGTACTATGATCGGACAGATGACCTGAGCAGGGTCGAGGGATATGCCGAGATGCAGGATACCAAGAACGAGCTCGTCGTAAAGGGCGGCTTCCTCGAGAACCGCGGCAAGGACGATGTTACGATCGTGCAGATCGGGGTACGAATCCTGAAGATCGCCGACAAGAAGCAGATGGTGTGTCGATCGGAGTTCGCCCGCTACAACCGCAAAACCGACTACCTCGTACTTTCCGGGACGCCGGTCGTCTACTGGAAGGGGGACGAGTATCGGGCAGCCCAGATCTCGATCGATCTGAAAACCGACGAGATCAACCTCGAGGGCGAGGTCTCGGGCAAGATCGTCTCCGAGGGCTCGACAACAAATAGTACCAACAACAGCTCGTCAGGCTCTTCGGCGAACGGCGCCTCCCCGGGCGCCGTTCCGGCGGCTGTCCCCGGGGGCGGGCAGTGAGAGATCCGGATTACTCGAAGCTGGCCGTCGAGGGGCTCAAAAAGAGCTTCGGAAGGAAGTTGGCAGTCCGGGATGTCAGCTTCTCCATGCACGAAGGTGAGATTGTCGGTCTGCTCGGTCCAAACGGCGCCGGAAAGACGACGGTCTTCTACATGATCGTCGGGTTCATTCGCGCAACCGAAGGACGCATTCTGCTCGATGACCAGGAAATCACCCACGAGCCGATGTTCAAGCGAGCGCGCTTCGGCATCTCCTATCTCCCTCAGGAGGCCTCTGTGTTCCGCAAGCTCAGCGTCGAGCAGAACGTTTGGTCGATCCTCGAGACGCGGAGCGACCTGAGCGGCGGCGAAAAGCGCAGGGAGCTCGAGCAGCTCCTCGAGGAGCTCGGGATTACCGAGATCCGTAGACAGAAGGCCTATACACTCTCGGGTGGGGAGCGGCGGAGAACCGAAATCGCCCGCTCGCTGGCGATCAAGCCGCGTTTCATGTTGCTCGATGAGCCCTTTGCCGGCATCGACCCCATTGCAGTTTACGAAATCAAGAAGATCGTCCAACGTCTGGCTGATCGCGGCATCGGGGTCCTTCTTACCGATCACAACGTGCGCGACACCTTCGAAATAACCCATCGCTCATACATCATCAACCTCGGCGAGATCCTCGTGAGCGGAAGCAAGGAACAGCTTCTCGCGAGTGAGACCGCCCGCCGCATCTATCTCGGCAATGAGTTTACGATGTAGTCTGTCCGGATGCGCCCGCCCGGCGCCGCCCGCGAAAATGCCCGAAGATTGACAAAGCACATCCCTCGGTCCATTATTGTTTCAAGTGGGGCAGAGGATCTAGATGCAGTACCAAAAGCCTGTTATCATACAGGAACAGAGACTGAAGATGAATCCACAGCTGTATCAGTCGATACAGCTAATGGCGCTGCCCCTTCAGGAGCTCAAGTTCACAATTCAACAAGAGCTCGAACGGAATCCTGCACTCGAGGTTGTCGACGACAAGGCCGATGTCTCTCTGGATGATGCCGAGGACGGCCAGCCGGAGGACTACGACTATTTCGAAAACAGCTCCGACCCCGGCTACTCCCGCCGTCTCGACCAGGCGGCGAGCGACTCCAAACAGAAGTTCATCGAGGGAGCCCTTGCCCGCCCCGAATCGCTGCATGAACACCTTCTATGGCAGCTGCGGGTGCAGCCGATTCCCAAGGTCTGGTTCGAAACGGGAGAGTTACTCATCAACAATCTCGATGAAAACGGATTCCACCGAGAGGACCCGGCGATCGTCGTCGGCGAGAAGCGTGCACAGCTTCTGCCGGATCTCTTTCGTATTATTCAGAGCTTCGAGCCGATCGGCGCTTGTACCCGAGACTATCGAGAGTCGCTTATCGTCCAGGCCTCGCTGAACCCCGAGGCGCCCTCACGAACGGTCGAAGTCCTGCGGGATTGGCTCGATCTGCTCGAGAGGGGCAAGTACGCGGAGATTGCGCGCAAACTGAAGGTCCCCGAAGATCAGGTTCGGCGGATTCTCGAGTTCGTGAAGACTCTCGAGCCCTTCCCCGGAAGGCAGTATTCCACCGATCACCCCACCTACGTCATCCCGGATCTGATGGTGAAACTGAAGGACGGAGAGTTCGTCATCATCCTCAATGACGAGGAGATCCCGGTACTCGGGGTAAGTGACTTCTTCACGGAAATCCTCAGGAAGAATCGGGAGAAGAAGCCGGAGAAAGAGCTCAAGACCTTCGTCAACAACAGCGTAAAGGATGCGAGATGGTTCATTCGATCCATCTCGCAACGCAACGATACGCTGCTGAAGATCGCAAAGGCGATCATCGAGTTTCAGCGGGATTTCTTCCTTCGCGGACCAAAGTATCTCGTTCCTCTGACGCTCAAGGACATCGCGAATGAAGTATCGGTGCACGAAACGACGGTTTCACGCATCTCAAACCAGAAATACGTTCAAACCGAGTTCGGGATCTTCGAGTTGAAGTACTTCTTCTCGAACTCCATTTCGGGGGCGGGCTCGAGTGGGTCCCGTTTCTCGAAGGAGGGTGTCAAGCAAATCATCAAAGAGATCATTGAGCAGGACGGGTCGGCCCGGAGTCTTTCCGATCAGAAGATCGCCGACGTCCTGTCGAAAAAAGGTATCAAGCTCGCTCGGCGTACGGTGGCGAAGTACCGGAAAGAGCTCGACATTCAGTCCTCCTACGGTAGGTAGCACGGTCAACCCCTGCGGGCAGAATTCGAAAGCTACGGGAGGTATCTATGAACCTAGAGGTGAAGGGCGTCCATTTCGACGTTGACGAGCAGACCAAGGAGATGATCGACAAGAAGCTGAAGCGGATCGGCTTTGCGGAAGACTACATCATCGACCAAATCTTCACCCTAACGCGCATCAAGAACGGATACACCTGCGAGAGTAACACGAATTTCAAATGGGGCCATTCCGCCCACATCCACGTGAACGCGATCAGGCTTCGCGAAGGACTCGACATCCTATTCGACAAGCTGGAGCTGAAGATCAGCAAGGAGAAGGACAAAGTCCAAGATCATTCTGGATAGGGCGTACACGCCGCGCACCGGAATGCGGGCCGGCGCTCTCGTTCCCGCTCCTCAGTTTGTGATATAATAAGCTCATGGACAAAATCACGGTACTCGATCTCTTGGACCTCGACCTGAAGGAGCACGACGCCCTGGCGCTGAAGTGCATCGGTGGCCGTCCGGGCCTGGTGCGTGAGATCAAGGAAGCCGATATCAACAGGCCGGGCCTCACATTGAGCGGGTTTTTTGACAACTTCGCCTATCATCGAGTACAGGTCTTCGGCAGGGGCGAAAGCGCTTTCGTCGAAAAGCTCGATCAGGAAAACGAAACGGCAACAATCCGCAAGCTTTTCACCTATCCGATTCCCTGCTGCATTTTTACCCATTCCCTCATGCCGAACAAGCACTTTCTCGAAATCGCCGAGGAGGCCGAATGTCCTACGCTCCAGACCGATCTGCCCACCTCCGACTTCTCTATTCGGCTCATGAGAGCCCTGAGCAATATCTTCGCCCCTCGGCAGACTATTCACGGTGTGTTTGTGGAGGTCTTCGGAATCGGCGTCCTCATCACCGGTGACAGCGGGGTCGGGAAAAGCGAGACCGCACTGGAGCTCATCGAGCGGGGTCATCGCCTCATCTGCGACGACTCAGTCGAGTTGAAGTGCATCAACGGCAATATCCTGATGGGAGCCGGCAAGAACCTCTATATGGGTCATCACATGGAGATCCGCGGGCTGGGCATCATCAATGTCGCTCACCTCTTCGGGGTTGGAGCGATCAGAGACCGCAAACAGGTGCAGTTGGTGGTTCACCTCGAGGAGTGGGACTCGACGAAGACCTATGACCGAATCGGCGCGGGAGACGATACCGCAGACTATCTCGGTGTAGCGGTGCCTTGCCTCACAATCCCGGTAAAACCGGGACGAAATATCCCCATCATCGTTGAGACTGCCGCGATGAACGAACGGCTCAAGAAAATGGGGTACTACTCGGCACGGGAGTTCAACGAAAACGTATTGGGGTGGTTGGAGAGCGAAAATGCGCGGTCGGCGTATTTTCAAGACAAAGACACCTTCTAGGAGTACTTGCATAGATGACCTCGCGGACAATTACGATACGCAATCGAGCAGGGATACACGCCCGACCTGCCGCCCTCATCGTTCAGACGGCAAACCGGTTCCATTCACAGGTCTACTTCGAGAAGGATAGCAATCGCATCAACGGAAAGTCGATAATGGGGATTATCACCCTCGGCGCCACCTACAATTCTACTCTTACTCTGATAGCCGACGGTGATGACGAACGAGAGGCGCTGGACGCAATCGCACAACTATTCGAGAACAAGTTTGAGGAAGCCTAAGAAGATATTCTTCCTACTGCTCTTGTTGACGCCGTTTGGCGTCTGGGCACAGCCGACAAGCCAAATCTTCTCGGTGCACGACGGTCATCTGTGGGCATCAATAAACGTATCGAACCCCCCGGGGGAGAGGATCATAGAGTCGATGCGGGAGGGCCTCGAATCCGAGGTGCAGTTCAACCTACGGGTCTACGAACGGAACAAAGGCCTGTTCAGCTTTCTCGGCGACAAACTGGTTGCGGATTGGAGGCGCGTACGCCGCGCCCGTTGGGACGAGTTCAGCGGAGAGTTTCTCATTACGACCGCCGCTGGAGGCTCGCGGCAAATGCGAGCGGCGCCGAGCTTTCTGTCGACGCTTTTTCACCTCAAAGCAGTCGATACGGGGATTCGTCTCGCGAGCGGGCACAACTACTACGTCCTCTCCAACGTGCAGATTCAGATCGTGAGGCTCGTTCCACCGCTGACGATGATCGCCCTCTTCCTCCCCCATAGACAGATCGACACCCCCTGGGTCGAGACGGAGATCGAGGTAAAATGAAGCTGACCCGCTCCACAGGATCGCCGAGTGCCGCGGGCCTTATCAGTCTCGTGCTCATCTATATCGTGCTCATCGTCCTCATTCTCTTCTTCTCCACGCAGGTGCTTCGTGACATCTCCCGGGCAAGTACCCTTTCGAGCTTCATCGTTGTCCCGATCGCCCTTCTGCTGCCGATCTTCATTATCGTCACACTCATTGTCAACGTAATTCGCCTTGCGCGTGAACGACGCTCGGGGCAGCCGGGGGCCCGGTTCAAGATTCGGCTGATTGTCTTCTTCATATTCATCGCCTTTCTCTCTTCGGTCCCCCAGGGCATCCTCTCGATAAGCTTCATCAACACGACGATGAACAGCTGGTTCTCGACCCCGACGCGCACCGCGCTGCAGGGTGGCGTGGATATCGCACTCGAGTACGTGAATGACCGACTCGCCAACCTGACGACCTTCGCCGACAGCGACGTGCTCGCCTTCATACTCAGAGATATCAACCGCTCACCGGATAGAGTGTGGTCGAACATTCACGGGGCGGATCCTGCAATCAGCGGGGTCCAGGTCTTCGAAGGCTCCGGAAAGGAGCTCTACTACCGCGGACAGCCGACCGCTCAGCTCAAGGGACAAATCGAGCTCAACCGCGAAGACGGAATGCTCCCCAAGGAGTCGTATGGCTCGACCAGCGTGTTGCGCTTTCTGAAGAACTTTCGGATCGACGGGAGGCGCTATGCGGTGGTCTTGAGCGCCTTGCTTCCCGAGGGCTTTGATCAGAAGGCGCAGGCATTGACGGCATCCCGTGAGACCTTTACCCAGCTCGATCGCTTCGGATCGATATTCAGGCTCGTGCTCGTGCTCTTCTTCTCCGTGTTCTCACTCCCGATGCTGCTTCTCTCGATACTCGTGAGCTTCCTGCTGAGCGAGGAGATCATGCGTCCTATCGTTAATCTCGAGGAGGCGACGAGAAGGGTAGCCGAGGGCGATTTCTCCTACCGTATTCTCGGCAGGGCGAGCGACGAGCTCTCGATGTTGGTCAGCTCGTTCAACCGAATGGTTTCGGAGCTCGAGCGGTCCAGATTGAAGCTCCTCCAGACCGAGAAGGTCACAGCCTGGCAAGAGATCGCCCAGCGGCTTGCCCACGAGATCAAGAATCCTCTGACTCCCATAAAGCTCTCCGCGCAGCGGATTCTCCGCAAGGTGCAAACCGACCCCCAAGATCTTCCGCGCATCGCCGAGAACTCGGTTCGGGCGATCATCAATGAGGTGGAAAGTCTCGACCGGCTCCTTCGCGAGTTCCGCGATTTCTCCCGACTTCCCGCCCCGACTCTCGCCGACGTGAAATTGCGGGAGCTCATCCAGGAGGTTGCGGAGGTCCACGCCCCGCCACACAAGAACGTCCGGATGAGCTTCGATGAGGTATCTGAGGAGATAGTCGTACAAGCCGACCGTAACCAGCTCAAGCAGGTATTCACGAATCTGATAAAGAATGCCCTCGAGGCAATCGAGGACGAGGGGAGAGTGATCGTGCGGGCCGACCTTGTCAGAAAGGGCAACAGCCAATATTGTAGGGTCCAGGTGCAGGATACGGGGCGAGGCATTGAGGCCGAGTACCAGAATCAGGTATTCAATCCCTATTTCACCACCAAGGGGGCGGGCACCGGATTGGGACTACCGATTGTCGAAAGAATCATCGTCGACCACAAGGGACAAATCTGGTTCGAGACAGGGGAAGGGGTCGGCACAACGTTTTTCATCGACCTTCCGATGGAGACGTAGATGGGCAAGGTCTTGGTGATCGATGACGAGCCGGGCATCCGCACGGTGTTGACCGACATCCTCGAAGACGAGGCGCACTCCGTCTATGCCGCGGCAGACGGCTTCGAAGGGCTCGCGATGATGAAACAGGAGCTCTTCGATATTGTCATCCTCGACGTTTGGCTCCCGAAGCTGGGCGGAATGGACGTCCTGAAGGAGCTCAAAGACGATTACCCGGAGGTCGAGGTCATCATAATCTCCGGCCATGCCAACATCGATCTCGCGGTACGTGCAGTAAAGCTCGGAGCCTATGACTTCCTGGAAAAGCCTCTCTCTCTCGAGAAGGTGACCACGCTCGTTCGAAACGCGCTCATGCTCGAGGACCTGAAGAGGGAGAACAAGACGCTCAAGAGCTCACTTTTCATGGAAGACGAGCTCATCGGCGAGAGCAAGGCGATGAACGGGGTCAAAGAGCTCGTTCGTCAGAGTGCAGGCTCCGAGGCGAAAATCCTCATCCTCGGGGAAAACGGTACCGGGAAGGAGCTCGTGGCTCGCGAGATTCACCGGCAGAGCAAACGATCGAGCGGGCCCTTCGTGGAGATCAACTGCGCGGCAATTCCGGATTCTTTGATCGAGAGCGAGCTGTTCGGCCACGAGAAGGGAGCCTTTACCGGCGCCGTCGCTCGGCGAAAGGGGAAATTCGAACTGGCGAACGGAGGCACGCTCTTCCTCGATGAGGTGGCCGACCTGTCGGCGAATGCCCAGGCGAAGGTGCTGAGGGCGATCCAGGAGATGAAGTTTGAGCGCGTCGGCAGCGAGCAGTCGATCTCGGTAGATGTACGTATAATCTCCGCGACGAACAAGGATATCCAGGTCGAAGTCGAAGCCAAACGGTTTCGCGAGGATTTGTACTTCCGTCTGAACGTTATCCCGATCGTCGTCCCGCCCCTGCGGGACCGCCAGGAAGATCTCGTTCCCTTGATGGAGTACTTCATGCGGAAGTTCAAGGAACCCGATCTGCCGGAGCCGAAGCGTGTATCAGAGGAAGGGATGAAGGTCCTCTTCGGCTATTCGTGGCCTGGCAACATCCGGGAATTGAAAAATTTTGTCGAACGTATTAACATTATGGCTGACGAGGAAGAGATCTCTCAGGAGACCGTAAAGTTTTACCTGGGCGAAGAAAGAGTCAAGACCGAACCTGAAGCCCTGAAAGAATTCAACGACATGAAACTGGGTGAGGCCAAGGATGAGTTCGAGCGTCAGTTCATTGTCCACAAGCTGGAAATGCACGACTACAACATCACCCAGACCGCCCAAACCCTGGGTATCTATCCGAGCAACCTCCACGGCAAGATCAGAAAGCATGGAATAAGGGTGAAAAAATGAAAAATCTTACCCGGCGGCAGCAGGAGATTCTTCATTTTATCGAATCGTTCATCGGCACCCACAAGTATCCCCCAACGATTCGTGAGATCGCATCGGAGTTCGGAATCTCGGTGAAAGGCGCCTACGACCACGTAAAAGCTCTCGAGAAGAAGAGTCACATTCGCTGTGATCTCAACCGATCACGGGCAATCGAGGTGCTCAAACCGGGAATGACCAACGAAGATTTCGTCCGAATCCCGGTATTGGGCAATGTGGCAGCGGGAGTCCCGCTCTTCTCTGAAGAGAACCTGGAGCGCTACATCCGCTTTCCAGGTGAATCTTTGACGAAGGGAAAGCATTTTGCTCTCAACGTAAAAGGAGACAGCATGCAGGACGTTGGTATCATGGACGGAGATACCGCGATCTTCCTCCAGAAGCAAACCGCCAACAACGGCGACATCGTCGTGGCGATGATCAACGAAGAAGCGTACACCCTCAAGCGCTTCTACCGCGAGAAGAACAGAATCAAGCTCAAAGCGGAGAACCCCGTCTATCCGCCAATCTATACACAGAATGTGAAAATCCTCGGAAAGCTCGAGTGCATTGTCCGTAACTATGAATAGGGGCTCCGTGCACCTCCTTCTCGGTCCCGAATCGGGTGAAAAAGAGCGTTTCCTCGAGCAGATCGCCGAGCAGGTTGGAAGATCGACGGGGTCTCCTCCCGAAATAACGAATGCATACACGTTCGACACTCAGGTTTCCGACGTCCTTGCCATTCTGCGAAACGGTTCTCTCTTCGCCGCCCACCGGATAGTCGTCCTGAAGGGCGCCGAAAGCATCACGAAGAAGAACGACGTGGAGCTCATTCGCGAGTACATCGCCCGGCCCGCACCCGACGCGACCTTCTGCCTCCTCGCCGATACCCCCTCGATCGACAAGCGGATCGAGAAGGCAGCCCCGAGCGGTGCAAAGCGTATCTTCTGGGAGCTGTTTGATAACCAAAAACGCAGCTGGCTCGTCGGATACTTCCGCGACGCGGGCATCACTATCAGCCCCGCCGCATCGGAGCTCCTACTCGACATGGTGGACAACAATACCAAGGACATGCGCAAGGAGTGTGAGAAGCTCACGTTGTTTTTCGGGAAGGGAAGCACGATCGAGGAGAGCGACGTCGAATCCTACATCTACCACAGCAAAGAGGAGAACGTATTCACGCTCTTCGACCGCGTCGCGGCGGCAGACTTCCCCGGTTCGCTCGAAGTGGTGCAGAGCATTCTTCTGTCGGGAGAGGCGAACGCAGTCTCGCTTCTGAGCGGGCTGTTGTGGCAGTTCCGCCGGCTCCATGAAATCAGGACGCTCCTCGACAACAACTACGGAGTCACGGAGGCCTGTTCGAAGGCGAAGATCAGAAGCAAACGAGCGCAGAAATCCTACGTTGCCGGCAGCAAGAATTACCGGGCCGAGGATCTCGAGAGGGTCATCACGCTGATTGCACGCTACGACGCTCTCGCGCGCGGAACCCGCAGCGGAGGGGAGTCACTTCTTCTCGAGCTGTTTCTCTATTACTGCATCGTGAAGCGCGGACGGGAGCCCGAATCCTACCGGGTCTAGAGTCGACCGGCTATCTCGTCGGTACGAGCAGCCATGATGAAATCGTTTCTATGGAGCCCGCCGATCTTGTGGGTCCACCATGAGACGGTAACCCGTCCCCATTCGGTCAGGATGGCGGGGTGATGCCCCTCCTCCTCAGCCGCCTGGCCCACACTTTGAGTGAAGTCCAAGGCCGAGACGAAATCCGGGAAGGAAAAGACGCGAACGAGGCGGCGAGCTCCGTCCACTGTCTCCACTCGCCACCCGGGCACCTCCCTCAGGTACTCCGACAGCTCGGCATCGGTCACCTGCGGCGCCCCCGCTCGGCAGACGGTGCATTTCTGGCCCCGAAGTTCCATCACTCGTCTCCTACCGTACCGATTGGGCCGCCTTCACCAGGTTCTTGAGACTCGGAACGGTTTCGTCCATCGTTCGCGTCTTCAAGCCGCAATCGGGATTCACCCAGATCTTCGACACCTCGAGGGAATCCTTCATTCTTATGAGTGCCTCCCGGATCTCGTCTTCCGGTGGGATTCGCGGTGAGTGGATATCGTAAACTCCCGGTCCAACCTGGTGTCTGTATCCCTGGTCTTTCAGGACGCGAAGCATGCCGAGGTCCGAACGGGCCGCCTCGATCGAGATGACGTCTGCGTCCATCTCTTCGATCTCCTTGATGATGTCCGCGAACTCGCTATAGCACATGTGGGTGTGGATCTGAGTCTCGTTCTTTGCACCGGCGCTCGCAAGCCTGAACGCCCGCACGGCCCAAATGAGATAGTCTTTCTTCCAGTTGGCCTTGCGAAGCGGCAGTTTCTCCCGGAGCGCCGGCTCGTCGATCTGGATAACCCGGATTCCGGCCGCCTCCAGATCGTGAACTTCGTCTCGAATGGCGAGGCCCAGCTGATAGGCGATTTCCTTGAGCGTGAGATCTTCGCGTGGGAACGACCAGTTGAGAATCGTAACCGGTCCGGTGAGCATTCCCTTGACCGGTTTTTCGGTGAGGCTCTGCGCGTAGGTGATCCATTCGACGGTAATCGGTTTCTCGCGCCTCACGTCTCCGAAGATAATGGGCGGCTTGACGCCACGCGTCCCGTAGGACTGCACCCATCCGTTCTCCGTGAAGAGGAAACCGCGAAGATTCTCTCCGAAGTACTCGACCATGTCGTTTCGTTCGTACTCCCCGTGAACGAGAACGTCGAGTCCGATCTCCTCCTGGAGATTTATCAAGTCACGAATCTTGGCCCGAATCTTCTCGGTATACTCGACCTTGTCGATCTCGCCGTTTCTGTAGGCTCGACGAAGCTTCCGTATCTCACCGGTCTGCGGAAACGAGCCGATGGTCGTCGTGGGGAAGAGCGGCAGCTTCAGCGAGTTCTTTTGGCGCTCGAAGCGGTGCTCGAAATCTCCACTTCGCGAGAAATCCCCGTCCTTCAACGCTGCGACACGGTCGCGTACATCCTGGAAAAAGAACTCGCGTGACTCCTGTTTTTCGCGAATGATGACTTGATTCGCCGTGAAACCCTCGTTCCGCGTCCGAGAGGGATCTTCAAGGAGCTTCGATAGGTCCATAAGCTCACTGAGCTTTTCCTCTGCAAACGCGAGATGTCTCCGGTACTGATCGCCCATCTTCTTTTCGTATTTGACTGAATATGGAGTGAAGAGAAGCGAGCAGGAGGTGCTCAGTACGGGCTTTCGAACGACGTGATGGGTGATCTCGTCAAGAAGCTCAAGTGTTTTTCGGTAGTCGTTTCGCCAGACGTTGCGCCCGTTGACGACACCGGCGAAAAGGAGTCGGTCCTCGGGATATCCCCCCACCCTGATGAGCTTGAGGTTCTGCTTGCCCTCGAGGAAGTCGAGACCCACGGCGTCAAAATCGAGCTTCATGACCTGCTCGTAGACGTCGCGGATGTCGCCGAAGTAGGTCTGAAGAAGTACCTTCAGTGAACCCTTCTCCCCGAGAATCGTCTTGTACATTGCCGAGAAGCTTTCTATCTCAGCGGCCGAGAGATCGGTAACCAAGATCGGCTCATCGATCTGGACCCATTCGGCACCGAGCTCGCCGAGGCGCCTCAGAATTTCGCCGTAGACGGGCGCAATCTTTGAGGCCATCGAGCCGACGCTGCCTCCGTCGGGAAAGTGTGAGAGCTTGAGGAATGTGAGCGGTCCGGGTAGGACCGGTTTCGTAACAATGCCCAGCCTCTTCGCCTCGGAGAACTCGTCGAAGATCTTGGTGGATGCCAATTCAAAAACAGCCTTCGCAGAAATCTCCGGTACGACATAGTGGTAGTTCGTGTTGAACCACTTCTTCATCCAGAGTGCCTTGACATCGTGACCGGATTTTTGATAGCCGCGCGCCATGGCGAAATAGGTATCGAGCGGCGAGAGGCCGAGCTCCCGGTATCGCTCCGGAACCACACCGAGCGTCACAGCCATGTCGAGGATGGTATCGTAGAATGAAAAATCGTTCGAAGGGATATGGGTCACCCCATGCTCCCTCTGTACCCCCCAGTGCGCCTTCCTAAGCTCTGCAGCCGTTTTTTCGAGCTCCGCAGCCTCGATGGCTCCTTTGAAATACTGCTCGGTGACTCTCTTGAGCTCTCTCTGTGCGCCAATACGTGGATATCCGGGTACCGAAACCTCGACCATGTGCGCTCTCCTTGGCCTGTGCTGGATGAGCGTAATATAAACAAAGCGTCCGCATATTTCAACTGCACCACTTGACTCGACTAAGTCTATATAGTATTTTCTATATATAATTTGAACACCGAGTATGGAAAGGAGAGTCAGATGGCGGTTTCCATTTACACCACCCCGACCTGTTCCTACTGCAGAATGGCGAAGGACTACTTCCGGCAGAATCACATCTCTTTCACGGAGTACAACGTCGCTTCCGACACAAGACGAGCCGAGGAAATGGTTCGCAAGTCGGGACAGATGGGCGTTCCGGTGCTCGACATCAACGGCCGAGTCATCGTTGGCTTCAACAAGCCGGAGATCGAGCGAGCGCTACACCGATAACGCAAGTGACCAGCGGTAGAGGACGACGCTCAGTGCCTGCGCGACGTTCAGCGAGGCCTTGACACCAAAGAGCGGAACTGAGACTCGTCCTCTCCGCCTTACAGCGAGCGCGATCAATTCCGGACGAACTCCGAGCTCCTCCGATCCCACAATCAACGTCCCTCGCTCGGGAAAGGAGAACTGTTCGAGAGGAGTTCCCCCCGTTTCCATCGCAAAGAGATTCTCCTCATTCTCGAGCTGAGCCGGTGAGACCACCTCCCACGGCACGATTTCCCAGCACCCCATGGAAGCCCTGCGTGCCCGGGGATGCGAGGGAAGCGGGCTCGATTCTGAGAGCAACACCCTCGACACTCCGAAGGCGTCGGCACATCGAAAGATCGATCCGACGTTGAAGGGCGAACGGACATCGTCCAGATAGAGCGTTACGGGAAAAACGGTTCGCCTCTTCCTGTCGAGAGCTCCCGTTTCCGGCACGAGAAAGTCCCAGTCCGCCGGTTCAGCCCCCAGCCAGACGAGCAAGTCGTGCCTGGTGGCGTTGCAGAGGCGCAGCAACTCCTGCTGCCCGTAGCCGGGCGACAGGTGGCGCAAGCGCTCCTGCAGCCGTGGCGGCAACCCCTCTTCCTCGAGCAGCAGCGCCCCGATCGCGCCGAGGTAGGGAAGATCGACGGTTCTTCCGGCCCGAAGGATCACTTCATAGGATTGGAGAATGGAGATGATCTTGCGCAGACGAGTCTCCCGCTTGAGGGTCTTCAATTTTCGGATGGTGATCAACCCTTTCGCCTCCGGGCGGTCAGAAAGCCTGTTTGATGAGCTCGAACAGGTCCTCCGCCGAGACGGGATCGGTCAGGAAGTGAGTCATGGGGAGCTCGTGAGCGATTCTCGCTACTTCCACCATCGAGTCGAGGTCGAGATCGAGCTCCTTGAGCCTCATCGGCACCTGAAGCAGTCCCATACGCTGCCTGACGGCATCCACGACCTGAACGGAGAACTCCTTGAGCGGCTTCCCGTAGATCTCCTCACCGAGGACATTGCCGATTCGTTCGACCTTCTTGGGCTGCGAACGCAGCCCGAGCTCGAGGATGTAGGGGATCATGACCGAGGCAACCACTGACTTCGGAACCATCATCTTCCCACCTATCGCGTACGCAATGGAAGATCCCACCCCCTGTGTGCTCATCGAAAGGCTCAAAGCAACCAACAGCCCGGCCTCAGAGGCCTGAAAACGAAGATTCCGGTCGTCTGAGTGAGCGGCAAGCTCGTCCATGATGGAGGTGATTACCCCGATTGCCCGCAGGGAGAGTGTTTCCGAAAGAAAGGTGCTCCGGCGCGAAAAATAGGACTCGATCGCCGAAAGCAGAGTATCGAGCATCGTCGACACGGTCAGCCGCTCCGACAGCGACAACGTCAGGACCGGGTCGAGTATCGCAACGTCCGCAGTCTTCCCGACGTTCGCGATCGACGCTCTCCGATTCCTGGCGTCGACGATGAGGCAATCGTTCGTCAGCATAAAGGGATCCCTGCACGTCGTCGGAATCGCGATGAGTGGAACAGCAAGCTCATCCTCTCCGCGCGCTCGCGGAGAGGAGAAATAGTCATCGAAGGGAGCATCCACCGCAGCCAGTCGGGCAATGCATTTCGCGCAGGAGAGGGCCCGAACACCGCCGACCCCCAGCACCATGTCCACCCTACCCGCTCTGCAGAGATCGAGTCCCTTCTCGATGACTCCGCTCGTAGAGCTCGGCCCGAGCTCATCGAACACGATACATGCAATCCCTGCTTTTTTGAGGTAGCTGCCGATGGAATCCACGACCCGGAACTCTCCGAGTACCCCGTCGGCGACAACGAAGGCCCTTGTGCCGTAGCGAGCGGCGACCTGACCGACACGATTCAGAATATCCAGGCCGAAATGTACAGAAGTTGGTACATGGAAAATGAGCTCATCCACCTCAGTCTCCGGATGTGAAGATAAAAAAAGGTAGAGATCCCTTCTCTACCTTCGTCTTTCTACTCAACCTTGCTCGTTCAGGTACTCATGGGCGACTGGAATCACCCGATCTCTACAGATCGAAAAGGTCCATAACCTTGTTGGCGACCGCTTCGATGACCTTGTCATTGATGTAGGAGGGGTTTTGGAGCTTGCGTTTCACCTCGTCCACGCGATCCATGCGGATATCCGGGCTGTTCTTCACGCGTTCGGTCGCCTGAAAGATCTCGCCCATCTGCTTCGCTTCCGAGGAGACGTTGATAGAGTCGGTTTTCTCTCTCTTGACCGGCTTTGACGGCTTGTTCGTCTTGTTAAATTGCTGGGGTGGATCAACCGGACCAAGTCTGTCAATCGTCATTACAGAACCCTACCTTCCTTTTAAAGTATCGTCACCTTTCGCCTTCATATTAAGTCATTTTCGAGCCGGAAACAAGTACCGTGAATTCTCCCAAGATCTTGGTCCGTGCTCGAAGCTCCTCGAGGTGACCTGCGGCGCTGTCAACGCGATACTCCTCATGAACTTTCGTCATCTCTCGACCGATTACAATTGCCCGTTCAGGAGATAAATCGGTAAGATCGGTCAAGAGCTTTACGATTCGATAAGGTGATTCGTAGAGCACAAAGGCCTCGCCGCGAGAGAGGAGCTCCTGCAATCGTTTCCGCCTCTTTCCCGGCTTTATCGAGAGGAAGCCCTCGAAAGTCACAGTCTTGTCGCCCTGTCCGGCAACACTGACAACGGCTGCAAAGGCGGATACCCCGGGTACCGGGATGATTTCGAATCCGGCGGCACGCGCCGTCCGAACCAGAGTCGAGCCCGGATCGCTCAATGAAGGCGTTCCAGCGTCGCTGACATAGGCGACACTCTTTCCATCGGCAAGCAGGCCGACGATGCGCTGCGCCGCTGCGGCCTCATTCTCGGCCCTGCAGCTCAGAAGCTGTTTGGAGACGCCCAGTGAGTTCAGGAGCTTGAGGGTGCGGCGTGTGTCTTCACAGGCCACAACGTCGACCTCTTCGAGTATGCGTTCCGCGCGGCGAGTGATGTCGTCGAGGTTGCCGATTGGCGTGGCAACGATATAGAGCGCAGCCATGGCCCAACTGTAGTCCGATCGTCCTGCCTTGCCAATTGCCGACACCCTGTGTACCTTCTACGAAACAACGAACATGTGGAGTTGAGAATGGAGTATCGGAAACTGGGCACCTCCTCGCTCGAGGTATCGGTTGTCGGCCTGGGAACCTGGGCCATTGGCAACGACTTCTGGGGAAGCGTGAATGACGAGGAATCGATTCGGGCCATACAGGCCGCCCTCGATGGAGGCATCAATCTCATTGACACTGCGCCGGCCTACGGGGCGGGCCATTCTGAGGAGGTGGTCGGCAAGGCCATCAAGGGAAGACGGGAAACGGCAATCGTCGCCACCAAGTGCGGGATCATCCGAACCAAGGACGATTTCGTCCGGAATCTCAAGCCGGAGTCTCTCTACAGGGAGATAGACGACTCGCTTCGCCGACTCGGTGTGGACGTCATCGACCTGTGGCAGATTCACTGGCCGGATCCGAACACTCCTTTGGAGCGCAGCCTCGAGGCTATTCATCGAATCAAGGAGCAAGGGAAGTTCCGTTTCCTCGGGGTGTCGAACTTCGACGTCGATCGAATGGAAAAGACGCGGGAGGTGGCGGAAATAGTAAGCCTGCAGCCGCAGTACTCACTCCTCGAACGATCTATTGAGGAGAAGATCCTCGACTACTGTCGCCGGACGAACGTTGGAGTCCTCGGCTACGGGACCCTGGCAGGAGGCATACTCACCGGGAAGTTCAAGAAGCCGCCCGAGTTTACGACCGGTGACAATCGGGCGAATTTCTATCCATACTTTCACGAACCGGTCTTCAGCGAGATTCGAAAGCTCATCTCGGTTCTGGAGGAGATCGCCGCCGAACGCGAAAAGAGCGTGGCACAAGTAGCAATAAACTGGACGATCCGGCAGCCGGGAGTCACAACCGCGCTCGTCGGAGCGAAGAATAAGGAGCAGGCAGGGGTCAACGCGGGTGCCGGCGATTTTTCGCTCACCGACGAAGAGCTGAAGAGGATCGACGAGGCGGTCGGGGCCGTTACTCTCGGGTCGTAGCTGCGGCGGTGACGGAGGAGGTGCGAGATCCAGATCATTATTCTTGTACTGATAGCCGTCATCGTCGTCTGGCTCCTTCGCATAATCATCAAAGAGGGCCGGAGCCGCAGACCGCTTCCTCGGAACACCCGGGAGCTGCCGGCTTCCGGGACAGGAAAGCCCTGTCCTCTGTGCTCGACTCCCCTCGAACCCGGCCAGCGTGTACATTCCGTCGTCTATCCGGGCAAGAGTGAACGGCTCGTGGAGATCTACGGCTGTCCGAACTGTCGCCCGACGCGGGGTCTCGCGCACGCTGCTCGGGTTTGTCCAGTGTGCAATCAGGAGCTCGGAGAAAAAGACTACGTGGTGGGCAGAATGTTTGAACGAAGCGGTCAGCGCAAACACCTCCACGTACTTGGATGCACTCGATGCCGCAAAGGGGCCTGACCCGAAGCAAACCGAGGATTGACAGATCGCCGGTGCCGCGATAAATTCTGTCAAAAGAAGAGAAGGGAATGAGCAGGCGCCGCGCTTCGGATGAAGGCACGGAGAGCCGGGCCCTGGACGGGTTGACGAGTCGGCGACCGAGCTGCGACTCTACATCCCCCATCGGGCAGCAGGGAAGAATACCTGTGGGACAATGGATCGAACCTTGTCCCGCAGGTATTTTTTTTGCCGTCGCATTCACTCAGAAGGGGGAGCGTGATGGGATTGAGCGAAGACCAGGTTAAACATTTGGCCGGTATCTCGCAGGAAGAGGCGCAGAACCGGCTCCGAACGCTGGGGTACAACGAGCTGCCGACCGCGCGCCGCCGCGGGGTCGGGCGCATTATCCTCGATATTCTTCGAGAGCCGATGTTCCTCCTGCTCGTGAGCTGTGGCACTCTCTACCTCGTGCTCGGTGATGTCGAAGAGGCGCTCATGCTGCTCGGCTTCGTCTTCGTCATCATGGGAATCACGATCTACCAGGAACAGAAGACTGAACGCGCCCTCGACGCACTCCGCGATCTCTCATCGCCGCGTGCATTGGTTATCCGGGGCGGAGTCCGTCGCAGGATCGCGGGCCGAGAGGTTGTTCCCGGCGATCTCGTGATTCTTCAGGAGGGTGACCGTGTCCCCGCCGACTGTCGTCTGCTCTGGGGGTTGAACTTGAGCTGCGACGAATCGCTGCTCACCGGCGAGTCGGTTCCGGTAAGAAAGCTCGTGGACGAGCGGGTTGACGAGCTCGGGGCCGTGGCACAGCTACCGAAGGAGAAGGCGCGACCGGGCGGCGACGATCTCCCCTATCTTTTTTCGGGGAGCCTGGTATCCCATGGTGAAGGAGTCGCGCTCGTCCTCGAGACGGGCGCGAAGACGGAGCTCGGAAAGATCGGGAAGGCGCTGACCGGTATCGCAGAGGAAAAGACGAACCTGCAGCGGGAGACCGGAAGGGTCGTCAAGGTCGCGTTTCTTCTCGCGGCGGCATTATGTGGTCTCGTTATCCTCGTCTACGGCCTCGTCCGTTCAAACTGGCTCGATGGCATTCTTGCCGGATTGACCCTTGCGATGGCCATGCTGCCCGAGGAATTCCCGGTGGTTCTGACTGTCTTCCTTGCCCTCGGGGCCTATCGCATCTCGAAAAGTCGGGTGCTCACGCGGCGGATGTCTGCGGTGGAGACACTCGGATCGGCGACGGTTCTTTGCAGCGACAAGACGGGCACGCTGACCGAAAACCGCATGAACATCCAGGAGCTCAGCGTCGTAGGAAGAGCGCGTGCGGTCTGGTCCCCCTCGGACGGGGAGCTCCCTGAACAGTTCCACAGGCTCGTCGAATACGGGATCCTCGCCAGCAAGCGTGATCCGTTCGATCCGATGGAGAAGGCGTTGGTTGGTCTCGGCGCCTCGGAGCTTGCCGATACCGAACATCTTCACCCCGAGCTTCCCCTGATCGAGGAGTATCCGATCTCGCGAAGGCTCCTGGCACTCTCGCACGTCTGGCCCGATCCAGAGGGAACTGGATTCGTCGTCTCGGCGAAGGGGGCGCCGGAGGCGATAGCCGACCTCTGTCACCTGGGCGACGATCTGCGTGAGACGATGGGTGCCGAGGTGGAACGGATGGCGGGCTCGGGGCTTCGGGTATTGGGAGTTGCCAAAGCGCGATCGCTCGACGGCAAGCTTCCGGGCTCTCAGCATGACTTCGACTTCGAGCTGGTAGGGTTGGTCGGGCTCGCCGACCCCGTGCGCGATTCGGTTCGGCCTGCAATCGCAGAGTGCTTCTCGGCCGGCATTCGGGTCATCATGATTACGGGGGACTATCCGTCGACCGCCCGAAACATCGCGCGCCAGATCGGGCTCGACAACTGTGAGAATGTCATCAGCGGAGAGGAGCTGCGGGACATGGAGCCGGCGATGCTCCGCGAGCGAATCCAGAGTGTACGCATCTTTGCGCGTGTCCTTCCCGAGCAGAAGCTCGACATCGTGAAGGCTCTCCGGGAGAACGGTCAGGTCGTTGCGATGACGGGCGACGGTGTAAACGATGCGCCGGCGCTGAAAGCAGCTCACATCGGAATTGCGATGGGCGAGCGCGGTACCGACGTTGCCCGTGAGGCAGCCGCCCTGGTGCTTTTGAAGGACGACTTCGAGTCTATCGTGGCCGCCGTGCGCGTAGGAAGACGCATATACGACAATCTCCGCAAGGCGATGGCCTACATCATCGGAGTTCACATCCCAATCGCAGGCATGTCCCTGATACCCGTCCTCCTCGGCTGGCCGATAATCCTCCACCCGGTTCACATCGTCTTCCTCGAGCTCATTATCGATCCGGCCTGTTCGGTAGTTTTCGAGCAGGAGCAGGGAGAGGCGGATATCATGTCCCGTCCTCCACGAAATCCGGGTGTCCGACTCTTTGGCCTGAGGATGCTCACACTGAGCCTCGTACAGGGTCTCTTCGCGCTGGCTGCCGTGGCAGCGGTATTTCTTTGGGTCCGTTCAACCGGGATGAGCGACTCCGCGGCACGGACGGCCGCATTCATCACTTTGATCATCTCGAACCTGGGACTCATTCTCTCGAATCGCTCCTGGACGGCCAACCTTCTCGAGACGCTACGTCGAAAGAACCGTGCCTTCCGGTGGGTTCTCGCAGGGGCTCTCGCCTTCCTCGCGCTCGTCGTCTTCGTGCCGGGGCTCAGGGAACTGTTCCTCTTCTCGCCCGTTACCGCGGAAGTAGGCATCGTATCGGTGGCTGCTGGCGCTGTCGGTGTACTCTGGTTCGAGGTGGTCAAGCTCGCGGCCCGGAAGCGCAGATAGCGAAGGAAGCGGCTTGCCGACGACGGCCGTGCTTACTATCTTCAATGGCGAGACGACGAATCGAACAGGAGTACTGCAATGGGGAAACGCGCTCTGGTCACCGGAGCCAACACCGGAATCGGAAAAGAGATTGCCCGAGGTCTTGCACGGGACGGAATGGAGGTGATTCTCGGCTGCAGGGACAAGGATCGTGGGGAGGCAGCCCTCCGAGAGCTGACCGAAGATACCGGAAACAAGGAGCTCTCGCTGATGATTCTCGATTTGGCGAGACTCGCGTCGATTCGTGAGTTCGCGCGCGGGTTCGTGGACCGGTTCGATCACCTCGATGTGCTCGTCAACAACGCCGGAGTCTCTCACCAGAAATACGACGAGACGCGTGATGGCTTCGAGCTGGTGTTCGGCGTCAACTTCCTCGGTCCATTTCTGCTCACGAATCTCCTCCTCCCCGCGCTCGAGAAGGCGCCGCCGTCACGGATCGTCAATGTCGCCTCGTCTGTCCACACAAACGGGCATATCGATCGCAGGGATCCGCAGATGATCGGGCGCTGGGAGAACCGGAAGGCCTACGCAAACAGCAAGCTTGCTGACATCCTCTTTACTCGAGAGCTCGCGCGTAGGCTGAAAGGCACGGGGGTAACGGCCAACTGCTTCAATCCCGGCCTCGTCCGCTCCGAGTTCTTCAGAAATTACCATCCAATTCCGTTCATGCTCCGGATCGTGTTGAAGCTCATGGGCAAGCCCCCCGCCGAAGGAGCCGATACCGGTATCTACCTCGCCTCCTCTTACGATGTGGCGGCAATGACCGGCGGCTACTACGAGAAACGTGCTCTCAAGGAGCCCTCCGAGGAGGCACGGGACGGCGATCTGGCGAGGTGGTTGTGGGATTACGCTGAAACGCGGGTCGGTCTGACAGATCCCGTTGATCGTTCTTGAGCCATTCGGATGCGTTCTTCTCACCGCACGGTCGGCTATTCGGATCGCGAAACAGCAGATTCGATCTTCGGGATGATTGAACGTACATAGGTGTTGAGATCCTCGATCTCGTCACGCGGGAAGCGAAACCCGATTGCCCCTTCGTGTCCGCCACCGTTCTCGATTGAGAGAACGGTGAGGAGCTCCCTAAGATCGAAGCCCTTGTAGCCGGGGTTTCTTCTCAAGCGAAACTGGACCAGGTCCGTGTAGCGTGTATCGTCGTAGTAGCAAACGAGCCCGAGCTTCCCACTGTCCTCCGCGAGGCGATCGGCGACAGTCCGCGAAACCGAAACGACCGTGTCGTGATCATGATCCTTGAATAGCCGCCGTGCATCCTCCCTATCGAAGATGACGTACCCGATCGATTTCGACTTCTTGCGCTTGTTCAGCATCGTTCGAAAACAATGCTCCTCGTTGCTCGTGAGCTGTCGCAGCTCCGCGAAGACCTCGTTCATGTTCGCGAAGTTGCTTGCCTTGATGGTTTCCTTTGCGAGCATCGTATTGAACATGTTGGAGAAGATTTCGTAGTAGCGACGCTCTCGCTTCGACTTCAGGTACTGTCCCATATTGGAATCTGCGATGATGCCCGTGAGCAGGGAGAGGACAAGATTTCGCGAAAAAAGATCCGTTACCTGGTATTGCCGAAGCAGGTCCGCACGGCCGCTCAGTTTCATTGCCAGATGCCCTACGAGCTCGGCCGCCGAAGACGCTTCGGTGACGAGGCAGTAGCCTTCGGTGCCGATGTAGGCGCCATCTGTTCCGATGTGATGATCGATTTCGATCTTGATCACCTTCTCGTCTACCATGAGCTTTCGGCCGTAATCGCTCACGTCTACCATGTCGGGCTTCGGGGTGTCGATTACAGCGATAACATCAACTGGATTCTCGCCCTTTTCGAGAGAAGTGACGATCTGGATCGAGTTGTAGCGGCAGATGTTGAGCAGGTAGTCGAATTGTTTGCTCATCGAATGGGAGAGATAGACGATCGGCGCCTTCCCGAACTTGCTCAGGATGAGGGCAAAGCCAACGAGCCCGGAAACGCAGTCCTCATCCGGGTTCTTGTGTCCAACCAACAGAAAGTGCTCGCGGTTCACGATGACGTCGATAATGTTATCGATAATGCGGTTCTTCTCGGCAATGGTGCCGATTACCCGCTTGCGGTCACCTACCATCTTCTATCCTATCCTCTCGCGGGCTCGCCGATACCACGCAATTCTTACCCGCTTCTTTCGCTCGGTAAAGTGCCTCGTCCGCGGCGGCGCGAAGCTCTTTCAGGTCCGATGCACACTCGGGGTATCCTGCAACTCCCTGGCTCGTCGTAATCTGTTGGATCGGACCACCCTGGAGAAGTGTGAGGGAGGCGATCTCACGGCAGATTCCCCACGCCATCGTCGTCGCTTCGTCGAGCGAGGTTCTTGGAAGCAAAACCGTGAACTCGTCTCCTCCGTAACGTGCGATGACATCGGTCTCGCGGAGACGCTCCTTGAAGACCCTCACCGCCTCGAGAATAACCCGGTCACCCATCTCATTCCCGAAGCCCTCATTGATCTCGCGGAATCGGTCGAGATCCACCATGACCAGACTCAACGAGGTGCCGTCGCGTTGGGCGCTTCGAAAATGGTCGACGATGACGTCTTCGAGGAAACGCCGATTGTAGACTCCGGTAAGCTCGTCGGTTACCGCCCGCTTGCGCGCATCTTCGCCCCAGGTAACCATCTCGGAGAGGAACTCACCGGTGTTTTCGAGCCTTTGAGTCGTGATGTTGAGCATACGGTACATGATCTTGATGGCTGTTTCACTGTTTTCCTGGATGAAGCTGAAGAAGGACTTCTCCGGCAGCTTCAGGACTCGGCTGTTCTCCTTGGCATAGCAGGTCGCCGATCGGGGGGCGCTCTCGAAGATGGACATCTCACCGAAAAAGTTACCGGCGTGGAATTCGGCGATCTCCCGCTGAGAGCCGTCCTCGAGGGAGATTGAGCTGCCGATGCAGCCCTTCAACACGATGAAGAGCTCGTTGCCCGCGTCTCCCTGACTGAAAAGCTTCTTCCCGGCAGGAACATGCTCCTCTTCCATTATGCGAGAGACCGCAGTCAGCTCCCCGGGATCGAGCATCGAGAAAATCGTCACATCATGCAACGAAGCATCGGCAGGTTTCGTGCTCACCCTATCGCCGCCTTCGAAGTGAAAACGCGGTTACCCCCCGCCTCCCGTGCCTCCCACATGGTCGAGAAGGCCCGCTCGATGAGCCCCTTGGGTTCCTGCGCATCGTGAGGAAAAGAAGCGATCCCAATGCTCGCAGTGAGTGATATCGAATCACCGCCGACGATCTGTGAAATGTCGAGCGAAGCAATCCTTTCCCTCAGTCGCTCCGCCCGCTCGGCGGCTGCAGAAACGCCGGTTCCCGGTAGGACAACGGCAAGCTCGTTACCGCGATAGCGGACCGCAAGGTCCTGCGACCTCAGCGAGGAGCCGACAGTTTCGGCAAGTAGCTTCAACACCCCGTCGCCCGCCTCATGGCCGTAAGTGTCGTTGATTATTTTGAAGTTGTCCGGTTTCACCATCAAAACACTTGTCTCTTCACCATAGCCCGGAAGAAGTTGCGCGAAATCTTCCTCGAGGAAGGTCCGGTTGAAGAGCCCGGTCAGCTCGTCGCTCAGCAACTGCCTTCGCAGCGCCTGGACCCATGGAGACTTCTCCGATATGAGCGCGTTCGTGCTTCGGATACGGCCGGCGATGATCGCAAGGAGCTTGTGGAGGATTTGCGCAAAGACCTTCGGGTGACGGTGGAGGAGATCTTCGAACGAGACGTTTCTTTCGGGAAATACGAGGAGCGTCGTATCCTTGACGGCTGTCGCCGTCGCTGTACGCGGTTTGCTGTCGAGCATCGCCAGTTCGCCGAAACACTCACCTGCAACGTATCGCGCCAAGTCGACCGTTCTCCCGCTCTCGGTGTTCTTCGATATGACGACCTCCCCGCTCTTGATGATGTAGAGCTCGTCGTGGATGCTCCCCTCTTTGAACACCACCTCTCCCTTGGGATACCGGTAGTAGGCGCTGTGGGCTGCAACGATGTCGATTTCGTCGGGACCGAGTTTCGAAAAGAGACTTACATTTTTCAATAGCTCGGTTTTCGCCATGCCGGTACAGTAAACATCACTTTTCTTCCTATGTCAAATCTGACAGGCGCCCTCTTTCACTGTGGCGCACCCCGACGGACGGCGCGCCACCGCACTCCGATTCCCGATCCGCGGGTTCCGTCTCGCGTCTACGGCAAGTCGCCAACCTTGAATGCGACCATTCAATAGTGTACAGTTGCCCGCATGGAGCACATGAAACGAACTGCCACTTGCGGAGAGCTCTCGAAGGCACGCCTCGGCGAAGAGGTTGTGCTGAACGGGTGGGTCCATCGTACCCGTGATCACGGTGGGATTCATTTTATCGACCTTCGAGACCGTTACGGCGTCACACAGGTCGTCGTCGACAGCGACGCCTCCGAAAAGCTCCACGAGCTCGTGCGCTCGGTGAAATTCGAATACTGCATCGCGGTTAGCGGGGTCGTCCGCAGCCGCCCGGAGTCGATGGTTAACAAAGAGCTCTCGACGGGGGAGATCGAGGTCGCCGTGTCGGAGGTGAGCGTGCTGTCGAAATGCGAGGTACTGCCCTTCATGGTCGACGAGAAGTCGGACGCAAAAGAGGACCTCCGCCTCAAGTTTCGATATCTCGATCTGCGCTCCTTTTCGATGCAGCGAAAGCTCAAGCTGAGGCATGAGGTCGCTCTTTCGGTTCGGGAATATCTATCGGGAGAAGGATTCTACGAAATCGAAACCCCGACCCTCATCAAATCGACCCCGGAAGGGGCCCGGGACTTCCTCGTTCCGTCGCGGCTTCATGCGGGCAAGTTCTATGCTCTTCCGCAGTCCCCTCAGCTGTTCAAGCAGATCTTGATGGTTTCAGGGTTCGACAAGTACTTCCAAATAGCGCATTGTTTTCGCGATGAGGATGCTCGTGGGGATCGTCAACTCGAGCACACCCAGATCGACATCGAAATGAGCTTCGTCTCGAAGGAGGACGTCTTCGCCCTCGTCGAGGGCCTCATGGAGAACGTTTTCCGCACAACGATTGCGGTTCCTGTCGAGACGCCATTCGAGCGGCTTGCCTACGACGAGGCGATGGGAAGATTCGGGAGCGACAAACCGGACCTCCGGTTCGGTCTCGAGCTCCAGGACTTCGAGGGGTTCGCGAAAGACTCGGAGTTCCAGGTCTTTACCGGCGTCATCGAGTCCGGCGGAGCGGTCAAAACACTCGTCGCCCCGGGCTGCGCCTCCTACTCCCGAAAGATGATCGCCGAGCTCGAAGAGGTCGCTAGGACCTACGGTGCAAAGGGCCTCGCCTGGATGAAGGTCCTCGATGAAGGCTTCGAGGGTGGTATTTCGAAGTTCTTCTCGGCGCGCGTCGAAGAGATCAAAAAGGCGCTCGGAGCCGAGTCAGGAGATCTCATCCTCGCGGTGGCCGATTCCTGGCGGACCGCCTGCACCGCGCTTGGCGCCGTCCGAACCCGCCTTGGCGCTGAGCTCGAGCTGACGAAAGGGAAGGGCTACCGGTTCTGCTGGGTTACGGATTTCCCCCTCTTCGAATGGAACAAAGACGAAAACCGCTGGGAAGCCGCCCACCACATGTTCACGATGCCTCAGGAACGTTTCATCGAGAAGCTCGAGGAGGACCCCGGCAAGGTCAAGGGGGATCTCTACGACCTCGTCTGTAACGGAATGGAGCTCGCCTCCGGTTCGATCAGGATCCACGATCCCGAGCTCCAACGGAGGATTTTCGACATCGTCGGATTCTCCCATGAAGAGGCCGAGAGGAGGTTCGGCTTTCTTCTCGACGCGTTCAAATACGGACCGCCGCCCCACGGCGGAATCGCGCCCGGGCTCGACCGCCTCCTCACGATCATGACCGGTGAACCCAGCATTCGGGAGGTCATCGCCTTTCCGAAAAACACCGTTGGGATATCGCCGATGGACGGTACACCGTCCGAGGTCGATCCTCGCCAGCTCGACGAGCTGCATATTCGCCTCGTTCCCTCGGACAAAACCGACTGAGCGGAAGCAGGCAGACGAACTGCACGAAGGAGCATCTCATGCACACAATTCGAACCTACAACAACATCTCACCGAAGGGGCTCGAGCTCTTTCCACGAGAACTTTTCGAGATTACCGATTCAACCGATACTCCGGACGGTATTCTGGTCCGAAGCTATTCACTTCATGATCTCTCTTTTCCTGCGACACTCAAAGGGATTGCGCGTGCGGGTGCGGGAGTGAACAACATCCCCATAGCCCGATGCACCGAGAAGGGAATCGTCGTCTTCAACACTCCGGGGGCAAACGCCAACAGCGTCAAAGAACTCGTGATAACCGGACTGCTGATCTCCTCGCGGAAGGTCTACCGCGCAATCGAATGGGTGAGGAGCCTCCGAGGCAAAGGTGATGAAATCCCGAAGCTCGTCGAAAAGGAGAAGTCGAACTTCGTCGGGCCCGAGATCCGGGGCAAAAAGCTCGGGGTAATCGGGCTGGGCGCGGTCGGAGTCCAGGTGGCAAACGATACCTCCGCCCTCGGAATGGATGTCGTCGGATACGATCCATACATCTCCGTGGAGTCCGCCTGGGGCCTTTCGCGAGCTGTCAAACGTGCTTCGGACCTCGACTCTCTGCTGGCAACCGCCGACTATCTTACCATCCACGTGCCCCTCGACGAGAGCACGAGGGGAATTCTCGGAAAGCAGGCCTTTTCGAAGATGAGGCGCGGCGTGCGGATTCTCAACTTTGCACGAGCCGAGCTCGTGAACAGCACCGATATCCTGAAGGCAATCGAGGATGGAATCGTCGAACGCTACGTCACCGATTTCCCCGACGAAACCCTGCTCGCAAATCCGGCGGTGCTCACACTGCCTCATCTCGGGGCCTCGACGCCGGAAGCGGAAGACAACTGCGCCGTCATGGCGGCACAGCAGCTTCGTGACTACCTCGAGCTCGGCGTTATCAAGAACTCGGTCAACTTCCCCGAGTGCGAGATGCGCATGACGGCGAAGACGCGGGTTCTTATCGCAAACAAGAATATCCCGAACATGGTCGGTCAGATCACCACTTTGCTTGCAAGCGAACGGATCAACATCTCCGAGATGATCAACCGGCACAAGGGAGAGTACGCCTACAACATTATCGATCTGGAAGGCGCCGTGCCCGAGGACTTCGAATCGAAGGTGCTCCAGATCCCCGGAATCATCACGGCCCGAGTCATACGAGTCGACGGGTAGCTCCGGCGGATGAGATGACGCCCGAGGCACCCCGTCCTCGAACGCCCTGGCGTCGTCGGCAACGTTCAGTCGATCGCGGATTTGATGCTCTTTGCCACTTCCTCGAGATTCTTGACATAGTCTTCGGCAAGTGGGTCGATCGTCACGACTCGGGCCCCGACGCTGTCTGCGATGACCTCGGCGCGAGAGCGGTCGAACTGCGGCTCGACAAAGATCATCTTGACTTTCAGCCCTTTCGCCTCCGATATAAGCCCGGCAAGCTGTTTCGGTCCGGGGTTCTTTCCCTCCACTTCGATGCTCACCTGCCTCAGATCGAACTCGTCGGCAAAGTACCCGAAGGCAGGATGGAAGACGAAGAAGCTCCGTCCGCTGAGGCCCGCGAGAGTCGAGGCGATTTGCCGGTGAAGCTGGTCCATCTGTTCGTCGAGCCGTTTCAGTCCTGCTGCGTAGGCCTGGGCGCCGGCCGGATCCGCGACTGCAAGCGCTTTCTCGATAGCGGCCCCCTGAATCTTCACAAGCTGCGGCGAGAGCCAGATGTGCGGGTCGGTACCCGTGTCCGCCGCTCCGGTCACATGCTGAGCAAAGCTGCGCAGAGGGATATCGGCCTGGGTATCGACAACGGTGAGATCCTTCATTGTGCTTCGAATCTTCGAAACAAGGACCTCTTCGAACGGCAGGCCGACCGCAAAATAGAGACGAGCTTGGGAAAGCTTCACTATCTGACGAGGAGTCGGATCGTAATTCTCGGGTTCGGTGCCCGGGGGTACCAGAGAATGAACCTCCACCCGGCCCCCGCCGATTTCCTTGACGAAGTAGACCTGCGGCGGGATGCTGACGAAGCACTGAATGACCGGAGTTGCGGGCGAGGTCCCCGTGTCCGTAGACTCTGCTTTGCCTCCCGCGAAGAGCGACGGGGGACCTGCCGCCAATGCGAACGCGAGAATGGAGAGAACGATTGACTTCATTTCCTACCTCGGAATAAACGATAAGAGCGTCCTTCACGAGAGTCAAGCGAAGCCACCTCTCATGCCGCGCTTGAAGTTTTTCCCACCTTTCGACAGACTCGTTCCATATGGCAAAACAGAAGACGGTCTATCGCTGCGAGGCATGCGGCCATGAGGAGCCGAAATGGCTCGGTCGATGCCCGGAATGCGGAGCGTGGAACTCCTTGGAACAGTCGGTACTCGCATCGACCTCTTCGGGCCGCTCCAAACGCAACCTGCAGAGTGTACCACTCGAGCGAATCGAGGTCTCCGAAGCGGGCCGTTTCGACTCGGGACTGGAGGAGATCAACCGGGTGCTCGGCGGCGGCGTCATGAAGGGCTCATCGATCCTGCTCGGCGGCGAGCCCGGTATCGGCAAGTCGACCGTGATGCTCCAAATAGCGGCGGGGGTGAAGACGAAAGGCCGAGTCCTCTACATTAGCGGTGAAGAGTCGCCAGGACAGATCAAGCTGCGGGCCAATCGCCTCCGGTTGGCCTCACAATCGATGGAAGTGCTCTCCGAAACGAATCTCGATACGGTTATGACCGTGCTCGACAGTGTAAAACCTGTCCTGGTGATCATCGATTCCGTTCAGACTCTCGTCTCGGCGGAGGTCGGAGGAGTGCCCGGAACGGTCAATCAGCTCAAGTACTGCTGCACCGAGCTGATTGCCTGGGCTCGTCAGCATTCCTCTGCGGTCTTTCTGGTGGCCCACGTGACGAAGGAAGGAACGATCGCCGGGCCGAAGATTCTGGAACACATGGTCGACACTGTGCTCTACTTCGACCAGACAGGATCGGACCTGCGAATCCTTCGGGGCACGAAGAACCGTTTCGGGTCGGTGGACGAGATCGGGCTGTTCACCATGCAGGAGAGAGGCCTGGCTCAAGTCAGCGACCCTTCGTCGATCTTCATGGTGCGGCGCTCCGGCGAGCTCCCGGCAGGCATCACGGTAGCCCCGGTGTATGAGGGATCTCGAGTCTTGATGGTCGAGATTCAGGCACTGGTAGTCCCCGCGAAGGGTGCCATCTCGAGGGTGTTCTCGGACCGCGTCGACGCCAGCCGGGTCTCGAGAGTTGCGGCCGTCTTGGAGAAGCACCTCGATTTGCGATTTACGGATCACGATATCTACGTCAACGTCGCCGGGGGCATTCGACTCGGCGAGGTCGGGATCGAGCTGCCCCTCGCGCTCGCACTCTACTCGGCCCGTACCGGTCGTCCACTGCCCCCGTTGGTCGCGCTCGCCGGAGAGCTCAGCCTTGCCGGCGAGATTCGCCCCATCGCTCATCTTCGGCGCCGAATTCGGGCAGCAACCGATATGGGATTCACACGATTCATAGGTCCGCAGCACTCTCGCTCCGGCGAAGATGCAGTAGAGGAGATTACGAAGGTCGCATCGATCCGAGACGGCGTAGCGGCAGCCTTCGACGGCGCAACCACGCGAACGAAGACTCCCGAGGAGCCGGGCCTCACGCGAGGAGCGCGGTGAGATAGGGAATTCCGATGAAGGTTCCGATCGCACTCCCGACACTCGAAAGAAAGAAGACGATGAGGATATGAGTGAATCGATTGCGAAAGAACCCGCGGAAGCTCAAGATGTCTTCGTGAAGGTTCTCGAAGTCGATTACTCGTGGCTTCCGGAAATAGGCCTCCGCGATTCCGGTTACGATACCTACCCCGATGGTGGGATTCAGTGAGGTGAGCGGCGAGGCGACGAAAGCGATGAGTATGGTGAAGGGATGGGAAAGGGCCAGCAGGGCGCCAAGCGCCGACAGCCCGCCGTGGACGAGCACCCAGACCCAGATCATCGACAGGGCCATATGCCAGCCGGAGCGCAGAAACCCCCCGACCAACAGGCCCGCGATTACAAGCGGGATAATCCACGGTACCACCTTGCGGGCCTTGCTCGGCGGCGGAAGGGTCTCGATTTCCGACACATCGCCCGAAACCGTCCCCTCCTCCAGCCTATGCAGCCATTCGGTAATGCCCTTGACGTGACCCGCACCGACGACTGCGACTACCCTTCCTTCGGTCGTTTCGAAGATCCTCGTCGCAAGGTAGCGATCGCGTTCGTCGATGAGCACCTCTTTGACCGACGGAAGAAATCCTGCAAGCTCCTCCATCATTCCGTCCAGTGCGCTCTTGTTCTTGAGTCCCTCGATCTGCTCCTCGGTGAGCTTCTCGCGGGTCACAGCGGATCCGAGGAGTGCCGCAAGCATCTTGTTCTTGCCCCAGAAACCCGATCGCGACCACGCGCGGCGCAGGGTTACGTTGATTTCCCGATCGCTGAAAGAAAATGGGATGCCGAGCTCCTCTGCGGTTGCGATGGCGGCCTTCATCTCCTCTCCCGGGTTTACTCCGAGGTCTTTGCCGATGCGCCGCTGGAAAGAGGAGAGCACGAGGTTCGCCAGAAGGAGGAACCCTCTGCGCTGCCTGAGCACCTGTGAGACGTTCAAGGACTCCCAGTTCTGCCCCTCGGTCATCGTGCGGTAGCGGGAAGCGTCGATCTCGACGCAGACCCGGCCTGGCGCCTCATCGCGGATTACGCGGATGACCTCCTCTACGCTCTCCTTCGACACGTGGGCAGTACCGAGCAGGATTATTTCGCGACCACCTATCGTGAGGCGTGTTATCGTGTCACTCGTTTCGGTGTCGCTCATTTCTGGTTCTTCTCCAATTCCCATTTGTTGACCCGATACTCGTACATTCCTTCTACGGGGTGGGAATCCACGTCGACGAAATACTGTTCCGCCAGTCTATTCTTCCCCTGGAGCTCGTAGAAGCTGGCAAGGTAGAATAGCATTCGTGTTCGCACGTCCGGGTTCTTCTCCTGTTTGAGGCTGTTGATAAAGTAAACATCATAGGCCGGGTCAAGATACATCCTGGCGAGACCGTAGAATAGACTACTATGCGGCACTTCGGCAATCATTCGTTTCAGATATGAGGTTGCGTCAACCTTGTCCTTCTCTTGGAGGTAGGTAAGGACGACGAACATCTGGGGCCCGTGATCGCTCGGATCCTCTTTGTAAGCCTTTTCGAAATAGCTCCTCGCCTCGTCCCACTTCTGCTCCATATAGAGGATGAGGGCGTAGGGGCGATAGACGAAATAGTAGTCCGGCCGTAGATCGAGAAGCTTCTTGTAGTACTTCCCGGCCTCGGTGTAGTTTTTCGCGTCCTCAGCCATCCCTGCAAGATAGACATACCCGAGGAAGTAGTCCGGGTTGAGGCTCACCGCCTTCTTGAAATCGGCAAGCGCCCCTTTTGTGTTGTGCTCGGACTGGAGTCTGAGCCTGCCGCGATCGATGTAATGCCAGTAGTAGTCGGGATTGAGCGCGATCGCCTTCGTCAGATCTGCCTCGGCCCCGTTGTCGTCACCATTTGCCGCACGAGCCTGCGCGCGGTCCGCATATGCGAAGGAGAGCCCCGGCTGCAGCTTGATGGCGTGGTCGAACATCGATTCCGCCTCTTTCGGCTTGTTCTGCTGCAGCAGCACGTTGCCTTCGCCCATGAGCGCCGTCAGATTGTCCGGGTTCGACTTCAGGCTCAATTCGAACGCCTTGCCCGCCTTGTCGACCTCGTTGTCGGCGAGGTACAGCTGCCCGAGCAATGCATTGGCGTCGGGGTTGGTCGGTTCGCGCGCGACGATCTTCTCCAGATACCGTCGTTCGGCCTTGGTGTTCCCTCCCGAATCCTCGAGGAGCGCCATGTTGTAAAGCGCCTGCAGGTTGTTCGGTTCTTTCGACAGAATAGGATCGAGAACATTACGCGCCTCGGCAAGCTTGCCGGCCGAGATCAGGAGCCGAGCGAATTGGATCTGCTGCGAGAGATCTCCGGGATGCTCGTCGACGAGTTGCTTGAACACTCGAATCGCGTTTTCGGTGTCGCCGGCGGATAGAAAGTCCGCGGCTTGTTTGAAGGTCGGGCCGCTCGGAGCGCTGGAGGTTTTCGGAGCGCTTTGTGTCGAAGCGATTGAACCCGACTTCGGTTGGGTAGAAGGTTTTACCGTGGTCGACGCCGCCGTTTCTTGAGTCGTCGAGGACTTCTTCGGCTGCGAGGATCGTTCTGAGCTTGCGCAGCCGACAACGAGCAACGTACAGAAGAGAAGTGCTATCGCAGGAAAAACAGACGGAGGGAACCGTGCGATCGAGGCAGGGCCGGCGGGAGCCGCTTTATCGACGCGTGAAGAGCATTCCGCTTCGCGTAAACTTTTCGACAACCTACTATCCCCTCCTTCGCCCAATATATCGGGAGCCCGAAATTTGTACAAGGTTGAATTAAAGATGGGGCGTTGATACAATGCTCAGCCAAATGGACAGCCGCATCAGCAAGAAATACTACCTCATCCCGCTCTTGTACATCGGTTTGATCGGGGTTTTGCTTTATCTACAGTTCGCCCGAGAAGAGCCGCTGCATCTCCGATTCGGAATCCTCGAAGTCAGCGGCCACGTCATTGCGGGCCAGTCCAACCCTCCGGCCCTCGCCAACGTGACCCTTCACGTCAACGGGCTCAGTTTCGCATTTTCGCGTTCGACACCTGTCCGCGTCGAATCGGAAAACGGTCCGGCGCAGACGGTTTCGTTGAAGAGCTACACCACTGTTCCCAATGGAATCGAGCTGACCTTTTCGGCCGGGCTCGGGCTCCGGTTCACGGTAGACGCCAATGACGCCCTCTCGATCGTGCCGTCGACGCCTGAGGGGGTCCAGGTGAGCTCAGTCTCGTTCCCCTACTCTGTCGGCAAGGGCGAACAGACGCAGGCCACCCCCGGCATCCCGGCATTGGCCGTTACTCGCCAGACGTCGGGCGGACCCGAGACTCATGTTCTTTCCCTGCCATTCAACTCGGAAATTCATACGACGGACCATATGCTTGTCCTTACGGCAACCGGAGGGAAGTTCGGAGCCGCCGTCTACAAGGCGGCAAGCAAGGCAAACGAAAGCCCGGTCCTCTACTGGTTCGGTCAGAACGGCGAGCTGCCGAGTTCCGCGAGCTACGACAAAGAGGTCAAGGCCTTCCTCGACAAGGCGTGGAACGGCTGGACCTCCACGCGCTTCGACGCCAAAGCCGGAACGTGGGAAATGAGAGACGGTAGTCCCACATTCAAGGAGTCCATTGTCAACGCCGTGCTCGCTGAGGCACTCGCTCGGGGAAGCTATACAACCTGGTTTCAACAAATGAGCTCGGCGGCTTCGCTCCATGCACAGGACATCACGCTCGAGACGACCCCCTACTTCGGGAATCTCGCGCAGACCTACAAGAGCCAGGAAGGGCAGTTTGCGCAGGAATTGCTTGACGACCAAACGAAGCTCCAGCAGCCCGACGAGGCGCCGCTTGCGATACCCGACATGCTCAAATTCATGACCGACCATGGAAGCGAATCCACGGTACAGGCGGTGCTCACAGAGATGCAGTCGGCCAAGACGGCCGACCTGAGCATGCAGAGCGTGCTGGGACTGCTTGGCGACGATCTCGCCGCCCGCAATCTCGGCTACACCGCCGACAGCTACTCGAGTGCAGCGAGCGAACTCATCGACCAACGGGTCTTGCCCGCAATCATCAGAACCGAGAACGGTTTCTTTCTCCAAACGGAAACCGGTGCGGCGGATATCGCCAGCTCGGTGCTTGCCGGAAGGATGCTCATCGAAGCGGGAAACCGAGACGGCAACCGGATCTTGAGTGGAATCGGTCGCGAGCTCGTCATGTCCGCTCTCTCGCTTTCGGATGGGGATGGATTTCTCCCCGGCAGACTGTCGATCAGCGGAGATGCAGTGGCAGCGTCGGAAGGATTCCTTACCCCGGAGAAGATCTATCCCGTGCTGACGCCGAACACCTACTATCCGCGAGAGATTTCGCTTGCGTCGAAGGTGGGTCAGGGCGTCTGGGCCTGGGCGGCCTCACGAATCGTCTCGGTCGATTCGACTCAGAAACAGATAGCCGTCACCTTTGAGTTCCCGGTGGGGCAGATCGAGCACATCGTGCTGCACGGGATAAGACCCTTCACCGGGATTACGATGTACGGCCTCGCATGGCGCAGCGATCCGGAGTTCGAACGCTACGCTGCCGGATGGGTCTACGATCAGACGACCGAGACGCTCTTCATCAAGCTCCAACACAAGCAGCAGGACGAGACCATCACCATCAACTACTAGATCGCCGCCTCCGCTACCTGTTGATCAGTTTCGCCAGGTTCGCCGCTGTGAAACCGAAGCTCTCGGCCACCTCCGCGGCCTTGCCGGACTCGCCGAAGCGGTTGATTCCCATGATGTCGTCGGGGGTCGAGGCTATCCCCTCCCAACCGCTGGTCACGCCTGCCTCGACTACGACCGTCCGAACTCCCCGCGGGAGAATCCGGTCGCGGAAGCCCTGATCCTGCGCGACGAAGCGGTTTCGTGAGATCATCGAGACGACGCGAATCTTCTTGTCCCTTGCGGTGTCGAGCGCAGCAAGAGCGAGGCTAACCTCGGAGCCGGCAGCGACAACCACCACGTCCGGAGTTCCCGAGCAGTCCCGGACGATGTAGGCGCCTTTCGTGATCGTGTTCTGCCAATCGGAATCGTCCTTTTCATAGACCGGGAGCCCCTGGCGGGTCAGTACGAGCATAGTCGGACCGTCCGTGCGTCTCATCGCCATGAGCCAGGCTGAGGTCGTCTCCTCGGCGTCGCCTGGCCGCAACAGCTCGAAGCCGGGTATGAGCCGCAGGGAATTGATCTGTTCCACCGGTTGGTGCGTAGTTCCATCTTCACCGAGGTAGATCGAATCGTGGGTCATGATGTAGATGTTCGGCAGCTTCATGATGGAGGCAAGACGGATCGCCGGCCGGAGGTAGTCCGAGAATACCAGAAACGTTGCGCCGAACGGACGAAGCCCGCCGTGGAGCGACATGCCGCTCAGGATGCCCCCCATGGCGTGCTCGCGGACACCGAAATGAAGCGTCCGTCCGCGTCGCTCGGTCCTCGAGAAATCGGGGTAGTCCGGCATGGCGGTGTTGTTCGAGGTGGCCAGGTCGGCGGCGCCGCCGACGAGGTTCGGAACGACCTTGGCGATTGCCTGCAGTGCGGCCCCACTCGCTTTTCGTGTCGCCACCTTGTCGCCTTTGTGGTAGGACGGGAGCGCAGCCGCCTCGAGGTTCACCGGCTTGTCGGCGAAGAAGAGATCCCACTCCTTTTTGAGCTCGGGGTTCTTGGCACTCCACTCATCGAAGATCTTCTGCCACTTCTCATAGGCGCCGCTCCACTCTTTCTGCTTCTCCTTGAAGTATGCCTCGGCGGCCGGATCTACCCAGAAGGGTTGATCGGTCGGAATGCCGAGCGCTTTCTTGGCGCCCGCAGCTTCCTCGCCACCAAGCGCCGAACCGTGGGACTTGGCGGAGCCGGCCTTCGTCGGTGCTCCCTTGCCGATGATCGAGCGGACCTTGATGATGGTTGGTTTGCCGGTCTCCGCCTGTGCCTGCTTCACACAGTCGAGAATCGTGTCGGCGTCGTAGGCGCTGGTCTCGAGGGTCTGCCACTCGTAGGCGCGATAGCGCATCAATACGTCCTCGGTAAACGACATCGAGGTGCTCCCGTCGAGTGAGATGTCGTTCGAGTCGTAGAAGACGATCAGCTTGCCGAGACCGAGGTGTCCGGCGAGGGAGGAAGCCTCCGCTGTAATGCCTTCCATCAGATCGCCGTCACTGGCAATCACGTAGGTGTAGTGGTCGATCACCCTATGCTGATCGGTATTGAAGCGTGCCGCCAGCATCGTCTCGGCGATCGCAAAGCCGACTGCGTTCGTCAAACCCTGGCCGAGCGGCCCGGTAGTTGTCTCAATGCCTGCGGCGAATCCGTGTTCGGGGTGGCCCGCTGCGGGTGAGCCGACCTGACGGAAGCTCTTGATGTCCTCGAGGCTGAGCCCGTAGCCGCAGAGGTAAAGCAGGGAATAGAGCAACATCGAACCGTGGCCGGCGGAGAGGATGAATCGGTCGCGATCCACCCAATCCGGCGCCTTCGGGTTGTGCTTGAGCATGTCGCCGTAGATCAGCGCGCCAAGCTCTGCGAGGCCCATCGGTAATCCCGGATGGCCCGAGTTGGCAGTCTCGACGGCGTCGATGGATAGTGATCGAATTGATGCTGCAACGGATTTCAGTGCGTCTTTTGTCATAATTCCTCCAGGTTCCGCTTTCAATAGAGTTTATCTAGTGGTGGGTAAACATACTAATAAAATACGGCCGGAATCTCAATCGGCTCGCGACTCGGTCGTTATCGACGAGCGGAGTCCGAGCGGCGCAGTTCGCTTCACACGATCGCGCCAAAGAGCTATAGTAGTCTCATCACGTTGAACCCATCCAATTAAAAAGCTCGCTACTACTCCCCACAAGCACGAGGTCGAGAATGAACAAGGTGATCGAGAAAGCTCAACTCTCGCGCGAAGTGTTTAAGTTGAGGTTTCATGCTCCCCTCATTGCCGAGGAGCGGCGGCCGGGTCAGTTCTTGATAATTCAACTTGATACGAACTTCGGTGAGCGAATACCCCTCACGATTGCCGATGCGGATCCGAACGAGGGTTCGGTTACGATTATCTTTCAAACGGTCGGCAATACAACCCATCGCCTCGCCGCCCTGAAGGTCGGAGATACCATCGAAAACGTTCTCGGCCCCCTGGGCAGGCCTACGCACATCGAGCGGTTCGGAAGGGTCGTCTGCGTTGGCGGCGGTATCGGGGTGGCACCCCTCTACCCGATCGTGCAGGCGATGAAGCAGGCGGGAAACGAGCTCATCGTAGTCATCGGAGCGCGGACCAAGGAACTGGTTATTCTCGAAGACGAGCTGCGCGAGATAGCCGACGAGATCGTTGTCTGCACTGATGACGGAACCTACGGGAGAAAGGCGCTCGTCACGGAACCGCTGAAGGAGCTGTGCTCGACGAGCCCGAAACCCGACCTCGCTGTCGCGATAGGACCGCCGATCATGATGAAGTTCTGCTGTGAGACCACGAGGCCCTTCGAGGTTCCAACCGTCGTATCGCTCAACACGATCATGGTAGACGGTACCGGAATGTGCGGCGGCTGTCGGGTATCGGTCGGGGGACGCACCAAGTTCGTCTGTGTCGACGGACCGGAGTTTGACGGTCACCAGGTCGATTTCGACAACATGATGCTGCGGCTCGGTGCCTATCGGTCGCGTGAGGAGGAAGAGCACCACAGGTGCCATCTCGATCTTCACATCGAGGAGAAGGTGAAATGATGCTCCTCGAGACCCTCAGAGAGAATGCTGCTCGAATCCTCGGTGAGATCGACGGCAAAGAGATGAAAACCAAGGAGCGACTTGCTCTTCCGCCGCAGGAGATGCCCTCTCAAGATCCTCTCGAACGCTGCGCGAACATGCGGGAGGTGGCGCTTGGCTACACCGAAGAGCAGGTTCGCGTCGAGGCTGCCCGTTGCCTGCAGTGCAAGAACGCGAAATGCATCGAAGGCTGCCCGGTGACGATCGATATCCCCGGATTCGTCGCGGCGGCCGCGCGTGGGGACTATCGATCCTCATTCGACATTATCAAGGAGTCAAGCCTCCTCCCAGCCATTTGCGGCCGGGTGTGCCCTCAGGAAAATCAATGCCAGGCCTACTGCACCGTCGGCAAGTCGCTGAAAGATGTCGGAAAAGCCGTGTCCATCGGGCGAATCGAACGCTTCGTCGCAGACTGGGCTCGAGCGGGCGGCCAGTCGAGCCCGCCGGAGGTGAAAGAATCGACCGGCAAGCGAGTTGCGGTTATCGGAAGCGGGCCGGCGGGGATAACCGCCGCCGCCGACCTGCGCAGGGCCGGACACGAGGTAACGGTCTTCGAGGCGTTTCACAAGCCCGGCGGTGTCATGATCTATGGGATCCCCGAGTTTCGCCTCCCCAAGCAGATTGTCCAGGAAGAGATAGAGATGCTCGAGAGCATGGGGGTGGAGATCCGCACGAACTTTCTCATCGGACGCACGCGAACATTACGGGAGCTCCTCGAAAAGGACAAGTACGATGCGGTCTTCATCGGCAGCGGCGCCGGTCTGCCCCGCTTCATGAACGTTGCCGGTGAAAACCTTGTCGGGGTGTTCTCTGCGAACGAGTACCTTACCCGGGCAAACCTCATGAAGGCATACGATACCGAGCACGCGGTCACGCCGATCTACCCATCACGCACGGTAGCGGTTATCGGCGGTGGGAACGTTGCGATGGACTCGGCGCGCATGGCCAAGCGGCTGGGCGCTGAAAAGGTGACGATCGTCTATCGACGAACCGAGACCGAGATGCCGGCTCGTGTCGAGGAGGTCGTCCATGCCAAGGAGGAGGGAATCGAGTTCTTTCTCCTCGCAAATCCCGTCGAAATCCTGGGAAACGACAAGGGTCGCGTCCGCGGAATGAGCGTGATGCGCTATTCACTCGGCGAACCGGATGAATCGGGGCGCCGGCGGCCGGTCCCGATCGAGGGAAGCGAAATGGAGATGGCCGTCGACACCGTCATCGTCGCGATCGGCAACGATTCCAATCCGCTCTTGAGCCGAACGACTCCGGAGCTCCAGACCACCGAGCGCGGTAATATCATCACCGACGAGAACGGGAAGACCTCGATGGATCGGGTCTATGCCGGAGGAGATATCGTTTTGGGCTCGGCCACGGTGATCCTCGCGATGGGAGAGGGCCGCAAAGCCGCGGCGGCGATCAACGCATTTCTCGCGGGCGTCTGACTATAGCGCAGCACCCAAGCGATCCAGTCAAACATGATCGCTCTCATAGGCTACCCGGAGAGCGTCGAATCGTGTACCCTCATCGCCACATGTTCATTGAAAAGGCCGAAGAGAGCACTTCGGCCGTCGCTGTAAAAAAGTCGATGCTCGCAGCCATCGGTTCGGGCGTCCTGCTCAATCCACTCAACTCGTCGATGATCTCCGTCGCCCTCGTGACGATCGCCGCCTACTTCTCGGTAAGCATACCGACCGTAACCTGGCTCGTCTCGGGGTTCTATCTAGCGGCGGCAATCGGTCAGCCCCTCATGGGGCGGCTGGCAGATCTCTTCGGACCCCGCAAGGTCTTTCTCACCGGTATGATCTTCATTCTCGCAGGTGGAGCTCTCGGTCCCTTCGCGCCGAGCATCGGGGTCCTGATCGCGATCCGGGCCCTTCAGGCATTCGGGACCTCCACGGCCTACCCGTCCGGTCTCGCCGTCATTCGCCGGGTAACCGGAAACCAGAGCAGACCTCCGGCCGCGGCGCTCGGAGTCCTCTCGATCGCAGCGAACGTGAGCGCGGCTCTCGGGCCGACGATCGGCGGATCAATTCTCGCCTTCTCGGACTGGAAGGGCATCTTCGCCATCAATATCCCCGTCGCCCTTATCGCGTTCGTTCTCGCTCTGCGACTGCTGCCGCCCGACCCGCCCCGCATCACGCAGCGAGCCCTTTCTTCCGAAAACGGAACCACGCGCGAACAGGATTCAGCGCGGCCATCGACTGAAATCCGCAGGCGTCGTACCTCTTTCGACGTCGTAGGTATCCTCCTGTTTGCGGGAACACTCAGCACGCTTCTGGTCTTCCTTCTCTCCCTTTCGAGTCATATTCGATGGCTGTACCTGCCGCTTGCCCTCCTTCTCGGGGGAGGTTTCTTCGGCTGGGAGCGGAGGACATCCGACCCGTTCATCGACATGACGATGCTCCGGCCGGGGATCGGGCTGAGCAGGGTATATCTCACCTTTGCCTCGATGAACACGGTCTTCTACAGCCTCTTCTTCGGTCTCCCGCTCTGGCTCGAGCAGGCGCATCACTTCACTCCGAGCGTGGTAGGGCTGCTGATGCTTCCGTTTGCGGGATTCGGCGTGTTGGCGACGCCGGTCGCGGCTCGGCTCATTCGGGTCCGCAGTGTGCGTCTCGTCATCCTCATCGGAATGTCGACGATGGCCGGAGGAACATTGCTGCTCCTTCCGTTGAATGGGGACTCACCCGTCATCGCCATCCTCGCAATCACGGTACTTCTTGGGATCCCGAACTCGTTCAACAACTTGGGGCTCCAGGCTGCGCTCTTCCAGTCTGCCCCAGCCGACAGAATAGGTGCCGCCTCGGGGCTCTTTCAAACCTCTCGATATGTGGGCACCTTCATGTCGAGCGCGCTCTTCGGAATAGTCTTCGGCCAGTCGGCGACCACTCACGGCCTCCACCTGCTGGCGGCGGTGCTGGCTGCGATCAGCATACTGCTGCTTCTCGCGAGCGTTGGCTCTCTCAGACGCCGCTGAGCTCGACGTCGTTCTCTCCGGCAAGCGGGCCAGCGCAGCACCCCTCGGGGATTCCGGGAGCGAAGAACTGAATTGCACGCGCGAGGTTCACAGCACGAGGTTCAACATCTTTTCGGTCGCCTCGGTGGCCGCAAGGACCTGGTCGGAGTTGACTCCGCGTGTGACGAAGGTCTTCTCGTTCCGCCAGGTGATGGCGCACTGTACGAGAGCGTCGGTCTTACCGCCGGGGGGAATCGTGATGGTGTAATCGACCAGCTGTGGCAGCTCGAAGCGAACGATCGAAGCGATCCTGGCGACGCCGTCCATGATCGCGTCGTATCCGCCGTCGCCCTGTCCGACCGAGTTGAACTCCTTCCATTCGGCATCCTCGGACGCCCGATAGCGCGCCTTCAGGCTCGCGACTGACTTCATGCCTTTGCTGGTAACGACGACGCAGGAGTCGATCACGAACTTCTTCACCTGCAGCTCATCGAGAACGTCTGCGATGATGTAGGGGAGATCCTCCTTCGTTATGGTCTCTTTCAGATCTCCGAGCTGTATGATCCGCTTCAGGACCACCTTCTTCTGATCGGGAGTGAGCTCGATGCCCAGGTCTTCGAGATTGAACTCCAGATTGGAGCGACCCGACAGCTTGCCGAGTGCATACTCGCGCTTGCGGCCGAAGCGCTCCGGCAGAAGCGGATTCGCATAGAGATTCTCCTTCTTGTCGCCGTCGGCATGGATCCCGGCTGTCTGAGTAAAGACGTTCGCTCCGGTCACCGGTTTGTTTGAGGCAAGGCGCCTGCCCGAAAACACCTCTACGGTCTGAGAAACCCGGTGGAGGGCCATCTCGTTCACCTTCGTCTTCTGTTCGGCGAAATCGTGAAGACAGACAATTACCTCGTCGAGGGAGGTGTTGCCGGCTCGCTCGCCCATACCGTTGACCGTGCAGTGAACCCCGCGCGCGCCGGCGCGCACGGCAGCAAGGGTGTTGGCAGTCGCGAGCCCATAGTCGTTGTGGCCGTGGAAATCGAAATGGCGGTCCGGGTAGGCTTTCACTGTGTCCCCCACGAACTGGGTGACCTGATCAGGACAGAGTACCCCAAGGGTATCGGGCAGCAAATACCGACGTATCGGCGTATCGGCAAGTCCGTCGAGGAGGAACTTCACGTAGTCGGGGGAGGCAAGCATCCCGTTCGACCAATCCTCGAGATAGACGTTGCAGATCAGCCCCTTCGACACCCCGTACTCGATGGTTTCCCTGATATCGGCCAGATGTTGGGCGGGCGTCTTTCGCAGCTGCTTTTCAACGTGCCGCTGCGATCCCTTGCACAGCAGGTTGACAACCTTGCCTCCCGTTTCTGCAATCCAATCCGCCGATTTGTCCCGATCCACGAATCCGAGCATCTCGATACGTTCGACATATCCCTTCTCCTCGGCCCATCGGAGAATCGCCTGCATGGCTTTTCGTTCGCCCTCCGATACGCGAGCACTAGTGACCTCGATGCGATCGACACCGACCTCCTCGATGAGCATCCGCGCCACTGTGAGCTTCTCCTCGGCGGTGAAGCTGACGGAGTTCATCTGCTCGCCGTCGCGCAGGGTAGTATCCATGATTTCGATCATTCTCTTGCCTCCGAAAAAAAAAGCCATGGGCTGGTTCACCCATGGCTTCGGATTTCTTGGTTGATCCATCAGCCCGGGTCGCATGAGTCGATAATAATGATGATGGCTATGGTCGCGATCAGAGTTGTGGAAGTGAAAGACGATAGCAGGTCGCTCTTCATTGGTGGAAACCATAGCCTTCGCCATCTGAAAAGTCAACCGCCCATCTACCCCCTGCCGGAGATCTCCCAGGTCTTGTCCGACGCGAGAGCGGGAACGCGTCCGGGAGTTTCGTTCCTCACGCTCTGGGGCTCCACCACCGATTGAATCGACGTTTCAGAACCCGTAGAATTGGAGCTGAACAACCCGGGAACGAGAAACATGGGTGGTAGCGACGGCAGACACGAATCACCAACCGGCGTACGTGAGGTGAACGGACGCGATCTCCTCGTACTCCTGAGCTCGGGACTGAACGCGCTCGAGTCGCAGATCGACGAGCTCAATCGTATCAACGTTTTCCCGGTGCCCGACGGCGACACCGGCACGAACATGTATCATACTCTGCGTTCTACGCTCGTCGGGGTCACTCCCTCGAAATCCCAATCCATCGGGGAAGCAGCTGCGGTTATCGCCGATAACGCATTGTACGGGGCTCGGGGAAACAGCGGAGTCATTCTCGCGGAGTATCTGAGAGGCTTCTGCGGTGAGCTCCGAGATCGAGATCAGGCGGACACCTCCGCCTTGGCACGTGCCTTTGAAAGGGGAGCCGTTGCCGCGCGCGCCGCCGTCGAAGAGCCCGTCGAAGGCACGATCCTCACGGTAATGGAAGATGCCGCCTCGGCAGCACTCGCAGAGGACCGAACGAATGAGGAGCTGCCGAAGCTCCTCGAAGATGTCACGGAGGCCGCCAAGAGATCCCTTCTGACGACTCCCAGCCTCTTGGAGGTGCTGCGCATTGCAGGCGTCTATGACGCCGGGGCGGCAGGGTTTCTGGCGATCTTGCAGGGCATGTCATCCTACCGTGACGGTCACTCCGCCCCCCCGACAGAGTCGCCTGCCGCCGAAGCAGCAGCGCTCATGCCCGGCGAGTCTCGCCCGACGACAGACGGCGCCAGGAAGTCCGTATACGGCTACTGCACAGAATTGCTTCTTCAGGGATCGAATCTCGATAAGACGGCCGTCCGAGCGCAGATCGGTCGGCTCGGCGACTCGCTCGTCGTCATCGGTACGCCGAGTCTGCTGAGGATCCACATCCATTCGGTCGACCCTGGAAGTGTTCTGACGGCGTGCCTGAAATATGGGTCACTTCGACAAGTGAGCATCCGGAATATGGATAATCAGACCACCGCTCATCACACGCCTTCACGTCGTGTGCATCCGGATTCCGGCAGCGAAATCGGGATCGTTGCAGCGGTCAACGGCAAGGGCTTCGCGGAGATCTTTCGGTCTCTCGGGGCGATCGTGGTCGAGTCAGGCGGCGGAATACCGGGCGAAGACTTGATCGAGCACTCAAAAAGCCTCGACATGAGCGCTCTGGTTCTCCTGCCGAATAAAGCCGACACGCTTCTCAGGCTCGAGAGGGAGCGCGCGCGGTTGCGTGAGGGCGTGCGGATTGCTGAGACGAAGAGCATGGTCGAAGGGATTGCAGCCCTGATCGCATGGAATTCCTCCTGCGAGCTCGAAGAGAATCTCGAAAGGATGAACGAGGCCGCCTCAGAGATCCTCACACTCGAGGTCGATCAGCGTGACCGACGCTTCGTGGGGCTATTGAACGGAAAAGGAGTTGAATCGTCGCCTGACATCGAGCGATTCGTTCGGGCTGCGGCGGAATCATGCGATCGACCGGTCGAGCTGTGCACCGTCTACGCTGCCGATTCGGTGACGGAGGAGGAAAGTGAAGCGCTCGTCGCGGCCCTGCGCGGCGTCTTCATCGGAGCCGAAGTCGAGGCGCATTACGGCGGCCAACCCACCCCCGGCTTTCTTGTCTCGCTCGAGTAGGCGGGTTGCAGAACAGGGCGAATCGGGATCAAGGGAGGAGCACCTCTTGGTAAGGGTAGTGACCGACAGCGTTTCGGATCTTCCGGAAGGAATCGTACGACGTCTGAATATCGCGCTCGTGCCGCTTCTGGTTCGCTTCGGCACTGAAGAGTTTCGTGACAATGTCGATCTGACACCGGCTCAATTCTACGAGAGGCTCCGCCGCAGCGAGGAGCTTCCCACGACCTCGATGTCCTCTCCCGGCGCCCACGCGGAGACCTACGATCGGCTCGCCGGCGAGGCGGACGCCATCATCGTGATAACGATCAGCGCCAAGTTGAGCGGAACCTACGACGTCGCACGAAGAGCGCGCGAGCTCATGAAACGAGAATGCAGGGTCGAGGTGTTCGATTCAGGTTTGGCGACAATGGCGGAAGGCTTTGTTGCGATGAAAGCTGCAGAGGCCGCGGAGACCGGTGCTTCCCTGCAGGAGGTAGTGCGAGTCGCCGAGACAGCCCGTTCACGGGTCGATTTTCTCTCGACGTTCGATACTCTAGAATATTTGAGACGGGGTGGCCGCATCGGCGCAGCGAGTGCTCTTCTCGGATCAGTTCTGAAAATCAATCCCCTTATCAACATCCGTGACGGCCTCGTCGAGCCCGCCGGGAGGACCAGATCGCGTTCCAAGGCCATAGATCGGCTCGTGGAGTTCGTCGCATCCTACTCTTCGATCGAAGAGCTCGCGGTCGAGCACGGCGGCTGCCCGGAGGATGCGGAGACCCTGGTCGAGAAGCTGGCGGATCTCTACCCCAGGAATAGGATCCTCAAATCCGAGGTGACGCCGGTCATAGGCGCACACACCGGCCCCGGGCTGCTGCTAGCTGCAGTCCTCGGAGACCGATGACTCCTTCGAGAGCGGAGAGCCGCTTTCGGCTGCAACCTCCCAAAAAGCGCGTACCGTAGGCGACTGGAGACGACGCCGGAAGGCGCACACCCCGACGTGATAACTGGCGAGCGAAGGCTCGACGTCGATGACCCGAACCTCCGTTCTGAGCGGACTCTGATCGAGAACGAGCTGCGGAACGACCCCCACGCCGCAGCCGAGACGAACCATGGCGATGATCGCCTCGTGGCCCGCGACCTCGGCGTAGATGTTCGGCCGTACCCGCTTCGCTCGAAACCACTCGTCAGCTCTCCGACGTGAAAGGGCGCGATCGGCGAGAATCATCGGAACCGAGCGCCAGGGAGGCTGCCGTGAATTGATCATCTGCGTCACCTCGCACTCGACCCGCGGCGCGATGAAGAGGAGAGGAGTCGTGACGAGCGGCAGAAACTCTACCGATTTCGGCAGGACATCCGGACGCGCTGCAACGGTCAGATCGGCCGATCCGTCGAGAATCCGGTCGATAGCGTTGGCGGAGTCCCCCGTCTGCAGGCGGATGTGAACCGCCGGATGTCGTCCGCGAAACGCCACGAAAATCTCACTCAACACGGCCTGGGCCGCGGTCACGGAACAATAGAGGACGATTTCCCCCTGCAAGAGATTGTCATGGGGCATCAGAGATTCGCGAAACAGCTCCCAACGGTCAACTCGCTCGCGGGCGAAATCGCGGAGCTGCTTCCCCGCTTCCGTAAGGGAGACCGAACGTTTATCTCGCACGAACAGCGTAACGCCGAGCTCCTCTTCCATCCGCTGGATCGTTCGGCTCAACGCAGAGGGACTGATATTGCAGGCGGCGCCTGTACGCCCGAAGTGCAGGGTAGAGGTGAGATGGAGAAACAGCTCCAGCGATCGGTCATCCATCGGCGTCTCTATTGCGTCTCACGCACTACAGTAAGACGAAAATAGCACTGTAATCAACAGTCGTTTCCTGTTATTATTGCCTATATTGAAACCAAGGAGCCCATTATGGCGAAAATGACATTCGGCGGCGTGGAAGAAACCGTCGTCACCCGTGAGGAATATCCTCTCGAGAAGGCACGCGACATTCTGCGCGACGAGACGATCGCGGTCATCGGATACGGCGTTCAGGGGCCGGCACAGGCGCTCAACATGAGGGACAACGGTTTCCGCGTGATCGTCGGCCAGCGCAAGGGCGGCAAGAGCTGGGAGAAAGCCGTCAACGACGGGTGGGTCCCCGGAGAGACCCTCTTCGACGTCGAAGAGGCGACCCGGCGCGGAACGATCATCCAATACCTCGTTTCCGACGCCGGGCAGAAGGCGCTCTGGCCGAAAATCAAGGCCTGCCTCAACAAGGGTGACGCGCTCTACTTCTCTCACGGTTTTTCCATCGTCTACAAGGAGCAGACCGGCGTCGTTCCGTCCCCCGATATCGACGTCATTCTCGTCGCGCCGAAGGGTTCGGGCACCAGCGTGCGTGCGAACTATCTCGACGGTAGCGGCATCAACTCGAGCTACGCTGTCTTCCAGGACGCGACCGGCCGAGCGGAGGAACGCACGATCGCCACCGGCATTGCAATCGGGTCGGGCTACCTCTTCCCCACCACCTTCGAACATGAGGTGCACAGCGACTTGACCGGTGAGCGCGGCGTGCTCATGGGGGCACTCGCCGGCATCATGGAGGCGCAGTACGAGGTTCTCCGGAAGAACGGCCACACCCCGAGCGAGGCCTTCAATGAAACCGTCGAGGAGCTGACTCAGAGCCTCATTCGGCTCGTTGGACAGAACGGCATGGATTGGATGTACGCCAACTGCAGCACGACCGCACAGAGAGGTGCGCTCGATTGGAAGCCGCGGTTCAAGAAGGCAACCCTCCCCGTCTTCGAAGAGCTCTACTCCTCGGTCATCAACGGGAAAGAGACCGAAATTGTGTTAAGAGCGAACAGCGCCGACGACTATCGCGAGAAGCTCGACGCAGAGCTCGCGGAGCTCGGTGGCAGCGAGATGTGGCAAGCGGGCAAAACCGTCAGGTCTCTCAGACCGGAGAACTGGAAGAAATAGGTGCCAGACGGCGCGCGCTTGGAGCATGACAGCCGCGAGACCCTCCTCACGCTCGACGACGTGACGATGAGAGTTCGCGACCGGAAGCTCCTCGCACATACGAACTGGACGGTCCGGCGAGGCGAACAGTGGGCGGTGCTCGGTCCGAACGGCTCCGGGAAGTCCACCCTCGTCCGTACCGTTGCCGGCGAGATCCCCAGCGCGTCCGGCCACGTCCGTATTCGATCCGGCGAACGAATCTCGTTGGTCTCATTCGAGCGACAGCAGGAGCTCTATACACGAGAGCTCGAGCTCGACCACGCCCGCCACTTTGCCGACAAGACCGACGACATCCTCACTCCCCGGAAGCTCCTCGGCGGGGATGGGAAATCCGATCGGAAGGGGCATGCACCCCACGGTCTGGAGATTGCCCACCTTCTCGACCGTCCTTTTCGCCACCTCTCTGCCGGAGAGATGCGAAAAGCGCTGATCGTCCGCGCACTCGCCGCCGCCCCTACGCTCCTTGTTCTCGATGAGCCCTTCGACGGGCTCGATCGACGGTCACGAGAATCGCTATCAGGTTATCTGGAGCGCATCATCTCGGACGGTTGCCATGTCATTCTCGTAACCCATAGAGCCGACGAGATATTGCCGGGAGTCACCCACGTGCTCGCACTTCGGGACGGAGAGGTCGTCGGAACGGGCAGGAGGGAGGAGATGCTTGATGCCACCAAGCTCGAATCCCTCTACGGTGCACCCTTGGAACGGAGACGGCGGCCCGGCGGCTCGGTCGGCCGATCGCCTGCCGAAAGCGCGCAGGAGCCGCTGGTAGAGCTCGCCGGAGTGACCGTACGGTATGGCGAGCACGTCATCATTCGAGACCTCGATTGGCGGCTCCTGCGCGGGGAGCGATGGGGGATCTTCGGTCCCAACGGGTCGGGAAAAACGACGATTCTCAATCTCATCGTCGGAGACAACCTCCAGGGATACTCAAACGACGTGCGGGTCTTCGGGAGCAAACGCGGCACCGGAGAGAGTATCTGGGCGCTCAAACGTCGAATCGGCATCGTCACACCCACTCTTCAGCTCGGCTATCGCCACTCGATTACGGGTCTAGAGGTGGTCCTCTCAGGATTCTTCGATTCTATCGGGCTCTATCGGCGCCCGAGCGAGGCGGAGGTCGCCGCCGCTCGCCGCTGGATCGAGACGCTCGGAATAGGTGATCTCGCTGATCGGCACTTCACGCGTCTCTCCTACGGTCAGCGGAGGCTCGTGCTCATCGCGCGGGCGATGGTCAAGGGACCCGAGCTCCTTGTTCTCGACGAGCCTTGCCAAGGACTCGACCCGCGCAACCGTCATAGCGTGCTCGACGCAATCGACACAGCCTGCGAAACCTCACAAGCGAGCCTGCTCTATGTAACCCACCACGACGACGAGCATCCTCACTGCCTAACCCACGTTCTCCGCCTCGGAGCGGCGGGTGAGAGCGCGACGGTCGAGGAATATTCGCTCTGATATCGAGATGTCTCCTTCGGGCGCGCCTCTCACGTCGAGTCGCGCGGCGGCGTCGTCTTTCTTCTTTCGTGCTCTCATGTTAGGTTAGCAGCACATGATGAGAACCGCATCCACCTCGAGAGACAACCGAGAACCGAAGTGAGGCCCGTATGAGCATTATTCTCAAATCCCTCCCCCGAAAAGAGAAGGTTGGCATCGCCTTCTCCGGCGGACTCGATACATCCGTCGCCGTCACATGGATGAAGGAAAAGGGCGCCCTTCCATACGCCTACACCGCCGACCTCGGACAACCGGACGAGACCGATCTCGAGAGCATTCCAGGCAAGGCGTTGAAGCACGGCGCAATCGAGGCGCGTCTGATCGACTGCAGGAGGGAGCTCGTGTCCGAGGGGTTCGGAGCTCTCATGTGCGGGGCCTTTCACATCGTTTCCGCCGGACGCAAATACTTCAACACGACGCCTCTCGGTCGTGCCGTCGCCGGCACGCTGCTCGTGCGCGCCATGGATGAGGACGGTGTGGAGATCTGGGGCGACGGCTCCACCTACAAAGGCAACGACATCGAACGATTCTACCGATACGGTCTCCTCGCGAACCCTCGTTTGAAGATCTACAAACCGTGGCTCGATCAGGTGTTCGTACGGGAGCTCGGAGGCCGGGCGGAGATCAGCGCCTGGCTGAAGGAACGCGGCTACGACTACAAGATGCCGTCGGAGGCGGCCTACTCGACCGACGCGAACATCTGGGGCGCTACCCACGAGGCAAAGCACCTCGAGTATCTCAACACGAGCGCACACATCGTTTCCCCGATCATGGGGGTGAAGTTCTGGGACGAATCGGTGGAGATCCATAAAGAGGAGGTCTCGGTCACCTTCTCTGAGGGGATACCGGTCGCGATCAATGGGCGGGAGCTCGAACCGGTGGACCTCGTGCTCGAAGCCAACAAAATCGGAGGTCGCCACGGGCTCGGTATGGCCGATCAAATCGAGAACCGTATCATCGAAGCGAAGAGCCGCGGCGTCTATGAGGCGCCGGGCATGGCTCTCCTGCATGTCGCCTACGAACGTCTCTTGAGCGGGATACACAACGAGCACACCCTCGACAACTACTTTACGATGGGGCGAAAGCTCGGCCGCTTTCTCTACGAAGGCCGCTGGTTCGATCCGCAGTCGCTCATGATTCGAGAAAGTCTCCAGAAATGGGTAGCCCGCGTCGTGTCGGGAACCGTCATCCTCGAATTGCGCCGTGGAGAGGACTACACGATCCTCGACACCGAGAGTCCGAACCTCACCTATAAACCGGAACGCCTCACGATGGAGCGGTCGATCGCGGAGTTCGGTCCTGCCGAGGAGGCTGGGGAGGCGCCATTCGAGCCCGAGGACCGAATCGGGCAGCTGCACATGCGCAACCTCGACATCGTCGACACCCACGAGAAGCTGGTCGTTTACAGCCGCTCCGGGCTGATCAATCTGGGTACCGACACTCCCGGATTCTTCCTCCCGGATCACTCCCCCCGCAAGGGGAATACCGAAAAGAACGACAAGGACGAGCTCAAGGAATCGTAGGGCCGGTACGACCGCTCCCCGAATGACTTCCCGGCGGCCGCCGCATCCCATTCACGATTCTTGACAGAAAGCCGGGAAATGAATATCATCCATTTTGGATATAGTTATGATATTCGAGCCTTCTAAGGAATTCCCCATTTGAAGAGCAGAGCGAATCCTTGAAACGAATTGCCTGGCGCAGTGAAGCCGCACGCTACACCACTATTGGCGCATTTTTCGGGGTGCTGTTCCCGGCCATCGCCTACTTCACGTTGACCTTCGTGTCGCGGGACGTCTATATCCTCTTCGGCCTCATCTGCACTGCGCCGTTCTTCCTTGGATCCGTCGCTCGCCTGGCAGGGCTGCGGCAGGACCGGCTGAACGAGACGAACCGAGGGCTGGAGCGGCTGGTTGCCGAGCGCACCTCCTCGATTCAGAGCATGCTCGACGTCTCAGGCCAGGGCTTTCTCTCATTCGGCAGCGACCTCGTAGTCAATCCGGAATACTCGACGGAGTGCGAACGGATATTCGAGGACACCATCAAGGGACGCCGCATTGACGAGCTTCTCTACTCGGATGGGGAGGCCTCGAGCGAGTTCGTCAGAGGGTTGACGCTTTGTTTCTCAGGGAACGCACGGCCGGAGGTCATCTTCGACCTTCTTGAGCACGAGTTTCGAATCAAGGACAATGTGGTCCAGGCTGATTTCCGTTCCGTCACAAACGAACGCGTCATGCTCATCCTGACCGATGTGACTGAAGAACGAAGACTCAAAGAGCGCGTCCGCGCCGAGGACGAGCGCAACGAGCGCGTGCTGCGCGCCGTTGCGCACAAGATCGAGTTTGGCGACTTCGTGCGCAGCGCGGAGGAGATGTTTGCGCATCTCGACGGCACTTCAACGGACCCCGAATCACTGCTGCGGGAGCTCCACACCTTCAAGGGAAACGCGGGTTTCTTCGGTTTCCGCGGCACTCAGCAGGTAGTACACGAGATTGAGGACTACGTTGCCGAAAGCGATATCCTCGGCCAGCAGCTGAAGATGGACGGCAAGCTCGGTCGGGTTCAGGGCATCTTCACCGATGAGCTCGAGGTCGTCTCGGGCACCCTCGGTTCCGATTGGATTCATCAGTCGGACGCAGTCATCGTCCCGAGGAGTGAGTATCTCCGCATCCAGAGTCACGTTTCCCGCCGCTACCCGCAGGATGCTGCGCTGAATCATGCCCTCGAAATTCATCGAAAACTGCCACTCGCCGAGCTTCTGGGAAGGTTCCCCGAGATGGCTTCCACCCTCGCACTCCAACGGGGGAAACGAATACATCCGGTGGAGATAGTCGGCGGCGAGGCACCGATCGTTCCGGAGCGCTACGAGCGCTTGGTCTCCTCATTCGGCCATCTGGTCAGAAACATGGTAGACCACGGCATTGAACCTCCCGCCGAGCGCGAAGCGGCCGGCAAGACCCCGGAGGGGACGATCCGCATCGAGATTCAGAGTGACAAGGACGCGTTTGCCATTCGGTTCTCCGACGACGGTCGTGGGATTTCACTCGATCGAATCGAGAAGAGGGCGCGAGACCTCGGCCTTCTTGGAGCGAGCGATCGTCCGTCCGCTGCGCGGCTGGTAGCGCTCATATTCAACGACGGCTTCTCTACCTCTACGAGTGCGACCATGGTATCGGGCAGAGGAGTCGGGCTCGCCGAGGTTCGGGAGGCCGTGCGCGAAGTCGGTGGCAAGATAAACGTTGCGACCCGGTACGGAAAAGGCACGACCTTTACCGTCACCATCCCTCGCAGGAACTCAAGGAGCAAGAACTAGTGAAGGTCGAGTTTGCCAATATATTCATTCGGAGCGCTATCGAGGTCTTTCAGAAGGAGGCGAACATCAGCCTCTCTCGTCAGAGCCTCGTCAAGAAGAATGCACCGATTCCAAGCCTGCCGGTCTCGATTGTACTGGGGATAACGGGCTATCTCCGCGGTCAAGTGGTCTATTCTCTGGACGAGAACTTCGCCTACAGCGTAGCGCGCGCGATGCTTCCGAACAAGCTTCCGGCGGAGATTCGAAAGCTGACCAACAGCGCAGTCAGCGAAATTGCAAATATCATAACCGGCCAGGCGAGCATCGCTCTTGCAGGAGAAAAGATGAAGATAGATCTCACGCCTCCGGCAGTCTTCTCGGGAGAGGGGATGCTGGTCGATTTCTTGTCGATTCCGACGATTTCTCTTCGCATGATTTCAGAGATCGGTGTGATCGAAATCAACATAGCCCTGACGGAAGACGGAGTAGGATAGAACATGCACACGGGATTAATCGTCGACGACGCAGCGATCATGCGAGTGCGGTTGCGCGAAATACTCGAGCCGGAGTTTCAGGTTGTGGCCGAGGCCGGAAACGGAAACGAAGCATTGAGCCTCTACGAAGAGACGAAACCGGATTTCGTCACCCTCGACATCACGATGCCCCAGCTGAACGGGATCGCCGCCCTAAAGAGCCTGCTCGCCGCCAATCCCGGGGCACGGGTAGTCATCGTGAGCGCCGTAGGACAGAAGCAGATCGTTTTCGACGCGATTTCGATCGGAGCAAAAGACTTCATCATCAAACCATTCGACCCCGAGCGCGTGCTGAAGTCCGTTCGCAGGCTTTTCGAATAGAGCCTGCCGAGCGGAGAGCTTCACCGTTCACTACAACCAGACAGAGCCTTCCAGGTAGAGGACCGCCCTGCCGGCGATCTCTACCCGATCGCCCTTCGCCGCACAGAAGAGCTCACCGCCGCGCGCCGAAATCTGCCTGGCGTGAAGCTCCCTCTTGCCGAGTCTCCCCGACCAGTAGGGAATCAGGGTTGCGTGGGCAGAGCCGGTGACCGGGTCCTCGGGAATACCTTCACCGGGTGCGAAGAAGCGAGAAACGAAGTCAACCTCCTCACCCGGTGCGGTAATAATGATTCCGAAACTGTCGAGATTTTCGAGTAGTTGGAAATCGGGCCGGACCGAGCGGACCTCCTCCTCGGAACCGAGAACCACGAGATAATCCCTCGATCGAAGTACCTCCGACGGAGACACCCCCAATCCTTCGACCAGCGCCTCGGGCGTCGGGCACGGTTTCGCAGGCCTCGACGGGAAATCCATTTCGAGCAGCGTACCCTTCTTGTGAACGGCCAGCTGACCGCTGTGCCGAGTGTCGAACCGAACCTCCGTACATCCCGGCTCGAGGATCTCGAATACCACGTATGCAGATGCGAGGGTGGGATGCCCGGCGAGATCGATTTCCGATCGGGGAGTGAACCATCGTATCTCGTATCCCGTCTCCCCTTGGACGAGGAACGCAGTCTCGGAAAGATTGTTCTCCGCCGCGATCGACTGCATAAGAGCGTCATCGAGCCAACCGCCGAGCACACAGATTGCCGCCGGATTGCCGCCGAACACCGTTCCGGTGAACGCATCGACTTGAAACATAGGTATCTTCACAGATCTCTCCTTGCCCCCTTTTTGGCGGCCCAACCGGCTGCCGGCTTGACTTGAGCTGCGCAGCACGACAACGAAATGCGAAATCGGTGCTTCAGTCGGCGGACCGGGTCCAATCAAAATAGAGGAGTGGACCCGTGCCGAGCTCGAGGAGACTGCTGAGCTCGCGCGCATAGGGACCGGCCGCCTTTCCAAGCGTCTTCACCAGCTCTGCGGTCTGAGGCCCCGCAAGTGCGGCATAGAGGGCGCTGCGGGCACCGCCGCCGAGGCCGCCGCCGAGTGCAACACCGAAAGGCGAAACCTGACCAGGCCGGTAGTCCTTGAAGCTCACTCTCCCACCGAGTTTCTCCTTCAGATATGTCTTTGCGGCGTCGAGCCCGCCGAGTGCGTCGACGAGACCGATGGAGAGAGCTTCGCGCCCGGTCCACACCTTGCCCTCCCCGAGCTCCTTCACCCGCGTCGGTTTCATCTTACGTCCATCGGCAACGACGGATACGAACCGGGCGTAGTCCGAGAGAATCGATTCGCGGGCAAGCTGCAGGTCGCGATTGCGAAGCGGTGCTGTCGGGTCCAGAGTGCCGGCGCTCTTCGAGAGCTCCACCCCCTGGGAATTGATGCCGAGCTTCACGAGCGACCCCGAGATGTTGGGGATGAGACCGGTTACCCCGATTGATCCGGTAATCGTCCCCGGCTCGGCGAAAATCCGAGATGCGTAGGACGAAATGTAATATCCGCCGGATGCCGCGTAGTCTCCCATCGAGACGACGACCGGCTTGCCGGCGTCCACCGCGAGCTTCACTTCGTGCGCAATCTCGTCGCTTGTCACAATCACTCCGCCGGGCGAGTCGACACGAAGGAGGATAGCCGAGACCGACTTCTCCTTTCGAAGATGGCGGAGCATGTCGACCGCTTCAGTTCCGATCGAGACGCCGGCCGCACCCCTTCCCGTAATGATGTTTCCGCTAAGGTGCACGACCGCAACCCGACGATCCAGAATCGAGGGTCCCCAGGAACGATCGAGAGGAGTCGGGAGGGATGTCACGAACGAGGCGCCCTCGTTCTGCTTCTTGACCATGTTCTCGAACTCTTCGCGATACTGAGCGGCGTCGATGACCCCATCGTCGAGCGCGCGTCCGGCGGTCATGAAGGGACCGGCCGCGAGGATATCCTTCGGGTCGCTCTTCAGTCGCTTCCCGCGTCCCGCTGCAAACCCGGCGAGAGCCTGCGACTGGAGATCGCCTTCGTAGCGCGTAATCATATCACGCTCGACGCTCGACATCTGAGATTCTGAGAAGTTGTTGAATGCCGATTTCGTCTTCCAGGGAGCAAGATTCACGAACCTCACACCGATTCTATCGAGAAAATCCTTCAGATAAAGGCGCCGAACCGAGCGACCCGTCATGTTGACGGAACCCTCGGGGCTCAGACCTATCCAGTTTGCCTGCGAGGCAAGCATTTGGAACTGAAAGGAACTCGGATAGCTGCTTGCATAGATATAGACCTTCTTGTGTGCTTTGCGAACCAGACCGAGCGCATCGGTGAACTCCTCCACCGATGCCGGCCCTCCGAGCGAGGGGAGATTCTCAATGACCACACCACCGATCTGCGGGTCGTCCGCCGCCCGACGTATCTCTTCGACCAGGTCGCGGAAACCGACGGATCGGGCGGAGCTGAAAAGCCCCGTCAGGAACCCTGCGCCAGGCTGATCATGGGTGATGGTGTCGATGTCGTTGACAACGAGTATACTTCTGCCGAAGGCCGCAGGCGACGTGGCGCGTCCGGGAGTGAAGCCAACCGACTCGCCGAGCGTCCAGGCTGCGGGGTTCGTTACCGAGGCAATGGCGGCGTGCTGCTGGGCAGGTCCCAGCGAAAGTGTCGCCTCGAGGCCGAGGCTGTTCCGCTGAAAGTCGTACCATCCGCGGAAGCCGAGGCCGTTGTTGAGGGAGATGTGAGCTCCGGCGCTCTCCATCTGAAACGCCCCGGACTGAACGTGCGCGTCCGCAGTCAGAGTAAGCAATGGGGCGATCTTCGGGTCGAAAACCAGCGGACGCACGGCGACTCCTAATCCTGCCACCGGCGCCGGGGTGCCGCCGCTGTCGAAGGTCAACCCGAGTGAGGCAAAGTCGATTGGACGCACCACCAGCCCGAGGCTCGATTTCCCGGTGCCCGACAGTCCGCTCCCCCATGAGTAGGCGTAGCCGAGCGAAACCGCACGCCCGAACGGAACCGCGGCGCCAATCCAGTTTGTGGTGAGGCCGCTTTGCTTCCTCAGATAATAGGCGATGAGCGATGACTTCAGCACGAAATCGAAGGTCCCGTTCTGGAGCGAAGAGACCGGCACTGTTGCCCCGGCACTGTCAACCGGCGAGAATGCTGCTCCCGCCTCGACGGCGTTCGGCTGATAGGCAAGCAGCGCGACGTTGCCGGGGACGTGCCAAATGTCACCATCATCCCCTCTCGCCGGTGTCCCGCCGAACGACTGAGCCTCCGCGGCCGCCGCCGTCCCCATGACCATCAAAGCCGCTAGTGCCGCCGAAACCGCTGTTTTCGCCGAATATCGTTTCATCTCTCACTCCTCGCAAGACCGCTGTCAGCGTAGCTCCAACCCCACCTGCCGTCAACCGGGCCTTTCCTGCGGCGGCCGTGCTATACTCGAGGCCGTGAAGACGAGTAAACGAAAACAGTCGCTCGCAGATCATCTCGATTCGGTGTTCTACGGGAAGGCGTGGCACGGAGCGGCCCTCTTGCCAACCATCGAGAAGTTCAAGCTTGCCCCGGCTGCGATCGAGAACGACGAAGGGTTTTCGGCGTGGAAGATCGTGCTGCACTGCGCCTACTGGAAGTTCGACGTGCGCCGGCGTCTGACCATCGGGACGCCGCGGCCGATCTTCGGGCGAAAGCCTCGGGATTTCCCCCGACTGCCGGCGGAGATCAGCGACAAAACGTGGGAGGCGGACAAGCGATTCCTCGAGGAGGAGCACCGGTTGCTCCGCGAGGCGGTTCTCGCTCTACCCGAAGCGCTTCTCGACGAAGTGCCGCCGAGGGGACACTTCACCCACTCAGGGTACATTCTCGGCGCAGCAAGCCACGACGTCTACCACACCGCACATATCCGCAACCTGGGGGTACTCGCGTTCTAGCGGTGGACCGCAGGACTGTCGGCGTCGCAATGGGGGAAGGGGACGCGCTGTCGGTTCTCTGACCCGCTCTACACAATCTCCCGGATCGTCGGCGCGACGAATCGGCGATAGTCGCCCGAAAGCATAGCGATCGACGTGGTGCGCCCCGCGTTGAAAACGATCTTCTCGTTCTCGAAAAGGGTGGGATCGGCAATGACCTCGAGGCCGAAGCGGTTGCCGAAGGGAGGTACGCCGCCGGGTTTGACTCCGCTCGTTATCTCTTCGACTTCGGTTTCCGTAGCGAATCGGATGTCCTTCGCGCCTAGAAGGTGCTTCACCTTGACCCCGTCGAACTTGCAGTCTGCGGGAAAGACAAGCATCACGAAGCGCTTGCCTTCGTTTGGTACTTTGATGCGAGCGATAATCGCCTTCGCTCCCTGGTGGAGGGTGTAGTCGGCGCGCTGTTCGGCCGCCTCGAGGCTGGTACGAACAGCCTGGTGTTGGAAAGTCTCATGCCAACAGTCGTTTTGCGCCAGAAGATCGATTATGTACTGAGCAATCGGATGTTCGCCCACGCTCCCTCCGCTATTCCCAGATGCTCTCGTCGACCGAACCGGTCTCGAAGTAAACATCGATCGCGTGAACCGACCGTCGGAAGTTCTCGAGCGCCGGCGGCGAATAGGCCGAGAGCTGGTTGAAGGTGATTTCTCGCGAATAGATTGCGGTCCCGCGCTCGATGCTGCGAGCGAGGCACGGTATTCGATCCCGGGTTTTGTCGACGAGCTCCCCGAACTCGCTCAAATCCACCTCGATGAAGCCGCTCACCTCCTCGGTAAACGCTACCTCCTCGAGCAGGATGGGTCTCCCGGAGAGGTAGAAGTGATCGACCACATGCCGACAGACACCGGTCGGATTGTCGAGAAATCGTTTACCGAGATAGATCAATGCGGCAGGATCGAGATCGACCCCCGCCTCCTCGCGGCACTCGCGCACGATTGCCTGACGTTGAGATTCGTTCGCGGCGATGTGGCCCCCTGCCAGACAATCCACCTGGCCGCGATAGGGGTCACCGGGTCGTCCCCTCAATTGAAGCAGGAACCGCTTGCCGCCGGCAGAATCGCGCCGAGCCGCCAGGAGAAACGAGACCCAGTGCAGGTCCCCGTCGCGGTGCACCTCGGCACGGACTTTGGTACCGACCTGCAGGCCGTTGTGATCGTAGACTGCGAGGAGCTCATCGCTCTGTCCGTCGATCCCGTTTCCTTCACTCATGGGCGTTCCGGTGGAAGGTACATATCCTCCAATGGTACTCAAGCAGGGCGACTTACGGCAAGCCGAGCGAGGGGCCGGAGTCCAGAGACCACGACATTTGACGAGAGTTCGATGGCTGACGCGCAGCGGCTACTTCTTGATCGCGACGCCTTCGATGTAGTAATCGAAGACCGCAGATGCGATGAGCACGGAGGCGTAGGTCAGAGGTGACACGCGCCAAGTGAACTTCACGTCGGTGAGGCCATTCGCGCCCGCTCCGCGGGCCTGCGCGATAAGCTCCTTGTAGAGCTGCTGGTGAATCTTGTTGACGTCGACGACGAAGAGGGGTGCGAAGACGGTCTTCTTTGCCTGAACGATTCCCAGGGTCTGAATCCCCGGTACGTAGTCGCCGGTCGACAGGAACATGCCTCTGGGAGCCTTGACTGCGAGCGTCGAGCACCCTGACAGCGCAAGCGCGGCAGCAATGATGATCAAACCCAGTCGCCAGAATCGTTTCATTGAGCCCCCGTTGAGAACACCACTTTTTCGATTACCGACAGGAACGGTCCGAATAATATTCCACTTCTCTTTGGCAGTCAAGAAAGAAGCTGCTTGCGGGACCGGCGGCGACAGGCAGGGCTCCCGAGGCATCGGCCCTTCCGGGCCTGCGCTCTTCCAGAGGAAGGATCCGGCGGAAGAACGGAATTGCGATCAGGGTAAAGAGGGGCACGGATCGTTTGACATCGATCGTGTCGACCCTGCCCGCAGCACTGTGCTTTTTCCTTGGTTCCATCCGATCTTACCTGCGTGACGCTTCGCACGAACAGGGAAGAAGGAGGTAATAGAAGCGGCCCGCGCAGGCAATCCTTGGAAGAGGATAAATCCGTGAGCTATAGATGGTTTGTGTACACCGTAATTCCGTTGAGGAACATCTGGACCGCCATGGTCGTGAGAATCATTCCCATCAAGCGGGCCAACGCATTCATTCCGCGTCGTCCAATCAACCGGTTGAGCGCGTTCGCAAACTGAAGCACCACCAACGATACGGCCCAAGACGCAAGGAGGGCGAACAAGAGGAGGCCGATCTTGCCCGGATTCGCAGTCGAGAAGAGGATCAACATTGCCATAGAGGAGGGGCCTGCGATGAGCGGGACCGCGAGCGGCACGACGATCGGCTCCTCGGACGGCGAGTCGGTCGGATCTGTCGCCGCAGGGAAGATCATCCTGATCGCAATGATGAACAGAATGACGCCGCCGGCAATCTCGAGAGCCGGTTCCGAGATGTTCATACCGGCAAGAATGTACTTGCCGAAGAAAAGGAAGAGAACGAGGATCACCAAGGCAATCACCATCTCTCGGAGGATGATGATGCGTCTGCGGCGATTCGAGAAATCCTTGAGCAGGGAGAGGAACGCCAGCGAGTTCCCAAAGGGGTCCATGATGAGCAGAAGCGTGATCGCCGCCGAAAAAAACGTCATGAACCCACCGCCTCTCCTCGAGACTCGACGTTCACGAGAAGCACTATCGCCATGACCACACTTGCTGCGGTCATCACCAAGAAGGGAATCATGATCGTCGGACTTTCTGGAACACCTTTGAGCATCATGTTGATCGACATCGTACTCACAGCCAGACCGAGCGTCACACCCTTGAGTAGCGCGACCGAAATCAGGAGGTACCCCCAGGGGCTGCGCCGCAGCAGCAGGACCCCGGACAGGATGGCAAGTGGTACGATCAACGCGAGATCCATGGCCTGGATCACGAGAGTTGTCGTATTGTCGAGGACCGGAACACCATGTTGCAGGAGGGGGGGAACGATACGGCCCATCCATGCCAAGAACAGGAAACCTCCGAGCACGAACATCAATCCGGCGAGCCATCCTCGCGGCAGCCGCGGCGAAAAACTTCCTGGCAGGCTCTTCAGGTCGAACGACAACATGGAGAGGATGAAGGCGTAGAGACTGAGGCCGAACAACGCAACGTAGACCAGAAAGAGCGAGTTATACGAAGTGAGCATCGACATCGACATGTAGGTGTAGAGGAAGAATCCCACCGTTCCGGTGAGAACCAGTCGGCCTCGGAGCGATCCGCGAAAAGCCAACCAAGCGGATATGAGGAGAGCCGGCACTGCGACGACGAGGGTAATGAGATCGTTCGCCTGCTGCTGTGCTGCGGAGCTTACGGTATCGTAGTAGTAGAGACCGCGACCGTTGATCGTAACGGTCTCTCCGCGATGGTTCGTAAACTCGAACGTATCGCCCGGAGCGTGATAGAACAAACCCATTCCTGCCGCCACGAGCGCGAGCAAGGCGATCACGGGTATCAGCCATCCAAGCGCAGCCTTGTGTTTCATCTATGCCTCCTCCTTCCACGCGACACGTCACTACGCAGATTGAGCCTGCGGCTCGTCATTGGGCATCCGCCTCTTGTCATGGTAGTTGTGCGCTTTTGAGATAGTTGCTCTCTATCTGGGAGGGACTCGATCGACTTATTATAAGGTCGCCGGAACCGAGTGCCAACCCGTCGACCGAATCAGGTCCGCGATGACCGGGCCGAAGACTCCTCAGCCGGGGATGGCTGTTTTCGAGGCCGCTTCCCACCCCGTTTTCGACTGCGCCTCAAGAAGCGACAGCGGCCGGACAGGCCCACCCGCCTTCGGTTGGAGCTCGAGCTGCCACCACCCGACGTCGTGCCACCGGCCCTTCTTGAACCCGACCTCCCTGTAGACACCGATGGGACGAAATCCGACGGACTCGTGAAGAGCAACGCTCGCCGGATTCGGCAGGGCGATTCCAGCATATGCGTTGTAGTATCCCTGCAAGGCGAGCAGGGAGGACAGGACAACGTAGAGCGAGCGACCAAACCCGCGTCGACGAACATCCCCACGGACATACACCGAAGTTTCGACCGACCACTCGTAGGCTTTTCTGCTGCGGTGCAGACCCGCGTACGCATAGCCGAGAATCTCCTGCGACTCCTCGCTCACGAGCCATGGATAGCTCACGAGCGTCTCCGCAATGCGGCTACGCATCTCTTCCGCTCCGGGGGGCTCCCATTCGAATGATATCGTCGTCTTCTCGACAATCGGCGCATAGATCGCTCGAATCTGTTCGGCATCATCCACTCGCGCCATTCGAATAGCCATAGACCTCTCCCTCTACACAGTGCAAGGGTCAAATGCGTTCGAGACGATCGTGTGTGCGCCTGTCTCGAACGTTTCCGGTGTTGAGCGTGGAGGCCGGCTCAAAGAGCATGACCTGCACCTCGGCGGAGGCTACCGGTTTATGCTCGACTCCTCTCGGAATCACACACAGCTCGCCTTCGTTCAAGGACAGCTCACCGTCCCGAAAAAGGATTCGAAGGGTCCCGCCGAGAACGAGGAACAGCTCGTCCTCGGTCTCGTGGAAATGCCACGTGAACTCCCCGCTCAGCTTGGCCAGCTTCACTTGCTGCCCGTTGAGGTCCGCGATGATTTTCGGCGACCACAGATCGTCGAACTTCGACAGCTTTTCCCTTAGGCTTATCTTTTCGACCATTGTTCCTTTACCCGTTCGAATTCCGGCTATTCCCACAGCGGCCGGCGCGGCCGCCCGCCACCGGCATTATGGACGCCGCGCCGCGCTTTGTCCAACGTCCAATCGGCTGCAGCGGGTGTAAAGGCTTCCTGGACAGAGACCGATCATTGATGCATGCTGCGACGCGGGATGAGCTTTGAAATGAGACGAATGAGTACCGTGGCGGCGCTCGTCGCTCTCTTCTGCCTTCATTCGGCAGCAGCCGCCGGCGCACTGGGAATAATTGCTCCTGCCTCTGCGCTCCTCGGCGATGCGATAACCGTCTACGTCCCCCCGCAATCGGACATTCGTCGGATCTCGGTCACTCTCAGTAGCGGAGACGGCAAGGTCGTCGTGACCGCACACGCCTTTCCGTATGTCGAAGGCGGCAAGATCTCTGCCTGGGTCGCCGTCCTCGGGGTGCCCACCACGATATCGCCCGGCAACTACCGGGTCGAAACCACTATCGCGACGGGAAGCGGGGTCGATAGGCGGGATTCACCGATTTCCATCGGTGCGAGGAAGTTCGCACACGAGAACATCGATCTCGACCAAGAGCTGACCGATCTTCAAACGGAAGACTCCGCGACAAAAGCCAAGCAGGCGCGCGATCTCTGGCACATCCTCACCACCTTCGACAACAAGGCGGTGTATCAGCTCGGTCCACTCATCGTCCCGGTGGACAAGTATGTCGTGACCTCCCCGTTTGCCGAACGCCGCCTCTTCGTCTTCGTCCACGGAGGGGACCAGCGCTCCATCCACGAGGGTATCGACCTTGCCGTGCCTGCCGGCACCCCCATCAGGGCTGCCGGCGCCGGAAGAGTCGTTTTCGATGGCAACTGGTTGATGACCGGCAACACGATCGTCATCGAGCAGCTACCCGGCGTATACAGTCTCTATTTCCATATGGAGCGGTCCGCGGTCGCACAAGGGGAGATCGTCAAGCAAGGGCAGATTATCGGCTATGTCGGCGCCAGCGGGCTCGCTACGGGGCCACATCTTCACTGGCAGGTTGAGGTCGATGGGGTCCCGGTCGATCCTATGAGTCTCCTCGAGACCGGTCTCCTCAATGTTTCGACGCTCGCTTCCCTCTCCGCGTCCCGATAGGTGCGCCTTCCTTGGGGTCTCCCACCATTTCCTCCACCATCGACCCCGCGGGGAGGTGACCGCGAGGCGTCGTCGTGGCCCCTTTGATTCCTTGTATTTGCGAATGCGGGTCCGGCGGACCCCGTTCACCTCGCCGATCTGGGCAGACTATTCGCACCCAAAGAAGCCTTACGATTTCCCGCAACGAGGCTCGATTCACTTCTACGGGCTCGGGCCGACGATTTTGCCGAATACATGACGGCGTACTATCTGACGCGGATTCTCGACCAACCCTATCGCATAGAGCTGTACCACGACGGGCACCTGGAACTCGAGCTCAGGCCGATGAGCTCACCGGCAGTCGTCGCGCGAGCAGACAGTGTGGTCGGGTTGCTCGATGAGGAGGATCTTGTCGCCTGCAAAGATCGCGAGCCGCTCAACCAGCCTGGAACATCCAGTTGACGCCGAACTTGTCCGTCAGATCGCCATAGGTACCGAAGAACTCCTCTTTGAGAGGATGGGTAACATTGGCCCCCTGTGAGAGCTTGGAGAAGTAGCCCTCGATCTCCTGCTTGTTCTTTCCGGCGATACAGAGCGTGACGGAGTTGCCGCGAACCACGGCTTGGGACGCCATCATGTCCGACGCAAACAGGAGCAGGTCACCGCTTGAGAGTTGGGAATGCATGATTCGTGTCTTCATCTCGGCAGGCATCTGTTCCGCCATGGGTGACTCGCCGACAATCTGCATTGTGAGCTCTCCACCGAGAGCCTCCTTATAGAAATCCATCGCCTCTCGGCAATTTCCGTCGAAGCTCAGATAGGCAACTAGCTTTGCCATCTCCAATCTCCCCCTTCGGGCACGCGTGCACCCGCGAACTGGTTCTTCTGGGAGGCGCGTCCAAGGCGCCCTCCAGTGGCCGCAACCCTTCCGGAGGGCTGCTACGCACATTGTAGCGAAACTATTTCGGACTTATTTGGTCCGATTAATTCCTCTGTTTATACGGCTACAATCAAGGGTAGTCAAGCGCATCGATTGCCCGTGTCGGAGGAGGGCGATCCGGATGTCCTCAAAGTCCGGAAGGTCGAAACGACACCTGTACGCAGACGCCACGGCGCAGTATAATCGGATTCAATCATCAAAAAAGCTGTTGCCTCGCCGGGAGGGCCGGAAGCGGACACGCGCCGGAATCGGCTCTTACTCTACCTCTTCGCTGTGCTGCCATCCATGTCGAATCCGTGTGCGACCGATCGACGGGCAAGATTAGACCAAAAGAAACTTAAAAGGGGGATTCTATGAGAAAGGTGTGCATTCTCGTCGTATCGATTGCGATGCTGTTCATCGGCTCGGCAGCCTTTGCGCAGAGCGATTTCACGTTCGGTCTCTTGATGGTCGGTCCCTACAACGACCACGGATGGAGTCAGGCCAACTTCGACGGCGGCAAGTACGTGGAGAGCCACGTGCCGGGCACGCAGATGATCTACCTCGACAAGGTGAACCCGGCGGATCGCCCCGGCACCACGGCCTCGCAACTGGCCGAGAGCCTCGTCGCGAAGGGAGCGAAACTGGTCATCTTCAGCTCGGACGACATGAGCGATGAGGCTGTCAAATTCGCAATGGCTCATCCGAATATCTACGTCATCATGACCTCGGGCGACCAGGTATGGGCGCAGGGCAAGAACTACAAAAACCTCCCGAACATGGTCAATGTCATGGGCAGGATGGAGTACGGGAAGATGATTGCCGGCGTCGCGGCGGCGCTCACGACGAAGACCGGAAGGATCGGCTACCTCGGGCCGCTCATCAACAGCGAGACCCGCAGGCTCGCCGCGTCGGTCTATCTCGGGGCGAAGTACGCATGGGTGAACTATCTCCATCGCGATCCTTCGCTGCTCCAATTCAAGGTTACCTGGATCGGCTTCTGGTTCAACATCCCGGGGGTGACCTCCGATCCGACGCAGGTCTCCGACGATTTCTTCAACAGTGAATATGACGTCGTCGTTTCCGGAATCGACACGACGGAAGCTGTCACCGAGGCGACTCGTTTCGCCGCACGCGGCATGGACGTGTGGGCCATCCCCTACGACTACGCCAACGCGATCAACGAAGGCAAGGGCGTGTCGCTCGGTGTTCCCTACTTCAACTGGGGACCGGCCTATGCGAAGAACATCTCTGCTGCGATGCGAGGGCAGTGGAGCTCTCATTTCGAGTGGAACGGTCCAGACTGGTCGAACATCAACAGCCCAACTACCTCGGCGGTAGGGTTCAACAAGGGCTCGGCGCTCTCATCAGCGGCCTCGAACGGTGTCGACCGGTTCATCTCGGAGCTCGCCGGCGGGCTGAATCTCTGGAAGGGTCCGTTGAACCTGCAGGACGGGACTCCCTACCTGCGAAGCGGGCAGATCGCAACCGATCAGCAAATCTGGTACCTGCCGCAGCTGCTTCAGGGGATGCAGGGGCAGAGCGTCTCGAACTAGTCGGTAGGACACGGACGCCGGGGTGGGGAGAGCTCCCCCCGGCTCCGATTCCACTGGAAAAGGCCGCTCCGACGGAAGGCGCTCCGCTGGATGTGGCACCTATTCAGAATATAGGGTAGAATAGAGCAAATCAGTCGGATTGCCGGTCGGCGTGGAAGAGATTACGTCGGCGTCGGGAATTTGAACCCGTCGAAAAGTGCCGCCATCCTCAGAAGAATGGAGAGCAATGACTCATGAGCCTATGGTCCAACTACGTAGTTGCGGACTCGCTCAGCGAGGCGTTGGCGGCGCTGAGTGAAGATCCAGGACAATCTCGTCCGGTGGCGGGGGGCACCGACCTCCTGCTCGAAATCCAGCAGGGGCGCCGAGCTGCGGTACACACCCTCGTCGACGTGTCGGCGATTCCGGAATTGAAGAAACTCGAAATAAGAGACGACCACCTCTTTGTCGGTGCGGCAGTCACGGTGCGCGAAATCACCGAGTCGCCGCTCGTGAAGGAACACGCTCTCGCGGTATCCGAAGCCACAGGGCTGATCGGCGGACCCCAGGTGCGAAATACCGCCACCCTCGGCGGCAACGTCGCGCACGCCCTCCCCGCTGCGGACGGTATGGTGGCTCTTGCAGCAATGGGTGCGACCGCTGAAATCGCCGATGCCGGCGGCTCACGGATCGCACCGATTCTGGAGCTCTTCCTCGGTCCCGGTGAGTCGACCCTGGAACGCGACCGAAACATCCTCGTCGGGTTCCGAATTCCGCTCAAGAAGCCGGGGCAGGCCTCGGCCTTCAGCCGTATCATGCGTCCCCAAGGGGTCGCTCTCCCGATTCTCAACGCTGCGGCCTGGATAGAGCGCGACGACGAGGTCGTCCGCGATGCACGAATAACGGTCGGCCCATCGGGTCCGGTCCCGGTTCGGGCCAGTGCGATCGAGGAGCTCATCGTCGGAAGCATGGTCGACGACGACCTCCTGAGACGGGTCGGCGAGGCAATTCCCACAGCGTTCCGGTTCCGCAGCAGCGCGCAGCGCGCCGGGGCTGCCTACCGGTACGAGCTCTGTGGTGTTCTCCTCGAAGAGGTAATAACGACAGCCTGGCAACGGGCGGAAATGGTGGCGGTAGCATGAAGACGAAGACGCTGGAATTCACGATAAACGGACGGAACGTCGCCCTCGACGAGAAACCCGGCGAGATGCTCTCAGACCTCATCCGGTATCGTCTCGGTCTGACCGGAACGAAGATCGGATGCAACGAGGCGGAGTGCGGCTCCTGTACGGTCTTGATCGACGGGGAACCGGTGCTTTCCTGCAGCTACCCTGCCGCAAAGGTGAGGGGGCGCACGGTCGTCACGATCGAGGGCCTGGCAGGCCAGGTCGAAAGCGAGGCGAGCGGCAGGGCGGCAGATAGAGCTACGAGCCGGCCCGGCGGGGCCGATCCCGCGAAGCTGCACCCCCTGCAGGACGCATTCGTGAAGTATGGTGCCGTACAGTGCGGCTTCTGCATACCCGGCCAGCTCATGACCTCCTATGCGCTCCTGCAGCGAAATCCCGATCCGAGCGATGAAGAGATCAAGTACGCACTGAAGGATACGCTGTGCCGCTGTGCGGGCTACCCGACTATCATCAAGTCCGTTCGCGCGGCGGCAAAGGCGATTCGCACGGGAATGCCCGTCGAACCGCCGAGCGACATCCCGGAGTCGCGCGTCAAACACCGGGCAGTCGGGAAGCTTCATGCCCGTCCTGACGGTGTCGACAAGGTGACTGGCCATGCCCTCTACACCGACGACCTCACCTTCGAGGGGATGCTCCATGCCCGGGTGAAACGCGCCATGCTTCCCTCCGCGGTCGTCAGATCGATCGACGTGAGCCGCGCACGGACGCTCTCCGGGGTCGTCGCGGTGCTGACTGCGGAGGATATACCCGGACAGCATACCCACGGCGTCGTCTTTTCGGACTGGCCGATTCTCGTCGGCGTCGGCGAGAGGGTTCGTACCGTCGGCGATGCCCTGGCAATCGTGGCCGCCGAGACGCGAGAGATTGCCACCGAGGCGCTCGATCTCATCGAGGTAAACCTGGAACCCCTACCGGTGGTAAGCGACGCGGTGGCCGCGTCGAATCCGGAGGCCCCGGCTCTTCACGATGGCGGAAACTTGCTGAAGCACATCAAGGTGCGAAAAGGGGACACGACAGCCGGATTTTCCGAGGCCGATGTCGTTCTCGAGCATACCTTTTACACCCCGATCTACGATCACGCCTTCCTCGAGCCTGAATGCAGCATAGCTCGCCTGACGCCGGAGGGACGAACCGAGGTGTATGTCGGCTCACAGATCCCCTACGAGGACCGAACACAGGTTGCCGCGGCGCTCGGCGTCGCGGAGAACCAGGTTCGAATCATCGGTCAGCTCGTCGGTGGGGGGTTCGGAGGGAAAGAGGATATCGCGGGTCAGATCCATGCCGCGCTCCTCGCTCAGGCGACCAAACGACCCGTCAAGCTTCTTTTTGACCGTCAAGAGAGCCTGCTCGTGCATCCGAAACGACACGCGACTCAGATCCGCATCAAGGCGGGAGCGAAGAACGACGGCACCCTCACCGCTTTCGAAACCGAGCTCTTCGGTGACACCGGGGCCTACGCCTCCCTGGGCGACAAGGTGATGACCCGGGCGACAACCCATTCCTCCGGCCCCTACTCGGTTCCGAACGTGAAGGCCGACTGCTTTGCGATGTACACGAACAACCCGCCGGCCGGCGCCTTCCGCGGATTCGGCGTCCTGCAATCGGCATTTGCGGTCGAAAGCGCAATGGATATGCTGGCGGAGAAGCTCGGCATGGATCCGGTCGAGCTACGTCGAGCCAACGCGCTACGAGAGGGAAGCACCACGAATACCGGACAGCTGCTGTCGAGCAGCGTCGGACTTCTCGAGTGCATAGACCGGGTCGAAGCCGAGATGAAGCGAATCGACGGTCCCACGCCGTTCGTCGCGAAAAGCGTACCCGGATCACCGCACCTCAAGACCGCGTGGGGCGTCGCAGCGGCGTACAAGAATACCGGTCTCGGGGGAGGCGCCCCCGACAAGGCGGGCGCTGAGGCGGAGCTTCTTTCTGACGGAACGGTCGAGGTCAGGAGCTCATCGGCTGAGTTGGGCCAAGGGCTCCCGACGGCACTGCAGCTCATAGCTGCGGAGGAGCTCTCGGTCGGCCCGGAAACGATCCGCGTGCTTCTCTCGGATACCGACTTGACGCCCGACGGTGGACCGACGACCGCCTCGCGTCAGACCTACGTGACGGGGAACGCCATCCGACAAGCGGCGATAGGGCTTCGAGAGCTCGTGAGCGGGGTTCTCGCCGACCGCTGCGGTCTCCCGCTTTCAGCTGTCCGCTTCGAGTCGGGCCGCGTGCAGGTTGGTGAGCGGTGCCTCTCCTTGGCCGAAACGGCGGCCGAAATGAAGGCGGCGGGAAAGACCCCGCGACTTTCGACGGTCTACAACGCTCCCGAAACGAAGCCCCTGGGCGAAGGCGGCGACATGCATTTCGGCTTCTCGTTCTCGGCCCAGGCGGTGCAGATAGAGGTAAACACGAGGACTGGTGAGGTCCGGGTGCTGCGCGTCGTTACCGCGGTCGACGTCGGAGCCGCGATCAATCCTCTGGGGCTGCGCGGGCAAATCGAAGGCGGGGCGATGATGGGGATCGGACATGCGCTCTCTGAGCGGTTCATCGTGAAGGAGGGTCAGGTGATTACCGACCGCCTCGCACGCTACCGCATGCCCCCCATAACGATGACCCCGGAGATCATCCCGATAGTCGTCGAGGAGGCGCTACCGTCCGGTCCGTTCGGGGGCAAGGGCGTGGGGGAGATAGTTTCGATACCGACCTCACCGGCAATTACCAACGCCCTCTACAACGCGGTCGGGGTAAGGCTCGACCATCTGCCGGTCGATCAGGAGCTCGTGCTCGAGCGGATGCACGCAAAGGAGACCGTCGGTTCATAGGCCGCAGCACGATGGATAGGCTTCGCCTCAGCTCCTCGCGTTCCAGCTTCGACACATGCGGGGTGTCAACGCCAGGCCGGCATCGTTACCCATCGCGATTACTCCCTTCCCGGCGAGGCCGAATAGGCGGGCTCGGTTTTCGGTAGTGATCCGCGCGATACGCTCGGACGGCACATCGAGGTTGAGAAGGGCCCAAAGAGTGGTCTGAACCCCGGCGCGCTCACCGCCCGCCGTCTTCAGCCTCTTTCTGTGCACCGATGCCGCCGGGGAAGGAGGCGATCGTTCCGGCAAGGGTTCGCGCGGCGAGAGCGATGTCCTCGCTCCGGCTGTACTCCTCGGGGTTGTGGCTTATTCCGTCTCGGCTTGCCACGAAAATCATTGCGGTCGGAATCAGGGGAGAGAGAACCGCGGCGTCGTGGAGCGCACCACTCGGTACGATCGGGATTTCGACTCCGAGAGCCTTCGCGGAGTCCTGGAGAGAACGACAGATCCCTTCGTCGAGAGGGCTCGGCTCGATCCGCTCACTGCGCTTGGTCGTCGCCTCGAGCCGCCTCTTGGATGCTGTCTCTTCGGCCAAGTGGCGAATCTCCCGCTCGCCGCGCTCGAGAAGCTCCTCTTCCTGTGCCCGAAAGTCGATGGAAAGACGAACCATTCCAGGAATGACATTGACCGCGTTGGGGCTGACCTCCAACGAGCCGACGGTCAGCACGGTGTAGGGGAGCTCCCGATCGAGCCTTTTCCCCAGCGCCTCGAGCGAGACCACGAGCTCCGCAGCCCCGGCGAGCGCATCACGACGGCCCTCCATGCCGGTAGACCCGGCGTGATTGGCTTGACCGGCAATGGTGAGATCGTACTGGCGTCTACCGTTGATCCGCCGAACGGCCGCGATCGGGGTGCGTGAGTCCCAGAGACTCAGCCCCTGCTCGGCGTGGACCTCGACCAGTCCTGCGTAGCGTGAAGGATCGAGCCGGAACGGAGCCTCGTCGTCCGGGTGTGGACCGGTCGGGACCACCCCGTCCCGGCTCAAACGTGACGGGTCGACCCCGGCCTGCCTCCCCGCTTCCAGGTAGCTCTGTCCGAACCGATTCTTCAACGAGCCAAGGAGGTCGGATCCGATCACTCCGGCCCACGCTCGGCTGCCGAGCAGGCCGAGCTCGAACGTCGTTCCCTCCTCCTCGGCGAAGATCACGAGCTCCAGCGGTAGATCGGGTCGGCATCTGATGATCTCCAAAGGAACGACGACCCCCATCACTCCGTCGTACTTCCCCCCGGAGGGAACCGAGTCGATGTGCGAACCGGAGAGCCAAACACGCCGTGTCCATCCGAGCGACGCGTGGCGGATGTGGACGTTTCCGGCCGAGTCGATCCGATGCTCCGCCCCGGCCTTCTCCGCCTGAGCGATCACATAGTCTCGAGCGCGGCGCCACGGCTCGGAGAAGGTCGGTCGGCTGTAGCCGACCTCAGGCGGGCTTTCGGAGAAGGCCGCGATCGCCTCGATGTCGGCGGCAATTCTCCCTTCGTCGATCATTCCGGTTTCTTGTGAGGTCGTCATTTACCGAGCTGCTCCCGCCATTCCCTGCCGGTCCGTTCCATTACACTGTCGGCCTCGTGACGCCTCCGGCTGCCTTCGTCGAGCTTGAGAAGGTACTCGACGAGCTCCGCTCCGAGGGCCGGCGAGGCGAGCACCTTCTCTGCGGGCCACTCAGACAGACGCGAACGAGGAATGCACTCGAGAGGGAGCAGCGCGCAACGCTCCTTCCCCCAATCCCCCCAAGTTAGGCTCCCCAAAAGCTTTGTCTGCTGTCTCATCTGTCCCTTCTCCTATTCGAATTGGCGACGTCGGCGCCGCGAGCAGGAGCCGGCAGCGGTGATTGTCGCAGCTACGTTGAGAGCTCAGCCTCTGCGATGCCCCGCTTTCAGGATGCCCTCGAGGATCCCGGCAGGCTCCTTCATGCGCGAAAGGAGGATCATGGCGGCGATGATGTAGGGTTTGTAGCCGGCCTCCTGGTAGGTGTCGACGCGGAAGCGGTCGAAGACGCTCGCCGCGACCTCCCCGTCCTTGCAGGAGACCCCCGAGATGTCCGCGGGAAGGCAATGCATGTAGAGACCCTCCGCCCCGCGCGTCAGCTTCATCATCTCTTCGGAACACTCCCAGTCGCGAAACTGCGCATTGTTCGCGAGGCACCGCTTCTCGAGCTCGTTGAGGCCGGCTTCGTCTCCCGCCGCGAGAAGCTCACTGCGTTCCTGCATCACCGAGAAGGGGGCCCAGCTTTTCGGATATACGATATCGGCGTCGGCGAATGCCTCCTGCATCGAGTTGACGACCGAGAAGCTTCCTCCGGTCGACTCGGCGTTCCGTTTCGCCACGTCGAGCGTGTCCGGGAGGAGCGAATATCCCTCCGGATGAGCCAGCGTCACCTGCATTCCGAACCGTGTCATGAGCCCGATGACCCCCTGCGGTACGGATAGCGGCTTGCCGTAGGACGGCGAGTAGGCCCAGGACATCGCAAGTTTCTTTCCCTTGAGCTTGTCGATACCTCCGAAACGGTCGACGAGGTGGAGCATGTCGGCCATCGTCTGGGTCGGATGATCGATGTCACTCTGGAGATTGACCACCGCCGGACGAGAAGGAAGCACCCCGGCTTGCACTGCATCGTCGAGCGCCTCGCCGATCTCGCGCTGGAATCGGTCGCCCTCTCCGAGGAAGATGTCGTCGCGGATTCCAATCACCTCTGTCAAGAAGCTGATCATCGTCGCGGTCTCGCGCACCGTCTCGCCGTGGGCAACCTGGCTCCTCTTCTCGTCGAAGTCCTGAACGGCCAGTCCGAGCAGATTGCAGGCGCTCGCAAAGGAAAATCGGGTTCGAGTCGAGTTGTCCTTGAAGATCGAAACCGCCAGTCCGGAGTCCCATAGTCTCGGCGAGATGCCGTTTTCTCTCAGTCCGCGAAGAATCTCCGCAACGAGAAAGGTCGCCTGAATCTCTTCGCCGCTCTTCTCCCACGTGAGCAGAAAGTCCTTTCCGTACATGTTCGTCTTCGTCGCGCCGAGTTGCTCGATGCGCGTAGTGATATCCTTCGTCGTCATTCTATGAATCCTCCATGCGACCCGCAGTGTGCGGATCAGCCGCTCACTTTCCGGTTGAACTCTTCGATCAGCGAATCTATCGCGGAGACCTGTTCGTGGAGCTCGCCCCAGTAGCTGCGATGGTCGCTCCACTGCCTGCGCAGCTCCTCGATGTCCTTTCCGAGCTGCTCGATCCAGGTGAAGTACTTCAAATTGTGCACCCGCCGCCTATCGATGTGGGAGAGCTCGAGCAGGTGATCGGTCGAAAGGCTCGTAAGGCGTTCGTAATCGCGGTCGGCCTGTCGCCGCTCGTAGGTGCCGCGCCCGACACTGAGCTCGGCGAGTCTGCTGCCGTAGAGTGCGAGAGAATCGGTAAAGACGGTGAAGACCACGTCGTGCTCGCCGAGCTCATAGTAGCGGGCGAACTTCACCGCGGCCACGAGGTTCCCGATCCCCGAGATGCCGATCCAATCCAACCGATCGAGGAGATCCCGCTTCACACCCGCCTCGGCGAGCACCTTGCGACCCTCCGGCTCATTGAAGAGCCGCAGAAAGCGCATCGGAAGCTCATCGTCCACCGCGATCGCAACATCGGTCTCGCGCGCGTTGTGGATCCACGGTATGTGCTTGTCGCCGATGCCCTCGATGCGGTGCGCTCCGTATCCGTTCTCGAGTATGGTCGGGCATTGGAGCGCCTCGGCCACTCCGAGCTTGGCTGCGGGAAAGATCTCCTTGAGGTAGGAGGCCGAGCCGAGGGTGCCGGCTGAGCCCGAGGAGAGGACCGCACCGGCGAGAACATCGTCGTCGTGCGCGATTTCGGAGAAGACCTCCTCCATCGCCGGCCCTGTGATCGCGTAGTGCCAGAGATGGTTCCCGAGCTGATCGAACTGGTTGAAGATAACGACATCGTCACGGGTCTCTTCGAGCTCGATGCACTTGTCGAAGATCTCCTTGACGTTGCTCTCCGATCCCGGGGTCGCGATGACCTCCTCGGCCATCGTGGCGAGCCATTTGAAGCGCTCCTTCGACATACCCTCGGGAAGTATCGCCACCGACGGGCAGGCGAGGAGGCGGGAGATGTACGCTCCCCCGCGGCAGTAGTTGCCGGTACTCGGCCAGACCGCTTTCTTTTCGACGGGATCGAATCGACCGGTGACGAGCTCGGGGACGAGACAGCTGTAGGCCGCCCCTACTTTGTGTGCACCAGTGGGAAACCACTTGCCGACGAGCGCGACGATGCGCGCCTTGACCCCCGTGAGCTCAGGGGGAAGCTCGATGTAGTTCACCCCACCGAATCCACCGCCTCGCTCTGTCGGCTCGTTCTTCCACGTGACGCGGAAGAGGTTTCGGGGATGCACGTCCCAAAGACCGATGCTCGAAAGCTCATGTTTCGTCTCCTCGGGGATCAGTTGGGGATCGCGCATCTGTGCGAAGGTCGGCAGCAGGATCCCTCGCTCGCGGCAGCGCGCCGCGTTTCTTGCACGGTGATGTTCGTTGAGTTGCAGATCGATCATATGCTCTCCTCGAGACCGCGCGCGGCGCCGTCGGTGTCTTTGAGTCCGGATCCGGTGATGAGCAGCACCACCCGGCTCTCCGGGTCGATGGTGAGGCGCATCTTGAGAAAGCCGGCATAGGCGGCGCTCGACGAGGGCTCCGCGAAGAGGCCGGTTCGAGAAGCGAGCTGCTTCTGTGCGACGAGGATTTCCCCATCGCCGACTATCACTCCTCGTCCTCCATGGGCTTTCAGCTTGGAAAGGGCGTGGGTTCCGTTTCTCGGCACGTCGACTGAGATGGAATCGGCAATCGTCGCCGAGCGGACCGGCTCCCCGAACCCTCCCGATTCCAGTGCCCTGACGATCGCGCTCGAGCCTTCCGCCTGGCACGCCCACACGACCGGCATCTTCGCGATGCGTCCGAGCCTCAGCAGGTTTTCGAATCCACGATAAACCCCCGCAAGAATAACGCCGTCGCCGGCCGGCACGAAAATGTGGTCGGGCGCGGTGCCGAGCTGCTCGACGATCTCGAAGGAGACGGTCTTCTTGCCCTCGATCGTGAGCGGGTTGTAGGCGGTATTGCGCGAGAGCGCACCTCCCGACGTCGTGTATTCCAGCGAGCGGTCGTAGGCGTCGTCGTAGGTTCCGTCGACAGCCCTGAGCTCCGCGCCGTACTGGAGCACCTGGATTCTCTTTGCTGCGGGGGCCGTATTCGGAAGGAATACTGTCACCTTGATCCCGGCCGCCGCCCCGACTCCGGCCATCGACGAAGCGGCGTTGCCGGTGCTTGCCAGGGCGATCTCACCGATTCCGTGGCGGGCTGCAAAGGCCGCGACGAGAAAGGAGGCTCGGTCCTTGAAGGAGCCGGTCGGATTACAGGTATCGTCCTTCAGGTAGAGCCCGGGGAACCCGAGCTCGCGCCTGAGCCGAGCGGGTTCCCAAAGGGGAGTATTGCCCACGGGTATCGGCGGAAACCACTCGGGCTCCACCGGCAGAGGAACGGCGCCGAGCTCTCCCTCGTCGCCCTCCCACTCGACTTCGAGCACCCCCGAGAGAGGCCGCGACGGCTCCTGCTCGGCCGAGCAGGCGTCGCACACGTAGCGTCCGGGCACGACCTCGTACTCCGCGCCGCAGGTCGGGCAGCGATAGAACCATCTCATCCTTCGCTCATCCCTCGGCGCCGATGCTGTCCAAGGCGTAGGGAAGCGCGGTATAGAAGGCGGCCGCCTTCCAGAGATCGTCGACTCGGGTCACCTCATTCGGAGCGTGGGCCTGGTTTTCGTCACCGGGGCCGAAGCCGATGACCGGAATGCCGTGACGTCCGCAGATGGACACCCCGTTCGTCGAGAAGGTCCACTTATCCACCACCGGTTCGCTCCCAAAGAGAGCCCGGTACGCCTCGACGCCACCCTCGACAAGAGGGTGATCGGAGTCGATTTTCCAGGTGGGGAAGTAGAGCTCCTGCTCATAGTGCGTTCCCTTCCAACTCGGCTTCGCGTAGCTGGGCATCCGCACGTCGGCGAGGTCTTCACCCAGCGCCTTCCGCACCTGTTCGATGGCCGTCTCTTTCGTCTCGCCCCAGGTGAGCCTGCGGTCGAGATAGAGCATTGCCTGGTCGGGCACCGCGCAGAGCGAGGGCCCGTGAGCCTCGAGCTTCGAGACCGTTACCGTACCCTTACCGAGGAAGCCGTCGTCGTCGGGAGCGAGCTCTTCGTTCAGCTTCTCGATGGCGAGCGCTGAGCGTGCCGCCTTGTACGCCGCGCTCACACCGCGCTCCGGGGCGGAGCCGTGGCATGAGACCCCGCTGAAGTGACATTCGATCTCCATGCGGCCACGGTGACCGCGGTAGAGGCGAAGGCTGGTCGGCTCGGTCGACACCGCGAAATCCGGAACGAGCTTTTCCTCCTCGATCAGGTACTTCCAGCACATACCGTCACAGTCCTCTTCCATTACGGTGAAGGTGAACCAGACAGTGTGGTCGCCGCTGTAGTCGAGCTCCTTCAGGAGCTTCGCCGCCGTGATCATCCCCGCGGCGCCGCCGAGCTGGTCGGAAGTCCCCCGTCCGTGGACCAATCCTTCCCCAATACGTCCCGAGAAGGGGTCCTCCTTCCATTGCGACCGGTCGCCGACGTCCACCGTATCGATGTGGGCGTCGATTGCGAGGATCTTCTTACCAGACCCTACCCGCGCGAGCAGGTTCCCCAGACCGTCGATCTTGACTTCGTCCGCCCCGGCGGAGCTGCACATCTCTTCGAGGAGCCTGATCCGGTCCCCCTCGGTACCGCTCAGTGCCGGAACCTGTACAATCCGTGAAAGTAGCTCGGCAGTTGCGTCTCGCTCCTTTTTTGCTGAATCCATTATCGTTTCGTATTGAGCTTTCATTCTATTTCCTTTCTTCCATGCGCTTCCACAGCCGTCGGGTCTGCTCGCGCGATTTTGCATGAATCTCCTGTGCATCGAACTGCGGCTCGCGGTTCCGTACGACGAACTTGCCGTCTATCATGACCGAGTGAACCGAACGGCTCGACATTCCGAACATCACGTGTCCACCGAGGTTCCCGTCCACCAGGGGTGTCGGAGGATCGTAGTCCCAGAAGACAAGGTCGGCCGCGTAGCCGGCCTCCACGCGCCCGAAGCGGAGCGTGTCGGGGGAGAAGTAACGGTCCAGTATCCGGTTGCCTCGATCGAGCATCTCGAGAAGAGTAGGCGGCCAGAGCGGCCCCCCGGCATCACGATGCTTGAAGAACGCGAAGGCGACCTCCTGCATCATGTCTGAACCGATCCCGTCGGTTCCGAGCACGGAGTTCCTGTAGCGTGGAAGCAGAGTGTTGTACCCCACGAAGTTGTTCATGTTCGAGCGCGCGTTGTGAGCGAGAAAGGTATCGCGCTCGTTGATGAGCTCCACCTCCTCCGCGGTGAGATAGAGCCCGTGCGCAATGATTGACTTCGGGCCGAGGCAGCCGGCCCGATCCAGCCTGACGGCGAGATCGGCCCCGAAGCGGTGCCTCGAGTCGGACGCGTCGTAGCGGTCCTCCGCGGCATGGGTGTGCAGGCCCCGGCCACTCGAGCGCACCGCTTCTCCGAGCTCTTCGAGGGTGTCTTCATCGAGTGTGAATCCGGCGTGAGCCCCCATCGCGGACTCGACCAAGGGCGCCCGGCCGCCGCCACGAATGGCATCGACCTCCTTCGCAAACCGCAGGTTCTCTCGAATACCGGCACGGGCGCCCTCCTTGCCGTTCCGATCGGTTGTTTCGTAGCAGATCACGCCTCGCAGCCCGACCTGCTCGAATCCCTCCCGTACTACACTCAGGGAGCCGTCGATGAACTCCGGGCTCGCGTGGTGGTCCACTACCGAGGTGACACCGACCATGACGGCGTCCGCCGCCCCGGCCAGGGCGCTCGAGCGGGTAATCTCTTCGTCCAGCGCCCGGTCGAGTCGCCACCAGAGGTTGGCGAGCTGCTGCGCGAAGTCTTTGCTCGGGGCGATGTCCACCATGAGCCCGCGGGCGAGCGCCGAGTAGAAGTGGTTGTGAGAGCAGACGAGACCGGCGCTGACGTAGCCGGGAACATCCTCCCGCTTGGCTTCCGGGAACTTCGAGGCGAGCCCCTTGCCGACCTCGAGGATCCGGTTCTCCTCGACTGCTATGTCGAGCGGATCGGAGACTGTCTCCGGTGCAAGACCGATTATCCGCAACCCTTCGAATATCGTCATTCCGATTCCACCAGATATGAATGAGATGAGGCCACCGTTTCAGCGAGGGAGTACATCCGACGGAAATCGCGAATCGCCTCCGCCGACATGCCCGCGGCAGACGCCGCCTCCCCGACCGGATCATCTGCGCTCGTCGATACTCGAAGCTGCTCGCCGTGTACGCGCAGCAGGACCTTGCGCGCGGTCTCGCTCCGCACCCCGGTCCCGTCCGAATCCCCGTCAGGGCCGAGGATGACGAACCCGGGATTGCTCGATGCGGCGAAGGCTTCTTCGGACGAGAAGAGGGTCGGTTTGTCCTTGTAGGGCTTTGCGTCCGTCTCGTAGGGGCAGAGAAACCCGCAGGCACCGCAATCGTTGCAGAGATCGTCGATATGAAGGATCTGGAGGCTTTGCGTGAAGGCCGGGCCGTGCTTCACAGGTATCGCTATGTTTGCGCGGTTGGGACACACCTCGACGCAGCGCAGACAGGCAGCATCGCAGGAGAGGCAGCGGTCGGCCTCCCTTTGCACCTCTTCGGGAGTAACTCGACGGTTCGCCTCGTTTCCTCCCTCTTGGATTGGAAGCGAGGGAATGATCCGCCCCCGTTCGGCGAGACGAATGCCGCCCACGTGGGCGGGAAGAAGCGAAGCGCTCCCTCTCGGTATGAGCGGCTCGACCCCGGCCGAGCGCAATATGGCGTCGGCGACCCGGCGGCCGTCGGCGACGGCCTTGATGATGGAGGCCGGTCCGCGTGCGACGTCCCCTGCGACGTAGACGGACTTTCTTTTGGTCTCGAGCGTCGCTTGATCGAATTTCGGAAGTCCCCGTTCGTCGACCTCTACCCCGAGTCCCTCGAGCAGCGATCGCTCAGGTTCTTCGCCGACCGCCTCGATCAGGAGGTCGCAATCGAGGGTCTCGGTACGCTCGGTCGGTACCGGAGAGCGGCGCCCCGAGGCGTCGACCTCTCCGAGCTCCATCACACGGACGTGGACCTTGCCCGACTCGAGTCGAAATGGAAGCATGAGCTCGCAGAGCTCGACCCCTTCCTCGAGAGCAGCCTCGATCTCGCTTTGCTCCGCCGGCATCTGCACCCGTGTTCGCCGATAGACCAGCCGCACCTTCGGGTTGTTCGCGAGTCGGATGGAGACCCGCACGGCGTCAAGGCTGGTGAATCCGCCGCCCACGACGACGATGCTCTCGAATTTCTCATACCTGCTCGGATCCTTTCCGGCCTCGGAGAGGAACTCGAGCGCACCGATGACCTCCACTCCGCTTCCCTCGAGCCTGACGTGCCGCTCTACCGGCGCCCCCGACGCGATAAGGAACGAGGTGAAGCCGTCCTTCTGCAATGCATCGATGTCGATCCGTTCCGGGAAGGCGACCCTGAACTCGGCCCCCAGTTTCTTTATCCGTTCCGCGTCCCGTGCGGAATCTTGGCCGGCGATCCGGAACTTCGGAACGATCTCTGATACGACGCCTCCTGTCTGCCGCGACTTCTCGAACACGACGACTGGATACCCGTTGGAGGCAAGGTAGTGTGCGCAGGAAAGCCCTGCCGGCCCGGCACCGAAAACCGCTGTCTTTCCGATTCCCTCCCGCCGCTTTACCGGCTCTGGAGGGATGTCTGCCGAGCGAACGCAGCCAAGCTTGACGCCTCGAATATCGACGGGTCCTTCGTAGTCGTCGCGGCAACACACCTTCGTGCAGGCGTGGTCGCAGATCAGCCCCGTGATGGTTGGAAGCGGGTTGTCCGCGAGAACGATCTCGAGTGCCTCCTTCGGTCTTCCCTCCGCGAGCGCACGAATGTAGGCGGGAACGTTCTGTTTGACCGGGCAGGCCTCAACGCAGGGCGCAGCGAAACAATCGAAGAGCGGGAGCTTCTTCGCGATCGTAGAGACGCCCTCCTTCCAGTCCGATCTGTATTCGCGGCGTTCGAGCGCAGCCGAGGCGAGCGCGTCGAGTGCCGTCGGATCGGGATGGCTCGCATAACCTTCATCAAGGGCTTCCACCGCCTTCTCGGCGATCTGAGACAGACGAAGGTAGCCGCCCGGCTTCAAGAGGTCGGTCGCGACGGTGAGCGGCCCGAGCCCTGCCCGGATGCTCTCTTCGGCATTAAAGGAGGTGACGCCCCCGCAGTAGGAGAACGGGAGCGGGGTATCCACGAGTGCCGCCGCAAGCTCTGCCGCGAGTCTCGAAGTAATCGGGAAGAGCGGTCGCCCGGAGAGGTACATCTCCTCTCCCGGAAGCCTGTCCTTTTCGTTGCGGTTCGCGAGGGTGTTCGAAAGCTTGAGCCCGAACTGGAGCCCGGTGTCTACGGCGGTCGAGCTCAAGGAGGCAATGAGCGAGAGGGCATCATCGAACTGCAGATCCTTTTCGAACGCCTCTCGTTCGATGTGGACATCCTCCCACCCCGTCTCGTCGAGAATCTGACGTACCCGATCGTAGCCGAGCAGAGTCGGGTTGAGCTTCACGTAGGTGGAGAGCCCCTTCTTCTCCATCAGGTAGCGGGCTATTCGCTCGATTTCGTCGGGGGGGCAGCCGTGCATGGTCGAAAGCGTTACCGAATGGACCGGACGAACCGGCACGCTCATCAGTGCTTCACCCATCCGCTCCGTCACCTCGTGACCGAAGGCCTCAAGAAAATAGGTCGACCCGATCGCCGACTGGGCCTCGCGCATCGTCTGCGCCCACACCTCGGTGGCGCCCGGGCTCATGAGGTCGTCGATGAAACGGTCGACCCGCTCGCTCTGGATTCCCTCGAGGGTGTATCCGACAGACATGTTGAAGACAAACTCGCCCCTGCGACCCTTCGAGAAGGCTTCCTGAAGCAGATGGATAGCGATCCAGGCACGCAGATACTCCGCGAGCGCATCCTCGAGTGAAAGCTCCGTCGACCACTCGACGTTGTACCCCTCGTCGAGAGTCTCAATGCAGGGCTTGTCGATCTCCAGCCGGTCGAGTATCTGCACCGTCTTGAGCTCGAATACCCGAGCGCCGGTCACATAGGCCGTCACCAGGCTCTGGGCGATCTGCGTATTCGGGCCGGCGGCGGGGCCGACCGGGAGGGAGATCCGCGTCCCCATCACATCGTAACCGGGAGAGCGCTCCTCGAGCTCGAAGACTTTCTCGATGGCCTCCCCGGGAATCTCGAATATCTGTCGCTTCCGGGCCCAGTCGCCGGCTATCGTCGCAAGCAGCCTGAACATCGGAGTCGGCGTCATCACCTTGCTCATTGGCACCCCCATTGCAGATAGTTTCCTGTCCCCGGCTCCACCAGAATACCTTCATCGGAATCCCAAACCGGAATTCCGCGGACCCAGGTTCTTTTCACCGCACCGCGCAGCCGCATCCCTTCGAACGGCGTAATCGAGCCCTTGGACAGAAGCTCCACACCCTTCACCTCGTAGGTGCCATTCGGGTCGACGAAGATGATGTCGGCGTCCTTGCCGACCTCGAGGGAGCCCTTACGTCCGAAGAGCCCGAAGCGACGCGCCGCCGCCGCGGAGACGGCTTCGAGGAACCGGGGAAGTCCCAGCCGCCCGGTCCGATACCCCTCGGAGTACACATAGGGAAACAGCGTTCCCGTGCCCGGGATTCCGCCGTAGTCGGTCCAAACCGAGCCGGTATGCTTCTCTTCCTGCGGCGCCGGGGCGTGGTCGCTCGTCACGAATGAGATCCTTCCCTCCGCGAGCAGGTCCCAGAGCCGCCCTGCCTGACCCGGGGACTTCACCGGAGGCGCCGTCTTCAGCGCAGAGCCGAGGCGGTCGAAGTCGGCCGAGGAGAAGGCGAGGTAGTGCGGGCAGGTCTCGCAAGTCGCGCCGCCGGCCCACAACAGCTCGGCTGCTTCGGCTGTACCCACGTGCACGACGTGTAGAGTTGCCTCCCTGCCTCGTGATAGGGCGAGGGCGGAAGCAGTGGCGACTCGCTCCGCGGCCTCCGGCCTTGCCGCCACGTAGTCCGCCCAGCTGCCCGGCCCCGCCCCTCCCGCGGCGCCGTAGCCCGCAATGGCACTCGGTTCGCGAACCCGGGCTTGGTCCCCTTTCGGCGCTCGGGCAGCCGCGGCCCCTCGTACGGCCGCGGTCGCGGCCTGTATGTAGTCGAGATCCTCGGCATGCAGCAGAATCGGTCTCCCGATCCCGGCCGCTCTCTCGACTACACGGGCAAAATCGTAGTGGTTGATGTGCGTGAAGCTGTCCATTCCGGAGATGAAGTAGGTCTTGAACCCGACGACGTGGGGGGCAAGCTCCTCCATATGGACAGCGATCGCCGCATCGGCTTCCTTTCCCGAAACTCCGCCGTAGAGCGCAAAGTCGACTACGCTCTGCCCTGCAACGTGAGAGTACTTTTCCTTGAAGTTCTCGAGCGTTGTAACCGGAGGCAACGAAGTGCACGGCATGTCAACGATGGTAGTTACGCCCCCTCGGGCCGCGGCCATCGAGCCGTGCGCGAAGTCCTCCCTATGCTCGAACCCGGGGGTATCGAAATGTACGTGTGGATCTATCGCGCCCGGAAAGAGCTCGAGACCTGAGGCGTCGACGACCTCTTCTCCGGCCGCCGGCTCGATTGCGGTCTCGATCTCAACTATTCGCCCGTCCGACACCCGAATGTCGGCGGGCACTATCTCCTGCCGCCCCGGAAGCGCCGAGAGGCCACCCTGGATGAGCATCATTCAACTCCGTCAAGAAGGTGAGCGCCTTCTCCGGTGTCATCGGCGAGTCGTAGAATCCTTCCGTGTCTGGTCGCGCGGCCTTGAGGGCGTTGAGAACGGCGAAATATCCCGCGATCGCATACATCAGAGGCGGCTCACCGATTGCTTTCGAGTTGAGTACCGCCTTCGGATTAGGCGCGTTATCTAGAAATTCAATGTCCATCTTGGGGACGAAATGGACATCCGGCACTTTATAGGTTGACAATGTGTCCGCTTGCAGCTTCCCTTCCCGATCGAATCGAAGGTCCTCAAGCACGGCCCAACCAAGCCCTTGAACGAAGCCGCCTTCAGTCTGTCCGATGTCGACCAGGAGGTCAATAGGCTCCCCCGCGTCGTGAACCATGAACGCTTCGTCGATCGTGTAGGTGCCTCGAAGAATGTCGGCCGTCGCGGTGACGACCGCGGCGCCGTAGACGTGGTAGGCGAAGGGGCTGCCTTTCTCATTTTGATCGTCGTAGAACAACCCGGGAGTCGAATAAAACGCGTGCGCCGAGAGGTCCACGCGGGACTCGTGCGCCTTGGCAACGAGATCATCCCACTTCAGGCCCGTCGGCTTGCCGCTCCGGAGGACTTCTCCGTTGGATATCTCGCAAGAGATGTCCGCCGCCTTCACGCCGGTGTGCTGCTGTGCGTCTGACTGCGACAACTGTTCGGCGGCAACCGCGAGCAAACGCTCCTTGATCTGGGCGCACGCGAGCTGCGCCGCCATCCCGTTGAGATCCGTTCCGCTGCTTGCAGCGGTCGCGAAGGTGTTGGCCACCGTAGTCGTTCGCGTCGACTCGATCCGCACTCGATCGACAGGTGCCCCCAGCGACTTCGCGGTGATGATCGCGATCTTTCTCCCCACGCCCTGCCCCATCTCGACGGCCCCAGTATTCACCGTGACCGATCCGTCGTTGTAGACGTGCACGAGCGCTCCGGTCTGGTTCATCATCAGCTTCGTAAAGGAAATCCCGAAGCAGAGGGGTATCATCGCTGCACCGCGTTTCTTCAGGTGATTGTATCCGTTGAACGAAGCTATCCGCTTCTGCAGTCCGTTCCAGTCACACTTCTCGAGCACTCGCGCGACGCTCTGGTCAGTGCGGCACTCCTCGACCGGCATTCCGTAGTGGAAGGTATCTCCCTCAGAGAGAAGGTTCTTGCACTGAAGATCCACCGCAGGAATCCCGGTGGCTTCCGCAGCCTTCGCAATCGCCGATTCCACGACGAATATTCCCTGCGGCGCACCGAATCCTCGGAATGCCGTGAAGGGAACGAGGTTCGTCCTGCAGAGGTAGCCGGTCACTCTGACATTCGGCACGTAGTAGGCGCTCAGCGCGTGGAAAAGGGTCCGCGCCAATACAGCAGGCGAGAGGTCGGCGCATCCGCCCGAGCTCTGGTAGTAGTCCGCCTCGAATGCGAGGATGCGCCCCTCCTTGTCGAGCCCCAACTTGAAATCTGAGGAGTAGGGGTGACGTTTTCCCGTATAGCTCAAGTCCTCGTGACGGTTCAGATAGATCTTGACCGGTCTGCGGGTCAGTCTGGCTCCCAGGGCGGCGAAGCAGCCCCACGGGGTTGCCTGATCCTCCTTACCTCCGAAGCCTCCCCCGATCCTCATCGTCTCGACCTCGACGCGGTTCATAGGCACCCCGAGGACTCGGGAGGCAGCCTTCTGGACGCCGCTCGGCCACTGTGTGCTCGACACGATCCGGACGCCGCCTGCCTCTCCGGGCCAGGCGATGGCCCCCTGCGTTTCGAGATAGACGTGCTCCTGACCGCCCGAATCGACCCGCCCCTCCACCACGTAGGCACACTCCGCAAATGCCTTCTCGACGTCGCCTGAGCGCATGGTACGCGGCGGCAGAATCAGCTCGCCGCGAGCAGCCGCCTCCCTGGGATCGGTGATGACCTCGAGCTCCTCGGCCTCTACCCGGACGAGCGCCGCAGCCCGCCGCGCTTCGCTTCGGCTCTCTGCGAGAACGAGCGCTATCGGCTCGCCCCGAAAATGCCACTCCCCGTCACACAACAGCGGCTCGTCGGGAACCGCGTTTCCGATCTGGTTGGTACCCGGGATATCCGCCGCCGAGAGGAAGATCGCCTTCGGGAAGCGTGCACTCGCCTCCGAGGTCTCGAGCCTCACGAGCCGGCCGTGTGCGCTCGGCGAAGGAACGATTGCTGCGTGCAGCAGGTCCCGCGGTTCCGGGATGTCGTCGACATACGATGTCTGCCCGAGCACGTTGAGAACGGAATCGGGATTCCATTTCATGGCAGCAGCTCCTTTGCCGGCTCGAGCTCAGGCTCGAGGCGCATGAGATGCGCCCAGATGAACCGGCCGAGCAGCACTCTGCGATAGGCTGCGGCACCGCGGACGTCGTCGATCGGGGTACACTCCTCGGCGGCAACCTCCGCCGCTCGGCGTGCGGTCCCCGCATCGACCCGTTTTCCGAGAAGAGACTCCTCGGTGCTCCTTAGTCGAATGGGCACCGGTCCGACGCCGCCGGCTGAGAGCGTGATGCCCTGGATCACCCCCGCCTCGTCGGCAAGGGCGAGACAGCCGCTGTTGACCGAGGCGATATCGAGATGTCTGCGCTTCGCAACTTTCTCGAAGTTGAAACAGCGTCGGGGGGCGGGTGCGGGAATCGGGATCGACAACGCCGCCACCTCCTCCCCCGGCTGCAGAGCGGTACGGCGATAGCCGAGGAAATAGCGGTCAAGCGGGAGGATCCGTATCGGCTTGCCGCCCCGGATGTGAACCTCTGCCTGGAGGGCGAGCAGAATCGCAGTCATGTCACCGATCGGAGAGGCGTTCGTGATGTTTCCGGCAAGAGTGGCACGGTTTCGAATCGGGAGCGACGCAAAATCGCTCTCGTGACGCTCGATCCCGGGAAATGCCTCCCGAACGATCGGGCTTTCGAAAAACTCCTGCACCGTCACGGCGGCGCCGAGCGTTATCGCGTCGTCAGTTCGTGAAATCCGCCGCAGAGCGGGATCTCGATTGATGAATGAAATGCTGCCGCCGCTCTCAGGACCGGCATCAGGGTCGGGGTTGCGCACGTAATGGTCGGTTCCCCCGCCGAGTGTCAACCTTCCCTCTCCGTCGGCAGGGCGCTCGTTCACGCTGAATACAGCCGGTTCGGGTAGATCCGTCATGTGCGCCGTGATCCCCGGCGGGATGACGCCTGCGCGCGCAAGCTCGCTGACTCGTTCGGGAAGACTCGCCGGAAGGTCCTTGAACTGCTCTACTAGATGCGCGGCGGCGCGTTGAATCGAAGCGTACCCGGTGCATCGGCAAAGGTTACCCTCGATGGCACGCACCGCTCCCTCGTAGGTGATCTCGCCGCCCCCAATCAGGTAGGTGGTCAGCGAGACGACGAACCCCGGGGTGCAAAAACCGCACTGGCTTGCCCCCTCGTCGAGCATGGCCTCCATGATCGGCGTCAGCCCGCCCGAGCCAATTCCTTCGATCGTAACGACGTGCTTCCCGTCCAGCTCACCAAGCGCAAGCAGACAGGAGAGGGCGGTTCTCCACCGGATTCCGTCTTCCGTGCGCTCGCCGAGCAACACCATGCACGCGCCGCAGTCGCCCTCCCGACAGCCCTCTTTAGTTCCGGTCAGACGTTGTTCGCGGCGAAGCCAATCGAGGGCGACGGTTTCTTCTCGGTCGACGATCTCGACCGGTGACCCGTTCAAGCGAAATCGCAGTGTGCGCTCCATAGACAGCCCCTGCAGTCCAGAAATGATTAGCTAGTAATTTTCTCATATTGGAGCGAAGAGACGCAAGAGGTCCCGGTTTTGTATATTTATGCAGGTTTCTGCTTGCACCTGCATGCCGTGCGAAGTATAATCGCTCGTTGTTTCGCACCTGGCCTTCCAAACCGTGAAGGTGTGGACGGCGTTGAGGTGATGAACACCTAACAACCCAAGGGGGATACTAACGATGAGACGGCTGATCACACTCGCCCTGTCTCTTGGAATGATGCTGGCTGCCTCGGCACTCTTTGCACAGAGCAACGGCACCTTCACCTTCGGATTGCTGATGGTCGGTCCCTACAACGACCACGGCTGGAGTCAAGCGAACTTCGACGGCGGCAAATACGTCGAGAATCACGTACCTGGTACGAAGATGATCTACCTCGACAAGGTCAACCCGTCCGACCGCCCGGGAACGACCGCCTCGCAGCTGGCCGAGAGTCTCGTCGCCAAGGGAGCGAAGCTGGTTATCTTCAGCTCCGACGACATGAGTGACGAAGCGGTCAAGTTCGCGCAATCCCATCCGGACATCTACGTGATCATGACATCGGGCGACCAGGTCTGGAAGGCGGGCAAGGACTACAGGAACCTTCCCAACATGGTGAACATCATGGGAAAGATGGTTTATATGAAGATGGTAGCAGGGGTCGCGGCAGCGCTTACCACGAAAACCGGCAAGATCGGGTACCTGGGGCCGCTCATCAACGACGAAACACGCCGCCTGGCCTCCTCGGTCTATCTGGGCGCGAAGTATGCATGGGTCAACTATCTGCACCGGGACCCCTCCCAGCTGCAGTTCAAGGTCACCTGGATCGGATTCTGGTTCAACATCCCGGGCGTGACCTCCGACCCGTCGCAGGTTGCAGACGACTTTTTCAACAGCGGTTACGACGTCGTCGTCTCCGGCATCGACACCACCGAAGCAGTCACCGAGGCAACCCGATTCCAAGCGCGCGGGATGAACGTCTGGGCGGTTCCCTACGACTACGCCGACGCGGTCAGCGAGGGGCCGAAGGTGTCGCTGGGAGTACCCTATTTCAATTGGGGCCCGGCCTACGCGAAGAACATCGAAGCCGCAATGAACGGCAGCTGGAGCTCCCATTTCGAATGGAACGGTCCGGATTGGCAGAACATCAATGATCCCAATAAATCGGCCGTTGGGTTCAACAAGGGCTCGGTCCTCTCTTCGGCGGCATCGAACGGTGTCGACCGTTTCATTTCCGAGCTCGCCGGCGGCCTCAAGCTGTGGAAGGGTCCTCTCTCCCTTCAGGACGGAACCCAGTACCTGAGCGCCGGACAGGTGGCCACTGAGCAACAGATCTGGTATCTCCCGCAACTCCTTCAGGGGATGCAGGGCCAGAGCGTTTCGAAATAGGCAATAATCGAGCAACAATGAAGAGGAGGAGGGTGGACCTGCTCTCCTCCTCCGGTAGATGAGGGGCGTGGTATGCACGTCGAGCTGCGCGACATACACAAGTCTTTCGGCAGTGTGCATGCGAATGACGGAGTCTCGCTGCGCGTCGAGTCGGGGGTGATCCAGGGCATTCTCGGAGAGAACGGCGCGGGAAAGAGTACCCTGATGAAGATCCTTTCGGGGTTCATACGTCCCGACTCCGGAGAGATCCTCCTCGACGACCGACCGATCTCGATTCACTCTCCAGCAGATGCAATCCGAGCAGGAGTCGGGATGCTTCATCAGGATCCGCTCGATTTCCCCCCGATGAAGCTCATCGACAACTTCCTTCTCGGACGAAGAGGCAGCTTCTTCCCGGAGCGCCGTGCTGCGGTTCGCGAGTTCAACGATCTTGCAGAGAAGCTGGACTTCGTCCTCTCCCCGGACGCCTACGTCGACGTCCTCACGGTCGGCGAGCGTCAACAGCTCGAGATCCTCAGGCTTCTCTCACTCGGTGCCCGCGTGCTCATCCTCGACGAGCCGACGACCGGCATCAGCCTTCCTCAGAGGGAGAAGCTGTTTTCGACCTTGAGAACGCTTGCATCACGGGGGATGTCGATCCTATTCGTTTCCCACAAGCTCGAGGACGTCGAGGCGCTCTGCTCACGCGTCATGGTTCTCAGACAGGGAGAGGTCTCCGGATCCGCCGAACCTCCCTTCGACATGCGCGCGCTCGTGGCGATGATGTTCGGAAAAGATGTCCCGATCGGGCCGCGTCTCAACGGGAAGAGAGGGAGCCCGACCCTGCGGTTGAAGTCGGTCTCGATCGAAGACGGACGACTCGTCATCCCCGACGTGAGTCTCGAGGTTCGCGAGGGCGAGGTGATCGGGTTCGCCGGTATGGAAGGGTCGGGACAATCGCAGCTGCTCGGCGCATGCGCCGGTCTGGTTCGCCCCGTTGCCGGAAGGATTGTCTGCCGAGATCGGGATCTCACCCGGCAGTCCTATCTTGCGTTCAGACGGCAGGGCGTTGCATATCTTCCCGCGGCGCGGCTCGAGCAGGGCCTCGTATCGGGAATGAGCATGAGCGAACATTTCATCTTGTCGGAAGGCATGAGCGGGGTCTTCGTCAATCATGCGAAGGCCGAGAAGATCGCTCAAGACCGGATCGCAGAGTACAACATCAAAGGAGTACCGGCGAGCCCGGTGGAGTCTCTGTCGGGAGGGAACCAGCAACGAATGCTGCTTGCTCTCCTGCGAGCGAACCTGTCTCTGATCCTCCTCGAACATCCGACCCGCGGCTTGGACATCGAGTCGGCGGTGTACGTTTGGTCGCGGTTAAAAGACCGCTGCACCGCGGGCACTGCAATCGTTTTCGTATCGACCGACCTGGACGAGATCATTCAGTACAGCGATCGCATCCTGGTGTTCTACGCCGGCAGGGTGTCGCCCCCCCTCGACGCCGAGAAGGTAACCGTAGATAGGCTCGGTGCCTTGATCGGCGGCAAGGGATGGGAAGAACTGGAGACTGCCGATGCGCGATAATCGCTCCGAGAAGGGATGGCAGGGTCCGGCCTTTCAGGCCGGCGCCGTTCTGCTCGCCCTTGCACTTACCGCACTCATCCTCGTCGTGACAAATGCGCCGCCGTTTGCGGCCTTCGCCAACATCGCGCTGGGAGCCTTCGGTTCCTGGCAGGTGTTCTCCGACGTGCTCGTCTCTTGGATCCCGCTCCTTCTTGCGACCTCCGGCCTGCTCATGACCTTCGGGGCCGGACTCTGGAATATCGGCATCGAAGGACAAATCATGCTCGGCGGCATCTTCACGACCTGGATGATGCGCAGCCTCGCGTCGAGCGCGCTTCCTCCGGCCATGATTATCGCGCTTTCCATCGTCGCGGGAATGGCCGGCGGCATGCTCTGGGCGCTGCTCGCGGGGGTTCTCAAGGCATTCGGGGGAGTCAACGAGATATTCGGGGGTCTCGGCCTGAACTTCGTCGCTACGGCCCTGAACCTCTGGTTGATATTCGGACCGTGGAAACGGCCGGGAATCGCCTCGATGTCGGGAACCGAGCCCTTTCATCAATCTCTCTGGATGGCGACCCTCACGCCGCAATCGCGGCTCAGTCCGGCCGCCTTGCTCTTGGCGATCCTCGCGATCGTCATCGTCTTTTTCCTCATCGAGGGGACCTACCTCGGCCTCCGGTTGAAGGCCGTCGGCAGGAACAGCCACGCCGCCTTTCTGCTCGGCGTGCCGACGCGCCGCTACCTGCTGCTCGCGTTTGCGCTCTGCGGCATCTTCGCGGGCCTCGCCGGGGCGATACAGGTCACGGCGGTCTACCATCGACTCATCCCCTCGATCTCCAGCGGCTACGGCTACCTGGGGCTCATGGTCGCGATGCTGGTGAACTACCGGGCGGCGCTCGGGGCCCCGGTCGCCCTGTTCTTCGCGGCGTTGAACGTCGGCAGCATCCAACTCCCCATCATGCTGAAGCTCGATTCCTCACTCGCCGGGGTCATACAGGGGACGCTCGTGCTCCTCGTCCTGATGGCGCAGGGACTCAGGATGCGGATCAGAAAGAGGAGGAGCCTCAAGTGACGCAGACGGCATTGCTCATCAATCTGGCCGGGGTGCTCACTGCCGCCGGACCGGTCGTCTTCGCGGTCATCGGCGAGACCGTCTCCGAACGGGCGGGGGTGATCAATTTGTCGATGAACGGGACGATTCTGCTGACGGCAATGGCCGGCTTCGCGATTGCGCTCGCTACGAAGAGCGTCGTGCTCGGGTTCGTCGCGGGCGCGGTCGTGGGCGGGCTCGTAGCGCTCGTGGTCGCCTTCTCGAGCATTACCCTGAAGCAGTCGCAGGTCGCGGTCGGCTTCGTACTCACCCTCCTCTGCCGGGACCTTTCCTATTTTTTGGGAAATCCGATCATGGGGCAGGCCGGCCCGCGGCTGTCCATCGTTCCGATTCCGGTTTTGAAGAATATCCCGATCCTCGGGCTTCTTCTCTTTCGCCAGGACTTCATGACCTACATGAGCTTTCTCGTCATCCTCCTCGCCTGGCTTTTTATCTTCCGCACGCGGCCGGGCCTCACGCTTCGCGGAATCGGCGAGCGCCCCGAGGCCGCCTTCGTGCGCGGAGCCCCGGTGAATCGACTGCGCTACCTGTATACGACACTCGGCGGAGCCATTGCCGGGATCGCAGGGCCGATGTACTCCCTGTCCGTCAAGGCAGGATGGAAGGGAACGATCTCGGGGCTCGACGGAATCGGTTGGATCGTTCTGGCTATAACGATTTTCGGGGGATGGAAACCCCTCCGTGCCGCTCTCGGCGCCTATCTCTTCGCATTCCTGCAATGGCTCGGCCTCGTGCTGCAGCCGGCACTGCCCGGCGTACCGTCGCAGGTTCTCCAGGTTGCCCCTTTTCCTTTGATGATCCTCACCCTGCTGCTGGTCAACATGGGGAACGCCGAAGGAGTCAAGCGATTGATCGCCGCCCTGCCCGGTCCTGCCCGTCACGCGATGGACAAGATGCTGCGCGCGCTCAACGCCACCCCTCCCTCCTCACTCGGCACGCCATTCGATCCGGAATAGCCGCAAGCACTGCTTGACACGCACCTCGCTTGGCTGTACCGTCAGCCAAGCTATCGCGAACAGGAGGTACATGATGTCGGTGCTCATAAGCGGGTGGCCCTGCTAGGGACGGCAAGCGAAGCCGACGCGTACGTCGTCGCTTCGCCTCTGATCGGGGGCTTGGTCCCCTTCTTATCCCGCCTTCCCATCAATCCCGCGTAGTCCAACAGCCTAAATCTCAGTCAGTGCTCGGCCGGCAGGGTCATCTGCAGTCTTCCACGCATAATCTCCGTGATCTTCAAGAGGAGGGAAGATGTCACGCCTACGAGCCCCTACACCAACCAATGAGTCATTTATCTGCGTACGTTGCGGGACCACTGTCACACCGCCTGAAACAGGCACGGAGCAGCGCAACCATTGCCCGCATTGTCTGTGGAGCCTCCACGTCGACCTGCGGATCGGCGACCGCCGCTCCGGTTGCAGGGGGGCGATGGAGCCGGTCGGAGTCTGGACGAAAGAGAACGGCGAGTGGGCGCTGATCCATCGCTGTGTGAAGTGCGGATTTCTGAGAGCGAATCGGATTTCGGGAGATGACGATGAGCTGCGACTGTTTGCGTTGGCCGCAAAACCGCTCACCCGTCTGCCATTCCCGTATGGCTTGATTGATGCCTATGAGGTCACACGAAAGAAATGAGTTACGAAAGCAAGATTGATCTGAGCGCCTTGGGCTTCGATGAGCGTTTCGAAGTCGAGCTCGCCGAACGATACGGACCGGACTGCCTCGCGGCCAGGGTCATCAGGGCATCGCGAGGACTCTATCGGCTGCGAACCGCCGCTACGGAGGCGAACGGCCGGCTCACGGGCGCATTCTCCCATCACAGGAGCGGACCGGAGGATCTCCCGGTCGTCGGCGACTGGGTGGCGGTACAAACCGTCGAAGATCCGAAGGTGCCATTCCGCATCGAGGGCGTGTTGTCGAGACGTGGAGTCATCTCGCGAAAGCAGGCAGGCGACGAAGCGGTGGAGCAAATCCTGGCGGCGAACGTCGATTTCGGTTTCATCGTCTTCAGCCTCGAAGGAGGGCGAAAGTGCAGTCCGCGGGCGGCGGAGCGCTACGCAACCATGGTCTGGGGCAGCGGCGCAACACCGGTCATCCTCCTCAACAAGGCCGACCTCGCCGCCGATCTGGAAGGCTCGGTGGCCGAAATCGAGGCAGCTGCGCCCGGCGTCGAGGTCCTGCCGCTGAGCTGTGTCACCGGACACGGAGTTGATGAGGTCGGTGCACGGATCCAGAAGGGGCGCACGGCGGTGTTGCTCGGACCGTCAGGCGTCGGCAAATCGACGTTGATAAACGTTCTCATCGGCGAGGAGCGACAGGCAACCGGGGAGATACGAAGCCGAGACATGAAGGGCAGGCATACGACGTCTCACCGCGAGCTCATTGCCCTCCCGAACGGCGCCATGATCATCGACACCCCCGGCCTTCGGGAGCTGCAGCTCTGGGCCGATGAGGCCGATCTCGACGACTCGTTCTCCGACATCGCCGCGATCGCCGGCGACTGCCGGTTTCGAGACTGCACCCATTCGGGCGAACCGGGCTGCGCGGTCGGGGCCGCTCTCGCCGCAGGTGCGATTACGCAGGAGCGCTTCGCCTCCTATCTCGATCTGAAGAAGGAGGTGGCGTTCCTCGAACGCAAAACCAGCGATCGCCTCCAGCGGGAGAACCGTGACAAGTGGAAAAAGATCAACCGTCAGATGAGGAACTTCACGAAAGAGCGGCGCGCCCGCGGGTAGGATGGGCCCCTCGGTCTCAGGCTATTCTGTCGCAAACGAGCTCCAGCGCGAGGGGGAGGTTCCCGTCTTCTTCTTGAAAAGCCGGGAGAAGTAGTACTGGTCCTTGAAGCCGAGCCGGAAGGCGACCTCCTTGATCGTGAGGTCGCCGCTGTCGAGGAGCTCCTTCGCCCGATGGATCTTGATGCTGATGAAGTACTGGTAGGGAGTCATCGCGGTATATGCCTTGAAGACCTCGTTCAGGTGGGAGGTGCTGACGCCGAGCATGCCGGCGATCCGATTGAGGTTGATATCCCCGTAGATGTTCTCTTCCATGAAGAACTTCGTCTTCTCGACGAGCTGCTGCGAATGGCTGTGCTGCACCGTCTTGCGCTCGTATGCGAGGATCTCGGCGACTAGGGTCATGATCTGTGAGCTCGCGCGGATCTGATAGAGGGGCGCCTGATTTCGCACGAGCTCGAAGATCTGGTCGTAGATAGTAAGCAGGCTGTTCTGGAGCCCGAGTCGATAGACGGGTTTCCCTCGCGTGAGAAATCCGTTCCGGCAGAGAGCTTCGGCATAGGGCCCTTTGAATCCGACCCAGTACTCATTCCAACCGATTTCGTAGTCCGGTTTGTAGAAGTGGCGCATACCCGGGAACACGATCATGACGGTTCCTGGGACCACGGTGAAGCTCTCCCCTTCGGCTTGAAAGACTCCGCGACCCTTCGTGATGTAGATGATCTGGAACTCGTTGAGCGTGCGTCCGACCGCGACGGACTTGAAGAGGGGAGGATGGCCCTCCTTGTTCGGAGGATAGCTCGTGTTCGGGCCGACCTCGTTGTGGCCGGCGTCGGTGCAGACGATCTGCCACTTCTCGTCCTCTTCGCTGCAGGTCAGGTATCGAAAGAAACCCTCTTTCTGCATCACACCGTCTTGAATCACCAATTCGTTATAGCCGTTTTGCACATCTTTGGCAAGTTTTGTCCATCTTTTGGGGTTTGTTCCATCCTACGGCCAAAATTATCCATTCCCAGGGAAGATTACCCATTGCATAATACTCAGAGATGGGTGAGAATTATGGTGGGTGAACGTACAAGGATCGGGCTGTTCGGAATAGGTCTCGACACCTATTGGCCGCAGTTCGAGGGACTAAAGGAGCGACTCGAAGGTTACCAATCCTTCATCGCAGACCGTCTCGGCTCGCTGGGGGGTGTAGTCGTCAACGCGGGGCTCGTCGACAGCCCTGAGAAGTCTCGGTCGGCGGTCGACACATTCAAAGAACAAAACGTCGAGGCGATTTTTCTCTTTATCTCGACCTATGCACTATCGCATACGGTGCTGCCGATCGCGCAACAGACGCAGGTTCCGATAATCGTCTTGAATCTCCAACCCGTACCTGCAATCGATTATGCTAAGTTCAACGCGCTTGGCGATCGCGGGCTCATGACGGGCGAATGGCTCGCCCATTGTCAAGCCTGCTGTGTGCCGGAGATCGCAAACGTCTTCAACAATTGCGGAATCGACTACCATCTCGTGACGGGATGGCTGAAGGAAGACTACGCATGGGAACAGATCTCCGCGTGGCTGGATGCCGTGCGCGTACGCGAGGAGCTGCGAGATGCGAGAATCGGGATTCTCGGTCACTACTATGGCGGGATGCTCGACGTCTATACGGACGTGACCCGACTGGCGAACGTCTTCGGGAGCCACTTCGAGCTCCTGGAGATGGACGAGCTCAAGCACCACAGGGACGCCGTAGACGACGCGGAGGTCAAGCGTAAGCTCGAACAGTTTTCGAGTGAGTTCCGCGTATCGGCGGAGTGTGAGGCCGCGGAGCTCGAGCGCGCGGCCCGCACCTCGTGTGCGCTCGATCGGTTGGTCGAGACCAGACGGCTGGGGGGGATGGCCTACTACTACGAGGGGATCGACGGGAACGACCATGAGAACATCGTCACTTCGGTGATCGCGGGCAATACCCTCCTCACGGCGCACCATGTTCCGATTGCCGGAGAATGTGAGGTCAAGAACGTGATGGCGATGAAGATCGTCGACAGCTTTGGGGCCGGCGGCTCGTTCTCGGAGTTCTATGCAGCCGACTTCACCGACGACATCGTGCTGTGGGGTCATGACGGTCCCGCCCATCCAGCGATCGCAGAGGGAGAGGTCGCCCTCGTGCCGCTGCCGGTCTATCACGGGAAACCCGGCAAGGGCCTCTCTATCCAGATGAGCGTCAAACACGGAGCGGTGACGCTCCTTTCGGTGGTGCAGGGGCCGGGCGGCACTACCTTCCTCCTCGTCGCAGAGGGGGAGTCGGTCGCAGGGCCCACGTTGCAGATCGGCAACACCAACAGCCGCTACCGGTTTTCGCTGCCGGTGCGGGAGTTCATCGACCAATGGTCGAAGGCGGGTCCGGCCCACCACTGCGCCATCGGGGTTGGGCATATAGCAGACCGGATCGAGAAGCTTGCCGGACTCCTCGGAATCGAGTGCCGGCGGATCTGTTGAGAAAGGGGTAGCAGCGAGTGTCCGAGCATGTTCTCGAGCTGAAACACGTCACAAAGACCTTCCCGGGGGTTCGAGCCCTCGACAACGTGCATTTCAGTCTGAGGCGGGGCGAGATTCACGCGCTGATGGGTGAAAACGGCGCGGGAAAGTCGACGCTCATAAAGGTCATTACCGGAGTCTACCAACCCGATGCAGGAGAGATACTCATCGACGGTGAGCCCGCCGAGATTCGCACTCCGCTCGATTCACAAAGGTACGGAATTGCCGCGATCTACCAACACGTTACCTGCTACCCTGATCTCTCGGTAACGGAGAACATCTTCATCGGTCACGAGAAGATCAATCGGCTGACACGAAAGATCGATTGGAGGGAGATGCACGGAAGAGCAGAAGACCTCCTCGGTCAGCTCGATGCCGATTTCGATCCACGAACCTCGATGGGCAGTCTCTCCGTTGCGCAGCAGCAGATCGTCGAGATTGCGAAGGCACTTTCGGCCAACGCCCGCATCATTATCATGGACGAGCCGACCGCGCCCCTCACGAATCGAGAAAGCGAGGACCTTTATCGTATCACCGAAGCCCTTCGAGACAAAGGCGTGTCGATCATCTTCATCTCCCATCGACTCGAGGATATGTACCGCCTTGCTTCCCGCGTCACCGTCTTCCGCGACTCGCGCTACGTCGGCACGTGGAACCTGAGCGACGTGAGCAGAGACCAGATAATCGTCGCAATGGTCGGACGCGAGATTACTCAATTCTTTCCGAAACGTAACGCGGTAATCGGCGAAGAGGTCCTGAGAGTGGAGGGCCTCTCGCGTGTAGGTTACTTCAAGGACGTCTCGTTCTCAGTGCGGCGCGGCGAGATTCTCGCCCTGACCGGCCTGGTGGGAGCCGGCCGCACGGAGGTCTGCGAGGCAATCTACGGGGTTACGAGCGCGGATGCGGGAAGCGTCACCCTCGACGGAACGGAGCTCGGCATCTCGGGACCCTCCGGCGCAATTGCGCGGGGCATCGGATATCTCCCGGAGGACCGTCTCAAGCAGGGGCTCGTCCTCGACTGGGAAATCTTCAAGAACGTCACCTACCCAACCCTCGGGCGATTCACGAAGTTTGGCTGGCTCAATACGAAGCTCGAAAGCGACGCGGCGAAGGAGCACGCGGAGCGACTCGAGGTCAAGGCACAGAGTGTCTTCGACAAGGCGTCGACGCTTTCCGGCGGCAACCAGCAAAAGATCATTGTCGCGAAGCTCCTGACTGCGGATATGAGGGTCATCATCCTCGACGAACCGACGAAAGGGGTGGACGTCGGGGCAAAGACGGCAATCTTCAACATCATGAACGACTTGGCTGAATCGGGGTTCGGGATCATCATGGTTTCCTCGGAGATGCCGGAGGTGCTCGGAATGAGCGACCGGGTCGTGGTCATGAAGGAGGGAAGGGTCACGGCGATACTGGAAACGGCAAAGACTACGCAAGAGGAGCTGCTGAACGCGGCGTTGCTGGGAGCGGCGAGCAGATGAGCGACACGAAGCCGGCGATCGCCGACACGAAACGGGTTTCCCGGTCCACCGAGAGGTTCCGCGAGGTGGGGCTCCTTGCATTCATTGTGGTGATCTGCGTCCTCGTGCAAATCCGAAATCACAACTTCCTCACTCTCACGAACATCCAGGATCTCCTCGCCAACACCGCGATACTCGGTATTCTCGCCGTCGGCATGATGATGGTCATTCTTACCCGAGGGATCGATCTCTCCATCGGAGCGACCATTGCGCTCTCCGGCATGGTGAGCGCGCTCACCGTCAAAGCAATCCCGACCATGCCTCCGATCGTTTCGATCCTCGAAGGGATGCTTGTCGGGCTTGCGGTCGGCGCAATTATCGGGGTCACGGTTGCCCGCTTCAACGTTCTCCCGATCATCGCCACGCTTGGATTCATGAACGTCTTCCGGGGCCTCACCTACCTCATTAGCGGTGGGGCGTGGGTAAGCTCCTACCAGATGTCGGCCGGATTTCAGCGAATCGCTACCGGCAGCATTTTCGGAGTCGGGAACCTCATCATCATTGCCGTCGTGATCTACGTTGGCTATGCCTACTTCATACGGCACACGAAGACCGGGCGGCAGATCTACGCCGTCGGCTCCAACCCCGAAGCGGCCGATGTCTCCGGCCTGCCTCGCAAGAGAATCGTCTGGCTGGTGTACGCGGTGATGGGGACACTCGCCGGGCTGGCCGGGGTGCTCTGGGTCGCGAAGTTCGCCTCGGCGCAGAGCGACACCGCGACCGGCTACGAGCTGAGCGTCATCGCTGCTACCGTCCTCGGCGGAGTGAGCATCAGCGGCGGAAGCGGCACCGTTTCGGGGCTCATTCTCGGGACGATCCTGCTCGGCATCCTCAACAACGCGCTTCCGCTCATCAACGTGTCGCCATTCGCGCAGCAGTTCATACAGGGCGTCGTAATCCTCGCCGCAGTGCTCACGAACGTGCTCGTGAAGCGCAACAGCCAGCGCATTGCGCTTCGCAAGCGCGCAATATAGGGGAGCCGCAATGCCGGAACGGGTGATCAGCATCGAGCGGAAATGGAGCTGGAAGAGGTTTTTCCTGCAGTGGGAATGGCTGTTGGTGCTCATCTTCATAGTAGTCAACATCGTCAACAGCTCCCTATCGCCCTATTACCTTTCCCTGAGCACCTTTCTCACCGCACCGATGAGCTTTCTCGATATCGCCTTTCTCGTGCTACCGATGACCTTCGTCATCATCCTCGGGAACATCGATATCTCCGTGGGCTCCACTGTCGCGCTCTCTGCGGTGGTTATGGCGGTGAGCTTCAACGCCGGACTGCCCATGCCGCTCGCAGTCCTCTTGTGTCTTGCCGTCGCCACCACGTGCGGCCTCCTCAACGGCGTTCTCATGGTGGCATTCAAGGAGCTCTCGTCGGTTATCATTACCCTCGCAACGATGATCATCTATCGCGGTGTCGCCTACGTCATACTCCAGGATCAGGCCTCCGGAAAGTTTCCGAAGTGGTATTCGACATTCGGATGGGGCAACGTCGCAGGGATACCGGTCATCATCATCGTCTTCGCAATCTGCGCGTTGATCTTCGGCCTCGTTCTCCATATGACGAGCTTCGGCCGTAAGATCTACGGTATGGGCAACAACCTGATCGCATCTCGCTACTCGGGTATCAAGACCAACTCGATCGTGATCATCGTCTTCACGGTGACCGGTCTCATGGCGGGATTTACTGCTCTATTCCTGAGCTCCCGTATGGGCAGCACACGGCCGAATGTAGCGCAGGGCTATGAGCTGACCGCCATCGCAATGACCGTCCTCGGGGGCGTGAGCACCTCCGGAGGGAAAGGACGGCTCATCGGGCCGGTTCTTGCGGTCTTCATCATCGGTTTTCTCACCTACGGCCTCGGTCTCGTCAACATCCCGGCACAGGTTCTCCTGATTATTACGGGACTGCTGCTTGTCGTTTCGGTCCTCGTGCTCAATGTCCGTTTTGGTAGTAGGCATCAACGTCCGGTCGTAGCTCGGGCGCAACCCGCCCAGAAGGGCGAGCGCCCGGACGAATAGAAGCATATAGAGGAGGTAGATGATGAGAAAAATCATCACCGTCATGACCATGATCGCGGTGATCATGGTGATCGCGTTGCCTGTCGCTTTGTTCGCAGGCGGCGGCACAGAGCAGGGGGGCGGCAGCCAGCCGGCCGCGTCGCAGAAATATGCCATCGTGTTCAAGAACACCGGCAACCCCTACGGCGACAAGCAGATGGGCGGCTTCAAGGATGGGATCGAGGAGCAGGGCTACCAGGCAATTCTCCGGGCACCTGATCAACCTACTGCCGAGGCTCAGATTCAGATCATCCAGCAGCTCATTGCACAGAAGGTTGCGTCGATTTGCATCGTCGGCAATGACTACGACGCGCTGCAACCGGTGCTCCAACAGGCGATGGCGCAGGGGATCAAGGTCTTCTCGCTCGACTCCGCCGTCAATCCGGCAAGCCGAATGACCCATGTCAACCAGGCCGACTCCGAGAAGATCGGACAGACGTTGATCGAAGCCGCCTACGATATGGCCGGCGGCAGCGGCGAGATCGCCATCCTTTCGGCAACGAGCCAGGCCTCGAACCAGAACCTGTGGATCAGCTACATGAAGAAAGAGCTCGAGAAGCCGAAGTACGCGAACCTCAAGCTCGTCAAGATTGCCTACGGTGATGATATTCGCGACAAGTCAGTCTCCGAGGCCCAAGGGCTCCTGCAGAGCTTCCCCAACCTCAAGGTCATCATTGCGCCGACCACCGTCGGAATCGCTGCTGCGGGCAAGGTTCTCACCGACAAGGGCCTCCAGGGCAAGGTCTTCCTGACCGGCCTCGGCCTCCCCTCCGAGATGGCTACCTACATCGAGAACGGGGTCTGCCCCTACATGTTCCTCTGGAACCCGATCGACGTCGGCTACCTCGGCGCCTATACGGCGACCGCGCTCGTGAGCGGCAAGATCACCGGTAAGGTCGGCGACAAGTTCAAGGCCGGCCGGCTCGGCGACTACACGGTCGTGAAGGCGGCAGACGGCGGCACCGAGATACTCCTCGGCCCGCCGTTCAAGTTTGACAAGGGCAACATCGAAGAGTGGAAGTCGGTCTATTAGAAGACCGCGTTCACCCAAGCGAAAGGCGGGCGAAAGCCCGCCTTTCTTCCGAGCCGAATCCTCGGCGGGCGCAACCGGCATCCTCTTTGAAACTTCACTATAATTCCTTGTAAGGCATCCGCTGCGCACCGACAGCTTCGCGGAGGCTCAGAAATCAGCTCTCAGGGAGACCGGGCCCATGGCGGCAGGTGGCCGCTCCAAAATCGCCGCTATTCTCATTTCTCTGTCCGTCTTCGCTGCATGTGGGGTACCCCTTAACAACACCTACAAGCTGATCATTGCGAGCGCAGGCAACGGGACGGTCGACCCATCCGGGTCGCTGACCCTCGACTATGGTACCGACATACACATACATGCAACGCCCGATCCCGGCTACCACTTCGACCGTTGGGAGGTGACCTCCGGAAACGCGACGATTGCCGACAAGACCATGAGCGACACACGGGTCAGCCTTGTCGGTGACTCGATGTTGTTCTACGGGACGATCTATTACGCGTCAATCGAAGCTCGTTTCTCCGGCGGACCGGCCGCGCCGCTTCTGACCAGCGCCTTGGGAGGTCCGAGTAGCGCGACGATCTCCTGGAACGCGGTGAACGGTGCGACATCCTACAACCTCTACTGGGCCGCAGGCTCGACCGTCACGCCAAGCACCGGCACGAAGATTTCGAACGCCCTCTCCCCTCAAACGGTGAGCGGCCTCACGAACGGCACCCAGTACGCGTTCATCATTACCGCGCTCGATGCAACGGAGGAAAGCCCTCCCAGCAATACCGCTACGGCAAGGCCACAGCCAACCGACTATCTCTACGCGACTGACCCTTCCAGCTCGAATGTTACCGGATACCGTATCGGCGCCGACGGCTCCCTCACGATGGTACCGGGGTCGCCCTTCCCGGTGGGGCTGGGTCCGGCCGGAATCGCCGCCACGCCGGATGGATATTTCCTTTACGTAGCGAACAGCAGCGACGGCACCATATCGGGATTCGCTATCAATACTGATGGCTCGCTCTCGCAGACCCCTGGGTCTCCCTACCCCAGTCCGATCGGGCCGAATCCGACTGCAGTCGCAATCGATCCGAGTAGCTCCTATCTCTTCGTCACCGACCGGGCCGGTGGACAAGCTGCGAGCTTCTCGATCGCGGGGGGAGGTGCCCTGGCTCCAGTAGGCTCAATTCCGACCGGTGCAGCCCCAACCGGGGCCGTCGTGACCCCGGACGGGCTCTATCTCTTCGTGGCCAACAGCGGCAGCGGCGACATTTCCGTGAGCTCCATCGCTCCAGGGGGCACGCTCAACCCGCCCACAAACATACCTGCCGGAGGCGCAAGTCCGACACAGCTCGCCATCGTTCCGTCGGGCACGTATCTGTACGCCACCGACAGTCTGGGTAACGGCGTATTGGAGTTCATGGTCACGAGTGGCACGCTTTCTCCGTTGGGAGTTATTGCGACCGCGGGCCCCACACCAACCGGCATAGCGGTGACTCCGGGCGAAACCTACCTGTACACCGCAGACAGCGCCGGAGGCGACATCTCTGGATTCTCGATTGCACCCGGCGGTGCGCTCGCCAACCTGGTTCCGTCGAGCTATCCCGACGCGCTGGCTCCCGCCGCACTGGCGGTAAGTCCGAACGGCGCCTTTCTCTACGCTGCAAACAGCGCCGGCGGCAGCATATCCGCGTACACGATCAGCACAGGCGGGGGACTCTCTGCCTTGCCCGGATCTCCCTTTCCAGCCGGAGGCTCGCCGACAGGCCTCGCAATTGCGAGTGTGACGAATTGAGACCAGTTGCGGGACGCTTTTCGCCAACGGGATGTTGGCTCACCGGCTCCCACCCTCCTGCCTCTGGATCCTCGCCCACTCGTCGCGCAAGATCACAGTCCGGTTGAAGACCGGCCGGTCGGGAGTACTATCAAGGTCCACGCAGAAGTAGCCGAGCCGCTCGAACTGCAGGCGATCGAGTGGGCGTGCGTCGGCGAGTGAGGGTTCGATCTTGGCTCCGGTCAGGATCTCGAGGCTGTTCGGGTCGATGTTCGACCGGAAGTCCTCCCCTTCGGGACTGTCCTCCGGATCTTCCTTGGTAAACAGGTTGCTGTAGAGCCTCACCTCCGCGTCGCGGGCATGGCCGGCGGAGACCCAATGCATGGTCGATTTCACCTTTCTGCCGTCGGGAGCGTTTCCACCTCGCGTCTGTGGATCGTAGGTGCAGCGGATCTCGGTGATAGCGCCGCCTGCGTCTTTGACGACATCGGTGCAGGTGACGAAGTATGCGTATCGAAGCCGGACCTCCCGACCGGGGGCGAGGCGGTAGAACTTGCTCGGCGGCTCTTCCATGAAATCTCCCTGCTCGATGAATAGCTCGCGCGAGAACGGCACCTTCCGGGTCCCGGCCGACTCGTCTTCTGGGTTGTTCACTGCGTCGAGCTCCTCGACCTTGTCCTCGGGGTAGTTCGTGATGACAAGCTTTAGCGGTCGAAGGACAGCCATGGTGCGCAGGCTGCTCTTGTTGAGGTCCTCCCTGAGGAAGTGCTCGAGCATTGCGACGTCGATCGTGCTGTTGCTCTTACTTACCCCGACTGCCTTGCAGAAGTCTCGGATGGCCGCCGGCGAGTAGCCTCTGCGCCTGAGACCGGAGATCGTCGGCATCCGCGGATCGTCCCAACCGCGGACGAGCTTTTCGCGAACGAGCTGCAAGAGCTTTCGTTTGCTCATCACCGTGTAGTTGAGGTTGAGCCGGGCGAACTCGATCTGCTGCGGGTGAAAGACATCCAGCTCATCGAGAAACCAGTCGTAGAGTGGACGATGATTCTCGAACTCGAGGGTGCAGATCGAATGGGTTACTTGCTCGATTGAATCCTCGAGGCCATGCGCCCAATCGTACATGGGGTAGATACACCACGCGTCGCCGGTGCGCGGATGACGCGCATGAAGTATCCGGTACATGACAGGGTCACGCATGTTGAGATTGGGATGAGCCACGTCGATCTTGGCTCTGAGGGTGCGAGCGCCGTCCGGGAACTCGCCCGCCTTCATGCGCTCGAAGAGGTCGAGATTCTCCTCGATACTCCGATTGCGGTAGGGACTCTCCTTGCCGGGTTCGGTCAGGGTCCCCCGGTAGTCGACAACCTCGTCACTGCTCAGATCGCAGACGTAGGCCTTGCCTTTCTTGATCAGCTGAATCGCCCATTCGTACATCTGATCGAAGTAGTCGCTCGCGAAGTAGAGCCGGTCTTCCCAATCCCATCCGAGCCATTTGACATCCGCTATGATGGAGTCGATGTACTCCTGGTCTTCCTTTATGGGATTGGTATCGTCGAAGCGCAGGTTGCAGGTCCCCGCGAACTCCGCGGCGATGCCGAAGTTCAGCGTGATGCTCTTCGCGTGGCCGATGTGCAGATAGCCATTCGGCTCCGGCGGGAAACGAGTCGCGACCCGACCGTTCCATTTCCCAGTCTTGATATCCTCGGCTACGATGTGGCGAATGAAATCCGCCTTTTCGACTGTCTCTTTCTCTGCCATCGGTTTCACCTCTACCCGATCTGCTACCGTTCGTCCGCCTTTTTTCATCGAGAATATCTCCCTGTCGATCTCCGATTTTCAGGACGTCTGTTGAGCCGGATACACCCGGAACGAAGCGGCGCTCACAAGCGACGCGCCTCTCCATGCTCCACCGTGCGGACTATTCTCTTTGGTATATGGTCGGATACTGTAGCATACTCCGTGAGCCGATGTACACCGGTCGCACCGCGGTCAATCGGCATCCACCCAGCGCCTGTAGGCCCGAGTGACCCGTTCCTCGAGCAGGTCGATTCGTTTTGACAACTCGGTCGACCGCCGGCGGTCCCCGGTGTCTTCGGCTTCGACGCGCTGAAGCTGGAGTCCCGAAAGCTCCTCCTCCAACCTGGCGATGGTTCCCTCCCAATCGGTGTCGGCCGAACGGCGGGATTCGGAGCTCACGTCCGCAACGGAGTCGTCCGACTGACCTTGACGGCCGTCGACACCAGTGCGCCTGCCGAGGCGGGGGAGCTCAACATAACGTGCGGCAAAGAAATCAGAGAAGCCGCCGCGGTAGCTTCGAAGCGTTCGTTCATGGAGCTCCACGACCCGATCGACGGTTCGGTTCAGGAAATAGCGGTCGTGGCTGACGACGAGCAGGGTCCCCTCGAACTCGGTCAGAGCCGCTTCGATTGCCTCTCGACTCCGGATGTCCATGTGGTTGGTCGGCTCGTCGAGGATGAGAAAGCTCGCCCCCTGATAGACCAGACGGGCAAACTGGAGCCGGTTCTGTTCGCCTCCTGAAAGGACGCCGACCCGCTTACCCATGTCTTCGTAGCCGAAAAGGAAGGGCGCAACGGTCGCGAAGGCCTGGTCGGAGCTCAAGCTTCCCCAGGAGCGAACCTCCTCCAGAATCGTTCCACCGGGGTGTGAAAAGTGGGGGATCTGACTCAAGTAGCCCACCGTAAGGCTCGGTCCGATCCGGATCAGGCCGCTGTTCCAATCGCCTTCACTTACGATTCGCCGCACAAGGGTGGTCTTCCCGGAGCCGTTGAGACCGACGAGCGCCACGCGCTCACCGCACGCAATCGACATGGATGCCTTCTCGAGCAGCACCCGGCCGCCGGCCGATAGATCGAGACCGTCGAACTGCAGGGCGATGTCGGCTCTCGACTTGCCGGTGCCCAGATCGAGCCCGACCACCCGCTCCGCCCTCGGCCGTTCTCCTCTCGCCTCGAGGGTCTCCGAGAGCTTCCGCTTCGCGGCCCCGAGCTTGTTCAGTACCTGAGCCGGCGGGTTGTACTGGGAGGAGGCAATCGAGCGAAGCTGCTTCACTCTCGTCTCGAGCTCCCGAGCTTTTCGCTCCTGGGTCCGATATTCGTGCTCCCGTTCGGCGCGGAGGCGCTCCCACTCGGTGCGGAACGAGGTGTAATTGCCGGTGAAGCAGGTGAGCTCTCCGTGCTCGAGATGCCAGATGGTCCTGCAGACGGCGTCGAGGAGATAGCGGTTATGTGATATGACGAGCAGGGTTCCCGAATAGGCCTGTAGGAACCGTTCGAGCCAGGCGAGGCCAAGGTAATCGAGATGATTCCCCGGCTCATCGAGGATGAGGAGATCAGGACGCGAGACAAGCGCCCGGGAAAACTGCAAGAGACTCCGCTCTCCTCCCGAAAGGCTCGAGAGCACCTGCTCGGGATCCGCCTCGAGCCCGAGACCCGAGAGCGCGGCGAGCCCTCGGTCGAGCGCAGCGTAGCCGCCGACAGCTTCAAAGCGTTCGGTCGCGTCGGTATAAGCGGCGAGCTTCTGCTTCAGCGATTCCTCACTCGCCGAGGCGAGCTCCGCCTCGGTTTTCTCGAGAATCAACTGAGCGGGCCTCACATCTCGAAGCAGGTAGTCGCCAATCGTCTCAGTGCGGGGGAAGGCGGGACTCTGCTCGACGTAGCCCACCTTCAGGCCACGCTGCCGCTCCAGTCTTCCCGAATCCACCGACTCCAAACCTGCCAATATCTTCATCAGAGTCGTCTTGCCCGCACCGTTCGGGCCGACCAGACCAATCGAGTCGCCTGCGACGATTCGAAAGCTCGCAGCGCCGAGCACCGCCGGACCCCCGAAGCCCTTTGAGATCTTATCTGCAATGATCAGTTCCATGAATTCAATTCCTCGAATCTGATTGGTGGGGGAACACCCCTTTACCCACAAGCGGCCGAACGGGCCGGAGCGGGTGAGTATTCAGAGGAATCGTGTGGAGAAGGTGAAGAGCTACTGCAACTCGTTTTCCTGCACGCGACTACCTCCGAAAGCTCGAAAGCCATTTTCCTCCGGAGCGCTTGTAGAGAATCGCCGTGTGCATGTTCTCCTCCTCTGCGCCCTACTCTATCGGGACGGCGGACGAATGTCGATATCTCCGGCTTGATTTACCCCGAGCCAGGGTTGATAATTGAATGATACCTCCGCAGGCGGGTTCGCAGGTGGGAAAGCAATTTCCCGGTGTCGCGGGAACGCTCGTATCAATTCTCCTCATGTCGGCCGTCCTCTCAGTGAGCTCCTGTCGAACGATTGCCTCCAGGTATCTCGGGTTCCGCCTTTCTCCGGACAGAGTTCAGACTCGCGGGGAGCTCGAGATCGTAGTTCCTACCCGACTCGAAGGCAGCGTCACGGTCTACCTCGATCGCTATTCCGTACCCCACATTCGCTCGGACAACGAGCACGACCTCTACTTCGCCCTCGGCTATATGCAGGCCAGAGACCGACGCTTCCAACTGGAGATGCTCAAGCTCCTCGGTTACGGACGGCTGCGGGAGATGGTTGGCGGGTTGGGCCCGGCCGAAGACCTTGCAAAGCTCGATTTGCGGAGTCGTATGCTCGGGTTCTATCAGGACGCTCGGGCGATGTACGCGACAGCACCCAACGCCGAACGGGCGGTGCTCGAGGCCTTTGCGGAGGGGATCAATGCAGCGACTCTGCTCGAACCGTCCCCCATGGAGTTTCGGGTGCTGGGTTACGCACCGGAACAATGGAGACCGGAGGACTCACTCGTGATCGTTGTCTTTGATGCTTTCAGTCTCTGCAAGGACTGGGAAATGGAGCTCGCCCGCCTCGAGCTCGCCTGCTATCAGCTGCAGACAGGCGATTCCATCGAGCGTGCTCTCGAAATATACAAACCCTGGTATGAGGAGCCTCCCTACCTCGCAGACGCTACGACGACAGCGGAGACGGCGACCGAAGCAGAAAGGATGAGCGGTACGGGCGAGGCGGGCGGTGGTCTACGCGGTCTGTACGCGGTAGCGCCTGAGCTTGCCGAATATCTGCAGACGTTCGCCGAGCGGTATCCGAGGAACGAAGCCCCCTGGGAGGGTCGAGCCAAGGCCGGCGCCGATTTTGACGCATATTCGAACGATGACGACCGCTCGCCGGACCCGGCCCTGTCTCGTTTCCTTTCAGGTGGTGGAGCGAGCAACAACTGGGCCGTCGACGGCCGGTGGACCGGCACCGGCAAGGGCGCGCTCGCTTCGGACCCGCACATGCCGCACATGCTGCCGCCCTTGGGTTATCTGTTTCATCTGGAGTACGCCCCGGCCGTCGACGGCGCTCACAGCGAAGGCTACCGTGTCATCGGAGGCAGCTTCCTTGGGATTCCCGGGATCGTCTTCGGCACCAACGGCGAGGTTGCGTGGGGTGTGACCTCGAACTGGGCCGACGTGACGGATCTCTACGTCGAACAGGCTGTTCCCGGGAGACCCGGTTTCTACCGGCACGGGGCCGAAGAGCTCCCGTTCCATCACCGGAGCGAAAGCTTCCGTATCCGAAAGCGAAACGGGGGGTTCACCACCGAAACGAGGACGGTCAGAGAAACGATCCACGGTGTGGTGGTCAACGATTTCGATGAAACGATTCCGCAACCGTTTCCGCTCGTCGCTCTCTGCCGGAACCGAAGCTATGGAACCCCGATCTACGCGGCCCTGCAACTCTACCGTGCAAAGACTGTGAAGAGTGCATGCGACGCAGTCGCGGGGATGTATGTCTTCACCGGCCACTGGGCTCTCGCCGACGCTCAGGGAGACATCGCCTACGCTGGAAGCGCCCGGCTCCCGAGACGAACGAAACATCTCGGAACCTTCCCCTCTCCGGGGTGGTCCGGAGAATATGACTGGGCCTCTTTCGTCCCGTCGTCCGCGCTTCCTCGGATCACTGACCCGCCGCGGGGATTCCTCGCCACCGCCAACCAGGAGGTCTATCCGCCCTTCGATCTCGCCTTTCCGGTCAACCTCGAGGGGAGCGTCTCATTCCGATATCGCCGCATCATGGAACGCCTTGCCGGCGGAAGAGGAGCGACCGACCCAGTCGAGATCTTCTCTGCAATCCAGCGCGACGGATTATTCCTCGGATGGCAAGAAGTGCGGGCCCTCTACCTCGAGGCTCTCGGTCCCCTGCGCGACGACTTGGACCCCACCACGAGAGAGGCGGCAGAGCTCTTGCTTGGCTGGAACGGGAAGTGCGGAGTCGGGGGTGATGTCTGCGAGCTGACTGCGCCGACGATCTTCAACACACTGAACGCCTGTCTGCTCAAGAGGGCGATGGCGGACGAGGTACCCCCGGAGGCGCTACCGTTCTACCTCACCTATTTCAACATCGAGCCGTTTCTCTACGGGCTGCTGCGCGACCCCACAAATCCGGCGTGGGACTGTCGATGGACGGATGCACGGGAGACCTTCGGTGAGGAGCTTCGCGCTGGTTTTCGAGAGGCGGTCTCGCTTCTTCGCAAAGAGTTCGGAGAGCTGCCTGCCGGGTGGACCTGGAATCGAGCCGCCCCATTTGTGCTCAAGCACCCATTCGGTGACGCCCGAGGCGTTGCTCGCTTCGTAAACCGCGGTCCTCTCGGCACGGGGGGCATGACGGGAACCGTCTTTCACAGCCAGTCTGATCGCAGCTCTCCTCCTCACTTCCCGATAAAACACGGTCCGGTGCTCCGAATCGCCGTCGACCTCGCCGACCTCGCAGGCTCGTGTATGTGTCTCCCCGGCGGCGAGTCCGGCCGTCCGACATCCGAGCACTTCGACGACATGTTGGAGCTCTATCGCAGCGGTAGGGGTGTCTCAATGGAAATGGCCTTCCCCGCTATCGCACGCCGTGCCGCAGGGCGGATCGTTTTCGTCAACGGATCCTGAAGCCCCGATCGAATTGCCAACCCAGCGGCGGCGGCTCACTCTAGTGGATCGAAAAGTGAGATGAAATCGAAACGTGCGACATCGACGAGACCAAGGTCGGAGATCCTGAGCTCCGGTATTACCACGAGGGCGAGCAGGCTGAGCTGCATATTCGGGTTGTTGAGCCGGCATCCGCAGGCACGAAACCCCTCGAGCACCTTCTCGGCCGCCTCCGCAACCTCTCGCGCGGGACGGTCCGACATGAGCCCTCCGATCGGTAGCGCCACGCGTCCGATGACCTTCCCGTCGCGCACGACGATCTGACCTCCGTCGCACGCGGCAAGCTCGTTCGCGGCCAGCGCCATCTGCTCGTCGTCGGTTCCCGCGACGATCATCTGGTGACAGTCGTGGACGACCGTGCTGCCGACCGCGCACCGTCCGGTGAACCCGAAGCCTTGAACGAGTCCGATGCGGATCGTGCCCGATCCGTGATGCCGGTCGATGAGCGCGAGCTTTGCGACATCACGGGCGGGGTCCGCATGCACTTCGCCCCCGACGATCGCCATCTCGATCTCCAGATGGCGCGTCGGCGCCTGATTTTCGATGACGCCGACCACGTGTGCAGTGACACAGTCGGCTGCATCCGGGCTTCGGAGACGGAAATCATCGCTGCGGAGCGGCCGCTTGAGATGCACGGAGTGCACCGCCCAGTCCGGGTAGGAGACCGGAGCGAGCTTCGCGACAGCCTTACCCTCCTTCGCGATGAGCTCTCCGCGGGCGTAGACCCGGACCGGGCGGAAGTCCTCGAGTGATTCAACAAGGAGAACATCGGCGTAGCGCCCCGGGGAAATCTGTCCGATCTCCTTGCTCACCCCGAAGTGCTCGGCGGTATTGATCGTCGCCATCTGGATGGCAACCATGGGGTCGAGTCCTTCGGCGATGGCGTGTCTGAGCACACGATCCATGTGGCCCTCGTCGACGAGGGTTTGAGAGTGTGAGTCGTCCGTGCAGAGAATGAACGAGCGTGAATCGAGCCCCTGCTCGAGAATCGCCGGGAGCTGGGCGGCGACGTCGTGCCACGCCGAGCCGTAGCGGAGCATCACCTTCATGCCCTGCCGGGCCCGTGCGATGGCGTCCTCGAGCCGTGTCCCCTCGTGGTCGTCCTGCGCCCCGCCGGCGACGTAGCCGTGAAACGGCAACCCGAGATCCGGCGAGGCGTAGTGGCCGCCGATGACCTTCTCGGACTGGCGGGTCGCAGTGAGCTCCGCGTGGATCTTATCGCTGCCGCCGATTACCCCCGGGAAGTTCATCATCTCCCCGAGCCCGATGATCCCCGGCCAGGTGAGCGCCTCTTCGATGTCCGACGGGCTGATCACCGCCCCCGGTGTCTCCAAGCCGGGTGCGGACGGCACACAGCTCGGCACCTGGACGAAGACGTGGATCGGCTGTCGGCCCGCCTCGTCGACCATCAGCCGGACCCCTCGCAGCCCGAAGACGTTTGCGATCTCGTGCGGGTCTATGAACATGCCCGTCGTCCCGTGAGCGATGACCGCCCGGACGAACTCCGTTACGGTGACCATCCCCGATTCGACGTGCATATGAGCATCGAGAAGGCCGGGGACCAGATACCGTCCGCCGGCGTCCACTACTTCGGTGCCCTTGCCGATGGCGTGCTCGGCACTCTCGCCGACATACGCGATTCGATCACCGCTTACCGCGAGATCGGTGTGCTCGATTATCTCCCCCGATTGAACGCACACCCACCGTCCGTCACGAATAACCACGTCGGCGGGCTCGCGCCCCATGGCAACGTCGACCAGCTGTCTTGCATCTTTCAAGCGAAACCTTTCCATTCCCATGCCGATCAGTCTGGCCGGGGACCGAGAAAAGGTCAATTCGGCAAGTCTTGCGGTGTCGAGCTTGAGACCATATTCGCACGCAATCGTCGAAAACACTTGATAAAGTATACTATATATACCATATTGGTTTACATAGATGCAACGAGGAGCTGATTGTGAGCAAGGACTATGACGTTCTGCGCAGACGCATCGACTCGGAGGTCTGGCGCCTGACAGTCGAACGGGGGATTCGCGGTTGGAACACCGCAGACCTCGCAGCGACCGTAGGAATCAGCAAGCGCACCCTCTACAAGGTCGTCGCATCCAAGGAGACGATTCTCGGCGACGCCGTCCTCACGAGGATCCGTCGAACTCAAGAGAAGCTATCTTCAGTCATCGAGAACGGAGGCGGCGTGGCCGAGCAGCTGGAACGTCTCGCGGAGGCCTTCCCCCGACTCCTCACAGACCTCGACCCCGCCGTCTTTCGGCAGATCTACCGGATCTATCCTTCGGTCGAAGAGCGTGTAACGGAGGCTCACCTCTCCCTCGGGGCCCCTCTCGTCGCATTCTTTCGACGACATCAAGATTCGGGGGCACTGCGGGCCACGGCGGACCCCGAGACCATCTTTCAGATGCTGCAGGCGCTCGTGCTCTACTTTCTCAGGGAGGAAGATGAGGGCGCCACCGCCGTGAGCAAGATCCAAGCAAGCATGATGACGCTTTTTCACGGGCTCATCGCAGGAACAGGAGAAAGAAATGAAGCCTGAAGTGGTGTTCGCTACCTCACGACGAGCGGGAACACCAGAAAAGCCGCCCACTACCTTGCCGGAAGGATGACCGCCTGGGCGGACGTGACGGTCATGGGGATGCGGGGGGCCGAGAAACACCCGGAGCGGATCGCGGCCGCCGACCTCATCGGGCTTGGCAGCCCGGTTTTTCACCTGCGATCGGCCGAGCGCTTGAGCCGTTTCATCCGAACACGGCTTCACACGAAGCGAGCTGCCGGCAAGCAGGCCTTTCTGTTTTGCACCTATGCAGGGATTAGCTCGGGCCTCGCCCTCCTGTCACCCGCCCTGGCTCTGCACCGAAGGGGCTACATCCTCCTCGGCGGGCTCAAGCTGAAGGCCCTGCACTTCTATCAACACGAAATGGCTTTGCCCGGAGACGAGGCCCGCGACGGCCGTCATATAGGCGCTCCTCCTGCCTATACGAAGGCCTCTGATCGAATGCGCATCTCAGGAAAGTCCAGCTCGATGAGATTGTCGACCATGAGGTCGATGAAGCCGGGCGGACCGCAGATCCAGGCACTCGCCTCCGAGTCGTGCAGGAGATCGCCGGTGATCGCAACCAGATCGTCCTTGTCGAGGCGGGGGTCGCTGCTCGTGAATCGGGTCGTGAGCCGGTCGCGATAGCGCTCGTAGCGGTAGATGCGCTGGGGCGTTTTCGCGCTCATGATGAAGATCTCTCGACCACGGGGCACGGAGCGGCGGAAATGCTCGTAGATCGACAAGAGCGGCGTGATCCCGGCGCCCCCTCCGAGGAGAATGAGCGAACGTCCGCTCGCCGGCGTCCAGACGAAGGCCTCGCCGAGAGGGCCGCGAATCTCGACCCGGTCGCCCGGCCGAGTGGCTGCAAGCCGCGGCGAGACGAGTCCCGTCGGGAGAAGCTGCACGCCGAACTCGAGGGGGCTGTCGCGCTCCGGCGGCGAAACGATCGAGTACTTCCGGCTGAGCCCATCGCCGGGGAGCCTGAGCTCGTAGTGCTGGCCGGCACGATGGGGCAGAAGCTCCTCGGGCTCCAGGAGGAGTGAGATCATATCCTCGCAGGCAGGCTCGTTCGACACCACCCGCGCCGAGCGCCAGTCGGAGATCGTCGTCACTCGAGCACTTCAACCGGATCGCCGAGGCGGATCGTACCCCTGCCTTCGTGGACGAGATGGCGACCGAAGAGCACCCCTTTCGGGCCGGCTCGATATGTCCCCAGGGTTTCCAGCGGCTCGATCCCCTTGATTCCGGTCGATTGGTCGACGGTCGTTATCTCACAGCGCACGCAGCTCTTCGCGACACAGAAGCGCGTCTCGCCGATGCGGATTCGCTTCCAGCCGTCCTCCTGGAAGGCGGCGCCTCCGGAGACGACCAGATTGGGCCGAAAGCGGTCCATCTCGATCGGTTCGGTGAGCCGCCCGTTGAGGTCGTCGAGCGAGGCCTGGCTTGTGAGCAGAAAGGGCATTGAGTCGGAGAAGCCGAGGGAGGCATCGTCGCCGTTGTGGTATTTCGCCTTGATTTGTCGCCGGAACGCAGAAGACATGCGGACGAGTCGACAGGGCCGCCCGAGATACTCACTCAGGAGCTCGGCAGCGCGTGCGCCCTGGTCGACCGCCTCGCACGGCTGCTCCCAGACCTCGACGCGAGGCCCAGGCCCCTCATCTAAGGTCGGAATCTCGACCGGCTGCAAACCCGGCAGGGTCAGCTGCAGCGCCCGTTCGAGAACCTCCGTGTGAATGAGCGACATCGAGGGATGTTGGCGCTGCGTGATGAACACCCCCTGCTCGTCGACGATCATCCAGCCGCGGTCGTCACGAAAGCCGGTGGCCACAATCTCCGCCTCGGAGTGATGGTTGCCTGCAAGTGATTTCACCGGATAGACGACTATTTCGGAAATCTTCAAGAACATGCTCCATTACCCGCTACCATCCCGCCTTTGTCAAGCCGAGAGCGGCCCGCTGCCCGCCCGCAGCGGCCGACGAATGTCCCCTACGACAGGTGGACGACTACAGGTGGAAGAGATTGGGGAGGATAAGGGAAACCTGAGGCACAAAGGTGATGATGAGCAGCACCACCATCATGATTCCGTAGAGCGGCAGGAGCTGGCGGGTCGTCTTTTCGATCGTTGTTTTTCCGACCGCACAGCCGACGAAGAGCACATTCCCCACCGGCGGAGTGCACAACCCGATGCCCAGGTTGATCAACATCACGACCCCGAACTGGACCGCGCTCATCCCTGCGTGCAGCACGAGCGGGAGGAGAATGGGAGTCATTATGATAATGAGCGGGGCCATGTCCATCACCAGCCCGAGAACGAGCAGCAGAAGGTTCACCAGAAGGAGGATCACGATCGGATTGGTCGTGAGCGACGTGATGGCGGAGGAAAGGAGGAGAGGCACCTGGAGCGAGGCCATCACGTAACCGAAGGCAGTAGCGTTCGCAATGAGGAAGAGTACCATTGCGGTGGTTCGAACCGAGCCCGTCAGAATCCTCATCACGTTGGCGCGCGTCATGTTCTTGCGATAGAAGAGGACGAAGATGATGATCGCCAGACCGACGCCGGCGCTCGAGGATTCGGTGGCCGTGAAGAGCCCGAAGACAATGCCGCCGACGACGAAGAACCCGACGCTGAGCACCAGAAGGGAGCGCAGCAGTATCATCGGGACACGGTCTCGCGCGATTCGCTCTCCGCGGGGAAACTTGCGGATCGGCGCAAGGATGAGGATGTAGGCCATCTGGGCGAGTCCCATGACGATGCCGGGAAGGTACCCGGCCAAGAAGAGCGCACCCACGGATACCCCGCCCGCTGCAAGCGAGTAGATGATCATGTTCTGGCTCGGCGGAATGATCATCCCTTCCAGAGAAGAGGTCACCGTGATGGCGGTGCTGAACTCGCGGGAAAACCCCTGCCGCTCCATCATGGGGATCATGACCGTGCCGATAGAAGCGGTGTCCGCCACGGCGGAGCCCGAGATTCCGCCGAAGAGCATGCTCGTGAGGACGTTCATCAACGCCAACCCACCGGGCAGCCTCCCTATGATGAGGTTGGCGAGAGCCAAGAGGTCGTTGCCCATCCCGCTCTCGTTCACGATCTGCCCGAGCATGATGAAGAACGCGATGGCGACGAAGGCAAACGAGTTGATGCCGTTCGAGAGGTTTTGAAAGATAGCAAGGACCGGGAGCTGGATAAACACCGCCGTGAAGACCGCAGAGAGGCCGAGCGAAAACGAGATCGGAACGCCCAGCACGATGAAGAAGGCAAAGCTGAGCCAGAGGAAGATGATCTGCGACGGTTGTTGCGCGATGAACTGCATCCACGGCGCGTTCAGCAACTGGGACAGCAGAAAGGCGGCAATCAATGCGAGAATGACTATCTTTGTTCTCACGTCTTTTTGCTCGCGCGGAAGGTGATGACGATGCGAAGGATACGGCCGAACGCAGCGGCCATGGTGACGATTCCGGTCACGAGAAGCGGAACAAAGAGCCAGGAGTTGTCGATCTTGAGCTCGGGCATGATCCCGGGAAGCTGGATGAGCGGTATCGACTGAATCAACATCTCCGAGCCGAAGAAGAAGATCGCGACGAATACGATCAACGAGATGACCTGTTTTGCCATCTCGTTCATGGTGTCGACAAAAAACGCGACCCGGATGTGGAGATCGCTCCAGACCCCTATGCCCGACACCAACAGCACCATCCAGATCATGATGAGCAAGGTCAGATCGAGGGAGCCTGAGATCGGGGCATTGAGCAGGTCGCGCCCGATGATTTCAGCGATCGAGATTATGAGCATCGCCACGATAACGACAATCCCGATCCACTCGATGACCCGTTCGGTGAGATCGAGGACACGCTCAAGTCTGCGCATTGATTCTCCTGGGTGTCGGACGAACAAACCCCGGCGCCGTTGAGCGCCGGGGCGGGAATGCCTACTTCGTGTTCTTGATTTCGTTGATCAGGCTGTCGTACTTGCTGTACATCTTGTACACCGGTGCGACGGCGTCCTGGAACGCCTTGACCTGGGCAGACGAGAGGTGAACGAAGTGGACGTTTGCCGACTGAAGCTTCTTCATATCAGTCTGCACCTTCTGCGCCCAAAGCTTGCGCTCGGTCAATGAGGCCTGGTGCGCCGCCGACGTGAAGATCTTCTGGTCCGCCGGAGAAAGCGACTGCCACGCCTTCAGGTTCATGAACAGGACCTCCGGAACGCGGGAATGGCCGTCATAGGAATAGTAGGGCGATACCTGGTAGAAGCTCATTGTGGCGTAGCTCGGGATGTTGTTCTCGGCCCCGTCGATGACTCCGGTCTGCAGGGCGGTGAACACGTCGCCGTAGGCCATGGGAACGGGTGTTGCGCCGAGATCCTTGACCATCTCTACGAAGACCGGAGATTTCTGGACCCGGATCTTCAGACCCTTCATATCCGCCGGAGAGGTTATGGGCGTTTTACGGGTGAAGAAGCTGCGCTGGCCCGAATCGTAGTAGGTGAGGCCGATGAGCTGCTGGGCCTTCATGCTGTCGAGAATCTCCTGTCCGGGCTTTCCGTACAGCACGTTCCACTCCTGCTGCGAGCTCGTGAAGATGTAGGGCAGCGAAAGAACGCTCATGTCCCCGACGAACGAGGCGAGCGGTGCGGCGTTGACACGGTTGATTTGAATAACACCGGAGATCGTCTGCTGGACGGTCTGGGTCTCGGATCCGAGCTGTCCTCCGTAGAAAACCTTGATGTCGTAGCGGCCGTTCGTCTGTTCTTTTACGAGCTTTGCGAACTCCTGGTCGGCGGCGACCGTCGGATAACCGGCCGGTTGATCGTCGGCGAGCTTCCAGGTGACGGTCTTTGTCATCGCCTGAGTCGAAGTGCTCGAAGAGGAAGATGAACTCTCCTGTTTGCCGTTGGCGAACACACCTGCGGCGACGAGGAGAAACAGTGCCGCAACAATGAGCGGCACGAGAGAATGAGATACCGTTTTTCGTATCATTTGATGAACCCTCCAAAGGTTGAAAAACATATGGTGACTTTACTGTATATAGAATTACTTAGATGATGAGATCTTACCCGCATTCCAAGATTTGCGCAAGAAAAAGATGCCTTTGCCGTTCTGATTTGAAGCCCGCGCCAGTTCAGGAAGAAACTTCAGCTTCCCGCAGGAACTTTCGACCAGTCTTCCTCGAACTTGGCGAGGCCCTGCGTCGTTAGAGGATGGTTCAACATTTGGGAGACGACGTTGAAGGGGAGGGTGACGATGTCGGCGCCGGCACGGAAGAGCTCGGAGACGGTTTGCGGGCTGCGGACCGACGCGGCGATGATTTGCGTCGGGACGTCCTGCGCACGAAAGATCTCCTTGATCGATCGCACGAGCGCAACGCCGTCGGCGTCGATGTCGTCCAGGCGTCCGACGAATGGAGCGATGAAGTCCGCGCCTGCGCAGGCGGAGGCGATGGCCTGATTGACGCTGAAGACCAGGGTGACGGTCGTCCTGATCTTTCGTTCCCTCAAGCGTCGAACGACTGCTATCCCGGAGCTCGTTGCCGGCACCTTGACCACGACGTTTGGCCCACCGAACTCCACCAGGCGTTGTGCCTCCTTCTCCATCTCGTCCGGTGATTTCGAGACCACCTCGAGAAGTATCGTAAGGGCGGGTCCGATTCTTCTGATCTCCTGAACGGAGTCAGGCAACGATCTGTTCTCCCTCGAGATGATGCTCGGGTTGGTCGTCACTCCATCGATGAAGCCGGTCCGAACCGCCTTGGCGATCTCGTCCACGTTCGCAGTGTCGATGAAAAGCTGCATTCCTTTTCTCCTTTTTTCTGTGAGCCGTTCGCAATAGAGCCTATGACTCCGAAGCCGGGCGAGCCCGGCCGGGAACGATCGAGGACTGGCGGACGACGAGAGTGCATCCCAGCTGTGTCGTCACCGCCGGCCCGCTCGCACCATGCGAGAGGCACCACTGCATCTGAGCGACGGCCCGTTGCGCGATCTCCTCGATCGGCTGATGAACGGTGGTCAAGGGAACCGAGAGCAGCCTCCCGTATTTCACGTCGTCAAATGCAGCGACTCGAACCTCTTTCGGCACCTCGACGGCCATATCCCGCAAAGTGTGCATGATCAGGGCAGCCATCTCGTCGTTACCGCAGATGAGGTTCTGCGCTCCCGAGTCCAGGACCGAACGCACGAACTCCTGGTCCTCCGGTTCGCCGAAGTGAAGCCAGTCGGGCAAATACTGAACACCCCAATCGGCCAGGGCCAATCGATAGCCGCGGATGCGCAGCTCGACCGTGTAGGCGCGGTAGGGGCTCCAGAGGAAATCGACCCGCTGCACTCTCTGAGAGAGGTAGTGTTCGGCGACGAGGTATCCCGCCTTGACGTTGTCGATCCCTACGAGCGGGTAGCTGCTCCGCTCCGGAAATGGACAGTAGTCACGGTCGACAAGAACGACGGGTATCCCGGACTTCGAAAGCCGCTCGAGGCCTTTCCTGTTTGCGACTCGCGTGTCATCGCGGCCCTCGAGAGGAGCGAAGAACACTCCGTCCACCCTACGTCCGATGTATTCTTCAAAAAGGTCGAGCAGCTCCTCGACGCTGAACACCTCAGACTTGGTCTTTGTCGTTCCCCACAGAAGACTGAAGTTGCCCGCTTTTCCGAGCGCCGCGATCCTGTTCGCTATCGGGTCGAAAATCTCACCGTGACCCATCTCGGGGAAGGCAAGTCCGAGCAACAGCTCTCGAGTCTGGGTGTTGTTCGCCTTGACGATCGTCCCCAACCCGGGGGTCCGACTCACGAGACCCTCGTGCTCGAGCATTCGGAGCGCCTTCGCCACCGTCGGCCGAGACACGAGGTACTGTCGCATGAACTCAGCCTCGGTGGGCAACCGGTCGCCCGGCTGAAAGGTCGAAGTAAGAATCTGGGCTCTGACTTCGTCGTAGATTCGTTCGTACTTGCTCACATCGGCGCCCTGTCTCGAGTGTAGCGGCTGGTCTGCCTCGAGTCCATCACTTCAACGAGGTCGCGGCTATTCCGCTGAAGATGAATCTACGAAGCAGAATGAAGACTATCACCAAGGGAAGGCTCGACATGAGCGCCGCGGCCATATCCTGGTTGAACGGGGGTTTCACGGTGCCGCCGAGCAAGGCCTGGAGGCCGACACTCAACGTGAAGAGCTTCTCGTTGTTGATGTACATCAACGGAATCATGAGATTCTTCCACATGAAGATGAAGTGCAGCAGGAACGCGGCAACGAGGGCCGGGCGCGACAGGGGAACGATCATCTTGAAGAAGATTCCGAACTCGGTGTTACCGTCGATGCGTGCTGCGTCGGAGATCGAGTCGGGAATCGTCCTGAAGAACTGCGTTAAAAGGAAGATGATGTAGGGGTGCTGGAACCAGTAGGGCAGCCAGAGCGGCGCGAGCGATCCGAGCAGGTGAAGCCGCCAGTAGAGCAGGTACCACGGAATGGCGAAGACCGCCGGGGGGATAATCATCGTGCTGATCGTTACGATAAAGAAGGCGTTTCTTCCCTTCCAGCGCAGGCGCGCGAACGCATAGGCGGCGAGAGCGCTGCAGAGAGTCTGCCCGAAGGCGGAGAGGACGGTCGCTCTGAAGGTGTTCCAGAGGTACCTGAAAAACGGGAACACTACCATGACCTTCGAGAAATTGCTGAAGTCGATGGGAATCGGCAGCAGCAGCGGCGGCGAGGTGTATACCTGGTGCTCGCCTTTGAGCGAGGTCACGATCATCCAGTAGAAGGGGAAGAGAAGCAGCAGGGCGGTTACAATCGTCACGAATGCTTGAATGGATCGGGTTGCTACCCTTCTCGTCGACACCTGCCTGCCCCTCCGCTACCGGTCGTACGTCACGAGTCGTGCGCTCGCCTTGATCATTCCAATCGATATCCCGAGCACGATCACGAGCGAGATCATCGCCATGGCCGACGCGGTGCCCGCGTCGTATTCAGTAAACATCTTGAGGTACATGTACATCGCAAAGGATGTGCTCGACCAACCCGGTCCCCCGGCAATCGTTGCCTGCCCGCCGGCGCTCACGGTGATGACGAAGGGCAGATCGAAGATCTGGGATTCGATGATGAAACAGGTCACGAGGTTGAAATAGAAGGCCGGGGAGATCATAGGGATGGTAACGCTGAAGACTTTGCGGAGAGCCGACGCCCCATCGATGTCCGCAGCCTCGTAGAGCTCCCTGGGGACATCCTGCAGTGCAGCCACGAAGATGACGAAGTACTGCCCGATGAGCGTCATCTCAGCGATCGCTATTCCCGGCTTTATCCAGGTGCTACTCGTCAGCCAGTCCGGGCCTCGAATACCGAACAGTCCAATCGCATAGTTCACGATGCCGTACTGACCGTTGAACATCCACCGCCAAACCAGCCCGGTAGCCGCGAGCGGAATGACGAACGGCAGGAAGTACGCGACACTCGCAAACCCGGTGAGTCCCGTCTTCCGCCTGACCATCAGTGCAAAGACGAAGGAGAGCAGTAGTATTCCCGGAACGACGATGATGAGGAAGAAACCGGTATTCCCGAGTGACTGCCAGAACACATTGTCGGCAAACAACAGGTGGACGTAGTTGCCAAGTCCGATCCACTTGAGCTTGTTCATGAGGTTGAAGTTCGTGAACGAATAGAAGAAGGTCTGCCCAATCGCGTAAACGAAGAGACCGCCGAACCCAATCAACCACAGCGACAGGAACGCGAGTACGGTGAGTCTCCTCTGCATCTTCCTCTTGGTGAAGAACGGCACAAATGCTTTCACGGGCAGTTCCTGCTCTGACGTAGGAGGCGACGTTCAGTCCGCCGCCTCCCGCAAGCTATCGCATCACTCGGCCGGAGGTCGAGCGCGATGCCTCTACATTCTGTCGAGACTTGACTGTGCCCGAGCAACCGCCTGGTCGACGGCGGCGCGCGCGTCGATCTGCAGGTTCAACACGGGATCGAGCATGGCGTTGAGCTCGGTGTTGTAGGCCTGCTCCGCAGGCGAGCCGTAGGGAATCGGGCCAAGGTTCTTGCTTCCGATGTACTCCACCCATTTGTTGAGCATCGGATTGACTGGATCCGCGGCCTTGAAGAAATCGGCTCCGCCGAAGTCTTTGACCGTCGGAACACGCCCGGTTCCGTTCTTGCCGGTGTCAAAGTAGTACTGTCCCTCTTTGCCCGAGAACCAGATCATAAAGTCCATCGCCTGGCCGGTATGCTTCGCGCCCTTCGGAATCGTCATCACATCCATTCCGACCCATCCGAACGGCCCCTTGTCCGCCACACTCTTCACCGCGAATGCCGGCGCAACGCCCCAGTTCATGTTCGGAGCGTACTGCTGGATGTGCTGTGCAATCCACGGACCGTTGAGCGACATCGCCATCTTTCCCGAGAGGAACGGCTCGGCGGAGGTTCCCCAGTCACCGAAACCGGAGACGAACTTCTGCAGCGCCTGGGCACCGTACTCCTTCGGGAACGACTGGAGCCACTCCCATGCTTGATAAAGAGCCTCGGGTTTCAGGAACTTCTTGTTCTGCGCGTCATAGAGTGTCTCGGGGGTAGCACCAAACATGTAGGAGTAGTAGGGGGCGAACCAACCCGGGAAAGTCGTTCGGAACGACAGCCCGGTCTGGGTGATATTTCCCTGCGCGTCTTTTTTTGTCAGCGCCCGCTGAGCGACGTTGAAGTCCGAAATCGTTCGAGGCGGGTTCTCCGGATCGAGCCCGGCAGCCTTGAACATGTCCTTGTTGTAGACCAGCGCCAGGACCCAGTCGGTCAGCGGCATACCCCAGATCTTCCCGTCGATGGTCACGGCTCGCTCGGTCCATGGTTCCCAAAACACGCTGAAATCGAAGCTTTTCGTCTTGAACAGATCATTGAGCGCAGTATAGGTGCCTCCTCCGACGAGCTGCGGAAAGTTCTGGTTGTTTCCGACCTCGGCCACCTCGGGTGGATCTCCCGCCAGGACCGCCGCAATTACCTTCTTGTCAACATCGGACTGGCCGGTGTAGACGACCTTGATATTCGGGTGCGTCGCGTTGAACCGATCGAGCGCCTGGTTCATACCCAATGCCTCGAACCCCGTGTACTCCGCCCAGAAGTTGATCGTGACCGGACCGCTCGTCGTAGTCTCACCCTTTCCGCCCGCCGCAACCGAGAAAACTGCCACGAACGAAAGCAACAGCACCGTGACTACCAACAAAATGCACTTCTTCACGAGTTCCTCCTCCTCTTCGATTTTGTCTTTCGACGTTCTATGATATTAACACATCTCATCGATATGTCAATTATGGTTTTACATATGGACGCCAAAAGGTTGGTTCGAAATTTTACATTTATCACAGAGTACAATCATGTCGACTCAATTCCGCGCAATTAGCGACAGGATCGCATTTAGGCGCTTTGAGATTGATGACGGCAGAACAGAGTGATAGTATTTGAGTTGACATTGCACTCCAAATGTAAATATTACACGTCATTGCGTACGCTTCAATCGGGAGGAAGGCAGTGCACTCATTCCTGGGGATAGACCTCGGAACCTCTGCCGTGAAGGCTGTTCTCGTCGACGACACAGGGGTATGCCTCGCTGCCCGGGAGCGGAGATACCCGATACGCCAGCCGCAGCCCGGCTTCGCCGAGCAATCCCCTGACACGTGGTGGCGAGCAACGGCGGAGTGCGTCCGAGACCTGCTCGGAGATGCGGCAGCAGACCCCGGCTCGGTCCGGTCGGTGGGGCTCTCGGGGCAGATGCACGGACTGGTGATGCTCGACGGCGGCGGAACTCCCCTGCGGGATGCAATCATTTGGCCCGATACCCGCACCTCGGCCATCTGCCGGGAATGGTCTGGTGAGAGCGAGCGCTACCACTCCGTTACCGGGTTGCCGATCGCGACCGGATTTTTTGCTCCGTCGCTCGAATGGGTGCGCCGCTGGGAGCCAAGCCTCTACGAGCGCGCGGCTTCGGTCCTGCTCCCGAAGGACTACCTCCGCTTCAAGCTCACCGACCGAATCGCGACTGATCCCTCCGATGCCTCCGGCACCTACCTCTTTGACATAACCGCACGGAAGTGGGCAAGCGCGCTCATCGATACGCTTGGGCTCAAGGAGGGCCTCCTGCCCCGCCTCGTGGAGACCCTCTCTCCGGCGGGCGAGCTAACCGCTGATGCGGCCGCGCTGCTCGGTCTTCCCGCGGGCGTTCCGGTGGCGGCGGGCGGCTCCGACCAGGCGATGGCAGCCCTCGCTCTCGGGCTGACGCGACCAGGGCAGGTCGCAGTCGCGCTCAGCACCGGAGGGACGATTATCACCCCCGTTGCCGAGCCGGTCGTCGACGGGCGCCTGCACACGCTCTGTTCCGCCTTGAGCGATCAGTGGCTGCTCATGGGGGCGACGCTTACCGGCGGCGCCGCATTGAGCTGGTTCAACGATCAGATTCTCTCCGCCGGACCGGCGGGCAGGCGACGCCGCGAGATCCTGACGATCGAGGAGCTCGGAGGGCTCGCCGACGAGGCTCCATCCGGTTCCGACGGGTTGTTCTTTCTCCCCTACCTGAGCGGGGAGCGCACGCCTCACATGAACGCCAACGCCCAGGGCTCCTTCGTCGGGCTCAGCCTCTACCACACGACCGCCCACATGGTGCGAGCGGTCATGGAGGGAGTCGCATACTCGCTGTACGACAGTGTGGAGATTTTTCGGGAACACGGCGTCACGCCGAAGAATACTCTGTGCTATGCGGGGGGCTCACGGAGCACTGCGTGGCGAAACATTATTGCCGACGTCTTCGGTATTCCTCTTCAATGGCGCCGCTTCTCAGATTACTCGGCTCTTGGCGCCGCCGTCTGCGCCGCGGCCGCCGTCGGCGAGACCTTGACCGTCGGCAACGAAGACGGGAGCCTCGTCGAAGAGGAGACACAACCGAACCCGGAGCACGTCTCGATGTACCGGAGGCGCCGAGCCACCTTCAAACGCCTATACACACAGCTCGAGCCCCTATTCGACGAGATTGCGGGCTATCGTAGCGAGCAGGAGTAGTCGGTGAGTGAGGGTGAGACTTATCGGGTGCTGCAGGACGCTACACTCGAGATCTCCTTCGGCAAACGAAGCATTCCTGCCGCTGAAGCGCTCAAAGCCGCGAACCGCAGAGGTCGAGGATTCACCGTAGCGCGGGAGCACGGCAGGACGGTAGTGGCTCCCGGATCCAACGCGGTGGCGCACCCATCGCAACGCGCTCTTTCACTCTGGATCAGAATAGGAGATCCCGCGACCTCAAGACTGGGGGAGCTTCTCTGCGAGTATGCTCCCGACGAACGGCCCCGTTATTCGCTCTCTCTGTCGGAGAAGCGGCTCCTCTTCGAGCTCTACACCGACTACCGCAATGAACCGCTGCAGCTGCAGTCGCCAATTCCCTCCGGAGGAGGGGACGGTCGGCACGATGTCATTGCATGCTACTCGGGACATCACCTGCAGCTCTTCCTCGACGGCGACCTCGCCGACGAGGACTGGCCCGTCGGAGCCCTATGGGGCGAAGGACGAAGCACAATCGTCATCGGCGCTCGCGGGAGGGGGACACCGGATACTGCCGACCCGGGACGACTCGTGGAAGAGCTGGTTGTCTGGGACCGGGCACTCTCCGAGCAGGAGATCGAATACCTCGGTGGCGGCTCGAAGCGAGCAGAGAGAAGCCCGGAAACGGCCACGCACACACCGCCTCCGCAGTATCGAGAGTCGCCGGGGGGAGGCTGCGTTGGCGACTGCCTTCCCTTTTTTCACGACGGCGTCTATCACTTCTACTACCTGTTCGACAGGCGAAACCATCGAAGCAAGTTCGGCTTGGGCGCGCATCAGTGGGCCCACTCCTCGAGCAGCGATCTCCTGCACTGGACGCATCACCCCCACGCAATCCCCATCACCGACGAACGAGAAGGGTCGATCTGCACCGGGTCCGTCTTCTTCCACGACGGAACGTGGTACGGATTCTACGCCACGAGGCTGCTTGATCGAACCGAGCACCTGAGCCTCGCGACGAGCCGCGACGGAATCCACTTCACTAAGAACGAGCCAAATCCCATTGCATCGCCGGAGCCCCCCTACCGCAGCGGGCCGTTCCGGGATCCCTTCGTTTTTCGGGATCCAAGCGACGGGCTCTTTCATATGCTCATGACCGCCGAGCTCGAGAGTCCGGCCGTGGAACGGCGGGGAGGCTGTCTCGCACACCTCGTTTCGGCCGACCTTCGCCGCTGGGAGCAGAGAGAGCCGTTCCTCGTAACCGGCTACGCTGACCAGCCAGAGTGCTCCGAGCTCTTCGAGTGGCACGGATGGTACTATCTCGTCTTCAGCCACTTCGGCGCCGCCCATTACCGTTTCTCGCGAAATCTCTTCGGTCCCTGGGAGAAACCGCCGGTCGATACCTTCGACGGACCGCAGGCGCGGGTGATGAAGAGCGCACCATTTACGGGAGACCGGCGCATCGGGGCTGCCTTCCTCGACAAGGGCAGGGGATACGCAGGCCGAGCCGTCTTTCGCGAGTACCTCCAGCGCACCGACGGAACCCTTGCCACCCGATGGCCGCCGGAGATGATCCCCCGGACCGGCCCGCCCGTTTCCCTGAGCACTCCGGCACTCGCCGAGCCCTCCACCAAGACCGCTACCGAATCGGCAGGCAAAAGCGCAGCGAGCTTTGTCATCGACGCACCAGACGGCTTCGCCGCCGTCGACCTTGGTCTCGTTCCCCGCGACATCCTGCTACGCTTCGAGGCTTTGCCGGGTCCCGGCACGCTTTGTTTCGGAGTCGGAATACGCGGCAGGGAAAACCTGAACGGAGCACTGATGCTCGAGGTCGATCCTGGTCGCCGCAAGATCGGTTGGCGCCGCGCCGAGGATCCCTCCTGGCGTGAGTGCGAGTCCGCAGCTCTCTACGAGGTGAACGGCTTCGAGAAACTGACCCAAATCGCGGTAGTCGCACTCGACGAAACCTTCGACGTATGTGTCAATGACGAACGGACCCTCATCAGCCGTCACGCGGCGGACACCGGCGGCGATCACCTCTTCTTCTACTGTCACAACGGAGGAGTCGCGCTCAGCTCCGTCGTGGTCCAGCCGATCCTATCGCGATAGGCGCGGCCCGCCACTCTCAACGCAGAGGGTGTCGCAGGCGGTACGGATGCGAGGGCTCTTGGGAGCGGCTCCAACCGATTCGTTGACGGCCGGCAGCCGCGGGTTTATCATGAGTGAAGTTCGTCTGACAATTTCCGATCGCGGCTCCGGTCCGCGCGTCCTGCCTCTGCGGCCGGCTCCGCGGTCGATGCGAAAGTCATTCCGAAAAGTACAACGCTCAACATCAAATCAATCTTGTTACACGCTGGAGGAATACCATGCCTTTCGATCCACTTGCCGCCCTCGCGTCGATCGATCCGAAGCTCCGTGAACACGTTCGAAGAAACGGCGATTTCGTCTACGCAGACGGTGCACTCCCGAGGAAGATGAAGCTCCTCATCGCGATGGCGTTCGACGCCGAGCACGGCGCCGAGAATGGAGTTCGCAGCTTGGCGACGCAGGCGAAGGAGGCCGGCGCGACCAACGAGGAGATTGCTGAAGTGCTTCGCGTCGCCTCTCACCTGACCGGAGTGGGCTGCCTCTACACCGCCTCGGCCGCACTGAAAGAGCTCGGATAGAGACAATCGCGCCAAAGCAGTTGGGCGGCTTGCCGTCCGAGCCGTGAGGAGAGAAAAAATGAAACCAAGAGGATTGCTGATGATCGAGCACCGGACGATTGAGAAGATGCTCGCGCTTGCAGAGAAGGAAGCCCGGCGGATCGAAGAGACCAACGAGGCCGACCCGGTCTTCATCGAGGTAGTCGTCGACTTCATCCAAACCTATGCCGACCGCACTCACCACGGGAAGGAGGAGGAGATCCTCTTCGAGCGGCTCGCCGCGATGAAGCTCGATGACGGGGATCGACGTCAGATGGAGGACCTCGTCGACGAGCACCGGCGTTCACGGGAGAAGGTCAGAGAGCTCGGGGGGGCGGCCGAGCGCTATCTCGATGGCGACTCCACCGAAACCCGCCACATTATCAGCCTCCTGCGGTGGCTCGCCGACTTCTATCCGAAGCACATCGTCAAGGAGGACAAGACCTTCTTTCCGCGCACGGAGCGGTACTTCGACGAGGTAGCGCTGGAGCAGCTACTTCGCGATTTCTACGAGTTCGACAGAGCTATGATCCACGAGAAATACAACGCCGTGGTCGAGTCGCTCGAGAAGCGCTTCTCCGAAGGTTAAGCCGGACGAATCTGCATCGTCAACGATGGTTGGTTATCGGTTTTCCATCCGTTTCACAGCTTCGGTGAAATAGCTCTCCAGCTTCTGTCTGTCGAGGAACTCCGGAGAAGTATCCGGGACTCCCTGATAGAAGATAACCATGTTTGGTTTGTCGGCTTTGGCGTCGTCTGCCGTGGCATAGAGCAGAATCCTGCGGGAGGAATAGATTTGAAATGCCGACATCTCGGCCGTCGCCGTGTTTACCTCTTCGAGGGGTTGGCCGACGACGAGCGGGCGCGTCGCCCTGGTGAATGGGTCGAAGGCCAGAAGCGTGTAGTATCGGAAGCTCGACGCGGCCTCAGGGGTGCGGACGATTCGCAGGTAGACGAGCGGGCTGCGGTCGTTTCCTCGTTTCTCTATTGCCCACACGACGATGATTCCGTTTTGCTTGAAATCCGAATCGGCGCCGTGAAACTCATTCGGTTGCGCAAAGGTGGATTCCAGTGCACCGAACAGTCCGATAATCAGCGCGCCGATCAGCACGATGGGGCGTGTCTTCATGTCTTTCACCTCAATTGTCCAGGATTCGCAGCGTCGATTCATGGAGCACGATTCCAACTACCTGTTGGCTGTTGAAGATCTGACGGTCGAATTGCTGGGCGGAGCTGACGCTCAGCAATTCGGTATTGGCCTTGATGGTGTACTCGATCTTCTCCCCGAGAAACACCTTCTCGACGACGGTTCCGGCGAAGTGTCCCTCGGAGACGCTCGGCACGATCTGCACGAACTGCGGGCGAACGAGCACATCAACCGTTTGTTTGCTCGCTAGGCTCAAGCCGGGATGGGAGATCCGGTACGGATGTCCGAAGACGGTTACCGTCGCAGTCTCGGTGTCTGCCGACTCGACAATCCCTCCTACCTTGTTGACCTTTCCGATGAATCCCGCGACGAACTCCGAAACCGGCTGGAAGTAGAGCTCCTCCGCAGTGGCCACCTGTTCGATCCGTCCCTGATTCATGACGGCGATCCGGTCGGAGATAGCCATCGCCTCTTCCTGATCGTGGGTGACATAGATGGAAGTAGTTCCAAGACTGCGCTGTACTCGGCGAATCTCGCCTCTCGTTTTGACCCGCAGCTTCGCATCGAGATTCGAAAGGGGTTCATCGAAAAGTAGGACGCTCGGGTTGATGACGATTGCCCGCGCCAGAGCGACGCGCTGCTGTTCACCGCCCGACATCTGATTCGGGAACTGCCGTTCATACCCCGGCAGTGCGACCAGATCCAATGCCTCGTGCACCGCGTGATCTATCTCCCCACCGCTCATCCCCTTCACACGCAGGCCGTAGGCCACGTTCTCGAACACATTCAGATGTGGGAACAGAGCGTAGTTCTGGAACACGAAGCCGATGTTACGCCGATTCGGCATTACGGCGGTGACGTCCTTGCCGGCGATCGAAACGCGGCCGCTGTCGGGGACTTCGAAACCCGCGATCATACGAAGTGTGGTGGACTTGCCGCAGCCCGAAGGGCCGAGAAGTGTCAGGAGCTCACCCTGGCCGACCTCGAGGCTCACGTCGTCAACCGCAGTGACTCGTCCTTTGACGGAATGCTGAAAGGTCTTGATGATGTTGTTCAAACCTATGTGAGCCGAGTTCACTTCAGCCTCCTACGAAACCCGCAGCTTCCGGCGCGCCGGCCTGGCGGAAGAATCTCAACGCGAAGTTGACGATTGTCATGACGACCATCACGCTGGCAACCACGATTACCGAGAACGCTGCGGCCACACCGAGCTCGAGCTCGGTCATGTTTTCGAGAATTCGAACCGTTATGAGAATCCAGTTGATCGACACAAGAAAAATCGTCGCGCTGATCGCCGTCATCGATCGAATGAACACCACCTGGAGACCGCTCAGGAGAGCGGGAAACACGAGCGGCACGGTAATTCGCCTGAAGGTGGTCAGAGAGCCCGCTCCGAGACTCGTCGACGCCTCTTCGATCGAGGGATCGATCTGTTCCAAGATTGCGACCGTCGTACGCAGGCCGGTCGCACCGTAGCGAAACACGTTGCAGGCTATGATGACCAGAGCGGTCCCGGTGATCGCAATCGGTGGATTGTTGAAGGCGACGAGATAGGCGATACCGACGATCGTTCCGGGCAGAGAATAGTTGAGCAGCGATACGATCTCCATACCTGTCTTCGTGCGAAAATCCTTCTTGCCGACAAGGTATCCGACGATCACCCCGTAGAGAGCTCCGAAAACCATTCCAAACACCGCGATAATGAGTGTGTCGACGATGGCCTTCATCCCCTGCGTGAAAACCACGCGATAGTGTGCAAGGGTGAGCCCGTAGTTGGCGCCGAAGGCCTTCACAATCGAGGCGTATATCAAGAGGACATAGAAATAGAGGATGACCAACGCAAGGAGAAGCCCGAAACCAAGCAGGATCGCTCGCATAGCCGAGTTGACCCCCCGCATTCGCGCCTGCGCGCCGGCCTTCCCGGATATCGTGACGAAGTGCTTTCCTGCCACCCAATAGCGCTGCACAAAGAAGACGATGAGCGAGGGAATGAGCAGAACGAGTGACAGAACCGCACCGCCCTTGAGATCGAAGAGCCCCGTTACCTGCAGAAAGGCCTCGGTCGGCAGCACTGGGAACCTGTTGCCGGCAAGTATGAGCGGGGTCGCAAAGTCGGCGAGCGAGGCCGCGAAGAGGAGAAGAAAAGAGTTCGCGAGCCCCGGAATGGTAAGCGGCAAGGTGACCGTGCGGAATACCCGCCGGCGTGAACCGCCCAGACTGTAGGCCATGTCCTCTATGCTCGGATCGATGCCCGAAAGCATCGCCTTCAGCGTGAGATACGCCAGGGGGAAATAGGTGATAACCTCCGAGAAGAGGGTTGAACCGAGCCCATAGACATTGAAGCCTTTCGTACCGAGGAGGTGATAGGTAATCAAACCGCGCGGCCCGAATGAGAAGATGATCGTTATGGCCATGATAAACGGCGGGGAGATAAGCGGAAGTATGATCGCCGCGTCGAAAAAGCGTTCCCAGAACCGCGACAGGTTCGACCTCACCGCTGTGAATGCAAGAACGAATCCCAACAACGTTCCGAAGAGCCCGACCAGGGTTGCCAAGAGCAAGCTGTTCCAAAATGCCCTGAGCTCGCCCTTTTGTACGAGAACTCTCGTAACGCCGGAGAACGAGAGATGTCCGTCGGAGACGAAGGTCATCACCAGGAGCCGCACCAGAGGAAAGAGTATGAAGAGCAGCAGGAAGCCCCAGATGACGACGACGCTCGTCAGCAGGGCCGGATCATTCTTGAGACCCGGAACGAGCTTTCTTGCAGCCCCCTTCGTTTGCCCGACGGACATTGAGTTATCTCCAGACTAACGGCCGTTTTCGATGAGCCCTACGGCTGAAGGACTTCGGCCACCCACTTCTCGACGATTCGCTTGCGGTTGTCACCGGCCCAGCCGCTTGGTATCTGCACTAGGTTGGCCCCCTTCAGCGCTTCAGCCAGAGTCGGTTGGATCTCGACACCTGGGGCGGCCGGTACGAAGTTGATCTTGTACTTCGCGTAGAGGTTCTGCATATCCGCGCTCGTCGCCCAATCGATGAGCTTCTTCGCGAGTCCCGGATGCTGCGCGCCCTTGATCAGAGCGATCGCTTCCGCAGACTCACCGATACCCTCTTTCGGGAACGAGACCGTCACGGGATACCCCTTCTGCTCGGTGTTCATTGCGTCGACGATGAAGAAAATGCCGGCACCGGCTTGGCCCAACCCAACCGGGATCGTGCCGCCGCCGCCACTCTTGGTGTAGACCTGCACGTTCTGGCGGAGCTTCTTCATGTAATCGAACGCCTTCTGTTCGTCTCGATTGTATACGGTAAGAATCGAGAAGATGCGGGTCACCGCCGTTCCGGATGTGCGCGCATCCGCCATCTGGATCATGCCCTTGTAGGCCGGATCGAGCAGATCGTTCCACGATGCGGGTGGATTGAGCCCGTGCTCTTTGAGAAAGTCCTTGTTGCTCAAGAAACAGAGCGGATCATCGGCGATGGCAGTCCAGTAGCCGTCTGAGTCTTTGAACATATCCTGTAGCGATGCGAACGCCGGTGGCTTGTAGGGTTCGAAGACATTCTCTTTCATCCCGGCGGTAAAGGTCTCGACCGGACCTCCGAAGAGAACGTCGACTCGCGGATTGCTTTTTTCCGCAATGACGCGCGCCAGTGCTTCACCGGAAGAGAACCGGACGAAGTTGACTTGAATGCCGGTTGCCTTCTGGAACTCCTCGAACATGGGCCGCGCCCAGTTCTCCGGCCAGATCGAGTACGCATTCAACGTAGTGCCTTCAGATTGAGCCGCCGAAGCACCGGTCGGCTCGGGTCTGCCCTCCCCTGATGCCGCTGCGATGCCCAGTGCACCGAGGAACACCACTGCCATGAGGAACACGAGTATCCTTTTTCGTTTCACATTGGTCTCCTTTTCGACCGTGTATGGTGCGAGCCTCACAACGAGCCCGCCTAATCCCCGACTCTGTCGGGATAGTCATCAAGCTGCGCGAACCCTAGGGCGGAAAGAGGTGTAAGCCTATTTCTTCGTGTACGCGCCAGACAGCCGCACACGGTGAGACAGGTGCCATCCGCAAAGCTCCAGCTCTGCCCAAGTTTGTTTTGAATTAGGTGAGACCCCGGGGCCCGGGACAAGCTTCGACTGGGAAATGCTCGGTAGTGCTACTTCCGATGCATCCGAAGCGATACAGAAATCAACGAAATCCTCGACCGATGGTCGTGCCAGGCCGCCTGAGCCGCCGCCGACCCCCATCGACTATTAGAGATATTAACAAAATCGTAGCACCGCCCTATCGGGGTGTCAAGGAAATGTTTGGGATAGCACCTGAGATGAAGAGGAGGACAGCGGTCGGGGAAGGGCGATCTCCGCGTTTTCTTCGTTGAGATTCACGCCGCTGACAATAAGTACGAGCTTGTGATGCTATTAATTAAAATTGACTTTATGGAGAAAAAAGGATAAAATCATGAGGATGATCATATTGACCGCTCTCCGCGAGTCCCTCCCCGGCTACGGCGCAATATTCATCTGCATCGGTCTGGGACTAGTGTTTCTCCGTAGAGCAGTCGGGGGCCGATTCGGAGTGAGTCTCTGGTCTGCGGCCTTCTTCCTGAACGGCGCAGGATTCCTCCTCTGGGTCGGCGCATCGATTTCACACCCGTTCCTGTTCTTCGTCGTCGGCGACGCTTTTCACGTTTTGGGGTTTCTCACCCTACTCATCGGGGTCTATCGCTTCACGGGTGGACATCTCCGGCGCTGGAACTTCGTTGCGCTCCCCGCGTTCGCGGCCGTATGGGCAGCGGCAATCTTCTTGTCGGCCGAGCGGTACGTAGGTGCCCTTTTCCTCTACTCCGCGGTACGGGCCGCGCTCTTCATCCCGGCCGGTGTAATGATCCTGCGTATCACCCCGGCACAGCCGCTCGTCGGGCGCAGGCTGGCCGGTTGGGGCTCGCTCGCGTGGGGAATCTACGTCCTCTTTCTTCCAGTTTTCACCCGCGTTCCGTCGGTGTTTTCGCTTGCCTTCGGCTTTCTTGTCGGCTTCCAGATGCTTGTGGCCCTCGGTTTGGTCATCCTCGTCGTCGACCGGGTGCGTCTGCGGGCAGAGCAAATCGAACACCACGCTCATCGCCTCGAGGGCCTGCTTCCGATCTGCTCGTACTGCAAACGCATCCGCGATGAAAACGGTAGCTGGCAGAGCATCGAAGCCTACGTCACCGACCACTCCAAAGCCGGCTTCAGCCACGGCATCTGTCCCGACTGCGTCAAGGCTCATTTCCCCAAGCTCAACCTCAATCAGAAGATTAAGTAGCACCGACGCGCAAGGAGCGAACAATGGGAAGTCTGGTCTACACTGCGATTGGCACACTCGACGGCTACGTGGCAGACGTAGGGAGCAACTTCGACTGGGCGGCGCCGGATGAGCAGGTCCACGCCTTCCTCAACGACCTCGAGCGAAAGGTTGGCACCTACTTGTACGGAAGGCGGATGTACGAGGTGATGTTCGCGTGGGAATCAGAGGACATTGCGACAGGGCAGCCGCCGGTCGTGGCTGACTACGCAGGAATCTGGCGCGCCGCGGAGAAGATCGTCTACTCGACGACCCTCGAACGTGTCAGGAGCACACGGACACGCCTCGAGCGGGCCTTCGACCCCGACGAGGTCCGGCGGCTGAAGGTACTTTCCGAAAGCGACGTCTCCGTCGGGGGGCCAACGCTCGCCGCAGAGGCACTTCGGGCAGGGCTCGTCGACGAGTGCCGCCTCTTCCTTGCGCCTGTCGTCGTCGGCGGCGGCATTCCCGTTTTCCCCGACAGACTTCGCGTCAACCTCGAGCTGCTCGACGAGCGGCGCTTCGCCGGCGGTATGGTTTACCTCCGATACCGCGTCACACCTTGAACGTGCTCCGCGCGGCGCCGGCACTACGACACGCTGCCGCACGCCCATGCCGCAAGGAGCATCGCCACGCCCGCCGCCGGTGACATCACGGCCACGAGGGGTCGAATTTTTTTCGCCGCCCGGAGAGGATATGTTCTATGCAGGGCACTCCATGAGGAAGAAAGGCGCTACTCTCATCCTGCTTCTCATCGTCTCCTCCTCTCGCGCGCCCTTCGGCCAGATGGTACCGGTCGATCCCCATGGTTCGCCGCTTCCTACCGGCGCCTCCGCGGCCGAATATGGCGTTGTCGCAGTATTCGAAAACGAGGCCGGCTTGTCGCGCATACAACCGAGGCGAAACAGCGGGAGTGTGGGCGTGAAGGACCAGCGCGACGTCCGCCTCCGAGACGGGATGCTCATCGACACTCCCCGACAATACGCCGGGATATTCAACACAGAATCCGAGGGCATCGACTGGAAGACGCAACGCGTCTACGTGGTCGAGGAGCTGACAGTCTACAAGTTCAAGAACATCGATTCGAGGACGACCCTCAGCGGCGTCTACCGCTCTCCGAATGCACTCTACATCGGGCTCACCTCCACGCACTTTGGACCATGCCAGGGAATAGCCCAGCTCCCGGAGTGGTTTTCCTACCATCGTCGCTTTGTGGTCCTCCGCATCCCGAGAGTTCCTGAGCGTATCGTCACCTTCTCGAATGCGGTAGGCGGCTGTCCCCCGGATATCCCTTGAAACCGCCGCCGTCCGCTCCGAGTGAAGCTGCCCGGTGTGCCGCGTTCCAACGTTGCATTCTCTGCAGCAACGAGCGATAATCGGGTAGATGGGCTGTGCCCACACCGCGTTTCCCTCTCCCCGCCCTCAACAAGTCCAGGTAATCCATTTCGCATCGACACTATCTGAGGAGTTGAACATGAAACACAGTCTTGTCGTCTCCGTGATCCTTGCGGTTGTCCTGCCGGCAGCTCTCGCCGCGGCCGGCAGGCGCGAGGCTACAGCCTCGGGAGAGCAGCCCTCGGCCTCGAGCAGCGGATCGTTCGGGGTCGGTGTGGTCGACGGGCTGCACCTGACCGGTACGCCTATCGATGTCGACATCGAGACATACCGTCTCGGGATCTCGGGGCTGGTCGAGCACCCCCTGTCGATCGCGTTCGCGGAGATCAGAGCCATGCCGTCGGTGCGGCGCTCCGCCGTGCTGGTGTGTCCCGGCTTCTTTCGCGACGAAGGGGTGTGGACGGGTGTACCGCTTCGGCTGCTGCTCGAACGAGCCGGGGTTCGCGACGGGGCGGGCTCGGTAGCGTTCAGAAGCATCGACGGAAGCTACGAGCAAACCCTGCCGCTCGAGCAGGCGATGTCCGAGGGGGTCTACCTCGCCTATGAGTTCAACGGAAAGATCTTCGACCGGCGCAACGGCTATCCCCTGCGGCTCGTCGCCGAGGGCGAGCCGGGCGCAGTATGGGTCAAATGGCTCGGGGAGATCGAGGTCCGGAGAGAGTAGCCATCACGATCCGAGCGTCGAGGACGAGTGCTCCCCCGCCGAGCCACACTTCATCCTTGCAGGGGGTTCACCACCCGTTCCATGAACAGGATCGAACCGGTCCGAACATCCCGGATGAAAAAGATGAAGGAGCGATCTGCCCGAAACACGTTGGGGGGCGGAGCCGCCTCTTTTAGGCACTAGTTGTGCGGGTCGAGCTCGAGAACGCGCAGGCCGTTTGCCCCGTAGGCGGCAAAGGCGTAGGCCCCGCCCACCGCGATGCCGTTCCCGCCGACCGAGCCGATCGACCCCACGAGGACCGGTGCAGTCGGATCGCCAACGTCGAAAACCTTTATGCCGGCACTCTGGTTTGAGACGAAGACATAGTGGCTGCTCACGGCCACCGCCATCGCATTTCCGCCGGAGCCGACTGTCGTGGTGACTGACGGCGAGGCCGGATTCGAGACGTCGACGACCTCAAGGCCGCTCGAGTAGCTCGCCACGAACGCATATCCCCCGTCGAGAGCCACGTCGAATGCCGTTCCCCCTGCGCTGCCGACCTCTTCGGGAAAGGTCGGGTCTGAGACATCGATGACGCGAAGCCCGTTCGCCTGGTCGGCAACGAAGGCATGGTTGCCGCTCACCTCCACCGCCGTCGCATTGCCCGCGGTGTCGAAGGAGCCGACCTCCCGCGGCGAGGTGGGATCGGAAACGTCGACTACGCGAAGGCCTGCCAGATTGGCCGCAAGGTATGCGTATTCGCCGCTGACGGCTACCCCGTAGGCAAAGCTCGTGGTCGGAAGAGTACCGACCTCGGAGGGGGCGGAGGGATCGGCAAGGTCGAATATCCGCAGGCCGACCGTCGAGTCCGCGACAAACGCGTAGGTGCCCTCTACGGCAACATCCCACGCGTTTGCCGGAGTGCCGGCGGAGCCGAGCTCCGAGGGAGCGGAGGGGTTCGAGATGTCGATTACTCGAAGACCGCCGGGTCCGTCGGCAACGAACGCCCACGGACCGTCGAGGGTGACGCCTTGTGAGGTGCCCGGCGTGTCGACAAAGGCGACTTCCCGCGGAGAGCCGGGCAGCGAGGGGTCGATGACGAGGAGCCCGGTAGTGCCGCCGGCGGCGAAGAGGAAGCCCGCGCTCGAGACGACGCTGCCGGCAGCAGAACGCGAGTGGCCGACCTCGAAGGGCGAGGACGGGGTGGATACGTCGATGATCCGCACCCCGTCTGAGGAGTCCGCGACATAGGCGTAGGCGCCGTTCACCGCTACATCCATCGCGGTTCCCGCCGTGTCAAATACGCTGTCCTCGGACAGCGTCGGGAAGCTCGCCAGGTTGATGACGCGAAGGCCGTCGGCTCCCGCCGCGAGATAGGCATGAGAACCGCTGACCGCGACCCCGAAGGCGTAGTCGGAGACGGGGTAGGAGGCCACCACCTGCAGGTAGGTGGCGGAAGCACTGGAGATGTCGACGATCTGCAGCCCTGCCGAGTAGTCGGCGACGTAGGCATACGACCCGCTGACGACGACCCCGTAGGCGGTCGCAGGCAAGGGGGCAACGCCGATCTCCTGGGGCGAAGCGGGATCGGTGATGTCGACGATTCGTAGACCCCCGAGCCCGTTCGCGACGTAGGCGGTGTTGCCTTCGACCGCGACGTCGAAGCTGCCGTAGGTGCCCGCAAGCTCCCCCACCAGTGTCGGGTTCGAGAGGTCCGAGATATCGACGATCTCGAGAACGTTCGGACTTCCCGCTACGAGGGCCAGTGTTCCGCTTACTGCCACATTCATCGTCGTGCCGAGCCCGGACAGGCTGCCAATCTGCTTCGGCGAGGCGGGGTCCGAAACGTCGACGACTTCGATGCCCGCCGAGCTGTCGGCGACGACGACATGCGAGCCGCCTGCTGCGACCCCGCTGGCGACGTCAGGCGTGTCGAGTATTGCCACCTCACGACGTCTGTCTTGGGGAAACGGACTGGTCGTCGCCGCCACAGCCGCGCTCGGATCGTTCGAGAACCCTGCAAGCTTGACCCGGTACCAGTAGGGGACTCCGGGGGAGACAGCCGAGTCGGTGAAGTTGGTGCCGGCGAGGCTTCCGCTGATGTTGAAGAAGGGACCGCTCGAGCTCGAGGCGCGCCACACCTCATACTGACTCGTCCCCGCGATGGCGTTCCAGCTGAGATCTATCCCTCCGAGCTCCCCGACGGCCTTCGGTGACAAGGTCAGTGGCGAGAGTGGTACCGCCGTGACGACGCGCGAGAGGTTGTCGCTTCCGGTGGATGAGTGCGAAAGAAGCAGAAACTCGTGCAGCTGTCCATTGCTGAGATCGGACAGAGCGTAGGGAGAGGTCACGTTGTCGATTTTCGTACCGTAGCTCACCGACGGCACGGTGCCGTTCGTGGTGTAGTAGAGGGTGTAGCCCGTCGAAAGCGCAACCGGGTCCCAGGTGAGCAAAACCTGGTGATTCCCGGCGGCGGCGGCGAATGTTGGGATCGCTCCCGCGTCGACCAGCGTTAGAAGCGTCTTTCCCGTGTTGCCGTTCCAGTCGGTGGCACTGATTTGGATCGTGAGGCTGCCGGAAAGACCGGCGGTCGGGAACTGGAAGGCAAAGCTGCCGTCGGAGGCGACAGCGATGTCTGCGGCCAGTGAGGTGGAAAGCACCTGATAGGAGAGCGACTTGACGACTCCGCCCGATCCGCCTGACGCGGCGTCGGTGGCGCGCCCGGCGACAGCGACCATTGCGGCGTAGGAGCTGCCGTCGGCAGGCGAGGCAATGGTGATGACCGGCGCACTGGCGTCCTTCACCCGGTCGAGCACCCTCTGGGTAAGCGGGCTCGGGCAGCCGGTTGCGGTGAGCAACCACGCCACACATGTCCCGACGAGCACGGCCCCGACGAGAGCACGCAAGCTTCGGATACTCCGCATAGCGTTCCCTCCATACGGTCGACAGCCGGGAGGCCCCCCCCAGCAAGAGCGGCGACGGACGCCGAGACAGCATTGAGCTGTCCGGCCGCATCTGCTGCCGCTGAGCCGCAAGTGAGATTTCGACGGCTCTATCCTACGATTTTACTCCAATTCGGCGGGAGCTGACGTGACGAGAATTTGTCATATGCGGAGTGACGCATACCCGTGTGACCGGGGACTCTCCGAGGCAATAGTAGGCGGGAGGCTGAGGGTCCGCCGCTCAGCCTATACGGCCTGGCAGCCCTCCAGGAACGCGGAGAGCGCTCCGACATCCTTGTCGGCCAGCGACGTGAAGCGTATCGCGGTCAGGTGGCGCCCCTTTCCCTTGTCGCAGCGGACGACGATGCCGTCGCAGCTGACGGTGTGGTCACCCGACTCCGACGGTATCGTCATGACGAGCGAGACCTCCGTATCGGGTTCCATGTAGTAGTCTGCCTTGCAGAGAAGTCCCGAGGTGCTGACGTTGATCCCGGATGCGTGGATTACCGACTCCCGTCCGAACTCGAGATCGACCATTTGATCGATGGTAAACCGCGGAGCCGTTCTGCGTTCTTCGCCCATGCGCTACGCCTCCTTCTTGTTGTGGTAACACTTTCATTATAGGCCCAGTTTCTCGAGCGGTCAAAAGCTCCCGAGCGGAAGTGGAGTGGATACACGGCGTTGCCAACGGCCAAAGAGAGCGCCATACTGTCGGAGGCGTTGGTGGGCGCGGAGCTCGAGTCACCCAATCTCGACTACGTTTGCGCGAATGACGCCCGCAAGGAGAACAAGCCGTGTACCTCAGCAGCGAACAACTTCGCGATGGAGCCGTGCTTGAGGGCTATGACATCTGCATCGCAGGTGCCGGGGCTGCCGGATTGGCGATGGCCAAGCGCCTTGTCGGATGCGGAAAGAAGGTCCTCGTGCTGGCTGCGGGGTTGCCCGATGAACGCGGGCTTCCCCCCGGATTCCGTCAGAAGATCTACGGAGGGACGCTCGGCGAGTTCCTCGCGAAGGTCGATCCCTACTTCCTCAGGAGATCGCGCCTTCACATGTACGGCGGAACGACGAACCATTTCGGCTTCTGGGCCCGCCCACTCGACGAGGTCGATTTCCTCCCCCGCCCGGGCTACCGCGGCGCGTCGTGGCCGATTGGCCTCTCCGACCTCTTTCCCTACTATGGCGAGGCGATGGAGTTCGGCGACTGGGGTCCCTTCAACTTCGACGACCTCCCATTTTGGGAGAGGGCCCTTCACGGGAAGAGCTTCCCCAGGCAGGAAGCGGACCCGCTGACAGTGGCCATCTTCCATGCCCAGTACGACGAGCGTCACCACGATTTCCAGCTGCAGGTGGGAGAGGCGCTGCGAGCGGCGGGAAATGTCACGGTGCTCTTCAACGCAAGCCTTCTGCGAATCGAGACGGGGCCGCACCGCGACCACGTAACCTCGCTCGTGTGCGCCGCCATCGAAGGCGGACGGGAGGGACGCAGCTTTCGAGTCACGGCGGAGCGACATGTCCTTGCCTTGGGGGGAATCGAGACCGTGCGCGTGCTCGAGCTCTCGGGCAGCCTCGGCAACAACGACGCAGACCAGCTCGGCCGCGGCTTCATGGTCCATCCCCTGCTCACGACGGCGGCCGAGGTCCGCTTCGGGCGGCCCGTCGCTCGGGAGATCCGCAGTCTTTTCAGCGATCAACAAGTACGCCTGAGGCAGCCCGACGCGCCGGGCGGCGACTACCTCCCCGATACCGCCCCCCTGGTCGACCCGAGGCTGCTCGACATGCACCACGTCTTCAACGCCTGGGGAGTCCTCGTCCCGACGCCCGCCACGCTGGCGGGGGAAAAGATCGGACAGTTTCGCCTGATACTTAGATTCGATCCCGAAGGCGAGCGGGCGGAGGTCAACATCAACTGGGAGCAGGTTCCCAACGAGGAGAGCCGGATCACCCTCGACGACGCGGCTGTGGACCCGGTCTTCGGCCAACCCGCGGTCCACGTGGATTGGCGCCTGCTCGAAGCGGACAAGCGCACAGCGATTCGAGCCCTGGAGCTCTGTGAGCAGTACCTGCGCGGCAGGGGGGCGACGGAGTTCCGGCTGACAACGGACCTCGCAGGCGGTCCCGAGGACTGGGTCTTCGGCCGGACCGACAATGCTCTTGCCACCGGCGACCATCACATGGGAGCGCTCAGGATGTCTGCGACGAGCGATGGGGGCATCGTCGACCACAACTCGCGCTTCCACAGCGTCGACAACCTCTACGTCGCCGGCTGCGCCCAGTTCCCCACCAGCGGCTACGCGAACCCGACGCTGACGATCGTCGCCCTCGCCCTTCGCCTGGCCGACCATCTCTCGAAGGTCTGAGAGCTCCGTCCGCGCTCAGATCTGGGCGCAGACGCCCCACCCCTCGATTGCCCAGAGGCATCACCTCATCGGAAGTGGGAGAAGACAAAGCCGGTGAACATCGCCGCGCCGATGGAGAGCAGCGTGCCGATGAGCACGTACTCGGCAAAATCTCGGTCGTTGAGCTGCTGGAAGCGAGCTATGCCTTTTGCGACCAACACAAGGCCAAGACCTGCAAAGTTGCCGGTCAATGTCAGAATGAACACGATCGCCCGCTCCAGGTACCCGATTGCCCGACCGCGCGCGGGCTCCGGCGAGGCGTTGGCCGAGGTTTCCTCGGGCATGAGCTTCGTGCGCTTGAGAAACAACGCAATTGGATGATTGATCTCGACCGTGACGATTATGAGTCCCGACAGTACGACCATGAGGGTGTGCAGCGTTGCCGAGGAAATCTGGGCAGCCAACGCATTGTTGCCGGCGATCCACGATGCCGCGGAGATCGTCGCGCCGTTGAATCCGGTCACCCAGTTCTCGTTCCCGAGAACGAGTGCAACGAAGGCGAGATTCGTAAACATGACCACCGTACGGGCAAGATTACCGTTCCTGATCGTGGCGATTATCGTTGTGGTGATTATTATGAGACCAACGGTGGCTGCCGTGAGTATGACCCAATTTGCACACGTGAGGATCGGAAGAATCACCATCGCGGCGGCGGCTACGGCGGCGATGATCTGCCAATGCAGGGAGAATTTCCTCCGACCGAGACGTCCGACGACGCTCGCGTGCAGGCAAAACGGAATGAGGCAGTAGAATAGCTGCGTGGTCATCCCTTCCTCGATGGTTGGATGTGGAGGGTTCTGGTAAGCTCTGTCGATATGCTCTCGAGCAGCTCGACGAAGTCGCGGAGATTGTTTGTTGCGATATTCTTGTTGACGGCCCGGACGGTGATTCCGAGATCTTGAGCGATCCTCTCGGTCGAGTCTCCCTCCAGAAGATGGTCGAAGATGAGAAGCGAGTTGGTCTTCCATCGAGCGAGCTCGTTGCTGAAGAGCTTGAGACAGCTGTTGAGAAGACCCGAGTCGAATGGCTCAGCGGTGGTGAAGCGGACGGCGGTGCGCGGGTTGGCCTTGAGCCTGTCCATGAGACTCCTGGCCTCGTTGAACACTCTGCCGTCCATTTCGAGTGCCGCATTTCGGTTTATGTCCGTCGAGAGTGCGCCGTATGCGATCGCAATACGCAATCGGTGGGGGGATATTCTCGCGAGAATGCGGACCATGTCCCGGAATAGGGTCTGATAGCTTCCATACACGGCCTGGAACTCATCGCCGAGCGTGAGGGTGAGTGGCGACAGAAGCTCCTCGGCGGAGCGTCCATTTACCTCGGAGAGGATCTCTTTGAGGTGTTGTTGAAAGATCTGTCGATTTTCGATGGAGCGTGAGTCAACGATATCGGCAATCACCACGACAACGTTCACACCTGAAGAATATCACTTCGGGAAGCGCCTGTGCAATGGAGAACTCATAGGGTTCCAGGATGATAGTGAGAACCTTATGGGTTCCCGAATAGCAACAAGAACCTTATGGGTTCCTTCGATACACTTGGAACCTTTTGAGTTCTTCGAACCGAGGTAGGTTCCCGTGACCGATCGGCGCATCAGCCCGATCTAGGTATCGGTCATTCGACCTATGGACGATTGAGATTTCGCTCCGATCGCTCGGCGGGTCAGCACGAGTTACCATATATTTGAACCGCCCGCTCAAGCTCGAGGGGGAAACGCGACAAGGAGAAAAAGGAGGAGGGAGGTGTCGCCCCGGAGGAGAAGAGGTTCGCCACGATAGCAGAATCGATAGAGAAGGATATCGTCGGAGGTTGAACGTTTTCTCCGACGATTCACCCGGGGGGAGGAATCGCACTAGAGATTCCACCACAAAGTTCGCATGGTCAAATGGAGGTCAGTCATGAAAAAAGCAAAGATCCTCTGTCTCGTCGCGTTCATGATGGTTGTTGTCGGAGTGTTTGCAGCGTACGCGAGCGGGACGGGCGAGAGCAGCCAACCAACCGCTGCCCCCGCGCGGGTAGCGTTTCTGCTGCCGGAGAACGTTACCCCGAGATGGGAGGGCTCCGACGCCCCCACATTCAAGCAGGCGATCGAGAAGCTGGTCCCCGGTGTCCAGGTAGACGTTCTCAACGCGCTGAACGATCCAAACAAGCAGCAATCACAAGCCGAAGCTGAGCTGACCAAGGGAGCGAAGGTGCTCGTCATCGCCGCGGTGGATCAGAAGGCTGCCGCCGCCATCGTCAATGACGCGCACTCACAGAACGTGCCGGTCATCGCCTATGACCGTCTGATTCGCAACTCGCCGCTCGCCTACTACGTCTCGTTCGACAGCACTACCGTCGGTAAGGCGGAGGCCCAGTGGATGGTCGACCACCTTCAGGCCGGCTCCCGGATCGTGATCATCAACGGGTCGCCGACCGACGACAATGCCCATCTCGTAAACGATGGTATTCATTCGGTAGTGGATCCCCTCCTGAAGTCGAACAAGCTCACCCTGGTCGACGAGCAGTGGACGCCGGGCTGGGATCCGACCACGGCGCAACGGGAGATGGAACAGATCCTCACGAAGGCCAACAACCAGGTCGACGGAGTCATCTCCGCCAACGACGGAATGGCAGGCGGCATCATCGCGGCGTTGAAGGCGCAGGGAATGGCCGGAAGGGTCAAGACCACCGGCCAGGATGCGTCGCTCGAAGGAATCCAGAATGTCCTTCTCGGCACGCAGGGCGTGACGGTGTTCAAAGATTTCCGCTTGCAGGCTCCCGCAGCGGCTGAGATCGCCGCCGCAGTCATAAAGGGTCAGAAGCCCACGAACATCAACGCGTCCGTAAACAACAGCCAGGTCGACGTGCCGTCAGTCATGCTCAAGGTCGTTCCCATCGACCAGGCCAATGTGAAGACCCTCGTCACAAACGGTTGGATCGACAGCCAGTTCGGCGGGATCGACAAGGTCCTGACCGGGCTCCCGGACAGCGTTCGCCAATACCTGCAGTAGGCGAAGATGCCGGACAACGAGGTAACAAACAGCTCGGGGGGCGGCGGAAACGCCGCCCCCTCGAGGAGCAAGCCAATCCTCGAAATGCGGGGCATCTCGAAAAGCTACGGTGCGGTGCAGGCCCTAACCGAGGTTGATTTCGAGGTCTATCCCGGCGAGGTCCTGGCGCTCGTAGGTGATAATGGCGCCGGGAAGTCGACTCTCATCAAGTGCATCGCCGGCGCCCACTCGCCTGACACGGGACGCATCATGTTCGAAGGGAAGGAAACCCACCTTCATGCGCCGAGTGACGCCACGCGGCTTGGGATCGAGACGGTGTACCAGGACCTCGCACTCTGCGACAACCTCGACGTCGTCCAGAACCTGTTCCTCGGGCGAGAGCAGGTTGTCTCCTTGATTCCGCCGATCGTCGAATCTCTCGCCGAGGTCGAGATGGAACGACGGGCTCTCGACGTCCTTGCCACACTTAACGTGACCACCATCGCAAGTGTACGCGAGAGAGTAGCCTCGCTCTCCGGCGGACAGCGTCAGGCGGTCGCAATCTCGCGTGCTTCGATGTGGAATGCCAAGCTCGTGGTTCTCGACGAGCCGACGGCGGCGCTGGGAGTCGCGCAGACGGAGCAGGTTCTCGCCCTCATCCGAAGACTGCGCGAGCATGGCCTCGGAGTCGTCATAATATCGCACAACCTTCACGACGTGTTTGCCGTGGCAGACCGGTTGATCGTGCTGCGTCTCGGACGTCGCGTGGCAACGTTCAGCGGCGAGGGAACGACGCCCGAGGATGTCGTCGCGGCAATCACCGGCGCCCGGGCCGAGGAGGCGTGATGGACCCTATCGGTACCTCCGGCCGCGGTTCCAACGAGGCGGATCGCGGCGGCCGCTCGCTGCGGGCAACCGGCGAGCTGCTTTCGCGCTACAGCATCCAACGATGGCGGCACGGCGAGCTCGGTGCTCTTCCGGTCGTACTGGGCCTGATCGTCATCGCAGCGTATTTCGAGATCCAGGAGCCGGTGTTCCTTTCGGCCCGCAACCTTTCGAACCTCATGGTTCAGGTGGCCGCAACCGGCTCGGTCGCGGTGGGAGTCGTCCTGGTGCTGCTGCTCGGTGAGATCGATCTTTCGGTGGGATCGGTCACGGGGCTCTGTTCGGCAATCCTCGGGGTCATGATCGTGAATCACGGCTGGCCGTGGTGGGCGGCGATTGTTCTCGTCCTTGCGGCGGGGGCAGCGATCGGCACTTTCCAGGGTGCGTGGTTCGCGTTTGTCGGAGTACCATCCTTCGTCGTAACGCTGGCAGGATTTCTCGGGTGGCAGGGAGTTCAGCTTCGCGTTCTGGGGCACACAGGCACCGTGAATGTTTTCGAGCCTCATATTGCGAAAATTGCTCAGTCCTACCTGCCGGCCCAATGGGGGGTGGCGTTCGGGCTGGTGGTTGCGGCCGCCTTTGTGCTCTCCTCGTGGCTGATGCGGGCTCGGCGCCGTCGAGCCGGGCTGTCGTTCTCGCCGATGGCGTCGGTGATCACCCGCAGCGTTCTCATCGCCGGCACCTCGGTCGCGAGCGTCGTCATCCTGAATCAGTTCAGAGGCGTCCCGACCGCCGGCATCATCTTCTTCGGGCTCGTCGTGCTGTTCTCACTCGTGACAAAGCGGACGCGCTTCGGCCGCTACATCTACGCGGTTGGAGGCAACGGAGAGGCCGCGAGACGCTCCGGCGTCAACCTCTCAGGGATTCGAATCGCGGTCTTCGGCATCACCGGTCTTCTCTCGGCGCTGGGCGGCATCATCTTCGTTTCCCGGCTCACTGCCGCGAGCACGCAAACGGGCGGGGGCACCTTCCTCCTCGAGACGATCGCTGCGGCGGTCATCGGAGGAACGAGCCTCTACGGAGGCCGAGGGACCGTGTGGGCTGCGCTTCTCGGCGCACTGGTGATCGGCAGCGTCTCAAACGGGCTCGACCTCATGGGTCAGCCGCCCGAGATCAAGTACATGGTGGAGGGAGCAATCCTCCTCGCCGCAGTCTCGGTAGACACTATCGCCCGTCGCAGCCGCGCCGCCTCAGGCCGGTGAGGATCGGCCGCTTGTCGCTCATCACGCGACGAATCCCCGTCGCCTGAGATAGTCGAGACTCATTCGGATGCTCTCCCAGGCAGGCCGGGCCCTGCAGTCCTGTTCGACGATATACCATTCGACGCCCGCATTGACTGCGGCTTCACCGACCGATTCCCAATCGATCCCGCCTTCGCCGACTTCCACATTGACCGGCTCGCCTTCGTTGCGTGCGATCGACCGACGGAAAAATGTGTTGATGAACGGTGACGCCGTTGACCGATTCCTTGAGCTCCATATCGTGATGGTGATAGAAAAGCTCGAAGCCCTCCCTCGCCGTTCGCCGGGCTATTTCCGAGATCTCCTCGATTCGCCGCTTCCACTGCGTCGAATCACGCCGCATCTCGGGACTTATGTAGGGGATGACCAGACGACGATTCCCGAGTGTGTGATGGTACTCCATCACCTCATCGGTCCTATCCCTCAGGTCGAGGAAGGGAACATGGGCGCTGGTGGTCCGAAGTCCGAGGCTGTCGGTGAGACTCTTCACCTCGGCGGCACCGGGATAGCTCGGGAACCAGAGCTCGACGCCTTCGTATCCCATCGCGGCGACCCGCTCGAGAGTTCCCGCGAGATCGATTTCGGCCTCCCTGCGCAACGTCCACAACTGAACGCCGACATCTATGGCGTTTGCCATCGTTTCTCCTTCAACCGACGCCGAGAATGGCACTCGGCGTCGGTCCGGCCGGCGCGCGGCGCAATGCGCCTCATAGCAGCTCCTCCATCGCAACCGGTCGCCCCTCCCGAAGCGACATCTCTGCCGCCTTGACCATCGCGAAGCTTCGAAGGTTGTCTGAAACCGTCGGAACGTTGCAGGGAAGACCCTGGATCCCCTTCGCGATCTCGAGGAGCACTCCTTCTCTATCGAATCCCGGGAAGTCGGTCGCCTCGATCATTCTGGGACGATCCTCCCTACTTCCCGTCAACGACAAATCGTTCCCGACCCACTGGATAGAACCCTGGTCGGTCTGTACGAACCAGTGGGCTTGCCAGCCGGTCTGCATACCGATTCCTTCGGTTGCCCCGTGATAGCTTGCGCGAGCTCCGTTGGCGAACTCGATTTCGCATGTCACCACCTCGGGTCCCTCCGTGCGCCATGATTGCGGGCGGCGGCTGTTCTCCCCCTGACGGAAATCGATGGTGATCCATAGCGGATTCCCCGCCCCCGCCGGAGAAAGCGAGGCGCGCATCTTCCAGAGCTGCAACCTGTTGCGGAAGTTCTGACTTACCCAGGCCCTTGCCCCGAGAGCTTCTGCAAGCACAACGAAACGACCCGCGGCCGCAAAATCGTCGCTCAACGGCATTTCTATGAGAACATTCCTACCGGCTCTCGCGGCCTTCTCGGCGTACTCGAGGTGGAGGTGGTGCGGCACCGTGATGAGAATGAGGTCCGACTCGATTTCGAGCGCGCGGTCGATATCGGTGAAGCAGATCTCGTCTGCGAGACCCCATTCATTCTCTGCGTGCACGAGGTTCTCGCCACCGCGGCTCACGAGACCTGCGAGCTCGCACCCGGTGGTCTCATGTATGAGCTTGAGCCAGGAGCGTCCCCAGCCCCCAGTCCCTATCTGAACGATCCTCATCGGCTCCCTCGCCCCTGTCGGCGAACACCCGCAGAGACATCGGATTGTTGAAGGCGTTCGCGCCGAGCCCTCCGATGTTCGCAAGCGCATGACTGCCGTTTTCGAACTCGATAATCATCGCCGCAGTGTCCACTTGGCGGCCATGCCCCCGGATGTTCAAGCCGACTGCATGGACTCGCTTCGGCTCTCCGCAAAGGTAGCAGAGCGTATCGATGAGGTGACACCCGCTTTCGAGGACGACCCCTCCTTCGTTGCCGTCGTCCCACGTCCAGTGGCCCGGGGGAGGATTCCAGGTCGTCTGAAGCTCGCCTTCGACGCTTATCGGACGTCCCAAGGGCCCGCCGTCGAGAAGCTCCTTGAGCCGTTCGATTGCCGGCAGGAATCGAAACGGATATTCGACCATCAGCGGTATATTGCCTGATTCGGCAATTCTCGCGTAGGTGCGCGCCTGCTCGACGGTGAGCGCCATGGGCTTCTCGATCAGAACGGGAAGCCCTCGCTCGGCTGCGGCGGCGATAAGCGGCTCTCGCCATTTCGGCGATGTGCAGATATCTACGGCATCGATGTCGGCGGTCTTTATCATCTCGATCCCGTCTTTGAACGCTCGCGCATCGATGTCTCGTGCGAGCTTCTCGACGCTCGTACCGTCGGGCAGCGCCCTGTCGTATGCGACTGCGCTCACGCGCATGCCTTCGATATTCTTGATGGTTCCGACGTGACGTTGGCCCCAAAGCAGCCCGACGACCCCGATCCTTACCTCGTTCATTGCTTGCTCCCCCGTGCGTTGATTGATTTCCCGCCTATCGGAACTCTACGTCGACCTTCGCGGCCTTTGCCCGCACGAAGTCGAATGTGCTCTCGAGCATTTCCGGCGGCGTGTGCTCGACGATC
>CAZDMH010000010.1:155093-160668 GCA_964506755.1 uncultured Spirochaetales bacterium
CGATCAACGCGTTCGCATCCCAGTAGTGGTCGTAGGTGCAGTAATTCACTACATCCATCGAGAGGCCCACGGCTTTCGATCCGATGAGCTCCAGCAGCTCGAACGTCGCCTCCGCATTCTTGCAGACGTTTGCGAATTGAGGTTCGAGAGCTATGCGGGTGTTGTTTCGCTCCGCGAGCTCTGCCAATGGCTTGATGGTATTCGCCGCCGCCTCCCGGGTCTTCGTCTTCCAGTTGTCCGGATGGGCAATCCAAGGATTCTGCGGGTTGAGCCCTCCGGCACCGAATACCACGGTCGACGTGCCTCCGTACTTGCCGGCGAACTCTATCGCAAGCATCACATCCTCACGGGCTTTCGCCTCCGGCAAGAGGGGGTTGTAGTCCCAGCAGGCGACCTGTGCGACCTCTACGCCCTTCTCACGAAAGACACGCACGGCATCGTCGACCTGTCCGGCGGCCTCTCGTATCTGGGCGGGGTAGATGTTGATGCCCCTCGCTCCGAGCTTGATCGCCGTCGCGGCTTGTTCGTCGGCCTGCGGGAGTGTTCTCGTGTCGATCGCGACTGCAAGCTTCATCGAGCCCTCCTTGCAGAAGTCGTTCCAGACGTCTTTCTCGGTGCGCTGCGGCTCAAATCCGCGAGGCTTCTTACAACGAGCTGCTTCTCGAACGCGTGTAGGTCAATGGGCTCGCGGGGGGTCACTGAAATGCGTTTGGTTCGCCTCGGTCGAAGATGTATGAAGCTGTCACTCATCCTGGCATCGGCGGCGGCCAGCTCGAGCCATACCCAGAGTGCCGCCGATTTGGATTTCAGCGCGACCTCGTAGGAACCGTTTCGATTCCGCTTCACCGATAGGTCGATCGCCGGGTTTTGGTCCAAGTCCAGGTGCTTCGGTCTCGCGAACATGACAAGATTCTCCGCAACGCAGCCACCGCCCTCCCATGCTTCGAGCCAGACCAGCAGATTTCGGATGCCGTGCACATCGATGAGCTTGAGAAGCTTGAGCGTCGTCACGACCCTGTCGCTCGACTTGGGAACGCGTACCGCCTTCTTGCCGGCCATCAACGTCTTGCCTGCTGCGTCCGTCACGATCCACCTGAGCTCCCAAGAACGCGCCTCGAGAAGGTCGCTCGTGACGTGGACCTCCACCTCGCCCGTTTCGGCGTCCTCGACCGCCGAAAGCAGGCACGGCTCGAAGAAACGTCTTGCCATGTAGTGAAGCGCCTTCCATCGGTGGAAGTAGTCGATCGACGACCAGCTCGCCACCGGCCAGGTGTCGTTGAGCTGCCAGTAGAGGGTCCCCATCCCGCGCGGCATCGATCGACGCCAGTGCTCGACCGCGTACTTGATGGCCATTCCCTGGAGAATCTGGCTCGTCCAGACCGTCTCTTCGAAGCCGGTGGGAAGCCGGAACCAGTCGAGCATGTAGTGGATGATCGTACGATTTCCGATGCCGCTGCGTTGATGGTGCTCCATGACGTATGAGGTCACATTGCGGTCGCTCGCCTCGGTATAGGTCTCGACGGTCTTCGGCTCGGGGAAGCTCTGAAACCCGAACTCGGAGTTGAAGCGGTGCCCGCACGTGCGGTACCACTCGAAGGGTTTCATACCATGCCACACGTCCCACAGATGCGCATCGCCGCACTCGGGATTTCGGTGGTCGGAGCGGTCGCCGCACGGGCTGTGGGGGCTGCCCGGCCAATAGGAGGTTGCGCCGTCCTGTTCGCGCACGATCGCGGGCAGCAGATCGTCGAAGAGGCGCGAGTAGTCTTTCCAGCTCATTGTCTCGTCGGTCCAGCGCGGACCGACCAACCCCTGCTCGAGCTCGTTGTTGCCGCACCAGAGCGCGAGGCAAGCATGATGCCGGAGCCGGCGAACGTTCTCCTTTGCCTCCTCTTCGACGTTCGCCATGAAGGCCGCGTCATAGGTCGGGTAGGTGGTGCATGCGAACATGAAATCCTGCCAGACGCAGATTCCATACTCGTCGCAGAGGTCGTAGAAAACCTCCTCCTCATAGAGCCCGCCGCCCCAGACGCGGAGCATGTTCATGTGCGCCTCCGAGGCGCTCGCCACTAAGTCCCGGTAGCGCTCGGGGCCGGTGCGGTTGTTGAAGGCGTCCGCTGGAATCCAATTCGCCCCTTTGGCAAAGAATGGACGTCCGTTGATCACGAATTGAAATGACTCCCCCCATGCGTCGGCCTTCCGCTCGAGCTCGAGGGTGCGTAGCCCTATGCGCTTCGACCAACTATCGAGCCTTTCGCCGTCTGCCGTCAGCACGACCTCGACCAGATAGAGCGGCTGGTCGCCGAGATCGTTCGGCCACCACAGGCGGGGCCTCGGCACCCGCAGCTCGCCCTGTGCATGGCCCGATACCAGAGGGAGATCGATGCGAGCCACCTCTCGGCCCTCGAGGGTCAGGCGAGTCTGGACGCGGACCGGACCGTTCTGCGCGCCGTCGGATGCGACCGCGAGGTGAAGCAGGACGGAGGAGCCTCGCGAGTGATCCTGCGTGATCTTCACGTCTTCGATGCGAGACCCTGAGCAGCCGATCAGCTCGATGTCACGCCAGATACCGCAGGTGACCGCACGGATTCCCCAGTCCCACCCGAAGTTGCACTGCTCCTTCCGTATGTATCCGTGAACGCCGACCTTCGCGTCGGAGTACCATCCGGGCAGCTTTCGCTCGCGGTCTTTCACCTCGGTATACTTGAGCGCGCTCGCAAAGGTGATGGACAGCACGTTCTTTCCCTCGCGCAGGTGCGGCCGAACGTCGAGCTCGTAGATTCTGAACATGTTGTCCGTCTGTGCGACGGTCTTCCCATTGACGCGGACCGTCGCGAGCGTGTCGAGTCCGTGACAGACGAGGAGAACCCTCTCGTGGCGAAGGAATGCCGCAGGCACCGTGAGCTCACGGGTGAACTCCCAATCGCTCATCGCGACCCAGTATGCGTCGAGCTCCTGGTCGCGGTAGAAGGGATCTCCGATCAATCCGGCATCGAGGAGATCGGTGTGGATGCAGCCGGGCACCGTGGCATCGAGGTAGCTCCTGCTACCGACCCGTCGGGCCCTCCAGCGTCCATTCAAGTGTATTTTCTGCATCGCTTCGCTCCTCCGGACAACGCGCCCCGCCACCAGCGCCCGTGCGCTCGGCAGGATCCTGCGGAATCCCTGCGCATGAAATCGAGACGGGGTCAGCTCTTGACTGCACCGGCCGTCATTCCGGTGACGAGGTACCTCTGCATGAGGAACCCCACTGTGATGATCGAAACCATGGCGATGGTCGCCGCGACGCTGCTCTTACCCCAATCGACCGACACGGCGCCCACGTAGCGGGCGATTCCAACGGTGAGCGGGTAGGTATAGACGTTTGTTAGCTGCAGCGAGAACATCAGCTCGTTCCAGGATGCCTGCATCACGAGCACTACCGCTGAGGCGGCGGCCGGTGTAAGCATCGGGAAGATGATCTTCGAGAAGGTCTGCATCCTCGTCGCCCCCTCCACCCGTGCCGACTCGAGCAGCTCGTCCGGGAGGTCACGCACGAATCCCGCCATCAGCCAGATGACGAAGGGGAGGGACATCGCAGAGTGCGCGAGCTTTCCGAGCAGCAGGAGATTGGACAGTCGCTCGCCCAACCGCGACTTGAAGAGCTTCAGGGAATAGGCCGCAAGGGAGCCGAGCACGAGCGTGATGCAGGTTACCGAGACGGAGATGACGATCGAATTGCGGAAGTAGTTGAGGAAGTTGTCGTACTCCAGCAGCCCCCGAAAGTGGCTGAGCGTGGGGGTGAAGATGATCCGGGGCGGCATCTCGCGAATTTGCAGGGTCGGCCGAAATGAGTTGGATACGACGACATGGACGGGAATCATCGTAACGACGAGAAAGAGACCGATTATTGCATAGTTGACGGCTCGGAAGTACCACTTGCCCCGGTAGGTCACGCTGCTTCTCCTCCTCTCATCGCTCAAGAAGACCGAAGTCTGTTGCGCCGAATGAACGGCACGCCGAATATCACGAACATGACGACCATCGCTACGACCAAAAGTGTCATCGCATAACTGAGGTTGGACTGCATGAAAGCCTGGTTGAAGGCGTACATGCTGATGGAGACGGTAGAGTTGTAGGGGCCGCCACCGGTGAGCGAATAGATGATGTCGAAGATCTTGATGGTGTCGCCCCCGCTTATGAGAATGATGACCACATACACGTCGGCGAGCAGCGGAAAGGTTATCCGCCGTAAGGAAGCAAGGGCACCGGCGGAGAAGAGAACAGTGTTGAGAATGCTTCGCCACGCGGTCGGGTCCTTGATGAACGAAGTGTAGTTGCCGAGGCCCAGGAAATCGCGAGCCGGCACGAAACGCCCGCAGTTGAAATCGAACAGGCTAAGATAGAAACCGTAGGCAAGCGGAGTCAACATGACGAAGGCGATGAGAAGCACGGAGGGCAGCATGAGAAGCACAGGCAGAAGGTCCCCCTTTTCGAGCGACAAGTAGAAGCTCCTTTTACTCTTCACATCCGTGATCGCTCCTCCGTGCAGATCAATGAGCGGCGCGGTTCCGCCGCGGGGGATTCGCTCGACGCCGCCGAGACCGGACCCATCTGCCTGTAATTCTAGCTCGAGAAGTCTACGCCGGCAAGCTGGTTTTGGATCCGCTGCATGACCGTGGCCGGATCCACATCCTTCGATGCGATTTCGGACAGCCCGACGACCAGCGCCTCTCTTGGCTTCCGGAGGATCTTCGATACCGGATTGACCTTGCCGCTTGCCGGCTCCTGCATGATGACCGGTAGGAACGGCGCCATGCGGAGCGCTTCCGGATCTTCCGACAACGAGGTGATCGCGCAGATCTGCTGGTTCTTCAGGATCATCTTTTTCTCGGCGGTCGCGCCCGAAAGCCATGCGATGAATTCGAAGGCGGCCGAAGCGTTGTTGGTGTTCTTCGGAAGCCACCAGACCCAGAAGCTGTTCTTGCCGGAAGCCTTCCCGCTCATTCCCGACAACCGGCGTAGCGGATCGTATCCACGACCTTCGATCGCTCCGGGTCGGCAAACTGGTTGGCCGGTCCGCTGATGACGATCCCGATCGGGGATCTTCATGCGCACCGCTTCAGCGACTTCATCGTGGTGCCAGGTGAGCGAGCTCTGAACCGGGTTTTTCGCGAGCTGCTGGTAGGTCCGCGCAGCGTCGAGGCTTGGCTCCGACATGAGGTCGAGCCTGCCGTTGGCGTCGGCGTAGTAGCTGCCGTTCCCTGCTTCGCAGGCATCGCGATGCCGGCAAGGGCATCGTTCGCCACTCGTCGCTGAAGACGGCACGCCGTGTCTTTTCCGGGATCCTGTTAAGAACGATAGAGTTGGTACTGCGACCCTTCCAGTAGGTGAGCACATCGTGGAGATCCTCTCGGTGCTTGGCTGAACCGGAGCCCTTCTCGAGCTCACAGGCAGACTTCGCCCGCAGACAGCACGTCTCGAGCTCGGCCGGGTGGCTGCACTCTCTTGACACCGCGCGATGGGCGGTCGTGAAGTCGATCTCGAACTGGAGGTTTTCTCGCGGGTTCTCGACTTTGAAGTTGTTCATCGTCGC
>CAZDMH010000010.1:160768-166980 GCA_964506755.1 uncultured Spirochaetales bacterium
CGCGAGCATGCCGCGCGAGCCCTCATTTCCTCGAAGACGAAGATCATCGCGATCTGCCGGGCGGAACTGCAGCTCGTCCTGAAATCCGAGTACAATCACCTTGGGAGTTGTCATGGCGCTCAGACGATCACCCGGAGGTTCGATCTATCCCTCCTACTACAAGGGAGGCGAGCTTCACGCTCTCAAGTATGGGGGCTTCGGTAGAGATTCCCCCGCACCCTGCGACCTGATGCGCCGCGAAGAGGAGTTCGTCACGGCGCATCCTTGCCACGTCCCGGTGTGGGTCGATTTCTACTAAACGAAGCTCGACCGGTTGCTCCCGATCGAGTTCTTCAGCGATCCCGAGGTGACGAAGAGCTGGTTGGTCGGACAGCCGGCGCGAGATAGCGGTCGAACGAGACTTACGGCCGGGTTCTCAGGTGAGACGCTCGGGCAGATCGCTGGGAAACTGTCGTAGGCCCCTGAGATAATCCGCTCGAGGAGCATCGATCCTACGCTGTCCCCGTGTCCCGTCGATCCATCGGCTGGTTGCGGGATAGTCCACCGGCTGACTCCAACCTTTTCGAGCGGCAACACGGAGGTGCTGTAGGCCGGGAATCCCTGAGTGAACCGCGGATATGTGGGGTAAACGGTGTGGAAGTGGATGAACCACGAGCGAGCGAGGAAGTTCGATCAGTGGTCCGGCAGTCCCTTAGTCCTGCGCCGCGAGGATTTCGAGGACCTCGTCCGGGGACTGGGCGCGCAGGAGCTTATCGCGCAGCACCGGGTCGGCAAGGAGTTTGCTCACCTCGGCGAAGAACCGAACATGAGGTCCGGTGCGATGGATCGATGAAAGTGTCATTATGAAGATCCGACACTTCTCGCCATCCAGGGAGTCGAAGTCGATTCCCTCCTTCGTTATGCCGACGCAGGCGACGAGGTCGTCCACCGCATCGGTCTTGCCGTGGGGCAGCGCGATTCCGTTCTGAAGGCCGGTCGACGTCCCCTCCTCGCGGTCGAGAATCGATTTCATTGCGGCTTCGCGATCATGCACCTTCCCCGTCGCCATAGCGATATCCATGAGTGCGCTTAAGACCTCCTCTTTGTTTCGTCCGGGGAGGTCACACGAGATTACTGAACTTGAGAGTGCTTCTCGTAGGTCCATTTCATTTCGCTCCTGTTCCGTTAACAGATTGTTGATGGGCGGTCGCGAACCGTTCGAACGCGCCGCCCATCGATTGGGTTAGCTGACAAACCATGCGGGCGTCTTCTTCGGCGCCTTGTCCAAGCGGCGGTAGACGCCGAGCTTCGCCCAGTCTTCGATGAATACCCACGCGATGCAGTAGGCCCAGATCAGGGCGACGTCGGTCCAGGGGACCTTCGCCATCAGGAGCCCGAACCCGACCATCAGTGTCGCGACGATCTTCGTTGCAATCACCGCCGTAAGGAGGATCGGCGCGGGGTAGGGCTTCGTCAGGAATGGCCGCTTCGTGCGGGCCACGAGCAGAGTGAGGTGGCCGGCGACCGCGAGCTTCAGGAAGATGAACGACTGGAGCTGAGCGATGTCGAGCTTCAGGAAGTACTCCGCGAAGACGAAGAGCCCGAAGGTCTCGATTACCCCGATCAATCCGAGCACGGTGGACACCGAGAGGACTCGACGCATCTCCCAACGCACTGGGTTCGGTTCCAGCCAGGTGTTGTCATAGCCGATCGTGATGATGGGCAAATCGTTCAAGAGCGCGAGCACGATGATCATCACCGTCGTAATCGGGTAGACATTGAAGAAGATCATGGCGAGCGCGACGAAGAACATGATGCGGATCGTCTCGATGATGCGGTAGATTGCGTAGCTGTTCATCCGCTCGAAGATCCGGCGGGCTCCCTCCACCGCACGCACGATGACCGACAGGCCGGGCGCGGTGAGGACGAGAGAGGCGGCGGCCCGGGCTGCGTCGGTGGCGCCGCTCACCGCAATGCCGACGTCGGCCTTCTTGAGAGCGGGGGCATCGTTGACTCCGTCTCCGGTCATCCCGACGATGTGGCCCCGTTCTTGGAGGGCAGTGACGATGTTGAACTTGTCCTCCGGAAAGACCTGCGCGAACCCGTCGGCCTTCTCCACCTCGGCATCGACCTCCGGGGAGAAGACATGCTTGTCGTCGTGCCGTTCGACCTCGACGCCGTCCTTGCGGAAGAGCTCCTCGGCGGTGCGGATGGTCGCGCCCATACCGAGGCGGCCGCTGATCTGCTTTGCGATCGACACGTTGTCGCCGGTGACCATCTTCACCTTGATACCATGGCCCTGTGCGTCGCGAATGGTCTCAAAGGAGTCTTCACGCGGTGGATCATAGAGGGGCAGGAGCCCGAGGAATCGCCACCCTTCCCCGTCGTCGCGTGCGACTCCGAGGGTTCGGAAGCCGTTGGCACCAAGGGCGTCGATGCGCTCGTCCGCTGCCTTGGCGATATCGGCATCCTTCTTGCAGAGAGAAAGGATGACCTGCGGAGCGCCCTTCGTGACGCCGAATGCCGCACCATCGGAGGTGCGAACGTGCGCCTCGGAGCGCTTTTTCACCGGATCGAAGGGGATGTAGCTCTCCGTCGTCATCGCGGCCAGGGCGTCCGGGTCTTCGACGGCCCCCAGAATCGCATCGTCGATGGCGTCTCGGTTGTCGCTCTTCGAGGCAAGCGCGGCGGCAACGATGAGGTCCTGCTCCGTTGCCTCTCCCATTGGCTCCGGCTTCCTCAAGGTGAGCTTGTTCTGCGTGAGGGTGCCGGTCTTGTCGCTGCACAATATGTCGATGCCGGCCATCTCCTCGATGGAAACCAGGCGCGTTACGATCGCCTTCATCTTGGCAAGCGCCTGCGCCCCGATCGCCATCGTCACGGAGAGAACCGCCGGCATCGCGACCGGAATGGCTGCAACAACGAGGATCAGCGCGAACTGCAGCAGCGTCAGGGGCGAGGCACCTCGCAGGAGCATGACGGCAAACAGCACCACCGCCAGCCCGAGGCTCAGGTAGATGAGGTAGTTGCCTATCGTGAGAACGGCCTTCTGGAAGTGTGAGACGTTCTTCGCCGAGGAGACGAGCTTCGTCGTCTTCCCGAAGTAGGTGTTCGCGCCGGTGTGGGTGACAAGGGCCTCCATTTCGCCCTGTTTGACCACCGACCCGGAGTAGCTCGTATCGCCCGGGCTCTTGTCGACGGGAAGTGACTCCCCGGTCAAGGCGGATTGATCGATGCTCAAGTAATCACCCTCGGTGAGCACCACATCGGCCGGAACGATGTCGCCGAGCCTGAGGCGAACGACGTCCCCCGGCACGAGCCCGGCGGCTTCTATCTCCTGCCAACGCCCTGTGCGCTTCACCCGCGCCTTCAGCGCAAGCTGCTTCTTGAGCGCCTCGACGGCATTGGCCGCCTGGAACTCCTGCCAGAAGCCGATTACTGCGTTCACGACGAGCATGACGACGACGATGATGAAGTCGTCGATATGCCCGACGGCGATCGAGAGAATGGCTGCGACCTCGATCATCCAGGCAATGGGCCCCCAAAAGAAGGAGAGGAACTTGAGTATCGGATTCTCCCGTTTCTCTTCGAGCTGGTTCGGTCCATATTGCTCGAGCCGGCGGTTCGCTTCCTCTGCATCGAGCCCGTTCGGTGATGCATCCTGCTGCTTCCACCACTGGGGTGTTCCGAATCCTTCAGTATTCGCGCCTTTGTCTTGTTCCACGGCGGGGTTCTTATCTAAGTTGTTTTCTGTCTCTTGCGTCGATTCCACGACAGACCTCCTGTACAGTAGTATCCTATTTCTGACTATCGTTTCACGATGATCGCGCGCTTCGGGCGAGCATCGAGCGAAGCGTTCATGTTCGTTTCGAGCATCTTGGAATGGTGAGACTCCTTCCAGAGCCCGAGAGTTGCCCGGGATGCCATCATGAGCACGATGATGACGAGATCGGCAACGATCACTGCGTCGACGAAATCGGTGGAGTGATCGGCAATAATCAGCAGCACCGCGGTGATCTCGATGGCCCAAATGATCGGCCCCGTGAAATGGGAGAGAAACCGGTGAACCTGGCGCCCCCAGTGCTGCCTCGCGGCCGAGCCGCCCGCCCCGGGATTCAGGTCGGAGAGCGGATCGATGCGGGTTCTACCCCACACATTGTCGTGCACGGTGTGCGATGCGTGTCGGTAGAGAGCCGGACCACTCGTCGTGTGTGGCATTGCCATGGTTGCAAACATCTTCATTTTCTCGGCACCTCCGTGGGTAGCATTCTCAGAAATCCGCCCTTTGGTATACTACATATCCTTCTAATGTACTTTAATACCTTTTACACCTATAAAATACCTTAATGTGGACAAAGTTTCAATATTTTTGCTTTTAAAGGACAATAAATTACAGGGATTCGTTCTTCGAGACCTTCCAGGAATGCATTTTCGTGGTAGACCGCCGTTCTGGGGGACGTTGACCTGTTCCGAGGAGCGAGGATTGTGGGAGCTACCAAGATAACATGCATTCCCGGTAGGTGCTTTGGACGATCCTTGGTCTGAGGGGATCAGGGAGCCGCGCAGGGCAAGACAGTGCAGGGCAGAGGAGCCGATCCGATGCGGCAGCCGAAGCCGAGCGACCGGATTGGCATTGAGACGTGTGCGATGGGATTGAAGACGGCGATGGCCGTCACTCCTTATCCGAATCTATGACCTCGAGCCACCTGCCGCCCGTGGCGCTTGCTTCGTCGATGGCCGCCTCGAACATCTCTTGGGCGAGGCTCTCGGGCTGGTCGTCGCTATTGGAGGCGCCGATCTGTTCGGCTACGGCCTGAGCCCAACCGGCAGGATCGGTGACCGTCACGGAGTTTCCGAATGGCTCGAAGGATTCGGTCATATCCTTCAAACAGTCGATGCCGAGTCGAATGACGATCTCATCCTCTTCGACTCGGGCGGTCAAACGAGTATCCTTGGGCATTTCGATCCCTCCATCTATCGGTTTCATCCACGGCAATCGGCTTCCCGATGAGCTGCGGGTGCTTCGATTAGGGAGTATACCCCGGCAACACGGTCCACGGAACGTCTTCAGCCGGGAGTTGGCGAGCTGCGGACATATGGGCTGGATCAAAAGGAGAGGAATGGGAGGTCGCGGCTCTGATTCCGGCTCGGTATCGGGTCGAGCGGAGTGTCACGGAGGCAGGTGGCCGCACAGTGGAGGTCGACGCCGGTGAGGAGCACGCGTCGTCACGACCCGTCGGAATTACCTCGCGCAGCCGCGTCCGCGACGAGCTCGTCGAACAGCTTCAGGCAGACGAGCAGCGCGCGCGGCAGGTGAAAGAACCCTTTCCACTTGCCGCCCTTGAGAACGACCGATGCCTCGCCGCTGCGGTGGAGGTAGCCGAACCACTCCCCGTAGTCGGGATCGTCGAAGTGAGACCAGACATACTCGTTGGTCCGCCGGAACCATTCGAAGAGCTCGAGGCGGCCGGTCAGGCGGTAGCCGAGCAGAAAGGCGCAGAGCGCCTCGGCGTGGACCCACCAGAGCTTCATGTCCCACTCCAGCTTGTCGGGGGGATAGCCCTCGAAGTCGAGGTAGTAGAAGAAGCCGCCGTGCTTTCGATCCCATCCCCGCTCGGCAGTCCACAGGATGGCTTGGATGAGCAGGTCGATGGGCCCGGCGCTCCTAACCCCCGCGAGCGGTGCGCTCTCCTCTTCTCTCGCGCTCACCACGCGCAGCACAAACCAGAGAACCTCCAGCGCGTGGCCGGGGGTGAGGAGACGCCCCTCCATGCAGGCTGGGTGCGAACCGTCGGCGGCCACACGCTCGAAGACCGCCTTGCGCTCGGGGTCGATGTGGAGATTGACCACCTGACGGATGCTCTCCTCGATCACCCGCTCCCGCATATCCTCGTCGATCAGGCCGGCGAGCTCCTCCGCCATCCAGAGCTGAATCATCGGAAGGGCCATCGCTTTCAGTGAGCGGCCGGCGGCGATCTGCTTTGCGAAACGACCCTTCGGGTTTTCCTTGCGCCCCTGGATGCGACCGTAGGTCTCGAGAGCTATAGTGCGGGCCTCGGCGTCTCCGGTGGCCCGGTGGTACTCGCCGAAGGCGACGGCCGCAAAGCAGTCCGAGAAGATGTTGTAGGGCTCGACGAGCGGCCGCCCCTCGCGGGTTGTCAAGAAACCTCGATCTGCGAGGCGGCCGCGTGCTGCGGTCAAACACTCGGCAACTGCAGTTTGTGAACTACGGT
>CAZDMH010000011.1:0-2069 GCA_964506755.1 uncultured Spirochaetales bacterium
CGGGACCTCGACGATCAACGGGACGCTCTCAGCCGGGAGTGGCACCGACAGCTTTGCGGCAGTCGGTGGATCAGGAACGTGGAGCGCAACGAGCGGGACGAGCACGGTCACCGGCGGCACTACGGTGAGCTCGTTCGCGGCCAACGGCGGCCTGGTGACCCTGAGCGGAGGAAGCAATCAGACGGTCAACGGCTACAGCTTCAACAACCTGACGATCAACAAGTCCGGAGGCACGGTGACCTCAGGCGGCGGGTGGACGGTGGGCGGAACGCTGACGATGACGGCGGGCACCTGGAACGCCTCCACCTTCGGCCACACGATAGCCGGGGCGTGGAACTCGAGCGCGGGCAGCTTTACCTTCACTCCGTCGAGCTCCACGGTGACGCTGAGCCCGACGGCGAATCCGAACATCACCCTGAAGGCGGCGCAGAGCTTCAACAACCTCACTTTGAGCTCCGGGGCGACCATGCAGAGTCAGCTCACCGTCGGCGGAAACCTGACGGTAAACGGGACGCTGACGACGAACGGCCAGACCTTGACAGTGAACGGCGCAACGACGGTGAACAACGGTGCCTCGATCGCCGGCAGCGCCGCTACCATGAGCTTCGGCTCGGCGACAATAACCGGCACCGGAGCGATAACCGGGAGCACGGGCACGGTCAGCTTCAGCGGCGCGGTAAGCGGCACGGGAACGCTCACCGCATCGAGCACCACGACGAATATCGGCGGCAGCCTGACGGTGTCTACATTTGCGAACAACGGCGGAGCGGTCATCCTCGACGGAAGCGGTGCCCAGACAGTCAACGGCTACACCTTCAACAATCTGACGATCAACGATCCCGGTGGGGCGATAACCTCGGGGGGAGCCTGGACGGTCTCCGGCGCACTGACGATGACGGCGGGCACGTGGAACCCCGGTAACTTCACGCACCTGATAACGGGCAACTGGAACGACACGGGCATCACCTTCACCCCGGCGGCGGGCACGATCGAGCTGACGAGCGCTACGCCGACAATTACCCAGGGGGCAACCAACAACTTCTTCAACCTGACATTGGACAACGGAGGGTCGGCCCTGAGCGCGGTGACGGCCAATGGCGCGCTTACGATTTCCGCCGGAACGTTGACGATGTCGGCGAACGCCCTGACTGTCGTCGGAACCTCGACGGTAACCGGCATCCTATCGGCCGGGAGCGGGACCGACAGCTTCGGAGCGGTTGTCGGCACCGGCACCTGGAATGCATCGACTACGACGAGCTCGGTGAGCGGGAACATGACGGTGTCGACGTTCGCGGCCAACGGCGGGACGGTGACCTTCAACTCGGCCGGAGGGCAATCGGTCAACGGCTACACCTTCGCCACCGCCCAGGTGAACTCCGGAGGGACGGTGGCGGCTGCAGGGCCGTGGATCGTGACCACTCTCAACGTCCAGGCCGGGACCCTTTCGATGGCCGGGAACGCTCTGACGGTGAGCGGGGCGACGACGGTGACCGGGACGCTGTCGGGAGGCACGGGGGGCGACAGCTTCACCTCGGTGAGTGGAACGGGGACCTGGAGCGCATCGAGCGGCACGAGCACGGTGAGCGGAAACATGACGGTGACGAGCTTCACGGCGAACGGGGGGACGGTGAGCTTCAACTCCGGAGCCGGGGGGCAGAGCGTGAACGGCTACACCTTCGCGACGGCACAGATCAACTCCGGGGGGACGGTGACCTTTGCCGCGGCGGAGACGGTGAGCACCTCGCTGGTGATGACGGCGGGGACGCTTGCACCGGGAAACTTCACCCATTTGATAGCGGGCAACTGGAACGATTCAGGCATCACCTTCACGCCGGCGGCGGGGACGATCGAGCTGACGAGCGCCGCCCCAACGATCACCCAGGGGGCGACGAACAACTTCTTTAACCTGACGATCGACAACGGGGCGTCGGCGTTGAGCGCGGTGACGGTGAACGGTGCGCTGACGGTGACGGCGGGGAACATGTCGATGGCTGCGAACGCTCTGACGGTCGTGGGGGCGACGACGGTGACCGGGACGCTGTCGGGAGGCACGGGGGGCGACAGCTTCA
>CAZDMH010000011.1:2169-18848 GCA_964506755.1 uncultured Spirochaetales bacterium
GGGGCGACGACGGTGACCGGGACGCTGTCGGGAGGCACGGGGGGCGACAGCTTCACCTCGGTGAGTGGAACGGGGACCTGGAGCGCATCGAGCGGCACGAGCACGGTGAGCGGGAACATCACCGTTACCTCGTTTACGGCCAACGGCGGTACGGTGGCACTGACGGGAAGCGCTCCTCAGACAGTCAACGGGTATACATTCGCCAATCTGGTCATCAACGATCCCGGGCAGACCGTGACCTCGGGCGGTGCGTGGACGGTTACCGGCACCCTGACGATGACGGCGGGGGCGTGGGACGCCTCCACCTTCAGCCACACGATTGCAGGACCGTGGAACTCGAGCGCTGCCGGCTTCACCTTCACACCGAACAGCTCCACGATAACGCTGAGCCCGACGGTTAATCCGAACATAACGCTCAAGGCCGGCCAGAGCTTCAACAATCTGGTGGTAAGCGCCGGCGGCACGATGCAGAGCCAGCTCACGGTCGGAGGGACCTTCGCGGTGACCGGCACCTTGACCACGAACGGACAAAACCTGACGGTGACGAGCGCTGCGACCACCGTGAACACCGGAGGAACGATAGCCGGAGGCGCCGGCACCATGGACTTCGGCGGAGCGGTGACCATTACGGGAACCGGGGCGATCAACGGAGCTGCGGGAGCAATCACTTTCAGCGGCTCGGTGAGCGGGACGGGGACGCTCCAAGAGTCGAGCACGACGACGAATCTGGCCGGGAACCTGACCGTGACCACATTCGCCGCCAACGGCGGAACTCTGGTGCTGAATGGCGCGGCCGCGCAGGCGGTCAACGGTTACACCTTCAACAACCTGACGATCAACGATCCCGGGCAGACGGTCACCTCCGGAGGAGGATGGACGGTCGGCGGGGCGTTGACGATGACCGCCGGCGGATGGGACGCCTCTACCTTTACCCACAACATCGCCGGCAGCTTCGACTCGACGGCGGCCGGCTTCGCCTTCACGCCGACGAGCTCGACGATTGCTTTCACCAGTACCGGGACTATCACGACGAAACCTGCCGATAGCTTCAACAACCTCACGATCAACAGCTCCGGAACCCTGACGCAAGGCAGCAACCTCGTCGTGACGAACACTCTTGCGATCGCAGCGGGCACGCTCGATGCATCGGGGAGCAACTTCAACATCACGCTGACGACGGGCAACTGGGTGAACTCAGGTGGAACCTTCACCCCGCGCGGCGGTACGGTCACCTTCAACAGCGCGGCGGCGCAAAGCGTGACGAGCGGCGGCTCGAGCTTCAACAACCTAACGATTACGGGCGGTACTGCGCTTTCGACGACCGACGCGCTCTCAGCCAACGGCACGTTAACGATCAGCGCGGCCACCGACTCGCTCAACGTCGGAGGGAACGCCTTCTCGATCAACGCCCTCTCGTTCAACGGCGCCAACGGGACCTTCCTGCTGACCGGTACGCAGGCTGCCGGGAGCCAGTCCATCACCACCTTTGACAGCACCAACGGTACCGTCGAGTACACAGCGACGGCAAACGGCTACATCCAGATGGCAAACCCGTCGGCTGTGAACTCGACCTTCTACAACCTGCTCATCAACAATCCGGGTGGAACCACCTGGCTCAACGCGAACATAACGGTCAAGGAAAATTTGGTGATCGCTGCGGGTACCCTCGACGCGAACACCGGGCCCAGCTATTCGATCACCCTCGGGCATAACTGGAACCAGCTCGGCGGGCCCTACGGGACCTTCAACGCGGAAACGGGCACGGTTACCCTCGACGGGACGGTCAACAGCGCTCTCTCGGCGCCCTTCACCTACACAATTGCAGGGAGCAACGGCTTTTACGCGCTGGTGTGCGATTCGACGGTGACCGCGCAGAATGCGGGCGCCACGATCGACATCGAGGCAAGCCAGACCCTGACGCTGCTCGGCGGCGGCGGATACATGAACATCCAGGGAACGAGCGGCAGCCACATCACCATTCAATCGACGGCCTCTCCGACCCAATGGAACTTCAACATGATGGCGGGCTCGTCGTTCAATCTGCTCAATTATGTGGACGTCAACGACTCGAACGCGACTCCCAACAACGTCGTCGTTCCCCCGAATGTCACGACGACCAACTGCACCAACTGGTTGACGACCATTCCGGTGGCGGCGAGCTGGGCCATCGATGCCAACAACGACGGCAAGATCGACGGAATCGTCGTGCAGGCCTCCGCCGCAGTAGACGACAACTTCAGCGGATTCTCGGTCAGCGTTACCGGCTACACGGTGACGGGCTTCACGACTCTGATCCCCGGCTACACCTGCGCACCCCAACCTGCCTGTCAGCAGCAGGACGCCTACTTCGAAATTACCCTTGCGCCGGGTTCGAAGCTGGACACCGATGCGACGCCCGGGTGGACGATTACCAGCAACACGAGCCTCCACGACCAATCCACGGGCTATCAGCTGTTGGGCCCCCCGGGAGCGCCGCAGACGACGGATGACATCGCGCCGCCGATTCTCGCCTATACTTTGGCGGTGACGGGTAAGAGCCAGATGTACGTAGCGTTTTCGGAGCCGGTCATCGGATCGGGTGTCGGCGGCGCGCTGACCCCGGCGGACTTCTCGAATACGTTGTCGAACGGAGCGGCAATTACCGGGGTGACCGCGGTCACGACCTCGGGTGGCGGCACGAAGGATGCATTGCTCACACTTGGGCAGGCAGTGACCGTCACGGACGTCTTGACGCCGGTTACGGTTACGGTGACTGCTTCGATCGTCGATCTTGCGACACCCAGCGCTACCGCGCCTCCGACCGGTTTGACGAACGGGCCCAATGCGATACCGGCGGCCCTGAGGACGCACCGAATCACCGATGTCGGGCTGGGAATCCCCGGGAATGAGATCATCGCGCCGCTGTGGGCGAAGGATCAGTCGCAGATCGATCCCCTTCGTGGGGGAGCCGGCGTCATTCACCGGTTTGACGGAAGCGCATTTCTGCAGCCACAGGAGATCACTCTGCAAAGCCTCATCACGAGCAGCTACGCAACTCCAGGAAGTCTTTCGATAACTGTGAAATTCGACGCCGGTGTTGCCGGCTCTCTCAAGAGGGGCAAGCTCTGGCTGCCGCCGTTCACGACAACGGACTACAACGGCCTCGTTCCCTATGCCGACAGTGCCGCCCATACGGTCACCGCTGTGGCGGATATGCCGAATGCCTGGCTCCGAGATACGGTATTCCCCTCGACCGACAGCCTCATAGTCTCCGGCAACACGATCGAGTTCTTCTACGAAATTGCGGGTGCAATTCCGCTGCTCTGCGCGAACCTGCCCAATCCAAACGCATCGAACTGGTACGACTCGATACAGCCGTGGGCGTTCAAGCTGCAGAGCATCGTCACTCAGCGTGGCAACGTCTCGATCCTCAGCAATGTCATTAATCCCAACAGCGGCGACAAAACGAATCTCGTCTACACCCTGACTCAGGGCGGTATGGTCACGATAAACGTGTTCAACCTCGCTGGTGATTTGGTCACCACGCTCTTCCGGGGCCAGCGATCGCCCGGCCAGTACTCGACGAGCTGGGACGGCCGGAACTTCACCGGGCAGGCGGTTGCCCGCGGGATCTACTTCATTCGCGTCGTCGCACCGGGGATGGATGAGTACCGGAAGGTACTGGTAGTGAAGTAGGGTGCGCGGCCCCATCGTGAAGGCGGCGTGCGCCCTCTAGTCGCTATTCGGTGAGAACGACCCTCGCGGGAACGTTGGGATCGGTGGTAGTCTGCGACTGCACCACAACTGATGTGGCATTTCCGTCGACGGTCTGCTCCGCGATCAACTGAACTTCCAGCGAGGTTCCATCATTTGCGCTCTTCGTGACGGTCAGGGTGTATTTTTGACCTGCTACAGCGGTGAAGGAGATATCTTGGCTGGAGCTTCCAGACACCGGCGTTGTGCTCGCGTCCGTTACCAGCTCTCCGGAGTATGCGGATGTCGCGACGATTCTGAAGATGTGATCGGTGTAGAAGATCCCGGGTGTCACGGGATTCGAGCAGGAAACGACAACAGCAAACGCGACGGTGCCGACGAAGAGGACGACTGCTTTCCTCCAAGCGTGCCCGAGATTCACCTTCCGTCTTGCTGTTCGCCCATCGCGAGTTTTCATTGCTCTTCCAACCGACGTCTTGCATACCGTCGGTGACATGGATTTCGCTACAAATATACCCTCATTCGGCGATATTATCCGGTCCGGCGCACGACTACTCGCAAGCAGATCCGTACTTCTCGAAGTTCATCCAGCGCACGTCGAAGTTGGTCTCCGGAGGGACGCCCTTCCGGTAGTTCTCGATCCGACCCTTGTCGAGGAACGGCCCGAACTTCTTCCACGACATCTCGGTCTCGGCGGCGCTGACGAAGAGGGTCTTGTTGCCCCGCAGCGCATCGAGCAGCAGCTTCTGGTACGCTTCGGGGATCTCCACGTCGAACTCATCCTCGTAGCAGAAGCGCATTGCGGTCTGGGTTAGACGCTGCTCGCTTCCGGGAATCTTGCTTGCCAGGTCGATGATGATCCCTTCGGCCGGCTGAATCTTGAAGATGATCTGATTTGGTTGGATGCGCCCCTCCTGGTTGAACAGCAGGCGCGGCAGGGGTTTGAAACGGACGCCGATTTCGGTGCCCTTGCGGTTGAGCGCCTTGCCGGTGCGGATGTAGACCGGTGTGCCGGTCCAGCGGAAGTTGTTGATGTAGAGCTTGATCTCCGCGTAGGTCTCCGTGGTCGAGCCGGGCGCGACCCCCTTCTCCTGGTGATAGCCTTCGTACTGGTAGCGGTAGACTGAATCGAGCGAGATGGTCTTCAAGACGTTGATTTTCTGGGCCCGGATTTCCTCTGCGTCGAGGCTGACCGGCGCCTCCATCGTCATGAGACAGAGCAACTGCATAAGGTGGTTCTGCACCATGTCGCGGATGATGCCCGAGGAGTCGAAGTAGGCGCCACGATCCTCCACACCGATCTCCTCGTAGGCACTGATCTGGATCGATTCGATGTTCGAGCTGTTCCAGATTGAGTTGAACAGAGAGTTCGCGAATCTGAAGACGAGGATGTTCTGTACGGCCTCCTTGGCGAGATAGTGATCGATGCGAAAGATCTGCGATTCGTCGTAGACCTCGTGGAGCTCGTCGTTGAGCTTGCTCGCCGTTTCGTAGTCGTATCCGAAGGGCTTTTCGATGATGATGCGGGTTTCCTTGCCGAATCCCTCCTCGGCGAGCTCCTTGGCGCGTTGCGCATAGACCGAAGGAGGAAGCGCCATGAAGATGATAATTTGGTCAAACTCGCCTTTGGAGCGGACGAAGTCCCGCAGGCCTTTCATGCCGACGTAGTAAAAGAGCATCTTTGCGAAGTCGTCGGGAACCTCGAATCGCTTTCGGAAATCGGGATCGGAGTAGTCGGTTCGACCGTTGCCGATGATGACATTGGACGCGTCAAGCTCCCCTTGCTCGTAGAGAGTGGCAAGCGCCGGGATGAGCTTTCGTTTTGCCAAGTCGCCCGATGCACCGAGAATGACGATTGCCGAGCGTGAAACAGCCATGTGGTTCTCCTCGTTTATCTAATTGAACCAATATACCAGTGCCGGGGTCCGATCAGCAAGCGTGCCCAGCTTGCGCCCTTTCGGTTACAATCCAACGGAGCTCGATCCGAGAAGCAAAGGAAGGGGATGAGGTGACGAGAAGGTTGGCTCTTTGGTTTACTGTGGCAATTTCGATCGGCGTCGTGTCGGGGGTTTCGGCGCAGACACAACCTATCCCGCAGACGAGCTACAGCCTCGCTCCCTGGTCACAGCTGCAGGGAGGCGTCACGGCGGCCTACTTCGGGAACCTTCTGCTGCCGGGGTTGCTTCAGACCTCGAACGGGCAGACTGAAGGCTATTACTACATGGTTGGAGGGCCGCTGACCTGGGGCGGTCAATATCTCCTCTACGACTATCTGAGATCACCGAGCCCGAGTCAGCGGGAATGGGAGCGGGGACTCGGTGAGATTGCCTCGACGATCGGGTTCTCGACGATGGGCTACAGCTACTTATCCTGGGAACGAGGGCTGACGAACTCCAGGGTGGGCTCAGCCGAGTCGAGACCGGTGGAATCCTATCTGACGCTCCTCGCAGCACCCTATCGCGGCGCGAACGCGCTCCGGTGGGATACCCTCGGTCTCGTCGGCTTCGAGACCATGGCCTCCTACACTCCATCGGACTGGGCGGCGATGTATGACTTCTTTTCGAAGCCCGACGTCGACTTCTTCGGGGCACGGGTCAGGCCGCTCGCCGGGCTTGCGTTCGTCTCCCTCTTCAGCCTCGGTATCAATCTCTTCGCGGCAGTCGGTGAGGAAACCTTCTTTCGGGGATTCGCGAACGACGCCTACGGGGTCGTTCCTGCCTCCATCGGCTTTGGGCTCGCACATCTCGCAAACGGGTTCATCTACAGTCAGGAGAAAGAGAACTATCCCTGGCTCACCGCAATCCTCCAGTCGACCTTCGCCGGATTGTTCGGCTTCTACGCATCCTACGTCAACGGCCAGGACGGATACAGTCTCCAGCGCTCGGTTGCGCTTCACTATTGGAACAACGTCGCTGCGATAATCCTCGACTACCTCGCTACCGGGGGCACGAAGGCAGGGCTGTAGGCGGAGCGGTGGGCTTGGTCAGGGCGAAAAAAAGGCACCGGGGAAGACCCCCGGTGCCAAACATCGGCCATGTGCGCCGCGCGACGGGTAGGCTGCTCATGCTGAAGGCAGCGCGCCGGCCGATGGGAGCTCTGCTCCCTCTCTAGAACGTGCGTTCGGCAAGGTATTTGTAGGTCTGATACTGGCGCTGCACATTCTCCTTGATGTTCGACAGAAGCTGTTCTGCGCGTTCCGGATTGCTCTGTTTCAATGCGCGGTAGCGGATCTCCTTGTAGATGTAGTCCTCCACCTCAGTCGACGGCTCGCGGGAATCCATCGTCAACGGATTCTTGCCCTCTTTCAGGTTGTCCGGATTGAATCGGTACAGAGGCCACAGGCCTGAGGTAACCGCCGACTTCTGCTGCTCCATGCCAACGGAGACATCGATGCCGTGACTCACGACACAGTGGCTATAGGCGATGATGATCGAAGGTCCGTCGTAGGCTTCGGCCTCGAGAAAGGCCTTGATCGTCTGACCCCTATTGAAGCCCATGGAGATCTTGGCGACGTAGACGTAGCCGTAGCTCATCGCGATCATGCCGAGGTCTTTTTTGTTGATGCTCTTACCGGCCGCGGCGAACTTCGCGATGGCGCCCGCCGGTGTCGCTTTCGACATCTGACCACCGGTGTTGGAGTAGACCTCCGTGTCGAGGACGAGCACGTTGACGTTGCGACCCGAGGCCAGGACATGGTCGAGGCCGCCGAAGCCGATGTCGTACGCCCATCCGTCCCCCCCGAGAATCCAGACGGAGCGTTTGATGAGGTAGTCGCTGACCGATAGGAGCTCGCCCGCGTCCGGGTTCTTGCTCTCTTTCAGCTGCTTGTTGAGCACCTCGATCCAGGCGCGTTGCTGCTCGATCTCCGCCTGCTCCACTTGGGGATTGGCGGCGATCTTCTCGAGCAGAGCCCTATCGATTCCGTCTTTCTCGGCCCTCTTCGAGCGCAGCCGTTCGACCAGCTCACGAGCATACTCGGTGAGCTTGTCCGCAGTGAGCCGCATCCCGAAACCAAACTCGGCGGCGTCCTCGAAGAGGCTGTTCGACCAGGCAGGGCCGCGTCCGTCGGCTCGTTTCGTGTAGGGAGTCGTGGGAAGGTTGCCGCCGTAGATCGACGAGCATCCCGTTGCGTTCGCTATGACCGCCCGGTCTCCGAAGAGCTGCGAGAGCAGCTTCACGTAGGGCGTCTCGCCGCATCCTGCGCAGGCGCCGGAAAACTCGAAGAGCGGCTCGAGCAGCTGCACTCCCTTCGTCATGCTGCGCTTGATGAGGGCCGGATCGGTGTTCGGGATGGTCTGGAAGAAGTTCCAGTTGGCAACCTCCTTCTCGCGGATCTCCGGTGTGTAGGTGACCATCTTGAGGGCAACGTCCTCGGTCTTCTCTCCGTTCACCTTTTTGTGCGCAGGACAGATGTTCACGCACATCGCGCAGCCCGTGCAGTCCTCCGGGGAGATCTGCAGACTGTACTTGAGGCCCGCAAGCTCTTTCCCGCTGGCGTCGAGGCTCAAGAATCCTTCCGGGGCGCCCTTCAGATGCTTCGGATCGTAGACCTTGGCCCGGATGACCGCATGCGGGCAGACTGCAACGCAATCGCCGCACTGGATGCAGGTTTCGGCGTCCCAGACCGGAATCTCCTCCGCGATGTTGCGTTTCTCATACCGAGTGGTCCCGGTGGGGTAGGTACCGTCCTCGGGAAGCATCGAGACCGGAATCCGATCTCCCCGTCCCGATATCATCTCTCCGATGACTTTCTCGACGAATTCCGGGGCCTTTCCCTCGATGGCTGGTTTGATACGGAGATCGCCGGAGACCTTGTCGGGATAGGTGACCTGCTCGATCTTCGTACGGGCAAGCTCGATGCCCTTGAGGTTCTTGTCGACGATGTCCTGCCCCTTTCGTCCGTAGGTGTCGTGCACCGCCTTCTTGATGAGGTCGAGGGCCTCCTTCTCAGGCAGGATGCCGGAGATGAGGAAGAACGCGGTTTGCATGATGACGTTGATGCGGCTGCCGAGGCGCGCCTCTTCGGCGATCTTCACCGCGTCGATGACGTAGAACTTGAGCTTTTTGCCGATGATCTCCTTCTGGACCTCGACGGGGAGGTGCTCCCATACCTTGTCCTTATCGTAGGGCGAGGCGAGCAGGAAGGTGCCGCCCTGCTTGGCCATGTGCAGCATCTCGTACTTCTCGAGGAAGCTGAACTTGTGGCAGGCAACGAAGGAGGCGCTGCGAATGAGGTAGCTGCTCAAGATGGGGGATTTCCCGAACCGCAGGTGCGAGGTGGTAAGGGTGCCCGCCTTCTTCGAGTCGTAGACGAAGTAGCCCTGTGCGTAGTTCTCGGTGGCCTTGCCGATAATCTTGATGCTGTTCTTGTTGGCACCGACCGTACCGTCGGAGCCGAGGCCGAAGAAGACGGCGCGGTGAACGTCGTCACCCTCCGAATCGAACACTTCGTCCACTTCCAGGCTCGTCTTCGTGACGTCGTCGTGGATGCCGACCGTGAAATGGTTCTTCGGCTTCGCCTCGGAGAGGTTGTCAAGCACGGCTTTGCACATGCCCGGCGTGAACTCGTTGGATCCGAGCCCGTAACGTCCTCCGACGATCTTCGGGTAGGAACCGAACTTCGTCAGGCCGTCACTCATGGCCTCGCCGACTGCGGTCCTCACATCCTCATACATCGGTTCGCCGAGCGCCCCCGGCTCCTTTGTCCGGTCGAGGACGGCGATGGCTTTGACGGTGGAGGGAAGCGCCGCGATGAGGTGCTCGGCACTGAAGGGTCGGAAGAGGCGTATCTTGATGACCCCGACCTTCTCGCCTTTGGCGGCGAGATACTTGACGGTCTCCTCCATGACGGGTGCGCCCGAGCCCATCAGGATAGCGACGCGCTCTGCGTCCGGGGCTCCGACGTAGTCGAAGAGGTGGTAGCTTCTGCCGGTGAGCTTGGCGAACTTGTCCATCGCCTTCTGAACGATCTCCGGGGCGGCAAGGTAGTAGCGGTTGACCGTCTCGCGGGCTGCGAAGAATACGTCTGGATTCTGGCTTGTTCCGCGGATCGCCGGCCGCTCCGGGTTGAGCCCGCGCGCGCGATGTGCTCGGACGAGATCATTGTCGATCATCTCCTTCATGACATCGTAGGGGAGCTCGTCGATCTTCATTACCTCGTGCGAGGTTCGGAACCCGTCGAAGAAGTGCAGGAAAGGCACTCGCGAGGCGAGCGTGGAGGCCTGCGCAATGAGGGCAAAGTCCATTACCTCTTGAATGGAGTTGGAGGCGAGGAGTGCGAAACCCGTGGAGCGGGCTGCCATGACGTCGGAGTGGTCGCCGAAGATCGAGAGCGCCTGGGCGGCCACCGAACGTGCCGCGATGTGGAAGACCGTCGAGGTAAGCTCTCCGGCGATCTTGTACATGTTGGGGATCATCAGAAGCAGGCCCTGGGAGGCGGTGAAGGTCGTGGTAAGGGCGCCGGTGGTAAGAGCGCCGTGAACCGCTCCCGATGCTCCGCCCTCAGACTGGAGCTCGACTACTTGGGGTACCGTACCCCAGATGTTCTTCTGTCCGCGAGCGGAATACTCGTCGGACAACTCTCCCATTGGAGAGGAGGGGGTTATCGGATATATCGCGATGACTTCGTTGGTCGCATGCGCCACGTAGGCTGCCGCGGTATTTCCGTCTATCGTAACCTTGTTTGTGGTGGACATGGCGGATCCTTTCTTTTGGAGGTAAGAGATCACTAGTAATATAGAGCTAATTTAGATTTCGATCAAGGGTTAATGAGAACATCAAAACAACAAAACATAATATATGTGATTACTCACATTAATAATCTTTATAGAAATACTAATGTTAATTTAATTGTGATCAACGTCACAAAAAGGAGGACCTCTCCCCGGCGGACCGCGGAATGCGAGCCCACTGCTTGCGCCGCGGCCACGGGCTGCGAAGCGCTACTCGTAGAGCAAGCGGATGTAATCCAGCGTGGCGAAACCGCCGAGTAGGTTTGTGTGGATATCTCCGCCTTCGGCGGGTGAGGGGTCATTTGAGGATCGATCGGACGACTGAGAGGACGCGAAGCCTTCGAGGATTCGCCGCAGCGTCATCGAGAAGGTCTCCAGGCTGAAGTGAGCCCGGATACGCTCGCCTATCTCTTCGGGTCTGCGACTCATGAGGCGTACGAGAGCGTCGAGGGGTCCCCGGTTGAGAACGGCGATCTGACTCCTGACGCCGGGGTCGGAGGTGCGCTCGAGGAGCTTCCTTTGATCATCAACCGATAGGAAGGAGAAATCGGCAATCTCTCGCGAGAATGCATCTTCGATCGAGGCCAGAAGACGCTCGGTCGCGGCGGCGGGGAGGAACGGTGAGACTGATTCGGCACGTGCGCGGTAGGCCCGGCTGAGCCGTTGGCGGGTCGCATCGTCGACCGGCACCGCAAGCTCGCGATAGAAGTGGGCGGATTTCCCGTCGACGACCTCGGTTATCCCTTCGAGAATGTCGAGATAGCGCGCAAAGACGGGTTTTCGCCATCGTCTGCCGTCGATAAACAGGTAGCCGAACCCCTCCTGCACTGAAGAGGAGACAACGCAGTCGCTCGAGAGCGCGAGCTCTTGAAAGCCGATTCCCGCCTCCGAGAGATTCGTCCCGATACCCCACATTCCCGGGATGAGCCCCTCTTCGAAGCTTCGCTGCACGAGCGCCGAATAGGGGGCCTCCCGTTCGGATACCCCCGGCAGGGTCACGACGAGGTTGGCCGGCTCGTCTGAAACCCGCGCGATGAGCCCTGCCTCGAGGACGTTCTTCCGTCGGATCGTGCGCACCGGATAGAACAGCAAGGGGGCGCCCGGAATGAAGCTCGGGAAGCGGCTCGAAAAGAAAAGTTCGAGCTTCGAGCGGATCTTGCTGCGATCGGCTTCAGGCGGATTGTCGTCGGGGACCGGATTGCTGAGAAGGAACGCCTGCGTGGAGGGCACCCCCGCCTGCGTCAAGAGGTCGAGATCCCGATTGTTGATCACCGCGTAGCGGACATTCGCCGAGATCGGGTAGAGAGGAAGCGTGATGAAGCGACCGAGCAGTGACAGGTTGTCGAAGCGGGCGCATTCGGGAAAGTCGTGAATGTGAAGGAGCAGCCGCTGATCGCGCCGTTCCCGTGCGATCTCGAGCAGTGCCTGGGTAAAGAGGGGGTTCTTCCCGAGATGGTAGTTGTGGATCCACCAGACGGCCCCCCCGTAGCGTTGCATCAGGGTCTCTTTCAGGGCGGCGATATCGGGCAGCTCGCTTCCACCCGGCTGAGCGTCCCGGCTCAAGTAGAAGAGCTCGGGAAGGACCTCGAAGAGCACTCGCTCGGCTGAGGCGCCATCTTCTCCGGCAATGTGGCGCTTGAGAGATTGCAGATGGCGTTCGCTCCCGCACACGATGCGAACGCGCTCGATTTCGGGCATGTAGGACAGAATGGCTCGCACCGAGAGCATCACGACGTTCGTGACGCCCCCCGGAAACAGGTGATAATGGAAAATCACCAGCTCGTTTTCCAATCGGTGAACTCCGCGCTGCTATGATCTTTTCAATCATATAGATTCCCGCAAGGTTCTTCAATTGTCGGGAGGCCGCCGCTGTACGCTTGCCGATTCGCCGCGTTGATCATACAGTATGAACATGAACAGTCGAGCGCGCGAGCTCATCGAGCTCATTTACGGGCGCGAGGAGGGCGGGAGCATCCTCGTGCGTCTTGAGAAGATGATCGAGGAGCGATATTCCGATCTCGGGCAGCGAGCGACCGAACGTTCTCCTCGTGGGGGGCTGCCGCTCGACGAGCGGGACGCCTTTCTGATCACCTACGGGGACCAGTTTCGTCGAGAGGGTGAGAAACCGCTCAAAACCCTCACCGAGTTCGCGACGAAGCACCTAACGGGGAGCATCTCGGGGGTTCATATTCTACCGTTCTTCCCCTACACCTCGGATGACGGTTTCTCGATCAGCGACTACTCCTCGGTAAACCCCGATCTAGGGGGCTGGGAGGAGATAGAACGGCTCGCCGGTTCATTCAAGCTGATGTCCGATCTCGTGCTCAATCACTGCTCAGTTTCGCACCGCTGGTTCAAGGGCTTCCTCGAGGACGATCCTCGCTACCGCGATTACTTCATAGTCGTGTCGCCCAACGAGGATCTCTCCATGGTTACGAGGCCGCGTGCCCTTCCGCTCCTCACGAGGTTCGAGACGAAGGCGGGGGCCAAGCATGTTTGGACCACTTTTAGCGCGGACCAGGTCGATCTCAACTACGCCAACCCCGAGGTCCTTATTGAGATGATTTCGATCTTCTTCGATCACGTACGGCGCGGCATCCAGGTGATACGCCTCGACGCAATTGCGTATCTGTGGAAGGAGCTCGGACACTCCTGCATCCATCACCCAAAGACGCATGCGGTGGTGAAGCTCTTTCGAGCGCTCGCAGAGGAATACGCCCCGTGGGTGGTCATCATTACCGAGACCAACGTACCTCACAAGGAAAATATCTCCTACTTCGGAAACGGCAAAGACGAAGCGCATATGATCTATCAGTTCTCTCTGCCTCCGCTCGTGCTCGATGCCTTCTTGCGGGAGGACACCGGTCACCTGCAGAGCTGGGCGTCCTCCCTCCCGCCTCTGTCCGGTGCGACTACTTATTTTAATTTTCTGGCCTCCCACGATGGGGTGGGGCTGCTTCCGGCTAACGGAATTCTAACCGAGAAAGAGATTGACGGCCTGGTCGAGTCCGTGTTGAATAGAAATGGATTGATTTCATACAAGGCGACGGCGTCCGGGGATATCCCCTACGAGATGAACGTCAACTACTGCGACGCGGTTGCCGAGAGGTCACTCGACGACTCGGCGCGGGCGCGCAAGTTTCTTGCCTCTCAAGCCTTTCTTCTGTCGCTTGTCGGGGTGCCGGGGATCTACGTCCACAGCTTTCTCGGATCGGGCAACTACCGGGACGGGGTAGAGTTGACCGGGAGGAACCGCACCATAAACCGGGAAAAACTTTCATACGATGAGGTAGGCACCGAGCTCGACCGACCGGGAAGCTTTCGCAACCGCGTCATCCGGGGATATTCCGATATGTTGCACGCTCGACGACGCCCTGCCTTTCATCCGCTCGGGAAGCAGACGGTGCTCCCGAGCGAGAAAGAGGTGTTCGCAGTGCTGCGCGAGTCCCCCGACGGTCAGGACCGGGTGACATGTGCCATCAACACGGCACACACGGGTGCGAGCCTGACGCTCGATTCCTCGCTGCTTGCCGCTGGAAGCCGCGACATCATCACCGGCCGACCCGTTGAAACGCGAATGGTCGAGGATCGGAACGGCGGTCGACGGGTTGCCGTCGAGCTCGGGCCCTGGCAGGTAATGTGGATCGATGCATCTATGAAGTGAGGTCTCGGTGGAAACGAGCCGCCGCGCTTGAAGAGGGGAACCGACTGGGGTATAGTAGTGTTGAATCCTGTCCTCCCTGCCGCCCAGAAACGGCCCGAATGAGTGCCGTATTTACCCGAGAAGGGGGATATCCTGATGAGCCCAGACCATTACACCCTATCGTGCCTGCAATGCAACCGGAGCTACCAGGATACTGCGAGCGGTTTTCTCCTTTCGTGTGACGAAAACCACGCTCCGGCGCTCCTGCGGGCGCGCTACGCTGCGAAGCAGCTTGCGGTCCATGCCGATCATCCGGGGATCTTCCGCTACAGCGACTGGCTCCCGGTTCGGCGAATCCCCGCCGAGGCCACCGGTCCGGTCGTCTACCAGAGCGCCGGCCTGGGACACTACCTCAAACTCGAGAACCTATTCGTCGCTTTTAACGGATACTGGCCCGAAAAGGGCGCCTTCGAGGAGACCTGCAGCTTCAAGGAGCTCGAGGCACAGGCGGTCTGCGCACGCATTCCCGACACTGAGAAGCGCACCCTGGTCGTATCCTCGGCCGGAAATACCGGAATGGCATTTCTTCAGACCTGCTCCAAGAACGAAGTTCCCGTTTTCGTCGTCGTTCCTGAGAAGATTCTCCCCGAGCTCTGGATGACCGTCGAGAAGAACCCCTGTGTAACCCTGGCCGTCGTGAGCGGGGACGTCGACTATTCGGATGTGATCGACGTAGGCCAGGAGATCGCGGTCCGTGAAGGGTTCTTTTCCGAGGGAGGGGCACGTAATGTTGCCCGCAGAGATGGAATGGGAAGCGTAGTGCTCGCTGCGGTGGAGCATCTCGGCGAGATCCCGGCCCACTACTTCCAGGCGGTCGGAAGCGGCACCGGTGGAATTGCCGCCTGGGAAATGGGACTGCGTCTCAGAGAGGACGGTCGTTTCGGGCGCACGCGTATGCGCCTTCATTTCGTGCAGAATTCACCGTTTACGATCATGACCGATTCGTGGCGGGAGGCGAGCAGGGAGCTCATTCCGTTCGATGAGCGTGAGGGACGCAATCATATCGACATGCTGCATGCCAAGGTGCTGAGCAATCGACGACCTCCCTATTCCGTCGTTGGCGGGGTCTTCGATGCCCTCAGCGACACCCGGGGCGGAATGTACTCGGCAACCCGGGAGGAAGCGCTGAGGGCCGGTCAGCTGTTCGAGAAGCTCGAAGGGATCGACATCCACCCGGCCGCGGAGGTCGCGCTTGCCGGTCTGATCCAGGCCGTCCAGACAGGAAAGATCCGCAAGCGCGACATCGTGCTGCTGAATGTAACCGGCGGAGGGAGCCGGCGCCTCGCCCGCGAAGGCAAGAAACACGCACTCAAGCCTGATGTCGTCATCCGTCGCGGTGACAACATCGGCGATGCGCTGAAACCCACGCTCATTAACATCTAGGAGCTCTGAGAAGGGGGCCAGAAATTGGCTGATCTATTCGACAAATGCCGAGGTGACGGAGGCTACTTCGGCCGCTTCCGCGCGCAAGGCGACAGTTATTTCACCCAACCGGTATTGGAGGGACTTCCCGGGCCCCGCATGCGATTCGGCGGCAAGGACGTAATCATGTGGGCCGTCAACAACTACCTCGGACTGGCCGGCAACGAGAAGGTAAAGGCTGCGGCCGTCGCCGCGGTGGAGCGATGGGGCACCTACACCCCGATGGGGTCTCGACTGCTCACCGGAAACACCGAGCAACACAAGGCGCTCGAGCGTCGGCTCGCCGGCTACCTTGGCAAGCCCGCTGCTGTGCTCTTCAACTACGGATATCTCGGGGTCATCGGTTCGATCGCCGCGCTCATTGGAAAGGATGATGAGATCATCATGGACAAGCTCTCCCATGCCTCGATCGTCGACGGGACGATCCTGGCTTCGGCGGGCAGACGCTTCCGTCCGTTCAAGCACAACGACATGAACGACCTGGAGTATCACCTCAAGGCTGCAAACAAGGACCGCAAGGGCGGCATCCTCATCGTGACCGAGGGGGTATACGGGATGCGAGGGGACATCGCCCGACTCCCCGAGATCTGCGAGCTCAAGGAGCGCTACGGTGCGCGGATGCTCATCGACGATGCCCACGGCTTCGGCGTGATGGGCAAAACCGGTCGGGGCTCCGGCGAGCACTTCGGTGTACAGGACAGGATCGATCTCTATTTCGGAACCTTTGCGAAGGCCTTCGCCGCTATCGGTGGGGTTACCGCCGGCGAGCCGGGGCCGGTTGACTACATTCGATACAACGCACGGACGAACGTATTTGCCAAGAGTCTTCCGATGGTCTACGTTGAAACCCTTTCGGCTACCCTCGATGTCATGAATGACCGCCCGGACCTCCGGGAGCGCATGTGGCACATAACGCGGCTGTTGCAGGACGGGCTCGTGGAGCTCGGCTACGATATCGGAGACACCAAGACCCCGATCACGCCGGTCTATGTTCCCGCCGGCAGCGAAGAGGTCGCAATGCAGATGATCTCGATGCTCAGGGAGGACTACGGAGTCTTCGTTTCCGGGGTTACCTATCCGGTCGTCCCTCGCGGCGTGGTGCTCTTCAGGATGATTCCGACCGCCTCCCA
>CAZDMH010000011.1:18948-157558 GCA_964506755.1 uncultured Spirochaetales bacterium
CTGATCGCGCTGCCTAGTCCTTGACGCGAGCGAGCCCGAGGGCCTTGATCATCCAACTGGGAAGCGGCCTCTTCGGATCGCGTTTGGCGAGGTCGAGATACCAGCCGATCTTGCGGAGAATCGGGATGCGGTGTGTCTCCACGAATTCGATCAGCGTGCCGTCGGGATCCTCGATGTAGCAGAAGTGACCGGCGGCCTCTCCCATGTCGAAGGAATCGGCGCTGTCGACGGTGATGGGGAAGCCGGCGTTCGCGCACGAGTCGCGCAGGGCGGCCATCCCGTGTATGTCGAAGCAGATCTGAATGAAGCCGATATCGCCCCAATAGCGGCCTTCATAGAGCCTGCGAGGCGAGCGTTCGAGGGCCTGCACGAGCTCTATGCTGCTTGGGCCAAAGAGCCGGCTGAACGGGCCGGGTCGAGCGGTGGTGTGAGTGAGGAGCACGCGACGGAAGCGAGCCCCGCCAGCGGGAAGCGAGGCAAAGTCTGCGAAGGTATCGGTTTCGTCGTAGACGACGCTGTCGTATCCGAGGATCTCCGAATAGAGCTTTCGGGAGCGCTCTATGTCCGAAACGCCGATCATGCAGCCTGCGACGCCGCCGGTGGGAAACCGCCCTCTTGAAAACCAGTGGCTGTCCGGAACGACTTGAAAGGTCAGGTCGTTGGGGTCGCGCACGAAGAAGGTCTCTGCCCCCGAGGGGTCGTGGGCGACCTCGCCGATGAGCTCGATCCCGGCCCTCTGTAGTGCGTCGAGGGCCGCGGCGACGTCCGGCGACTTCATCCGCGGGCAGAAGATGCCGTAATCCCCGAGCTCAGGCGCAACGGGGGGAGGTGAGGGCCGCCGGCTGGTAAACTGCCAGATCTCGAAGGCACTGCCTCCACGGAGGTTGGCGGCGAGGATGGCGTGACGGGAATGAACCCGGTCTCCGGTATAGCGCGTCATGAACGGAGCCTCCCCGGCGTCGTCGAAGATCGGCACATCCATCCCGAATGCCCGTCGAAACCACGCGAAGGCCGCATTGACGTCGGGCACTCCGATGCCGATCTGCTGAATTCCGCTCAGGAACCAATCCGAGACTCGATCAGTATGGTGCATTCTGCTGCTCTCCGTCAGGGTTCTCGAAACGAGTAGGTGGAGCTCATCGCGGGGAACGATCCGTTCCGGCCCCACTGATAGGTGAACAGATGGCTGAGCTTCGTCTCGAGCATGCTGTACGAGTAGTACTTCAGCCCGAGCTGGTAGTTTTTCTCAGCCGAGCGACTGGTCGCTTGTGGATCTTCAAGCACCGCGCGTGTTGCCTCGACGGTTCGATCGGAGATGAAGTCGTCCATTTCGATGACATCGAAGCCCTTCGGCTTGATGTCGAACGAGTAGATCGAGTAGTTGTTCACCAATATGGGCTTGCGGAAGTAGATGGCTTCGAGGAAGGCGTTGCCGAAACCTTCGAAGATCGAGGGGTAGGTGACGAGATCCGCGTGAGGGTAGATGTCCTGAAGTGAGTAGATCTTCCTGCCATCGGCGGTCGTGCCCCGTTCATCTCCGATTATGTCGTCGACAAAGTGGGCGCGTATGCCGAGCAGCTCCGCATACTCCTTGACGCGATTCTCGTACTCGTGGCCCTCGTCACCGGAGGCGTGGGAGATGACGAGCACGGGCCTCTTCTTGAGGTGGCTTCGCTCGAGGCGTGCGACGAGCTCGATGGCGTGCTCGATGCCCTTGCGCTGCACGACTCGCGTCGGTTGGAGAATCATCAGCTCGTCATCCCCGATTCCAAAGGCCTCTCTGACATCCCTTGCATACTCGTCGACCGGCGCGGGAGGCGACTCGAACTTCATTACGTTTGGAATGAGCGATGACGCGATACCGTATCGGAGAGCGAGCTGGTTCTGGGCCGACGAATTGATGACGACATGCTGAATGGAGTTCAGGTGCGGCGGATAGCATGCGTTCAGGTAGTCCCATACACAGTTCGACAGGAAGCGCTTTCGCTCCCAAAAGAAGTCGTGGTGGTGCGCGACGACCGGAATCCGGGTTTCGGCGATGACCTCTGTGAGTGCCATACCCAGTGAGAGGTTGAGTGGAATCGTCAGGGCGTTCTCGGGAATGAGCATGTCGAGACCGAACTTCTCGATAAACTCGTACACCTTCGTTTTCAGCTTCTCACGGTATTCATGGAGCCCGTCCGTGAGCTCGCGCGGACGAATGGAGGCCCCGAAGGCAACGTCGTAAAGCTTCCTGATCTCGGCGTGCTTGAAATGCGCCTCAGGCACGACGAACGACTTTTCGGGCGGGAGCTCGAGCTCGCCCGCCATGAAGAAGCATTCGTGACCATTGCGCTCGAGGACCTGCGCCCACTTCATCGTCTCGAGCGAAACGCCGTCGGTCCCCGAAATTCGGAACGAAACGAATCCAATCTTCTTCTTCATCGGTCCGCCTCAGTAGATGTAGCCGTCGACAGACAGCTTGTCGTGGGCTATTTTGAGCTTTCGATCGATATCGATGTGATAGGGACAGAGGTCGCTGAGATGGCTGTAGTCTTCGCTGGGTTTGACCTTGGTCGAGCGTGCGGCGTATTCGTCCTGGGCCTCCTTGGTCTGATTGAACCAGAACCTCAAGCGCTCGCGCAGCGCATACTGCGCGGTGTCGTCGACGCGACGGTCGTCCATCTGCCGGTCGAACAGCCCTTCGAGTAGAAATATCTCGGCGGGATCGAACCCGTTCACCCGACACTTTCCGCACTGCCTGCAGACGTAGTCGCCGAGCTCCGGCGCCGTCTCGAATATCTTCTCCCTCTCCTCGTCTGACAGAGGACGGAAGTTCTCCGCGAGCTCGAGATCGTTTTCCAGCATCTCCCGGCTGTTCATCCCCAGCACGAGCGAGGCGATTGGCAGGCTCAGCGTGTAGCGTATGGCGTTCTTCCAGGAACGGTAAAGAAAGCCGTCGGCTACGGACTTCATGCCGAGAAGTCCGACTCCGTGGTCGACGCAGGTGTCGAGGAGGCTCGTCTCGGTGCTCGGGAAGTTGAAATGGTCGTAATAGTTGAAACCGGTCATCAGCACGTCGAACGGATAGCGTTTGACCGCCTCCTCGAGGACCGGCTGTCGTCCGTGACCGCTGATGGCGACGAACCGCGCCTTTCCCTTCCGTTTCGCCTTCTCTGCGGCTTCGATCTCACCGCCCGGGCCCAGGATCTGCTCGAGCTGCTCGCGACGCTGCACGGCGTGCATGAAGAGGATGTCGACGTGATCGGTCTTCAGGTTCTTGAGACTTCGATCGATGAGCGATTCGGCGGACATAGCGTCGCGCAGATGGCACTTCGTTGCCAGGATGTAGTCGTCTCGTCGGCCCGAGATCGCTCGGCCGACCTTCTGTTCGGAGTTGCCGTCGCCGTATCCTGCCGCGGTTTCGACGTAGTTGCCGCCACGGTCGAGATAGGTGTTGAGCAGGTAAGCAGCCTCTCTGCTGTCGATCTCGATGAGATGGAAGCCACCGAAGCCGACGATACTGAGCTCGAGCCCAGTCTTCCCAAGTTTCCGCTTGTCCATGTTCTCTCCCCGTCGTGAGCCGAAATCGAATTGCTGCTAGTATAGGGGGGAGCGCGCGATCTTGCAACGACCTATCCGTCGTCTTCGGTGCTCGCCGGCGCGCGAACCGCAGACCCGGGCGGCGGTGCGGGGATTTCTCCTTGCCTCGTGCGCCTCGAGGCATTATATTCGGTTTTGAATAATCGAAATTGACTATACAATCACCGTAGTGAAGCAAGGAACGTGAAGAATGAACGAAACAGTGTCTGACACCAAACAACGACGAAATCTTTTGGTCGTGCTCTTTCTGGGCGTCCTCATGGGCGCGCTCGACATTGCAATCGTCGGGCCCGCGCTTCCCGCAATCAGGGACGGCTTCCGAGTCGGCGACCGGCTGGTCGCCTGGATTTTCACCGTCTACGTGTTGTTCAACCTGGTCGGGAGCGCCTTCATGTCGAAGCTCAGCGACCGTTTCGGAAGAAAGCCCATCTATCTCTGGGATCTCGTGCTCTTTGCCGTCGGCTCGGCGGTAGTGGCCGCCTCACCGAGCCTGCCGGTGCTCCTCGTCGGAAGAGCGATTCAGGGGGTGAGCGCAGGAGGCCTATGGCCGATTGCAAGCGCGGTCGTTGGTGAGAGCTTCCCGGCGGACAGACGTGGACCCGCCCTCGGGCTCATCGGTGCGGTCTTCGGGATCGCCTTCCTCATCGGCCCTCCGCTCGGCGGCTTGCTCCTGATGTTGAGCTGGCACTGGTTGTTCATCATCAACATCCCCTTCGCGCTGGTGATATTTCTGCTTGCCCTTCGCGTCATGCCGGATACGAAGGCGGCCGAACCGAAACCTTTCGACGCAATCGGAATGGCGCTGTTCGCCCTCATGCTCGCGGCGTTCGCCTTCGGCATCAACAGAATAGACACCGCCAACTTCCCGGCGACGCTCGCCTCACCGCTTGTTTGGCCATTCCTCGTCGCAGCGTTTGCGGGCATTCCCCTGCTCGTACGCCTCGAGCGGCGTGCCGCCGACCCGGTGCTCCACCCGATTCTCTTCGCCAATCGGCAGATCGTCTTGGGGAGCGCTCTCTCCCTCGCGGCAGGCTTCGCAGAAGGAGCGCTGGTCTTCGTGCCGGCCTTCACGGTCGCCTCCTTCGGCGTAACCGAGAGCACGGCGAGCTTTCTCATGCTTCCCCCCGTGATCGCCACGGCCATCGCCTCTCCCGTCTGGGGCAGACTGCTCGGTCGCCTCGGCTCGAGGGTAGTCATCGGTATCGGTCTCGTGCTCTCCACCTTCGGGCTGCTGCTCATCGGGTTTCGCGGCCAGAGCTTCGCTGCCTACATCGTCGCCGGAGCGGCGATCGGCTTCGGACTTTCGGCCCTCCTGGGTGCGCCGATTCGGTACATCATGATAAACGAGGCCCCGAGGGAGCATCGAACGGTCGCGCAGGGGCTGATAACCGTCGCGACGAGCGTCGGCCAGCTCGTGAGCGGCGCCCTCGTAGGCGCGGTCGCCGCAAGCTTCGGCGGAGGGTTCAAGGGGTACAGTCTCTCCTACCTCTGGCTCGGTGTGCTTTTCGTGCTGTTTATCATCGTCTCGATTTTCCTCAAGTCCCGGCAGGCTGAGCGCAGAACGATCGAAGAGGCAAAGGCAACTTGACGCCATGCGCAACGATGACAAACGGCTGCTGCTGCTTGGACTGCTGCGAATCCAGAAGATGCACGGCTACCAGCTGCAGCAGTTTCTCGACGAACATATGGGGTTCCTCTCTTCGCTGAAGCCCTCCACTGCCTACTACACACTCGAAAAAATGGCGGAGGAGGGTCTCGTCGAGGCCGCAAGCGAGCGAGAGGGCAACCGCCCGACGCGTCAGGTTTACTGCATCACCGAGCGAGGAGAGGAGGTCTTTCGAGCGCTCCTCGAGCAGAACCTCTGCTCCTACGACGCCGGAGAATCCGGGGACGACATCGGCATGGCCTTTCTGAGCTCCTTTTCCGCCGAGCGCGTCGCAAAGCTATTAGTCTCGAAACGGGAGGGCATAATGCGACGCCTCGCCGAGGTGGAGGAGGCGCTGAAACGGATCCAGTCGGTAGAGCCGACTCACCTTGCTCTCCTGCGCGCACGTTTGCGGCTCCACGCCGATTTGAAATGGATCGATGCGGTAGCGGCGACCGTCAGGTGATCGGTTGCCACCACGAGAGTATAGGTAGTATCGTGAATGCCATGGAGAAAAGACGATTAGGCAGATCAGGACTCGAGGTATCCCTCGTCGGACTCGGGTGCAACAACTTCGGCGGCCGAATCGATTTCGAGCAGACGCGTCGCGTCGTCGAGAAGGCTATCGACGTCGGCATCAACCTGTTCGACACCGCCGACGTCTACAGCCGTGGAGCTTCGGAGGAGTATCTCGGAAGAATACTCGGTGAGCGGCGTAAAGAGATTATTCTCGCGACGAAGTTCGCGAAGCCCATGGACGAAATCGGAGCCCTCAGGGGAACCTCGCGAAGATATATCTACAGGGCCGTAGAGGCGAGCCTCGAACGGCTTGGCACGGAGTGGATCGATCTATACCAGATCCATGAGGCTGATGAGGAGACCCCGATTGAAGAGACCCTTCGTGCACTCGACGACCTCGTGAGGCAGGGCAAGGTTCGTTACATCGGTTGCTCGAACTTCAAGGCCTGGAAGGTCGTCGAGGCGCAGCTGACGGCGCGACACATCAACGCGGTTCCGTTCATCTCGTTCCAGGACGAGTACAGTCTGATCGAGCGCGGCATCGAGCGGGAGTTGATTCCTGCCGCGAGAGACCGCGGCATGGGGCTTCTGCCCTACTATCCCCTGGCGTCAGGGCTTCTGACGGGGAGATACCGCAGGAACGAGCCACTGCCGAAGGACGGGCGAATCACGAACTCGAAGGCGTATACGGAACGGTATCTAACCGACGAGAATTTGAGAATCGTGGAGGAACTGACTGCGTTCGCGTCCGAAGCCGGCCACTCTCTCTTGGAGCTTGCGTTCTCCTGGCTGGCGACCATGTCGCCCGTGGCGAGTGTCATCGCCGGCGCGACCAAGACCGAGCAGGTCGAACAGAACGCCCGAGCCGTGGGATGGGAGCTTCGGCCCACCGATCTCGATGAGATCGATCGTATCACCGGCGTCAAGAGAGCCTGAACGGAATGCCGCGTCAAATCGGCGCCGGTTGATTGTTCGAGCTTCGCCGGTCTCCCTCGTGAGCCCGGTCACTGCTAACGGGCGAAAAGCCGTTCCTCGATTGCCGACATGGCCTCACCTGCGGGCAGGCGGATGACGATGTCGGAGATCTCGTCGCTGTAGAGGGAACGCTCGGGGTTGATTTCGACGATGAGAGCTCCGTTGCGGGAGGCGGCCCGGGGCAGGGCGGCCGCCGGGTAGACCTCGCCAGTCGTGCCGATGAGAAGCATAACGTCTGTCATACCGGCAAGCCGCTCGGATTCGACTGCGGCCTGGACCGGGATCCCCTCGCCGAAAAAGACGAAGTCGGGTTTGAGAATCGAGCCGCACGAGCAGCGGGGAGGCAGATCCGCGAGATCGATCTCCTCGACGTGATAGCTCTTGCCGCAGCGTTTGCAGACGAGAGCGCTCGAGTTGCCGTGGTATTCTATGACGCGCCGGCTACCTGCCTTTTGATGAAGATCGTCGATGTTTTGCGTTATGAGCGCCTTGAGCAGCCCTTCACGCTCCAAGCGCGCCAACGCCAGATGGGCGGGATTGGGAGCGGCCCCGCCGAAATGGTCGTAGAAGATCTCTCGGATGACGGGCCAACAGACTTCAGGATTGTCGTAGAAGTAGTCGATTTCAAGGATTTTCGGGTCGTAGTGACTCCACAGGCCGTCCCGACCTCGAAACGGCGGAACGCCGCTCTCCACCGAGATGCCGGCGCCGGTGAAGGCTGTCAGGTACTTCGCCTCGGCGACCGCACGCACTGCGGCGTCGAGGGCATCTTCGCTAGCGTCGTCATGTCTGCTCATGCATCTCAACGTTCCGCAAAGAGTATCTGCTTGTCAAGCCGGACTCCAACCGGTAGGCTCGGTAAGATGGCGGCCGACGTTGCACACAGCTCATTCGACGGCTCCGCACGGTCGATCCGGGGAGTTCTCCTGGATCTCGACGGAGTGGTCTACGTAGGCGATGAGCCGTTGACGGGTGCGGTCCAGGCCGTTCGCCGCCTCCGTGACCGTGGTCTTTCCCTTCGATTCGTCACGAACACGAGCACGAAACCGATTTCCGCAGTCGAGGCGAAGCTCGAGAGGTTGGGGATCGATATCGAGCCCGGCGAGGTTATCAGTGCCGTACGGACGGCAGTGCTCACCCTGCAACGACTGAAGGCGAAATCGCTCTATCTCGTGGTCGACGAGCGGGTCCGCGCCGAATTCGATGAGTTTGCGCCGGTCGGGTTCTTCCCGGATGCACCATCGACTCGACCGGACTTCGTTGTGGTCGGAGATATCGGGAACCGGTGGGACTACGATCTGATGAGCTCCATCTTCAGACTTGTCCACGATGGGGCCGGGCTCTTGGCTGTCCACAAGGGACGAAGCTGGCAGACCGAGAACGGATTGGCGCTCGACATCGGAGCCTTCGTCGCGGGCATCGAGTACGCCGCGGGCATCGAGGCTATCATCACCGGCAAGCCGGCGGCCGGATTCTACGAGGCAACCCTCGACGACATGGGAATGAGACCCGACGAGACGATCATGGTCGGCGACGACATCGACAGCGACGTCGGGGGGGCGCAAGCCCTCGGAATCCGGGGGGTGCTGGTTCGAACGGGCAAGTACCGCGAGGACTACGCCTCCCGGTCCTCCATCGTGCCGTGGCAGACTCTCGACTCGATTCGTGAGCTTCTCTCCCTTCCGGAGCTCCGAGAGGAGTAGGCGGCTCGACGGCTGCCGCCGTTATTCGAGAATCGCGGCGATCTCCTCGAGTACCTCTTCCCAGAGACCATTGCGGTACCAATCGGCCATTTCCTCCACCAGGCCGGCGAAAATCGCTTTCAGCTCCCGGATTTCTTCCGGCTCTTCGGACCCTCGGAGCTGGGCAATCCTGGGTTGCCCCGTGATCCAGGCTTTGACGCGTTCATTCGCGCTCTTCGGCCGCTCCATCCAACGTCCAAGCTCTCGCCAGCTCGAATCGAAGAGCGAGAGCACTGGGATCGATTCGAATCCGTCCTCTTTGTAGGCGGACTGGAGCTCCGGAAAGCGCTTTCCGATCAACACGCGAAACCGGATTTCGGGAATCTCTTCGGCCAACCGTGCGACGATCGGAAGGGTTACAGCCGAATCACCGCACCAGTCCTCCGTCAGGGCGGATATCGACAGCTCGCCGCCGTGGCTTTCGGCCAACTCGGCAAATCGTCTCTTCATCTGCGGCTCGATTCGAGCGTCTTCATAGAGGGTATTGCTGATTTCGCGGTGTTCGTTCATCGACGAGAGGTAGCTGCCCCACGCGAGAGCGGACTCAAAGATTTCCGGTGTCAGGGGAAGGGTGGAAATAGCCATGATGCCTCCAAACATTTTTGGTAGAAGATAAGGAGCAATTCCCGGCTCGGCAACCCGGCAACCCGGCAACCCGGCGGGGCGGCCGTGGCGGAGCATTACGGGGCGTGTTGACAGCGGCGAAGGGCGGTGATAGGGTCTCGATCGAGATGGACTACTTTCTCCGTCTTTCCGATTCATGTGAAAAAAAGAACAGCCTTCTGTGCGTGGGTCTCGATCCGCGGCCCGAAGTGCCGGGAACGGCAATCGACCTTCTCGAGCTCAACCGACGCGTCATCGGCGAAACCGCCGAGTATGCAGCGTGCTACAAACCGAATATCGCCTTCTACGAGGCCTACGGGCCGGCCGGTCTCGAGGCGCTCGTCCGTTCGATAGAGCTCATCCCTGAGGGGACGCCCCTCCTTATCGACGCAAAACGGAACGACATCGGCTCTACTGCTGAGGCATACGCCCGGGGCCTCTTCGGCTTCTACGGCGCCGACGCAGTCACCCTGGGTTCCTACATGGGCAGGAGCGCGGCCGAACCCTTTCTGGCCTATCACGACCGCGGTCTGTTCGTGTTGTGTCGTACCTCGAATCCCGGCGCCGATCGGGTCCAGGACCTCCGGATAGCCCCGGACGCGACCGACGACGGCGAAGAGCTCTACGTGCGCATCGCCCGAGAGGCCGTGAGCTGGGGACCACAAGTGGGACTCGTCGTGGCGGGGAACGATCCCGCAGCGCTGGGGAGAATTCGGGAGCTCTTCCCCGAAGTGTGGATTCTCGCGCCGGGAATCGGAGCGCAGGGCGGCACCGTGGAGGAGGCGATAGGAGCCGGTATTCGCGCCGACGGGCTCGGTATTCTGCCTGTCGTCGTGCGAACGATCGCAAATGACCCGAGTCCCGGTCGTAAGGCGCGCGAGATCCGTGACGAGATAAACCGCGTTCGTGAGCAGGCGGCCCCTCGTTCGGACCCGGAGGTGTCGGCGACGGACCGGGCCGCGAAGGGCTCCGAAGCGAACAGGGCACAGCGGTCCTCCGAAACTGTGCGGCGGGAGCTCTTGAGGGCACTTATCGAAAGCGGCTGCTTCCGGCTCGGTGAGTTCGTACTCAAGTCCGGTCTCACCTCTCCGTTCTATGTCGACCTGCGAATCGCCTCATCGAAACCGGACTTGCTGCGAAAGATCGCGCGCGCTTATGCGTCGCTTCTGTCTGCGGTTCGCTGCGACCGGCTCGCAGCCATTCCCGTGGCCGGCCTTCCCTTCGCGACCGCGCTCTCTCTCGAGACAGGGATTCCCCTCATTTATCCGCGTATGTCGGCAAAGGGTCACGGAACGGGAAACTCCGTTGAAGGGGTGTTCGAGATGGGGGAGCGGGTTGTTCTCGTCGACGATCTTATCACAAAGGGCGATAGCAAGATCGAGGCCGCTGCCCTGCTCGAAGAACAGGGACTGGAGGTACGGGACCTCCTCGTGCTGCTCGAGCGCGGCAGCACCGGGCGAAGAGAGGTCGAGGCCCGGGGAATTCGATTGCACGCCTTCGCGCATGTCGCAGAGCTTCTCGACCTGGCCGCAGGTCTTGGCCTCGTCGACCAAACCCGCCACGCGGAGCTCGTTCGTTTCGCCAGGGAGAGCTGAAAGCCCCCACGCGTATACGAACAGCATGCGGGGAAATGATAGGGTGCTGTCCTCTGTGCAAGAGGAGGGGCTCTAAACCGGGACCGGATTGCCCTTCTTCATGTCGTCGAGAATCTGCTGGATCGTTATTCCTGCAAAGTAGTTCTTGACGTATTCGGCTGCATCGACCCACATGCTGTGTGCGAGGCAGCGGGACTCACGTGAACAGACGAAGTCCGGATCGTCGTCGGTCGTGCAGGGTGAGAGACTGATCTCTTCTCCCACAGCGTCGAAGATGTCCTTGATTGAAATCTTTGCGGGATCGCGGTTGAGCAAGAAGCCGCCTCCTGGGCCCCTGGTGGACTTGATAACGTCGGCCTTGCGGAGACGGAAAAATATCTGCTCGAGAAACTCGGGGGAAATCTCCTCCGACTCGGCAAGTTGACGTATGGAGACGGGTTTTGTCTGATCGCTCAGTGTGAGCTTCAGAACCGCCCGTACCGCGTACCGCCCTTTCGTCGTAACTCTCATAACAAACCCCTTTTCATGGTGTTGGAAGGAGGTGGTCCTTCCCGGCGATCCCCATGCCGTAAGTATAGTATAGTGCTCAACATTTTGAAAGGCAATTTTCCGCCGAGGGGTGGGGATCGAGCGACCTACGTGTTGACGCGCTCCACGTACTCCTTGGTGTCGGTGTTGATCATCACTTTTTCACCCTGTTTGATGAAAATCGGGACCCGCACCTCCAAGCCGGTTTCCAGCGTGACGACCTTCGTGGCACCGGTCACCGTGTCTCCTCGAATCGCGTCTTCCGCTCGAGTGACGGTGAATACCATCTTGAACGGCAACTTCACGTCGATCGGGTCGCCCTCCCAGAGAACGACCTTGTAGGTGTCGCCCTCCTTCATGAACTTGCCCTGTTCTTCGAAGCCTTCGACAGGCACCTGAAACTGATCGTAGGTTTCGGTGTTCATGAAGTGATACCCTTCGGCATCCGCATAGAGGAACTGACACTCCTTCTCTTCTACCGCGATTTCTTCGACGTTGTCCTGTGTCTTCATGACCTGACGCAGCACCTGACCGGTTTTGAGATTCTTCAGCTTCAGTCGGACGAATGCCGAACCCTTGCCCGGGTTGACGAACTCCCGCTCTGCGACGAGGTAGGGATCTCCCTTGAGAAGGAGACATGTCCCCTTGTCGATACTTCCTGCTTTGATCATTCTATTCCCTTACGTGACTGTGGGTGATTGTTTCTATCTGAGTTGGTCAAATATAGCAAAACTCGAGGAAAAAATCACCCCCCCTATTTCTTTGATCCCAAGGAGACTCATTATCAGTCGATCGATTCCCAACGCGACACCGGAGCTCTCAGGGAACCCGTTGTCGAAAATATCCACAAAGGCTCTGTCAGATCGGTCGCCGGCATCCGTGTCCGTGATCTTCGATTCCTCCTTTCGGTAGAACTCCTCGACACTGCGCCGGTCGGTCTCTTCGGAAAAACAGTTTGCGACTTCGACTCCGTTGAGATAGAGCTCCCAACGCTCGCACCAGGGACTCTGTCCTTTCCGTTTGGAGAGGGTGGTGACCTGGTGGGGATAGTCATAAAGAATAAGCGGCCGATCCTTCGGGAGCTCCGGTTCGATGAGATCAAGGAAGAGAAGATTGAAGAGCTCTTGCCAGTCGGAGTCTCGATGCTCGACCAGACCGGCTCGGTTCACCTGCTCGCGGAGGTGTTCGATCTCGCTGCACTGAGCGAGATCGATATTGCCTATCTCAGAGAACGCCTCTTCCATGCTCATTCGTCTTGCGGGGGGACGCAGATTCCCTTGGGTCCGATGAGTGGCGAGTGCGCCAAGAAGCTCGTCGGTACGATCCGCGGAGTCCATGTAGTCGGCGTCGACGGTGTACCACTCGAGCATGGTGAACTCGGGGTTGTGAAGGTCGCCGATTTGCTCCGAGTTACGGAAGCAATGGCCAATCTGAAAGAGGCTACCGCTTCCCTCTGCGAGCAGCCGCTTCATCCAGAGCTCGGGCGAGGGGACCAGGTAGAGGGGCAGGGAGCCCCGGTGCGGGCTCGCAAACCGGGTTTGAAACGGAGTGATCACCGACTCGGGGATCAGATGCGGCGCGAGTATCGGCGTGTCGACCTCGAGGTAGTTCCTGTCGATAAAGAACGAGCGAACGGTTTGGATGATAACCGCGCGCTTTCTCATGATTTCGAGATCGGTCACCGCTGTCTCCCTCCACCCGCACTATACCAACCCCCGGCCCGCTCGCCAACGACTCAGGCCCGCTGCGTGACACTTCACCGATTGCGGGCAGGGTAGTATAGTTCCGTAACCGAAACATGAACATCGATAATCGCTATCTACAGACCGTCGCCGATGAGCTCTCCATCGCTCCCCCCCAAGTCAAGAACACCGCCATGCTCCTTGCAGAAGGGGCGACCGTGCCTTTCATCGCCCGCTACCGGAAAGAGGCTACGGGCGGACTCGACGAAGTCAAGATCATCGCGATCCGCGACCGGTTGGCCCGACTCGAAGAGCTTGCCAAGAGAAGGGAAGCGATTCGAAGCTCCCTGCTCGAGCAAGGGGTCCTCACGGATGAGCTGACTACGGCGCTCGAGGCGGCGCAGACGCTATCTCGGCTCGAGGACATTTACCTTCCGTTCCGCCCCAAGAGGCGCACGCGCGCGAGTGTTGCGCGGGAACGCGGGCTCGAGCCGCTTGCGGAAATCATTCTCTCGGGCTTCGAGGAAGACCTCGAGGAGGCTGCCAGGCGGTTCCTCGACCCCGAAAGAGAGGTCCCGACGGCTGTCGATGCCCTCGCCGGAGCGCGCGATATCATCGCAGAGCAGGCCTCCGAAAACGCGGCGATCCGCGATCGACTGCGCGCGATCTTCGCGGAGCGCTCCCTGCTTTCCTCCCGGGTCGCCAAAGGAAAGGAGTCGGATGGGGCAAAATATCGGGACTACTTCGCGTGGGAAGAACCGGCCCGGCGGGCCCCCTCTCATCGTATTCTTGCCGTTTTTCGCGGGGCTGAAGAGGGCTTCCTTTCCGTTCATCTCCGGCCCGAGGAAGAAGCCGCTATGGCCGTCATCTACCGGGAGTACGAGACAGGCTCGCGGGGCCGCAGCGCCGCGTGCGAGGGAGAGCTTAGAGAGGCGTTGGCGGACTCCTATCGGCGTCTCCTCGGCCCCTCGATGGAGACCGAGGCGCGCAACGCAATCAAGGAGCGGGCCGACCGTGAGGCTATCAAGGTCTTTAGCGCGAACCTGCAGGAGCTCTTGCTTGCCGCCCCGCTCGGTCAGCGGCGGGTTCTCGCGATCGATCCGGGGATGCGAACCGGCTGCAAGCTTGTCTGCCTCGACGCACAGGGCAACCTTTTGCACAACGACACGATCTACCCACTGCCCCCCGTGGGCAAGACGACCGAGGCGCAGCAGGTTGTGAGGGAGCTGTGCGAGAGATTCGCGATAGAGGCGATCGCCGTCGGAAACGGTACGGGCGGTCGGGAGACGGTCGCTTTCCTGCAGGCCATCGAGATTCCCTCGAAGGTGCCGGTGGTGATGGTCAACGAGAGCGGCGCATCGGTCTACTCCGCATCTGAGGTCGCCCGGAGAGAGTTTCCCGACTATGACGTAACAGTGCGCGGTGCGGTGTCCATCGGACGCAGATTGATGGATCCCCTGGCGGAGCTCGTGAAGATCGATCCGAAGTCGATCGGGGTCGGCCAGTACCAGCACGACGTAGATCAGAAGCAGCTCAAGACGGCGCTCGAGGACGTGGTCTCTCTCTGTGTCAACAGCGTCGGGGTCGAAGTCAATACGGCGAGCAGAGAGCTGCTTGCTCAAGTCTCCGGGCTCTCGGATCGGCTGGCCGGCGCGTTCGTCTTACATCGTCGTGAGAAGGGAGCCTTCGCCAGCCGAGATGAGTTTCTGAAGGTCGCAGGCATGGGCCCGAAAACCTTCGAACAGAGTGCCGGATTCCTTCGCATTCGCGGGGCTGAGAATCCGCTGGACGCAAGTGCTGTACACCCGGAGCGGTACGGTACGGTCGAAAGAATTGCGAAAGACCTCGGCTGCAGCGTCACGGAGCTCATCGGAAGCGAGTCGAAGCGAAGGGAAATTCGACTCGAGACCTACGTCTCGGACAATCTGGGTCTGCCGACACTCAGGGATATTCTGAGGGAGCTCGAGAAACCGGGTCGGGACCCAAGGGCGTCATTCGAGCTTTTCTCGTTCACTGAGGGCGTCGAGAAGATGGAGGACCTGAGCGAAGGCATGAGGCTTCCCGGGGTCGTGACGAACGTAACGGCATTCGGCGCTTTCGTTGACGTTGGAGTGCATCAGGATGGGCTGGTTCACATCAGCGCCCTGGCCGACCGTTTCGTTCGCGACCCTCGCGAGGTCGTGAGAGTGGGGCAGCGAGTGGAAGTTACCGTTCTCGGCGTCGACCTGGAGAGACGTCGTATCTCTCTTTCGATGAAAAGCGATACTGCCCGGCCAGCCCGGCGCACACCGGGTCGATCACTGTCTCGTTGAGTCCCTGAGTAAAATCCCGACGAGCTGGTCGTAGTCGGTCTCGTCTGCCACTCGCCGAACAGTCGCGAGATGGTTCTGAATTCGTTCGTGCATGGGACCTTCGAGTGCAAGCGCTTCGACGAAGGACCTCTCGTGGAGGTGGACCGCACTCTGGAGGCAAACCGAAGCGACGGCCGATACCGCATTCTTCACCGTCTTGCCGCCGAGCCAGGAGCCTGCGGCGATAAGGGCGTCGCTGTGGGGAAGGACCGCCGGCCGGTCGGCTCGCAGTGTGTTCGGGTCGAGCGGAAGCGCCTTCTGGGCTTTGACGGCGGTCTCCGACGACTCGGCCCTCGGAGTCTCTCTTGTGCCGCCGAGGACCCGCTCCAGCTTGGTCCCGATACCCACGAAGGCACTGGCCGCCTCCTGCAGGTGAGCGATGACCTCGAGCTCGGTCGACACTCCTCCTTTGCCTTCCTTCTTGATCGAAATGTAGCGCGAGTAGGGGAAGCTGCGGAACCCGAATGCCGCCCTCTCGAGCTTCGACGCCGTCAGCCTCAGACGGTCGAGCTCGTTTTCAAAGGCCCGAGAGGCGAAGATTTCCGCCTTTCCCTTCCCTTTCAGCTCCACGACCCCATTGAGGATCGGAGAGCAGCAAGATTCGAAGCGACGAAAGAAGTTGGGGGCGAAATCCATGATGTTCTCACGGTCTTCGGCAAACGAGCGAGGTTTGAGCGTCGAAGAGGTAAACTCGTAGACGCTCGTCATCTCAGGGAAATCGCCCGTGCCCGGCTCTCCCGTAGTGACGAGATCCTTGTATCGTTTGAGGCGGCTCCATTCTCGGTGCAGCTTCGCGATCTTGGTCTTGAGCTCTTCGATGAGTGCCTGGATCTTTGCCTCCACATCCGGATCGCACGCATAGCTCTCAGTTTCGAAGAGCTCCCCGAGGTCGTTCGTGAGCAGCTCCGTGAGCGTGAGTGCCGTTCTGAACTTCATCATGTTGAGGCCAAGAAGAAAGTTGTAGAGCGAGGGAATCGTGAGATCCGGTTGCAGTATACGTCCGGCGAGAAGTCGTGCGCGATCGGACTTCCGGCTGAGCTCAGAGTCCCGCGTCATGCTGTTGCCGAGTGCCTCGATTACCTCCTCGGCGTTCTCCACGCGGTAATGGAATGCGAGGAACAGGGTTTCGAGGCTGCGCAACTTGTCGATCAGGCTGCGATCGCGCAGGTTCAGAAGCCGCAGGTTCGTCGAGGTAATCTCGCGGCAGAGTCGATCGAGCGCCACGATCATGTTGTAGTGCTTTTTCGAAAGGTGCCTCCAACCCACGACGAGCACCGGCGCGAGGAATGCGAGCAGCTCGTTTGCCCATCCGGTGAGTGATTCGCTGAAGAACTTGGGAACCCCGGTCTCGAGGCGCAGAACGGGCAGCAGGAAGACCGGCGAGAACACGTGTGTAAGGCGGCCGAAGTCGGCTATACGAGGAAACTCGCGAAACAGGTAGCGAAAGAATGGGGTTCTGACTCGTGGAAGCTTCAGGATCGATTTGAGCTTGGGAAGGCTCCACCGGAAGGGATTGGGTGCTCGGCCGGGCCGTCGAGGCTCCTCTTTGGTCGCCTCTCTGCGAGTGAGCTCTTCGCTCGGGATAGTCGCCTCGACGGCCCGGGAATCCGATCCCTCCCGTTCGGGCTCCTCGTCGGTTTCGGAATCGAGACGTTTGATCGCCTCAACGATTTTCGCGGTGCTGAGGTTGCTTTCGAGGATACGCCTGACTTCTTCACGTTTTTCGGGAGCTCGGTTCTTTCGCAGAAGCACTGCCAGCGCCATATGCGCCTTCGCTTCCCGGTCGAGCTCGTGCCCTTCGTGCGTTGCCAATGCCAACCTCCCGAGCGGCGGCATGATCCGCCTCTCCGAGAGTATAGCCTACCGTCGCCTGTCCTGCAATTTACCGGTCGCTTCCTCACGGGAGGACTGTAGAGAGTTGCTTGCGTCATTCTTGGCTGGATGGTGGTCGGCTACGCGATTTCGAGCATTCGCTCAACCGACCGCAGCGCCCGCACTCGGATGTCTTCCGGCAGCTCCACGACGTATCGGGTCTGCTCCAGGGCCGCAAGGGTGTCTTCCAGCGTGATCTCGTTCATATGCGGGCATCGAATGCTGCACATGCGCAGCATTTCTCGATTCGGAAGAGCCGCGGCGATGTTGTCGCCCATGCTGCATTCGGTGAGAAGGAGATAGCGGGGCGCGCCGACCTCAGTAACGTATTTGATCATGGCAGAGGTGCTGCCGGAGAAATCCGAGGCGGCCACGACCTCGGGGCTGCATTCGGGGTGGGCAAGCACCACCGTATCGGGGAACTGGCTTCGAATGTTCTCGATATCTTCGACTGTAAACTTCTCGTGAACTTCGCATCGACCTCTCCAACCGATGAGCTCGTATTCGAGCGCGGAGTCGCGGGCGGCGCGGGGGGTTTTCGTCGGGAAGATGATACGCTTGCCGGTTTCCTTCGCTACGTTGCCTGCGAGGTATTCGTCGGGGAGGAAGATGATCCTGTCGCTCCCCAGCGACTCGACCACGCGAGCTGCATTACCGGAGGTGCAGCACACGTCGCACTCGGCCTTCACGTCGGCATAGGTGTTGATGTAGGTCACGATGGGGACTCCAGGATACTGCCTGCGAAGATTTCGCACGTCCTCGGCGGTAATGCTTTCGGCGAGCGAGCAACCTGCCTTCGCCGACGGAATGAGTACCGTCTTTTCCGGGTTCAGGATTTTCGCGGTTTCGGCCATGAAACGCACGCCGCAGAAGACAATAATGTCCTTGTCGGTCTGAGCCGCTTTCCTGCACAGCTCGAGGGAGTCTCCGGTGAAATCGGGAATGGAGTGAAAGAGGGCGGGCTCCATGTAGTTGTGCCCGAGGATCACGGCGTTCCTCTCCCGTTTGAGCTTGTTGATCTTGTGGGCGAGCTCCGCCTTGTACTTGAGCTCAAACTCGGGAACTACCTTCCTGAGCTTGGTCCTCATCTGCTCGAACAACTGATCTTCGGTCAATTCAATTGTGTCCACTCTCACCACTCCGCTGAATCAAAAGATACGCGGTTCCGCGGCGCCGGTCAAGTTGATCGCTTCGATAAAGTTAACCTCCGCCACCGGCGAGAGGAGAGGCGCCGCCTTCGTCTCACTTGCCAGAGGCGCCCGCCTTTTCTATGATGATTCGATGGATGGAATAGCGAGTGGATGCGACGCCCTACCGTGAATTGATAGCCGCCGCGCTTACCGAGGATCTCGGACAGATCGGTGATGTAACAACCCAAGCAATCTTCGGCGAGGAGGCCGGCAGGGCGCTCCTCGTGAGCAAGGATACTGGGGTGCTTGCCGGAGCCGATCTCTTCGTCGAGGTATACCGCCAGGTCGATCCAGGGGTTCAGATCGATCTCGAACGTACCGACGGAAACATGTTGGCGCCCGGGGAGAACGTGGCGCGACTCGAAGGCCGGGCCGCTTCGCTTCTGTCAGGGGAGCGAGTGGCGCTCAACTTCCTTTCCTATCTCTCCGGCATTGCCACGGCAACACGGCGACACGTCGAAGCCGCCGAAGGCGGCGGCGAGTCAAACGAGCATCGGGGAGGTGTGCCGCCGTCGCTCGCACGCGGTGTCAAGGATGAGCCGAAGCTCGGCGCACCGACGATACTCGATACTCGCAAAACCCTACCAGGATATCGCGAGCTGGCGAAGTACGCAGTCCGAACCGGTGGTGGAAGAAACCACCGAATGGGACTCCACGATATGATCCTCATCAAAGACAACCACATCGATTTCTCCGGCTCGATTACGACTGCAGTCGAACGAGTGCGGGGGCGCTGGGGCGATCGTTTCGTCATCGAAGTCGAGTGCCGCACGATCGAGGAGGTCGACGAGGCGCTCGCCGTGGGCGCCGATATTCTCATGCTCGACAACATGACTCGCGAGCAGATAGACCGATCGATCGATCGTATCGGCCGGCAGGCCAAGGTCGAGGTATCGGGCAACATGGACCTCGAGAAAGTGGCGGCCCTGCGGGATTCGGGAGTCGACTACATCTCGGTCGGCCGTCTCACTCATTCTGTGACGGCGTTCGATTTTTCACTGAAGGTGAATACGGGAAGACGGAATGGTCAAGATTAAGGAGTACGCTCTTCGGCGCGAGTTCGATCTTCTTGTGCTGGGCAGCGGGATTTCGGGGATCAGCGCTGCAATCGCGGCGGCGGAGGCCGGTCTACGGGTCGCTCTCGTTACGAAAGAAGCGTCGATGTTTGAATCGAACACCTGGTACGCCCAGGGAGGGATCGTCGGGGAGAGCGACCAGGACTCCGCCCACCTTCTCGAGCAGGACATCATCGAAGCGGGGTCGCACATCAACAACGTCGGAGCCGTCAGGCAGCTGGTCGAGGACGGGCCGAGACTCGTCAACGAATTCCTGAGCGAGAAAGTCCACGTTCCGTTCAGTCGAAACGCTGAGGGGGCAATAGATCTTACCCGAGAGGCGGCTCACTCGGTGCGCCGGATCTACCACGTAACCGACAAAACGGGAGAGGCGATCCAAACGGCGTTAATCGAGTACCTCAAGGGCGTCGAGAACGTGAGCATCTTTGAGTCTCACACCGCGGTCGATCTGATCACCAACGTTCACAACAGTGCCGATCCACAGGACACCTACCACCCCACGACGGTGGTCGGCGCATATGTCCTCGACGGGATTGCCGGGAAGGTGGCGGCCTTTCTCTCGCCGACCGTGATTCTCTCGACGGGTGGGGTGGGCAACCTCTATCTCCAGACCTCGAATCCTCAAGGCGCGACCGGCGATGGTATCGCGATGGCCTACCGGATCGGCGCCGAGGTCATCAACGCGGAGTACGTGCAGTTTCATCCGACCGTTCTCTATCACCCGGAGGTCAAACGCTTTCTCATCACCGAGTCACTGCGCGGTGAAGGCGCCCGGCTCATGAATCGCAAGGGCGAGTACTTCATGGAACGCTACAATCCTCGCCTCCAGGATCTCGCCCCGCGCGACGAGGTCGCGAGGGCGATCTATCGGGAGATGCAGGAGGAGGACTCGGATTTCGTTCGCCTCGACGCGCGCGGTATCACGAACATCTCCCTCGAGGAACGCTTCCCGGGGATCTTCACTCGCTGCATCGAGGTGGGAATCGACATTCGCAAGGAGCCGATACCGGTCGTCCCCGCTGCGCATTTCTTCTGCGGCGGAATCAAGGTGGGGGAGGACGGTGAGAGCTCGATCAACGGCCTCTACGCCGTCGGAGAGACCTCCTGCACCGGCGTTCACGGGGCGAACCGTCTCGCGTCGATCTCTCTGCTCGAAGGGCTCTATTGGGGAATACGGACCGGAAAGGTGGCCGCACAGAGGTCCGTATCACTTGATTCTCGGCTCTCGAAAAGCATCAGAGATTGGCAGGAACCGAAGACCGTCGAGGAGTTCGATCCGGTTCTCGTAAATCAGGACTTCCGCACCATCCAGTCGACGATGTGGAACTACGCCGGCATCATTCGGAGCCGTAATCGGCTCTTGAGGGCGCAGGCGGATTTGAACTATCTCAGTCACCGGGTCGAGCAGTTCTACCGGGGTGCCCGCCTCACGAGGAAGATCATCGAGCTTCGCAACAGTGTGCTCACGGCCGGCATTATCGTGAAGTCCGCCTTGTCGAACCCTGTGTCGAAGGGCTGTCACTTCATCGAGTAGCGCCCGCGGCTGTTCGCTTGACTTTGCGGCGCCCAAGGTAGCATTTTTAGCTGGCATTCACCTCCCAGGAGCGATCAATGAGCGAAACGACCACCTCACTCGAGGCCGGCATGTCTCTGCACGACTTCACCGTAGTGTCAATCAAACCTCTCACCGAATATCGCGGTGAAGGGATCTATCTCAGACACCGAACAGGATGTGAGGTCTACCACCTGCGCTCCGACGATGCCGACAACCTCTTCTCTTTCGCGTTCAAGACGCTTCCCGACAACAACCGCGGCACGGCTCATATCATCGAGCATTCAGTCCTCTCGGGCTCGAAGCGATTCCCGCTTAAGGACCCCTTCATCGCATTGACGAAGGGAAGCGTCAACACTTTTCTCAACGCGATGACCTACCCCGATAAAACCGTCTATCCGGCGAGCAGTACCGTAAGCAAGGATTACTTCAACCTGATGAAGGTCTACGGTGACGCCGTCTTTTTCCCACTCCTCAAGAGAGAAATTTTCCATCAGGAAGGTCGACGCTACGAGATCGACCCGGACGGCAAGCTCTCGATCGTGGGCGTCGTTTACAACGAGATGCTGGGAAATTACAGCGACGTCGACTCCATCGTGGGAGAATGGTCGTACCGTTCGTTGTTCCCGGATTCACCCTATCGTTTCGATTCCGGCGGGGAGCCCGAGGCCATTCCCGAGCTGACATACGAGGAGTTCAAACGCTACCACGAAGCCCTCTATCACCCCTCAAACTGCCGCGTCTTTCTCTACGGAAACATTCCGACCGAACCACAGCTCGCCTTCCTCGACGAGAACTTCCTCTCGAGGTTCGAGACCGCACAGGCGCCAAAGCCGCCGGTCGAGCAGAAGCGCTGGAGCTCCCCGAGGTTGCTGGAGATACCGGCACCGTTGAGCGACGGAGAGGATCCCGCGGGGAAATCATCCATTACGATCAACTGGCTCACCCGACGAGCTACCGACCCGAAGGGTATCCTCACAATGGAGGTTCTTTCTGAGATTCTGATCGGCAATTCCGGCTCGCCGATACACAAAGCGGTCGTCGAATCCGGCTTGGGCGAGGATCTTTCACCGCAGAGCGGGCTCGAGTCCGAAATTCCCGACCTGGTCTTCACAATCGGCATCCGGGGGACCGATCCCGACAAAAAGGCCGGCTTTGAAGAGCTCGTCCTCGGTGAGCTGCGGACTCTCGTCGAAGAGGGAATTCCCGAAGGCGTGCTGCAGGGAGCTCTGAAGCGTGTCGAGTTTCGAAATCGGGAGCTGCAAGGCGGGGTGCCGTTCGGATTGCGGCTGATGGGCAAGGCGCTCCGGGGATGGCTTCATGGAACCAAACCGGAAACCACTCTCGAGTTCGGCCGGTGGATGGAGGAGATCAAGAACGACGTTGCCGGCGGGCCCTACTTCGAAGATCAGATACGCCGAGAGCTTCTCGAGAACCCGCATAGGTCGACGCTCATCGTTCGACCCGATTCCGTCTACTCCAAAGAGAAGCGTCGCGAGCTGCTTGAGCGGCTCGATGCATATCAGCAAACACTCGGCGAGGGGGAGCGCAACGCGATTCGATCCGATTCGGCCGACCTGAAACGGTTCCAGGACGAACCGGACAGCGCGGAGGCCGTTGCGAGCATCCCCTCCTTGAAGCTGAGCGACATCCCTCGAGAGGTCGAGCGCATCGAGAGCGAACGGATCGAGCGCAAGAGGGTTACGCTCTACACCCAGGAGCTTTTTACCAACGAGATCGTCTACGTCGATCTTGCCTTCGACATTCTCTCGATACCACGCGAAAGCTCTCTCCTGCTGAGCCTGCTCAGCAAGGCCGCCTGCGGACTCGGTTTCCCCGGGGTTTCCTACGACGAGGCGGCGCGGCGTCTGGCCCTGAAGACCGGAGGTGTCCATTCCTTCATCGAGGCAAGCGGTATTCCTGTCGACCCGACTTCGATGGGGGCCCATCTGTTCTTTCGGCTCAAGGTGCTTCGCGAGGACCTTCGAGAAGGATTCTCGATATTCGAGCAGATCATTCGCGAATCCGACTTTGGGGACACCCGTCGGATTCACGATCTTCTCGTCGAAATGCGCAATGACTTCAAGTCCTCGATCATCCCGCGCGGAAACTCCTATGCCGCTCTCCGTGCGGGAAGCAGACTTTCGCCCGTGTTCGCTTGGGAGGAGCTCTGGGGAGGAACCGAGCAGTTCCTCTTCCTGGACGCTCTTGCGCGCGAGAAAAACCCGGAGGTGAGGCTCACAGAGGCTTTTGGATGCCTCCGAGAGCAGGTGATGACGCGACGGGGCCTGACGGCAAGCATCGCAGCGGAAGCGGGGACGCTCCAAGAGGCCGTTGCACACGTGGAAGGGCTCATCGAGCGACTCCCTGAAGGGCCGTCCGATAGAGGTCCGGCAGAGGTGCCAACTCTCGCCTCGAATGCGAAGGCAGGGGAGGTCGAGACCTTCTCGATTCCGTCCGAGGTCGGATTCGCGGCGACGAGCCTGCCTGCGAGCAGGCTCGTCGATGACTCCCATGCTCAGGAGGTCGTGCTCGCGCACCTCCTCCGCAGTGATTATCTTTGGGAGAAAGTGAGAATGCGCGGCGGAGCCTACGGGGCCGGCGCGAGCGCAAACGGAACCGAGGGCCTTTTCACCTTCTCCTCCTATAGAGACCCGAAGGCCCCCGACACCCTGGATACCTTCCGTGAAGCGCTCGAGTTTGCGGCACGTTCGAAGATCGACCGAGAGGCGTTGGAGAAGACAATTATCGGCACGATTGGTCGAGAGCTTCGCCCGATGTCGCCGGGAGAAAAGAACCTCGTGGCGCTCAGGCGCCGGCTCTACGGGATAAGTGATGAAATGCGACAGTCGAAACGGGATGCTCTTCGCGATTCGCGTCCCCAGCAGGTTGTGGAAGCGGCAGAACGGCTGCTTGCCGGGTATGATCGCCGCTCCTCGGTCCTGCTTGCAGGCGCGAAGCTCATCAATGATGCCCGACGATCGCGGGCAGACCTTTGCGAACCGAAAAGTCTCCCGTTGTAGAGCCGACCACACGGCGAACAGTCGGCTACCTACGTACCTCGACAGTGAATAGCAGCTGCGGCCGCTCCTGCGTGTTGCCCAGCACCGAATAGTCGATCCTGAGGTTTTCGGAACCTGTGCTCCAGCTGGCTTTGAGGACCGGGTAGCCCGGATAGCCGGCCCGCGGATCCTTGAACTCCAGAACCCCTCGTACCGTCTCGCTCGGTCTCCCGTAGTCTTGAGTGAAGGAATCGATCGCCTTGCGGGTTGCGTCGAGATACTCTCGAAAGGTAGTGACCGTTACGTTGGACTCATAGGAGTTGAACACAAACCAGCTGAGTCGGTTTCGATAGAACGAATAGGTCCACTCACCGCGCAGACCGTGAATTTCGTCGGGACGTGTCCACTGCCCCGTGGCCGGAATCTTCGCGCCCGGGAAGATGGCACCGAAGTCGCGGACGCTCATGCCGACCGCGATGTCGGCGGTCGAGAGGTTGGTCGGAACGGCCGGGTCCCGGTTTTCGTGCGATCCGAAGCAGGCCGAAACCACTGCGACCGTTACTGCGAGCGCGGTTAGGATCCTCAAGGCGCTCTTCATTCAGTCATTACCGCACGTTGAAGAGGTTGTACGGGGACAATTGCTTTCCTGCGTGCTCATATGACAGGGCTCGAGACCATTTCTCGAACCATCGATGTGTAACTCAACTGTCTCCGTCATAGAGTGGGAGTATAGAGAAACCTCAGCGAAATTTGAAGGTCCTGGCTCGCCCCGAATGTCAGGCAAGCAAGGCCTCCAGCATCCGGCGGCTACTTTGAATCTCCTCCCGAGGATCATGGTCCTCGGGCCCGTGTTCGACGCTAATGCCCCCGAGGTACCTCATTTCTCGAAGGGTCTCAACACAGCGCTCGATGGGAACGCATCCCTCCCCGTATCCGCGGGTTCGATGGGCCCCCGGTTCGGCGACATCTTTGAGATGCACAAAGAAGAGACGATCGCGCACCTCCCGCAACGCCTTCGCCGCATCGTATCCTTGCGTTCCAAACCATCCGGTATCGACACAGACCCCGATGAGCTCCTCGTCGGTTCCCGCGATCTTGTCGAGTAATTCGTCGGAACTCTTTTCGGGGTGATTTTCATAGGCAAACTTGACGGCGTGGCGCTTGAGGATCGAGCAAACCCTGTTCTTGTTATTCGCGAGGAGCTCACAGCCGCCGGCGAGCAAATCGACTCCAACTGCCTTCGCTACGCGGCACGCTGCTTCAAACTCCTCGAGAGTCTCGCCGAAGGCCCCTGCATAGCTCGAGAGGGTGACTTCATATTCCGCGAGAAGGTCCCTTACAACGGCGATGTGGACATCTGTCGCCCATTTCCAGTTCAAGTGCGCCGTCCAAAGGTCCATCTTTCGAAACCCGAGCGCGCGCACTTCGCGCAACAACTCGGCGAACCTTTCCCGATACGTTACGAGCGGCTCGAAGTAAGCGTTCGTTGCCTGCTCACCCTGTTTCCAACCTTCAGTCATCGAATAGCCAAGCTGACGTGCCACCCAGTTTGCCGACATGAAGGAGATTTCGATCATTCAAGCACCTCTCAATTGCTGGTGTTAGCGTATAATGAGGGTAGGCAGCTGTCAAGGAATCGGTTTTGCGCTACTATGGGGGAGTGCCGCGTCCGGGCGGAACCCTCGTTCTTTTTCTGCGAGAAAGCATGGAAGCAAAAAGCAAGCGAGTGCTCGTCGTCGACGACGAACCATCCATCACCGAGCTCCTCGAAGTCCTCCTGGAGCGTGAAGGTTTGGAGGTCTCTTCGGCCTCGAATGGTAGCGAGGCACTGCGCATTCTCGATCGAGTCAATCCCGATCTCATCATCACCGACATCACAATGCCCGACATGGAAGGGGTCGAGTTCATCTCGAAACTACGAAAGAAAGGGGTCTCGAGTCCCATCATCGCCATGTCAGGGAATGCAGTCGGAATGGGTTTTCTCAAGGCCTCGAAGCTGTTCGGCGCCGCAGAAACCCTTCTCAAGCCGTTCTCCAAGCATGACCTGATAACCGCAGTCAAACGACTCATCAACATCGAGTAGAGGGTAACCCGTGCGCGGTGATTCTACAGGTCGCCGTGTTCCAGAAACGAGTAGTAGCCGCGAACCGAGAAGATGACGTGGTCGAGCAGCTGAATCCCGAGCGTTTCGCCGGCCTCCTTGAGGCGGCTCGTAATCTGCTGGTCTTCTTTGCTGGGGTCGACGTTTCCGGAGGGGTGGTTGTGCGCAACAACGACGGCGGCCGCCCGGTCTTTCAGCGGATCCGCAAAGACTTCGCGCGGGTGCACGATTGTCCTATTGAGAAGCCCGACCGAGACGACTCGGAGGTTCAGCACCTCATGCGCGCCATTCAGGGAGATGCAGAGAAAATGCTCCTGATTGCGGTCGGCAAAGTGTGAGATAAGAGGCACGACGTCCGACGGGTAGTTGATCTTGCGAGGCCCTGGACAGAGTCTCCTGCGCGAGAACTCCAGCGCCGCGGATATCTGGGCGGCTTTGATGGAGCCCATTCCTCGAATCTCGACGAGATCCGACACCTCCACGGGGGCGCTCCGTTTGTCGAGAATTGCGAGCACGTCCGCGGCTACACGGCTCACGTTGTTGCCTCGTATGCCGGAACCAATGATGACCGACAGGAGCTCCCCGTCGGAGAGGCACCCCGCCCCGTGTGCGAGCAGCTTCTCACGCGGACGCTCATCAAACGGGATCGACGCGAAATCGTGAATCGTTCCGTCCATTTTCATTCATAGCAATTACACTGGCGTATTTGCGGTGGCGCTTCAGCCGGTCAAGCCGAGCGCGTGAAGCAGAAAGATCGTCTGCGTCAGCTCGAGGGCCGCCGCGTTCGCGCCGACGGCCGAACCTGCGAACCGCCAAGAATCATGCTCCCGAGACCCGGAATCAGGGTCAGCCGTTTCACGACAGCGACCCCGGGAAGCTCGTACCGCATAACTGCTCGCTCAGCTCCCACAGACGCGGCCCGGCTTCCGGAGCGCAGGAGCGTTTCGACGATGGCGCCGGATGTCCCGCGTACCAGTAGAGTCCCGACTTCCCCGCGTAGGCTTCATCGACGGCGAGCCGGACGATCGGCTCGGCCGCCGCGGCGGGTGTTAGTGCCCTTCGAGTGCGAAGTCGCCAGATCGTCCGAACGAGAGGGCCCGTGCCCTTCAGTCCGATCTCCGTGCTGACGAGCCCCGGGTCGACAGCATAGACCGAAATGGCGTTTCTTCCGACGCTGCGCCTCGCGAGCTCGTAGCTGAAGATGACCTCGGCCAGCTTCGACTGCCCGTACGCCGCGAGACCGTTGTACAAAGGGCGCAGCGAGAGGTTGTTCCAGTGCATGCGTGCCGAGACATGCGATCCTGAGCTGATGTTGATGACCCGCGCCCCGTCGGCAAGCTGCGTGAAGAGTCTCGCGAGAAGGTGGAAGCCCGCGAGGTAGTTCACTGCGAACTGAAGCTCGACGCCGTCGGAGGTAATGATCCTGCGCAATGAGAAAGTACCTGCATTGTTGACGAGAACGCCGATTCGCGCATGTCTGGACGCTATTCTGGTCGCCAACGAGCATATCTGCGCGCTCTGCGAGAGCTCGGCCGTTTCGAACGACACATCGTCGTTGGCGGTCTCCGACCGTATTCCGGCCACCACCGTCTCGCACCGAGAGGTTGTGCGACCGACGACGACCACGCGAGCGCCAAGCCGTGCGAGGCCGAGCGCGATCTCGTATCCGAGACCTGAGGTTGCGCCGGTTACTACGCAAACCGGCCCAGGCTCGCTGCCGAAACGCGGGCCGAAATGACGGTGACCGCTCACAGCCTACTCTCCACCGTGGATTTCGCGGGCCCCCCGCCGAAGAGGGACTCCGTCTCTTTGTATCCACTCGCGGATCCCCAGTGGTGAGAGACGACCCTGAAGACAAGCGACCTCGGAACCAAGCGCCCCACGACCTGCAGCACCCGATTCACCCAACCGGGAACGATAACCGCCCGTCCGTGAAGCAGCTTCCCCACCGCGTAGCGGGCCACTTCGTCGGGGTAGCTGCAGGTTATGCGGCCGGCGAACCCCTGCGCGTCGATGCGCAACCTGCAACTGCTGTTGGTCCGTATACCGTTCGGACAGAGGACGCTGACGTTGACGCCTGTCTCTCGGAGCTCTTCGCGCAGAGCCAGGCTAAAATTAACCACGAAGCTCTTCGAGGGTGAGTACACCGGCATGTAGGGCATCGGGAAATAGGCTGCAAGGCTGGCGACGTTGAGGATATGGGCACCATGCCGAGAGACCAGCCGCGGTAGAAGCAGATGGGTGAGGCGAACGAGGGCAAGCACGTTCAGCTCAATCGTCGCATCGTTCTGCTCGAGGCTCGATTCGCGGAAGAGGCTGTTGTAGCCGGTCCCGGCGTTGTTGACGAGCAGCGAGATTGGCAGATTCTCCGAATTGATCCAGTCGACGAGGGTGCGAAGACCGTCTCCGTCGGTGAGGTCGGCCTCCCACGGCGTCACCTCGATCCCGTAGGAAAGCCGAATGACTTCCGCAACCTCCGGCAGACCGGTCCTCGGGAGGGCGACGAGGACGAGGTTCATTCCGCGGCCAGCGAGCTCCTCGGCTATCGCTTTGCCGAGTCCCTGACTCGAACCGGTGACGAGGGCACAGCCTTTGGTGTTCATGGTGTTCATCTTTTTCTCCTTTTGGCGTTCGGTTCGATATCATTCGACGGAGGAACAGCCCGCATCCCTTCATCTTTTTCGAAGTCGAGGCCGCACAATCGCGTCGCCGCTCCAAAAAGCGTCAAAAAAAGGAAGGGTTTCGGCCCGAGAGATCGTCTAAAATAACGGTATTGATGACTGATGAGGAGCTCGTCGACCTCGTATGTAAAGGTGAGACCCGCCGGTTCGAGGAGCTGGTGCAGCGACATCAGGACGCCGTCTATTCGATGGCACTGCGCTACACACCCGAGCGGAGCGACGCAGAGGATGTTGCTCAGGAGGTCTTTCTTCGGGCCTTCAGGAGCATCTCCGCCTTTCGACGCGAGGCAAAGTTTTCAACCTGGCTCTACCGGATCACCTATAACCTGTGTGTCGATTGGGCACGAAAGAATAGGAGAGGAAGGTTCACGTGGCGGACCATCGAGGAGGATGAGGAGATCGCCGACGGGCGATGGAATGTCGAGGCGGAGGCGCTCTCGAAGTCAGCGGCTGCGGAAATCCGAAGAGCCGCCGACCGGCTCGAGGAACGGTATCGAAGCGTGATAATGATGTACTATTATGAGGACCTCTCGTACGAGGAAATAGGGGAGATCCTCGGAGTTCAAACAAAAACGGTGGAAACGAGACTGTATCGGGCACGAAGAATGCTGAGGAAGATGTTGAAAAGCGGATCCGGGGGGTACGACCGATGAGGTGTTGGCGAGTCGAGGTATTGATCGATCGTTACGTCGACGGGCGACTCTCACCGCTCCTCATGGCGCGAACGCGTTCCCACATCGAGAGATGTGCTCGATGCCGCGCGCTGGAAGCGTCAGCATCGGCCTTGGCGAGCGCGTTGATACCGGAAGTCGTCCAAGCGCCGAAGGGATTTTCGGGGCGCGTCATGCAACAGGTGTATCGGGCCGAGCGAGTTGAGCCACGGCGGCGGACGCCGTCGAACGATACCGGCCGCCTCTACCGCCGGCTTGGCTATTCCTTCGTAGCAACGGCGGCGATCCTCTCCGCGAGCCTTCTCGTTCCGCGACTCGCCTATCCGAATCTGATTCGTCCTGACGCTCTGGCTGCGGAGCTCGCCGTCGGTCGGCCGGCGGCAATCGCTCGGATCATCGATGACGCGGGAACCGGATTGCGTGACGCCATCGGCCCGACCTCTGCCGGCTCGGGCGAAGAAGGAGGATTTTCACGATGAAGTGCAGCATACACAAGAGAATCGAGGCGACCGCCTCGTGTGAACGATGCGGAAAGGGGCTCTGCGATGAGTGCCGAGTTGATGTTGACGGTCGAAGCTGGTGCAGGGACTGCCTCGCCCTTGCTGTTTCGCGTTCATTCGACCGCGAGCGCCGAAGGCGCTCGAACCGACTGATTGCCGGACTCCTGAGCATTGTCCCAGGCGCCGGTCACATGTATCTCGGCTTCATCGGCAAGGGATTCGCCCTGATGGCGTTCCTATTCTCCGCAGTCTTTCTTGTCATCCTCTACTCGGCCTCGACCGGAATGTACTGGATGAGCGCCTATCTCATTCCGACGATCGCGGTTCTCTTTCTTTCGTATGCGGTTTTCGATTCGATCGGCTCGGCCGAGATTCTTCGAGAGGGGCGGTCGCAAGAGGAGCTGCGCGACCCGATCATGGACCGTGTATGGGAGAGAATCCTTCTCAATCCTCGGACGGCCGCATATGCGCTCCTCATCGCGGGAATTATGGGAATCCTGGACCTCTTCTCTCGACCGCTGGATCGTCTGCTCCGCCAGAACCTTTCGCTCGATTTCCCGGTTGCGGCGCTCTTTGTCCCGGTCGTGCTCGTCGTTGTTGGAATCATCTTCTTGCGTCGGGCCGGAAGAACGCGGTAGGGCGTTACTCGATCAGGTTCGCTTTGATGTAGTCGAGACTCATCTGAAGGGATTTGAACGGATCATCGTCTGCCCAATCGGCATCTTGCTCGACGATGTACCACTGGCAGCCGGACTCTTCGGCGGCGCTGATGATGGCCGGCCAATCGAGGTTCCCCTGGCCGATTTCGCGGTAGACGGCCCGGCGCTCTTCGTTCACGCCGTAATCCTTGATGTGGAGGAGAGGAAGCCGTTCCCTCATTCGACGACACCAGTCCACCGGGTTCGCACCGCCGGCTTGCACCCAGTAGGTATCGATCTCCGCCTTGACGAAGCGAGGGTCGGTCTCATCGTAGAGGATCTCCAGAATCGGTCTGCCGCCGAGTCGCATGAACTCGATATCGTGATTGTGGTAGGAAAACGTGATTCCCCGGTCGTTCAATATCCGCCCGGCGTGATTGAGTCGCGAGGCGAACTCCTTGACCTCGGTCATTCCGGCGAAGGAAACACCGTGAGGAAAGGGGTAGGCGGTTTGTGTACACCCCAGGAGGTCGAGCTTCTCGGCGATCCGATCCGGGGTCTCCAGCAGCTCCGCAGCGTCCTCGTGAGTGGAAGAGCAGACGAGTCCCTCCGCCGAGAGGATCTTTAGCAGCTCGTTGGTCTCTATCGGTCCGAGGCCGGAGAGCTGCACCGCGTGGTAGCCGATCTCTCTGATTCGCGAGAGACTCTCCGCGATCTCTGCGGGTGTCTTGAGCCAGTCGCGAACCGTGTAGAGCTCGACAGCAACTTGGGACAACTTCATTGCGTGAGTATACAGCGAAGATGCGCCGTTTTCTACGCTTCCGAGCGCCGGCCGGTTGTCGTAATCCGACGAATCGCCTGATTTCTTCCCGGCGAAGGCGAGGGCGATGGGGGTCTCGAGCAGCGACTTCCGGTCCACCCGCAGGTCGTCGGCAAGACGAAACGCATTGATTCGCCACAGCTCGTCGTCTCCGGACCGTCGGATCCAACCGATGAGCTCCTTTTCGAGGTGGACCTGTCCCGGATTGTCCTGCAGGTAACGCACGAGCGCTTTCGTCAATTTTCTTGTCTTCATCTTGTCCTCCAGCTCTCTGCTGCCGAAGAAGCTACCCCGGCCGCGTCACAGAGATGTCACATCCAGCTCACAAATGGTCAAAAAAAGGGGTCTCATCGCGAGCCGCGGGGGTGGAATTCGTGTAAAATCACTGGGTGCATCGAATATTCGGATATCTGCTCATTCCCACTCTTCTCTGCCTTTTTGTCGTCTCGACGAACGGTTATGCAGATTCACCCTCGGTGACCTTCCGTATGGGAACTCTGGCCGGAATCGAGTACGGGATGGCAAAGGAGTTCGTCTACTTCAGCAGCTCGACGGCGAGCTACTACAAGGTGAGTGAGTTGGATTGGCCGCTCCAACCCGCCTACTACTCCGGAGCGCGATTGTCGCTGCGGACGCGTCACGGCCTGAGCGCGGAGCTGAGCCTGAGGGCCGCGATCCCGACCCGCGTGGGATACATGGAGGATTTCGATTATCTCAATGGAGACGGAATACTCACGAACTACTCTCACCACAGCAGCTACCTCGAACGATCGCTCGGTGCCCGAGCCGATCTCGGTTGGAGGCTCCCCGTGACGAGCGAATTCGCCCTTACTCCGTACGCACGGTTTGCCGTGATGGACATCAAGTGGTCGGCACGAGACGGCTACTACCAGTATCCGCCCCAAACCAGCCCGCCCTATTCCTACTGGAACGCCTCGGATCCGAAGACCTACCTCTACGGTCCGATCGCCTACTACGAGCAGATCTATCTCATACCGGCGGTGGGAGTGCACGGGGAATACAGGGCGAACCCCAAGCTCTCTTTCGCGGCGTCGCTTGCCTTCTCCCCGCTCGTCTGGATCAACGATATCGACAACCATCTTCTTCGGTCCCTGACCTTCTACGACGCAATGGCGCTTTCGACCTATTTCGAGCCTTCGGTGAGCCTCTCTTTCCGGCCCTCGACGAGGATGGAGCTCACCTTCGATCTCGCCTATCTCAGTGTCGTCAGCCCGAGCAACGGCACCATTACAACTGAGGACACGACGACCGGTACCCAGACTACTTCCGCGGGGAGCGGCTCCACGGCGGGCGCATCCATTGGGAGCATAAGCACGACTCTCGGGATCCACCTCCATCCATAGGACGGGCTATCCCCGCAGTAGATTCCCGAAGCGGACGGATGTTAGGATTGGACGATTTTCAAACGTAGCGCAGGTCGAATATCGGCCGCGGTGCCGGCTTCAGGAGGCAAGGATGGCCGACAAGATTCCCAGCACGAGCCAAATCGCCGACGGTTTCTATATCCTCAATCTCGGTTTCGTCTGCATGTACCTGGTGCGGTCGGGCGACTCTCTCCTCGCATTCGATACGGGTATGAAGGCCGACAAGGTCTCGGCGGGGCTCGAGAGGCTACGGCTCGACGCGTCGAAGGTGAGTCACGTGATTCTTACTCACTCGGACCGAGACCACGTCGGAGGACTCTCGGCGTTTCCGCAGGCGCGTGTCCTGATGCCTGAAGCCGAGGTGTCGATGATCGATCGGACCACGCCCCGGTTCTTCAGCTTCATCTACAACAAGCCCTTCGCCGTTTCATACGAAACTCTTACAGACAACCAGGATCTGACGATCGGTGATACCCGAATCCGGTGCATCGCCACCCCGGGGCATACGGCGGGTCACATGTCCTATCTCGTCAACGGCTCGATTCTCGTCGCCGGCGACATACTGAACGTGAGCGGAGGAAAGGTCGTGATGGATCGGAAGTTCATCAACATCGACAACGAAGAACGCGAGGATTCGATACGCCGGCTTGCGGCGCTTACTGGAGTCAGCTACCTCTGTCCAATGCACAGCGGATACACGAACGACTTCGAGACTGCAATGAAGGAATGGAGATGAGCAGCACGACAGTTGAAAGACGGTCACTCGGAAGGACCGACATCATGGTTACGCCGATCGGTCTCGGAGCCATGGAGCTCTCAGGAGGGGGAAAGGCGCTCGGGCGCATGTTCCCCAAGCTTCCGCAGGAGGAAAAGAGCGCCATCGTCAAGGCAGCGCTCGACGGCGGCATCAACTGGATCGATACTGCTGAGCTCTACGGCTCAGGTGTTTCAGAAGCCGCGGTCTCGGCAGGCCTCAAGGCAGCGGGAAAGACGAGCGACGACGTCGTCGTCGCGACGAAATGGTGGCCGCTTTTTCGTACTGCCCGAAATATCACGAAGACAATCGAGGACCGGATACGCTATCTCGACGGTTTCCGCATCGACCTCTACATGGTCCACCAGCCCATCAGCTTCTCATCTCCGGAGGCGGAGATGGACGCGATGGCCGAGCTGGTCTCACGGGGCAAGATCCGATCTGTTGGCGTCAGCAACTTCAACGAAAAACGAATGCGGCGGGCTCACGCTCGGCTGCAGCGGCACGGGCTCACTCTCGCAGTCAACCAGATGAACTACAGCTTGGTGCATCGCAACATCGAGACGAACGGGGTGCTCGCGGCGGCGAAGGAGCTCGGCGTGACGATTATCGCCTACACGCCGCTCGGATCGGGTTTGCTCACCGGCAAGTACCATAAGGATCCTTCGTTGCTCTCCGCGAAGAAGGGGCTTCACAGAGGAACCATCAAGCGGATGCTCGAGCCGACTCGTCCGCTCGTCGAGGCGCTCGAGGAGATCGGCAGAAAGTACGATGCGACCCCCGGCCAGGTCGCTCTCAATTGGGTCATCAATTTCAACGGAGATACGGTCGTGACCATTCCCGGGGCAACGAAGGAAGCTCACGCACGCGAGAGCGCAGCGGCAATGCGATTCCGCCTTACCGAGCCTGAGCTTGCGCAGCTCGACGAGCTTTCGCGCGGCATCGGACGGTAAGCGGAAGAAGCCGCCCGCCCGCGCAATGGAGCGAGCACAAATCGTGCTACGGGATGTCCTGCGGCGCTCTATCGCTTGTTGGACTCACCCTTCCGCTTCTTCAAGAAGGTCTGCAGCTTGCGCGAATCCTCGTCGTCTATCGAAGTGAAGCTGATTCCGGTGAGGTAGTCTCCACCTTCCCTTTCAGTACGGACGACCACCCCCTCACAGGTGAAACGGTGCCCTTCGGGTCCGACCGGGACGGTCATGAGCAGCGAAACCTGCGAGTAGGGCTCCATGTAGCTGTCGGTCTTGCAGAGCACGCCGGTCTTGCTCAGGTTGATTCCGGTGCCGTGAACGAACGCCTCCCTTCCGAAGGAGACCTCCACGATCTGATCAACTGAGAATCGCGCGTCGCGTCTCCGCTCTGCCGTCATTCGGCTGCCTCCTTCAGTAGAGCTCAGGGGCCGGCGATCGTAAGGGTGTCGAGCGCCTTGTGGATCTGCTCCGCGTGGAGCTTGTAGTACTCGATCGGTCCCGCTGCTTCGACGATGACGATCCGGTCGCCCGCGAGCGCGATGGCGGTGAGGTAGGTGTAGTCTTCTGCTCCTACCGGGGCGCTCCACTCGAAGTAGTCGCCGTGAGGTGATGTAGATGGGGTAGGGAGCTTTGTCGGGTCGAAAGTCCCCTCTGCGAGCAGGGCATAGCCCGACTGGCTCAGCTGGCGTTTGAGAGTTGCTGCCCAGAAGTCGAGCGTCTGAACCGGTTCGTTTTCGGCCGTGCGAACCCTCAAGACGACTCCCTCCGGTGAGATGATTCTGTACTCGCCGGCCGCCTGAAACTCGGCAAAACCGCTCGGTGTGGTAAGCCGTGTGCCGACGGTGGTGCAGGACACACTGAAAGCGGCGATGACGGCCGCAACCGCGAGGGCCGCTGCACGAAGTCTCATCCTCACCTCCCTCCCTGCCTGGTCTCGTTCAAGAATCGATAGAGCCCAAGGGTATTGATCCAATCGAACGAGGAGGGGAGAACGGCCGGAACCTTCCGCTGCGTGCTCGAAAGCCCGACATCGACCCGTGCCAATGCGACGCTGTCGAGGAGGAATCGCTTGCGGCCCTCGAGTCTCTCGATCTCGGAAACAAGTCCGTTGAGCTCTTTCTCGAATGCGAGCGTGGCGGGGACGTCGGAGGTGGCCAGAAACTTCATGATTCGCCCGACTGCATCATTGCGGCTCGTGATTCCCGCTTCAACGGTGGAAAGCTCATTGCTCACATCGCGGGCGGCCGGACTGAAGGTCAGCACCTGAAACGACACGGAGTCGAGCTCGGCGCGAAGCGCAGGCAGGCTGCCGGGAGATACCCGAAATGAAATCCGGTCGAGGGTGCGGACTACGAAGTAACCTCCATGTTGTTCTGCCCATGTGCTAATGCTCATTGCGGCCTGCTCCGGGGAGGCGACGGCTATCTGCGCCGAGACGCTCTGAGCCAAGTCCTGCTGCGCGAAGAGCCCTACCGAGACAAACGACAGAAAGAAGACGGTCATCAAGAAGGGCATCAGGCGTCTCATAGCGTTGCCCTCGCGAGCATCGCCCGCAGAGAGGCGAGGCGCTGTTCGGCGATTTGCTCGTTCGGCAGGTAGATCTCTGCGACTATGATCTCTTTGTCCCGAACGGCGGCAAGCACGGCGTACACGTAGGGCTTCGCATCCCTGCTGACGAATGCAACACCGTGAAACTTGCCCGCTTCGAGAGCATCGGTTCGTGCGTAGTACTTCGCCAGATGAAACGAGAGGGCAGCCGCCCAGAACGCCGTATCCCCTTCGGGATTGTTTGGAACGGAGCCCACTCGGATGCGGGTACCGTCGGCCGCTTCCGCTCTGATGAAGCGGTCCTGGGTAAATACGGCAAAGTCTTTCGGTACTGAAATCTCTATTGGTTTTCGAAGGTCGGTTGTTGTCTTTCGAAGCGGATCGAGCGCACCGATCCAGGCGAATGGAATGGCGGAGCGCACCACTTGTTGCTCCTGCATGCGCGACACGAGGTGTACCGTGATACGCGAAAACTCGATGAGCCTGCCGAGCGCGTCGAGTGAGCTCCTGAGCTGCTCGATCTCCTCTGTAAGCCGTCGAATTTCGCGGAGTATTGCCAGGCGCTCGCCTGCCTTCTTTGCCTGATCGAGCAACTCGTACAGGCGTGCTCGGGAGGCTTCAGCCGTCTTCAACCGCAACGAAAGGTCTGCGTACTGGTCGGTGACATCGGACGCCTGGATCGACCTGCTGCGCACATCTCCCAGGCTCTGAACGCTCGTGAGCACCTCATCGAACCGCGCCGCCGGGACCCGGATGACGATGGTGTCGTCTGCCGATGACTCGATATACCCGCCGGCGGTCTGTGCCTGCTCAATGATATCTGCTCTCGCCCGCTCGACGCTCGCTACCGAGAGCTCCAGGGTCGCTTGGTAAACCCGTTTGCGTGCCGACGGGTTCTGAGCAGGGGGAGCGGGCTCTTTGCCGGGTGCCACCACGTACTGCGTGCCTGCGCCTGTAGCGCCGCGCGGTGCAGATGCAGCCGGGGCTGCATCTGCGGCCACTTCCTGTGCGGCAGGAGCGGTCTTCGCTGAACGAGATGTCGCTGCACCCGACCGCACGGGCGCCGGGGCGCTCCTCTCCGCCTGCCCGCCGAATCCGCCTTCGAACATTCCCGCGCAGGAGGCGAGCAACGCGAACGACACTCCCGAAATGAACGTCCAGAAAAGGAGACACCTGACCGACATTAGAAACTATTATATCTCCAATGACGGCGCATTGACATGAGATTTCTGTCAATTTGTTGGGAGATCAAGAAAAAAAAGCCGGTCAGACCTTGTCAAACCGGCTTTTCGTCGTAGCAGGGGCAGGACTCGAACCTGCGACCTCCGGGTTATGAGCCCGACGAGCTGCCAACTGCTCTACCCTGCGTCGCTTTTGTTACTCCAATATACGCAACCGAATGTTCGATGTCAATCCTCGAAACAGGAAGTTATCCGATTCGGCGAGTCGTCACGGTTGACGAAGATGCATGTCGGGCGTATGTTCAATATGCTACGGATGCGAAATATCCGAATCCGTAGCATATTCGGTGAAGAGACCATGGCTGATTCGTTCGGCGGCGGTGACGATGATTTCGCCGGTGAGATAGCGATCAATCGTCCTGTGCGCCATTGGATGATACCAATTCTCGTCGCGCTGATCGGCGCATTCATGTCGATTCTCGATTCGAGTATCGTCAATGTCGCGATCGCCACGATCATGCACGTCTTCAGCACCACTACATCGGTCGTGCAGTGGGTTTCCACGATCTACCTGCTTGCCCTCGGGGTTGTGGTGCCGATGAGCGGCTGGCTCGGAGACAAGCTCGGTTTCAAACGCCTCTACATGCTCGCCATGGCGGTTTTCGTTCTCGGTTCGATGCTCTGCACCCTGAGCTGGAGCATCAATGCGCTGATTGCGGCGCGGGTCATCCAGGCGCTCGGGGGAGGCATGATCATGCCGACGACCATGGCCATGGTCTACCGGATGGTGCCGAAGGATCGCATCGGGCGGGCGATGGGCATCTTCGGAATCGCGCTCCTCGTGGCGCCGGCAATCGGTCCTACCCTCGGTGGATACCTTGTCGAGTATGTTGATTGGCGCTGGATCTTCACCATCAACCTTCCGATCGGTGTCATCGGGTTATTCCTTTCGTACTTTCTGCTGCCTGACTTCGAGACGGTAGAGGCCGGGCGATTCGATGTGCCCGGCGCGGTGACCTCGGCGATCGGTCTGTTCTCTCTGCTGCTTGCATTCACAAAGGGTCCGTCCTGGGGATGGTCGTCAGAGCGTATTATCCTGCTCTTCTACGTTGGCCTCAGCTCTCTCGGGCTCTTCGTCTACCTCGAGCTTACCTCTCCGCATCCGCTGCTCGAGCTGCGCGTGTTCAAGTACGCTACCTTCACCTTCGCCAACCTCACCATTGTCGTGACGGTGATCGGGATGTACGCCGGGTTGTTCTACCTGCCGCTGTTCCTGCAAACGGCGCGGGGGCTGGGGGCGTTCCAGACCGGTTTGCTGATGATGCCCGGGGCTCTTCTGTCGGGATTGGTGATGCCGCTCTCAGGAAGGCTTTACGACCGAATTGGTCCTCGGTGGCTCGTGGTCGGCGGGCTGCTCTTGCTCGCCTTCTTGACCTTTACCTTTCATCGCCTCACGCTCTATACCTCCGCAACAACTGTCATGGTGTGGGTAATGCTGCGCGGCCCGGTGATTGCGTTTGCGAACATGCCGGCTCAGACTGCCTCCATTGCGGTGATACCCCAAGAGCTCGTCGGGCGAGCCTCGGCGCTGACGAACATCATCAGTCGGGTCTCGAGCTCCTTCGGGCTTGCGGTTCTCACCTCGATCATGACGAACCGGACGGCGTTCCACACCGCGCGGTTTGCGAGCCTTGTGAACGGCTCGAACTACGCTGCGGTCGGCCTCATTGCGAGGATGAGCGCAGCCTTCGGCGGCGGGGCCCGCGGTCACAGTGCGACGATCTCCTATCTGTTCGGAATCGTCCGGAAGCTCGGCTACGTGCAGGGTATCGACGACGTCTTCATCGTCGCCGCAGCGTTGACGCTCATTGGCGTAGTTCCGGCGCTCTTCCTCAAGAAGGGTGTGCCGCGCGGCCCGATGGGAGCCGCCGAACAGAGGAGCAAGTGATTGTCACATCCGAACAGCCGACCGGCCCGCAGTGAATAGTCGACAATTTCCCTTGACGCGAACGAGGGGGGTATGTAGCTTATGTTTGTTACGGAATCGAACATTTCGGAAGCGAAATAATTAGGATTATGGCAGATATCGGAAAGCTGCTCGAGCTTGTCGAGCTCGTTGGACGCAGAATGCGTCGACAATTCCAGCCAATCGTCGAAGCAGAAGGAATCTCCTTCGCGGAGTTGTTCGTGCTTCGGAAAGTCGCCGACCTCGGCAGGTGCCGGGTGACGGAGCTCGCCGAAGATATCGGGATCGTTCCCAGCACGCTTACCGGTATAACCGACAGGCTCGTGGGAAAGAGCTTCTTGAGCCGCACTACAGACCCGGACGACCGGAGGGCCGTGCTCCTCGAACCGGGCCGGAAGCTTGCCGGTCTCATGGAGCGGGTCCGTCGTTCTCGCGATCGGCATCTGGAGGGTGCCTTCCGTGTTCTCCCCCCGAAGGAGTTGGACCGAATTGTCGCCGACCTGGAAGAGCTTCTGAAGAACTTCGAACGAGAGGACGATCGTCATAGCGATGAGCGATAGATCACAAGAAACGGACGAAGTAGCCGGTGGAGCGTTGACCTCTGCGGCGAACGAGACCGGGCCGGCTGCACCGGGCCCGAACGGCGGCGGTCGGAACAGGGCGACGACGCACTGGGTTGGCCCGGTGCTTGTTTCCCTCATCGGCGCGTTCATGTCCATTTTGGACACGAGCGTCGTCAACGTGGCTATTCCCACCATCATGAACGTGTTCAATGCAGGCACGGCCGACGCCCAGTGGGTGGCGACGATCTACATGCTCGCAATGGGCGTGATCGTACCGGTGAGCGGTTGGCTGGGGGACAAGATCGGCTTCAAACGCCTCTATATCCTCGCAATGGCGGGATTCACCCTGGGCTCGTTGCTGTGCAGCCTGAGCTGGAGCCTCGACTCCCTGGTTGTCGCGCGCGTCATCCAGGCCCTCGGCGGCGGCATGATCATGCCGACGGCTATGGCGATGATATTCCGGATGGTGCCGCGCGACCGCATCGGAGGCGCAATGGGGATTTTCGGCGTTGCGCTCTTGGTGGCGCCTGCAATCGGGCCGACGCTCGGCGGCTATCTCGTCGAATACGTCGACTGGCGCTGGATCTTCACGATAAATCTACCGATCGGGGTAGTCGGGATCCTCCTTTCGTTCGCTTTTCTGCCGGATTTTCGTGCCGAAAGGGCGGGCAAGTTCGATGTCGGCGGCGCCGTCACCTCCGCCGTTGGGCTGTTCACCCTATTGCTCGCGTTGAGCAAAGGCACGGACTGGGGATGGGGATCCGAGAGAATTGTGCTCCTGTTCTACATCAGCGTTGCCTCGCTTGCTCTCTTTGTCTATCTCGAGCTGACGACGCCGGATCCGTTGATCGAGCTGCGGGTGTTCAAGTACCGGACGTTCACCTTTGCAAACCTCACGGTCATGATCACGACCATCGGGCTTTTCGCCGGCCTCTTCTACCTTCCGCTCTTTCTCCAGACAATCCGCGGGTTGGGAGCGATGCAGACCGGCCTTCTGCTCATGCCGGGTGCCCTCATTTCGGGGGCGATGATGCCGATCACCGGCAGGCTCTACGACAAGACCGGACCGCGGATTCTGGTAGTCACGGGACTGACGCTGCTCGCATTCGCAACGCTGCTGTTCAGCAGACTGAATCTCTCGACCTCATACACAACGATCGTCCTGTGGATTCTGCTCCGAGGTGCGGTCATGGCATTCGCCAACATGCCTGCGCAGACGGCGGCTCTTGCGGTCATCCCCCAGGAGCTCGTCGGGCGCGCCTCGGCGATGACGAACATCATACGCAGCGTCTCGAGCTCCTTTGGAATTGCGGCTCTCACGTCCATACTTACCAAGCGTATGGCCTTCCACGCTCAGTCCATGACCGACAGGGTGGGGTCGGGAAGCATAGCAACAACGGAATACCTACAGAACTTTGCAGCACAGACAGGAGGCAGCGTGGCGGCTACGCGCTCGTCTGCCGTCTCATATCTCCACGGCCACATCCAGCAGCTTTCCTTTGTGAAGGGAATCGATGATGTGTTCATCATCGCGGCGATACTCACGATCGCCGGCGTTGTGCCTTCCATGTTTCTCAAGAAGGGAGCAGGAAGCGGGGGAATGGCAATGGCGGCAGAATAGCCGCTCATCATCAAGGGCAAATTGACAACAGAGGAACGAGGTACAAGGTGTCCAGAAAGAATATCATCATAATCGTGCTCGTCGTGATCGTTCTCGGCGGTGCCGGAATCATCGGCTACTACTCCTACCAGAACGCGCATTACGTGAAGACCGACAATGCGCGAGTAGCGGCCGATGTCGTGCGGGTTTCACCCGAGATTGCAGGGAACCTCATTTCCTGGGATGTGAAGGAGGGCGACCTGGTAAAGGCGAACCAGATTCTCGGCAGGCAGGATCTGCAGGCTGCGCTCTCCTCGAGTGCGCTCAACCCTGCGGCGATCGGGAACGTCGGCGCCGTGTTGACGCAGAAGGCGCTGCTCAGGTCGCCGATCAACGGTGAGGTGATCCAATCGAACGCCGTCGTTGGGGAGATGGCTGCTCCGGGGACCATCCTCGCGGTCATTGCCGACACGGCTCACATCTACATAAGCGCGCAAATCAAGGAAGGGAACATCGCCCGGGTCCATATCGGACAGGTTGTCGACGTCTACATCGACGCCTTTCCCGGCAGAACCTTCGAGGGAAGAGTGGACAGCATCGGTCAGGCGACCGCGTCGACGTTCTCACTCCTTCCGGCGCAGAACGATTCGGGCAACTACACAAAGGTCACGCAGGTGATTCCGATCAAGATCCACCTCCTCGAAAAGCAGGGAGCGCGAATCATGATCGGGATGAACGCACATATCCGCATTCATATCGGATAGATGCACAGAGAGGAAAGAAAACGATGAACGGACGGACATCCTCCGTAGTAAAACTTACGAATCTCGCGCTCGCAGCTGCAGTTGTTGGGGTGTCTCTGCTCCTGCTTGCCGCATGCTCGGGCAAGAGCAGCAATCTGTTGACGGTCACTGCGGCGAAGGCCGCGCAGGGAACGATTGACAAGACTGTCGAGTTCTCGGGGGCTCTGGCACCCGAGCAGACTGTCAACGTATTCCCCGAGCTCGCAGGTCATGCGGTCAAGGTTACCGTCAACGTCGGTGACAGGGTGAAAGCAGGCGAGCTGCTCGTTCAAATCGATACACGACAGCTGCAGGCCGAGCTCGCCGAAGCGAATGCCGCGGTGCGATCCGTGGAGGATCAGGCGACGAAGGCAAAGCTCGGAATCGAGACGGCCAAGGCAAACCTCGATTTGGCCCGCACAACCTATGACCGAATTCAGGCGCTCTACAAATCGCAGGCAGCGTCGAAGAATCAGCTCGACGACACGCGAAACAAGCTCACCCTCGCCCAGTCCGCCTACGAGAACGCACAGCAGAGCTACGACCTTCTGACAGGATCGAGTCTTGCACAGGCCAAGGCGCACGTCGATCTCATCAACGTGCAGTTGAGTAATGCCATGGTCACCAGTCCACTTTCGGGCGTCGTGACGAACAGGAATGTGAACCCGGGGGAGCTTGTCGGAATGCGCGCTCCGGTCATGACGATTGCCGATACCAGCATCTTGAAGCTGCAGGGAACGGTATCGCAGGACATTGTGCCGCTGCTTTCGCTCGGCGGAGCGGTGAAGGTTTCGGTCGACGGAATGCCTGCGGTGAATCTGGAGGGCAGAATCGCGCAGATCGGCCCGGTGGCTGCGGCGACAGGGCAGTATTTCCCGGTCGTGGTCCAGGTGAAAAACGACGGGAAGCTATTGGCGGGCATGACCGCGATGGCGAGCTTTGTGGCGTCGGGTCCCCCCGGAATCGTCGTTCCGAGCTCGGCAATTCAGAGGAACGGACAGGACTTCTACGTGTACGTCGTCAGGAACGGCGTCGTGCATCGCACGAAGGTGCTCGTCGGGCTGCAGAACTCATCGGACTCGCTCATTACCGACGGCCTTGCTGCGGGCGACGAAGTGGCGACGAGCAACATAGGCTTGCTGACCGACGGCGCCGCCGTGACCGTGGTTACGGAGTAGGAGCCGGCAATGTACGCATATGACATACCGGCACATGCACGAGCGGGCCTGCGCTCAGACAGACGCCTGCGCTGCACGCTCTTCCGCGTTCCCTCCACGGTCCGGGTCTTGGCGGTCGCCTTGTTCGTGCTCACGGCATTTCCGGTCTTCTCGCAGTCGCCGCAAAACCTGACGATCAACGAGGCGGTGAAGCAGGCTATCGCACACTCGAGCGACGTGCAGAGCGCGGTCGCCGCATGGGCGGGCGCGCGGGCAAAGGCCCTGCAGGCAAAGCTTCAGATGCTCCCCTCGGTAAACCTGACGGGCTCCTACACGCGTCTCAGTGAGCTTCCCTCGTCCGACACGACGCTGACGCTGCCTCTCCCGGCGCCACCGTTGGGACCGGGGCCGGTCAGCCTTTCTCTGACCACTCCCCAGGATGCTTTCAGCTTCGGAGTGAGCGTGCGCTACCCGATATTCACCGGATTGCGCCTTCTCGAGGCCGCGAGAATTGCAGAGCTCCAGTCGACGAGCAAGGAGATCGCTATCCAGATCGTTCGCAATGCTCTCACGTTCGAAGTCCGGCGAGCATACTGGGAATCGGTGCGCGCGGCATCGAACGTGAAGACCATGAAGAAGAACCTTGACCTCGTGCGCGTCCTGCGCGACCAGGTCAAGGAAGAGGTCAACCAGGGACTTGCAACACAGTCGGACCTGCTGTCCGCCGAGGAGCAGTTCAGCCAGGCGCAGATCGGACTGAACGATTCAATTGCAGCGCGTAACCAGGCGTATCTCGTTCTTGCTTCAATGCTGGGACAGGACCAAACGGGAGCGGCGATAGCGTCGAGTGGGGAGGGCGGTTTTCTTGCTTCCGCTCCGGAAGCCTATGCCCTCTCTTCTGATCCAGCCCACATCGAGTATACGGAGCTCACCGGCAAGCTCGACGCCACTCGGCTTGTTTCCGAGGCGCTTGCGGATCGTCCTGAGGTGCGCACAGCTTCGGTTGGAGTGCAGACCGCTCGACATGCCGCGAAAGCGGCCCGAGGGAACCTCTATCCCACGTTGTCACTGATCGGCGACTACACCTACGCAAATCCGAATCAGCGGGTGCTGTTTGCGACGAGCTCTCAATTCACCGGCACCTGGGACGTTGGAGTCGCAGTCAACATCGATGTCGGGAAACTGCCGGTGAATGCTGCGGGCAGCGCAGCTGCCGGCGAAGAACTGAACAGCGCCCAGGCTCAGGCGGATGCGGAGCGCACGAAAGTCGTGCTCGATGTACGGAAGTCACTTCTTTCCTTCGAGATGGCCCGTCAGGACCTGGCTCTCACCAAGGGACTGGTGCCGCAGGCTGAGGAAAGCCTCCGTGTCGCGCAGCAGAAGTACGACAACGGCGTGGCGAAGAGCTCCGATGTCCTTCAGGCGGAAGTGGCCCTGCTCAGGGCTCAATTTGCCGTCACCAACCGTGAGGTCGGGCTTCAGGTTGCTGCGGCAGACCTCGCCCGCGCCGTCGGATTGTCCGCGAACTGACGTCGCCGCGGTGCCGGCTATCCTCCGAGAAAGCTGGTGAGCACGCCCGTGCGTGTGAGGATCATGTAGAAGGCGGTGCCGCCGAAGATGCTGATGAGCACGTTGCGTTTCCAAAAATGCAGGAGGGCAACCACCACCGCAGAGAGCAGCTCGGGAGCTCCGAATGGGGCCCTGGTCCAGTGGATATCCTTGAACGACGCGAGCACGAGCACGGTCATGACTGCCGGCGGGATGTAGTCGCGGATGAAAGCGAGGGCCTTAGGAGGTTCCCGGCGCTGGAAGAAGATGAAGGGGAAGGCCCTGGCGAGGAAGGTAACGGCAGCCATTGCGGTGATCGCGAGCAACGCATCAACGAGAGACACTTTGTACGACCTGATTACGGAAAATGAGCAAGAGTGCCACGGTGAGGCCCAAGGCGACGATCAACATGTCCTGCGGGCCGAAAATCGCGTAGGCGGCCACCGAGGCAACTGCTGCGATGAGAAAGGGAGCCCGGGAAGGCGAGCTCTTGAGCTGTTCGACGAGCAGGACCACGAAGAGGGCCGTCAGCGCGAAATCGAGTCCCTTGAAGTCGAAGGGGATAAAGCCTCCCGCCAATGCACCGAAAAGGCTGCCCGCGACCCAGTAGCACTGGTCGAGAAAGGAGACCGCAGTGTAGAAGCGGACGGGCTCGACTCCCTCGGGCGGTGCGACCGAGGTTACGAGGGCGTAGGTCTCGTCGGTAAGGGTGTAGATGAGGTAGAACTTCCGAAGGCGAGTCGTACGGTACCTATCGAGTAGTGACAGCCCGTAGACCATGTGCCGTGCGTTGACGACGAGGGCGAGAAGCGCCGCCTCGGCGATCGAGACATTTGCGGCGAGCAGCCCCACCGCGAGATACTGGAGCGCCCCGGCGTAGACGAAGATCGACATGATAGGGGCGAGATACCAGGGGTAGTCGGCCAGCCTCAACAGAAGGCCGAAAGCGATTCCGATGGTGACGTAGCCGAGCATCACCGGCACCGTCACTCGCAGTGCGTTTTTCCACATAACTCCAACTCGATGTCGCGATCGCGATGCTGTGTTTCGAACACCTGGCTCAGTAGGGCCACTTCCAGTTGCGTATCTCCGGCATGTCCTCGCCGTGAGTGGCGATGTACTGCTTGTGGTCGATCAGCTTGTTGCGGATCGACTGCTTTGCGTGGGCGGCACTCTGACGCAGCTGCGGTACGCGGTCGATGACGTCCGCCACGAGATGGAATCGGTCGAGCTCGTTAAGCACTACCATGTCGAAGGGCGTGGTCGTCGTTCCCTCCTCCTTGTAGCCCCGGACGTGCAGGTTCCGGTGGTTCGTCCGGCGGTAGGTCAGACGATGGATCAACCAGGGATAGCCGTGATATGCGAAGACGATCGGCTTATCGGTGGTGAATATCGTATCGAAGTCCTTGTCCGAGAGGCCGTGCGGATGCTCATTCTCCGGCTGCAGCTTCATCAGGTCGACGACGTTGACCACTCGAACCTTGAGGTCGGGAAACTGCTGCCTGAGCATGTCGACTGCGGCGAGGGTCTCAAGGGTCGGCACGTCGCCGGCACAGGCCATCACGACGTCGGGGTCGCCACCCTGGTCATTGCTCGCCCACTCCCAGATCCCGATCCCGGCCGTGCAGTGTTTTACTGCGGCATCCATATCGAGGAACTGCAGGCTCGGCTGTTTTCCTGCGACAATGACGTTAACGTAGTGACGGCTGCGCAGGCAGTGGTCGGTGACCGAAAGGAGGGTATTTACGTCCGGCGGAAGATAGACGCGGATGATATCCGCCTTCTTGTTGATCACAAAATCGATGAAGCCCGGATCCTGGTGACTGAACCCGTTGTGATCCTGCCTCCACACGTGCGAGGTGAGCAGGTAGTTGAGCGAGGCGATCGGTCGGCGCCAAGGTATCGTTCGGGTTACTTTCAGCCATTTCGCATGCTGGTTCAGCATGGAGTCGACGATGTGGATGAACGCCTCGTAGCAGGAGAACAGGCCGTGCCGTCCGGTGAGAAGATAACCCTCGAGCCACCCCTGACAGGTGTGCTCGCTCAGTATCTCCATGACCCGACCGTCGGGGGAGAGATGATCGTCCTCGGAAAGTGTCTGTGCCATCCACTCCCGGTCGGTGACTTCGAAAAGCGCGTTCAGGCGGTTCGAAGCAGTTTCGTCCGGGCCCATGACGCGAAAGTTCTCACTCTCGGCGTTGAGCCTCATAACGTCCCGCAGGAACTGGCCCATGACACGGGTTGCTTCGGCAGTCTGGGTGGCAGGAGCCGGCACGTCGACCGCGTAGGTTGCGAAATCCGGCATTCGGAGGTCTTTGAGAAGCATCCCACCGTTTGCGTGAGGGTTCGCCCCCATGCGGTGGTCTCCTCGGGGGGAGAGCTCCGCGAGCTCCGGCTTCAGTGTGCCGTTCTGGTCGAAGAGCTCCTCTGGCTTGTAGCTCTTCATCCATTCTTCCAGCAGCTTCACATGGCTCGGTTTTGTCGCGAGGTCGGAGATCGGCACTTGATGGGAGCGCCAGTAGTCCTCGACCTTCTTCCCGTCGACTTCGGCGGGCCCGGTCCAGCCTTTCGGCGTGCGCAGGACAATCATCGGCCAAATGGGCCTGTGTACCTTCGCACCGGCCGTCTTCGCGTTTCGCGTGCGGGCGCTGTCCTGGATGGACTTGATGTCTGCGAAGACTGAGTCAAGGGTCGAGGCCATGAGCTGGTGCATGCTGTTCGGATCCGATCCCTCGACGAAATAGGGTTTGTATCCGTAGCCTACGAGAAGACTCTTGAGCTCCGACTCGTCCATTCTGGCAAGAATCGTGGGATTTGCGATCTTGTAACCGTTGAGATGGAGGATCGGGAGCACTGCGCCGTCCCTCGCGGGATTGAGAAACTTGTTGGAGTGCCAGGATGTAGCGAGAGGTCCTGTCTCCGCCTCTCCGTCACCGACGACGCATACGGCGATAAGATCGGGGTTGTCGAACGCCGCCCCGTAGGCGTGCGACAGTGAGTATCCGAGCTCGCCGCCCTCGTGTATCGAACCGGGAGTCTCCGGAGCGACGTGGCTCGGAATCCCCCCGGGGAAGGAAAACTGCTTGAAAAGACGGCGCATACCTTCTTCATCGCGGGAAATATGGGGGTATACCTCGCTGTAGGTGCCTTCGAGGTAGGTATTCGCTACGAGCCCCGGCCCGCCGTGACCCGGACCGGTCACGTAGATCATGTTCAGGTCGTGGATCCTTATGAGTCGGTTGAGGTGGGCGTATATGAAGTTCAATCCGGGAGTGGTTCCCCAGTGACCGAGGAGCCTCGGCTTGATGTGTTCGAGCTTGAGCGGTTCGCGGAGCAGCGGGTTGTCGAAAAGGTAGATTTGGCCAACCGAAAGGTAGTTTGCTGCCCTCCAGTATGCGTTGATGAGCTGGAGCTCGCGCTCGCTCAATGGAGCCGTTTGTTTCTTCGACGTGGAGCGTCCCGACTCTTGTGCCATGGTCGCCTCCTCATGTTTGAAGTTGCAGATGAATCTTAGCTCCGGCCTGCTTCCCTGTCCAGCGAGAGTGCCTGTCTCCAGAGCCCGAACACGACTCGGAAGCTCACTAGAATCAGCGGAATGACGAGAAAGGCAGCCCAGCTGTCGGTGAACAGGAGCAGGTCATAGAAACCATGCAGAAGCGCCGCCAGGAGCAGACCGCGTGCGAAGAGCGGCCTGGGCAGAAAGCGCGAGCGGCCGATGAAGTAACCGAGTATACCGGCCGTGACCGCGTGGAGTGGAACCGCAGTGAGCCCTCTGAGGATAATGACCGAGGTTGGGCCGGCCGAGTAGAGGATGTTTTCGAAGAACGCGAACCCGAGCCCGGCGGTGATCGTGTAGACCATACCGTCCGTCACCTCGTCGAACTCCGGCCGATTGTACACGAACAGGCGGACGACGAGGAACTTGGAGCTTTCCTCGACCAGTCCGGCGACGACGAAGCTCCGCACGAACAATGCATAGTGGCCGCCGTAAGGAACGAGAACGGTCTCGGTAACCTGTTCGGCAATTGCGGCGGGAATGACCGACAGAAACCCGATGAGAAACGTCTTCCAGATGAGAGAAACCGGTTCCGGCTTGCGTGAGTCGCGGCGGTAAAAGTAGATGACGAGAGCCACCGACGGCACGGCAGCAAGCGCCACGTTTACGAGCAGGAGCACCATGCTATTTATTCGTGCAACCACGAGGCCGTGAGCTGCGACTGAAGAATACCCGGGGGGCGGGCATTACTCAATAGTGGTTGTAGATGAGGCCGAGGCGCGCAGCGCCCTGTCGACCCTTCGCGGTCTGCACGGCGCTCCTCCCAGTAAAGCTGCCCAACAGCACAACATGATAGCAGAGCGATTCGGGCTTGGCAAGAGGGCCGCTACATATAATGCTAAATTCCCTCTTTCCGGCGGCGAATTACACTACATATATGGTAAGTGGTTGAACACTCGGCACAGCGATCAGCGGCTCATCGTGACAAAAACCTTCGAGCATTATACAGTAGGGCGGCTATGATAACCGAACCCTACAGTTTCCCGCTCGAGCGGTACATGGATCGCTCGCGATTCGAGCGAATGCGCGATTTCGCGGCCGACAAACAGACTCCCTGTCTGATCGTCGATTTGGACGTTGTTGCGGACCGGTACGAAGAGATGGTACGCCAGATGCCCTATGCGAGGATGTTTTACGCGGTAAAGGCGAATCCGATGAACGAGGTGCTGTCGCTGCTCGAAGAGCTCGGCTCCTCTTTCGACGTGGCATCGCGGCCGGAGCTCGACCAACTCCTCGCCCTCGGGGTATCTCCGGACAGAATGAGCTACGGAAATACGATCAAGAAGGCGAAAGACGTTGCCTACTTCTACGAAAAGGGCGTACGGCTCTATGCGAGCGACTCTGAAGAGGACCTCAAGAACGTCGCGGCCAACGCGCCGGGCAGCAAGATCTATTTCCGGATCATCACCGAGGGGACAGGCTCCGATTGGCCGCTTTCGAGGAAGTTTGGAGCTCACGCGGACCTGATATTCGGGCTCATCAAGAAGTCCAAGGAGCTCGGCCTCGAGCCCTTTGGTCTCTCCTTTCACGTCGGCTCCCAGCAAAGGGACATCGGTCAATGGGACGACGCGATTGCCCGCTGCACCTATCTCTTCGAGGCCTCGGAGCTCGTCGGAGTCAATCTCCAGATGATCAACGTCGGGGGAGGCTTCCCCGCGAGCTATCTCGAGCCGACCCAGCCGCTGGAGATGTATACCTCCGAGATCACGCGCTTCCTAAAAGAGGATTTTGGTGATGAGCTGCCGCAGATCTATGTAGAGCCCGGTCGCTCGCTTACTGCCGACGCGGGCATGATCGTCGGGGAGATCGTGCTCGTATCCAAGAAGTCGAAGAACAACCTCTATCGCTGGGTCTATCTCGATGTCGGCATGTTCGGAGGTTTGATCGAGACGATCGGAGAGGCGATCAAGTACCCAGTCTACTTCGACAAGCAGGGCAACGCCGAGGAGATCATACTGGCCGGTCCCACCTGTGACAGCATGGACATTCTCTATGAGGATTACAAGCACAAAATGCCGGCGAGCGTTGAGCCGGGCGATCGCATCTACATTCTGACCACCGGCGCCTACACCCAGAGCTACAGCTCAGTCTATTTCAACGGATTTCCGCCGCTCGCGACCTACGCGATGCCGAGGAGGAGTAGACAATGAGATGCCGCCTCGGTGGCGGCGTATCGAGGGTATTCAGGCCGACGGGCCGCGTTTGCCGGGTGGATTCTCTTTGAGGTACTCGTGGTCTCCGCGCACATCGTCGATGATGTCGCGGAACTTCCAGTTGAGGTTTGTCGGGGTGCTCATCGCGAAGGCGATATCCTGGGGGTCGCCGGCAACCGATTTGACAGCCTTGAGGATTGCGGACATCTCCGCGTGATCGAACCCGTGAAGGAGAATGACCTTCCCGGGATTGACCTCCCCGTCCGCCGTCGCCTTGTTCTCGTCTGCCATTGCTCCACCTCGTCGCGATTTATTTGCCGAACTTTCGGCGCCTTCGTATCTTTATACCATAGGATACACGACGATGAAATACGACAAGCTTACTCTCAAGGCCCAGGAAGCGTTTCAGGAGGCCGACTCCATCCAAAGCCGCTACAACCACGCCCTGATGGGGGTGGATCATTTTCTCCTCGCGCTGCTCAAGCAGCCCGACGGCGTGATTCCGCCGCTGTTCGATCGACTCGGCGTCGATCGCCGGGTTCTCGAACAGGAACTCGAGCAGCTGTTGGCAAAGAAATCCAAGGTGTACGGCGACGTCGCACAGAACCAGCTCTCGCCGGAGCTTGCGCGGATACTCCAACAGTCCGAGCAGGAGGCTCAGGGTCTCAAGGACGAGTTCGTCAGCACCGAGCATATCCTGCTCGCGATGCTCGGTGCCGGAGGGCCGGTTTCGGAGCTCCTGAAGCGACACGGAGTGACGCGGGACAGCGTTCTGCAGTCGCTTCAGTCCATCCGGGGAAACCAGCGCGTAACCGACCAGAATCCCGAGAACAGATACCAGGTACTTGAGAAATACTGTCGTGACCTCACTGCGCTTGCGCGAAGGGAAAAGCTCGATCCCGTCATCGGGCGGGACGAGGAGATCAGGCGGGTCATGCAGGTACTCTCGCGCCGAACGAAGAACAACCCCGTACTCATCGGCGAGCCGGGAGTCGGCAAGACGGCCATCGCCGAAGGGCTCGCTCGGCGGATCGTCTCCGGGGATGTTCCGGATTCACTCAAGAACAAGCGGTTGCTCGCGCTCGATCTCGGAGCGCTGGTCGCAGGCGCGAAGTTCCGCGGCGAGTTCGAGGAGCGCCTCAAGGCGGTCATCAACGAGATCGCCGAATCGGGCGGACAGATCATCCTCTTCATCGATGAGCTCCACACGCTCGTGGGGGCCGGGGCCGCCGAGGGAGCGATGGACGCGTCGAACCTCCTAAAGCCGGCACTCGCGCGGGGCGAGCTGCGCGCAATCGGTGCAACCACCCTGGACGAGTTTAGGAAGCACATAGAGAAGGATGCCGCCCTCGAGCGGCGCTTCCAGCCGATATACACGAAGGAGCCCTCGGTCGAGGACACAATCGCAATACTCAGGGGAATCAAGGAGCGCTACGAAGTTCATCACGGGGTGCGAATCAAGGACGAGGCACTCATCGCCGCCGCCGCTCTTTCCGACCGTTACATCACCGCCCGTTTCCTGCCGGACAAGGCGATCGACCTCGTCGACGAGGCCGCGAGCCGGCTCAAGATGGAGATCGAAAGTCAGCCGGTGGAGCTCGACACCATCGAGAGACGCATTCTGCAGCTCAACATCGAGAAGCAGGCGCTCGCCCGCGAGGAGGACACTGCATCGAAGGAGCGCTCCAAGAATCTCGACAAGGAGCTTTCGGAGCTCGGTAGCCGCCGTGACGTCATGCAGCTGCAGTGGAAGAACGAGAAGAAGGTCATCGAAGAAATCCGGTCGCTGAAGCAGAAGATCGAGGAGTATCGCGCAGACGAGGTGCGCTACGAACGGGAAGGCAACTACGCGAAGGCTGCAGAGATCAAGCACGGAAGGGTTCCCGAAGCGAGGGCGAGGGTCGAGGAGCTCGGAAAACAGCTCGCGGAGATGCAGAAGGGGTCGAATCTGCTCCGCGAGGAGGTCTCTGAGGAAGACATCGCCCGGGTCGTCTCGACTTGGACGGGGATACCGGTCTCGAAGATGATGTCCTCGGAGATGCAGAAGCTCTTGCACCTCGAGAAGACCCTCGAGAAGAGGGTCGTCGGGCAGGACCAGGCAATCGAGGCGGTCGCCGATGCCATCCGCCGGAACAAAACCGGGCTCTCCGACGCCCGGAAACCGCTCGGTACCTTTATCTTCATTGGGCCGACCGGCGTCGGGAAAACGGAGCTTGCGAAGACCCTCGCGGACTTTCTCTTCGACGACGAACGGGCGCTCACCCGCATCGACATGAGCGAGTACATGGAGAAGCACACGGTTTCCCGGCTCATCGGGGCGCCGCCCGGATACGTCGGTTACGACCAGGGGGGCCAGCTCACCGAAGCGGTGCGTCGCCGCCCCTATTCGGTCATTCTCTTCGACGAGATCGAGAAGGCCCACCCCGACGTCTTCAACGTCCTGCTCCAGCTCCTCGACGAAGGACGGCTTACCGACGGCCAGGGCCGCGTGGTCGACTTCCGCAACACCATCATCATCATGACGAGCAACCTCGGAAGCGACCTCATTCTGCGCACCGAGAAGCTCGAAGAGGCGAAAGCGGCAATCGACACGCTCCTGAAGTCGACCTTCAAGCCTGAGTTCCTCAACCGGGTAGACGAGATCATCACCTTCAACAGGCTCGCCAAGGAACATATTCTGGGGATCGTCGATATCCAGATCTCCGAGCTGGCCGCGCGAATGAAGGAGCAGAAGATAACGCTCACCGTCGATGCAAAGGCGAAGCAAATGCTTGCCGATCGAGGCTTCGACCCCGCCTTCGGTGCGCGCCCGCTGAAGCGTACGATCCAGAACATGATCCAGAACCCGCTCGCGAAGCTGATCCTCAAGGGGGACATCGGCGAGGGCGACACGATGTCCATCTCCGCCGGAAAAGACGAGCTTCAGTTCACGAAGGCCAAGAGCAAAGCAGCATAGGTGCGCGGAGGAAGGCGACGTCGAGCGGATGCTCGACGAGACCAGAGGGCGCTTCGGAGAGGTGGACATCCTCATCAATAATGCCGGAGTGGTTCGCTTCGCGCCCATCGAGAGCATCTCGACTGCGGTCTTCGACGAGATCGTCGACACCAACTTGAAGGGCACCTTCCTATTCACCCGGGCGGTGGTGCCCTCGATGAAGCGCCGTCGTTCGGGGCAGATCATCATCGTCTCCTCGGCGGCGGGGGTGCGTGGGCAGCCGCAGCAGACGGTCTACTCCTCCACGAAGTTCGCGCAGGTCGGACTGGCGCAGGCGCTCGATCAGGAGCTTCGGGAGTTCGGCATTCGTGTGGGCGTTTTCAACCCGGGGAGCATCAATACTCCGTTATGGAATGATGTGGCGATCGATGAGTCCGAGCGGAGCCGTTGGGTCGAGTGGGGAAAGCAGGCGATGAGCCCCGACGACGTCGCGGAGGCCATTCGTCTGATGGTCAAGCAGGATCCCGGCACACGCATCCTCCAAATGCTGATGCGCCCGATGGCGGAGCCCTTCGAGTAACAGCCGATCCGGCACCCGTCGCAATACGCGTGCGGCGCCTTCTCAGGTTACTCCCCAAGAACCTGCACGACAAAGGTCCGCTCCTGCGGACCGTCGAGCTCGACGAGATAGATGTTCTGCCTGCCGCCGAGCACGAGTCTCCCCTCCTCAACGGGAAAGAAGACCTGGAAACCGAGAAGCGCGCTGCGCAGGTGCGAGGTGGCATTGACAGCCATCTGTCCGTCGGAGGCGAGGAACCGCCCGTGGTGATAGCTGCCCTCATCGGAAGCGAGGTGATGGAGCATCTCGGCGATATCCGCTTCGATATCGGGGAGCCCCTCGTTGACCGTGAGGCCGGTCGTCGTATGCAGCGAAAGCACGAATGCCGTGCCCGATTGGACACCCGAAGCGGCGACGGCTTGGTGAACCTCCTCGGTGATGTTGATGAGCTCGGTTTCGTGGCGGGTAAGGCGAGTGACCCGGTTGACGATGCTCTTCATTCTGCCTCCTTCGCGTGTGTCTCCGGGCGGCTGTCGTCCATACCGAGGAGGCGCGCGGCGTTGCGGCCGAGGATATTCTCCCGGACCGTCTCGCCCACCTCGAGCTCCCGGACGGCGCGGACCGAGCGCCGGATATCCACTCGAGGGTAGTTGCTGCCGAAGAGCAGCCGGAAGGCGATCGCTTCGACGACATGCGCCCCGAGTCGCTTCAGGAGAAGGTGGCGCAGCGTATCCTTCGGCGCCCCGGCGTAGAGCACCGATGTGTCGAGGTAGACATTGCGATACTTCACGGAGAGCATGAGCGCCTCCTCGACGTAGGGCCACCCGAGGTGGGGGACAATGAGCTTCAGGTCGGGAAACTGCTCGAGCGCCGGCTCGAGGGATATCGGGCGCGCGAAACGGGAGGCGCCGCCGGGAGCGAGGCTCATGCCGCAGTGGATCATCACCGGGATGTCGAGGGCGAGACAGCGCTCGTAGAGCGGGAAGGCGTGGGCGCGAGAGGAGGGGTTGAAGCGCTGCAGCGCGGGGTCGAGCTTGAGCCCGACGAGACGGAGCTCGGAGACGGCCCGCTCGAGCTCTCCGCCTGCCCCGGGAAGGTGTGGATCCACCGAACAGAAACCGATGAAACGGTGGGTCTCTGCGACGAGCCTGGCGATCTGGTCATTGGTGACGATCGCACAGCCGTGGGCGTGGGTGCAGTCGATCGGAAGGAGCACAGCCTGGTCGACCCCTGCCTCGTCGAGCTCGCGATAGAAGAGCTCGAGCGGGCCCGAAGGGAAGCGCAGTCCGAACACGTCGCGGACGGCCGCGGCGAGCTTCCGATCCTTTTCGACCAGCTCGCGCACCATCACCGGATGGGTGTGAATGTCGATCATTCGCTCCTCCTCGCATCGAGAAAGGCGGCTATGTCGTCGACGCTCGCCGGTGCCGATACCGGCCGCTCTACTCGCAACGCCGCTGCTGCCGAAGCGAACTCGATGGTAGGGCGGAGCTCCCAACCCGAGAGTCGGGCGTAGAGGAAGGCGGCGTTGAATACATCACCGGCACCCACCGTGTCGACCGCCTCGACGGGAAAGGCGGATTGGACGGCTTCGCCGTTTTTGCACAGTGCGTAACAGCCCTTTGCCCCCATCTTCACGCCAACCTCTTCGGCTCCCCGTGCCCTGAACAATCTGGCCGCGGCCTCGAGCTCTGCGCCGGCCGCGCACGCCTTCGCCTCCTCGTGATTCGGCATGAAGACCGTAAAAGCGGCGAGCGCAGCGAGCACCTCTTCGACCGTCTGCGGCCCGAAGCCATTTGGGTCCCACCCGGTGTCGAGGATCGAAATCGCATCGGGCGTTTTCGCAGCTTCAATGAGGGTTGCCGCACGCAGAAGGTGGAGGCCGGGGAAGGAAAATGCTCGACGCTACTATAGTGACCCGAAGTTCGACCGTCGCTGGGGTGCCGGCGCCTATGCACGTATTCAGCAATCCGAGTAGCGTCCCTTAGAAAAGGGCAACAGATGGGAGCGCAAGCGCTCGAGGCTCCGAGGCGTTCGCCCGAGGGCGCGTTCCCGTCGTTCACAAAAGGAGGAGCCTCGTGAAGCGAGTTGGACGCTTCATCTTCGACCTCTTCGAAGTGTATCTCGGTGTAGCCGTGATTGCGCTGCTGATCTCCTGCGTCTCCCTCGGAGTCTTTTTTCGATATGTGCTCGATCAACCCAGCGCAAAGCTCTTCGAGCTATCGATCTACAGTTTTGTGTGGCTCATCTACCTTGGAGGCGCTCTGGCGGTCAGGTACAACCAGCACATCCGTTTCGACTTGATCTACCGCAAGCTTCCTGAGCGGGTCCAGAACTTGCTCGACCTGTTCTTCGATCTCGCGACGACAGCGGTGCTGATCTACATCCTCGTGCCGAGCATTCGCTACACCATCGACATGTATCCAATCAAGGCGTCGGCGCTCAGAGTACCGTGGACCTTTCTGCTCGTGGTCTACCCGATCTTTCTCTGCCTCGTCATCACGCACGACGTCATCACGATGATCAAGACCGTGACGAAGATGCGAGGCAAGGCAATCGCCGAACCGGAGGCATTGCCGTGGCAGTAGCGATTTGGCTCGTCTGCTTCGTCCTGATGTTCGCGCTCGGCTATCCCTTCGGTTTTGCGATGTTCATCAGCTCTGCGCTCTACCTCATCTTCGCGGGAATCGACGTAACGAACATTCTTGATGTCATGGTCATCCAGTTCGAGACGAACTTCGTGTTGCTTGCCGTGCCGCTGTTCATCTTCTCAGCGAAGCTCATGAACGCATCCCAGCTGACTGACCGGCTGTTCGGGTTCGCAGGCGCCCTGGTGGGGCGGCTGCGAGGTGGGCTCGCTCACGTCAATGTGGTAACGAGCATCATCTTTGCGGGAATGTCCGGCTCGGAGATCGCCGACGTGGCCGGCGTCGGGCAGATGGAGGTGAAGGCGATGTCGGATGCCGGCTACGACAAGCCCTTCAGCTGCGCAGTGACGGCAGCTTCTGCGACAATCGGTCCGATTATTCCTCCGAGTATCCCGATGGTCATCTACGCGATGGTCTCGGGTGCCTCTGTCGGCTATCTCTTTCTCGGGGGGCTTCTCCCCGGTCTGCTCCTCGCTGGGTGTTTGATGCTCTGGAGCTCGATCCTCGCCCATCGCCGGAAGTATCCGAAGGGAGAGCGCTACCGCTTAAACCAGTTCCTGCGAATATTCGTCAATTCGTTTTTGGTACTCATGGCGCCGGTGATCCTTCTCGGGGGCATCTATACCGGTGTCTTCACGCCGACCGAGGCGGGCGCGATCGTCTGCGTCTACGTTCTCGTCTTGAGCATGATCGTCTATCGGACAGTCGGGTTGAAACGGCTCTACAAGGTATTGCTCGAGAGCGTCGTCGCGAGCGGATTTACGAGCTTCACGATCGGCGGCGCCTTCCTCTTCGGCTACGTTCTCGCCCGCGAGGAAATTCCCGCAACCGTCGCGAACTTCTTTGTGAGCATGGGGGTCACGAACAGCCCTATCGCAACCATGCTGTCGCTCAACGTGCTCTTCCTTATCCTCGGCGCGTTCGTCGACGTCTCGGCTTCTTTGCTCATTGTCATTCCCATCATTCTCCCCCTCGTTCAGGCGGCTCATATCGATCTCGTTCATTTCGGGGTGGTAGTGACGATGAACCTCATGATCGGCCTATCGACTCCGCCCTACGGGGAAGCGGGGTTTATTATCGCCCGGATCACCGACACCCCCCTCTCGGAGGTGTTTCGGGAGCTGATCAAGTTCATTCTATTTATGATTGCGGCGTTGATGCTCATCAGCATCTTTCCGGATATCGTGCTCTGGATTCCTAACCTCGCAGGCTACAAGCCCTGAGGAGGCGAGATGAAACCCGATTTTTCGGTGATAGAGCGGAGCTACCGCGAGCTCGAAGAGCGAACCCGCGAACGATTGGACCAGGTGGTCGACGCAATGAAGGAGGTGCTCAAAGCGGGCGGAGAGATCGTCGTCGTCACCGGCAGCGGTCCGAACATCCACGAGGGGGTCACGACCCAGATTGCGGAGCTCATTTCCAAAGGAGTAGTTCACGGTGTGATCACGAGCTCAGCCGTCATCGCCCACGAGATGGCGGGCTCTCTCGATAGGGTCAAGCGTGTCGACGGTCATCCGCTTGGGATCGCTGCCGAGCTTCTGCCGCGTGGGGGGCTCTTCGAGCTGACGCTCGTCGAAGATCCGCTACTCGACAGTGTCTCGGAGGAGATGCCGGTCGACCGCGAGCTCATTCGACGTGTTCGGGAAGCTCACGGAGAGGAGATCATCAAGGCGGCGGGCAACATGGGCTATCCGATGGGACTGCGAACCGAGCGGCTGGCGATGGAAATCGAGAGCCTCGCCCGAACGAGAGGACTCTCTTTCGAAGAGGTCGCGGGGATGGGGGCCGACCCGCGCACGATGATCGGCGCCGGAGTGCTCAACGGATGCCCCGTTCGGGTATCGGTCCCTCAACTCGTCGGGGGCGGAATGGTCGGAGTCTGCATCGGGGACAGCATACCGATTCGCCGGCGGAGCGCCGACATCGCCGGTATGATCGAACGAGCATCGATGATTATCGAGTCCGGTGTAGCGCTCAGTCAGGAGATACACGACGGTCCGTTCGAGACCTACACAGGGCATGGAATCTGGTCGGGTTGGGAGGGGCGCCGTACCTACAGTCTCGAAAAGAAGATTCTCGTTAGGATCGACCTCGACGAGAATCTCCAGACAGTGTGGGAGCTCGAGCGATCGGGTGGAGAGGTGCAGGAAACGATCAATCGTGGCCTGCCGAAGACGAAGACCTTCAAGGTCCCGTTCCGGATGGAGATGTCGGGATTCGCCCGGCTCGAAGGGAGCATACCGGTCGTATGCGACCTAGGGGTCGCATGGCCGATCATCGCTGCCCGGGTAGCGGGCGCTCTCGGGATAGGGCTCGACTTCGTCTCCTACCCTCAGGAGACTCCGGAAGGCAAGACGATGCGGGAATGGATCGTCGACTCGGTCGAGCCGATTGACCGGCACAGGCTCTATGAACGCTTGAACGCGATCCCGGAGAAGAGATGAAAATTCTCGGCGTCATTCCCGCCCGCTTCAAGTCGACTCGACTCCCTGGGAAACCCCTCGCCGACATCCTGGGCAAGCCGATGATTCAGTGGGTTTACGAGTCGGCGAAGAAATCCGACAGACTCACAGAGCTCCTGGTCGCCACCGACGACGAGAGGATCGCGGAAGCGACCCGTGGGTTCGGAGGCTCAGTCGTCATGACGGACCCCGATCTATCAACGGGTGCTGATCGGGTGGCACAGGTCGCTCGGAATCGCAGCGACGACATCCTCGTCAACATCCAGGGCGACGAACCCTTTCTCGATCCTGCGATGATCGACGAGATCGTGGATCCACTGATATCGGACCCCTCACTTTCGATGTGCACGTCGATGCATGAGGTCCTGCGGGAAGAGGATTTCGCTGACCCGAACGTGGTGAAGGTGGTCTGTGATCTTGAGGGGTATGGCCTTTATTTCTCTCGTTCTCTCATACCCTATCCGCGAACACATGTAGATTTTCGGGTTTTCGAGCATATTGGGCTGTATGCCTATCGGAGGGAGTTTCTGCTGGACATGGCCGGTTGGCCTCAGACGCCGCTCGAGAAGCTGGAATCCCTCGAACAGCTCAGGGTGCTCGAGCACGGCGTGCCGCTGAAGGTCGTCGAGACGGGTTGCTCCTATGTGGCATTGAGCGTCGATACTCCTGAAGATTTGGAGACCGCCCGCGCACACGCGGCGCGAATCATCCGAGGAGGTCGCTCATGAAGTTCAACGGGGTTTTCGTCGCGATGGTCACACCCTATAGCGACGATGGGTCATCGATTTCGAGCCCGCGCATCCGGGAGTACGTGGAGTTCCTGCTTGCGCGCGGTGTCCACGGTCTCTTCGCGTTGGGTACGACCGGAGAATGGCCGTTGCTGTCCATCGAGGAGAGGCTTCAGGCTACGGAGAACCTGGTTTCGGTGGTGGGAAAGCGCGTGCCGCTCATCGTGCACTGTGGAGCGAACAGCACTCAGACGGCAGTGAGGCCTGCAAGACACGCGCGTGACGCCGAGGCCTCGGCGATCAGCCTCATCGCTCCGTCCTTTTATCGACTCACCGACGACGCCCTCGTGGGTCACTTTGCGGTCGTTGCGGAGGCCGTCCCTGAGCTACCGGTTTTTCTCTACAACATACCCTCCCACACAGGAAACGACATTACGCCGGCGATCGCGGCCCGAGTCGCTGCTCGCTGCTCGAACGTAGTCGGCATGAAGTACAGCGGCGATGACTTCCTCCGGTTTCGCTGCTACCGAAAGCTCCTCGGATCGGATTTTGCATTGTTCTGCGGAAACGATTCCTTCGCATTGCCGTGGTTGGTCGAGGGGGCGGACGGATTGGTCTCGGGTAACGCCTCGGCCTATCCGGAGGTTCTTGTCGGATTGCACGAGTCGTTTAGAAAGGCAAGCCTCAGAGGCGCAAAGCGGGCTCAGGAGGTACTTGACGAAATCATCGAGGACCGCGACGCGGGGAGCGAGTTGTCTGTCTTCAAGAACATTCTGGCGTGTCGCGGCGTGTCCGTTGGTGATGTTCGACCACCGCTTCCTCGAATCGGACAGAACGGCCTTTCAGTGTGTCTGCGGCAGGTTGAGCATCTTGTGGATCGCGGAGTCCTTCCTGCGCAGTGAAACGGAAGGGAACATAGACACGAGGTGAAAGCGTGGACACGACAGTCCTTTTGACAGGAGCCTCGGGGCGGATTGGGCGCAGGGTAGTCCCGTTGCTTCTCGATCGTGGTTTTCGCGTTCGGGCGCTCGTTCACTCGTATCCCATTGTCACAGGCGACGCCGAAGGCGTCGAGCTGGTTGAAGGAGACATTCTCGATCAGAACGCCATGAGGAAGGCGGTCGAGGGATGTTCTTTCCTGCTCCATCTAGCGGCTGCATGGGACATGTTCCCACCAGCCGTTCACGAGCGGGAGAACAGCCAGCTGTTCGAGAGCGTCATCCGCGGGACCTTCAACCTGCTTGAAGCGGCACGCGGGGTCCCTGAGCTTCGCGCGTTTGTCTATGCGAGCACCGATGCGGTGTATGCGACGGGGATGCGTCGCTTCACTTCTCCAATAACCGAGGACACTCCCCTCGTTCCTTCGAGGTTCTATGCATCGGCAAAGATCCTCTGCGAATCGATGTGCACTCTCTACGGCCAGCTCTACGGGGTGCCCTGGCTGGTCTTGAGAATCTGCTGGTGCCTGGAACCTGCAGAGCTGCTTCACCTGTTTACCTACGAGTTCTGGAGTGATTCACTGTCTGCCGATGATCGAGAGCGTCTGTCCTACCTCTCGAACGGCAAGGGATTCTTTGCGCCCCGAAATGCAGACGGCTCCTCCGGGGTGGACCATGTCTCCCATCCCGCCGACATTGCCGGCGGAATCGTCTCGGCGATTTCCGGCTTCGAGGATGCACTCGGAAGAACCTTCAACCTGGCCGGGCCAAAGCCCTTTCGATACCTTGACGTGGTCCCTCCGCTCGCCGAACGCAGGGGTTTGCCCTGGGAATCCGCTCCTGTGGCGGGCATCGAACCCTACGAGCTCAGTACCGAGAAGGCCCGCGAGACCTTTGGCTACCATCCGATTCACTCGGTTAGCAAGATCATCGCCGAAGCAGTCGGTGACCCGCCGGTAGCATAGCGGCTGTTGCGGGTTTACGCCCCAACGATCCCGATACGCGATTCGGCAGCGGCACATCGACGACCGTCTCTGACCCAAGGCCTCAGCGAACGAGCTCTCCTTCAGTTTCAAGTGCACCACAATAGGGGGGCAGCGGCAACAAGGAGAGCCCTTCTCGCAGTGCGCTGTCGAGCGCCGGGAGCGAGAGGAGGGAAGGGCGAGCAGGTTGTCCCGGTTGCGTTCGTCTATTCGCGTTCACAACGCTTCGTGCAAAGAATAAAGATTAGCAAAAGAATAATAATCTATTATTGTTTTTTATTGTGAATCAAAAATCATATTAATTTTTAATTTATCAAAAATAATGTGATAGATCATCAATTAAGATGTTGACATCCAGATTTTAATGGTTTAATATGTATTAAAATGACGAAGCAAGGAAAACCGGACATCCTGACCTCGGAGCTCTTTCGCAGGTTTCAGGACGTAGAGGCATGTCACACGATGATGAGCATGCTCTCTCTGGTTGCCAACCAAAGCCGTTTTCGAATTCTCTGTCTGCTCACCGCCGGCGAGTTCTGCGTCAATGATATCGTCCGATTTGTGGGTGGAAAGAGCTCAAATATCTCGCAGCAGTTAAGAATCCTGATGCTTGCCGGCTATATCTCCAACGAGCGTGTTGGCAGGCAAATCTACTACAAGCTGGAAAACGAGAGGGTCCGCAAGCTCATAGAATTCCTCCACGGACTTGCAGACCTGCGAGTCGAGAGCGAATAGCCACCCGGCACTTCGATTCGTCCCGTCTTTCCTCTTGAGACTTTGTTCGGGAGAGGTGAATCCGATGAACAAATCCTTTAGTTTTGCGGCGACTGCCGTCATCTCGTTCGTTATCTATCTTCTGCTTACCGCCTCTGTCGGCCTCGAGGAGATCCTATTCGGGGTCGGAGTTGCGATCATTTCCTCGCTGTTGGTTGGGCGATTTCTTCCGATCCGACTTGGGGCACTCAATCCGATACGTATCGTCAAAGCTATTGCCTATCTGCCCTATTTCTTGTGGAAGATGCTCGAGGCAAACCTCAAGCTCGCTCTCATCGTCATTCGTCCCTCTCTTCCAATACGCCCCTCGATCGTTCAGGGAACAACGAGCCTTTCGAGCGGCGAAGGAAAGCTCTTTCTCACGAGCTCGATTACCCTCACTCCCGGAACGTTGACCGTCGACGTGGACGACCAGAACGTCTTCGTGCATTGCGTCACGGCCGGCGAGAAGGAGACGGACCGCGCCGATGAGGCGATACTCGCGCCGTTCGAGAAACGCTTGAAGGGGGTGACGGAATGATCATGATGACCGTTGTCTTGGCGATTCTTGGGGTATCGGCTCTGATGGCCGTATATCGGCTCATCCGGTCTGCGGAGACCTCGAGCAAAGTCGTCGTCCTCGACGTGATAACAACCCTCACTACCGGGGTGCTCGTCATCTTCAGCGCGCTGTTCGACACACCCTTCCTTTTGGACATCGCTGTCGTCTACGCGATTCTCTCTTTTGCGGCGGTCCTGCTTGTCTCCCGCTACCTCGAAAGGAGCATATGATGGTCATAGTCGGATATGTATTCCTCCTGATCGGCGCACTCTTCATGTTTCTTGGTGTGCTCGGGCTCGTCCGTATGCCTGACGTCTTCAATCGAATTCAAGCCGGAACCAAGGCGACGACCCTCGGTTTCGTTTCGATCGTAATTGGTCTCTTTTTCTTCCATCCCGAGTGGTGGAGCAAACTGCTCGTTATCGGCGCATTCGTTCTCATGACGAACCCCCTCGGCAGCCACAACCTCGCCCGTGCGGCGCACCGCCGGGGAGAGAAGATGGTCCTCTCGGGTGTCGATCGGTTGAGCGAGAAGGAGGCCAAATAATGGAGATCTGGGTTGTCGTGCTCGGCGTGCTCATGGTCGTAGGCGCAATTGCGGTCCTGTTCCAGCGCAGCCTCCGCAACAGCATCATCACCTTCGGAATCATCAGCCTCATGTCGGCGCTCATTATGGCCATGATGAAGGCCTACGACGTTGCCATCACCGAGGCCTCGATAGGAGCGGTGCTTACCACAGCGATCTTCTTCTGGTCGCTGAAACGCGTCGAGGAGGACGGATACGATGAAAAGAAATAACCGGCTCATTATCAACCTCTTCGCACTCGTCGTGGTGCTTCTCTTTGGCTTCATTTCGATCCTCGCGGTCACCGATGGTAGGAGTGGACTGACGATGTTCAGCGCGGACTTGCAGCATCGTGTCTCATACGCATTTCTTCTCAAGAGCGTTTCCCATCCAGAGCGGGCGTCGAACGCTACCGTCGAACCGGGCGGCAGAGACTATGAGGATGGCGCTGCCAACGTGGTCACGTCGGTCGTTGTCGACTACCGCATGCTCGACACGTTCGGCGAGGTTCTCGTGCTCTTCGCAGCTGCGGCCGGAGTCGGTCTGCTGATGACCGAACGAAAACGGGTCGTCGAACACGACGCGAGCATAGTCGTCAAGACCGCGGTACCGCTCGTGATGCTCTTTGCAATCATAACAGGCGCGTACATCGTCCTGCACGGACACCTCACTCCGGGAGGCGGATTCCCAGGAGGCGCTATTATCGCTTCAGGATTTATCCTGCAGTTTCTTGCATTTCGCGAGAGCCCGAAGCGTCTCATCTTCAAGATTCTCGAATCGCTTGCAGGTCTGGGCATCCTTGCAGTCGGTCTCGTCGGGCTCTTCGTGAAGGGCTCACTGTTCGCGAACTTCATCGCGACTGGAACCCTCGGCGCGACGATCAGCGCCGGGACGGTGCTCATTATCTATCTTCTTATCGGCATAAAGGTCGCCGCGGAGCTTGCATCGATTTCCGGCGACTTCATCGGCGGTGAGCAGAGGATCGGAGGCTGACATGGTAACCGCAACATTTCTTCTGAGTGCTTTTTCGCTGATACTCGTTGGAATCTTCGGGATGCTCACGCGTAAGAACATCATCAGAATTCTCCTCGCGGTGAACATCCTTGAGACTGGAGTCAACCTCCTCCTTGTCTCTTTCGGGTACTTTCGCGGGGGGAAGGCGCCGATTATCACGGCCCCGATCTCGGCATCAAATCTCCCCTTCGTCGATCCGCTGCCTCAGGCTCTCGTTCTGACTTCGATCGTCATAGGTCTCGGGACGACCGCTTTGGCACTCGCCATCACCCTCCGGTACTACCGCCGCCGGCGGACCCTCGAATTCGAGCCCGATGAGGAAGATTTCGCAAGTGTCGAGGGAGCTCGTACTCTGATGCGGGATTCAGACGATTCGACTTCGGTCACGGAGGGAAAGGACCTCCATCCCGGAAGCAACGTGCCGTCCGACCGTGAGCCGGCAGGTGCAAAGGAGCGAGCGAAATGAACCAAGCAATTCTTCTTCTGCTGTTTCCTGCGGCGGCCGCGCTCATTACCCCCGCCGGATCGGCGCTTTCGGAGCGCTTCGGCCGAGGATTGGCACTCCTGTCCTATATCGCAGGCATCGTCTACGGGGTAGTCCTCTATCCGCAGATCGCCGCCTCGCCCGCCTCCGTAATTGTCGGCAACTGGAAGCCGCCCTACGGTATCAACCTCTTCGTGAGTCCCCTCTCACTCGGGCTGGTGTTGCTGATCTATTGTGTCGCTATTGTGATTCTCGTCTCCGATTTCGCTTCCAACAGGAAACGTCGAGCGCAGTTCTATCTTCTCTACTCTCTGCTCACGATGGCTTCGGTCGGGCTCGTGCTTACAGCCGACCTCTTCAACATGTTCGTGTTCCTCGAAATCGCGGGCATCTCCACCTTCGCCCTCGTTGCCGTCGGCCGGGAAGGATCGGGCCCTGCGGGCTCGCTCCGCTACCTCGTCCTCGCGCAGCTTACGACACTGCTCATGCTTGCAGGTATCGGGCTCGTCTACAGTGCAACCGGAGTCCTGAACATCGCCTCGCTTTCACGCTTCGCGGCGTTGAATCCGGCCGTCGCGTTTCTTGCCGGGTTGTTGATCCTGCTTCCTTTCTTCCTGGAGATGAAGCAGTTCCCCTTCAATGGATGGATTGGCGGCGCTTACCGGGGAGCTTCTCCGGCTATCGGCGCCACGATGAGCGGTTTGGTGACTGTGTCGGTTGCGATGGTGCTCGCACGGCTACTATTGACCATGATGAACACAGGATCGGCTTTCGGCGACGCGACGACCAAGATCCGTACGGTCGTGCTCGTTCTCGGGGCCGCTACGGTGCTCATCGGTGAAACGGCTGCGTTCCGCGAAAAAGAAATCAAACGGGTGCTCGGCTATTCGTCGGCGGGACAGATGGGGATGATCGCGATCGGGATCGCAATTGCCTCTCAGTCTGCGGTGCGCGGTATTCTCTTCCTGCTCGTCAGCCATACCATCGCCAAGGTGCTCCTCTTTCTCGTCGCCGGAACTTCCGCTCGATTGAGCGGTAGCGACCGGTGGGACGAGATGAGGGGAATTGCCCGGCGCTTCCCGCTTCTCGGAATGCTTTTCGCGGTCGGCGCCATGACCCTGATGGGAATCCCGCTCTTTTCGGGGTTCTGGGGCAAGCTCGACCTCATTCGTGCGGCCATCGCTTCGGGCGGCCTCGCGGTCGTCGGGGTCGTCGCCGTTCTTATCGCAACCGTAGTCGAAGGGGTCTACTTCATGAAGATCGCCCATGCCTTTTTCGAGGCGCCTGCAGCGGCGAAATCTGCACCACCGGAGTCGACCAAACAACACTACGGTGTCGCCTTCCTCGCGCCCGCGCTCGTGCTTGCGGCCGCGACGGTCATCCTCGGTGTCCTGCCCGGTCTCATCGACCCGTGGCTCTCTTCGGCGACAGCTGAGCTGCTTCATCCCGCAAGCGGCTACGCCGCTCACATCGTAACAGGAGGACTCCAATGAGCCTCATGACTACCTCCATGCTCTCCGTGATGCTGGCCGGTCTCCTTTCGTCCATCGCGTTCCGAAAAGTAAAGCGGCTGCAGTGGGTCGTGCTCTTCGCCGCCGCAGTCTTCTTCTCCTATGTCGCGGTTTCACTCTATGGGAAGTGGGGTCTGACCGATAGCCTGAACCTTGGGCTCTTTACGGCGAGCTTTACCAACAGCTACATAGGCTGGCTCTTCTTCGCGTTCTCGAGCGGGGTGAGCCTGATCATTTCGATATTCTCCCTCTCCTTCAACGACAAGAAACACATTACCGGCGTCGCGCCGCTGTGGACCGTCCTGCTGGCGGCCAACGCAGGCATCTTCTTCGCCGCCGATTGGATCGCATTTCTGGTCGCCTGGGAGCTCATGGGTTGGACCAGCTTCTTCATCATTTCGCACGGAAAGGAGAAGTCCTTTCAGGCGGGCATCTACTATTTCGCCTTGAGTCTCATAGGCACTGCGGCCCTTCTCGCGGCGATCTTCATCATCCAGGGCGCAACGGGAACGTTCGCGATCGCCGCGTCAGTCAAGGCACTGCTTGCGCTGTGGTCCACGAAACCCGGTCTGCTCTACTTCATCGCAATTCTCTTGACCGTCACCTTCTTCGCGAAGTCCGCCGCCGGGCCGTTCTACATGTGGCCGGCGAAGGCCCACGCCGAGGCGCCGGACGACTTCTCTTCCTTTTTGTCGGGAATCATGATCAAGTACGGGGTCTACGGCCTCATCCTGGCCGTCATCCCGATGTTCGCCGAACCCGGAACGGCTGCAGCGGCCGGCACCGCCGGCTATCTCGGAGCGGCCGTACACGGCACGCCGCTGTACCTCTACATCCTCGGCTGGGTCGCGGCATTCACTGCGGTCTGGGCGACGATCCTCGCGATTCGGGAGAACGACATGAAGCGGCTCATGGCCTACTCGACCGTCAGCAATATCGGATTCATCATCCTCGCCCTCTCGGTGAACACCGCCTTCGGGATTGCAGCGGCGATCTTTCACACCTTCAACCACATGATCTTCAAAGGCGGCATCTTCCTCTCCCTTGCCTCGGTGAAGTTCCGAACCGGCGAACGGGAGATGCATAAGCTTGGGGGCATGGCCTACCGCATGCCGATAGCGTTCTTTGCCTTCCTGCTTGGCATCATCGCCGCCGCAGGCATCCCACCGATGAACGGATTCGCTTCGAAGTGGATGGTCTTTCAGGCCCTCTTCTCCCACAAGCTGCTGTTTCTCATGATACCCGCCTTCTTCGCCTCGACCGCGAGCTTCATGTACCTCTACCGCGGGCTGCACTCCATCTATCTCGGTCAGCTGTCTCCGAGGTTCGCCAAAATCAAGCCTGCGCCACCTCTTCAGTCGATCGCCATGATCCTGCTTATGGTAGCCATGTACGTTCTTGGCGGGTGGCCCGGCTTCGTGCTGCAGCCTGTCAACTCGGCGATCGCGAATGCGGGATTCGGCTCGATCCAGGTGAGCCTCGGCAGTATCGTCGGCACGACGACCTCGATTCATCTGACCGTGGTCTCCTTCGTATTCCTGTTCAGCGTCGTCGGGGTCTTCGTCCTCTACATTCTCGGCAAGCGCCGCAGCCACGTGGAGGCCATGGATACTTACACTGCGGGTGAAACCCCGGAAGACTGGGGTGTGACTCCCGAGCAGTATCACTACGCCTATCGATTCTACGAACCGTGGGAGAAGATGACCGATCCCCTCGTGGATACCGTCTCCTTCGAGCGCTGGTTCGAGAATATCCGACATAACTTCGCGCGGATGAGCCGGAGCATCGCGCGCTGGACGGCGATGAAACGGCCGGCGACGATGCTGGCCGCCTCGGCGGTCGTCCTGATACTCATCCTGGGGGTGCTCCTATGATCGTCCTTCAAACAATCGGGGCCGCGGCCCTGGCCATGGCAATCGGCCTGCTCTTCATGGGAATCGGGAGAATCGTAACGGCCCGTCTCCAGCGTCGAGTCGGGCCTCCGGTGTGGCAGTGCTACATCGATGTCGTCAAGTGCTTCTCGCGAAAGAGCACCTCGCACCACTTCGTGATGGACCTCGGCTCGATCATGGGGCTGGCCGGACTTGTGGCCGCGGCGATGTTCATGCCGGTGGCCGGCTGGCTGCCGCTTCAGTCGACCGGTCCCCTCCTCGTGATCCTCTATCTCATGCCCATCGGCTACCTCGGGATGGCAATGGGAGTATCGGCCTCGGGCAACCCGCTCGCGGCAATCGGCATAGGCAGAGCGCTCACGATGATGGTCGGCTACGAGGTGCCGTTTGCCATCCTGCTCCTCGGCCTGGTTGCGACTTTCGGGACCTCCTCGCTCGTGGCGCTTAATCAGCTTCAAGCGGGTGGGCTGCTCGCCTGGAACGCGGTACGGATGCCCTTCGGTTTCGTCGCGGCGCTCATAGCGCTGCAGGCAATGCTTGCCGAGAAACCGTTCGACGCGATGATCGCCCCCGCGGAGATCGCCTCCGGACCGATGGTCGAGCTCGGCGGGAAGTTTCTCGGACTTGCGTTCCTGCAGCACTCCGTTGCGATCTTCATCGAGACGGGTTTGGTCGTGAACATGTTCCTCGGGGGCGCGACCTCGATCTGGATTTTCTTTGTGAAGCAGTTGGTTCTCTATACGATCGTAATGGCATTCAACGGAATCTACGCGCGCTACCGCGTCGAGCAGGCGACACGCTTTCTCTGGATCTTTGCAGGATCCCTTGCGTTCGTCCAGCTCGTCATCAACGTTCTCAAGTGACGGGAGGTTTGGAGTTATGAGTGAGCTCTTGGAAATATCGCGAGAGGAAATTATCGACGGCAAATGGGAGAGAATTCTGAACTTCTTCAGAAGCCGTTCATTGTGGATGCTCTACTATTGCACCGGATGCGGAGCGGTGGAGCTGCCGCCCACTATGACGAGTCGATTCGACATGGAGCGATTCGGCATCGGACCGATGGCGACCCCCCGTCAGGCGGATATACTGCTCGTTACCGGATACGTCTCCGTTAAGACGCTCAAACGCATCATTCGGACCTACGAGCAGATGCCCGAGCCGAAATGGGTCGTCGGATTCGGCTCCTGCCCGATCGACGGAGGCATCTACTGGAACTCGTATGCGACGATCAATCACCTGGAGAAATACATCCCCGTCGACCTGAGCCTCGGCGGCTGTATGCCGCGACCCCAGGCGGTCATCGACGGCTTCACGAAGCTGATGAAGCTCATCGAAAAAGGCGAGGCGGTCGGCTACAAGAAATACCGGCTCAATCACGACTGGTACAAGCGCAACCAGCGCGAGGTACTGGAGAGGACCGAACCGGTGCTCGGGCCGCCGGCGAAGGGACAGGCGCGGGCGTTTGCCCGAGACGTCGAGTCGGTGGAGCTTTCTCACATCAGCGGCAGCGGAGGAGAGAAATGAACAATCGCGAGATGGCCGTTCTCGTCGAAAACGTGCCGGGAGTGAGCTCCTCGGAAGAACGGTACGACAACCAGATCGAAGTCAGGGCAGACGCCTTCGCGCTGCCGGGTCTCCTTTCCTACCTGAAGTCGAACGGGTTCGCTCACCTCTCCAATATCCTTGCGGTCGATTGGATCGAGGAAGGGGAGTTCGAGCTCGTCTACAACCTCTTTTCCTACGTGCACAAGCTCCACGCGACAGTGAAGGCACGAGTGGATCGAGAAATCGCCCACGCACCATCGATCCTCACGCTCTGGCCGCAAGCGCAGGTGTACGAGAGGGAGATACACGAGTTCTTCGGAATACTCTTCGACGGGAATCCGAACCTCGAGCCGTTCTTCCTGCATAACTGGCAGGACTCGCCGCCGCTGCGCAAGGACTTCGATACCGAAGAATACTCCCGGCGCGCCTACGGCATGATCGACGATGGTGTGGAGCACGCGAAGGAGCAATCGATATGACAACCACCTTGGATTTTGCCGAGCTCACCGAGCTCACGCGAACCGATAAGTACGTACAGTACGAGCTCTTCTTCGGACCGAACTTCCCCGGGATGCACGGCAACTTCGGATATATCCTCGATGTAGCCGGCAGCACGATAACGGGAGTGCGCGCGAATCCCGGACTTCTCCATCGCGGATTCGAAAAGCTGATGGAACAGAAGCTCTGGCTTCAGAACCTCTCGTTGATTCCCCGCATCTGTGTCGTCGATCCTGACCCGAATGAGGTGGCCTACTGCACCGCAATCGAGCGGATAATGGGGCTCGAAATCCCTGAGCGCGCGAAGTATATCCGCACGATCACCCTCGAGATGTCGAGGCTTGCTTCCTACCTGATGGGAATGGGTGCTCTCGGCGCGATGATGGGTCTCTACACCGCCATGTACCGTATGATCAGCGACCGCGATACGCTCCTCGACCTCTTCGAGTGGCTGACCGGCGCGCGGATCTACCACATCTACAATATGCCCGGCGGGGTGAGGCGGGATATCCCCGAAGGGTGGACGGAGCGTCTTCTGCAGACGCTCGACGCCCTTGAATCGAACATACCGGAATGGGACCGGCTGGTTTTCGAAAACCCGATCGTGATCAAACGCCTTACCGGGATCGGTCCTCTCAGCGCCGACGAAGCGGTCGGGATGGGAATCGTAGGCCCAAACCTTCGGGCAACCGGCTTCAAGGCGGACGTGCGTATCGATGATCCCTATGCCGCCTACCCCTACCTCGAAATCGAACGTCCCGACGCCGGCGGCGGCGGGGACGCGCTCGCCCGCGCGGTGCAAATCCGCCTCGAGTACGAGGCGACAATCCGTCTGATCCGACAGGCTGTGAGGCAGCTTCCCGGAGGCGACTACCGTTTGAAGCTCGGAAATCCGCTCAGGATGATCGTGCCGAAAGGCGACGCATACGCGCGTGTCGAATCCTCGAAGGGTGAATTCGGCTACTACGTGGTCTCCGATGGCGGAGTCAAACCCTATCGTGTGTCGGTCCGTGGTCCGTCGCTGCCGGCCGGATTGTACCTCTGCAACAAGCACCTCCCCGGCATGCTAATCGACGACGTGGCAATTTGGATGGCCAGCCTGGCGGTCTGCCCGCCGGACTTCGACAAGTGAAGGAGCGATGAGATGAAGAAGAGTCTGTTCTCGCCCCTGGCAACCTGGAAGAACTTCGCGAAGGTGCCGGTGACGATTCAATACCCGAAAGAGGACCTCGACGTGTTCGACAAGCCCGGCGCCTCTCCGAGCTACCGTGGGCTGCACACGAATGATCTGGCGAAGTGCGTTGGATGCGGAACCTGCGAGGATATCTGCCCAACGAACGCCATCAGGATGGTGCCGGGACCGAATGAGGGCCCGGGCAAGAAGGGAGTCATTCCTGAGATCGATTACGGTCGCTGCTGCTTCTGCGGGTTCTGTGTCGACGTCTGTACGTCGGGATCGCTCTCGATGTCACGCGACTATATTCAGACCGCGGCGCACCCTCTCGACAAGATCGGCGAAGCGGAGCTGCGGGAGATCAAGCGGGTATTCACCGTCGCACCGAACGAGGAGCACGGCGAGAACCCCGGCCATTCGACCGATGATGAAGAGTCCTGGCTCGACCTGGAACGCATCGAGATGGAAGAGATCCCCACTTCCGAGAGGGTAGAATCCTTCATGGAGGTTGTGAGGGGATTCTCTCGTGAACAGGCGCACAAGGAGGCCTCCCGCTGCGTAGAATGCGAGCTGTGTGTCGACACCTGTCCCGCCCACATGGAGATACCGAAGTACATCAAGGCGATCTGGCAGGACGACCTGAAGCAGGCCGTCGAGATCATGTATCATACGAACCCCCTGCCGGGAATCTGTGGCCGGGTCTGTACCCACAAATGCGAAACTGTCTGTTCGATGTCGCTTCGCGGTGAGCCGGTGGCGATTCGCTGGCTCAAGCGCTATGCGGTCGATAATCTTCCCGAGGAGGAGTACCGCAAGGTCATCGCCCAGGAAATCGTTCGCAAGGAGCAGAAAGTCGCCGTCGTAGGCTCCGGCCCATCCGGTCTCGCGGCAGCCTATTATTTGAGTCTTGCCGGCTACCAAGTGACGATTTTCGAAGCCCTGTCAAAGGCCGGCGGTATGATGCGGGTCGGCGTTCCGAAGTACAGGCTGCCCGACTCGGCAATCAGCCGCGACATCGATCACATCGTCTCTCTCGGCGCGGAGATTCGCCTCAATACCCGGGTTGGCAGGGACGTCTCCCTTGGGGAGCTTCACGAGCAGTTCGACGCGGTCTACATCTCGACCGGCCTTCATCTCGGGCGTCCGCTCGGTTTCGACGCCGAGAAGCTTTCCCACGTGCGTCAGTCGATCGATCTGCTGCGCGAGTTTCGGCTGACCGGTGAAATGCCAACCGCCGAGCGGGTGGCGATCATCGGAGGCGGCAACGTCGCAATGGACATTGCGCGCACGATGGCAAGACTTCAGAAGAGCAGGTATGGAAAGGTCCACGTCGTTCTCGCAAGTCTCGAGACCCGCGACATCATGCCGGCCGACGAGGAGGAGATCATCGAGTCCGGGGAAGAGGGGGTCGAGATCCATCCCGGTTGGGGACCGGCCGACATCCAGACTGACGGCGACCGAGTCACCGGCATCGAGTTCAAACGCTGCATTCAGGTGTTCGACGAGGAGAAGCGATTTTCACCTCGATTCGACGAAGACGACCGCATCAAATTCGAGGTGGACATGGTCGTGGAGTCGGTCGGTCAGGCATCGGACATGAGCTACATCGACAAGGAGCTCATCGAAAAGATCGAGATGACCCCGCGCAGGCAGGTGAAAGTGAGCGACGAGGGGCAAACCTCCCTCCCGTGGCTCTTTGCGGGCGGCGATATCGTGCACGGTCCAGACGCGATTACCGCCATAGCGGACGGTCACGCGGCCGCACGCGGGATTGAGGCCTACCTAAACGGAGGTCATTGACCGCGCAGCAGGTCGACGATGTAGGGGACGACCTGTTTCTTTCGAGACAGGACGCCCCTCATCTCGAACGTCGCCGCTTCGACCTCCGGATAGCTAATTGTCGCCAGAATTCTCGGATCACCGGCACACAGCAGCAGCGTCGTCTCGCCGGTGATATCGGTCACCATGAGGCAGCCGAAGTCACATCCTGAGCCCGCGACGAAGTCGCCGAGCGCTTGGTTTAGCAGAGGCCGAACCTCGTGAAACGCTCTGAATCCGACCACCTCGATCTGACTCACCGAGAAACGCACGCCGCTCTCCTCGTAGAACTTCTGGTCCCCGGCGACGATCTGTTTCGGTTCGCGTGAGGCCAGTGAGCTTCCCGCCGAGAACATCTCCTCACCGTAGGAATCGATATCCACTCCGGTGAGAGCCGAGAGCCACGTCGCCATCTCCCGATCCAACGCGGTTGTCGTGGGTGAGCGAAGAATCACGGTGTCGGAGAGCAGGGCCGAAAGCATGAGGCCCGCAGATTGGCGGTCCGGTTCGAGATGTGCGTTGCGATACATCTCTGCAATGATCGTGCAGGTTGATCCGACGACCTTGTTGATGAAAGTAATAGGCGAATCCGTAGCGCGTGTTCCGATTCGGTGGTGATCTATCACTTCCACGACCTCTGCGTGCTCCATTCCGTCCACCGCCTGCGAAAACTCGTTGTGGTCGACGAGAACTACGCGAAAACGGGCTTGATTGAGGAAGTTGACCCGGGTGATGACACCGCACAGACGGTTCTCGCCGTCGACGACGAGAAAACCGCCCTCGTTGTACTTGTTGACTTCGCGTTGGATGTTGCGCACGAGATCCTCCGGCGCGAAGGTGGGCCCCGGCGGATCGAGAAAGGCCCGAATCGGGATTGACAGGGCGATTTTCGTACACACATCGACGAGGCCGGAACCGACGAGGATTACCGGTGGTCCGGTCGGCCGAGAGGCAGTTTGCTTCGGCACGACCCCCGGGGGGCCGTATACGATGACGAGCTCGATTCGTCCGCCGAGATGCCGCTCGAGCTCTTCCCGCCAGTCGAGTGATCCTGGCACAATCAGGACCAAACCATCTGCGGGGGCGTTGCCAACCGGTTCGGAAGGCGAAACAACGACAGTGCCCGTGAAAATGGGTGGAGGGGCCGGTGTCTGCCCGAGTGGCCGGGCGCGGGATATCTCGACGAAGTGGTCGACGTCGAAACTGAGCGCTGCGCCGGCTGCTATCTCCGTAATCGTCCTGGGAAGGTCGGCGAGTCTTAGAGCGGTTATCTTCCCGAGGACGCCTCCGTCGGCATCGGTGACCGGCAGGAAGGCGAACCGATGCTCGAGGATAAGCCGGTGGGCAACCTCCAGACAATCCTCCGGTCCTACGGTGATGAGATCATCACGCGCCACCATGATATCCCGTGCTTTCGGATAGACGTCGGTCAGAAGCGCAGGGGAGGGAACGCCGAAACGCTCGAGGACGAAATGAGTTTGTTCGTTCAGATTACCGGCACGATAGGCTGCAGCACGCTGTCCGGTTGTGGCGCTCTTGAAGCGAGCGTACACGATTGCCGAACATATAGAATCGGTGTCGGGGTTCTTGTGCCCGACCACCACGATTGGATGGCCGTCTGATTCGTTTTTCATTACCTACGACGACATTGTATCCTACGCGAGCAATCTGCGGAAGCCGGGGAGCGTCGGATTGACGCCCGCAGGGAGGGTGTGTAAACTTCCCTGCCTGGTCAGAAGAGGAAGCATGGGTACGACGAACCTCGGTCTGCCTGTCGGAACGGTCACCTTCCTGTTCACCGATATAGAGGGTTCGACCGAAATCCTCCAGGCGCACCCCAACGACTACGAGCAAATCCTCGAGCGATATCGACAGATACTCGAAGAGGAAATCGGTCGCTGCGGCGGTTGGGTAGTCGATCACGCTGGGGACGGTCTGTTCGCCGCCTTCGAGCGCGCGGCAGACGCGATCCGCGCCGCGGTTGCGATACGCCGCTCATTGGCGCGAGAGCGATGGCCGGGCGAGCTTCGTCTTCGGGTTCGGATGGGGATCCATACCGGTGAGCCGAGGCTCTCAGCTGGAGGCTATGTCGGCATCGATGTCCATCGGGCGGCGCGGATCGCGTCTGCCGCGCACGGCGGTCAGATTCTCTGCTCGGCGTCGACATCGGAGCTGTTGGAGCCGGAGGGGTTCGAGGGAATTGCCCTGCGTGACCTCGGCCGGCACCGGCTGAAGGATCTGCGTCGCCCTCAGCGTCTCTATCAGGTAGATTCCTCGGACCATACGGAGGAGTTCCCGCCGGTTCGCTCGCTCGAAGGACACAAGCACAATCTCCCGTTTCAAGTGAACGAGATCATCGGGAGGGAACGAGACACCCGAACGCTCAGGCAGTCCCTGGAGGAGAGCCGACTCCTTACCCTGGTCGGACCGGGCGGAATCGGAAAGACGCGCCTGGCGCTCGACGTCGCAGCGGGAGTGATAGATCGATACCGCGACGGAGTTTGGTACGTGGAGCTGGCCCCTTTGACCGATCCGGAGCTTCTCGGACAGGTGATCGGTGCCGTGGTGGGGGTTCGCGAACACTCCGATTCGCAGATCGAAGAGCTACTATTCGACTATCTGAAGGATAGAGAGCTCCTCCTCGTCCTCGACAACTGCGAGCACCTCATCGACGCGTGCGCCGTTCTCACGGAGCGTCTTCTCAGATACTGCGGGGAGGTGAGGATTCTTGCCACAAGCCGTGAGGCCTTCGGCATATCCGGGGAGTTGGTGCGCCGCGTACCACCGCTCGGGGTCCCGGTGAGCGGCGAGCTCGAAGAGGTCGGGAGAAGCGAGTCGGTGCGCCTGTTCGTCGAGCGGGCACGGGCAGCCGCCGATTCGCTCGACCTTACCGAAGAGAACGCTCCCGTTCTCGCGGAGATCTGCCGAAGGCTGGACGGCATTCCCCTCGCCGTCGAGCTCGCCGCCTCCAGGACGAGGCTCTTGTCGGTAGAAGAGATCGCACGGGGCCTCGACGATCGCTTCAGACTTCTCACCGGCGGCTCACGAACGGCACTGCCGAGGCAGCAGACTCTAAAAGCCCTGATCGATTGGAGCTACGAGCTGCTTTCCGAAAAGGAGCGGGTCATGCTGCGCAGGCTGTCTGTCTTCTGTTGCACGTGGCCGCTGTCAGCGGCCGAAAGAATCTGTGTCGACAAGGCAGGCGTTGGAGATATCGGTCCGGACGATCTACTCGGGCTCGTTGCCGCTCTCGTCGACAAGTCGCTGGTTGCCGTCGAGCACGGAGCGGTGGAAACACGCTACCGATTGCTCGAGACGATTCGTCATTACGCTCAGGAGAAGCTCCTGTCCTGCGGCGAGTCGCAGCAGCTCAGAGACCGCCACCTTCACTACTTCCTCGGCATCGCAGAGCAGGCCGATGCGCGGCTGCGCGGGGCCGAACAGAAGGAATGGCTCTCCCTTCTCGACGCCCATGAGGATGAGCTCCGATCGGCCCTCGGATGGGCCGGAGGCAGAGGTATGGTCGAAGAGCTAGAACGGCTCGCCACCTCGCTCTGGCGCTACTGGCGCGTACGAAGCAAGTTCGGCGAAGGTCGCCGCTGGCTCGAAGAGGCTCTCACCATGTCGGCGGATATGGATGACGGCGCCGAGCGCGAGCAGGTCGTGCTGCGCACGCGCTGTCTTATCGGAGCCGGAAGTCTGGCCAACTATCAGGGGGACTACCTCCGTGCCGCCGAGGTGCTTTCCGAGGGGCTACGACTGAGCCGCGCAATTGGAGATCTGCCGAGCGTAGCGGATTCGTTGACTATTCTTGCGCACGCCCGGTTGATGACCGGGGAGGAAGACCGAGCGGCCGACATGCTCCGGGAGAGCCTCGAAATCTTTTCGAAGCTCGGTCGCAAACGCGGAATAGCGTACGCGAAGTACTGCCTCGGCTCACTCATGGTTCGACGCGGCGAATATTCTGATGCTCGCGACAACCTCGTCGAAGGGTTGTCCTTGATGGAGGAGCTCGAGGACACCTGGTGGATCGAGAATACACTGCTCGAGCTCGGTTGGGCGAACGGCCGCCTCGGGGACCAGGCCGGCGCCCTGCGCGCTCTGCGGCGCGCGCAGGCGATTGCCGAGTCGTTCAGCGATCGACGGGGCGCGGCACGGGCGCTCATGCACGTCGCGGGAGTCGAGCTCTCCGGGAAGCAGTTCGACGCAGCCGGCAGAAGCTACCGGGAGAGTCTGGAGCTATTCTCCACGATCGGTGACAGATGGGGGATTGTCTCCTGCATTGAGGGAGTGGCCGCGGCAGCGGCATCCACCGGGAAGGGCAAGGAAGCTGTCCGATTGATAGGTGCGGCGGCCCGGGCTCGTGAGTCCCTGAAGTCAACGGTCCGGACTCTGGACTTTGGCGAGCACGAGAACCTGCTCGATGTGACAAAACGATCCCTCGGTGACGATGAGTTCGATCGACTGTTTGAAGAAGGATATCGGCTTTCGTTCCAAGCCGCGGTGGAACGCGCCCTTGCATTCGGTCTATAATGATCGATCGGAGTGAGGATGGTAGGAGCACCCGGCCTCGAGAAGCTGCTGCGTGGAGTTTTTCCCGGCGACAACTGTGTCTGGCGTATCGACAGGGAGACTATTCCCGACTTTCTTCCATTCGCGGAGGCATTGATTACGTTTGCCGTGGATCACGGCAAACGGGCCATATACTTTCGTTTCGGAAGTCACCAACCCCTGAGCGAAGCACGTGACGGTCTCGAAATTCACCACCTGAATCCCGAAGGCGGCTTCGAGAACTTCATAACCGAGATTCACCGTATCATACGTTCGAGGGGGAAGGGCGCCTACTACCTTTTCGATTCGCTCTCCGAGCTCTCCGAGGCATGTTACAGTGATCGAATGATCGGCAACTTCTTCGTGCTGACCTGTCCCTTCCTCCGGGAGTTCGAGACTATCGCCTACTTTCTCATGTACAGATACGTGCACTCATACCACGCGGCAACCCCGATTGCCGAGACGGTACAAGTGCTGATCGATCTCTACAGCCACGGAGGGGTTTACTATCTGCGCCCTTTCAAGGTCGAGGGACGCAGCTCGTCGACGATGTACATGCTGCACGAATGGAGCGGGGAGGAGTGGGTGCCAATTCCAGAGAGCGGCCGTGTTGCGGAGGTCATCCACGCCTCGCCCTGGCCCGGGCTGCCGTCCACGAGCTATCGAATGATCGGGGTTTGGGACAAGGTCTTCATCAACGCCGAGCATGTCCAGGAGGAGATCGAAGGGGGCCGATCCACCTCGGAGAGGGAGCGGACCACCCTGCATCAGATACTTCGTCTGATAGTCTCACAAGATCAGCGGATCTTCGAGCTCGCGGCGAAGTACTTCACGATCAAGGACGTGCTCGCCATTTGGAAGCGCATGATCGGTACCGGGATGATCGGCGGAAAGTCAGTGGGGATGCTGCTTGCACGCTCGATTTTGCTGAAGGAAGACCCCCAACGGTCGAAGATCCTCGAGGATCATGATTCCTTTTTCATCGGCTCCGACGTCTTCTACACCTACCTGGTAATCAACAACTGCTGGTGGGCACGCCAGCGACAGAAGGACCCGAGCTCTTTCCTCGACGGCAACGAGGACGTGAGACGGAGAATACTCGCGGGAGATTTCCCCGACTACATCCTCCATCGATTCTCGGACATGCTCGACTACTTCGGCTATTCGCCGATCATCGTTCGCTCGAGCAGCCTGCTCGAAGACAACTTTGGCAACGCTTTCGCCGGGAAGTACGAAAGCGTGTTCTGTCCGAACCAGGGCACGAAAGACCAGCGGATGAAGAACTTCCTCGATGCCGTGAGGGTGATCTACGCGAGCACGATGAGCGACGGTGCCCTTCGCTATCGTAAACAGCGAGGAGTTTTGGACAAGGACGAGCAGATGGCGCTCCTCGTGCAAAGGGTGTCAGGAGTAGGCTACGGACGTTACTACCTGCCTCAGCTGGCGGGGGTCGGCTTCTCCATCAACCCGTACGTGTGGAATAGTGAGATCGACCCCAACGCAGGAATGCTACGCCTCGTGTTTGGTCTCGGTACCCACGCCGTCGAGCGCTCCGACGATGACTATACGCGTGTAGTCGCACTCAACGCGCCGGAAAAACGCCCGGAGGCAAGCCTCGACGAGGTTCGCCGGTACGCCCAGAGGAAAGTCGACCTGCTCGACCTGGTCGACAACAAGTTCACCACACTTCCCATCTCGACGCTCGTAGAAGAGCTCGGCGACCGTCTTCCCTTCGATTACTTCGTCTCATTCGAAACAGCGACGGAACCAGCTCGGCGCTCTCCCAAACGTTCTTCGCCCCTCCTCACCTTCGACCGTGTGTTCAAGGCGACCGACTTCATATCGTCGATGCGTGGAATACTCTCCACCATATGCGGCGCCTACGGTGTCCATGTCGACATCGAATTCACTGCAAGCTTCATGCCGAACGGAGAATACAGAATCAACGTCGTGCAGTGCCGGCCTTTCCAGGCCCAGTTGGAGGAGCAGCCGAGCGTCGAGCTGCCACGCCTTGACATCGACGACATAGTGATGGACGCGCGCGGGGCGGTTATCGGGCCAAGCAGGGTGGAGCGGATTGACTGGATACTCTACGTAGACGGGAAACGCTACTCTATGCTGACTGAACGGGATCGATACTCCGTCGCAAGGCTGATCGGTAGAGTGCTTCACCAGAAGGAGGTCGTCGGCAGGACCGTGATGCTGGTCGGCCCCGGACGTTGGGGCACGAGCTCGCCTTCGCTCGGTATTCCGGTTTCCTTTTCCGAGATTGACACGGCGTCCATCCTCTGTGAAATCAACGTCATGCATGAGGGTCTCAACCCCGACCTGTCGCTCGGGACGCACTTCTTCAACGAGCTGGTCGAGATGAACATGCTGTATGTAGCCTACTTCGCGCAGAAGCGCGAAAACCTCTTCCGCGAGAACTGGCTACTCGAGGCAGCGAACGAGCTCGACGCCGAGCCGTTCGCGTCGGTCGCTACGGGATCGACCAAAGCGGCCGGCGTCGTGCACCTCATCAACACGACAACGGAGGCGTTGGGACGAAAGCTCGTCCTCAACGCCGATTCAGTCGGCCAGCGCGCCGTCCTCCACCTGCAATAGGCAGCTCACGCGCGAAACGGCAGCGCTCAGACCAGGCCCTGGTCGAGCATTGCGGAGGCTACCTTTTTGAAACCCGCAATGTTTGCACCCATGAGGTAATTGCCCGGGTAGCCGTACTCCTCCGCCGCCTCGACGGTAGCGGTGTGGATCGCTCGCATGATCGTGCGCAGTCGAGAGTCGACCTCCTCTGCGGGCCAACTCAATCTCATTGCATCCTGGCTCATCTCAAGACCCGACGTGGCTACCCCGCCGGCGTTGGCGGCCTTGGCGGGACCGAAGAGGATCCCTGCGTTCAGCAGGAACTCCACCGCCTCGGCCTCGGTCGGCATGTTGGCGCCTTCCACGACTAGCTTACAGCCATTCTTGACGAGGGTTGCTGCGTCCTTTCGATCGATCTCGTTCTGAGTGGCGCTCGGAAATGCCGCGTCGCAGGTTACTCCCCAGGGGCGCTCGCCCGAGTAGAACTTGACCCCGAACTCGTCGGCGTACTCCCTAATCCTGCCCCTCCGGACATTCTTGAGCTCCATAACCCAGGCGAGCTTCTCTTCCGTTATACCGTTCGGGTCATGGACGAATCCATCCGAATCGGAGAGAGTCACCGGTTTTGCCCCGAACTCGAGGAGCTTTCTTACCGTAAACTGGGCGACGTTTCCCGAGCCGGAGACGACGCAACGTTTCCCCTCGAGGGTTGTCCCCTGTTTCGAGAGCATCTCGACGGCGAAATAGACCGCGCCGTAACCGGTCGCCTCCGGCCGGATGAGTGACCCTCCCCAGTTCAGCGCCTTTCCCGTGAGTACGCCGGAAAACTCACCGGTGAGCCTCTTGTACTGGCCGAACAGATAGCCGATCTCTCTTGCGCCAACTCCTATGTCACCCGCCGGCACGTCGGTATTGGGACCGATGTGCCGGTACAGCTCATCCATGAAGGACTGGCAGAAGCGCATCACCTCGTTGTCACTCTTGCCCTTCGGATCGAAGTTGGCACCGCCCTTTCCGCCCCCGAGCGAGAGGGTCGTCAATGAGTTCTTGAAAACCTGCTCGAAGCCGAGGAACTTGAGAATGCTCAGATTGACGGATGGGTGAAATCTCAAGCCCCCCTTGTATGGGCCAAGAGCGCTGTTGAACTGAACTCGAAAACCCCTGTTCACGTGATAGACATTTTTGTCGTCCAACCATGGAACACGGAAGATGACGACGCGCTCCGGCTCCACAATTCGTTCGAGCACTCGTGCTTCCCGGTATTCCGGATGTTGGGCAATGATCGGCTCGATCGAGCGCAGGACCTCTTCGACCGCCTGATGAAACTCCCGTTCTCCAGGATCTCGACGTTTCACCGATTCTAGAATCTCTTCGATGTAGTTCATCTTTCATCACCTCATCTTCATCATACACCATGGAAGGCATCCAACGGCAATGCGCTTCGATACAACGGGCAATTCCTGAATCTCGGGGGCCAAAAAACGGAACGCGGAATGCGTGGGACGCATGGAAATCGCCCGCTCTACAGGCGTCCGAGAGCGGAATCCATCTTCCTGATGAGGAACTCTATCATCTTCGGGCTGGAGATGAGCGGCAGCTTCGTTAGGGCGGCGGGAGGACACTTGGACTTGTAGGTCTGCGCGGTGATGTCGATTCCCTCCTCACGCAGGGAGGCCGTGAAGCGTTCGGCGTTCTCGATCGTTTCGAAGAAGATCGACGAGAGGTGCCGCCTCCCCTCGATCCGGGCGATGACGTTGGGGTAGCGGGATGCGAGCGCCTGAAGCTCCCGTTCATAGTTGGTGCCGACTTCCTCAATGTAGCTCCGATTGGCCCCGGCGAACTCCATCGTTATCAGGTAGGCGAGGGCTGCGAGCTCTTCTTGGCCGTTCGTGACGAGTGCCCCAAACTGGTTGAGATTGTCCATCGGCGCGGTCGTGAGAATCTTGGAGGCCGAGTATTGGCCGCCCGGGAATCCCTTCCCTACGGATACGAAGTCGGGCTTGAGGCCGTATTCGCGAAACATGAAGAGCTCCGGAGACCAGATGCATGATTGGATTTCATCGACCAGTATGGGCACATCCCGTTCCCGGCAGAGCTCATAGGCGCCACGCAGGTAATCCCCGGTGAGCCGAACTCCGCCGTAATTCATCAGGATGATCTCGTGAAGGAATCCGGCTACCTTGTAGTTGCCGTGATCGTAGGTCTCGATTGTCTGCCTGAAGTGATCGGCATCGTTGATCCGAACCGATTTAACGATGAAAATGTCTTCTTCGGCAACGCGTTTTGCGAACTCCGGCCAAAGCTCTCTCATTGTCTGCGTCAGTATCGTGGTCCCGTGGTAGTTCGCCTGCATACCTCCGTCATCATCCGCCATGACGAGGAAAACTGGGACGCGGTTCGCATATTGCGGAACGCGGCTCGTACGCTCGAGACGATAGAATCGGGCCAGCATCATCTTCAGGGCCGCCTCGACCGCGAGGCTCCCGGTCTCGAGATTGATTACTCGATTGAGGACATGGGGGGTGGCTTCCGCAATGATCTTTTGAAGCGACTGAGAGTCGCCGGTCTCGATGCCGTTTGCCGTGCGGATAAGCTCTTGCTCGAGCCTCCGAACGATATGCCCCCGCGTGTTATTGTGCGTGGCATTTGGTATTCCGAGCCTGCTCGCGTTCTCGAGCAGGCGAAAACCGGGGAAGCTGTGACCGAGAGAGGCATGATAGTGCTCGCTTTTGGAGATGAGATAGACACGGCCATCTTCGCCTATGCGCAGATACCCGAAACCGATGAGCGGCGCTGCCTGCATCCGAGTCGCCCGGCTGTATGAATCCGTTGCCGCCCCCGAAGCGAAATCCTCGATTCCGTCACAAACCTTCTGACCGACCTTGTCGACGAGGTCGTCAACCCGTCGTTGAAAAGAGTCCGGGTAGAAGTCAACGATCTCCTCGGCGATCGCTCTCGTTGATGCAGCCGACACTCCGTCGGCGAAGGCCTTCGCGCGGCAAACGGCGCCCATGTAGTCTGCTCCGATCAACGTGCTGAGCGAATGTGCGACCGTCTTGATTGTAGGGGTCGTCGTCGACACTGAGCATGCCCTCCGTTATGCGGGCCCTTCTTTGCTGGACTGCACCGGCGGTCCCATAATGATCTTCGCACCGGCGTTGCGGTAGCGCCCGAGCTGCTCCTCCGATAGCTCCTGGTCGGTGAATATTGCCTCTACTTCGTCGACGCCCGCGAAGCGAACGAAGGAGCTCGTGTCGAATTTCGTTGAATCGACGAGCACGTAGGATGCGTCCGCGTGTTCCATCACGAGCTCTGAAATTCGGGAGGTTCTTTCATCGGTCGTCATGAAACCCGCTTGAAGGTCGACAGCATCGGCACCGAAGAATGCCTTATCGACATGAAACATGTGGATGATCTTCTCGGTGAGGGAACCGCATACGTCTCGTCTCTCAACACGGATCTCGCCGCCGAGGAGGATTACCTTGCACCAACTGGCGAGGGTCTCGACATGAGTCAACGAGTTGGTGAGCACCGTCAGGTTCCTGAGCGTGCCGGTCTGAACCCTTACTGAAAGCGCCTCGGCGAGCTTGAGAACGGTCGTTCCGGAATCGAGGTAAACTCGTTCGTTGTCGGAGACGAAATCGGAAGCCGTGTTCCCGATGGAGGTCTTCTGCTTGCTCCGATACGCTGCGGACACACGATATGAATAGTCGTGGCCGCTCAACGGCGAGAGCTGAACGCCGCCGTGCACGCGGATGACCCTCCCCTCCTTCTCGGCGTGGGCGAACAGTCTTCGCACCGTGGCCTCCGATATTCCGAAGGCTTTCGAAACGGACTCCACCGAGGTTCGCCGTTGATTCTGGAGCATCTCGACGAGCCGAATGGTGCGGATTTCGGTCTTTGTCATTTGCTCATTCCGAGAGTCAGCCCTGAGACGATGTAGCGTTGGAAGATCAGATACAGAATGGCCGCGGGCAGGGCGCTGATCAGCGAACCGCCCATCAGGACCGGTATCTGGGTAATGTGAGAGGACTGGAGTGTGGCGAGACCGACTGTAATCGTGCGCGTCTGGGGATTCTGGAGGAACAGCAAGCCGATCAGCAGGTCGTCCCAAATCTGTATGAACTGCAGGACGGCGACCGTGATGAGGGCAGGAGTGGCTATGGGTACCATTATCCGGCGATAGATTGAGTAGTAGCTTGCGCCGTCGATGACAGCGGCTTCCATGATATCGTCCGGGATGCTCTGGTAAAAGGCGGAGATGAGGAAAGTCCCGAAGGGGATTCCTATCGCGGAATAGACGAGGATCGCGCTGTAGAGATGGTTGACCATCTTCAATCCCGCAAGGTTGACGAACTCCGGAATGATGATGGACTGCATCGGCACCATCATGCTTCCGACTACGAGCATGAAGATGATCTGAGATCCCGGATAGCGGAGCTTCGCGAACGCGTAGCCCGCCGAGGTCGCAACAAATAGGATGATGATGATCGCGCTCAGGGTTACGACGGTGCTGTTGAGGAGCTGACGGAAGATGGGAAGGGTCTCGAAGAGGATGGTCCAACTCGCCATGGAGAGCTGCCGGTAGACCTGGAATTGGTTGGAGGCCTGAAACGACCGCTCCAGCATGTAGTAGAACGGAAAGAGCATGACGATCGACACGATTATCAGAACAACAGTTATCGAAATTCTCTTCGCCAGCTCTCGGGGAGGAAGATGACGCGTTCGGTGGACACTGTGTGTTTGAGTTTTCGACATGCTACCCCTCGTCATATCGAACAAAACGGAATTGGATTGCGCTTACGATGAGCATAAGGATGAGCAGCACGACCCCGAGTGTAGAACCGAAGCCGAACTGCCCCTGATTGAAAGCCCGTTGATAGATGAAGAACTCCAGAGTCGTCGTACCGTAGTTTGGCCCGCCACTGGTCATGACGTAGATCAGGCTGAACAGCGCCGTGAAGGCCGCAATGAGGGTAATGGTCAAGGAGAAGAGCAGGAAACGCCGCAGAAGTGGTACCGTAATGCGCCAGATAATCGTCCACCAGCCGGCGCCTTCGATTTGGGCCGCGCCGTAGATCTCCGGGCTGATCGTGGCCATACCGGTGAGAAGGATGAGGGTATTGGGGCCCACCTGCGACCAAATGAAGGTGATCGCCACCGGAACGATCGCGAAGTTGGCGCTTGCCAGCATGTTTTGATGGATCACTCCCAGACCGACGTGCTTCAGAAGGTTGTTGAGAATCCCCTCTCCGATGAAGAACTGCAGCGCGACCATTCCGATGACCACCCACGAGACGGTCGCCGGCAGAAATATGATCGTTCTGAAAGCCCTCCACCCCGGCACCTTTTCATTGAGCAGGAAGGCGATGAGCATGGGGATGAATACCGCGAAGGGTACCGAGATCAAGAGAAAGCCGTTATTGAGGAGCACACGCCAGAATGTGGAGTCGGCCGCGATTCTTCTGTAGGCATTCAGCCCGATCCAAGAAGAATGGATACCGTTCCACTGAGTGAAGCTGTGTATTACCGTCTGGATAATCGGCAAGATGAGGAGGAGCCCCCACAGCACGAGAAGCGGGAGTGTGAAAGCGATTCCGGCAATGTACCGCTGGCGCTTGGAGCTAATGAGTGATCGTCGCATTCCTTTCCTAAAAACAGATGCCGTCGGGCGGCGATGCGCCCGACGGCGGGGTTGCTTGGCTATTTGTAGGTTGATGAACGTCTGTCTGCAGGCAGGGCGTTGAAGGCATCCTGCATCTTCTGAAGAGCTGCTTCCACCGTGGTCTGCCCGGCAAGTGCCGCATCGAGAACCTGCGAGCCGACGTCAACGACCTCGCCTTGGAGGACGTTGTCGATCATCGGATAGCGAGTGAAGCCCTGTTTCGCCGCGAAGTCGAGCATCGATTCGTTGACCGGGTCGGAGGTCGTATGTCCCTGTACGTCGGGGATCAGACCCGCCTTGTCGATGATATTCTGTCCCTGAGCGGAGATCATAAACTTCAGGAACTCAGCGGCTTCCTTCTTGTGCGGGGAGTAGGTGGTGATCGAAAAGCCATCACCGGCATACTCGACGACCCCGTGGATCGGGTTGTCGGAGAACGGGGGAACGAAGGCCCCGAGGTTGTCGCCCATCGCCTTTTCGAAGGTCGCGGTATCCCACGTGCCGTCCATGAACATGGCGGCCTCGCCTTTCATGAACTTGTCGACGACGTTGGTCGTGGTGATGACGTCGCTGTTCGTGTATCCCTTCTCATGGAGGCTGACCCATTTCTTCATCTGGCTGACGATCTTCGGTGAGGTGTAGGGGATGGAACCGTCGTAGAATCCCTTCCATTGCTCGAGCGGGAATGCACCGATCATCATGTAGCTGTAGTCATACCATGGATAGAAAGCGGCGCCGAGGTTCTGACCTCCGTTGCCGTAGAGCATCGGGGTGATGCCGGCATCTTTCAGCTTCTGACACGCTGCGAAGAACTCATTCCAGTCGCGTGGCACCTGGGTGATTCCGGCCTTCTTGAACAATGCCTTGTTGTAGAAGCCGATGTAGAACTGATCTTCGAGCGGTACGACGTAGACGCCGTCGTTCACATTGAAGTTGTCGGAGCTCCATTCGATTCCTTTCAGCTTCTTGAGCTGAGAAAGGGGAATGTACTGATCGACTTTCTCGAGGAAGTCTTTGTACTTGAGGTCGAACAGGCCGGTCCACATGACGACGAGATCGGGACCGGTCTTCGAAACGGCAGCCGATTGGAGCAGAGCGAAGTAGTTGTCCGCCGGCTGACTCACCATCTTTATCTGAATGTTCGGATGGCTGTCATTAAATGCCGTGACCAGGTCTTTGGTCGTGACCGCATTGATCTCGGTCCCGTAGTTGTGCCACAACGTCAGGGTAACTGGTTTCTGGCCGGCGGCGCTGGACTGCTCGTTGGAGCCGCTCGCAAACGCGGCGCTTGCAGCAAATACAAGACTCACCGCAAGCCACATAACAGAGAGAAGAGCTCTTCTTTTCATAGACATTTCTCCTTTCGGCAACAAGGCCGTCCACTCGAGTCAGCGAGTGTTGGGAATGATTAGGTGAACAGTCACTAATCTTTTTTGAATGGTATGGGCGAAGTTCGGATCTGTCAAGTAATTCCAGTCTGGAAAGTGATCATTTCGATCAAAAAGCAAACATATTGTTGACAACCCGATCACATTCGAGATAGCCTGTGTGGGCACCTACCTCACACGGAGTATCATCGATGTCAATAATCGTGGGCAAAGCCTCCGGGCGGATCTGTCTGCTGGGCGACAACACCGATCTTATCGAAAAGCCGGCACTTGCTGCGGCGATTTCCGCCTACCTCACCGTAGACCTGGAGTTGAACGCAAGCCGGCATATCCGCTTGTCGGCAACGGACATCTCCTACTCGGAGGATTTTGAGCTCGGAGGCAACCTGAAGCTCGATTCCCCCCTTCGCTACATGACTGCGGTGTACACGAGGCTTTCCGACCGAATCACCAGTGGCTTCGAGGCAACGGTACGATCGGAGATTCCGATCAGCGCCGGTCTCTCCTCTTCGACTGCCCTGTGTATCGCGTTTATCGAGGCGCTGAACGATGCGTTTTCTATCGGCCTGTCTACCGACGAGATTGCCGAGCTCGCCTTCGTTGTCGAGAATGAGGACCTCGGCGTGGAATGCGGGCGAATGGACCAATACGCGATCGCCTATGGAGGGGTCACCTACATCGAAACCGGATCCGCTCCGAGAGTGGAGAAGCTCGCAGCGAGCGAGCTTCCGATTATCGTCGCGGATACCGAGGAGAAGCACAATACTCAGGAGCTTCAGGTCTGGCTCCGACGACGTATCAAGGCGGAGGAGCGGGTCCTGCTCGACTCGCTCGGCCGAGTCGTAGATCTCGTCGAGGAGGGTAAACGGGCCGTCGTTGCCGGGGATTTGGAGCGTCTCGGGGGGCTCATGAACCGTCAGCAGCAGGAGGAGAGACTCATGGGGACCTCCACGGACCGGCTCGAGCAACTCTGTCGCACGGCAGTGAACGCGGGCGCCATCGGCGCAAAACAGATGGGGGCCGGAGGAGGAGGGTGCATGATCGCGCTCTGCCGACCGGGCAGCCAGCCGGAAATCAAGAGTGCTCTCGAGGCAGAAGGCGCTCCGGCGTGGGCGTTCCAGATCGTGAGCGGATAGAAAGTCAGAAGGGTTGGAGGTACTGATGTCGCGGAAATTGCTTCTCACCGGCGGGGGCGGCTTCGTCGGGGAGAACATCATTCGGCAAACAGATAGCGAATGGGAGGTGCACGTCATCGACCAGCGCAAGGGCGAGGTCGAACGTCCCGACCTGCATTGGCATGTCGCAGACCTGCTGGATGGTGATGCGTTGGGGCGTCTCTTCTCGGAAATCGAACCTGATGTAGTCGTGCACACGGCGGCGATGTCCGATATCGACACCTGCGAGGCAAATCCGGAGTTGGCCAAGCGAGTGAACGTCGGGGTAACCGAAACCATCGCTGAGCTCTGCAGGGCCCACGAGGCGAAGATGATCTACTTCTCGACCGATTCAATCTTCGACGGGAAGCAGGGGGGATACACCGAGACCGATTCGCCCACGCCGCTGAACGTCTACGCGCAAACGAAGGTTGCCGGAGAGCGCACGGTAATGAGCAACGTCCCCTACTGGGTAATCGTACGTCCGTCGCTCGTCATGGGGCTTCCTGTAGGCGACGTGGGCAACTCCTTCATGTGGAAGATGATCCAGTCCCTGAAGAAGGGAGAACCGGCGGCGTTTCCGAAAGGAGAAATCCGGACACCGGTCAACGTCATCACGCTGAGCCGGGCGGTAGTGGAGCTTGCCACCCGTCCAATCTCGGGACATTTCCATCTCTCCGGAAACGACAGTCTCTCACGATTCGACATGGCGGTTAGGATCTGCCGCAAGCTCGGCTATCCCGAAGAGCTCGTCGTCGACAAGAAGCCGACGATCGCGACCGGCAGGGCAAAACGTCCGGCGAACGCTTCGCTGTCGAACGCGAAAGCGACGAAGATCTTGAAGACACCGATGGTCGGCCTCGACGCGGGGATCGATCTGGTAGTCGAGAACAAAGGAAGTAAGGAGCTATGAGTAAGCCTGAAATCAAGCATGATCTGCAGATCAAGTTCGGGAGCGTCTACGATGCCGAAGAGGAGCGTGCTCTTCTCGAGGTGTTCAGGGCCGGCGCCCCGACCTCCGGGAACGCCTGTGTGCAGTTCGAAAAGAACTTTGCTGCATACTGTGGAACGAAACACGCTCGGGTGGTCTCGAACGGCACCGCGGCGCTCTTTCTCTCGCTCGTTGCGCTCGATATCAAGCCCGGCGACCGCGTGCTGACTACTCCATTGACGTGGATCGCGACGGCGGCAGTCGGGACCACGCTCGGCGCGGAGGTGGATTTCGTCGACATAGATCCAGTGACCTACAACATGGATCCGGCGGAGTTGGAGAAGAAGATCACGCCGAACACGAGGGCCGTGCTGCCCGTACACCTCTACGGCCAGATCTGCGACATGGACGAGATCAACGCCCTCGCAAGGAAACACGGTTTTGCCGTGGTCGAGGACGCCTGTCACGCGGTCGGCGCCGACTACAAAGGGAAGAAGGCCGGCTCGCTCGGGACATTCGGCTGCTTCAGCTTTCATGAGCAGAAGAACATCTCTACCCTCGGCGAGGGGGGGATGGTGGTCACCGACGATGACACGCTCTACGAGCGGGTGGCGCTCTATCGATCGCACTGTGCTCGGGTCTACGGCGAGAGCACGAAATACTGCCGAATAGACGAGACGAAGCACCCCATGGGGAAGCGGTTCTGGTTTCAGGATTTCGACGATACCGGATACAACTTCAGAATGACCGACATCCAGGCTGCGGTTGGAATCGTACAACTTCGGAAGCTCGATCACCTGAACGAGATCCGAAAGAAGAACGCTCAGTACTTGGACGAGAAGCTTGCGTCAGTCCCAGGGCTTACCCTGCCCACAACGAAATCCGATCGAACCCATTCCTTTCATCTCTACCCTGTACAGGTCGAGGAGAAAGCGTTCGGAATGAGCCGTGATGACCTGATCTACGCGCTCTACCACGAGTACGGGATCAAGGTCGGTACTCACTACGGGGCCCTTCATCTGACGACGGCCTACCGCAAGCGCGGCTTCACTGAGGGGCAGTTCCCCGTCGCCGAAGAGACTGCGGCGAGAATGATCACTCTGCCGGTGAATCCAACGAAAACCCCCGAGGCGCTCGACTACCTGGCGGAGAGCCTGTCAGAGCTCTCGCGCAGATCGCGGGCCTGACGCCGATCGGATTCGGTCGCGTTGCCGCCGGGAGCTTGCGATGACCAGACAGCAGGAGATCGAAGTCAAGCTGACTCGGGTTAGGTCGTTTCTCGGGAAGAACGGCTACGACGCAGTTCTCTTCACCTCCGAACAGAGCTTCGCTTGGCTGGCATGCGGTGCCGCCGACCTCGTGGAGCATTCGAACGAGATGGGACGGAGCTTTGCCAACGTCCTCGTCACCGAGAATCGGGCATACCTCCTTGCGAGCAACATCGAGCTGCCAAGGCTGTTGGCAGAGGAGGTCGTTGGACTCGATATCCTCGAGCCGGTCGAATATCCCTGGACCGAGGGGGGATCTGAGGCCGCGGTCGATCGCATCCTCGGGGCCGCCCGCGGAGAAGGCGAGCGCCGAGCAGCCGACACGTGGATCGAAGGAATGGTCAATGAAAAGGGGCGCCTCGGCCTGCTTCGAACCCCATTGTGCTCGGCGGAGGTCGAACGGTTTCGAATCCTGTGTCGGCGCAGCGCGGAGGCTATGAGCGCGGCGATCGAGAAGGTTCGCCCCGGAATGAGTGAGATCGAGATACAATCGATTGCGGGGCGAGAGGTGCTGCGTCGCGACGCCTTTCCTACCATCATTCTCGTCGGGACCGACGACCGGATCTCGCGCTTTCGGCACCCCGTACCCACCGAGGCTCGTCTTGAACGATATTGCATGGTCGTCATCTGCGCACAGAAATGGGGTCTCGTTTCGAGCCTTACGCGCCTCGTTCACATCGGAGCCTTTCCCGGAGAGCTTCGAAGCAAGTATGACTCTCTGCTCTCGGTAGAGGGCTCATTGATCGGGGCGACCACCCCCGGCCGGTCGCTCGCCGACATTTTTGAGGTGGGCGTAAAGGCCTACTCCGATGCAGGCTACCCTGGGGAAGAGAAGAAGCACTTTCAGGGCGGCACCTGCGGATACTACAGCAGGGAGCAGGAGCTGAGCCCGGTCGTAGACTATCGCATTCAAGAGGGAGAGATTTTCGCTCACAATCCGTCAATTACCGGGGTGAAAGTCGAGGACACCATGTACGTGCACGGCGGAGACATCGAGGTTCTCACCGAGATGCAGGGGTGGCCGACGATCGAGCACACGCAGGACGGCATCACGCTGAAGCGTCCGGACGTTCTTCTCCGTTGAGGGTCCCCAACGGAAGGGGGCAAGTGAAGCGGCGGATCGGGCCGCTACTCGATCTGCCTGCCCCCGAGCTCATGCTCGAGGAGCTCGGTAACCTCCCCGGCAATCGCACGCCCGACCTTCTCCTCCCCCGCTGAAAAGAACAGGCGCACAACTGCCTTCTCGTTGGTGGCGCTTCGAATGAAGCCGCTGTACCAGCCGTCCTCGAGAGCAACATGGCCGGGCTCGAGATTGACGCCCTTGCTGATTTGCGTGCCTCCGAGGTCGATTCCGTCATTGGTGGCTGAGACCGACAGGGCCCCGCGCTCGGTCAGCCTATGCTCGATTTCCTTCATGGCTCGGTCGACAGTCCGCTGTTCGCTGAACTGATAATTGATCTCACCGGTAGAGAAGATCCGCCCCTGCATGTTCCATAACCGATCCAGGCTTCCTCGCCCCGAGCTGATGGACCTGAGAAAGCGAAGCGCGGTAACGATGCTGTTCTCTGCGTTGACTTCCACTGAGCCGTAGCGCAACCGATGATAGTAGTGGCCCGACTCTTCTGCCCCGAACCGAGCTCCGATCCTCGACATGTAGTCTTTGATTTGCGAATGGCCGTTGCGAAACAGGACCGGCCGAACGGCGAATGTGCCCCATTGCTCGAGCGCAATGGGGTTCACTTTGGGATCGTAGAGCGCCGGGACCGGTGTCTTTGCGTTCGCGATTGAAGGATCGGCCTCGAGGATGGCGACCGACGAGAACCCGGCGCTGAGGATTCCTCTTCCGTCGCCGAACACCAGGCGGTCTCCGTCCCCGTCAACGCCGATCACTACTGCGCGCCCGGCGCTCTTCGCCCGGGAGACCGCTTCCTCCATCTTCCCTTTGCTCGTCGGATTCGGGGCGCCTGTCGGAAAGCGTCCGTCGGGGACAAGTCGGAGCGCGATCGGCTTCGCCCCTGCGCGCTCGAGCGCGCGATACAGCTCACTGCCTGCGGAGCCGCCCATGGCATCCATCACGACCGGTATACCGTCAAGCGTGTCTTCATCAGTCGAGAAACCGGCATTCTCGAGCGAGGCGGTGATGTAGTCCTCGGCCGGGTCGACGACGACGAGCCGACCGCCGGGCGAGCCGGACAGCCGCTCGTCGCTGTGGAAGAGCTCCCGTACTCTGGTCAACCCTCCCTCCGGACCGGAGTCGAGGCCAATGGCACGAACCCCGGGAACCGTGAGCTTCAAACCGATGTAGTTACCCGGATTGTGGGAGGCAGTTATCGTAAGCCCCATCGTACCCGGCTTCCTTTCGGATGTGACGGCGGCGAGGTAGTAGCTCTGAGGAGTGCTGATCGGGTCGGTACAGAGGACCGTCTCCAAACCGGCTTTCACCGCCGTCTCAATCCCGATCTCCATGACTCGCCCGGCGGCGAGTCGGGCGTCGCGTGAAAGCGTAACAGTGTCTACGCCCAGGTCCCGGCCGTAGAGAATCGCCGCCTCGAAGAGTCTCGCAATCTCGGAGTCGCTGAACTCGCCATCTTCCCATCGGGCGTCGTACACTTTGATCGGATCACGTTTTTCCATCATCTCCCCTTTCGTAATTCATGGCTGTCGGCCGCATCAAGCGAGAGTCAATCCGTCGTAGACGATCTTGATATCGAGCAGGGCACACAGGTCGGTGAGCTCGGCGGCGAAGTCGCCTCGGACTGCAGCGAAATGCTGGGAGAGCACGTGGTCGAGGATGCGTCTGACCGGGACGTCGGGAAAGAAGCGAACGCTCGGCCAGGAGGGGAGAGGAACGCCCATCTCCACCCACTGCGGAGGCCCTTTCGCTTCTCCCGTGACCACGTGCATCCTGAAACCGTCGTCATCCTCGGCGAGGCAGGCAAGGGTCATCCTTCCGGTTTTCATTCGCGAGCAGTGAGCGATGCCACCGAGCAAGACCGTCGAGACATCTTTGATCCGGGGCTTCCCTTCGATGAAATCGCTGGGAACGTAGCCGTCTTCTCCCAGGAGGATCCATTCGGGGTGATGTTCGTAGTGCTCGAGGAACATCACCTGCTGCCCGGAAAGATACTTCAGCATCAGCTCCGCTGTGAGATTCCCGATGTCGTTCTCGTCGACGTATGGGATGCCCGCGGACGCGACGAGCGACGAGGGCACCGCGTGGGTCAGACCCATCTCCAGGTCGACGCCGTCGACGCATTTGTAGGAAAAGGCATCGAAGCTCTTCTCTTTGCAGATTTCCATCGTCGCCATGTAGAGGCGAATTGACCGCTCGATGGTAGCGTCGGCGGGTCTGCCGAGCGGGTATTCCCAGTCCTTGGTCACGCGCTCTGTCTCCCTGTGCACCTCCTCATCGGAGAGCGCCTCCATGCGGTGAGAGAGTTGAAGCAGGTCGATGCTCTCCACTTCCGGACCGATTGTGTCACGGAGCCTGACCACCGAAAAATCGGTCGTATACAACCCCATATCGTTGAATCCGATCATGCCGAGGCGGGAAGAGCGCAGGGCTCGAGCCGCTCGGGCTGCTCGACCGAACGTGACGATCGAGTCGGTATCCATGGGAGAGTCTGGCGGGTTGAATAGATACTTGAATCTGAAGTGCCAGCGCTCGAGCGGGAAGCGCAGTGCCGTCGATCCGGCACCCGCCGCCGGCGAAATCAGGGTGTCACCCTCGGTGAAACCGCCGAAGCTGTAGAGGACGACCGGACGATCTCGAAAGGCGAGAAGAACGCGGGTAGCCGCGCGTACTTCGATCCAGTTGATAACGTTCGCTATGAGGAAGTCCCACGGTTCGGAGCCCAGCTCACGGATGGCGCGATCGACTTCTTCTCCTTCGCCGAATACCGGATCGGTCCGGACGAGGTCTATTCCCGCTCCTTCGAGCTGTTCTTCGGCATTTCGGCTAATCTCTCGTAGCCGCTGAGGCACGTAGTACTTCGTGCCAAACGATACGTAGCCGGCCTTGAGATTTCCCATTCACCTCTCCCGATGCGATATGTTGTCGGTCCCTGCTTCGGTTTGTACCGAAGCGGACCATCTGTTGATCAATATGGTCATATTATGGGCGAGAAATGATCATGTCAAGCAAACCTCTACCCCGCGAGCTTGAGTATGGCGAGCGCTTCTCGTTTTCCGATCGGAACGAAGGAGCCGAGCTTTCCGAAGCCTACCGCGCGCTTTGCCATCTCTTCGAGCCTGTCGTCGGGAACACCGAGCTCCGAGAGGGTTACGGGAAGACCGATGCTGCGCCAGAACTGCTTCAGCCGTGCTATTCCCTCGAGTGCGGTACGCTCCGGTTCCTCGAAATCCTGCTCGACTCGCCATACCCGGACGGCAAACTGCACGAAGCGATCCAGATCGTGCTTGTAGGTGTGGGTCATCCATGCAGGAAAGACGACCGAGAGTCCTGCCCCGTGCGTGACGTCGTAGAGCGCAGAAAGCTCGTGTTCGATCATGTGAGTTGCCCAGTCTCCGACTCTCCCGGTGCTCAGGAGGTCGTTATGCGCCAGCGTGCTCGCCCACATGATCTCGGCGCGTGCGTCGTAGTTTTCCGGCTCGGCAAGGGCGATAGGCGCATTGTGAATGACGGTCTGGAGGGTGGCTTCACACAAACGGTCCGTCAAATCCACATGATCGACGTTCGTGAAATAGCGCTCGAGAATGTGGGACATGATGTCGGCCGCTCCGGCAGCCGTCTGGAAAGGAGGCAGGGTGAAGGTGAGCTCGGGGTTCATGATCGCGAAACGAGGGCGCAGAATCTCGTAGTTGATGGCGAGCTTGAGGTCTCCCTCCTCTTTCGTCACCACCGAGCTGACGCTCGCCTCGCTTCCGGCCGCCGGGATCGTGAGAACGACACCCAACGGCAGCATCGAGGCAGGCTCCGCCTTCTGCTCGTAAAACTCCCATACATCTCCTTCGTAAGGGACCCCGACGCCTATTGCTTTGGCGGAATCGATTACGCTTCCGCCACCTATCGCGAGTATGCAGTCCAGCTTCTCTTCGCGACAGATTTGGATCCCTTTTTGAACCAGGCTCAACCGAGGATTCGGTTTCACACCCCCGAGCTCGACGAACTCGACGCTCGCCGCGTTGAGCGAAGCGACGACCCTGTCATAGAGACCGCTTTTCTTGATGCTGCCGCTTCCGAAGTGGAGCAACACGCGGCTTCCCAGCTTCTTGATCTCCCGGCCGACCTTATCTTCAGTGCCCCTGCCGAAAATGACCTCGGTGGGCATAGAGAAACGAAAATTCTCCACAGTGCTCCTCCTCGTGCGCCGAAATCGGCACCGACCCGATGCAATCTCACTACACATTAGCCGACTCCCGCCGTCGACTCAACCTTTTGCATATGTAAGCGAAATGGTATGCTTTCCAGCCAGTATGACTAGAGAGGAAGCACTTCAATACCACATGAGCCCCCGGCCGGGGAAGCTCGAAATCGTTCCGACAAAGCCGCTTTCGACGCAGTACGATCTCTCGCTCGCCTATTCACCCGGAGTGGCGGAGCCCTGCAGGGCGATCGCGGCAAATCCGGACGATGCCTACCGCTACACCGCCAAAGGGAACCTCGTCGCCGTTGTCACGAACGGCTCTGCTGTGCTTGGGCTCGGCAACATCGGGGCCCAGGCCGCGAAACCTGTGATGGAAGGGAAGGCGGTGCTCTTCAAACGTTTTGCCGGCGTGGACGTTTACGACATCGAGCTCGATTGTGATGACCCGGATGAGCTGATTCGCACCGTAGCCGCCCTCGAGCCCACCTTCGGCGGAATCAACCTCGAGGACATCAAGGCCCCCGAATGCTTCTATGTCGAGAGGGAGCTCAAGGCGCGTTGCGACATACCGGTCATGCACGACGACCAACACGGTACCGCGATCATCACCGGGGCGGCTTTGCTCAACGCGCTCTCGCTGGTGGGCAAGAAAATCGATCACATTCGCCTCGTCGTCGTGGGGGCAGGGGCGGCTGGGATCGCCTGCACGGAGTTTTTCGTTGCGCTCGGCGTCGATCGGAAGAAGATCACGATGTTCGACAAAGAGGGCCTCGTAAGGCTCGCCGACTTCACCGAAGAGCAGAAACAGGACGATCCCCGATTCGCCTTCGCCACCGATCGGGACTTCAGCTCGATCGAAGAGGCGCTTCACAATGCCGATGTATTTCTCGGAGTGTCGGCCGCGGGTGTCATCGAGCCTTCGGCGCTGGAGGCCATGGCTCGCAATCCGCTGATCTTCGCGCTGGCAAATCCCGATCCCGAGGTTGCCTACGAGGCTGCGCGGGAGGCACGCCCCGACGCAATCATCGCCACAGGGCGCTCGGATTATCCAAATCAGATCAACAACGTCCTATGCTTTCCGTTTCTCTTCCGCGGCGCCCTCGACGTGGGCGCGCGCGAGATAAACAACGCGATGAAGATAGCGGCGGCGCAGGCTCTCGCGCGGCTCGCGCGCGAGCCGGTGCCGGAAATGGTTCACCGCGCCTACTCAGCCTCCGAGATCTCCTTCGGCAGGGACTATCTGATTCCGAAACCTCTCGATCCACGGCTTCTTACCGCCATTGCACCGGCCGTCGCCAAAGCGGCTATGGAGTCAGGTGCCGCCCGCTATGCCGTAACCGATTGGGAGCACTACGAGGCCGATCTTCTCTCCCGGGTCGGTATCGGGCAGAAGCTCGTCGTCGAGATCATCAACCAGGCACGCAGAGAGCCCCGCCGGGTTGTGTTCGCAGAGGCGGACGACTACGAGGTGCTCAAAGCCGCCGAGATGGTCGCTGAGCAGGGTATCGCTCAACCGATCCTCCTCGGCAGGCTGAAAACCATCGAAGAGCTCATTCGGGCGAACGGAATACGCGGCCTCGAAAATGCGCCGACGATCGATCCGCTCACCGAGCACGACCTCGCCTCTCGTTACGGGGAAATCCTCTTCAAGAAGCGGCAGCGGAAGGGAGTGACCGAGGGAGATGCCGTGCGCCTCATGAGGGATCGGAACTATTTCGGGGCGGCGATGGTAGAGGCCGGAGACGCCGACGCGGTCGTTTCGGGGCGGACGAAGGAGTACCCGAAGGTCATTCGCCCGGCGCTCGAGCTCATCGGTACCGCCGAAGACGTGCGGAGAGTGGCAGGAATGTACATCGTGAATACCCGCCGCGGCACCTACTTCTTCGCAGACACCACGGTCAACCTCGATCCAGGTGTGGACGACCTCGTTGACATCATCGGTCTTACCGCGAAGACGGTGAGGGTGTTCAACATCGAGCCGTGCGTTGCGGTCCTCTCGTTCTCGAATTTCGGCTCGACGCGAAGCGGCCAGGCGGAGAAGTGCAAGGAGGCGGTAGCGAGGGCGCGCGAAAGGTATCCTGACCTGATCATAGACGGCGAGATACAGGCAAATGTCGCGCTCGATCCCTATCTGCTCGAGCACAACTACCCCTTCAGTACCCTGGTCGGGAGGACGGTCAACACGCTCATTTTCCCGAGCCTGGAAGCGGGCAATATCGCCTACAAGCTCATGGGCGAGTTGGGAGGAGCGGAGCTCATCGGTCCGGTCTTGATGGGCATGCAGAAACCGGTTCAGGTGCTGCAGCTCGGTGCGTCAGTGCGGGAGATCGTGGCAATCGTCGCTCTGGCGGTTGTCGAGGCACAGCGGCGGTAGGGGTCTCCACTCCGCGGCAGTCTATATCGATTCGGCGATCTTCCTGAAATGGTATCCGAATACCGCCATCGTCACCGCAACCACGATCGTGCGGGGATAGGTGACGAGGCGCGAGAAAAGAAGCCGCCAGAAGTAGCCCCGGCCCCGATCCACAACGCCGAGAATCCAGATTGAGCGGAAGAAGGCTCCGAGCTGTGTCGCGCTCACCGCTACCCGTTTCGCCTTCGGCGGGCGGTAGGTGCGAAAGAAGGTCCGTAGCCGTTCGAAGTAGGCTGAGGGCGCATAGATTGCCTGGACCAGCTGTCGATAGCCGGTTCTCAGGAAGCTCTCATCGAGCCGAGGGGTGAAATTGAGCGAACCATCCATGTTGTCGCCGCTCATGAAGGACCGGAGCCGCTTCTCCGATCGCAGGCGCTCGAAGAGCCGCGTACCGGTCGGGGCATTGAGCAGCCCAACCATCGCGACGGCGATACCGCTTTCGGCGATGAAGCGTTCCTGTTTCTCGAAGATATCGACGGGATCGTTATCGAACCCGACAATAAACCCCCCGGAAACGATGAGCCCGCTCGACTGGAGCTTCCGAACCGAGCTGAGAATGTCTCTGCGGCGGTTCTGAGCCTTGCCGCATTCGCTGAGGCTCGCATCGTGCACGGTCTCGATTCCGACGAAAACATGCTCGAATCCGGCCTCGACGAGAAGCTCGACGAGCTCGTCGTCATCGGCGAGGTTGATGGAGGTCTCGGTCGTGAAGGAGAAGGGATTGCGATGGTCGGTCTGCCAACGTATGAGCTCGGGCAGTATTTCCCTCTTGAGCTTTCCCCTATTGCCGATGAAGTTGTCGTCGACGATGAACACGGCACCTCGCCACCCGAAGGAGTACAGCCCGTCGATCTCCCGAAGGAATTGTGCCGACGACTTCGTTCTCACCTTTCGACCGTTGAGAAATGCTATTCCGCAGAACTCACAGTCGAATGGGCAGCCACGCGAGTATTGAACGCTGAGGTTGGCGTAGGCGCCGATATCGAGAAGATCCCAACGCGGGGTCGGAGTCCGAGCCAGATCGGGGAACCCGTCCGAGCTGTAGATCCTGCCGGGAGTCCCCGCCTCGAGGTCGGCGAGAAAGAGCGGCAGGGTTATCTCCGCTTCGTTGAGCACGAAGTAGTCGACCTCGGGAAACGCCTCATACTCGGTCGTGGCGAGAGGGCCCCCAGCAACCACGGGGGTGCCGACCGCATGACCTCTCTCGACGATCTCCCGAAAGGATCGACGGTGAACATTCATCCCGCCGAGGAAAAGGTAGTCCGCCCACCGAATTTGGTCGTCTGCAAGCTGCGAGACGTTGAGATCCACCAGGCGAACCTCCCATTCTGCCGGAAGGAGCGCGGCAACCGTGAGGAGACCGAGCGGCGGCTCGGAGGATCGCTTCGCCACGAACCGAAGCGCCTCGTGAAAGTTCCAAAATGTCGGCGGTGTCTCAGGGTATACCAGAAGTACCTTCATGAATCTGCCCCCTTGTTGCCGGCCAAAGGCGTTCCACTAGCCTCTGCAGCCGTGTATACTGTTCCTAATTCTACCTGCGATAGCTCCTCCCGAATGTAAAAGAACCGTAAAAGGGGAGCTCCTGATGTCATGAAACGAAAGCGCAGGCTCGGTAACTCCATTCTCGTTTTCGTCCTCGCCCAGACGGCCTGGACCTGTCTCCTGGGACTCTGGATTGCCTGGTACGTCGCCAACACGATCTCCCTGAGAACGGCCGCGAAGGTGCTTACCGAACCGATGGTGATCCAGGGATTCAACCTCGTAACGCTTGTGGTCGGTCTCTTCCTGCTCGGTTCCCTCCTTATCGCAATAACGCTGATCTTCTTTTCGCTCACGCAGCAGGTAAAGATCAATCGGACCTACGATGATTTCATTGGGAGCGTGACCCATGAGCTGAAGACGCCGCTCGCTTCGATCCGACTGCATCTCGAAACGATGAATCGCCGGAGGCTCGACGAAGGGCGAATGCGGCATTTGGCCGATCTCATGCTTGCCGACGCCGAACGACTGGAACGTTTGGTATCCACTATTCTCGGCGTAGCGCGCATCGAGCACCGGAAGAGTCTGCGCGGTCTCGCCCCGATTGCTGCCTCAGACTTTTTGCCCGCCATCATCCTCAGAGCCGCCCACGATCTCAAGCTGCCCGAGAAATCATTCCAGGTGGTCGGGACGGCTGCAGGATACATCAAGGCGGATTCCGAAATGCTCAAGACCGTCTTCGACATTCTGATCGACAATGCGCTGAAATACTCTCCGGTCGAGCCGACGCTGAAGGCGAACATCGTCACCGCTGATCGTTCGCTGACAGTCGAGCTCAGCGACAACGGAATCGGCATACCGAAGGAGAGCCTCAAGAAGGTCTTCTGGAAATTCTATAGAGTGGACCGTTCCGACAGCCCAACGGTGAAAGGCACGGGGCTCGGCCTCTATTGGGCACGCGAGATCATCATAATGCATCGAGGCACGATTCGCGCGACGAGCCGAGGGTTGAACCTTGGATCTACGATTCGCATCGAGTTGCCACTCGTGAGAAATCCGAAGCTTTCACGGGAAGAGCATCCGGTATGAGGAGCATGGGTAATCACCCGGCACGGATTCTCGTGGTCGAGGACGAGGAATCGATGGCCGAAGGGTTGCGACTCAACCTCTGTGAAGAGGGGTATCGGGTCAAGCTGGCGAAGGACGGGAAGGAGGCGGAAAAGCTGTTTTCGGAGGTCGATTTCGACCTAGTGCTGCTCGATATCATGCTGCCGTATCTCGACGGCTTCGAGGTGGCGCAACGGATTCGATCGCGCGCCGCTCAGATCCCGATCCTTTTCCTCACAGCGGTTGCCGATCACGAATCCCTCATACAGGGACTCTCTCTCGGGGGTGACGACTACTTGACCAAGCCCTTCCATCTCGATGAGCTCCTCCTCCGGGTGAAGGGGATGCTGCGCCGCGAAAGCTGGTACCGGGACTCTGGACGGAGACCGGTCTTTGCGTTCGGCGTCAACAGGGTCGATTTCAACGACATGTCGTGCCGGCACGGGGAAAGATCGTTTGTTCTCACCGATCGAGAGGCAGCCGTTCTCAGGTACTTCATCGAAGAACGAGGGAGAATCGTGAGCCGATCAGAGCTTCTGGAGCAGGTATGGAGAGTCGATCCAACCACCGACACCCGAACCGTCGACAACTTCGTTGCACGGCTTCGAAAGTTCTTCGAGTCGAGTCCCGCCCGGCCGGTCCACTTTCTCAGCAGCCGCGGCCTCGGCTATCGTTTCGTGGCGCCCGACCTGCGGATTCTGCCCTCCCCCGGAATCCCCCCGTAGCTTCGGCGCTCAAGCGCTCGGCGGCTGCGCCCGAAGATATGGGAAGGGGAGCAAGCCGCGCGTGAAGTCTACGAACAACAATTGCCGCAGTCCGGTGAGAACGATCTCTAAGGGAGTCTTCCTCGTTGTGATGTTGATGTCGGTCGGGATCGCTTCTGCTTGCGCCGAGGTCGGTCTTGCCACCGTTCTCACCGCTTCGCACGGACGACTACAGTGGGACAACGCACTCGGTTTCGGCGTTATCGTGACCGGAAAAGCGCAGTTCGCCTTTTCCCCCGGTCAGTCCTTTGGGCTGCTAGATTTCTCGAAGCGAATCCGTACCGGGGCAATTACCCGGGCGAGCAACGGCGACATTCTCTTCACCGATAGCGGTGCAAAGGCGGTCGAGGCCGCGCTCAAGACAGCATTTCGGCCCGGGACGATTGCCGCCGGAAGCAGAGGCGCGAGGCCGAGAATCGCCGCGATTATCATTGACCCCGGCCACGGCGGAAAAGATCCAGGAACAATCCAGCCGGCTTCGGAGCTCCCGAAGGGCGCGAATCCCCTCGAGGAGAAGAACCTCGTCCTCACGGTGGGTCTCGACGTCTATCACGAGCTCCAAGCCAAGTATCCTGATAAGAAGATCGTCATTACGCGGAAGCGGGATGTCTATCTGAGTCTCGAGCAACGGACCCAGATTGCGAACCGAATCGTTTTGAAACCGAATGAGGCCAAGATCTTCGTTTCGATTCACGCCAACGCCTCCTTCGACCACAGCGCGCACGGCTTCGAGGTATGGTACCTGCCGCCAAACTACCAGCGCACAGTCGTCAACCCGAAGACGATCGGCACAAGCTCCAAAGCGGTGCTCCCGATTCTCAACAACATGCGCGAGCAGGAGTACGAAACCGAGAGCATCATGCTCGGAAAAGACATTCTCGGTGGAATTCACGGCGTCATCGGAGCCTCCGAGGTCGATCGCGGCCTGAAGTCAAACGATTGGTTCGTCGTGCGGAACTCGAAAATGCCGGCAGTACTGATCGAGGTGGGCTTCGTCAGCAATCCTGAGGAGGCGAAGCGTCTCTCGAGCCCCTCCTACTTGAAGAGGCTCGCCGGCGGCATCGTCGCCGGCATTTCACGGTTCGTGACCTTCTTCGACACGAAGAGTGGTTTTCTCGAGTAGAGCTCGCCGTCCCCAAATTCCCCGATATTCTGTTCTTGGAGCCCCGAATTCCCTTAAGTCTGAAGGGACCCTACCTTGCGAACCTTGACAACTTCGTCCCAATCCCTGTATTTTCAATTTGCGTTCCAAGGTAATGAGGTCATATACATGAGAAAAACGAAACTCCCGGCGATCATTAAGTTGCTTCCGTTCCTATTGATGGTAGCTCTGAGCGGTTGCAGCAGCATGGCCGTACTCAATCCCAAGGGTCAAGTCGGTTCCGACGAGAAGACCCTCATCATTACGGCGGCCATCCTCATGTTGATCGTCATCATTCCCGTCGTTGTCATGACCATCGTGTTCGCCTACCGGTTTCGCGCTTCCAACAAGAAGGCTACCTACAAACCCGATTGGGCACATTCCCGCAAGATCGAGGCAGTCGTTTGGGGGGTTCCGATCCTAATTGTCCTTGCCCTGAGCATATTGTCGTGGGTCACTACGCATTCGCTCGATCCGTTCAAACCGCTTTCCATGAAAGACAAGCAGCCGGTTACGATTCAGGTCGTTTCGCTCGACTGGAAGTGGCTGTTCATCTATCCCGAGCAGGGCATAGCAACGGTGAATGAAATTCAATTCCCGGTGAACACGCCGGTCAACTTCCAGCTCACCTCGGCAACCGTTATGAACAGCTTCTTCATTCCTCAACTCGGCAGTCAGATCTACACGATGGCAGGAATGAAAACCCAACTGCATCTTGTGGCCGACCATGCCGGTACCTACCGTGGGCTATCTGCAAATTTCAGCGGTCGAGGCTTCTCGGGAATGACGTTCAAAGCCATCGCTACCTCAAAGGCGAATTTCGACGACTGGGTCAAGAAGGTGAAGGCGTCGTCGAAGACTCTTGATGCAAGCTCGTACCAGCAGCTTGCCAAACCCAGCGAGGACAACTCGGTCGAGTACTATTCATCTGTGCCGCCGAACTTGTTTGAAAGCATCTTGCGCATGTACATGGCAACAACGAAGGCCGGGTCGAGTTCCTAGGAGTACCGATGTTAGGTAAGTTATCCCTTTCTGCAATCCCCTACGACAATCCGATTGTCATGGTGGCGTTCGGTTTCATGATTGCGGCCGTAATCGCCCTGCTGATCCTGGTCACCGCACTTCGCAAATGGAAGTATCTGTGGGACGAATGGCTCACCACTGTCGACCACAAACGGATCGGAGTCATGTATATCATCGTCGCGATCGTCATGGGCGTTCGCGGCTTCGCCGATGTCGTGATGATGCGGTCACAGCTGGCGCTTTCATATGGGAGCCACTACGGTTATCTGCCGCCGCATCACTATGACCAGATATTCAGCGCCCACGGCGTCATCATGATCTTCTTCATGGCTATGCCCTTCGTGATTGGCCTGATCAACATCGCCGTTCCCCTCCAGATCGGAGCCCGCGACGTAGCCTTCCCCTTCATGAACTCCGTCAGCTTCTGGACCTTCTTCGTTGGCGTCGTGCTCGTCAACATCTCGCTCGGTATCGGGGAGTTCTCGAAGGTGGGCTGGATGGGCTATCCCCCCTTGTCCGAGCCGACCTACAGTCCGGGAGTAGGGGTGGATTATTACATATGGGCGTTAGAGATTGCGGGTGTCGGTACGCTCATGACCGGGATCAACTTCTTCGTCACGATAATCAAGATGCGGGCTCCGGGCATGACCCTCATGAAGATGCCGGTTTTTACCTGGACGGCTCTCGGCACCAACATGCTTATCATCGGCGCCTTCCCGATCCTGACAGTCGTGCTTGCTCTGTTGGCGATGGACCGCTATCTCGGCACTCACTTCTTCACGAACTCGGGCGGCGGAAACATGATGATGTATGTGAACCTCTTTTGGGCGTGGGGGCACCCCGAGGTGTACATCCTCGTCTTGCCCGCCTTCGGGGTGTTTTCTGAGGTGGTCGCAACCTTCACGGGGAAGCGGCTTTTCGGGTACAAGTCGATGGTCTACGCCACGATGGCCATAACAGTCATCTCCTACATCGTGTGGCTCCACCACTTCTTCACGATGGGGGCCGGAGGCGACGTCAACGCCTTCTTCAGCATTTCGACGATGATCATCGCCGTCCCGACGGGGGTGAAGATCTTCAACTGGCTGTTTACGATTTATCAGGGACGGTTACGCTTGACGGTCCCGATCCTCTGGACCCTCGGGTTCATCGTGACCTTCGTCTGGGGTGGCATGTCAGGAGTCATGCTCGCGATTCCGGGAGCCGACTTCGTGCTGCACAATAGTCAGTTCCTCATCGCCCACTTTCACAACGTCATCATCGGTGGAACGGTGTTCGGCGTAATCGCCGGGTTCACCTACTGGTTCCCGAAGGCTTTCGGTTTCAAGCTCAACGAAAAAATCGGCAAGAGCGCCTTCTGGTTCTTCATCGTCGGATTCTACGTTACCTTCATTCCTATCTACATCCTCGGCTTCATGGGCATGACCCGACGAATCAACCACTACACCAATCCGGCCTTCCAAGCGCCGATGTGGGTTGCTGTATCGGGCGTTGGCATCACTGCCATTGCAATTCTGCTGCTCATCGTCCAGATGTACGTTAGCATCAGGGACCGCAACAAGAACCGCGACCTCACCGGAGACCCATGGGACGGACGAACCCTCGAATGGTCGGTCTCCTCGCCGCCGCCTCACTATAATTTCGCGGAGATTCCTGCGGTCAGAGACATCGACGCATTTTGGGATATGAAGAAGCAAGGGATAAAGCATAGCAGGCCTGCTCAGTATCACGACGTTCACATGCCGAAGAACACACCGGCCGGATTGTTCGTCGGGATTTTCAGTCTTCTGTTCGGTTTTGCCATCATATGGCACATCTGGTGGCTGACTATCATCGGATTCATCGGCGTCATCGCAACGGTAATCGTGCGGACCTCGAACGACGATATCTATCACTACGTTCCGGCGGAAGAGGTCAAAGAACACGATGATCACCACGCCAAGCAGGCATTGGCTCAAGAGGTCTAATTGATGTCAGACGAAGCACTCACCAGCAATCTCGTCCATTCCCAGGAACACGAGTTCAACAACATTGCATCGACTCGGCTGTTCGGTTTCTGGATCTATGTCATGAGCGACTGCATACTGTTCGCAAGCCTCTTCGCGACCTACGCAGTGCTCGGACACAACTATGCCGGCGGTCCTACCGGGAAGCAGCTGTTTGATCTCAAGGGAGTCATCGCCGAAACGACCTGCCTCCTCGTCAGCAGCTTCACCTACGGATTGGCCGTGCTTGCGATGTTCCGCAAGTCGAAGAACGGGGTAATCGGCTGGCTCGCGCTCACCTTCGTGCTCGGGGCATCATTCGTGGGGCTGGAGCTCAATGAGTTCTCCCACCTCATAGCGGAGGGAAATGGCCCGCAGCGGAGTGCGTTCCTCTCCTCGTTTTTCACGCTCGTCGGTACACATGGTGCCCACGTTTCCACCGGTCTTATCTGGATGGCGGTGTTGATAGGCCAGGTGATGAAGAAAGGAATCACTCAGAACACGAGCACGCGAATCCTGCTGCTGAGCCTCTTTTGGCACTTCCTCGACATCGTGTGGATATGTCTGTTTACCATCGTATATTTGATGGGAGTTCTATGATGAAAGAAACAGAAGCAAAGGTAGTCGACGCGCCCCACGGTACGCCTAGGATCTATCTCACCGGTTTTGTTCTGTCGATTATTCTCACGGCAATTCCGTTTACTCTCGTAATGACGAACACCCTTCCGATCGGGTGGCTCATTGCGACTATCGTGGTGCTCGCGGTCGTTCAGATCATCGTTCATCTGGTCGCATTCCTGCATTTGAACGCGTCGTCGGAACAGAGTTGGAACCTGACCGCCTTCTCCTATACCCTTGTCATCCTGATAGTCCTCGTCGGGGCTTCACTCTGGATCATGTTCCACCTGAACTACAACATGATGATCGGCGGATAGCTCAATCGGGTTGGAGACCAACGAGGTTTCCAGCCCCCACTCCGGCAGCGTTCTTCACGGCAACCCGAACCTCCTCTGCGCTCTTCGTGAAGGCCTGAATGTGTGTGCTCACGAAACGAGCCGCGGCCGAGGAGGAGGGGATGCCCATTATGTGCATCTGGCGGAGCAACTCGTTGTGAAAGTAACCGGCAACCGCGCCCACCGCTTGCTGCATGAGATAGGCCTGGAACTCGTTTTTCACGAGATAAGGGTCGCCGGTATCGTAGCCGGTATAGTTGAGAAAGATGTCGCGAAAGACCGCCTGCTCTTCCGGCGGGGTCCGATCCCAAATGGCAAATACCGCCTTTCGGTAGGCCGGATGAGTGAAGAAGATGCCGTGGTAGCCCTCGTGAGTTAGAAGGACCCACCGCAGCCACCTGGGGCCAACGTGTGCGAAGGTGAGTATGGCTCCCTTGCCCGGCTCGTAGGAGGCGCCGCTGCCGGATATCAAACCGTTTGCGAGGAGGATCGTTTTCAACGTCTCCTCTTCGGGGTTCAAGACGAAGTCCTGGTGAGCTGCTGCCGAGTAGAATCGTGCGAGGTCTTCCGGACGATAGTCGTGCGCGTTCCAACCGTGACGACCTGCCAGTTGCGAATTGGTCCAAAGCCCACCTGCGAAACCGCGTTTCTCGACGAAATACGCCAGGCGTTTCATAAAGCGCGCTTGGATTGCGTAGGTTTGGAACTCGACCACAATTACGGACGGCACGAGGCTCCACGAGAAGAGCTCGTAGTCGCTGTGTCGCCACCAGTCGGGTTGGTAGGCGAGGATAGTGCCGAAGTCGGCGGGAATTGGCACCGTTGTCGGCACCGCCGGATCCCTGGCCAGAGGCGTCTCGAATCGGTTTATCTCTATCGACTGAAGCCCAAAGGCGGCGTTATCTGTCGATATCCGTATGCTCTCCGGCGTGAAGCCCAGGCTTGCGGTGTAGAGGTAGAGCCGGTGGCTGCCCGGCCGCGGTTCGATGATATACCGCGCGCTGCGGCCGGTGGAGTCCTCTGCTGTCATGTGGATGAGCCCTGAGCCGGCGCTGCCGTAGGAGTAGGCGAGAACAATCTGCGCCTGCGCCCCGTCGAGCTTTCCGACGAGACTCGGAAACCGTACGGTTGTCACCGCGTCTTTGTCGGTGCTGCCGGCATAGGAGAGACTCATGCCGTTTCGAAGAGAAACCCCGTCGCTCCCAATTCTCAGGCCGCGAAAGTCTGCGGTAAGCCCCGCACCGATGATGTCCACTGTGGCCTTGGAGGAGTCGGTTGTTACCCTGAAGCCCACGATTTTCGTCCCGATCGGAAGGGGAAGGAGGTATCTGATAGAGTCGTTGGCGCTTGTTTCGCGGGCGGCCGCAGCGGAGGGCTCGAGCGCGGCGGTGTCGGGGAGAATGACGCTCGTTTCGCTGTTGGTGTTTCCGTTGGCCGGATGCTCGTAGACGTGGAGCATGAGCGGGCCGCCTGTCGCCCTGTAGTGGAGATAGAAATCAGGCGCGGCGGATGTCACCGCCTGGGGGGCGTCCAACGAGTAACGTGACGTTGCGCGAGTTGTAGTGCCGCTTTGCGGCTGGTCCTGCAGAAGCTTGCCTTGGTTACCCTTGGGAAGGAGGGTTCGTGCGTGAAGTGCTACCGACATTCCTCCCGACCGGAAGGTAAAGTCGCTGACGGTTCTGGTACAGCCGGCGAGAAAGAGGCAGAGAGCGGGGACGATGAGCGTTCCGGATGCGACGAACGTGCGCAGCAGAAATCCCTGTTTCACTGCTACTGGAAGTCTTGCGCGCCGGAGTCGGTCACCCCCGTCACGGTGATGTTGCCCGATCCCCACCGAATGTCGCCGGTGCGAGATATCTGTCCGAGGCGAAGGCTGCCGCTGGCAGACTTCAAGTCGAAGGAGTAGCGCCCGAGGCCGTAGAGGAGATTGATCTTGATTGACCCCGACGAGGTTCGGAACGAAGAGTTGCCGGCGAGCGCGACGTTGTCGCCGACGAATGACCCGCTCCGCGAGCTCAGCTTCATGGTGCCCCACGTATGAGCAACCGAGACGTTGCCGCTCGTCGAGCTGGCATCGATTGCCCCGTAGATCTGTTCGTAGTCTTGATCGCCGAGCGTGCTGTCGGCCTTCAGCGCAGCGTTCGTATTGGTGACGTGGATACCGCCCGTCTTGGTTGCGATCGTCAAGTGGTCGGTCGAGAGGTTGTCGATCGAAACCGATCCGGAGGTTGTCTTGATATGAACGAACTCATATCGTGGCATCGTGGCGACGATCGTTCCAGCCTTTATACTGGTCGACGCGGTTGTCGATTTGTCCGACGAGGACGTTGCTTGCACAGAATCGGTCCTTGTCGAATCGCCCGACGTTGAACCGGCATCTACCAACTTGTCACCGGGCGGCGTCCCATTCCTGTAGGTTGCCTTCACGTGCAAGATTCCACCGCTTTCGGTGTACTGCACGTCGATGTCGGATGGAATCCCTTCCTCACTGATTGTGACTATCTGGGTGGCGCTGTGGCCCTGTATGGTAACTGCAACCGGGCCGGCGTCCAGCTCTATCTGATACGCTCCGAAGGTTCGTGGATCACCTTTGCTCGACCCGCCGGCGAAGGCCGACACTGCCGAGAGTATGAGGAAGATTACTGCTATTGCCGCGAACCTGAGAATCTCAATTCGTCCGAATGTGATCCGAGCTGCTGTATCGCTGCGGTCGTCGTTCACCGTTGTCACCTCTCCAAAGCTGATGTAATCATACCATAAGTTCGTTTTCGGGGAAATCGGCCCCGGTTTCAATCGGGATTTGAGAATTCGGTTCTATGGTGCTCACTGGCCGCTACCGTTCGACTCCCATCCCTGCCCGAGATTCGAACCGCGATAGGCGGAGGCAATGACATCCCGATTGTCGTTCAGGAAGACCAGAAGGTACTGCTGAATGTCGTCGAAATACTCTCGTTGTACCGCGGTTCCAGCTCTCGTTATGTAGTGCCAGTGCCAGGGTTCGAAGCGGTAACCGGTCAGCTTCTCGTAGCCGTTTGGATAGGTCAGGGAAAATCCGTACTTCCAGGCGTTCTCGATCAGCCATTTGTAGGCGGCGGTTTTCGCGAAATCGTTGCAGATACAGCCGAAATCAACAGTCGTTCCCATCTGGTGCTGAGAATGACCGGGAACGGCAGATTCGCTGTCGGCGACCTTCTTGCCGTACAATTGAACCTCCCGGGCGTAAACCACCTGCTGGGTCTCGTAGGAGCGATAGGTCGAGGAGAACAGGAGAAGAATGTGGTCGGCTCGGGCGGCATCCACCATCGCCATGACCTCAGGCATGATTGATTTGCGGAGCTCTACCGACTCTCGGCTTACCGACAGGCCGTAGTGTGCGAGACGAACGAGATCGGTGGGCGCATAGCCGGTTGGTAGCGCGTGCTGCTTGTCGACGAGCCTCGTGTAGATGGCCGGTTGCTGGAGGATTCCCTGCAGAGACTCGAGAAACGTTTTGGGTTTCTCGAGAATGCTCTGCCGGATGGAGCCTGGCATATCGGATACCATCTTTCTCAAATCCGCCATGGTCAGCGCGAACTCCTGACTCACATAGGCCGGCGGCGGATCCTTCTTCGCCGTCGACTTCGCCGCGCAGCCGAAGAGGACGAGAACCGTCGCACCCAGGATTGCCATGATAGGAAGGAAGAGTGAGTTCTTCATTTTTCCAGCTCGCTATTGTTCGGGCGAGTTGAGCGTGGCAAGTCGTTTGTCCAGGACGAGCCTTCGAATGTGACGCACGACATACCAAGCCACGAGTCCGAGAAGCAACACCCCCACGATGATGTCGATGAGATGGCTGTAGTGCATGATTCTGCCCCAATGGTCACGCAAGTAATAGCCGCTCACTGCAAGAAAGGTGTTCCAGAGGCCCGCGCCGAGCACCGTGAAAAGCGAGAACTTCCAGATATTCATTCGCGCCGCGCCCGCCGGCAACGAAATGAGGTGTCGGACGACCGGGATGAACCTGCTGAGGAGAATAGCGACCTCACCGCGGCTGGCGAAGAATCGCTCGGTAGCTTCCAGATCTCGTCGATCGAGAAGGATGAACTTCCCGAACCGATTGACGAACGGTTTGCCACCCCAGGCTCCGATGAAATACGAAATCAGGGACCCGACTATGCTGCCCAAAGCAGCGACGACGAGGACAATCGGGAGCGAGAAGACGCCGTCAGCAACGAGGAAACCGGTAAACGGCATAACGGCCTCGCTCGGCATCGGAAGAAACATGCTTTCTGCCGTCATTGCGAGGAAAACCCCCGGGTAGCCGATTGCATGAATGACGCGTTCGGCGTAGTGGGCCAGTGTGGCGGTTATTCCATGCGGTGGTCCCGTTGGTGTGGTCGGCGTGCCCTGAGCCGCGAAGAGAGAGCTCATCGTGAGGAGCAGGAGAATCGCCGTGACTACAAAGAGTTTCAATGTACTTGTTTGAACCATGCACGGAATATAGGCTCTCGTGGGATAAAAATCCAGTCCGACAGGCAAAGTAATGCACATAATTGCAGGTCTAATTGCATATGCGGAAAGGAAATCGTTTGGACTATCCATGCCGGGGCGCGTGACGAAACCGCAGCGGCGTCAGGCCTCACTATTCGATGGTGGCTCGGCCGGAGTGATCGTATAGGAGAGCCGGTTCTTGATTCTACTGTCCAGGCGTGAGACGAGGAAACCGGACGCGAGAAAGAGGGCGACGCCGAGAGCCACGGAGAGGAGAGTCTTGGGATCGCTTGCGAACGAACGGAACAACCAAAGGTACCCCAAAAGGATACCGCCGAGAATTCCGAGGAGGGGCAGGCCGTAGACAAGGGCCGATATCTTCAAGACCGAGGCATTCGTTATGGAAAAACGGACGTAGTCGTCGACCCCGAGTCCCTGCTTTGGTGGGAGCCACACTAGCTTCCCCGAGCTATAACAACTGTCATGAATCGGACAGCTGTCGCACGCACCGGGGGCAAGCACTTGCACCTCGAGGCCGTCCCCCGTTGTTCTCACCACTTTTCCGTATTCACCGATCATATCGCGTCTCTTCACCTTGCCACCGAGGCTGACGCCTCGTTTCGTGCCTTCTGTTGATCGAGAACCTTCCGGCGGTTGACGACGTTTCGGTCGGTTGCGTAGCAGTCCGTCGGGCATTTCTCTCCATATTCCGGTTTTGCGCTGTAGGGCTCGGGGGTGACTACTGCAAGATTGCCTTTCATCCTCACAGAGTCTCCATTCTCGTCTTTCTCGGCAGCCTTCACACAGATCCCGCAGGCTATGCACGCCTTCTTGCATATCTTGCGAGCGATGACGCCGGGATCCTGCGACTTGCAGTACACCAGGGTATCGTGAGAGATCGGATGGAGCTCGATAAGATCCCGCGGGCAGGCTGCAACGCACTTGCCGCAGGCGGTGCATTTCTCTGCGTCTACGAACGGTATCCCGGTCGGGCTCAGGTGGATCGCATCGAACGGACAGGCTTTGACGCAGGAACCGAGGCCAACGCAGCCATACTTGCAGCGTTTTGCTACGTCCTGTGAGTAGACGGCTGCCGCGCAGTCGGGAATTCCCTCGTAATCGCCGGGGAAGGCTGAAGCCTCCGAATCTCCCTGGCAGAAGACGACGGCAATAAGCTTCTCTTTGAGCTCATCGGAAACCTGGACTCCCATAATCCTGGCGACCGTTCGTGAGGTATCCTCCCCGCCGACCACACAGAGATCCACCGGAGCTCCCTCTTTCCCCACTGCTTCCGCGTATGCCGAACAGGAGGGGTAGCCGCAGCCTCCGCAGTTCACTCCGGGAAGGTTCTCCTCGATTTTCGAAATGCGGGGATCGACCTCGACCGCGAAGCGGGTATTTGCGATCACGAGAAATATCGAAAACGCCAGTCCGATCAGACCCATCAGCGCGGCGGCAAGTACTATCGTCATTCCTACCTATCTCCTTTCCTTCTCATGCCGAAAGCAGCCCCGAGAACCCCATGAACGCCAGGGCAAGCACCCCCGCCGTTACGAGCGTTACTGCCGCTCCTTGGAACGGTCTTGGAATGTCTGAGAGCTCGAGCTGCTCCCGAATTCCCGCCATGATTACGATTGCCAGAGTGAATCCGACGCCGGCGCCGAACCCGAACACGATCGACTCGAGGAAGCCGTAGCTTCGCATCGCCTGCAGCAGTGCGACGAAAAGGATCGCGCAATTCGTCGTAATCAGCGGCAGGAAGATGCCGAGCGCCTTGTAGAGCGACGGAAGTGTCTTCTTGATGAACATCTCGACGAACTGCACCAGGCTGGCGATGACTACGATGTAGGCTACGTACTCCAGGTAGGGCATGTTCAGCTTGATGAGGATGAAGTGGGTGATGAGCCAGGTCACAATCGAGGTCAGCGTCATGACGAAAGTTACCGCTATCCCCATCGACAGGGCTGAATCGAGCTTTTTCGAAACCCCGATAAAGGGACAAATCCCCACGAAGTAGGTCAGAACGAAGTTGTTGACGACGATCGCCGCGATGAGAACGAGCAGATAGGTCATGGCTCAACCTCCCACCAGGACGAGCTTGTTGCGGTCTTTAACCGCATTGAAGGCGGCCATGAGGATGCCGAGCGAGAGGAAGGCTCCCGGTGGAAGCACCATGACCAGCATCGGCCTGAAGCCGGGACCGAGGATATCGACCCCGAAGAGCGTACCGTGGCCGAGCAACTCGCGTAACGCCCCGAGGACCATCAAGCTTACGGTGAAACCGAGTCCCATGCCCACTGCGTCGACCAGGGAGGGCACGACCGGGTTCTTCGACGCGAACGCCTCGATGCGCCCCATAATGATGCAGTTGACGACGATCAGCGGCACGTAGGGACCGAGGGCTTTGGAAAGGGGGGGGACATAGGCGCGCATGAACAGGTCGGCAAGGGTGACGAAGGTCGCGATTATCACGGTGTATACCGGGATTCTCACCTCGCCGGGAACGATGCGTTTTACGGCCGACGCCACCAATCCCGAGAGGGCCAGAACGAAAAGTGTCGCCAGCCCCATACCCATGCCGTTAACCACCGTCGTGGTGACCGCCAGGGTCGGACACATGCCGAGGACCTGGACGAAGGTCGGGTTTTCTTTTACGAAGCCCTTCGCAAACTCGAAGAGGATCGATCGCTGTTTGGTCGGTGCCTCAATGGTGATATCGGTCATTTGTTGCTCTCCTGTTGTCCTGAGCTTGCTTTGATCAACGAGACCGCCTCCCCTATGGACGAGTTCAGGCCCGAAAGTACCGCCTTCGTCGAAATCGTGGCTCCGGAGATCGCCTCTATCTGGTTCTTGGCTGAGTCAGGCTTCTCATTCTTGACGTAGGTGATCGTCTGAAGAGGGTTGAGCCCGTCGAATTGGTTTCTGAACCAGTCGTCCGCTATGCGGGCGCCCATTCCAGGGGTTTCGCTGTCCTCGACCACCTCCATTCCGACGATCTTTTTCAGGTCCGCAGAGAGCCCTATGAGGAGGCTGATAGGACCGCCGTAGCCGTTCGTCACAATTCCAACGGCATAGCCGAGCAGGGTGCCCGAGGCGTCGGTTCCCCTGTAGATTGTCATCTTCTTGATGGGCAGCTGTTTGAACTGCGGCTTCGTCGCCTTCGGAAAGATCGCCGCCAGCGAGGTTTGGAGCGCCCGGTGTTTGTTAGCCTGGATCTGGGGCTGAAACACCGTGTCCGCAAGCGCCAGCACGAGACCGGAAAGAACCATTACGGAGGTCAGCACGATGATCATACGTCTCATTGTTTCGCCTCCGCCTTGTCCGGCCGCCGCCCGAAGGTTTTTGAGTTCACGAATCGGTTGATGATAGGCGTCACCGCATTCATAAGGAGAATCGCGTACATAACGCCTTCGGGGTAACCGCCGAAGAGTCGGATGATGATCACGAGCACACCGGCTCCGATGCCGAAAATGACCCCGCCTTTGTCGGTGTAGGGGGAGGTGACCATATCGGTCGCCATATAAAACGCCCCGAGCATCATGCCGCCCGCCAGCACTTCGAAGAGCCCCGAGGGATATGCCGCGGGGTTGGCGAGGTGAAAGATCTCCCCGAGCACGAAGACTGAGCCGAGAAACGATACTACGATCGGCCACCGGATGATCCCAAGAATGAGGAGCACGATCCCGCCGAGTGCAAGGAGGAGGGCGGAGGTCTCTCCGATACTGCCGCCGGTTTGACCGATAAGCATGTTGAGCAGCGGAGCAAAGGTGTGATCGAACTTGGCCGCCGCGAGAGGAGTGGCACTGGTCGTCGCGTCGACAGGTGTCCCGAGAAAACCGAAGAGGCGGGCAGGGTTCTTCCATGTCGTCATGCTCACCGGATAGGCAGCGGCAAGGAAGGCGCGTCCGACGAGGGCCGGATTGAAGATGTTCGCGCCAAGCCCTCCGAAAACCTCTTTGCCGATGAATATAGCGACGAACGCCCCAACGGCGACGGCGATCGGCGACACTGTCGGAGGGAGGGTCATGACGAGGAGCAGGCCGGTTATGACTGCGCTGCCGTCGAGCGCGCTGTGCCAGCTCCGCTTTCGAACGATCTTCGTAACCGCCTCGGTGGCCATGGCCACTGCGACTCCGATCACGTAAAGCAGCAGGACTGACGTACCAAAGAGCGTCACAGAAAACACCGTTGCCGGCAGGAGCGTCGCGACGACGAGGTACATTATCTTCTTCGTGCTCGAGTCTGAGAAGGTGTGGGGAGAGGAGGTTAGGAGAAAACCCTCTTTCGGTCCCTCCGATTTGGCCTGTTCGGGTTGCCCGCCGGCGGCGGGAGAGGTGTCGGGGCTGCTCATCGTTATATTCCTTTCACCCGAATGTAGTTCTTTGCGTACCTGACCCAGGCAACGATGCGAATCTTGGCCGGACAACCAAACGCACAGGATCCGCACTCGAAGCAATCAGCGACCCCGAGCTCCTTTGCCTCCAGAAATTTTCCGGCCTTCGCGTAGGCGGCGAGCTTGAGGGGCATGAGGTTCATGGGGCAGACTCTGACGCACTTCCCGCATTTTATGCACGGTGTCTCCTCGGGAACGTCTTTCTGTGTCAGGAACAGAACCCCCGAGGTGCCCTTCATAACGGAGTAATCAAGGGTGGGAACGGCGACCCCCATCATCGGTCCGCCGACCACAACTTTAGCGGTGGCATCCTTTACTCCGCCCGCCGCCTCGACGAGATGTTCGAACGGTGTACCGAGCGGGACGAGCAGGTTCTTGGGATTGCGAATGCCGTCACCCGAGACCGTTACCACCCGGTCGACAAGAGGCTTGTTCAGGTAGAACGCCTCATAGACCGCGTTCAGCGTCGCGACGTTCGAAACGATGACTCCGATGTCGAGCGGCAATCCACCGGCCGGCACGACCCTGCCCGTTGCGGCATAGATCAGCATCTTCTCAGCGCCCTGCGGATACTTCACTTCCAATGGAACAACCTTGGCCGGAAGCTCAGGGAAGTCCGCGAGCGCCGCTTGGAACGCGACGAGAGCATCGGGCTTGTTCTCCTCGACGCCGAAGTATATTCCCTTGAAGTCATAGGCCCTGTGAAGAAGGCGAACCGCCCCCACGATCGCGGCCGTGCGCTCGATCATCAATCGATGGTCGCATGTAAGGTAGGGCTCACATTCGGCTCCGTTGACGACAAACGTATCGATGGGCTGGGTAGAGGGCGGTGCGTACTTGACGTGGGTGGGAAATGTCGCTCCCCCCATCCCGACGATGCCCGCCTCGACGACTTTGGAGATGATGGCTTCACGGTCGATCTTCGAGAGATCGACCGATTGCTCCTCCCAGCTATGAGACTCGGTCGCGTCCTTGTCGACCGTGATTTCCATGTAGTCTGCCATTCGTCCGCCGGGCAGCGGTTTCTGAATGATACGTCGAACCGTCCCGGCGACCGGGGAGTGTACGCGGGCAGAAATCCTGCCCCCTACGTTACAAACCGCCTCGCCAACGCTCACCGATTCACCCTTGTCCTTGATCAGTTTTGACGGGGCTCCGAGATGCTGGAGCAAGGGGAGAAGCAGCGTATTGGGAGTCGGAACTTTTTCGATCGCCTCCCCGGACGTATTCGACTTATGGTACCTGGGATGCACACCCTTTCGAAAGGTAACCGTACGCATAGGTACTCCCCTCTTGAGAAGAAATGTTTCGTGTCGTCGACACGGCGCAACATTTTTACCTTTTTTGGGGTTTTTTATATATTACTTCCGCGGTTTTAATGTGTCAATAAAGACGGATTAAAATCTCTGGTTCACAATAAGTTTCTCCGGATAAAGGGTCGGGCGCAGCCTCCAGCCGCCTCAGCTCAGACCGGTGAGGGCCTGAATGTACTGGAGGCGCTCGTAGGAGGCCGGATACTCGCTTGCCCCCTGGCGCAGCATACCCCGAAACTCATCGATCGTCTCGAACTTGTTATGCTTCATCCAGGCTTCGACGTCCGCGAGAAGCTTGCCGATGTGCTCGTATCCGTTCCGATAGAGTGTAGAACAGATCTGAACCGTTTGAGCGCCGGCAAGCAGCAGCTTCACAACGTCGTCTCCTGAATCGACACCGGTGGATGCGGCTATGTCGTAGGCGTCGTTTCCGCTCAGTATCGAAGTCCAGCGAACTGTCGGATAGATCTCCGCAGGTGTGCTGAACTGATAGCCGGGGACCAATGAAAGCGACTTCACGTCGATGTCGATTTGATAGAAGCGATTGAATAGAACGAGACCCCGGACACCGCTCATCACCAACCGTGCAACCAGATGCGGCAATGAGGTAAAGTAGGGGCCGAGCTTGACGGAGACAGGGATCCGCACCTGCCGTCGAACACGCTCGACGATCTGCAGGAAGAGGGACTCTATCTCCGAGGCGCCTCTTTCATTCCCGCGCGGCATAATCGCGACGTTCAGCTCGATTGCATCGGCGCCCGCGTCCTCGATCTGACGGGTCCAGTCGGCCCACCATTTCGAAGTAACACAGTTGACGCTCGCGATCACCGGCTCCCGGAAACTGCGTTTCGCCTCCCTGATCAGAGAGAGATAATCGCTCGGTCCAAGCTGCTTGCTCATCCGCTCGAGATAGTCTCCCGCCTCGGGGTGACTCGACCTCTCCTCGGTCTCCCTCTCGTCTCTGGTCTCGAAATCGATCTGCTCTTCAAACAGCGATTTCAGAACGACCGCCCCGGCGCCGGCGCGAAAACAGCGTTCGATTCCCTGAACGGTATTCGTCAGACCCGAGCTCGAGACGATGAGGGGGTTCTCGAGCTCCAAACCCATGTATGTGGTCGATAAATTAGCCAACTTCGTAAGTCCTTCGATTGGAGTGCGAACGGAGGGTTTTTGAGATCGGACGGTTCATCATAACGCAAGCGTCACTGATGCGCAACAGGGAGGAAGCCCGATCTCCTGATTCCACCGCACAACGATCTTGTCGGAGGCAAGGGGGCGCTGCGTGCGAGGATGCTCTGCGTGAGGGGAGGTTACATCCCTATCGACGATCGCCGATATCCGCGTGAACCGCTTCGAGGTATCGTTCCATCTCCTTGATTCGCTTGATCGAGAGCATCTCCTCGCTGATCTTTCGTGCACGGTCAGGCGGAAGCTCGTTCAAGGCGGAGAAGACACGGGGCAGCTCTCCGGGGTAAAGGCTCAGCTTGCGAATTCCGATGCCGAGGTAGAAGGGGATCATGAAGGGGTCGCCGGCGCTCTCGCCGCAGACCGAGAGCTCGACAATCTTGTCTCCGACCCCGTCAACCAGCCGCTTCAGCACTTTCAGCACGGTCGGATGGTAGCTTCGATAGAGCTCGCTCAAACGCTCGTTCGTGCGGTCGACCGCGAGCAGATACATCACGAGGTCGTTCGTGCCGATCGAGAGAAAATCCGTGACCGACGCGAGGTCGTCGATGGACTCGACGGCCGAGGGCAACTCCACCATGGCGCCTACTTTCGGGTTCTCATTGTGCGGGATGCCTTCATTGCGCAGGGCGTTGATACAGGTCTCGAGCTCCTCTCGGGCCTCCAGTACCTCGTCGACGGAAGAAACCATGGGAAACATGATGCGTAGGTCCTCGCCGATTCCTGCTCTGAGCATCGCACGCAGCTGGTCACGAAACATCTCCCGATTGGCAAGCGAGAAGCGGATTCCTCGTACACCGAGGAAGGGATTCTGCTCACGGGTTTCGGTGTTTTCGAAGAGCTTGTCGCCCCCGATGTCGGCGGTTCGGAGGGTTATCTCCTTGCCCGAGAAGGGCTCGATGATACGCCGATAGATGAAGAGCTGCTCGTCCTCGCTCAGGAAGTCGTTTCTTATGATAAACGGGAACTCGCTCCGATACAGCCCGATTCCCCCTGCCTGGTTGCGCAGAGCCAGCTTCGCATCGCTGTAGAGATTGACGTTTGCGAGCACTTTGATCCGGTGGATTTGCTCCGCGGCGGCAGCCCGTTCCGGGTCCACCTGGCGGAGGGTACTTTCCCCGTCATCTATCGCGACCCGGGGTTTTGTCTCCGGGTTCACATAGAGAGCACCGTTTGTTGCGTCGAGGCGAACCGGGGTTTTCTCGGCGAGCCGGAAGACTCTCTGATCCTGGGTAATCAGAACGGGCACGGAGAGCGAACGGGCGAGAATGGCGATGTGCGCGGTGACTCCGGTTCCGGGAAAGACGATCCCCGCGACATTTTGCGCGACGAGGGTTACCAACTCGGAAGGAAAGATACTGTGGGCTATGACTACCGCATTTCGATAGTCGAAACTTTCAGCCTCGGGATTGATGAGGTTGCGAATGAGTCGATGACCTAGGTCTCGCACGTCCTGCGCCTTCTCGGCCATTCGCGTATCGGATAGGGCCGACAAGGCGTCCGCGTAGTCGTTGACGACCTTTTTTACTGCTGCGACTGGCGAGCTGCCGTCTCGAATTTGCCTGCGCATTTCCCCCGAGAAGGCGTCGTCGGTGAGCATAAGCAAGTGCGCTCCAAAGATGAGCGACACGACGTCGTAAAGTGCCGAGTCGGAGTCCTTGTGTATGGTCTCGAGCTGACGATGGGTCAACTCGAGGCTTGCCTCGAAGCGTACTACGGCAGCCTCGGGGGTTGGGTCCGAGACAGGATCCTCGGAATCCTCGCCAAATCCGGTTTCCCAAGGGAGGGCGAATCCTTCAGCGACTCCGGCTGATGCCATATGACCGAGAATGGCATAGGAATCTCGCGGCGAATGGTGCGATTCCTGGCGTTCGAACGGGACGAGGTAGGAGGTGTTCTGAATTGTCGCTGCGAGCTGCGAAAGCAGCGCTCGCATGTTGCGTTCTGTCGCCTCACTGAAAAAATCCGTCTTAGCGTGCTTCAGGACGACCGCGCCGAGACGTCGCGGACCCCTGCGGATTGGAACCACCATCTCCGAGCCGTAGTCATTGCCGTCGGATGAGGCGCGAATCGTTCGCAGCTGAGAGACCGCGCTGCCGAGAATACCCTGCGCCTTCCCGACCTTCTGGGCCGCCCTCGTGTCGGGGTTCGTTCCCCCAGTGGCTTTCAGAAGGAGCTGTTCTTCTTCCATTTCGTAGAGGTACAATGAGCAGCTGTCGGCACCGGCATACTCCGCGACAAGCTCGACGAGCTGATCGAGAAACCCGCTGACGCTGGTTTGATCGTCGTAGAGTGATTGGAGCCGTTCTCGTATGGTCTGCAGTTCTGCGTCGAAATCTTCGTTCATAGCCTCAACCGGAGCGAGTTGGCTCTTCGCGGCCGACGGGGTGGGGACATGGCGGACCGCGCGGTGGCCGGTATCAGGTCGATGAGTCGAGCAAATAGTGACGAGCCTGCCCAAAGAATACATATCGGTGACTCCCAGGTCAATGAAATTGGAGAGGAGTGCTTGACTTTGGCGGTTCGTGACGCGATATTCGCGCTATGAAATTGCAGCCGATACAGGACCCATTCCTTCTCGACCATTTCGACGCTATCAGCCGTGACGGCATGGATCGATTCCTCATCGGTCGCTTTCGAGCCGTTGCGCTCAACGGGACCGTGTTGGTGAACCAGATGCGCGCGAATCACAATCTGGGGATTCTGGAAACCCTTATCCTTGGGCACGGATATCTTGCTGCGGCCCTCATGGCGACCAGCCTCAAAGGGAGCGATAGAATATGCATCGACATCCGCTGCAAAGGTCCCGTTGAGGGATTGCACGTCGAAGGTACTGCGGCGGGAACGGTCAGGGGGTACCTTGCGCAGTCGCACATCCCGATCGACGCTCCCCTCGAGAGCTTCGATACCGCCCCGTGGTTCGGCGAGGGTGTGTTGAGCGTTACTCGTCATATCGGTCGAGATATGAATCCCTACACGGGGAGGATTGAGCTCGTTCACGGTAACATCGCGCAGGACCTCACCCGCTACTATGCCGTCTCGGAGCAGACTCCGACCGCCATTGCGCTAAGCATCAAGTTCAATCGCCGGGGCGCAGTTGAGGGAGCAGGGGGACTTCTGATTCAGGCGCTTCCCTCCGAGAACGGTCAGCAGGCACTCGATGAGGACCAAGAGGAGATAGCCGCACAGCTCGAAGAGCTGGTTGAGGGATTGCCTTCGCTCGGAGATCTATTCGCAGAGGGAGGTTCTGCAACGGAGCTTATTCGCGAGCACTTTGCGGCGCTCGATCCACTCTTCATCGGGAGCCGTCCTGCCGGATTCTACTGTGACTGCAATCGTGATCGCTTCAAACGGTTCCTCGCGGCCCTACCAGGAGACGAGCTTGCCGAGGTGCGGGAGAACGGCCCCTTTCCTCTTCGAATCACCTGCCACAACTGCTCGACGAACTACTTCTTCGAACGCAATGAGATAATCGGCCTATCCTTGAACTAGCGCAACAGCCTGCGCTTTACATGCCTCACTGCCTCCCGTACAATGAGGCGCTCGACGGGCGCGCTTTCGCTGCGATATGAAGGCGTTTCCCATGTGGTCACGTCAACACAACAAGGCATTCTGGAGAGAGCAGTGGGCAAAATCTGGGGGAAGGACTACGAGCTCAACGAGCTCGTAGAAGAGTTCACAGTCGGTCAGGATTACCGGCTCGACATGCGCCTCGTGACGGCGGATTGCATCGCGAGCATCGCTCACGCCCGCATGCTCGCTTCGATTGGGGTGCTCACTCGCGAAGAAAATGAAGCTCTCAAGCGAGAGCTTGGTCGCATAATAGAAGATTATCGTTCGGGAGGATTCTTCGTTGAGCGCTCCGATGAAGACTGTCATACGGCCATAGAGAATCGCCTGACCGAGCGCCTCGGGGAGGCGGGGAAGAAGATTCACACGGGTCGCTCACGAAACGACCAGGTACTTGCCGCCCTCAGGTTGTACACGCGATCGGCCCTGTTCACCGTAGCAGAGCGCGGGGCCGAGCTTGTTGCACGGTTGTTGGATTTCGCCGAGAAGAACCGGACGGTACCAATGCCGGGCAGGACCCACATGCAGCCGGCCATGCCCTCGTCGGTGGGCTTGTGGGCGAGCGCATTTGCGGAAGAGCTCCTCGACGACCTCTCTCTGGTCTGGAAATCATACGAGCTCAACGATCAATCTCCTCTCGGCAGCGCCGCGAGCTACGGTGTTCCCCTGCCTGTGGACCGAGAGATGGTCTCTTCGCTGCTCGGCTTCCACCGCCTGCAGAACAACGTCCTCTACGTCAACAACTCCCGCGGCAAATTTGAATCGATCATCCTCGACGCACTCGACCAGTGCGTCCTCACACTGAGCAAGATGGCGCAGGACCTCATCCTTTTTTCGATGCCGGAGTTCGGCTACTTCAGCCTGCCGGCGGAGCTCTGCTCGGGGTCGAGCATCATGCCGCAGAAGAAGAACCCCGACGGGCTCGAGCTCGTTCGCTCGCGGTCCGCCGTAGTCTCGGCGTGCAGCGTACAGGTGAAATCCATCATTCGATCCCTCCCGTCCGGGTACAATCGCGACTTCCAGGATACGAAGGAGCCGTTTCTGCGCGGGCTGGATATCGCTGCTGCATGCCTCGGGATCATGCGGCTCACAATAGAGAAGCTCCAGGTGGATGAGGAACGGCTCGTCGCCGCGTTCGAACCGGAAATCTTTGCGGCGGATGCCTCCTACGAGCTCGTTGCACGGGGTGAAAGCTTCCGGGATGCATATAGGAAGATCGGGCTCAACCTGGAGGAGCTGCAAACGCGCGACCCGTATTCTGCGATAGCGCAGAGAACCGCGGTTGGGACGAGCGGCAACCTGGGTGTCGAGAAGGCTCGAGGTGCACTGGAAGTGTACCGTCGGATTCTCTCGACTGAGATGGGCCGAGTCTCGTCGGCACTCAAGAAGCTGTCCGGGCTCGAACCGGAGCTTCCATAGGAGGTGCGCGGCCGTCTATCGTGAGCCGTTGAGCTTGGATTGGAACTTTTCGAAATCAGACATCGGCGATCCGGCGAAAGCCAGCCACTCACGGGCGGACTGAATGACCTGGTCAAGCTTCGCAGCGAGAGCCTGCTTGTCGGCCACCACCTTCTGCAGCGTGACCGGCCCGGGGCCTTTTCCGCCCAACCATTCGACTAGTTGTCCGTCGGAAATGTAGAATCGATCCTCTGAGATGTTGTTGCACTCTGCGATTGAACCGTTGTGTGACGTCGAGCTGAAATTCTTGCAGACTTCGATTGCATAGATCAATGCTCCGCTCGAGAAGTAGTATTCGGCAACATCACCCGATTTCTCGCTGACGAGCTGGACGACGAGCTTGCTGAAGCGGCCGCCGGCATCGTAGAAGCTGAGCACGCCGGAATCGGCGCCCCGTGTGAACATCTTTGTTTGAGCGGTCGCTTCCCCGAGGCTCTGATCGATCGTCTCGATCCGGCTGTTCAAACGCGCTGTCTCGGACGAGACCGAGGTCTGATCGGCGGTCGCTGCGGCAAGCGGCACCAATAGTATAACAGCAAGGAGGAAGCCCTGAAGAGAGAGCCACCGTTTCACCCTTTTTCCCTCCCTTACCGTTAGAATGTATAATGAATCTTCGAGTGTGGACAATAGCCTCCTTCTTGACCGTCTCATTCTTCGCAGCCGACCGAAACTCGAGTATACTTGCGCCTACACTTCGCAGAGGAGAGCGTATGGCATCATACATACTCGCACTTGATCAAGGCACGACCAGCTCCCGCGCAATACTCTTCGACAAGGCGGGCAAACCTATTGGCAGCGCTCAGAAAGAGTTTCACCAGATCTATCCGAGACCCGGCTGGGTGGAGCACGATCCGATGGAGATCTGGGAATCCCAATGGGAGGTCGTCCTCGAGGTCCTGGAGCGCTGCGGGGTGTCGTCGGTGGAGATCGACTCAATCGGCATCACGAACCAACGTGAGACGACCATCGTTTGGGAACGAGAGACCGGCAGGCCGATCTACAATGCGGTAGTTTGGCAGTGTCGGCGGACGGCCCCGATCTGCGAGGAGCTGCGGGCTCGCGGGCTCGCGGACCACATCAAGGAGAAGACGGGTCTGGTGCTTGACGCCTATTTTTCCGGCACGAAGGTGAAATGGATACTCGACGAAGTTCCCGGGGCGCGGAAGCGAGCCGAATCCGGAGAGCTCCTGTTCGGAACCGTCGACAGTTGGCTCCTGTGGCAGCTCACCGGCGGCAACGTCCACGCAACCGACTTCAGCAACGCATCACGCACGATGCTCTTCGATATCGTAAGCCTCGACTGGGACGATCGAATTCTCGAAGAGCTGGAGATTCCGAGAGTAATGCTGCCGGAGGTGAAACCGTCGAGCAATGTCTATGGGGTGACTGCAGGTGCACTCTTCGGTGAGCGCGAAATTCCGATCGCGGGGATCGCGGGCGATCAGCAGGCGGCGCTGTTCGGGCAGGTATGTTACCGAGAGGGAGCTGCCAAGAACACCTACGGCACCGGTTGTTTTCTCATCATGAACACCGAGAATCGCCGCATTGTCTCCAAAAACGGGCTTCTGACGACTCTCGCGTGGGGAGTCGACGGAAAGGTCGAGTACGCTCTCGAAGGCAGCATTTTCGTCGCCGGCGCCGCCGTACAGTGGCTTCGCGACGAGCTTGGGATGGTCTCTGATGCAGCCGAGACGGAGAAGCTTGCGTCAAGCCTCCGCGACAACGGCGGCGTCTACGTCGTGCCCGCTTTCGTCGGTCTTGGCGCGCCCTACTGGGACATGTATGCTCGCGGAACGATCGTGGGCCTTACGCGCGGCACTGGAAGGAGCCACATCGTACGGGCAGTGCTCGAATCGATCGCCTACCAGACCCGCGACGTCATTCACGCCATCGAGGACGATTCCGGTATTACCCTCCGCGATCTCAAGGTCGACGGGGGAGCGGTGGTCAACGATTTTCTCATGCAGTTTCAGGCAGACGTTCTCGGGGTTCCGGTTACGCGGCCAGAAGTGACCGAGACGACGGCGCTCGGCGCGGCCTATCTCGCGGGACTGGCGACCGGATTCTGGAAGAGCAGAGCGGATATCGAGGGCAAGTGGGCCGCCGAGCGTGTGTTCATTCCCGCCATGAAGCCCGCCGAGCGCGATGCCTGCTACGCGGGTTGGAAACGTGCAGTCGAACGGGCGCGCGCCTGGATCGAGGAATAGGCCATCAAGACGTGCGGAATCCGGTTCGCAACCGCGCTCTCGAAAACCGCGTTACTTCTTGCTGTTGCTCTTCTTCAGATCGTTGTCGATGATGATCAACAGCTTGTTCGAGAGCACCAACGGCCAGCGAGGCAGCGAGTCGGCACTTGGCTGCTTGTACTTGTCTACTATTTTCGTGAATAGATCGCGTGACTTCGTGAGATCGCCCTTCTTGTAGTACAGGAAGGCAATCTCATACTGTGCCTCCGCTATTCGCGAGCTATCATTCGGAAATCGCTTGATGAATGTGTCGTAGTAGACGAGGGCTGCGTCGTAGTTTTCGTGCTGGGACACCGCTTGTTGGGCATCCTGGAAGTACTCCGCAGGAGTGAGTGTCGTCGGGATCGATTTGGGTACAGTCTGACAGGCCGCGACGAGCAGACCTGTCAGAGCAATTAGGGGTAGGATTCGTGTTTTCAATTGGCCTTCTCTTCTAGAGTGACGTTGTCGTATAGATCTCATCCTTGATCGGTAAAGTCTTCTTGAGGTCGCGAATGAACTCTTTTGGGTCTCCCATCGGCTCATAGCTGTCACAATACGTCAGACTCCGTCGTGCGACCGTGAAGTACTTGTAGATCTTCTCATCGCCGAGTTTTTTACGCCACTTCCCGGCAGCGCACCGCACTCGCAGGTAGAACCGGTCGCCGCCTCCACGTGGATCACGCACCAGCTTACAGTTGCTGCAATTGGCGCAATAGATTTTTCCCGACGACCCGCGTTCCGACCTTACAGATGAAATATCCTGGTCTGCCGCCATCGGATCCCCCTTCTTTGAGCGAAATGCTACCATGAGCGTATCCGCACGTCAATAGAAAGCAATTCGGCCGCTATTCACATGGCGTGCGCGCGCAGCTATACTGGCGAGGTGATAGCCACCATCGTTAACTGCATCTCTGTTATTATCGGTTCGATTATCGGCGTAAACGTCCACAATCGCATCGGGGATCGCTTCAAAGAGGTCGTATTCTCAGGAATCGGGCTCATTTCCCTCGTAATCGGCATCCAGATGTCGCTTGCGACCAAACAGATACTCTACGTTGCACTCTCCCTCGTCATCGGCGGGCTTCTCGGAGACCGATGGGACATCGAAGGTGCCATTCTTCGCTTCGGCGAATGGCTCCGCAGGCTCGTTACCGTTCGATCGCGCGAGCGCGTCGTGCAGGGCGCCGCGGAGTCCGTTGCCGCGGACGGGACACAATCGAAACCGGGCCCGGGCGACAGCGGCGAGAAAGGGGACGGCGCGGAGGACCATCGGGGACAGTTCGCGGCGGGATTTTTGTCTGCTTCGGTGCTTTTCTGCGTCGGGGCGATGACTCTGGTCGGAGCCTTCCAAGCGGGGGCACAGGGCAACTACACTCTCATTCTCACGAAGTCGGTGATGGACGGTTTCATGGCGATCATGCTTGCCGCAGCGATGGGGATCGGGGTGATGTTCTCGGTTATCGTGATTCTGGTCTATCAGGGAGGTCTGACGCTGCTTGCATCACTGATCGGGCCGGTCGTCAATGATTTCATTCTCGCCGAGATTTCGGGGCTCGGAGGGATTCTCGTCGTCATGATCGGACTCAATCTGCTCGACATACGAAAGATCAAGACGGCCAACTTTCTTCCCGGTCTCGTGCTGGTGGTGGTCTTCGCGGTTCTCGATCCCTACATTCGTGAGATCGGTCCACTTGTCCATTCGTTCTGGCAACCGTAGGAGAGTGATACTGCGCCCGCTCAAATTGGGGGCGGTTTCAGCTCCGAACCGTGTCCGTTTTCGCCTCTTCGAGGGTGGTTCGCGGATCCCGATGGAGCTCAACGTGGCAGGCAAGCGTGTTCCAAATCTCACCTACATATTCGCGGATTGTTCGATCGGAGGAGAATTTGGCCGAGGCCGCGATGTTGAGTATCGCCTTTCGGCTCCACTCCTCTTGGTCGCGATACAGCTCCGCTGCCTTCCGCTGGGTGGCACAGTACGAAGAGAGATCGGCCAGATGCATGTACTCATCGTTGTCGAGAAGCATCTTCACAATGGGCTCGAAAATGCCCGGCTCACCGAAACTGAAGTGTCCCGCTCGTAAAAGATCGATCGCCTCTCGAGTGTCGTCATCGCGTTCGTAGAAATCCCGCGGACGGTAGACCGGGCGCAGCTCGGCAACCTGTTCGGCGGTGAGGCCGAAGATGAACGCGTTCTCCTTCCCCGCCTCTTCGACGATTTCGATATTGGCGCCGTCCATGGTGCCGATTGTAAGTGCCCCGTTGCACATGAACTTCATGTTTCCGGTTCCCGAGGCCTCGGTTCCCGCCGTCGAAATCTGCTCCGATAGATCGGAGGCCGGGAAGATGCGCTCGGCGAGCGAAACCCGGTAGTTCGGCAGAAACAGAACTTGAAGCGCCTTGTTCGTAACCGGATCCTTGTTGATCATAAAGGCAACATTGTTGATGAGCTTGATGATCAATTTGGCCATTTCGTATCCCGGGGCTGCCTTCCCGGCGAAGATGACGGTTCTCCGAACGAAATCACGCGGTTCCGTCTTTCTCAACCGGTTGTAGAGGATGATGAGATGGAGCGCATTCAGAAGCTGGCGTTTGTACTCGTGAATGCGTTTCACCTGAACGTCGAAGAGCGTATCCGGATCGATCGTCTGTCCATGGTGTCGCCGGATGTAGGCGGCGAGCTGAACCTTCGCTTCGCGCTTTACCTCGCGGAAGCGTCTGCGAAACTCGGCATCCTCGGCAAACGGTCGCAGGTCGGAAATTCGGTCGAAATCGGTAATCCACTTCTCCCCGATTGATTCGCTAATCAGCGCGGCGAGTGGTGGGTTTGCCGTGAGCAGCCATCGCCTTTGGGTAATGCCGTTCGTTTTGTTGTTGAATCGCTCGGGAAAGATCTCTGCGAGGTCGGGCACGAGACGGGTTCGGAGCAGCTCCGTGTGTAGCGCCGCCACCCCGTTCGTCGAATGAGAACCGACAATGCAGAGGTTCGCCATTCGTATCTGTTTCGTCGCACCTTCTTCGACGAGACTGACGCTGCGCCGCTTCTCCACGTCGCCGGGGAATCGAATCTCGACCCGTTGCAGGAAGTGATGATTGATGAGATAGATGATCTGTAGATGACGCGGCAGCAGCTTCTCCAGCATTGGCACCGGCCATTTTTCCAGCGCTTCCGGCATCAGGGTGTGGTTCGTGTAGCCGAACGTCTTGACCGTAATCTGCCAGGCAAGGTCCCAATCGACTCCTTCGCGGTCGACGAGAAGCCGCATCAACTCGGGGATAGCGAGCGAGGGGTGGGTATCGTTGAGCTGTACGGCAGCCCGGTTTGGAAACGCCTCCCAGGGCAAACCGAGCTTCTTGAATCTTCTCAGGATGTCATGCAATGAGCAGGCGACGAAAAGATACTGCTGTTTTAGCCGCAGCTCCTTGCCGAGGAAGAGGCGATCGTTGGGATAGAGGACCTTGGTAAGGTTTTCCGCGCTAACCTTGGACCTCACCGCCTCGACGTAGTCGCCCTTGTTGAAATCTTGAAAGTCGAACTCTTCCGCCGCCCGGGTGCTCCAGAGGCGCAGTGTATTTACCGTGCGGCCTCCATAGCCGACAATCGGAGTGTCATAGGCTACCCCCATGACTGGTTGTGTTTCGACCCACAGTGCTCGCGAGCGTCCATTGCGGTTCCCTGAGATGACCCTGCCGCCGAAGTGGACCGGCACCGTGATGTCGGGCCGTTCGATCTCCCACGGATTGCCCCGGCGCAGCCAGTAATCCGGCTGTTCGACCTGGAAACCGTTTTCAATGACTTGCCGGAAAATGCCGTAGTCGTACCGAAGACCGTAGCCGTAGGCGGGGATATCGAGTGTCGCCATAGAATCCAGAAAACAGGCGGCAAGTCGGCCGAGGCCGCCGTTTCCGAGACCGGCGTCGACTTCATGTTCGCAGAGATCGGCCCAGCTATAGCCGAGCGACGACATCGATTCCTCGACTGCATCCTGGAGTCCCATGTTGATAACGTTGTTGGCGAGAGCCCGTCCCATGAGGAACTCGAGAGATAGGTAGTAGACTCGCTTTACGTTCTTCTCGTAGTGGACGCGCTGCGTTTCCATCCACTGATTGACTAGACGGTCCCGAACAGTGTACGCGAGCGACATGAACGCGTCATGCCTCGAGGAGGTGTACCGGTTGACACCGAGGGTGTAACGGAGATGAGCGGAGAATCCCCAGGCGATGGACTCGGCGTCGTGCCCTTCGACTGCCGAAAGGCGATCGGGCGTTGCCTGCGACTGAGTTTTCACCTCGTTACCCCGTCGACCGTCTCTTCGTGTTCGTCGATTATTCCGATGCAAACACTGGAGCGCTTGACGACGGAGAGACTGTCGATCTCCCTTAGCGCGTCGAACATGTTGCCTTCTCGGGCGCGGTGAGTGGTGATGACGACGGGCACTCCCTCCGGCTCTCTTTCTTCAGGTTCCTTCTGCAGCACTGAGGAGATGCTGATCGAGTGATTACCGAGGATGGTGGCCAGCTTGGCGAAGACCCCCGGTATGTCCTCCACCATGACTCTTACGTAGTACCTGCTCTCGATTTGATCGCTCGGCAACTGGAGAGCCTCTATGGTTCGATCCGGCCAAATGCGCAGGTTGTGGAAAGCACTTTGAGCGCTTCCCAAGGCAAGAGAGACGAGATCCGCGACGATAGCGGACGCGGTGGGGGGACCGCCTGCTCCGCGGCCGTAGTACATTGTGTGGCCCACGGTGTGGCCGTAGATGCTGACCGCATTGAAAGGGCCCGACACCCAAGCCAGCGGATGCTCGCGGGTGATGAACGCCGGGCGAACCCGCAAGGAAAGGCCTTTTTCGGTTCGCTGCGCTATCGCGAGAAGCTTCACGATGTAGCCCAATTCCTGTCCGAACGTGACATCGATGAGCTCGAGACTGTCGATACCCTGAACAGGTATCTTTTCGAAGTCGATTCTCTGTCCGAATGCGAGGGCCGCCATGATGGCGAGCTTATGGGCGGAGTCCAGCCCCGAAACGTCGAGGTGTGGATCTGCCTCGGCGAGACCCGATGCCTGGGCCGCGCGCAGCGACTCTTCGTAGCCTTGGCCCTGTTGAATCATCTCGGTGAGGATGTAGTTGCAGGTGCCATTGACGATTCCGTACAGCGCGTCGATGCGGTTCGCGACCAGCCCGTCGTAGAGAGCACGGATGACGGGAATACCCCCTGCACAGCTCGCTTCGAAGGAGATCGCCACTTTGTTAGCCTGCGCCACGGCCATGAGCTCCGCTCCGTAGTGGGCGAGAAGGGCCTTGTTGGCGGTAACGACATGTTTACCGGCCCTCAAAGCCTTCTCGGTGATCTCCCGGGCGACCGTCGTCCCTCCGACGAGCTCGATGATCACATCGACCCTGGGATCGTCGAGGGCTTTATCGAGTTCTGTTTCGAAGAGCTTCTCATCGAGGCCAATATCTCGGGCATGGGTGAAGTCACGATCGACCACGTACCTGAGCTCGAGGCTGATCCCAGTACGCTGGGTTAGGTGTTCACCATCTCTGGAGAGAAGATGGGCTGTGGCCCCACCCACGGTGCCACAGCCGACGAGGGCGATGCCCAAGACGTTCCGGCTGCTCATGGCCTGTTATCCTACGCAGCCCCATCCCCAGTGTCAAGGAAAGTCCCAATGTTCGGGCGGGGTCAAAGGAGGACAGAATGGGTGTCTTCGGGCAGCTTCTGCACGGGACAGTCCATCTCGCGATACATCTCGCAGATACGCTCCATGAGAAGCTCGCGAATACGGGCGCGCTCGGCGTGATAGGAGCCGAACGGATTGAAGCGTATCGGATCTCCGAGCTTGAGATACTTGAGCTTGCGGTTCACCGCGACCGGAAGAAATGTGACGATCTTGCGTGTTTTTTCGAAGAGTGCTTTCGCGATACCGACGAACCCGGTATCGAATTGGCAGATGATCTCGTTGAACGGTAGATTCGCGATCTCAGGGAAGATGAGGAGCCTACGTCCCTGTTCGAGATAGCGTACGCTTGCGCGGATGGTCTCGGCGATCCGCTTGCTGTGCTTGTAGACGGGAATTGCCCGCAGATCGTGCATGATGCCGACACAGAGCCGGCCGATTAGTCGCGCGATCAGCGTGCTCAGTGGTGGGTTGACACGGACCTCGGGCCTCACGAAATCGTCTTCTATGTAGGCGGGGCAAAGCTTTCTGTCGGTGATCTCGTGGGTCACCCAAGGGACGACCGGCTTCGGGAGACTGGCCATCGCAGTAACTGGCCCGTAGGACTGCTCGTGGTTCGCAACGAAGATTATCGGGGTTTTGCAGTCCATCGAACGAGGAATCTCGAGCGACTTTACGAGGTAGGTACGAACCGCCTTGTAGAATGAATCGTAGAATCCTGGTCTCATTCTGCTTCCTTTGGTCCTGTTCTGCACCGTCCTGAAGATTCACTCAACAAAAAAGCCAGCCTCCCGGCTGGCTTTTTCTCGTTCATGCACCTTTCCGCTCCAGATATGGCGGGCGCAATGAAAGACGTATTGTTCGCTCCGTTACCCAACGGCAGGCTATGCCTGGATTGCCTGCTCGGTTTCCAGATCAAAGAAGATGACCCGGTCGAGAATCGCCGTGAAGACTGCCTCGTCGCCGACCTTGAACTGGACTGTCGGTTGAACTCGGGCGATCATCTGATGCTTCTTCGTGCTGACGTAGACGTGGATTTCCGCGCCGAGGGGCTCTATAACGTCTACGTGGGTGTGGATTCCCTCGCCTCCCTTCTCGCTGTAGATCAGGTCTTCGGGTCGAACACCGAAAACAACTTCCTTCCCGACGTAGGACTTCATCACGTTGACATAGCGGCCGGTGATTTCGATTCTCGATTCACCTTCATCCGCGATGAGCTTGCCGCCTTCTTCCTTGATCGCGCACGTGAGGAAGTTCATAGGAGGCGAGCCGATGAATCCAGCGACGAAGCGGTTGGCCGGATGGTTGTACAGCTCGAGCGGGCTCCCGATCTGCTGAATAACCCCGTTCTTCATGACGACGATTTTGTCTGCCATCGTCATGGCTTCCACCTGATCGTGGGTGACGTAGATCATCGTCGCTTGAAGCCGTGTGTGAAGCGCGGAGATCTCCGCGCGCATCTGGACGCGCAGCTTCGCATCGAGATTCGAAAGGGGTTCGTCGAACAAGAAGACTTTGGGCTTGCGGACGATTGCGCGTCCAACTGCAACGCGTTGTCGCTGACCGCCCGAGAGAGCCTTTGGCTTGCGCTCGAGGAGCTCCTCGATGTCGAGAATCTGAGCCGCCTCCTTCACACGCTGCTGGATCTCTGCTTTGGGGTACTTGCGGATCTTGAGACCGAACGCCATGTTGTCGTAGACGGTCATGTGCGGGTAGAGAGCATAGTTCTGGAACACCATCGCGATGTCCCGGTCCTTCGGCGGCACGTCGTTCACCATCTTGCCGTCGATGTACAGTTCCCCTTCCGTTATGTCTTCGAGACCTGCAACCATGCGAAGAGTGGTCGTCTTGCCGCATCCCGACGGTCCGACGAGCACGACGAACTCCCGGTCGTTGACAGTGATGTTCGCGTTGTCTACTGCGCGGACGCCACCCTCGTACACCTTACCGATGTTCTTGAGCTCTACAGTGGCCATGAAAACCTCCGAAAAAGATTATCCTATTGCAATGGTATCGTAATACATAACGAAGGCCCTGTCAACGAATTGTTAGAGCCTGATGAGGCTGTGGAGCTTCACACAGCCGGTCTTCGCGGAGCCTTCGTGGTCAAGGAAGCGGTTTTTGGAGCCTCCAGGCCTTCAACTTGTCTTCCAAGCGCTGTCCGCCGCTTCCCGAAAGTACCTCCTGCTCCATCCACGGAATGATGACGTTGGCTTTGAGATCACTCCAGTCGTTCGGTAGGGACTTCGGATAGAGCATTGAGGATTCGGAAGGAATCCTGGCGAGAAGTGAGGGATAGAACTGAGGGAAGTCCCGTTCGTCGACCACACTCAATGCCGAGAAGCCGCCTGCGATTCCGAAGGTCTTCATGCGCTCATATCTCGTCGCAGCGAGCAGCTGAGACTGGGTCTGCGGTTTGAAAAACCACTCGAGGAATGCGTGAGCGGCCGCCTTATTGCGCGAGCGCGAAGGTACTCCGGCGTACAGCACGTTCTCCACGACCGGTATGCGGGACTGCTCGGCCAGCCAGCGGAACTGGATCGACTTGCGTTTCTCCTCGGGAATATCGAAGTACTTCGTCAGGGTAGTGTAATAGTAGAGAATCCGGCCCGAGTCGAGGAGCTTGTAGACGGGGTCGTAGAGGTATTTGTCGCGAAACGTGGACTCTTCCTGCGTACCACCGTCGATTTCCTTCACCCAGGCCCTCATTTCTTCGATCGCCTTCTGGAGCTTCTGATCGTCCCACGCTAGATTCCCTCGTGAGGTCTGATGGAAGTCGGCGCCGAGCAGCTGCGCGATGCTGAACAGGAACTCAGGGCTCCAAAGCGGCGAAAACCCCATGACTGTGAAGCTGTCCGTGCTCTTCTTGTTGAACTCTTTGCTTGCCGACAGGATCTGGTCGAGTGCCAAGACGGTCTGCTTGTCGGGAGGAGCAGACTTCGGCTGAAAGAGCACGACCGGCAGATCGAACGAGACGGGCAACAGGTATTGCCTGCCTTCGTACCGGCCGGTCGAGAGGAGGCCCTTGTAGAACAGACTGGTGTCGATCTCTCCGTTGCCGAGGATCTGGTCGAGTGGACTGAACTTGCCTACGATGTTTACGCTCGACACTCTGTCGCCGACGACTAGGTCGGGCACCTTGTTCTCAGCCGTGAGGCTCTGCGCGGGAACCGCTCTGTAGGCAATCTCTATCTTGTAGTGCTTCTGCGAGGTGTTGAACAACTCGACGTAGGCGGCAAAATCGGGCTGATTCGTCCACATCGTCGCAACGTCGTTGCCGATGAGCGAACAACCTGACAGGAACAGCATCAGCAGGAGCAATGGAAGGTATTTCATGGAATGGTTTCGACTCCCGGCACACTGTACGGGGCCGACCGTGAGATGTCAATCGTCGATATGAGTCGGTTTGACGCGTGCGAGGCGGTTGGCCGCTTGCTTTTCAATGAATTAGCAGAGATAATCGGGCAGGTTCGGGAGGCCGCAGAGATGCAGGTAAAGGACGAAGAGATCTTTCGTATCATTGAGCAGCTTGGTGATCATTACAAGTCCAACATATCGAATCGTATTATGCGAAAGGCTCTGCTCAAGATGGATTTGGACAACGCGACCTGGGATCGGGTCGAACGATTGACCGAAATCAGCGACTACCAGCGGATGGAAGGTTATTCATTTCACGAGCTCTACGAGCAGGTGCTCGCAATGGCCCTCTTTGTCAACTATGCCCAGCATCGCCTTCTGCCGAACCTTCGCGGCCTCCTGACTGGTGATGAGTCTCCTCGGTTTGGAGGAGGCACCGTCGGTGCGAACGACAAGGTGCTTCGGGACATGGCCATCAACAATTTCCGCTCGAACCTCGGAATACTCTCCGATATCGTCAACGATCTCTACCTCAAGACCGTCGAGCTCGACAAACATCTCAACGGGGAACAGAACGCGGTATATTCCCGTATGCCGGAGCTGAGACAACTCGGACAGCTGCTTATTTGACTGCGTCGGCCGAAGAGAATATCTCCTCGTAGAGCCGTGGCAGATCCTCGATGTCGATGCTCGAATAGGCGACTCGAAGGTATGTGTCAGCGATTGAGATCGTTCCGATGCCCTTTTCGAAAAGAAGGTCCCTACGTAGTGCCTCGGCACTTCCCCCCTCGAAGCGAAAGCTCATGAAGTAGCCGCTGTTGAACGGAAGCGGCTTCAATGCAAGCCCGTTCTTTCGCTCCTCGATAATCCTCTTGACCTCGAAGTAGCGTTCTTTCAGCGACTCGAAATAGCGATTCTTCTCTTCGATGTAACCGTCGCTCTCCATGGCACGCAGGAGGATGCTCTGCGCAGGTCGAGAAGAGTTGGAGATCGAAGCTCGAATCGAGCCCATCAGTTTGTTGCCGAGCGCCTGGAAGTGATCCTGACTGAGGCCCTTCGACCCGAAGGTCACGAAACCCACTCGGAATCCCCATACGAAGTCCTCTTTCGTTGCTCCGTCCACCTTGACCGCAAGCACATTTTCGTGAACCTGCGATAGAGGGGTGAACAGCGACTGGGTGAAGATGTTCGGCTCGTAGAACAAGCCGAAATAGGCATCGTCCGTGATCGCGACGATCTTGAGCCCCTCTTCGGCCAGCTCACGAATGACCTCGACCAAACGCACCGCCTCATCGGCAGTCGGCGAGTAACCCGTAGGGTTGTTCGGGAAATTGACGATCAGAATCACCTTGCCGTTGTGAGCGTTTTCCTTCAAAGCGGTACGAAACCCCTCCACATTGAGCTTCATGTCCGGAGTGAAGAAGGGGAACTCGTGCATAACGGCCTCACGCCGTCCTTCGAAAATCAACCGATAGTTGCCCCAGAACATGTCCGGTACTACCACCGGGTCGCCGGCGTCTGCAAAGAGGTCGGCAATCTGCGAAATACCGCTCGTCAGACCGGGAACGACCATCGGGTCTGAGATTTTCTCCGGATCGAGATCCGGATTCTTTCTCACGATCTCTAGTTTCCAGCGCTTGCGGAGCGCGTTGTCACCGCCGGTTGGCGCATACGCCACCGATTCCTCCGGAGCGAGCTGCGGAAGCTGGTGACGGATCGCCGAGTGCTCGACCGGCTCCCTGTTGAGGTAGGCCATGCCGATGGTCGCATTCAGCACCTTCGCGTGCTTCTTCGCTTCGGCCGACTGCGCCGCAATGCCTTTCGGGAAATAGAACCGTTTACCGTAGTCTGAGAGAAGCTCGAGTGCGATGGTGCCCTCGAGAACCTTGTTGAGCTCCTGAGCGATTTTGTTCATGATGGTGAGAAGAATACTGTTACGGCTCGCTCAATGTCAACGATTGGGAGGTCCCCCGGTGAGCGACTTTCATTGACAGGCGGCCCTCTTTGGCCTACGATTGCTCCATGCAAGCCGAGGATATACGGCCAGTCCGCGAAAGGAAGCGGGTACCTTCGTCGTCTCAATCCCCGACCCCCCCGTCTCAATCCCCGAGCCTCATTGAGAAGATATTTTCATTTCTATTCGGGACCAACGATCCCGAAAAAGAAAAGAAACGCCTTCTTAGGGACATCGAGCATCAACTCAAAGGCTGCAAGCATCGATTCTATCGGCCCAAGACCGAAGAAGCGCTTCCGGCGATGGCCAAATTCTTTCACGAGCTCTACTCGATCGCCGGGCCGGCGCAGCTGCTCGTCGACCACGCCGAGTCGTCTGATGTGCTCAAGACAATGGTCATCGAGCATTCTTTCAGCGAGCACCAACGCGAGCTGCGGGATGAGCTTACCGAGGAGCACATAGAGGAACGAGCCCGCGTGGTAGGGCTCGAGACCCTCGAGCCGGAAACGAAGGGCAAGATCACCGAACTTCTGTCCAGCTTCGACGCCCAGAGCGCCAAAGAAGTCAATTCTTCCTACGGGGTGCTTTCGGTCTTCCTCGACGTCATACACTTCGACTACTTCTTCCTTCTCAAGAAGTTCGATTCGCGGCTTCCCGAACACGACCTTCGCTACGTTCCACGCTTCGAGTTGATACGGGCTGAATACATTTTGGATGATATCAAGGATTTCCTTGCGCTATTGTACAGCGTCGATCCGCAGGCCGATTGGAAGAAGATCCTCGAAGTGCTCAAGGAGTACCGCGGCTCCGAGATCGTTTCGAGCTCCGACTGGCACAAGCTGCTCCGTTTGCTCGTGGACGTCCGGCGTTCGCGAGTATTCGAGCTCTTCGTTCGCCACGCCAGCAAGGATCCGTTCTACAAAGTGAAGGCGGTTATCTCGCGGGCGCAGGTGGTCGAGGACTATTTGTCGAAGTTGAAGACCCAAACCGAGCTTACCGTTCAGAAGCTGGTGCGTCAGCAGTACGAGCAGACAGTCGAAAAATACACCAGTGCGGTTTTTGGCACTACGGCAGTCTCCCGCACCAAGAACTACACTGAAAAGAACAATGTGCTCTTCACGCAGCGGATGCTCGGCGGGTTCCTCCACGTGGCTCCGATCAACTATCTCCAGGCTTTCATGCTCGATTACTTCCGGAAGGACATTCGCGAGCTCGTTGATCTGCTCATAGTCCGCGGCCGCTGGTCGACCCCGTTGATGTCGCAACAGCTCTCCGAGTCGTTCCATGTCCTGCTTCAGGTCTGCGACGATATCCAAGAGTTCGACGACGAGCTGGCTGAAGAAGGCGAGCTGGGCGCACGCATCAAGAACCTGATGTGGAAGTCCGATAGAGACAAGATGGCGCTCAAGCCCCTTCGTCAGATCCTCAAGGAGCTCAACGAACAGGCTATGGGGCTTCTCCAGCGCACGGCCCGGAACCTGGTCATCATGGGCAAGAGCCTCAAGATCGTCCTGGACGACTACGACAAACCGAATCGTGAGCTGCTGGTCAACTGGAAAGAGGTCGAGAACATTTCAGGCGGGACCATCCGAGCCAAGATCGTCGACGTCTACAAGAAGATCTACTACTTCATTCAGCTCATTCAGCTCTTCGTCAAGAAGGATCAACCCAAATAAAAAGGGGCGGCGCCCCGGCGTGCGACCTGCCCCTCT